>NZ_JBISCA010000009.1:0-2380 GCF_046635825.1 Modestobacter sp. SSW1-42 | reverse complement strand
TGACGGCGCTCAGCTGAAAGTCCCCAGACCTGCTCACTGAAAGTCCCCACCCGTGGAGCTCCGCCGAGACGGCGGGGGCTCCTCCGAGGATGGCGGTCTCTGACCACCGCACCACCTCGAAGGAGCCCTGCCTCTCATGCTCACACGGGAGGACGACATCGACGTGCACGCGCTACGTCGCCAGGGCTGGACGATCTCGGCGATCGCCCGGCATCTGGGTCGCGACCGCAAGACCATCCGCGCCTACCTGAACGGCCGCCAGGCCGGAGTTCGCGCCCCGGCCGCCGCGGACCTGTTCGATCCGTTCGTCGACTACTGCCGGGCCCGGCTGACCGAGGACCCGCACCTGTGGGCGATGACGTTGTTCGACGAGATCACCGCGCTGGGCTACGACCGGGCCTACTCCACGTTCACCCGCCAGCTACGGGCCCGGAACCTGCGGCCGGCGTGTGAGCCGTGCTCTCCGGCCAAGGGTCGGCCGGCGGCGGTGATCGACCACCCGGCCGGTGAGGAGACCCAGTGGGACTGGGTCGAACTCCCCGACCCACCCGCCGCCTGGGCCGCCGCCGGCTACGGAAGTAGGGCGTTCCTGCTGGTCGGAGCGTTGGCGCACTCCGGCCGGTGGCGCGGGGTGCTCTGCTCCTCGATGGAGCAGCCGCAGCTGATCGACGCTCTGCACCGGGTCGCCGCCGGCCTGGGTGGGTTGACCCGGGACTGGCGGTTCGACCGGATGGCGACGGTCTGCCATCCCGGCTCGGGGAAGGTGAGCACCTCGTTCGCCGCGGTCGCCAAGCACTACGGCGTCACCGTGGCGATCTGCCCACCGCGGCGGGGCAACCGCAAGGGCGTGGTGGAGAGGGCCAACCACACCGCCGCCCAACGCTGGTGGCGCACCCTGCCCGACGACGTCACGGTTGAGGCCGCGCAGGCCTCGCTGGACGAGTTCTGCGCGACCCGCAGCGACGCCCGGTTGCGCACCCTCTCCGGTCGACGGGGCAGCGTGCTCACCCACGCGGCGGCCGAGCGGCTCGCTCCGCTGCCGGCGCCGTTCCCGGCCGTGCTCACCGCAGAACGCAAGGTCTCCGCGCAGTCCCTGGTCGCCTACCGCGGCAACTTCTACTCCGTGCCGCCGGAGCTGACCGGCACCACGGTGACCGTGACCCACCGCCTCGGCGCCACCAGCATCGACATCACCACCGGTCAGACCATCGGCCGGCTGCCCACCGTGGTCGCCCGGCACCGGCTGGCCGCCGACGGAGCCGGGGCGATGATCCGCGACTCCGGCCACGTGACCGCGTTGGAGACCGCTGCGCTGGCCGCGTTCACCACCGCCGCTCCGCACCGGCGCAAACAGCGCATCCCACCCGGCCCGGCCGCCCAGGCCGCCGCCGACCACCTCCGCGAGAAGACCACCGCGACCGCCCCAGATCCCGGCCGGGTCGTGATCGACCTGGCCGCCTACGACCGCGCCGCCCGAGGAAGGAACACCCTCCGATGACCACCCCGACCGAGCCGAGCACTGCCGCGCAGGCCAGCGTCTACCAGCAGCTGCGCGGGCACCTGGCTACCTTGAAGCTGCACGCCGCAGCTGAGGCCCTGCCCGGGGTGCTCGACGCCGCCCGCGCCGAGAACCTCAGTCTGACCGCCGCCCTCGAGCGGCTGCTGGCACTGGAGGTCACCGACACCGAGGCACGGCGGCTGGCCGGGCGGCTCCGGTTCGCCTCCCTGCCCTCCCCGGCCTCACTCGAGGACTTCGACTACGAAGCCGCCCCCGGAGTGGACCGGGCGCTCATCCAGGAGTTGGCGACCTGCCGCTACCTGGAGACCGCCACGAACGTGCTGCTCATCGGCCCACCGGGAGTCGGCAAGACCCACCTCGCGGTCGGGCTGGCGAGAGCCTCCGCGCAGGCGGGCTACCGCACCTACTTCACTACCGCCGCCGACCTCGCCGCCCGCTGCCACCGCGCCGCCATCGAAGGCCGCTGGGCCACCACCATGCGCTTCTTCGCCGGACCCACCCTGCTCGTCATCGACGAGCTCGGCTACCTCCCACTGCCCGCCGAGGCCGCCTCGGCACTGTTCCAGGTCGTCTCCCAGCGATACGGCAAGACCTCCATCGTGCTCACCACCAACCGCGGAGTCGCCTCCTGGGGCGAAGTCCTCGGCGACACCACCGTCGCCGCCGCCATGCTCGACCGACTCCTCCACCGCTCCGTCGTGCTCAACCTCGACGGCGACAGCTACCGCCTGCGCGACCACCACGCCCGCACCGACACCCTCCGCCGCACCGCCACCGGCACCCGCCGACCGCTAACCTGACCCCGCACCCGGGTGGGGACTTTCGATGAGCACCCCTGGGGACATTCGGCGAGCGCCATCA
>NZ_JBISCA010000008.1:1645-4818 GCF_046635825.1 Modestobacter sp. SSW1-42 | reverse complement strand
AAGGCTGGGTGTTGTGATGGTCAAGCCCTCGGCCTATTAGTACCGGTCAGCTCCACGACTTGCGCCGCTTCCACCTCCGGCCTATCAACCCGCTGGTCTGGGCGGGGGCCTTACCCGGTTGACCCGGTGAGAGACCTCATCTTGAAGAAGGCTTCCCGCTTAGATGCTTTCAGCGGTTATCCCTGCCGAACGTAGCCAACCAGCAGTGCTCCTGGCGGAACAACTGGCACACCAGAGGTTCGTCCGTCCCGGTCCTCTCGTACTAGGGACAGCACTTCTCAAGTCTCTTACGCGCGCGGCGGATAGGGACCGAACTGTCTCACGACGTTCTAAACCCAGCTCGCGTACCGCTTTAATGGGCGAACAGCCCAACCCTTGGGACCTACTCCAGCCCCAGGATGCGACGAGCCGACATCGAGGTGCCAAACCATCCCGTCGATATGGACTCTTGGGGAAGATCAGCCTGTTATCCCCGGGGTACCTTTTATCCGTTGAGCGACACCGCTTCCACATGCCGGTGCCGGGTCACTAGTCCCAGCTTTCGCTCCTGCTCGACCCGTCGGTCTCGCAGTCAAGCTCCCTTGTGCACTTGCACTCGACACCTGATTGCCAACCAGGCTGAGGGAACCTTTGGGCGCCTCCGTTACATTTTGGGAGGCAACCGCCCCAGTTAAACTACCCACCTGACACTGTTCCTGATCCGGATCACGGACCGAGGTTAGACATCCAATTCGACCAGAGTGGTATTTCAACGATGACTCCACGAACACTGGCGTGCCCGCTTCACAGTCTCCCACCTATCCTACACAAGCCGAACCGAACACCAATATCAAGCTATAGTGAAGGTCCCGGGGTCTTTCCGTCCTGCCGCGCGTAACGAGCATCTTTACTCGTAGTGCAATTTCGCCGAGCCTGTGGTTGAGACAGCTGAGAAGTCGTTACGCCATTCGTGCAGGTCGGAACTTACCCGACAAGGAATTTCGCTACCTTAGGATGGTTATAGTTACCACCGCCGTTTACTGGCGCTTGAGTTCTGAGCTTCGCCTTGCGGCTAACCCGTCCCCTTAACGTTCCAGCACCGGGCAGGCGTCAGTCCGTATACATCGTCTTTCGACTTCGCACGGACCTGTGTTTTTAGTAAACAGTCGCTTCTCACTGGTCTCTGCGGCCACCCACCGCTGCCCCGCGTAAGCGGTTCACAGCAGATGGCCCCCCTTCTCCCGAAGTTACGGGGGCATTTTGCCGAGTTCCTTAACCACAGTTCGCTCGATCGCCTTGGTATTCTCTACCTGACCACCTGAGTTGGTTTGGGGTACGGGCCGCTAAGAACTCGCTAGAGGCTTTTCTCGGCAGCATAGGATCATCCAATTCGCCTCATTCGGCTATGCGTCAGGCCTCACCCTCGTGTGGAACGGATTTACCTATCCCACGGGCCACACCCTTGCACCGGTACTACCACTCACCGGTAGGACTACCTTCCTGCGTCACCCCATCGCTTGCCTACTACCAGTCCGGGTCCCGCGTTCCGCCGGATCAGACCCGAAGGTCAGTCACCGGTTTCAGGCGGTTAGCATCGCTGGGTTCAGCATGGGCGTTCTTTCGCGGGTACGGGAATATCAACCCGTTGTCCATCGACTACGCCTGTCGGCCTCGCCTTAGGTCCCGACTCACCCTGGGCGGATTAGCCTGGCCCAGGAACCCTTGGTCATCCGGCGGGGGAGTTTCTCACTCCCCTTTCGCTACTCATGCCTGCATTCTCACTCGTGTGGCGTCCACGGCTGGATCACTCCGCCGCTTCAATCGCCACACGACGCTCCCCTACCCATCCACACACCTGGCCGGCCCCCGAGAGGACCGACGGGCTCATGTGAATGCCACAGCTTCGGCGGTGTGCTTGAGCCCCGCTACATTGTCGGCGCGGAACCACTTGACCAGTGAGCTATTACGCACTCTTTCAAGGGTGGCTGCTTCTAAGCCAACCTCCTGGTTGTCACGGCAATCCCACATCCTTTTCCACTTAGCACACGCTTAGGGGCCTTAGCTGATGATCTGGGCTGTTTCCCTCTCGACTACGAACCTTATCGCCCGCAGTCTCACTGCCACGCTCTCACTTACCGGCATTCGGAGTTTGGTTGATTTCAGTAACCTTGTGGGGCCCCTAGACCATCCAGTGCTCTACCTCCGGCAAGAAACACGTGACGCTGCACCTAAATGCATTTCGGGGAGAACCAGCTATCACCGAGTTTGATTGGCCTTTCACCCCTACCCACAGCTCATCCCCTCCATTTTCAACTGAAGTGGGTTCGGTCCTCCACGCGGTCTTACCCGCGCTTCAACCTGGCCATGGGTAGATCACTCGGCTTCGGGTCTAGAGCACGCGACTCCATCGCCCTGTTCGGACTCGCTTTCGCTACGGCTACCCCACACGGGTTAACCTCGCCACGTACCGCTAACTCGCAGGCTCATTCTTCAAAAGGCACGCAATCACCCCCACGCACAAGTGCGCATAAGGCTCTCACGGCTTGTAGGCACACGGTTTCAGGTACTATTTCACTCCCCTCCCGGGGTACTTTTCACCTTTCCCTCACGGTACTTGTCCGCTATCGGTCACCAGGGAGTATTTAGGCTTAGCGGGTGGTCCCGCCAGATTCACACCGAATTTCACGGGCTCGGTGCTACTTGGGATACAACTCGGGAGGCCATGAGTTTTCGTGTACGGGGCTCTCACCCTCTACGGCGACCCCTTCCAGAGGCCTTCCACTAACACATGGCTTTCTGACTCCCTGCAGGTTCGGCAGAACCAACTGAGTCGTCCCACGACCCCGACCACACAACGCCTGCCGGCTTGGCATGCGATCGGTTTAGCCTCATCCGCTTTCGCTCGCCACTACTCACGGAATCACGGTTGTTTTCTCTTCCTGTGGGTACTGAGATGTTTCACTTCCCCACGTTCCCTCCACACGCCCTATGTGTTCAGGCGCGGGTCACACCACATGACTGGTGCGGGGTTCCCCCATTCGGAAATCCTCGGATCAACGCTCGGTTGACAGCTCCCCGAGGCTTATCGCAGCCTCCTACGTCCTTCATCGGCTCCTGGTGCCCAGGCATCCACCGTGTGCCCTTAACAACTTGACCACACACAAGAACACCCACACCCACCCACAACCACACCA
>NZ_JBISCA010000007.1:0-74784 GCF_046635825.1 Modestobacter sp. SSW1-42 | reverse complement strand
AGCTACTGCCCCTGCGGGGCGGATCCGGTGGCAGCCCGGTGTAACACCGGGCCGCCACCGGATCGCGTCGTCAGCTTCCGAGCTCGGAGAGGATGGTCTGCATCTCCTCGATCTCGGCGGCCTGGGAGGTGGAGATCTCCTCGGCCAGGGCGATGGCGTCGGCGTTCTCGCCGTCGGAGATCTCGGTCTTGGCCATGTCGACCGCCTGCTGGTGGTGCTCGCTCATCATCTTCAGGAACATCCGGTCGAACTCGGTCCCGGAGGCGGCCTCCAGGCCGGACATGTCCATGTCCATGCCGCCCATGGCGCCGTGGTCCATGCCGCCCATGCCGCCGGACTCAGGCTGCCCCCATGCCTGCAGCCAGCCGGTCATGGTCTCGATCTCCGGCTCCTGGGCGGCTTCGATCCGGCTGGCCAGATCCAGGACGCGGGGGTCCTGCGCGCGGCCCTCGGCCAGCTGGGCCATCTCCAGGGCACCCTCGTGGTGCGGGAGCATCCCCTGGACGAAGGCCACGTCGGCGTCGTTGAACTCAGCCGACGCACTCGCCGATGCACTGCCTGCGGCGGAGCTGGCGGAGCTGCCACCAGCTGCGGTGCTGTCATCGGAGCCATTGGAGCAGCCGGCGAGGACGACGACGCCGGCGATGAGGCCAGCAGTGAGGCGGGCGCGGCGAAGGGTGGTGCGGGTCATTGCTTCTCCTGTGGGTGGGATCTGGTGGTGGACGACTGACCCGGTGGTCGCGGGAGCGGCCGGGTCGGTGGTTCGGCCTAAATCCGGAGGAGACAGAGGGAGGCGAGGTCGGGTGGTCTAGGGAGCTGGATCGCGGCCCACCAGGATCGGGCGCGGGCCAGCAAGACTTCCCGGCTGCCGATCGGTGTTGCTCTCTTGAGCAGGAGTGCCGCCGCCAGCACGGCCAGGCCGGCCAGTCCGGCTAGTAGTACCGCCAGGCACACCGCGAGGGCGTGCGCCCAGCCATGTCCTGATTCGGGACTGGACGAGCCTGTCGCGCCGGTGGCTGCCGCCGCCGGCGCGCCGTGGGCTGGACCGGCGGACGCGACCGCGGCGGTGTGGCCTGGGACCGCGGCATTGGTTGCCATGGACACCGCTGGCGCCATGGACACCCCTGACGCCACGAGGGCCGCGGAGTCCGCGGAGGACATGGCGCCGTGGTCGGCGGGGTGGGTGCCGCCGGGGTCGGCGCTGATGCATTGCAGCCCGTGCATGGCGAAGACCGCCGCGAGGGTCAGCAACACCAGCAGTCGAGCTGCCCGCATCGTCCCCACTCGTCCCAGCACATCCCACAGGTTACTACCTCAGGTAGTACTGGGCTCCTGCTCGAAGGGCTGCTCGAGTACTTGCGGCATTGCGACATTGCGGCATGGCGGCATGGCGGCATTGCGGCAAGGCGGTAATAAGGTCGGTGAGGTGCTGGTCAGGGCAGGATGCGGCGCGCCCCGGCATAACCGGACATATCCACACTGCCGACGTTGACCGGCTCGCCGAACGTCCGGGCGTGGACCATTTTGCCGCCACCGATGTAGATGCCGATGTGGCTGACCGGGCTGAAAAAGTAGACGAGGTCACCGGGCTGCAGCTCGGCCCGGGACACCGGGCGCCCCAAGGCGGCCTGGGCCTTGCTGGAGTGCGGCAGGGAGATCCCGGCCGCGGCGAAGGCGTACTGGGTCAACCCCGAGCAGTCGAAGGCGTCCGGCCCCCCGGCGGCCCAAACGTAGGGGTCCCCGACCTGGGCCATGGCGGTGTCGATGATGACCTGGGCGGCGTCGCTGCCGGCCTGCACCGAGCCAGCGGCCGGTGCTTGCAGAGCCGGCCCGCCGTGGGCGGCGTTGGCCTGCTCCTGCTCGGCGGCGGTGAGGGCGGCGTACTGGGCCTTGTAATCAGCGATCTCGGTCTGCAGCTGCTCCTGCTGCCCTTGGACGGCCGCCAGCTGCTGCTCTGCCGCGGCGGTGGCCTGCGCGGCGGCGGCACCGGCGCGCTCGGCGGACGCGCGTGACTCGGCGACCTGGGCCAAGACGTCGTTGTGGTAGCCGGCGACGGAGTCGAGGGTGGCGACCCGCTCGAGGAACTCATCGGCGGACCCGCTGGTCATGAAGGCCTGCAGCGGGCCCAACCCGTCCCCGGTGAACGCGGTGTGCGCGACGGCGGCGATCTGGTCCTGCAGGGCGGCCAGCTGCGCGTCGGCGGCCGCCCGTGCGGCGGCGGCGTCAGCGGCGGCGGCCTGCTGCTGAGCGAGGGTCTCCCGGGCGTCGTTGTACTCCTCGGTGAGCACCTCCAGCTGGTGGCCGCTGTCGGCGGCCAGCTGGGCCGCCTGCTCCCCGGTCGCGGCCTCACCCGGGGCGGCGCTGGCCCCGGCGGGGGTCAGGGCCACGCCTGTGGCGGTGAGCACCGTGAGGAGCGCGAGCGCGGTGGCCGGGCGCGCTCCGGCAGCCCGGCGGAACCGGTAGGGGTGCGTGGTCGCCACGGGGGCGCCCTCCTGTCTTCCGTGGCCGCATACCGAGTTAGCTGACGGGTTCGGGCGGGAAGTCGCCCGTCGTGCCACCCGGCGTGGGCGGGCACGATTGACCCCAGGACTGCGGTGGGTCCCCGGTCCTCAACGGTGGGCTGAGGTTCGGCGGCGCCGGACCGAGGTCCCCTCGTGGGTGACGACAACTCGTCCCGGCGCCGCTGAAGATAGGGCGGTGATCACCGGACCATCCCGCTGTCCTATGCGTGTCGGATAGTTGATGCTGGTGGGGCAGATGAGGTGGTCCTCGAAGCCTCTGGTGCTTCTGGTCGTGGGGTGCTGAGCGGGTGCAGCTCATACGATGACGACTCATCCAGATGAACCCGCAGGCCACACTGTGGCCTCGCGCAGCGCTGCCGGACCGTGTTGACCCAGGAGAAGTGAGGAGCGGCCATGCCTCACTTGGGCAAGCTCGAGGCCGCCGTGATGGACGTCTTGTGGTCCACCGACGCCCCGCTGACCGTGCGCGAGGTGCTGGCGAAGATGCCGCCGCAACGCAGTCTGGCCTACACCACCGTGATGACCGTGCTGGGGAACCTGCTGCGCAAGGGCTTGGTGGAGCGGGAGCCGGTGGGTCGGGCGTTCAGCTACCGCCCGACCGTGACGCGCCAGGGTGCGGCGGCGGCCTCGCTGCGGGAGATCCTGGACGCTTCAGACGATCCCCGGTCGGTGCTGCTGCACTTCGCCGAGACGGCCTCCGATGAGGAGTCCTTGGTGTTGCGTGAGGCGCTCGAGCGGCGGGCAGCGACCTCATGATCGGCATGCTCGCTGTTCTGGCCGCCGGAACCGCTCTGGGTCTCTACGGGCACCGGTCGCTGCTGTGGCTGGCTGAGCGGCGGGTGGATCCCACGATCCTGCTGGTGGGCTGGTCGCTGTTGTCTGTCGGGCTGGTCGCCTCGACCCTGGCCATGATCGGCCTGCTCGCCCTGCCGATGGACCAGCACGAGGCCAGTGGGCTCATCCAACTGGTGGGGGGCTGCTGGACCGCGGTCACCACGGGCACCGTGCCTGCCTGGCAGCAGACGGTCGCCGGCATCAGCCTGATCATGGCCGCGACCATCGTGGTGCGCCTGGGCAGAGCGGTGCTGAAGCGCGTGCGGTCGGTCCGGCGGCACGCCCCGCATGTACAGCAGCTGCGACTGCTGGCCTCGAGCTCCTCGGCCGGTGAGCCGCTGTGGGTCGCTGACCACCGGGCGATGGCCATGTCCATCAGCGGTCGTCCCGGGGTGATCATCGCCTCGGATGGGCTGCGGGCGCAGTTGCCACCGGAGGCAGTCGCAGCGACGCTGGAGCATGAGCGTGCACACCTACGGGGCCACCACCACGCTTTGGTGACGATCGCTGAGACACTGGCCGCCGCCCTCCCCTGGTGCCCCCTGCTGCGCGCAGCGCCGGCCGCCATTCGGGACCTGGTGGAGCTCGCCGCCGATGCCCACGCAGCGCGGCGGTGCGGGCCCGAGGCCGTTCAGGTCGCGCTGCGCCGGATGACCGGACAGCCGGTCCTCCCCTTCGGGCTGGCCATGGCCTCCCGCCTGACCGAGCTGCGCATCAGCCGGCTGGAAACCACCGACCCGTGGCGCATGAGCCATCTTCTCCGCTGGCCGGGGACCTTGGCGATGGCGACCGGGGCGCTGCTTCTTCCCGCGGCGACCACGTGGCTGGGCTTCAACATCGTGCTGTGCGCGGTCACCTGATCCACTCACTTCCCGCGAGCCCTTCTCTGAACAGCGGCCTCTCCCCCTCAAGACGAACACCCTTACTGCCGTTGCAACTACGACCAGTAGTAGCAATGGGATGTGAGGACGACAGCCGATGTGCACCGGACACCTTCGCCGCGGTGGGTTCAGCAACCTCCCTCGCCAGAGGGCTGCTGACCGGCCGCAACAGCGGTCCGAGCGGAGCGTCGTCTCACCGGCAGGAGTGCGCCCCGGTCGCGGCCGCGCCCTGCAGCGGCCGGTCAGGCTGTGGACGGTGGGGCTCGTTCTGGCCGTGGCCGCGGTCTCCTTCGGTCCCCTGGCCGCCTCGGCTCAGGCCGCACCGAGCAACCCCAGCGACGCGGACCTGAGCGCAGCTCAGTCCAGTCAGGAGCAGGCCGCCGCCGAGGTGGGCCGCCTGGCCGGGCTGCTGTCCGGCGCGGAGAGCGACCTCGAGCGGGTGATGGTCCAGGCCGAGGCGGTCAGCGAGGCCGACCGCATCGCCCAGGGAGAGCTGGAGGCCGCTGAAGAGCAGGCGGTGGTGACCGCGGCCGAGCTGCGGGCCGCGCAGCAGGCGGTGACCCTGGCCCGGGCCGACGTGGCCACCGTGGGGCGGGAGCGGTACATGTCCAGCGGGGACCTCAGCGGCATCGCCGCGCTGCTCAGCGCCACCGGGCCGGACCAGCTGCTGGAGGGAGCCGCCACGCTGCGTCTGCTGGCCGATCAGCGCACCGCCACGCTGGAGAGCCTGCGGATCGCCGAGACCGCCCACGTCGACGCCGACACCCGGGCACG
This sequence comes from Modestobacter sp. SSW1-42, assembly GCF_046635825.1. Classification (NCBI taxonomy): domain Bacteria; kingdom Bacillati; phylum Actinomycetota; class Actinomycetes; order Geodermatophilales; family Geodermatophilaceae; genus Modestobacter; species Modestobacter sp. SSW1-42. The sequence continues at coordinate 69,773 of NZ_JBISCA010000007.1, read as the reverse complement.
GGCGGCGGTCGCCGATCGAGCCCAGGCCGCCGAGCAGGCTTCGGCTGCCAAGGCGGCGGCCGATGAGCAGGTCGCGGTCTTCCAGGCCGCCGCCGACGCCCTCGCCGCTCAGCGCGCCACCATCGAGACGCAGCTGCAGGAAGCTCAGGTCCGTCTCCTGTCTTTGCAGGGGCAGCGCAACGCCTACCAGGCGTGGCAGCAGCAGCAGGCGCGGGAGAAGGCCGAGGCTGAGGCTCAGGCCGCCGCGGCCGCCAAGGCGGCGGCGCAGGCCGCCGCCACGGCCAGGGCGGCAGCACAGGCCACCTCGCCGTCCAAGCAAGCGGCGCAGACCACGCCCCAGGTCAAGGCGGGCACCCCGGCTGCCAAGCCAGCGGAGCCGGCCGCCGGGCCCAAGCCAGCTCCGGCCCCGGACATCGCCGATGCTCCCGCACCGCGGCCGGTGACCGGCGGCGGCGTGGCCCCGACCGGTGGCCGGTTCACGACGTGCTTCGAGATGCGCTGGGGGGTCATGCACAACGGCGTGGACATCGCCGCCCCGATCGGCACCCCGATCTATGCCGCCGCCGCCGGCCGGGTGGTCCGCGCCGGGGAGGCCAGCGGGTACGGGCTGGCGGTCTACCTGCAGCACGATGACGGGTCAGTGTCGGTCTATGGGCACATCAACGACTACTTCGTGACTGCCGGGCAGCGGGTGTCGGCCGGCACGGTGATCGCCGAGGTGGGCAACAAGGGGCAGTCCACCGGTCCGCATCTGCACTTCCAGGTCAACACCGCTGGTCTGCACACCGGTGCGGTGGACCCCATCTCCTGGCTGGCCGCCCGCGGGGTCTCGATGGGCGGCCGGTGCTGAGCTGGAGCACCCGGTCCGGTCAGGCAGCTGGCGGCCGGCCTGCTGATCAGCTGCCGGGGCCCCCTGCCGCTGGCGGCCCGTGGCCTGGGGTTATCTCCTCGGCCACGGGCCACCTGCGCTGCAAACGCTCACGGCGCGCCGGCGGGGGGTGGGCACGGCGATACGTCAGTACCGATCACCCGGCGGGGCCACCGGTTCAGCTGTCCATGGCCCCGCTGGGTGGTCAGCCGCAGCCACCGCCCATCGACAGGCCGCGGGCGGTGAGCCACGGAACGGGGTTGGTGCGGTTGACGTACAGCCCGCCCTGGTGCACCTCAAAGTGCAGGTGGGCGCCGGTGGACTGGCCCTTGTTGCCGACGGCGGCGATCTGCTGCCCCGCGGTCACCCGCTGGCCGGCGGCGACGGAGTAGCTGTCGATGTGGCCGTAGAGGGTGATCGAGCCATCGGCGTGCTGCAGGTAGACGGCCAACCCGAAGCCCGACGCGGGACCGGCCTGGAGCACCACGCCATCGGCGGGGGCGTAGATGGGGGTGCCGATCGGGGCGGCGATGTCCATGCCGTTGTGCATGGTCCCCGAGCGGGTGCCGTAGCAGGAGGTGACCCGGCCGGTGGTCGGGATGCCGGTGCCGGCGGCGCTCCGCTCGCTTCCACGGGAGGCCGCCTGGTTGCCCCGTTCGGCCGGTGCGGTGGCCCCGCTGGCCGTCCCAGGTGCGGCGGGGATCGAGGCGCTACCGGCCCGCTCGGCAGCTGCTGCGGCCGCGACTGCGGCGCTGCGGTCCTGCTCGGCAGCTGCTGCGGCTGCCGCTTCACGGGCGAGGGTGGCCAGCCGCTCCCGGGCCTGCTGCAGCTGCTGCTCCAGCGCGGCCCTCTCCCCCACGGCGGCGTCGTAGGTCTGCTGCGCGGCCGCGAGCTTGTCGTTGGCGACCCGCTCGGCCTCCGCGGCGGCCTGGGCGGCCGCATCGCGGGCGTCCACCGCGGCCTTGGCCGCCTCGGTCGCTGCCTGCTGCTGGACCTGGACGACCTCGAGCTGCTGGAGCTGCTCGGCCCGGGCCTCCCCGAGGTGGTCTAGGGTGGCGGCCCGATCGAGCACCTCATCGGGGCTGGCCGCGCCGAGGAACGCCGAGGCAGCGCCATAGGCATCCGCGCCCATGTAGCTCCGCCGGCCCAGGGCCGCGACGTCGGCTCGGGCCCGGTCGACGGCCGCGGCGGCAGCGGTCAGCTCCGCGACGCGGGCGTCGGCTTGCTGCCGGGCGGTGACCAGCTCGGCCTGGGCGACCAGGCTCTGGTCGGCGACAGCTTCGGCTTCCACGGTGAGCTGCTGCAGGTTCTCCTCGGCTGCCGCCACGGACTCCTCGACGTCGCGCAGCGCGGCCTCGGCCGCGGCGAGCTCGGGCTGGCTCGCTGCGGCCGGCGCTCCGGGTGCCGCCTGGGCCGCGGGGCCGGTGAGAGCCAGCAATAACGCCGCGCTCACGGACAGGGCTGATGCGAGCGCTGGGGTGCGCCAGCGGGGCCGGCCCGGGTGGGGCCGATGACGGGCAGGGTCGTGCAAGACGTCGTGCGATGTCGCCAACGCGACGGGCTCCGTTCTCCCTCACCGTCTACCGAGTTAGCTGACGGGTTCGGGCCGGAGACAGCCCTACTCGCGGCGGCACGGTGGCCGGTCGAGATTCACCCCAGGGGAACGATGGGTCCCCGGTCCGCCACCGCGAGCGGTGGCAGTTCGACGGGGTCCGGGTGAGGACCTCGGGGCGAGGTCGTGGCTCACTCGGACCGGGCAAGACGATACTACGAAGCTAGATAGTTGTCACAGGTCGGTAACGCCGGCCAACTACTTCGGCCTGCCTCCGCACGACAGACCCGCCCCCATGCTCAGGCGCGCCAGCTCAGAAGATGTCGAGTGCAGGCAGCAGCTGGGCAATGGCCTCGACCATGGCGGTGGCATCGGTCAGCGCCTGGCGGGCTTCATCGACACTGGTGATCTCCGGCCCCGTGGGTCCGGGGTACTCCAACTCGTGGCGGCGACGGCGCAGGTAGCCGAAGTCGGTGAATCCCGGTTCGAACTGCGCGCGCAGTGCGCGTTCGACCACGATGTGGCCACCTTCGTGAGTGGCCCGCAGACCCTGCTGGGCGAGCACAGCAGCCCCGGCCTGACGGGCGGCGTCGTAGGCGATTATGAAGGCGGTACCCGGATCGGTCTCCAGCAACGTGCCGGCCGACGTAAGCAGCTGGCGCGCTCGATCCAAGGTCGCCTGCGCGGCCAGCTGCGCGCCGGGCGCCCGCTGCAGCTCCCGGTCGGCGATGAGCTGCTCGACCTCCGCTGCGCCCTTGGCCCAGCTGGTCATCGCCGTTCACCGATCCCCGTCAGCGGCGGTGCCGCCGCCTCCGAGGATGGGTTGGCGGCGCGCTGGATGACCGTCAAGTAGCTGGAGCGGTGCACCTGGTCGACGAGTGCGTCTTCAGCGGCCCGCCACTGGTCCGGTGTCCGCAGCGCCGGGTTCACCGGGAGCCGCAGACGCGCGGCGGCCCGGTCGGCGGCGGCGTAGACCGCCGCGCGGTGCGGGGTGCCGATGATCAGAACGTCGATATCAGCCGGCGGTGGGCCGTCCTGCCCGGCGTACCGAGCTGCCCAGGACCCGAACAGCAGCACCGAGTCCACCTCAGGCAGCTCGACGAACTCCTCGCCGATCACCTGGGCCGGGCCGAAGGTGAGAGTCAGCAGCTCGGTCAGTGCACGGGCGGCGGGATGACCGGCGTCGGCCTGGTAGAGACGGGTGCGGCCGACACTGCGGCTGACGACCAGGCCAGTGTCGACCAGGCGAGCCATCTCCCGGTGCGCGGTACTCAGCGGAACTCGTGCCGCCTGCGCCAGCTCGCTGAGGGCGTACTGGGCGTCTGGGTGCAGATGCAGCTGAGTCAGCAGCTCCGCCTGTTGCTGCGACCGGAAGATCGGCATCAGCGACGGAGACTTACTTCTCATAAGTGAGAAGATACTTCCATGAATCGGAAGTGGCTAGGGCTGACGCGAGCCCTCGGTAACCAGCCACCCCCGACGGATGCATCCTTTCGCTCCTCCAGGTCGAGGCAGTAGATGAAGACCCCACCGCCGACCAGCCGGCGCCGGGGAGCCGGCACCGGCTGGTACGGGACAGCCCCTCGTGAGAGGCGCGGGGTGGACTGCCAGGCGCGATGCTTCAGGTGCGGCGCATCAGCTTGGGCGGGACGGCTAGGGGTCCTTTCACTGAGTGACGTACTCCGTGTACCAGAGCTCGTAGACATCCCCGTGGTAGGCCTCGATGACGGCCTCCTCGAAGTGGGCCTTCATCGCCTCGCGGTTGGCCTGCACGTCGGTCAGGGTCACGCCGGAGAACTGCGAGATCGCGATGTCCAACGCCTTCGAGCCGTCCGGCTTGCCGCCACCGCCGTGCCCGCCACCGGCGTTCAGGTCATAGGCCGCCGACATCTGCAGCGTGAAGCCCAGCTTCAGGTAGCTGCCGCCGGCCAGGTTGATCGCCACCGGCTCGACGGCGAGCACCACGGTGCCGGCCTCCGGCGCGGGCTCGGCCTCGGCCTCACCGCTCCCGCTGAAGACAAAGAAGTACACCGCGGCACCGATCGCCAGGACGGCGACCAGCCCGATGATGAGCAGCTTCTTCTTGCCGCCCTTGGCGCCGTCCTCGTCCGCCGGCTTGTCGTCCTTCGTGGTCTTGTCCTTGCTCATCCGTGGCCTCCCCTGGAGTCGGAGGCGCCGGGTCCGGCGTCCTCGGTGGTGCTGTCTGTGGCGGTCTCCGGCGCCGCCGGGGTGTTGAGGTCGGTGGTCTGGCCTTCCGCGGGGCTGCGCCGGTGTCTCCACCCGCCTTCAGTCGGGAGCCTTTGCGGGCATCGGTCGCCTGAGACCGCCAGAACGCCGCTGCGATAACCGAGCTGTTGTTGCCCACCGCACCGATTGAAGCGACGCCCCCCGAGTGGCCCCGCTGTTCTTTTTGGATCGGCTGTTGACCGGAGTTCTTGAATCGGGCGGCCCGGGGTTCTCAGCTGCAGGACCGGCGGGGACACCTCTACTGGTCTGCCACCGGGCGTGCGCCTGCTGGCCGGCGGGGCACCTGATGTTTGTCCAGGGCCTTGCGGACCGCGGTCTGGGACCGGTCGACCAGCTCGGCGATCTCGCGCAGCGAGCGTCCATCCCGGTAGGAGGCGACGATGAAGGTCTCCAGCCGAACCTGTAGCAGCGGGTGGGCGGCGTCCCGGGTACCGGCGAACTCCGGCAAGGGCCGCAGCTGCGGCCGCGGCGGGTAGGGCACTCACCGACGCTAGAAGCTGCAGGAGCTCATCACCTCGCTGCGCCCGCACAGCGATCGAGCTTGTCATCCGGTCGGGTCACACCACAGCCTCAGCCGCCGATAACTGTTGCGGTTGCTTCGTTTGCTGCGTTTGATGGGACGTAGCGGGACGGGAGGCCCCTCGTCCGCTGACTGATCAGGAGATCGCCATGACGTCACTGCTGGACCGCCCGGTCATGCCCGATGACGGTGACATCACTGCCGCCGTCGCGGCACTGCCGCACGTCAAGGACTTCCTGGCCACACACCCCGGCCCTGAGGTCGTCCACCTGGTCGTCGACGACGAGCACGGGGACTCCCTCACCGTGCCCCGCTCAGCCGTCGAGCTGCTCGCCCAAGTGCTGGCGCACATGGCCTCCGGTCAGGGTGTGTCGATCGTTCCCTCGCAGGCTGAGCTGACCACCCAGCAGGCCGCGGACATGCTCAACGTGAGCCGCCCGTACCTGATCGGGCTGCTCGAGCGGGGTGACATCGACTTCCGCAAGGTGGGCACCCACAGGCGGATCAAGGCCGCCTCGCTGATGAAGTACATGCGCGCCGACGACCGACGGCGCAGCGCCGCCGCCGATGAGCTGCACGCGCTCACCCAGGAGATGATCTGATCCTGCGCCTGGCTCAGGCACCTCGACCGGAAGGCATCACGTGGCTTTCGTAGTCGTCTACGACGCCAACGTGCTCTACCCCTCCCTCCAGCGGAACCTGCTGATTGAGGTCGCCCGGGCCGGCCTGGTGCGGGCCCGCTGGACCGAGCAGATCCTCGATGAGGTCTTCCGGAACCTGAAGAGAAACCGGCCCGACCTCGACCCTGCCCGCCTCGACCGCACCCGCGTCCTCATGAACGACGCCATCCGGGACGTGCTGGTCACCGGCTATGAGCCGCTGATCGACGCCCTCGACCTGCCCGACCCCGATGACCGGCACGTCCTGGCCGCCGCGATCAAGGTCGGGGCTCAGACGATCGTGACCAACAACCTCAAGGACTTTCCTGCCGAGCGTCTGGCCGGCTGGGACATCGAGGCCAGCAGCGCCGATGACTTCCTGCACGCCATGGTCGACCTGAACCCCAAGGTCGTGTTCGCCCTCGTGCAGAAGATCGCCGGCAACTTCAGCAGACCCCCGATGGACGTCGACCAGGTACTCACCGCCCTGAGCAACGAGGGACTCGTGGCCACCGTGGCCGCGCTCCGCTCCTGACCGCACCCCTCAGCGAGGCCGATGACGCCCGCAGCCGGGTGCCGTGGCCGCCGAGCGCGGCCGGCAGCTGCGGTGACTGCTCGGTGGCGTGGCCGGCGAGCGCGTCGGGCCGCCAGGCTCGCCGGCAGCTTGCTGACGGGTGTCCCGACGCGCCAGCGGCGGGACGTGCGCGCACCCCCCCCATGGGAGGCCCGGCACCCGACCGGTGGTGCTGGTGGTCGGGTGCCGGGACGGCTGGGCGGGGCGGTCAGTCGGCGGTGGCGAGGGGTTCTTGACCGCAGGCGCGCCGCTCGACGTCGGCCAGGGCGTACCCGAGGCCCTGCAGGTGGGTCAGGTACCGGCCGGTGGACGGGCGCAGGGACCGCCAGTCGTTGCGATCGGTGCGGGCCTCGTAGGCGGCCAGCACCTGGACGAGGGCCAGCAGCAGCGCCCGGGCGTCGGTGGCCTTCTCCACCAGCGCGGCCACCTCGCCCGACCGGCCGTAGCCGGTGGAGCCGACGCCGAGGAGGTCGGCGGCGAGGTGGTTGCCTCCGACGTCGGCCAGCAGGTCGGCGTCCCGGGCGAGCGCGGCGGCCAGGAAGCTCGCGGTGCCCTTGGGGGCGGTCTTGCGGGTGGCCAGTCCGCGCAGCCAGTCTCGCCGCACCGTCTCAGCACTCATCCAGGCCTTGTTGGACTCCACGACGTCGCGGCGCTCGGCCCGGGCTGCTTCGCGCTGCTCGTCGGTCATCTCCGCGACCGGGATGCGCTCGGTTCCCCGGCTGCTGCTGGTGGCCCAGCTGTCGCGGTGGCCGTGGGCCGCCGGGTCGGTGCACACGAACACCGGCACCGGGCGCGCCGCCCAGGTCCGTTCCCCGGCCGCCGGCTCGCCGTCGGCCTCGTCCTCGTAGTCGTCCTGGTCCTCGCTCTCGTCGGCCTGGTCGTCGTCGGTGGCGGGCTGGCCCTCGGCGTCGACCCAGCCGTACCGGTCGGCGATGTGCGCGGCGTGGCCGGGGCACTGGACGTGCCCGTCCTCGGTCAGCCGCTCGCCGTCGGCGTCGGTGAGGCGGTGCAGCGGCAGCGCCGGGTCGCCGGCGGCGGGGGTATCGATGACCCGCACGCCGGCCTTCCGCACCTGCTCGGCGACGCCTGCGCGGTGGGCGGCGGCGGTGCGCTCGTCGCGGAGCCGCTGGGCGACGTGATCAAACCGCCCGTCCCGTGCACCGATCACGAGGGCCTTCACGGCCTCGGGGTCGGCGTCGAACTCGGCCACCGTCGCGGCCTGCGCGAGGTCCAGGAAGTCGTAGCGGGCGGTGGCCGCTCGGGCCAGCTCGGAGGCGTTGACGGCGAGAGCCGCGGTGACCTCGGCCTTGCTGGCGCGGGTGCGGCGCGCGATCTGGGTGGGGGTGACCCCGAAGGCGGACAGCTGGCCGATGACGTCGGCCCGCTCGGCGTTGGTGAGGCCGGTGCGGTGCTCGTTCTCGGCCCACTGGGTGACCAGCCGTTCCACGGTGGCGGCGTCGTCGCTGCGCTCGTCGGCCAGGACGTAGACGGGGACGCTGGCCCGGCCGACCTGGACGGCGGCCAGGGTGCGGCGGTGCCCGTACCGGACGCGCAGCGCGCCCTCGGCGGTGCGGACGGCACCGATGGGCACGAGCACGCCGTGGGTGGTGATGCTGGCGCAGAAGTCGGCGTCCAGGCGGGCGTCGTGGCGCACGTTGACGTCGACCAGCAGGGTGGTCGGGTCGACGTCGAGGTACTGGTGCGGCTGCGCGGGGGCCTGCCCGGTCCCGGCGCTCGCGCTGAGCTGCTGGACCGTGTTCGCGTGCTCGGTGCTGACCTCGGCCGTCTCGGCACCCTGTGCGATTTCGGCTCCGGTGGCGGTGGTCGGCTCGGTGGTGGTGATCGGGTCGGTGGTGGTCGGCTCGGTGGTGGTGGTCATGGCTGGTTCTCCTGACTGAGGTTGTGCGAGGGTGGTGGGGACGGCGCCCCCCGCTGTGGGGATGCGGGGGGCGCCTTCTCGTTGCCTGCTGCTGGCGACCGCGCGGCGGTCAGTGGGTGGGGACCTGGCCTGCGGTCGCGTCCAGCGCGAGGGCCAGCGCGGGCGGGGCGTCGACGGCGACGATCAGGAGGTCGGTCCCCCGGTCGACGGCGTAGACCCGGACCGGGAACCCGTCCTGCATGGCCTCGATGCCGTAGAGGCCGTAGAGGCCGTGCGACCGCTCGGCGTCGTCGCGGACGTCCACGGCGGCGTTCCACGCGATCCGGGAGACCCGGTAGAGGCCGGTCTCGGCGACCAGGACCTTGATGCCCTCCCCTGGGCTGAACGGCAGGCTCACCGAACCGCTGGCGGGCATGGTCTGCCACTCCAGCGAGTCGATCGCGGCGGCGACGACGTCGGAGCCGGTGGCGTAGTTGTGGCCCTCGCGGGTGGCCCGCTCACGGTCGTAGAGCTGCTGCCCGGTCTCGGTCCACGCCCGGATCAGCCCGGCCGTCTCGTGAGCACTGGGGGCGCTTGCGGTGGTGTCGGCGGTCGTCTCGCTGGTCGCGGTGCTGTCGTTGGTGCTGGTCATCGCGTGTTCTCCCTGGGTGGCTACGGAGCCGGAGCGGGAGGACGCGGGGTGAGTGGGTGCGGTGTTCCTCAACCATCCCCCCGGCCCGTCCGGCAAAGAGCTCTGCTCAGGGACCTGGAGCGGAGGAGCGGAGGACGCCGCGACCAAGATGCTTCGGTAGCGCAGCGCCCGAAGGGCCGAAGGATCTTGGTCGCGGTGGCCGTAGCGGGGCGCGGAAGGTCCCTACGCTGAGCTGCCGGACGGGCCGGGGGTGCCCTTTGGTGTCAGCCCGCCGCAGGCGGACCCATCGACGGCGCAGCCGGCGCCCCGCGCAGCGGGGCCCGCAGGGTGCTCTCCCCGCGTCGCTAACCGACAGACCAACACGCCTCGAACCGGCGGGCGCCCGGGTACCTCAGGTACCTGAGGTACCCGGGGTATCCAAGGTGTCGGGGGTTCGGTGGTAGATAGTGGTGCGGCTGCAGCCGGCGGCGCGGGCTACGTCGGGGATGGCCTCGCTGGTCACCGCGCGGCGGATGAGGGCGGCCCAGGCATCGGTGGCGGCCGCGTAGTCGGCGCGGGCAGCTGAGACGTCGCCGCCGTCGTAGGTGACGTCGGCCAGGTGGCGGCGGGCGGACCGGCGCACCGCGGCGGCGGCCTTGAGCTCGGCGAGGACCTCCTCACCGCCAACGGCCCGCTCCCCGTTCACGCAGGGCACGGTAGAGCCTCCGGCGGGCCAGTTGCATCGCGCAGGTGCTCCGCGGCGACCGCTGATTGGTGCCTGGTAAGCCGGCCCCATCGGGATCGGCTCACATGAGGCTGTCGTAGAGGTCGTGCGGGAACCTCACCGGCTTGACCGGAGGGATGCCGTCGAGGGGGACGAGGCCGGCGGTGAACGCACTCCGCTGGTTGCTGGCCACCTCCACGACGTGCGCGGTGACGTATTCCAGGGGGCCGGGCTGGTTCTCCCCGCCCATCAGATCCGACAGGTGGACCTGGTCCAGCGCGAGGACGGCGCAGGCGTAGCAGCAGTGCGCGCTGATGACGCTGTCGTCGTGCTCGCGGCGGATCTCGTGGGTGACCGGGATCTGGGTGATCTGGCCGGGACGGGCGTTGCGGGATGCACTCATGGATGCCAGCGTGGGCGCCCCGGTGCTCTTGCGGGGCGGCCACGCCGGTTCTGTGGACAACGGCTGAAAACGTGGACACCGGGCCGCTGCTGCCTCCGGTGAGCTGCTGGCATGCCGCGCTGCGGGGCGTCCGGGCTCGATGCCCGGTCGTCCCGCGCCGCCGCCGGAGGTCTGCGGGCGCCCGGCCTGGCTGACCGGGCGCCCGCTGGCGGGTCACCGCCGGGCCTGCTGGGCCTCCCACCGCTGGGCGTAGGTGTCGCGGGACTCGATCTCGTCCAGCGTGAGCGCGGGCCACAGCGCGGCGGCCAGGCGCGCGACGGTGTTGGTGACGTGCACCAGCCGGTGCAGGGCCTCCGGGTCGTGCAGGAACAGCTGGACCCCGCCGAATCCGACGATGACGTTGCCGTGCCCGTCGGTGTGGTCGTTGGCGGTCGTGCCCTTGCGGGGGGCGGGCTCCTGGTGACCCTGAAGCCGCACGACCAGGGACACCTCCTGCGTGTTGGTCACCAGGTGGCCGGGCAGACGGAAGGTCTGCCGTCCGCCGAAGGCCGTCCGGCCGAACTGCTCGGCCTCCTTGACGCTGGCGGCGAAGGCGTCCACGGCGGCCAGGTCGAGGAAGTAGATGAGCACCCCGCCGATGCGGGCCTGAATGTGCTCGGCGCTGTACTGCGCACGGTGGCCGGTCTCGACCTCGACGGGTCCGGCGAGGTGGATCGTGGCCTTCACAAACTGGTGGCCGTTGCTCTGGCTGCTGGTCATGGCTGACTCCCCTGCTTCCGCCAGACGACGGGAGGGGATGCGCTCGGGTCTCTGTCTGACCCATTCCCCCGGCCCGTCCGGCAAAGAGCTCTGCTCGGGGACCTGGAGCGGAGGAGCGGAGGTCTGGAGGGCTCACGATGCTTTGGCAGCGAAGCGCCCGCAGGGCCAAAGGATCATGCGCCCGGAGGGCCGCAGCGGGGCGCGGAAGGTCCCTACGCTGAGCTGCCGGACGGGTCGGGGGTGCAGTTTGGTGGCAGCCCGGCGGAGACGGTCCCTGACGCGGCGGAGCCGGCGCCGCGAAGCGGTCTGCGGTGGTATCTGAGATACCTCGGGTAACTCGCCGCAGCCGATCCGCTGACCTGCGCATTTACGACACGCCCATAGCCGGGTTACCCAAGTTGTCTCAGGTACCTGGGTAACCTCGGGTGTCAGGCGCCGGAATCGGCGCCGTCTCACTCTCGGAGGAGTGCCCGTGCGAACGACCGCGATCGTGAACAGCAAGGGCGGCACGACGAAGACCACGACGGCGGTCAACCTTGCGACTGCCGCAGCCCTCGCCGGGCACCGCGTGCTGCTCGTCGACTTGGACAAGCAGGGGTCGGCCACGCAGTGGCTCGATCACTCTCCCGACACCGACGCGCTGCTCGATGCCCTGCTGACCAACAGCTCGCTGGACGAGCTGGCCGTGCCGACCTCGGTGCCCGGTCTCGAGCTGGTGCCGGCGTCGGCGGCGCTCGGGCAGGTAGGCCGGCTGCAGACCGAGATCGGCCACCAGTTCTTCCTGCGCGACTCCCTCGCCAAGACGTCCCGGCGGGACTGGGTGTTCATCGACTCCCCGGGTGACCTGGGAGTGGCAACGATCATGGCGCTGACCGCGGCGACGGAGGTCCTGATCCCGGTGCCGGCCGGCTCGATGGAACTCGACGAGCTCCCGAAGGTCATAGAAACCGTGGAGACCGTCCGCGCTCGCCTCAACAGCGACCTGCGGGTTGCCGGGGTGCTGCTGACGAAGTTCAAGACTGTGGGGCGGCACGCACGGGTCCTGAGCCGCGACGTGGCTCAGGAACTGCGCCGCGAGCTGCCCGACTACGTGATGACGACCGTCGTACGGGAGGACGACCGGCACGGTGAGGCGCCTGCTTGGCGCAAGCCGATGGCTCAGTTCGATCCTGAGGGCCGCGGGGCCCAGGACTACGCCGCCGTGCTGGAGGAGCTGTTGGGTCGGGAGGCCGTCCGTGTCTGATCGTCAGCGAGGCCTGCCGCAGCGTTCGACGCGGGCGTTCTCGTCCGCCCTCGACAGCCTGGTCGACGCCGGTCCCGCGCCAGCGGTACGCGCCGTGCCACCCGTACGGCGTGAGTCGGGTACCTCGGACACCTTGGGTACCTCGGTTGTCTCAGGAACCTCGGTTACTACTGGTACCCGGGACACCTCGGGTACCAGCGTCCCTCCGGAAGCGACCGCCCCCTCGAAGCCGGCGGCTCGTCAGCACGTCAAGTTGCGGGGCGATCTGGCCGACCAGCTGCGCGACGCCGTGTGGTTCCTCGGGGCATCCACTAGGCCCCGAGTGCAGCTCGGTGAGCTGCTGGACGAGGCCGTAGGGGAGTGGCTGGAGCGGGTCAAGGCAGAGCACAACGGGGGAGCGGACTTCCCGCACAAGGGCCGCCTGCGCTGAACCGTGGTCCGGCGACGAGCCGGAGGGAGGGGGGCACGCGCTGATGCGTGCCCCCCTCCTGGCTGTCAGGACCACGACGACGCCTCGGCTGCCGCTGCGGCTCGACACAGCGGGCAGGCGAGGTGCCCGTGCAGCGGGTGCGGGACGTCGCCGGCGGGCTGGCCGTGGGCGCAGGGAGTGCCGATGCGCAGCTGGAGCTCGTGGCGGCGGCCGGCGGCCTCGGTGGCGGCCATGAACTCGTCGAGGGCGCCCGGGCGGTCGGCGGGGTCGACCCCGCTCAGCAGCTTGGCCAGGTAGGACGCGGGGTGGTCGAGCTTGGCCGGCACGACCTTCCAGCCGCGGATCGCTCGCGCCTCGTCGGCGGCCCGCTCGACGTCGCTGGCCTTCCAGCCCGCCAGAGCGAACGGGGTGAGCAGGGGGACCAACCGACTCAGGGGGACCCCTCGCAGCCAGCTGAGGCGCCGCTGGGTGCCTTCGGCGAGCCTCCTGGCGAGGGGATGACCCCGCCGCCTGCCTCGGGTGGTGACGTCTTCGGTTGGTGCAGGCCGCGGAGCGGCCTTCCTCGTTTCGGTAGTGGCTCGAAGATGAGTTCTACCTAGGTGAGGTCTCATGCTCTCCTTCGGAGAGCGGGGTGGGGTGTCACGCTCCACAACAGGGCCGTGGACCTGGGGATACGCCCGGCCGCGGTGCGGTCGGCGGGGACGGTCCCGGCGGCTGCATAGCGCGAATTCCGCGGCGAGCTTGCGGTGCGCGGACCCGCGGCGCCAGGCCGCCAGGCGTTCCTCACGGGTCAGGAAGGACCGCCCAGCGACGAGCTCGACGACGAAGCCCAGGTCCTTGAGCACCCGGCGGGCTCGCTGGACGGTGGACAGGGACACCTGGACGTCAGCGACCAGGCGGTCGTTGGTGGGTCGGCAGTCCCGGCCGGTGCCGAAGTCGGCGTAGGCGGCCATGCCGCGGGCGACGGCCACCGCGGTATCCGGCTCGACGTGATGAGCGCGGCAGACGTCTCGGCGAGCGCGGACGGTGGCCTGGACGTCGGCGACCCAGTCCTCAGCCGACCACCAGGCCGGCGTGCGACTGGTGGCGCCGGGAGCGCCGTGGATGCCGGCAGAGACTCGGCGGGTGGTGACGTGACGGGTGGGAGAGAGGGTGCGGGTCAGCACCGCAGCCCGGCAACGATGCCGGACTGTTGCGCGGTTCTCCAGCGTGGCACTGGCCCGTTTCCGGGCAGCGCTCTACTATCAGAGGGCAGCACAAAGCCTCCTGTTGGGTGACAGGGCGGGGAAGTGTCGCCGGGCCCGGTGTTGGCGCACCGATCCGGCATCTAGCGGTTAAGGGCGGTCCCGTCAGGGGCCGCCCTTTCCGCGTCTAGGCGGTCCTGCCGAGCGGCAGCACCTCCTGCTCGTGGGTGGCGGAGCGAGGCGGAGCCCATTCGGGCATTCCGTGCGCGTTCGCCAGGACCATCGCGACGTACTCGCTGATGGTCATGCCAGCCTCATCCGCCCGGGCGCGTACGACGTTCCCCAGGGGGCGGGCCGGCCTCGTGATGATGGAGTCACGGTCGCCCTTGCTGGGGCGGCCACCGCTGGGCTTCCGAGACATGGCGCCACCCAACCGCTTGGTGATTCAGATACACAACCCGACACGCGGCGTGTCGACATGTTTCTGAATCGGGCGAGGTATGAGCGGGCGCTTCGCACAGCACTGCGTCAGCCAGGTGCCTGAGGCAACCAATGCAGACACCTTGGGTAACTGAGATACCTGAGACTCTTCAGGTACTTCGGGTAACCGAGTATTCTGCTCAAGAAGTCGCTGTATCCGCAGCCCTAGGGCCCAGGATGAGGACTTCTGTCAGGGATAACGGGCGCCAACCACCGCCGGCCAGTTAGCGACCGGTTCCTACCGGAGGGGCGGGAACACGGCGGCAGCCACAGTGGCGCCGAGTAGGGCTCCGACCATGACTTGTGGCCAGGTGTGGGCGTCGAGGACGGTCCGGGACCAGGCGACGGCGGCCAGCAGGGGGAGGCCGAGCAGGGCCCAGGGGCCGAAGAGGATGACGAAGATGCCGAGCAGGCCGCCGGCGACGGCGGCGTGGATGGAGACCTTCCACCAGTGGGTGACGGCCAGGACGGCGGCGAGGCCGGCGAGCATGGCCAGCACGAGCGCAGTGAGTTCTTGGGGAGCGTCGACGGCGGCGAGCACGGCTGCGCAGACGGCAACCGACGCCAGCGCGATGAGCAGGGGAACGGCGCGCTTGGTGCGGTCGGCGACGTGGTGGTCACTCCACTTGCCGGCCTTGACGCCCTTGGCGATGTAGCCCATGGGGATGCCGGCGACGAAGAGGGCAGCAAAGCCGCCCCAGGCTGCTCCGGCGCCGCTGCCGGCGTTGCGGATGGCGACGACGAGCAGTCCGGTGACGGCGCAGACTGCCGGTCCGCTGATCTCGGTGATGACGCGGGCGATGGCCAGGCGCCGGCGGGCCGCTCGGGAGGTCGTGGTGGGTGGGGTGTCCACGCTCATGTGCGGGCCTCCTCGGGCAGTGCAGGGGGTCGGGCAGTCGCGGACCGGTAGGCGGCGGCGAGGGCCCGGAGCTGGTGGCGTTCCTCGGCCGGGCTGGCGGCTGCCGGCAGCATGTCGGCGGCCGGCGTGCCGGTGACGGCGGTCCAGGTGCCGCCGTTGCGGCTTGCCGCCAATGCGGCAGCGGTCGCCGCGATGCTCGCAGGCCCTTGCTGAGGGCTGGCCTGGACATGGGCGCGAGCCAGCGCTTCGGCAATCTCCAGCAGGTGCCGATCGTGGCGGAGCTCGGCGCGGGTGAGGGTGATCGGGACCGGGGTGGGGAGAGTGACCAGCGGGAAGGCCGCGGTCAGGTCGCGCCACAGCGGGCTGAGGCTGCGGATACCGGCCAGGGCGGTCAGCCACCGCCGGGCCGCGGTGATCGCGCGGGGGGCCAGGACCCCGATGGCCAGCGCGCACAGTCCCGTAGTCGCGGCCACCGATCCGGCTGCCTGGATCATCTCGGGTCCCTGGCCGGTGGTGGTCTCCAGCAGGACGTAGGTGATACGACTGGTGGGGTAGGCCAGGCAGACCGCCGAGGCCCAGCCGGTGATGGTCAGGCTCACGGTGCGCGCCCGGTCGCCGGGGGTGGTGGCGTAGCGGCGGCACAGCCGCACGTTGTCGACCAGGACGTAGATCAAGTAGCCGTTGAAGACCATCCGGTAGAGCGCAACCTCGGGCAGCGCCCCGTGGACGGCGTCCAGGTCCCCGGCGAGGCGCTCGTGGATGGGTGCCAGGGCGAAGGCGATGACCATCGCCAGCAGCACGCCGGCGGCCACGCTGAACCGGAGCCGCGTCTGCTCCCGGCGAGGAGCACTGGTCCGCAGGCTCAGCAGGAACAGCTGCGCGGCCAGGCCGGCGAGCACGATGACGCCGTGCTCGAGTAGGTCGGACACATACGGGCCGGTGGCATCGTCGATGGCCTGCTCGGCGGCCTTGATGCTGAACCCGGCCGCGACCGCGCCAGCGGCCAAGGCGTAGCTGCCGTTGATGAAGTTGGGCGCCTGGGCGAAGCTGCGCGCCCGGGCGGCGGTGGCGATCCAGAGCAGGACGATGGCTGCGTAGGTCACCGCAGCGCTTCGGTCAGCCGCCCCAGCTCCCCGCCCTCGGCCGGGCCGCGCTTGGTGTGCGCAGCGCGCAGGAGGCTGGTGCCGAACAGCTCGGCTGCGGCCTCTTCGGCCTCGGCGTAGCCAGTGCGGGCCATGGCCAGCACCTGCCGGGCGAGCTCGGGGCTCACCGAGGGCGCCAGCGCCTCGATAAGCCCGTCGAAGGCCTCGCTCAGCCGCGGGGTGTGGCCCAGCAGCAGGTGTCCCAGCTCGTGGCCGATGATCTGCTCTCGCCGCGCGGGGGAGGCCTCGGCGTCGTAGAAGACGTAGTCGGCCTGGTCCGTGGCCACCCACAGCCCGCTGGGGGCCTCCGGGGCGGTGGGGAAGGTCCAGGGGAGCAGGCGGATGGGCCGGGCCCGGTGGGCGCCCAGCGCTTCGGTGAGCTCCTCGATGTTCCACGGGACGGGCAGGTAGGCCTCGACCTCAGCGAGCGCATCGCGCACGTCCCGGCGCATCGTCGATCTGGTCATCCATCCCACCTCCCGGAGTCGTTCCGCTTTGCGAGGGTAGGCGCGCGCGCTGACCGGGGCCGCCGCTGAGCTGGCTTTACGCCCGGTCGGGTGCCGCGGAGCGCGAGCGGGTGTGTCGCCGCTTACTTGCCCGGGGAGGGATCCGGCGGGGGCGAGGTCGCCGCACCACCCTGCTCGAGCCGACGGATGTGCTCGATCATGTCCGCGACACCGGACAGGCTGGCCGGGGACAGCCCCTGGGCGCGCAGGGCGATGTTCTCCACGCCCGCAGTACGCAGGGCGACCAGGGTCTGCATGTCCGCATCGATCCGGGCGGCCAGGTCCTCGTCGAAGAAGTACTCCATCGGCATCTGGAAGAGCCGCGCGATCGCAGCCAGGTGTCGGGCGGAGGGGTTGTCCCGCTTACCGTTACGCAGCTGGCTGAGGTAGGCCGCCGACGTGGTGACCCCGGCCGCGGTGAGCGCGCTCGCAGCGCTCTCGTTGGTCCACAGCGCCGAGCCACCGGGGCGGGGGACGGTCGCGAAGAGCTTGTTGAGCTGGGCAGCCAGCCGCGGCATCCCACCCTCGCCCTGCTCCGCCAACGCCGCTCCTCGCTCCACCCACGTCTTCTTGCGCGCGAACTCTAGACAGCCAGCGATCACCGATCGCGCCTTGACGCGACCCGTAACTGCCGCATAGCTTTGCTACAGGCTTCGTAACTACAGCAAGGTGATCCGGGGGTGCGTGTGTGTCTGCCTCCACGCATTGCTGTAGTTATCGGGCTGACGGCCGGCCTGGTCTGTGGTTGCGGGAATGGTGCCGTCCCGGACGCCACCACCACAACCGCCACCACCCGCTCAGCCGCCACCCCGATGACAGTGGACGGCCCCAACGACGCCGCGATGAGCGCGCCCCCGGCACCGGTGTTGCCGACTCAGGACGCCACCTCGAGCGCCGCTGCGGTCGACCTCGCCCAACGCGCCATGACTGCCTTCGCCCGGCCCACGGTTGACCCGGACACGTGGTTGACCGAGCTGTCGCCGCTGCTGAGCCCCACCGCCCGTTCGGCCTTCGTCGGCACCGATCCCGACGAGGTGCCCGCGCACGCGGTGACCGGCCCTGGGCGGGCGGAGGACAGCCCGAGTGCCTTCCTGGCCTACGTCGTGGTCCCGACCGACGTGGGCGACTACCGGCTCCTGCTCTCCCGCGAGAGTGGCGACGCGGGCTGGCTGGTCGAAACGATCACAGCCCCGGACGGTGTCCGGTGAACCAGCGGTCCACGGTCACCCTCGCCCTGGCCGTGCTCGTGCCGGTCGGCCTCTTCTTCGTGCTCATCGGCACCGTGATGCTTAGCGGCGGCGGGCTGGCCGTCGCCTCGGCCTCGTGCCGGCCCAGCGGCGGCGGAGCCACAGTCGACCCCGGCGCACTACCGGCGGGCTCGGTCGCCGGGTACTCCGGTGAGCAGCTGGTCAACGCCGCCCTGATCATGAACGCCGGCGCAGCCCTCGGGCTGTCCGTCCGCGGCCAGACCATCGGCGTGATGACGGCGATGGGCGAGTCCACGCTGCGCGTCCTGGACCGCGGCGACCTGGCTGGCCCGGACTCTCGCGGGCTGTTCCAGCAGCGCGACAACGGCGCCTGGGGCTCCTACGCCGACCGCATGGACCCCACGATCAGCGCGACCAACTTCTTCCGCGCCCTCCAGCGGGTCAACGGCTGGGAAACCCTGTCGCCCACCGCGGCCGCTCATGCCGTGCAGCGCAACGCCGATCCGAACTACTACACCCGGTTCTGGGACCCCGCCGGGCAGGTCGTGGCGGCTCTGACCGGCGTGCCGGTGGAGACGCTGAATCCCGGCGGTGGCGCCCTGGCGTGCAGTCCCGACGGCGGCGCTGGCGCCCTCCCGGGCGTCCCGCTCCCGCCTGGCGCATGGACCAAGCCCGCGATCGGCCCGCTCACCTCCGTCTACGGGATGCGGTGGGGCCGACCCCACAACGGCATCGACATCGCCCCGCCGTGCAGCTCCCCGATCTACGCGGCCGCCAGCGGAACCGTCGTCCGGGCCGGCCCCTCCAGCGGCTACGGCAACTTGATCGCCGTCGACCACGGCGGGGACGTGGTCACCCGCTACGCCCACATGTACCCCGGCGACGTCCTCACCGCGGTCGGTCAAACCGTCGTCGCCGGCCAGCAGATCGGCCGGGTCGGCTCCTACGGCGACTCCACCGGCTGCCACCTCCACTTCGAGGTCCTCCGCGGCGGTGCCTTCACCGACCCCCTTCCCTTCCTGGCCTCGGTGGGCGTGAGCGTCCAGTGACCGGCCTCCCCCACGGAAAGGACCCCATGACCGCCTCAGCCACCGCGCCCCGCATCGGCGAGCTCGACCACGCCTCCGGCCCGGCCGCTCCGCAGCCCGGCATCACCGCTCCCGCGTACGGCCTGGACGTCGTCGACGTCCCGGCCGATGACCGGCTGTGGGTGCTCGGCGCCCACGGCGGCGCCGGGGAGACCACGCTGGCCGTCGCACTGTCGGGCACCGGCACCGACCGCCGGTGGCCTCGCGCCGACCAGCCGGCACGGGTGCTCCTGGTCGCGCGCACCCACCTGACAGGGCTGCGGGCCGCACAGCGCGCCGCTCAGCAGTGGGCTGCTGGAGCAACCCCGGACGTCGAGCTGGTCGGTCTGGCCCTGCTGCCCGATGCCCCCGGCCGTCTTCCCAAGGAACTGCGCGACGTCGCCCGCATCGTGGCCGGTGGCTTCCCCCGCTCCTGGTCCCTTCCGTGGGAGGAGGACCTGCGCCTCGCGGAGCCCAAGCTGCCCGGCGAGCTGCCGGTCATCGACGCCGCCGACGTCCCCCGCTCCCTCCGCCGCCTGGCCACCGATCTCGCCGGGCTCCTCCCGGCGCGCCCGCACCCGACCGACTCACCTCTCGACCGCTCCACCCACCCCCACCAGGAAGGCCAGTCATGAACCTCCTCGCAGCCGCCAACACCGCTGGCATGGACGTCCTCGCCGTCCTCGACCCCGGTGAGGGCGTCGCCCCTCCCGGCTCGGAAGGCCTGGTGACGATCGTCAACTGGGTCGCCTGGGTCGCCGTCGCCCTCTGCGTGGTCGGCGTGATCGTCGCCGGCATCGGCATGTTGTTCGCGGGTCGCCGCGGCGAGGGCGGTGAGCAGGCATCCAAGCTCGGATGGGTGCTCGCCGGCTCCATCGTCATCGGCGGCGCCTCCGCGCTCGTCGGCGCGGTCGTCTAGGCGCACCCCGCGCCACCTTCCCCGCGCTTCTCCTGGAGGACACCGTGACCGAGCCTGACAACACCACCAGCCCGTTCGCCCGCCGTGGCTTCATCGCGGCTGCCGTCGTCGTGGCACTGGTCGTCATCGCCGCTGTCGTCGTCGCCCTCACCGGCGGCGGCGACAGCGGTCCCACCCCTCAGGCCGGGGGACCGACCACCGCACCGGCCAACACGTCGGCGGCCAGCTCAGGGGAGTGCGACCAGCCCGAGGGTGACCAGCTGCCCCCGGCCGCAGCTCCGACCAACGACTGGGAGCTCGTCGGCGCGCTCGTCGCGCCGACTGACCCCGACAGTGCAGGACCCGGCAACGTCTCCGACGAGGGCCTGCGCTCCTGCTTCGCGCACGACCCGACCGGCGCCCTCTTCGCAGCCGTCAACTGGCTCGGCAGCACGACCGACCCCGACCTCGCGCCTCTGGCGCTGGAGGAGCTGACCGCTTCCGGTCCCGGCCGGGACACGCTGCAGGCCGCCTACGCCTCCGACCCCACCTCGGTCTTCGGCAACGACCCCGGCGGCTTCCAGGTCACCGGCTTCTCCTACCTGACCTACACCGGAGACGTAGCGATGATGAACCTGGCCATTGGCCTTGTCGGTGGAGGCCAGGCCAGCGTCCCGGTGACGCTGGAGTGGTCCGGGCAGGACTGGCTCGTCCAGGTGCCCGCTGACGGCAACTTCGGTGCGGGCATCGACGCCCTGCCGACCCTCGCCGGCTACGTCCCCTGGTCGGGCGCCTAATGGAGCCCGAAGAGGACTGCGGGTTCATCGACCCCGCCTGCGTTGCCGGCAACGCGCTGCGCGATGCCGTCAACGACGCGATCGACAACCTCGCCGAGAAGATCGTCGAGGCGATGGGCAAGGCGATCTCCTCTCTGGCGACGTTCTGGGTCAACGTCGACACCCCCGGCCTGACCGACGGGGGCGGCAACCCCAGCGCGCCGGTGGCCTTCGTGCAGGGCTCGCTCTCCTACTACGTGGCGGCCGCCGCGGTGGTCGCGGTGCTCATCGGCGGGGCGCGCATGGCCTACGAGCGGCGCGCGGAGCCCGGCCGGGACCTGCTGCGGGCGATGATGACCCTGGTCCTGGTGTCCGGAGCCTCGCTGACTGGCATCGGGCTGGCGGTGACCGCGGCCGACGGGTTCGCCGCCTGGATCATCGGCCGGTCGACCGATGACTTCGGTGCCGGGCTGAACCGCATGATCACCCTCGGCAGCGCGGCCGGGCCCAACGGCGCAGGCGCGGTGTCGGCGATCCTGCTCATCGTCTTGGGGCTGGGAGGCCTGTTCGCCTCCCTGGTGCAGATCGTCCTGCTGATTGTTCGGGGCGGCTTCCTCATCGTGCTGGCCGGCGTCCTGCCGCTGTCGGCGTCCTTCACCAACACCGAGACCGGGCGGGCCTGGTTCCAGCGGGCGCTCGCGTGGGTGGTGGCGTTCATCCTCTACAAGCCCACCGCGGCGATCATCTACGCGACCGCGTTCCAGCTGATCGGCACCACCGGCGATGACCCGGTCACCTCGGCCCTCACCGGCGTCACGCTCATGATCATGAGCCTGGTGGCTCTCCCGGCGCTGCTGAAGTTCGTTGCACCGATGGTCGGTGCGGCCACCAGCGGCGGTGGCGGCGGCGGTGGCGCTGCCCTGGCCGCGTCGGTGGCCAGCGGCGCGGTGTCCGCGCGGATGGTCAAGGGCGGCAGCTCGACCGGGGCCGGTGGCGGATCGGGCAGGCCCGGCCCCCCGGGCTCGACTCCCCCTGGCGGACCCACGGGGACAACCGGCGGTCCGTCCCCGTCCGGGTCCGGCGGAACACCCCCCGGCGGCCCGGGACCCGCGGGCGGCCCCGGCAGCGGCCCATCAGGTCCCGGCGGGAGCACCGGCGCGACCGGGCCCGGCGGTGGGCCGGGGGCACCCGGCGGGGCCGGCGTGGGTGGTCCCAGCGGAGGCGCCGCGACGTCGGGGGCCGGCGGTAGCGCCGGAACCTCCGGTGGCGCGGCAGCCGGTGGGGCGGCCGGTGGCGCTGCAGGCGCCGGGGTCGCCCTGGCGCAGCGCGGCGTAGGCGCCGCTCGAGGCGCAGCAGACAGTGCATCCAACGACGACAACGGGGGCCCCAGTGGCAGTCGCTAACCAGGCCGGACCTGCGGCCCGCACCTACGGCAACTGGCGTCGGCCGACCTCGCCGGGCCTGTGGCAGCTCGGTGCCCTCGGCACCGGCCTGCTGCTGTTCTTCATGATCACCGAGATCCTGCTCATGGCCACCGCTGGGCTTGTGCCCGCGCTGGTCGGCGCACTGATCGGTGGGGTCGCGTTCCTGGTGCTGACGGTCAAGGACCGGCACCGCCGGTCCATCGCGCAGCGGGTGACCGCGCGGGTGGCGTTCCGCCGGCACCGCAAGCGCGGGCACAACCTCTACCGCTCCGGGCCGCTGGGTCAGCTGCCGTGGGGCAGCTTCCAGATGCCCGGGCTCGCCGCGCCCTCGCGGCTGAGCGAGTGGACGGACTCCTACGGCCGGAAGTTCGCCCTCGTCCACGTGCCCAGCACCGGTGACTACACGGTGGTGTTCTCCACCGAGCCCGACGGCGCCTCACTGGTCGACGCCGAGCAGGTGGACTCCTGGGTGGCCAACTGGGGCGCGTGGCTGGCAAACCTGGCCAACGAGCCTGGCGCGATCGCGGCCGCGGTGACGGTGGAGACCGCCCCGGACACCGGGACCCGGCTGCGCCGGGAGGTCGAGGCCCACGTCGACCCCGACGCGCCCTTGGTGGCCCAGGCGATGCTGCGGGAGGTCGTCGACAGCTACCCCGAGGGGTCCGCGACCGTGAAGGCCTGGGTGTCGGTGACCTTCTCCGCCGCCGTCCGCGCCGGGGCGCGCAAGCGCACCCCGGAGGAGATGGGCCGCGACCTGGCCTCTCGGCTGCCGGCCCTGTCGCAGTCGCTGCACGCCACCGGCGCCGGTGGTGCCCGCCCGGTGACCGCGGCCGAGCTGTGCGAGGTCGTGCGGGTGGCCTACGACCCGACCGCCGCACGCCTGCTGGACGCCGCCCGCGCCGCGGGTGAGGCACCGGCGCTGTCCTGGGACCAGGTCGGGCCGGCCGCGGCGGAAGAGCACTACGACCACTACCGGCACGACTCCGCGGTGTCGGTCACCTGGGCCATGTCCTCGGCCCCGCGCGGGGAGGTCTACTCCTCGGTACTGCGGGACCTGCTGGCCCCGCACCGCGACGTCGACCGCAAGCGGGTCACGCTGCTCTACCGACCCCTGTCGGCGGCGCGCGCCGCGCACATCGTCGAGCAGGACCGCCGCGCAGCTGACTTCCGGGCCACCGCCAGTGCCCGGCCGTCGGCGCGCGCGCAGATCGACCAGCGCGCCGCCCACCAGGCCGCCGAGGAGGAGGCCCGGGGTGCAGGGCTGGTCAACTTCGGACTGGTCGTCACCGCCACGGTGACCAGCTCCGACCGCCTGCCCGACGCCCGTGCGGCGATCGACAACCTCTCCGCGGCCGCCCGCGTGCTGCTGCGTCCGGTTTACGGGTCGCAGGGATCGGCGTTCGCCGCCGCGTTGCCCATCGGCCTCGTGCTGCCCCGGCACCTGCGGGTGCCGGCCGAGATCCGGGAGTCACTGTGATCGGCCGCCCCAAGTCCAAGAGCACCGCCCCGGCCGCTCCGCGACCGGGCCCTCGACCAGGTCCTCGCGGCTGGGTGGGCCGCGGCCGCGGACCGGCCGGCTACGTACAGGCCGCCGACGAGTGGCGCGGCACGACCGTGCAGGTGTGCGGGCTGTGGCCCTTCGCCGCCGGCACCGGCTCCCCGATGGTCGGTGTCCCCATCGGCCGGAACATGGTCAGCGGGTCCACGCTGTGCTGCGACCCCGTGTCCTGGTTCCAGCGGGGCAACCTGATCAGCCAGCCCTCCATGTTCGTCCTCGGCCGCCCGGGCCTGGGCAAGTCCACGATCGTGCGCCGCATGGCATTGGGACTGGCCGGCTACGGCGTGCAGCCGATGGTGCTGGGCGACCTGCGCCCGGACTACGTCGACCTCATCGAGGCCCTGGGCGGGCAGGTGCTCCGCCTGGGCCCCGGCCGTGGGTCGCTCAACGTCCTGGACTCCTCCGAGGCCAAGGCCGCCGCGAAGCGGCTCACCGGCGGCGCCCGCGGGGCGCTGCTGGCCGACGCGCACGAGGTGCGGGCGACGATGGTGTCCTCCCTGGTCACCATCCTCCGCAAGGCCCCGCCCACGGACCGGGAGGAGTCGATCCTGGACCGGGCGCTGGCCGTCCTCGACGAGCGCCATGACGCCCCCGGCATGGGCACCCCGGTGCTCGCGGACCTGCTGCAGGTCATCCGCGACGCCCCGGCCGACGTCCGGCAGGTGGCGATCGACCACGGCAGCGATGACCGCTACCGGGAGCTCACCGAGGCCCTGGAGGCCACGCTCGCCGGCATGACCCACGGCGGCCGCTTCGGAGGGATCTTCACCAAGCAGACCACCGCCCCGATGCGCCGGGACAAGCCCGTCGTCTTCGACGTGTCCAGCATCGACGACGGGCAGATGGACCTGCAGGCCGCGGCCCTGCTGGCGTCCTGGTCGACCGGGTTCGGCGCGATCAACGTCAGCAACCGCCTCGCCGACGCCGACCTCGAACCCCGCCGGCACTACTTCGTCGTCCTCGACGAGCTGTGGCGGGCGCTGCGCGCCGGCCGCGGCCTGGTCGACCGCGTGGACACCCTGACCCGGCTCAACCGCAAGTGGGGCGTCGGGCAGGCGATGATCAGCCACACGATGAGCGACTTGCTCGCCCTGCCCTCCTCCGAGGACCGGATGAAGGCCCGCGGGCTGGTCGAGCGCTCCGGCATGGTCGTCTGCGGCGGCCTCCCGGCCGCGGAGATGGAGATGCTGCGCTCTGCGGTGTCCGTGTCCCGGGCGGAGGAGGAGATGCTGACCTCCTGGACCGACCCGCCGGCGTGGGACCCCGACGGTGGCCACGAGGCCGACCCGCCCGGGCGGGGCAAGTTCCTGGTCAAGGTGGGCGGCCGCCCGGGCATCCCGGTGCAGGTCAAGCTGACCAGCGTCGAGGCCACCATGAACGACACCAACAAGCTGTGGCATCAGATCTCCCGCACCGGCAAGGTCTCCGACCTCCCGCCGGTCGACCAGGTGCTGGACGCCGTCGAGGCCGCTGAGGGTGTCTCGTGAGCTCCACCCAGCGGCGCCGGGGGGCTGGCGCGGACCTGGGTGGCTTCGCCGTCCTGGGTGTCATCGCCGCTGTCGCTCTGGGCGGCGGCGTCATGTGGGCCGGCCTGCACCTGGGCGCGATGCTGACCGGCGAGCAGCTGCAGCTGCCCACCAACAACCCCGTCGTGCTGCCGATCCACGTCATCAAGGGCGAGGTCGTGTTCTCCACCGCCGCCCTGGTGGCCACGGGAGCGCTGGTGCTCTTCCTCGTTCTGCTGGCGATAACGGTCACCGTGCTGGTGTTGCGGCGGCGCAAGCCCAACCGCGACGTCGACCGGGCCGCGCACCACATGGCCTCGGGCAAGGAGCTCGCCCGGCTCTCCCGCGCACACGTGACCCGGGAGGCCAAGCGGCTGGGCGTCCGCGGGTCGGTCGGGGTGTTCCTGGGGCACTCGGTCGCCGGTCGCCGGGAGCTGCTGGCCGACTACGAGTCCACCGAGGTCAACATCTGGGGCCCCCGCACCGGCAAGACGACCTCCCGCGCCGTGCCGGTGATCCTGGAGGCCACCGGCGCGGTCCTGGCCACCAGCAACCGCCGGGACCTCGCCGACGCCGTCCGCGACCCCCGCGAGGCGCTGGGGCGGGTGTGGGTCTTCGACCCGCAGCAGGTCGTCGGGGAGCCGGCGACCTGGTGGTGGAACCCGCTGTCCTACGTCACCTCCGGCCCGGCCGGACCCGAGGTCAAGGCCCAGCAGCTCGCCGGCATCTTCGCCGCCGCCGCGCTGCCTCCCGAGGCTCGGGAGGACGCCTACTTCGACCCCGAGGGCACTGAGTTGGTCGGCCACCTGCTGCACGCGGCCGCCGAGGCCAGGCTGCCGATCAGCCAGGTCTACCTGTGGGTGACCGAGCCCAGCAACGGCGAGCCGGCCCGCATCCTCGAGGACGCCGGCTACCCCCTGTCGGCGGCCGCCGTGCGCAGCGTCGTCAACGCCCCGCCCAAGCAGAGCCAGGGCGTCTACGGCGCGGCCAAGCGCCGGGTGTCCTTCCTGACCAACGTCGGCGCCCTGGACTGGATTACGGCCGGCTCCCGGGCCGGGCGGGAGGAGTTCGATCACGCGACGTTCGCCGACACCTCGGACACCCTGCTGCTGGTCTCCCGCGAGGGCCGCGGCTCGCTGGCCGCGTTGACCACCGCGCTCACCGCCGCGGTGTGCGAGGCAGCCGAGCACCGGGCCAGCCGGTCCCCGGGCGGTCGGCTCGCCAGCCCCATGACCGTCGTCCTGGACGAGGTCGCCAACGTCTGCCGCTGGCCGGACTTGCCCAACCTCTACAGCCACTTCGGCGGCCGCGGGATCTACCTGCTGGCGATCCTCCAGTCCTGGTCCCAGGGCGTGGAGGTGTGGGGGCCGCGCGGCATGGCCAAGCTGTGGTCCGCGGCCAGCGTCCGCATCTACGGCGGCGGCGCCTCCGAAGTGGACTTCCTCCGCGAGCTGTCGACCCTGGTGGGCCACTACCGGCCGCGGACGTCCTCGGCCACCACGGGCCGGTCGGGACGGTCGGTGAACCACTCGGAGACCAGCGAGGAGGTTCTCGACGTCTCCGACCTCGGCGCGCTGCGCCGTGGTCGGGTCATCGTCTTCCCCTCCGGCGTCCGACCGGTGCTGGTCGAGCCCCGTCCCTGGTACTCCACCGACTACGCCGACTCCGTGCGCGCCTCCATTCGCGCGCACGACCCGGCCGCTGAGGTCACTCTCGCCGAGCACGACGTCGCGCCCGCCGGTGCGATCGGCGCCCGGCTGGGGCGCCGGTGAGCGCGCCCGCGGCCGGCGACTGGCCCGATGACGAGCCGGTCGACCTGACCCTGGTCGACCCGGGCCCGGTCGACGACGCCCTGGTCGACGAGCGGATCGCGGCCGCGGTGCTCAAGGAAGCGGACGCCGCCGGCGCCGTGCTAGTCGCGGTCGCCCAGCTCAGCGATCTGCAGGAGTCCGGCGACGCCACTCCCAGCAAGATCGTCGCCGCAGAGCAGAAGCTGGCGTCCAAGGAGCGGCACCACCAGGCCGCCCGGGACGCCGTGGCGCGGGCGCGGCAGCGGGTGGCCGAGGAGGCTCACCGGGCCGATGCCCCCGCGGAGCCGGAGACCCCGGCGCTGCAGTTCACGACACTGCCGGCGTTCGTCGCGTTCTTCACCGAGCTGTACCGGCGCGACGTCTTCGACACCCCGGACCGGGTGTGGTGCCCCGAGTGGTGGCAGCACCCCGAGGCGCTGGCCCGGCTGGAGGCGATCTGGCGGTCCTACGAGGCGCTGCGTCACGAGCCCGGCACGGGCATGTCGGTGTGGCTCCTCGTCCACGTCGACCCGCACATGAGCCAGCTGCTCGCCCCCCACGGCCCCTTCCGCGGCTGCCACGCCAAGCGCGGCCACGCCACCAGCCCGCTGGCGCCGTTCCCCCTGGCTGAGCCGCCTGCGGACTGGTGGCCGGAGGAGCATTCCGGCCTGTGACGGAACGGTCCATGACGCCCACCGGGACGGCCAGTCACGCCCTGGCCGGCCCAACCGCCCCCCGCCGCGCTGGAGCCCTCCGATGACACCCCGAGCACCCCGCCGCAGCTCCGTCGCCCTGGCGCTTGCCGCCGCGGTCGTCCTGGGCGGCTGCAGCGAGCCAGGGCCCGCGCTCGGTCCGCTACCGCCGGACCCGAGCAGCAGCGCCAGCGCCGATGCGCCAGCGACGCCGTCCACCGGCACCAGCTCAAGCACCGCGGTCGCCGCACCGACGTCGGCGGAGCTGCCCAGCGCGGAGAAGCAGGCGCTCGCTGAGGCCAGCGAGGCGGTCACCGACTACTACGCGGCCGTCGACCGCATCAACGGTGACCCCAGCGGCGACCCGGACGCGCTGCAGGACGTCGCCACCGGCGACGCCTACCTGGCATCGGTGCGTGCGGCCGCCCGAATCAAGGGTCGTGGCCTGGTGCAGACCGGCAGTGCGCGCGTCGTGGACGTCCACCTGATCAGCGTCGACCTGACCCATGCACCTCCTGGCAGGTATCCGACTGTCGTGCTGGACACCTGCCTCGACGTCAGCGCCACCGACGTCGAGGACACCGACGGCCAGTCCGTCGTCCCGGCCGACCGGCTGGACCGCACCGCTGCCCGGTTGAACGTCGTCCACCACGACTTCGGCTGGCGGGTGCACACCATCGAGTCCTCGGGCGAGCCCTGCGCGCCCTGACGACGCCTGTCGCCCATCCTCGACGCAACGTCGGGCGGGGGGGCAGGGATGAGGGCACGGAACGATCGCGTGGTCCGGCTGGCGGCTTGGTGGACCGTCGGGTCCTTCTTGACCTTCGGCCTCGTGTACCTCTGGGGCGCCATCCTCACCTCTTACCAGTGGGTGAAGGCCGACACGTGCTGGTTGCAGGACGAGAGGTACGAGCCAGAGACCGCCGAGGTCTCCAACAGCTTTCCGTTCAAGAACACCTGCAATGCCGACTACGACCTGGTGCCGACGTGGATCAACCCGACCGTCGCAGGCATCGGCGCCGTCTCCCTGATCTCCCTCGCTCTGCTCGTGACCGCCTTGGTCCGCCGCCGCCGGACGCTGGCGCCCACAGCTTGAGTCGAGCGGTCAGCGCCCTTGAGCGCGCTCGTTGGTGCGGTCGACGGTCTTGCGGGGCTTGGGGGCCCGCAGCGCGGCCTTGCCCGCGGCCGGCGCCGCGGTGACGGGCTTGGCGTTGAGCCGGTCAGCGACCGCACGGGCCGGGGCTGCCGAGGAGCTCCCGGACTTCACCAGCGCCGCCCGGCGGGCGGCCTCGTCCGGGACGGTCTGCACGGTCGTGGCTGCCTGTCCCGCAGCGGCACCGTCGCCGGCGGGCGCGCTGTTCGCCGGCGTCGCCTGCGCCTCTAGACGGTCCGCGGCCGACTCGGCCGCTGACGCCGCGGTGGTGGCCCGCTCGACCTCGGCCCGCTGCACGGCGACGTCGGTCTCGGCTCCGCGACGCAGTCCCTCGACGACCATGTGGGCCAGGTCGATGGGTCGCTCGATATCGGCGAGCTCGGCGGCCAGCTCCGCCTGCGCGCTCTCATCGACTATCCCGGCGGCACGGTTGGCCTCATCGGCGGCCCGCACCAGGGATGCCTCTAGCACCGCTCCGCTGCCCTGGGCACGGCGACGCTCCACGGCGGCGGTCTGCCGCTCCCGCACGGCCTGCTCCAGGGCGTCGCGGTCGACCGGGCTGCGGTCCTCGAGGTCGACGCCGTAGCGGTCACGGACCTCTCGCACGATGGTGGCCACCGCCCGCTCGGCCTCCGGCTCGACCTGCCGCCACAGCTGAGCGGTCTCCCAGGCGTCGGCGACGTCGCGCGCCTGGGCGTTGTCCCACCACTCGCGCCGGTCGACCACCGCCAGTTGTGCCCGCGCGGCCGCGCGCTCAGCTACCAGCCGCGCGGCCAGCTCCCGGGCTGATGCGGTGCTCTCCGCGGTCTCCCGGCGCATGCGCTCGGCGCGTGCCCGGGCCAGGTGCTCGGCGACCAGCCCAGCGGCGGTCAGCGCTACGCGCAGGCCACCGCCAACGACCTTATCGACCCCGTCCGGCTCGCTCATACCTCGACCTTCCCTGTCGCTCGTGTGCTCACCGCTCGGTCTCCGGGCGGCGTTCCTGGCCGGCGCCGGGCGCCGTGGTTTGTGGGTTCCTGGCCGGGTCCATGCGGGGCGGAAGGACAGACCCTGGCCGGTGTGCGACCGCGTCTGCGGTCAGCGGTGCCATGCCCGGCACGGCCGTCCGTCCGGTGCTGCGCTGTCCCTGCTCGACCGGAGCCGGCGCCCGCTCCGGTACGGCCGGCAGACCCGCCCGTACGACCTCCAGGCGCTCGCGGACGACGGTGGCGATCTCCGCCGCCCGGCGGCTCTCGCCGACGGCCTGGTGCATGTCGTGCAGGGCCCTGGCGGTGTTGCTCAGCTGCCGCAGCAACGCCGCCTGGGCGACTGTCCCCTTGCCGCCGTGGGCGACCGAGGACAGCAGCAGCGCCGCACCGCGGATGGACGGCGCGCCGGCCTTGGGCCGGGCGCTGTCCGGTCCCCGGACCTGGGCTGAGCGGGCCAGCGCGTCGGCGGCCTCGGCCAGCGGGCCGGGCGTGACCTCGACCTGCTTGGACCATGCCGCAAACGCACCCGACGTCTCACTCGCCACCCGGGCCCACGTGGCCCGGTCATCGACCGGAATCTCGCGTAGCTGGGTCCGCAGCTGGTGCTGCTCACCGATCAGCTGCGCCCACTGCTCGGGGCTGTACTCCACGAGCTCCCGGCCCGGGGAGACCGGCGGCCGGCCGCGCTTGGCAGCGATCCACTCCGCGGCCGCAGCGCTCGCGTCCTGCGGGGTGTCGGGCCAGTTCTGACGCAGCCGCTCCAGCGACAGGTCCTTGGCCAGCATCCGCCCGCCGAGGTACAGCGGGGCCTCACCGGCGACCGGTCGCAGGGCGACGGAGTAGCCGGTGATGACGTCGGATGTTCCGGCCGCGATCCGGCCCTGGACGAGGACGCCGGAGCGGCGCATCCGGCGCACGAACTCTGCTTCGTTCTGCGAGGCCGTCGCGGCCGCGCGCACGATCCGGCCGAGGGTCTGCCGGTGCGGTTCGGGTCGTCCTTCACGCGCTGCGCGCTCGGTCTCCGCCCGGGTCGCCAGGCGCTCTCCACGGCCGGCGCCGCGGTCCTCCAGCACCTCCAGGCCGTGCTTGCGCTCCAGCTCCCCGGCCAGCCGCTGTGCCCTCACCCGGTCCCGGTAGGGGCTGGCCTTGGTGCCGTCCTGGCGCACGAGGTTGACCACGATGTGCACGTGGTCGTTGCCGTTCGCCGACAAGCCGTGGCGGACCGCGACCCACCGGCAGTCGGCCTTGCCGCCGCCGGTAAAGCCCATGCCCTCGACGAACTCGCGGGAGACGTCGGCCCACTTCTCATCGCTCTGCACGCCCTCGCTGGCGCGCAGGCTCAAGGAGCAGTGCCACACGTGCCCGTCGGGGATCTCGGTGCCGAACAGCTGCCGCGGCCGGTCGAGCTTGGCAGCAATGTCCTTGGCCGCCGCGCCGTCGAGCTCGGCGGTGTCGTGCCACGCCATGATCGCCGGGTCACCGGCGACCAGGTGCGGCTCGGTGTGCGCGTTCTTCGTCTTGTCCGGGTCGGTCGAGACCAGGTACTGCATCAACCCACCCAGGCGCGTGCCCCGGGTGATGTTGGGCATCACGAGGGCAGGCCCTCGCGCACCGGGCCGGCGAACACTCGGGACTGAGCCGAGACACCCAGCCCGTCCAGCGTCTCCTCTACGCGCGGCAGCAGGCGCCGCACCGCGGCCAGCGTGGCGGCCGCATCCGCCGGGAAGTTCGGCCCCGAGTTGGCGTGCCGGGCGAGCTGGTTGACGTTGTTAGAGATGCTGCCCAGCAGCTTGGCGACCCGGAACAACTCGGTCATGGCCTCGCGGCGCATCGCCGCGGTCTCCCGGTCCCCGGCCAGCGCGGACTCGACCAGCAGCTCGACGACGTCCACGCCCTGCGCGGCCGCGAGCTGCTGGAGCACGGCCTCCTCCTCGGCGCTCACGCGCACCCGGTGGTTGCCGGTGCGACCGCCGGGCACCCGGGGCCGGCGACGGCGTCCGACGGTGCCTCGCGTAGCGGGCTCGTCGTCGGTCATCCGGGGCTCCTCCAGGCTCAGCGCAGCGCTCCCGCGACCGCGGGACCAGACGGAGTCTGCCCAGGGACGGGGGCGCTTGTCGACCCTGGGCCCGGTTTGGGTTACCCAAACCGCTAGCTTGCTCTTCTGCGTTACCTGACCGGGTTTTCGTCGGCTACCGCGGTGGGCACCACTAATAGCCGCCGATAGGGTGCCCTTATGCCCACTGACGTTGCCCCCGACGACGCCCTCGATCGCGCCCGCCGCCTGCTGGATCCGCGGCTGGAACCGATCCGCGAGATGGCCACCGCGCGGGCGAACCGCAACGAAGCCCGGGCCGCTGCCGCCAGGGCCGAGACCGCAGACGCACGCGCCTACGCCAACTGCGTCAAGGCCGGCTGGACCGAGGCCGAACTACGCACGGTGGGCTTCGACGCACCAACCAAGCGACTGCCCGGACGACCGGCCACGCCGCGCACGGGTGGACAGACCGCACCCGAGGGCGGGACCGACGGTGCTGACGCTGGTGGGTCGACCGGTGACCCGCAGGACCCGGCCTGAGCTCCGCTCTGCCCGGGGTGCTGACCTTCGGTCAGCACCGGCGCGCTCCGCGCGGTTGAGCCGGCTGCGCCGGCGCTGAGGGAGCTCCGCTCCCCTCCCGGCAATCCGACCCTGCAGGCGCGTCCGCTCCGGTCAAGGTCGTTCGTCCTCGCTGCGCTCCGGGCGCTCCACCTTGACCTCCACGGCCTCATGCACCCGCTGACTTCTTCTTGCCGGGAGGGGGCGGGAGGGTGGTTGGCCGCCTGGTGCTGCAGTGGTGCCGTAAGTGCCCGGCGGTGGTAGTCGCATAGTGGGGTGGTGTCACCAGGAGAGCCCGGCCGGCCACCGCGACGGCTACCGGTACCCGACGGCCTCAGCGTCACCTCCTCCGATGACTTGGCCCTCGCGCTGGAGGATGCCGACCGCCGGCTCGACCCGCCCGTGTCGGTGCGCGTGCGCTGGTCCGGGGAGTGGCACACCCCGGCGCTGCTGCATGGCTGGCAGCAGTCCGAGGACCGCGGTGACGGGTGGCTGGGGTGCGTCGAGTACCACCGACAGATCACACCCGGGTTCGGCTTCGCCGTAGGCCGGTGGACGCCGGCCTGGAACATCGAACGGATTGGGGACACACCAGCGCTGTAATTCCGAGCGCAGACAACCGCGACGGTGGCGGCGCCCTGCCCGCTGACCCATGACTGTCAGGGTCAAGGACGCTGCCCTGAGACCGACCCGATCCCCGGGCCGTCATGTTCAGCCGCTCCACGCCTCAAACCGCCAAGGCAACCAGGCGTAACACTTGGACCTCTGCTGCTCGTCGGGCCCTGCCAAGTCGTGAATCATTTTGCCGCGCTAACCGTGCTTGTGCACTTGCTGTGGCGCTGCCAAGGTTCGCCGCAACCACCTCCCGACAAGGGAGGTCTTGCGGCGCACAACCGCCCGACCAGCGCATTCACGGGGAGCTCACGTGTCGTCTCGTCATGCCTTCAGCCCGCTCCGACGGTGGCGAAAGCGAGGACCGATCACGGTCACCCTTGCACTCGCGATGTGCGTCGGGGTCGCCCCGGCGATGGTCGCCCAGGCCGCACCCTCGACAGCGCCATCCACCAGCACAGGCACAGGCACGTCGACGTCGACGTCGACGTCGACGGTGGAGCCGGGGCCCCATGACTACCTCACACCGGAGCCGATCCCGGAGGTAGACACCTCGATCAGCCTGAATCCGCAGCCGCGGGCCAGCGCGCTGACCCTCGCCCTAGAGGAGGCCGCCCGCACCGGCAAGAAGGTCGAGGTGGGAGGTGAGACCACGGCAACATCAATCACCTATGCCCTCCCGGACGGCACGGCCGACGTCCAGACCACAGCTGGACCAGCGCGGGTCGAGCAGGCCGACGGCTCGTGGGCGGAGGTGGACACCACCCTGCACGTCACCGCCGACGGTGTCGTGGCCCCGCGAATGGTGCCCGGGAAGACATCCTTCTCCGCAGGGGGTACCGACTTGCTGGCCTCTCTGTCCGATGGTGCGGGCACCTCCATCACGCTGAACTGGGAAGAGGAGCTCCCCACCCCGGTCCTGTCCCAGGACACGGCCATCTACCCCGACGTACTCCCAGATGTCGACCTGGTGCTCAAGGCCACCCGACTGGGCTTCTCCCAGCTGCTAGTGGTCAACTCCCGCCCGGATGCGGCGACCCTGGAAGAGCTGTCCTCGATCGACATCCCGGTACAGACCACCGGCGCCGACCTCGCCGAGGGCGCCGGCGGTGAGCTTCGTGTCACCGACCCGGCCACCGGTGACCTGGTCGGCACCGCGGCCGCCCCGCTGATGTGGGACGCACGCACCGACCCACGCACCGACCAGCCCATCGTCATCCGCGACGTCGGCCTGACCGTCGACGACCAGACCAGTAATCCCGCCGCGGCCTCTGACGCCACGCTGGTCCTGACGCCCGACGCCGGGTTCCTCGCCGACCCCGGCACCCTTTACCCGGTCACGATCGACCCCACCCAAACTCTGGGTGCCCTGGGCGACACCTTCATCGCTAAGAGCCTCGCCTCCAATCAGGGCGGAAGCACGGAGCTGCGCGCCGGGACGAACAACGGCGGTGTAGACGTCGCCCGCTCCCTGCTGAGGTTCGATGTCAGCGCGCTCAAGAACCGGTACGTGCAGTCTGCCAACCTGGCGCTCTTCAATACCCGATCCTGGTCCTGCACCAAGACCTACACCGACATCCGCGATGTCGCCGACTTTGACCCGACCTCCGTGACTTGGGCCAACCAGCCAACGATCAACGGCGTCGTTGCCAGCGCCTACTCGGCCAACGGGTACGACGCCACCTGCGGTGCCGCCTGGACTGACTTCCCCCTCACCAACTGGGCCCAGAACTACGCCGACTCCCGCAACAACCGGCCCAACGTCATGCCTCTGGCCGTACAGGCGCGCAGCGAGGCCAGCAACACCTCGTGGAAGACCTTTAACTCAGGCAATGCCGCCAGCGACGTACCCACCCTGACCTTCACCTTCGATGGGAACTGTGACCAGTACGCCGGCAACCGAGTCTGCGGCTCAACTCGGGACAAGTGGTGGTCCATCGGTGGCCCCAGCAGCTACCTCGGCATGCCCACCGGCTCCGACACCACCATCACCGGCGGTTCATCCACCAACTTCACCGGCGGATCCATCTACGCCTCCACCAATCCGAACGTCGGCACCCACATCATCCGCGGCGAAATCCGCGCCAAGTACTGGAACCTCCGCGCTGAAAACTCCTCACTCGGTTACCCCACCGGCGAGGAGTTCTGTGGGCTGAGTGGCGGCGGCTGCGGCCAGCACTTCGAGCGCGGCTCCATCTACTACTCCCCCACCACCGGCGCACACAACGTCCAAGGAGCCATCCGCGACAAGTGGGCAGCACTCGGCTGGCAGGCCTCCACCCTCGGCTACCCCACCACCGACGACACTGCGGCGACCGGCGGCAACTTCAGCCACTTCCAGCGCGGCTCCATCTACTACTCCCCCACCACCGGCGCACACAACGTCCAAGGAGCCATCCGCGACAAGTGGGCAGCACTCGGCTGGCAGGCCTCCACCCTCGGCTACCCCACCACCGATGAGCTCCCCATTGCGGACGGCCAGTACAACCAATTCACCGGCGGAGTGATCTACTTCTCTGCCTCAACGGGCGCACACACCGTGGTCGGGGAAACACTCAATTACTGGAATGGACTCGCCGGCGCCGTGGGCGTCGCCCTGGGATTCCCCACCAGCGACGCCTACACCACTGATTATGGATACCGACAAGACTTCGCCGCCGGTCAGATCCTCCGGGAGACAGCGACTGGTGAACTTCGCAACTGCACGCAGACAGGAACTTCAGGTGCCGACAAGCTGGTGGGCACAGCTGGCGACGACGTCATCTGCAGTCTGGGCGGCAACGATCAGGTCGACGGCCTGGACGGCAACGACGTCCTACACGGCGGCACCGGAGACGACTCCCTAACTGGCGGGCCTGGCGACGACGTCCTCGAGGGAGCCTCAGGCACCGATGGTCTCCGTGGCGGAGATGGAGTCGACAAACTTCGAGGTGGCGATGGCACGGATCACCTTGAGGGGGGCGCCGAAAACGACGTCTTGCAGGGCGAAGGCGAACGCGATGTCCTAGCCGGCGGGTCCGGAGACGACCTTCTCCAAGGCGGCGAAGGTGACGACCTTCTTGCTGGCGACGAAGGCAAGGACGAGCTCGACGGTGGCCGCGGGGCGGACACCTTGACAGGTGGGGGCGGAGAGGACCTTCTCCTGGGCTACCAGGGAGACGACATCCTGTCCGGCGGGGCTGAAGCAGACGGTCTGTACGGAGGCCTGGGCCGCGACTCCATCACTGGCGACGATGGCGATGACACCTTGGACGGGGGGCCAGGGGACGACTTCCTCACCGGCTCTCCAGGGACCGACAGCTGCACGGCAGGGACGGCTGCCACCCTCACCACCTGCGAGAACGAACACTTGCACAATGCCGAAGACACCCTGGCCAGCTTCGCAGTCGAAGCCCAAGCGACGCGCGTCAACCCTGATCCTCTGCAGTCACAAGGAATCGACTTCGCCATCGACTCTGAGTTGTCATCCCTCGTCACTCATAGTCGACTCAGCGACGGCCTGACGTTCACTGTCAAGCCCTCGGAAAGCACAGCCGCGGGTCAGTATGAGATTGCATTACCACAGAATCAGCACTCGGCGCCTGCCGTCCGCACCACTAACGGATCAATCGTCTACCGCGACTCGACGGGGGGACCAAGTAGTGTCATCCAGTCCGTAGGCGGAGCCGTCAGGGTGTCTACTGTCGCCGCTGCAAGCCCGACTACGCTGACCTACCAGGTAGATCTACCCGACGGGTCCCACGCCCAACTCAACACTGCAGGTGGCATCGACTACATCGCAGCGAATGGCTCTCACTTGGCTGAGGCGACCCGTCCATCAGCTACTGACGCCAGCGGACAGGCCGTCCCGACGTGGCTGGAAATCGATGGAAGCGCGCTCATACTGATGCTCGATTCCGCGCAGTCCAATTTCAACTTCCCCATCGTGACAACATTTGATTTGAGCGCTTCTCCTCAAGAGGTAGCAGATTCTGCCTCGCCTCCACTGTCAGCGGCTAAGGCGCTGGCCGCGTGCACCGCCTTCGCCGCCCGTAACACCGAAGGTTCGTGGACGTGTGACGGGCAGGTCCTGACGGAGTCAACCTCTTCCTCGGGGGCAATTCTTTCAGATGTTGACACTGGCGATGCCGTTACTTTGCAGGACATCGACGCCATCACTCCCACGGAAGCCAGCTCAGCGGATGCATTGATCGCCCAGGCTGGACAAGGCGCAACAAGTGGGGATCAACCCGCCGATGCGGAGGGGTCGCCTTCCGGCGACTTCACGACACAGGTGAGGATTGACAACTATCACGCCAATTACACTTCAACCTTCTTCTACGGCACCGGAAATGTCGCCAGAGGGAATGTGAAGTTCACCCACCAGGTCTCCCTCTATCACAACAGTGCGCGCGATAACCAGAAGCTGCAATTCACACAGGCAGGCAGCGACCTCTACTGGAATCTGCGGATCAGACGTGACAACAGCTGGTCTCATGACGACACCGTGTTCAATTACCCCGACAGGCAAAGTTGCCAGGCCGGTGCAGGACTCAGGACTTGCAGTAGGCTTGAGAGCCAGTACGGCGACGGATGGAGAGCCTTCCCTCTGGACAGCAAGAAGTACTACCTCGAAGCTTATGGTTGGGACTTCTATGCTGGAGGCCGTCACTATAGGAATTTCGGTGGTACCGCTCAGTCTGACCGCATGACTTGTTACAGGACCACTAACTGCAAGTTCAGGGGTTGACTCGCCGCAAATGGGCAGTAGCCAAGCTGGAAGGCTCCCCGCGCTGGGTGCATTGTTGGGCCCAATGCTCAGCAGCAATGGGGACGGGCGCCTCTACGCCAAGGGGTCCGGTAACGAGGCCGGTTACGAGTACGCCGAGGAGTATTGGAAGTGGAGTGCAGCCGCGAGGCTGTCGTCGCAGGGTCAATCGATCACGTCGGGACCGATCGCAACGGTTGCTCGGTCACGTCGTGGACCCGTCGAGAGCAAACACGGACCCAAGGCATGGCTTGGTTGGACGGATCGATTGCTCCAGCCGCGCCACTTGTATGTCTGGGGCCGACGCGGCGAGGACTGGCGTATCGACGATGTTGTGAGGTGGTCGCCCGAAGTCGAGGGCGCCGTCGAGGTGCGCGTGCTGCACGTCGAGGACGCTCGAGCTGGAGCACTCCATGTCATCCCCGATCTCGGTCGGGTGATGCTGATCGAATTGCCGATGTTCTTAACCTGGTCGATCGACGAGATCGATGACAATCCGGATGTCGGCGCCTGGCCGTTGCAGCGATGGTTCAAGGATGTCATGCCAGAACGCGATACGTGGTGAGGCGGAGCTTACGGCAACTACTCAAACAGCACGGTTGACCACCCGACCGGGGAGCTAACGGGAACCCTTCATGCTGCTCTGAGTGACCGGAAGGGTGTTCCAAACAGCGGACCACAACTCCCCGTTTCTGGGCCGCTCGCAGCTCCCCTTGACCCGTCGGACGTTTTCGCAGGTCGACCGACGGGTCAACCGGCCCAAAAGCCGTGCCCGAAATCAACGGTCCGAATCTAGCGAGGGCTGACGTTTGTGGGCCGCTCCCGTTAGCCTGCGCGCGTGAACATGGTCGGCTACGCCCGGGTGTCCACCATCGAGCAGGACCCAGCGCTGCAGCATGACGCGCTCACCGCCGCCGGCGCGGTGCGCGTGTTTACCGACTACGCCTCCGGCGCCACCGCCGCCCGTCCGCAGCTCATCGCCTGCCTGGACTTCCTCCGGCCCGGGGACACCCTTGCCGTATGGCGGATCGACCGGCTCGGCCGGTCGGTCGCCGACCTCACCACCATCGTCAACGACCTCGGTGACCGGGGCATCCAATTCCGGTCACTTACGGAGGCCATCGACACCACCACCGTCGGTGGGGAGCTCGTCTTCCACATCTTCGCCGCCGTCGCCCAGATGGAACGACGCCTCATCAGCGAACGCACCCGCGCCGGCCTGGTCGCCGCCCGGGCCCGCGGCCGGGCCGGCGGGCGCCCCACCGTGATGACGCCGGAGCGGCTCACCGCCGCCCAGGCCATGCGCGCTCGAGGCATGACCTTGATCCAGATTGCGGCCACGCTCGGCGTCGGCCGAAGCTCCCTGGTGCGTGCACTGGCGCAGACGGCCGACGACTCAGCTAGCGCGACGTCCGGCGCTGACTCGGAGCTGGCCACCATCCAACTGCCCGGGCCACTGGACTCGTCTGTCGAGCTGGTCGAGCCGCCGATGACAACATCGGCGCCGCTGCCGGAGGTCCAGTTGTTGGGGAGGTCGACGCGCCGCGGTGCGGAGCTGGAGGAGCTCGCGTGGCCGGCCGGCTACTCCCCCGCCTGCCCTACCTGCACGCTCCCGACGACTGGTGTCGAAGAGCAGTACGCCCGCCTTAGCGGGCAACGCGAGCCGATAGTCGTTGCTCTCGCCCGGCCCTGCGGGTGCCTCATCGACGAGCATGTCGCGGCACTTCTATTGAATGCACCTCTGCCCTGACAGTTCGTCCGGCGACGTTAAGCGCCTTCGCTGATTGTCGGATCTACCCGCTACGGTTGTTCTCTATGAGTAGCTCACGTAGCCGGCACAGCCGTTGAGTGCGCCCACGCCCAACCCGCGGGACGTCTTCGTCATCCATGGCCGCAATGAGCCAGCCCGCGCTGCACTGTTCTCGTTCCTCCGCTCGATCGGGCTCAAGCCCATCGAGTGGTCACAAGCAATCGCCATGACGGGCACGGGATCGCCGTACATCGGTGAGGTTCTCGACGCAGCCTTCAGCGCCGCACAGGCCATCGTCGTGTTGGAGACACCCGACGACATCGCCTACCTCCACCCCAGCCTGACCTACCCCGGCGACCCCGAGTGCGACGCGCAGCCGCAGCCCCGACCCAACGTGCTGTTCGAAGCGGGCATGGCCATGGGGCGCGACCCCCGCCGCACGGTGATCGTGGAGCTGGGACGGGTGCGCGTCTTCAGCGACATTCACGGTCGCCACGTAGTCCGCCTGGACAACTCAGTAGGCAAGCGTCAAGACCTTGCTGCCCGCCTGGAAGCAGCTGGATGCGCCGTCGACCTCAGCGGCCGCGACTGGCACGAGGCCGGCGACCTCACACCACCAGCTCCGCCTGGCGGTGGGCTTCCTCTCGGGCGCAAGCTTCCATCGACCCAAACGTCGGGAATTCCGCGTTTGGATGCCCGCTACCACGATGGGCCGAAGAGCAGCGGATATGTGGAAATTATTAACCACGGACCGGGTGATGTCTACGACCTCGACTTCAGCACCAAGGAGGATGAGGGTCTTCGCATTGATCGCAACGGCGACTTCCCTCTTCCCAAGCTGCCAGCCGGCAAGAGCATTCGGGTAATGCGCACGCTGAGCTTGGGTTTTGGTGGCAACTCCTACTTCAATGTCCGCGTGACGTGCAAGACGATCGACGGAACGCAGATCGACGAGGAACTCTTTGTGAGCACGACGTGAGCATGTCCATATCCCTCCCCCTCGACAACGACGGGTTCCTTCGTCGCGAGTGCCCTAATTGCGAGCGTGAATTTAAGTGGCATGACGGGCCGGCCAACGAAGAGGCCGAGACCGCTGACGTCCCGGTCACCTACTACTGCCCGCTTTGCGGTGAGCCAGCTCCGCCTGACCACTGGTGGACAACCGCGCAGCTCGACTACATGCAAGAGATGGCAACTCCTATGGTCATGCGACAGGTCAGCGAGGCGTTTGATGATGCGCTGCGCGGCAGCAAGCACGTGACCTATAAGCCGGGCGACGGGAGCGACCTCCCCGACCCACCAAGCACACTAAGCGAGCCCGACGACATGCGGATCGTGGCGTCACCCTGCCACGACTATGAGCCAGTGAAGGTGCCCGAAGACGTCGACGGCCCACTGCACTGCCTCGTCTGCGGAAGCGCCTACGCGGTCTAACTTTCGCCAATCACATGGCCACGGCCGAGCGCAACCGCGTCCGCACGCCTCTGTCGCAGCAGGGAATCTACTGGACCCACAAGTCGGCTACATGCCCATGGCTGATGCGGCAGGTGTCCTTCCAAGTGACAGCACCCAGGGCCATGCCCTCCCACCATTCGCCAGAAGGGCCTGTCCGTCCGCAGAGCACGCATCGATCCCTGTGTCTCCGCTTCGCTGGCTCGAATAAGGACCGTCCCGGCGGAAGAGGGAGAGGGCCAACTGCTGACTGACCTCGACGGTTGTAGCGGGGGTGTTCGGATGCGATAGCGATCGCCTCAGCGCGCATCGCCTGGCGCCTTCCCGTTCGCTGCTCAGCGGTCACTCGAACGACCTCGGGCCACCAGTCGGCGTTCGTCTCATGGTGCTCAAGTCGAGCTGGCAAGCGTGCCGTGCAGCCGACGTAGAGCAAGACCTCACCGTCGCCATAACACCGGTAGACCACGTGAGGACTATCGGTTCCATAGATGCCGCCCATGGCGTCAGCCTGCACCCAACGGGTGACAGTTTCGCCCCACGAC
This sequence comes from Modestobacter sp. SSW1-42, assembly GCF_046635825.1. Taxonomy (NCBI): domain Bacteria; kingdom Bacillati; phylum Actinomycetota; class Actinomycetes; order Geodermatophilales; family Geodermatophilaceae; genus Modestobacter; species Modestobacter sp. SSW1-42. The sequence continues at coordinate 28,399 of NZ_JBISCA010000007.1, read as the reverse complement.
GAGCAAGCTTAAGTCCAGGTCGTCCGCGGGCGTCTTCTGGGACTCCTCTGTCGACTGCTAGGCCACCACCGAGCAGGCCACGACCAGTCGTTACCACATGATGTAGCCAATGGGTGGGGAAGTCGGTGCGCTGTCATTGATCGCCTTTGTGGGGATCAGTGCAACTGCGTGTACTGATTAATGTTCTCCCACACGCGGTCAAGGCTCCCAGTAGTGATGACCGCTCGCGCTTGAGCTGGCCAGCCATTCGCGTTAGTCACGCCAATGAGGGCATTTGCAGACACGGCCCACGTGCGGACCGAGTGCGGCGGGATTTGTTCTGGAAGAGCAGGGCCGTGCAGCCGTAGATCCGCGGTTCCTAAGGTTATCGTGTGGGGGCCAGGGACATTGAGCTCAATGCCTACTATCTCTCCAGCGGCTCCGCCTGCATTCCGCACCGTGATGCGAAACTCCGCAGGAGCCGTCCCGTCACTCGGCCGCAAGGTCGATGTCGGGACAAGCTTAGGTAGCCGCGCCTTCTGAGCAGAGACATGAGCACGGATTGCAACGATAAGGGAAAGAGTGGAGATAATCGTCGCACAGATTGCAACGAGGACAGTCGGAGTCATAGGGAGTCCAATCCAGACGGCCGGCAATGGTCAGCGTACTGGCGTTGCAGTGACAAGGTGTGCTTGCATGCGACTGGGGGCAGTCGTCGGAGCGGCGTGCTGCGCTTAGCTCTTCGGGCTTGGCTCTGTCACGTCGTATGAAGTCGCTCGACCGCATGGGCTCGCGCAGCTGAGCGCTTCGTTGCGCGAGTAGCCAGCGAGGGATGAGGCGCTCACACAACAGGGAGGTTGGTCGTCCGCCTCGGACTGCTGCGACGGGCTCGACTCCCAGTTCGGCAGCTGGATGGGGAGCTGGCTGGGCACAACCACCGCGGGCTGGTGCGCGGGCAGTCCCACTGCCCTCCTCAAGTGCGCCTATGCACCCGCTGTCGGGTCCCGCTGATAAAGGACGTTATTAGCGGGTTCCTGTCGGACCCCTGCTCTAGCGTCCGGAGACGTGGAGACAGAGAGCAGCGATGCGGCCGGTGGCCTGACGGAGCCGACCGACGTCGTCCTGCTCGATCCCGGCGCCCTGGTCGTAGTCGAGCAGCTCGCGCCCGCTGGCGCCACGGCGCTCGCCCGCGTTCCCGGCACCGCGCTGGACCCCTTCGACCGGCTGGTCGTGGCCTTCCTCACCGGCCGCAAGCAGGCCCACACCAAGACCGCCTACGCCGCCGACCTCACCGCCTGGCGCGCCTGGTGCCTGGCCGACTCACCGGCCGAGTACCGGGTGCATCCGCTGCTGGCCACGCGCCCGCACGTCGACGCCTGGGTCGACCACCTCGCTCGCACGCCCAGCGCGCGCACCCGCCGGCCACTGTCGGCGGCCAGCGTCGCCCGCCGGCTGTCGGCGCTGTCGAAGTTCTACGCCTACGCGCTCAGCCTCGGCGTGCTCGACCGCTCACCGCTGGACCAGGTCGAGCGCCCGCAGGTGTCGGATGAGTCCTCCACCGCCGGGCTCACCGCCGCCGAGCTCGTGGCCCTGCTCGACGCCGCCGACGCCCACTCCCCCCGGGCTGAAGCGCTCATCTCCGTGCTGGTGTTCACCGGCTGCCGGATCTCCGAGGCTTTGGGTGCCGACCTCACCGACTACCGGCACGACCGCGGCCACCGCGTGCTGCGCATCCGCCGCAAGGGCGGCAAGCGCGCCTCCGTCGCCCTCCCCCCAGCCACCGTCCGAGCACTCGACGACCTGATCGGTGAACGCACCAGCGGGCCGATCTTCCTGTCCCGCACCGGCGGGCCACTGGCCTACAAGACCGCCTACGACCTGATCAAGCGCCTGGCCAAGACCGCCGGCATCCCCTCCGCAGACCTCATCAAGCCCCACAGCCTGCGCCACGGGTTCGCCACCGAAGCACTCGCCATCGGCATCCCCCTGCAGGACGTCCAAGACGCCCTGGGACATCGCGACCCCCGCACCACCCGCCGCTACGACCGGACCCGGCACAACCTCGACCGCTCCCCCGCCTACTCCCTCGCTCAAGCACTGCGCCGGCAGTGAGCCGATGCGGCGATGGGCCGTCCTCGCGCGCTCGCCGACGACTGACCGGAGCCGAACAGGTCGCCTGGAACAACGAGGCCAAACAGCAGCGATGACTTCCTACACGCCGTGATCGGCCTGACGTCGGGTCGTCCTATCCGGTGCGTAGATCGCTGGCAGTCGCGATGAACTCGGTGGATCACCGCCGCCAGCCACCTCCTGTAGGTGCAGTGGACCGGCACCGCGAGTCCGAGGTCGGCTCGGTCGGTGACTCTCCGTTCGCGTACAACTTCTAGTTGCCGCTGGGCTGACTCGGGACCTTGGTCGCCCAGGAGTGACCGCTATGAGTGGCCCGATGGGGCCAAGCCAGCTGCCCCACACCGACGTCCCGCCACGTTGAGGAGCTCGTAAGTGACATTGCCCGGCTGCCCTGTCACCTCCACCGACCTGGCCCCCGACGACGTCTTTGGTCCACTCATCCGCCTCGACGTCGATCCGTTGCCGTGGCTCGCGCGACACCAGGAAGCCGGGCCGGTCACCCGGCTCGACTTGTTCGGCAACCCGGTCTGGCTGGTCACGCGGTATGCCGACGTTCGAGCCGTGCTCTCCGACACCGCCGCGTTCAGCAACGACTTCGCTCACCTGGCTGCCGCTGATGGCGATGGCGACCTGGGGCTGTCCGATCCCGGGGGGCTGGGATTCCGCGATGCGCCTGACCACACCCGGCTTCGCCGCATGCTCGCCCCTGCCTTTACCGCCCGGGCGATTGCCGCGTTGGAGCCGAAGATTCAGCGGGTCGTTGAGGAACGATTGGACGCCTTGGCCACCGCTGGTCCGGGCGCCGATCTGGTGACCGAGTTCGCCGACCAGGTGCCCGCACTGGTCATCGGTGAGCTGCTGGGGGTGTCCCGCGACGAGCAGATCGACTTCGCTGAGCTCGCCACTGGCCGCTTCGACGTCCTGCAGTCCATCGTGGCGCCGCTGGACTCCGCGGCGCAGTCTCTGGCGCTGCTGCGCGACCTGGTCGCTCGTGAACGCACCAACCCTGGCAGCGGTCTGCTAGGCCACCTGGTGCGCACACACGGGGACACAGTCGACGATGAGGAGTTGGCCGGCCTCGTGGACGGCTTGCTGGTGGGCGGACACGAGACCACCGCCAGCATGCTGGCCCTCAGCGTTCTGCTGCTGATGCGTGATCCGATTGCAGCGGGCCGGCTCCGGCAAGACCCGACCGCCGTACCGGGCGCGGTGGAGGAGCTGTTGCGCCACCTCACCGTCGTCCAGGTGGCCTTCCCGCGGTTCGCCCGCAACGACCTCGATCTCGGCGGGCAGCGCATCAGCGCCGGCGAGCTGGTGCTCTGCTCGCTGATGGCTGCCGACCGTGACCCTCGGTGGGCCGACGACCTGGACAACCTGGACTTGGGCCGGCCCGTCCGGCAGCACCTCGCCTTCGGTCACGGGGTTCACCATTGCCTCGGTGCCCCGCTGGCCCGGCTTGAGCTGCAGATCGCGCTCCCTGCACTTCTGCGGCGGTTCCCCGACCTTCAGCTCGCCGAGCCGGGCTGGCAGCCGCCCTTCCGGCAGCGGTCCATCGTCTTCGGCTTGGAGTCCCTGCCGGTTCGGTGGTGACGGGGAGCAAGGAGGAAGGCGTCACACCCAGGGAAAAGAGGGCCACTCGGCACCTGAGTGCAGCCGGTTCCTCACACCTCGACAACCGGGGTGCACGACTGCACCGCCGATCCAAGGCGCAGCGGGCTTGCTCCGACGAGACACCCGGGCAAGTCCGTCCAGACCTCGTCTCCTAAGCTCTTTCGTAGGATTGCTTCTCGAGGTCACGCTCTGAACGGCACTCCCCGTCGGAGGCAGGAACAGGGCCGACTCGAGTTCCACCGAGGCCAGGGACGGAAACTCGGGCAACCCTGTCGGGAGGTGCACCAGGTGAGCGATGACGTGACACGCAGGCATGCGCTCGGGCTCGTCGGTCTCGTGGCGCTGGGCGGGCTGATGGGGTGCTCGAGCTCCCCGGACGACGGGGCGACCGAGGGCCCCGGGGAGTTCGACTTCACCTCCAGCACTCCCCTGGGGCAGGTCATCCCCGCGGAGGAGCGGATGCCTGCTCCCGCCTTTTCGGGGGAGCTGCTGGACGAGTCGGCGTTCGACTCCACGTCGCTGGCGGGGCAGATCGCCGTCATCAACTTCTGGGGCTCTTGGTGTGCGCCCTGCCGGCTGGAGATGCCTGACTTCCAGACCGTCTACAGCGATGTCAAGGACGAGGGAGTGCAGTTCCTCGGCGTCGACGTCAAGGACCAACGACAGTTGGCCCAGGGCTTCGTGGACTCGATCGGCGTGGACTACCCGTCGATGTTCGACCCAAAGGGCAGGGTCGCCATGGCGTTCCGCGGTTTCCCGGCCAACGTGGTACCCACCACGATCCTCATCGACCGGTCCGGTCGCGTGGCGGCGCTGTACGTCGCCGCGGTGACCGAAGACGAGCTACGAGCCGCATTGGACCAGCTGCTGCCCGAAGGGGCCCCACGATGAGCAAGCCGGACGCTCCTGCATCTGACAGGGGATCGGCGTGGCGCCCGGCGAAGGCCACCACCGCGCCGGGCTGGCTCACCGTCGTGCAAGGAACGCGCCGGGTGCCGTTCACGCGTGCCCGCGTCTGGGAGGCGTTGGCGGTCCTGCGGCCCTACTGCGCTGTCTGCGACGTCACCTATGTCGTGGACGGTCCCTCGACGAAGCACGGCACCGAGTTCGTCTGCGCTCCCGGACGCCTCGATGGGCAGGCGCCCCCGGCCGGGGCACCTCGCGGGCGGGTCGTCGAGTGGGAACCCCAGCACCGCGTCGGGACCCGACTGGAGCTGACTCCCGAGGTGTGGGTCACGACCATCGAGGTCTCCGATGCCCCCGACCAGAGCACGGACGTGGCCATCACCCTGACTCACGAGCCGCTGACCGGAGGGCTGTTGAAGCGCCGACGTCAGCGGAAGACCGTCCGGAGCATCGCCGAGGAGACGATCGAATCCGAACTGGGCAAGGTCGCCGACCACGTCCGACAGGCCGAAGCGGCATCCGAGGCCCCGTCCGCCTGAGCGGAGCGAGGATCGTGATCGCTGGGGTGTCCGGACACGCCGACTACTAGCTTCCTTAGGGGATCACTCAACTCCTCGTAACCTCATCCCTGCTCTGGGTGAGATCACGAGGGGGATGGATGGGTCAGCAGCCGCACGATCCAGCGCCCCCCGCCCGGCGCACCTCGGGTCCACCGGCGAACCGTAGGGCTCCGCTCCTGCTCGCTGCCCTCACGCTGGGTGGTCTGGCAGCCGGATTGTGGGAAGGCGGCTACGGGCTCAGTTCCCCGGTTGCGCACGCCCACGAGGCGCCGGCCGTGGACATTCCCTACGAGGGTTCGGTCGTCGAGGTCCTGGCCGACCTCGACGGCCGACCGCAGATCGCCGAACTCGTGGTGGCGGAGCGCCGTGACAAGCTGGCCGCTACCCGGGCGGCCCGCGAGGAAGCGGCCCGCGAGGCAGCTCGCCCCAAGGCGGTCATGCCGGTCAACGGCCGGCTGACCAGCTCCTACGGCGCCCGATGGGGAACGACCCACTACGGCCTGGACATCGCCGCACCCATGCTCACCCCTGAGTACGCCGCCGCCGACGGGGTGGTCATCCGGGCCGGCTCGGCCAGCGGCTTCGGGCTCGCCGTCTACATCCTCCACGACAACGGGGACGTGACCGTCTACGGGCACATGGAGAAGATCCTGGTCGAGGACGGCGATCTGGTGAACGCCGGCGACACCATCGCGTTGCTCGGCAACCGGGGACAGTCCACGGGCCCACACCTGCACTTCGAGGTCTTCGAGGGTGGACTCGACGGCCGTCGTGTGGACCCCAAGGGCTGGCTCGCCGAACGCGGCGTCGACATCTGACCCCTTGCGCGCGGAGCGCACACCGGCGCTCGCCCTTCATCGCGAACGAGCCGACGAGCGAACTCCTGAACCGCGAGCTCATGATCCGCAAGTTCGGGTGCAACCGTTCCCACGGTCATCACCGGGGCCCGCGACCCTGGTCCGCACTGGGTCGCCCTGTCCAGTGGATGCGGTAGGCGGTGGCCGGACGCCGCGGCACCCGCGCACCCCCACGCATCACCTACTATCCGTTTTAGGAGATGACGTGTGGCGGCGGTACGGACAGCAGCCGCCCGAGAGCAGGTGAGGGGAATCGGACCGTGGGATCTGGCATGGGGGGCATGCGGATGCCGGTCGACCCACCGAGCCTGCTGACGCTCTTCACCCCCCAGGTTGACGTCACCTCGATCTTTCCCGTGCTGGCATTGCTCGCCCTGGTGACCTACCTGCTGGGAGTCCGAGCACTGGGTCGCCGTGGCCTTCGGTGGCCACGCCATCGCACGGTCACCTTCACCTTGGGCATCGTGACCGTTCTGCTGGTCACGGCCACGCAGGTCATGAGCTATGCGATGACGCTCTTCTCGATCCACATGCTGCAGAAGATGGTTCTCGCAGTCCTGTCCTCGATGCTGATCATGCTCGGCGCCCCAGTGAGCCTGGCGATCCGTGCGCTCCCGCGCCGAGGGCGGGCCGCCATCTGGCGGACCCTGCTCCTACTGGTCATGCGCAGCCGCACCGCCAAGGTCATGACCCACCCCGTCGTCTCCACGACCCTGTTCGTCGGCAGCCTCTACGCGCTCTACTTCACCCCCGCCTTCGACCTCCTGATGCGTCACTGGGTGGGCAGCCTGCTGATGCTCGCGTTCTTCCTCTTCACCGGGCTGCTCGCCTTCGGCGGCGCCTTCGGCTTGGATCCGTGGCCGCACCGGGTCTCGGCACCGATGCGGCTGCTCGAGCTGGTCGTTCCCGGGCCTCTGCACGCCTTCTTCGCCGTCGCGGTGATGATGGCCAGCACCCCGCTGGTCCAGGCATTCGAGCACGCCCCGGCCAGCTGGGGAGTGGACGTCATGACCGATCAACTGGCCGCCGGCAACATCGTGTGGGGCTTCGGCGAGCTGCCCACGATCATCGCGGTGGCGATCGTCTTCTGGCAGTGGGTCCGCTCCGATGAACGCCGCGCCCAGGTCGGCGACGCGCGGGTCGAGGTGGAGTTGGCGGCCTACAACGCCGAGCTCGCGCGCCTGGCCGCGGGCCAGCGTCGGACCGTGCGCTGATGTCCATGCCCCTCTCCCCCACCGCCACCGTTGCCGCTGATCAACCGGAGCTGCAGCGCGCCCGGGCACCGCTGGCCGGGACACCGATGGCCCTCCTGCTCGCCATCACGGGCGGGCTCGCCCTCTGGCTGGCCTTTCCACCGTTCGGTCTGTGGGGTCTGGCTGCCGTGGGGCCGCTGTTCCTGGTGCTGGCCACCCGCGGACGCTCGGCGCTGGGCGGCGCGGCCTTCGGCATGGTGATGGGTGCGGCCTTCTTCCTGCCCCTCCTCACCTGGACCGGCGTCTTCGTCGGTGACCTGCCCTGGGTTGCGCTGTCCCTCGCCCAGGCGGCTTTCTGCGCCGCGCTGGGTGCTGCGACTGCGGTGGTCGGCCGGCTGCCCGCCTCACCGGTGTGGGCAGCCGGCCTGTGGGTGGCGCAGGAGGCGCTGCGCTCACGGCTGCCTTTCGGCGGTTTCCCGTGGGGGCGCCTGGGCTTCAGTCAGGCCGACGGACCCTTCGCCGCCTTCGCCGCCTATGGCGGGGTCCCGCTGGTCACCTTCGCTGTCGCCCTCACCGGGACGTCGCTGGCGGTCTCGTTAGCGCGCGCAGCCACAGGCTGGAGGTCCCCGGGAGGGCAACAGCCGACCGCCCGCCGGCGCTGGGTCCTCGCGTGTGCTGCTGCGCTTGCGATCCCGGGTGTCGGTCTGCTGGCGGGGCCGCCGCTGCCGGGGAGCCAGTTGTCGGCGGGTGGGGAACTGGCCACCGTCGCGGTCATCCAGGGCAACGTGCCCCGGTCCGGCCTGGACTTCAACGCTCAACGCAGGGCAGTCCTGGACAACCACGTGCGGGAGACCCTGCTGCTGGCTGAGCGGGTCGAGGGCGGCACCGCCCCGCAACCGGACATCGTCATCTGGCCGGAGAACTCCTCCGACATCGATCCCCACGGGAACGCGGATGCGGCGGCGGCCATCGACGACGCGGCCCGGGCGATCGACGCGCCGATCCTGATCGGCGCGGTCCTGGACGGGCCGGGGCGCTACCTGACCAACGCCGGCATCGTCTGGGATCCCGTCACCGGCCCGGGTGCCAGCTACGCCAAGCGGCACCCGGTGCCCTTCGGGGAGTACATGCCCGCCCGGTCGTTCTTCCGGTTCTTCAGCGCGCAGGTCGATCTGCTGCGGCGTGACTTCCTGCCCGGCACCGAGCCGGGTGTCCTTGATGTGGGCGGGGTGCGTCTGGGGGACGTGATCTGCTTCGAGGTCGCCTACGACGGGCTCGTCTCCGACGTCGTGACCGGCGGCGCCTCTCTGTTGGTCGTGCAGACCAACAACGCCACCTTCGGGTACACCGCGGAGAGCGAGCAGCAGCTGGCCATGAGCCGCCTGCGTGCCATCGAGCACGGGCGCACCGTGATCGTGGCGGCGACCAGCGGGATCTCTGCCGTCGTGGCACCCGATGGAACGGTCGTCGACCGCTCTGAGCTGTTCACGCCCTGGACCTTCATCGGCTCGGTGGCGCAGCGGACCCAGACCACCCCGGCCACCCGGATGGGTGCGGCGCCGGAGTTGGCACTCTCCGCGATCGCCGGCGCCGCCGTCCTGGCCGCTCTCAACACCGGCCGCCGATCCCGGCGGGCGCGCACTGACCCCGAGCACGTCATCCACGAGGAGGGTCACCCATGACCTCTGACGCCCTGGCCGACCTCTCCGACACGCTCTTCGGCGTAGCGATCGCCATCTACGCCCTCGCGGCGGTCGGCTTCTGCGCCGAGCTGGCCTTCGGCCGGGCATCGACGCGCGCTCGACCCCATCTGGCCCTGGTCACTGCCGGTGAGTCGACCGTGGCCACCCCTGCGGCGAACGAGGGTGAAGCGCCGAGGGCCCGGCCGGCACGGTGGGGGCAGCTGGGTGTCGTTCTGACCGGCATCGGCGCGGTCGCGCAGACCGGCGTGCTCGTCGCGCGCAGCGCGGCAGCCGGGCGGGTGCCCTGGGGCAACATGTACGAGTTCGCCACCGCCGCGGTGCTGGTCGGGGTGCTCGCCTTCCTGTTCCTGGTGATCCGGGTGCCGGCCCTGCGCCGGATCGGGGTGTTCGTGCTGGGACCGACGGTGATCGGGCTGGTGCTCATCGGCATGTACCTCTACGCCGAGTCCGGGCCGCTGGTGGCCGCGCTGCGGTCGAACTGGCTGGCCGTCCACGTGTCCGCCGCGATCATCTCCTTCGGGGTCTTCATCGTCAGCGGTGTGGCCAGCGCGCTCTACCTGGTCGCCGCCCGGCGGGAGCGACCGGCGTCGGCGGGCGCGTCCGGCTGGGCCGACAAGCTGCCCAGCGCAGAAGCACTGGATCGGGTGGCGCACCGGACGGCGGTCTTCGGCTTTCCGATCTGGACCTTCGCCGTCATCGCCGGCGCCATCTGGGCCGAGAGCGCCTGGGGTCGCTTCTGGGGGTGGGATCCCAAGGAGGTGTGGGCGTTCATCTCCTGGGCGCTGTATGCCGCCTACCTGCATGCCCGCAACACCGCGGGGTGGCGCGGAGCGCCCTCGGCGTGGACCAACCTGGTAGCGCTGGGCACCCTGGTGTTCAACCTGCTGTTCGTGAACCTCGTGTCGACCGGGCTGCACTCCTACGGCGGCGTCTCCTAGAACAGTTCGGCACCGGACGTGCCCGCCCCATCAGCGGCGGTTCGTCGGCGGTGTTGTCCAGGGGCGTACCGGTCGGTCCTCCTAGGCTGTGGGATGAGACCGAGTGGAGCCGGCGGCGGGGAGTCTCGCCGTCTGGCGGTGGTGCGCCGATGAGGCGGCCGGGAGAGGTGGGGGCGTGCGCCCGTTCGGTGAGCTGGAAGCGGCGATCATGGCCGAGCTGTGGCGGCGGGGGGAGCCCGCGACGGTGCGTGACGTGCTCGGGGCGCTGTCCTCGTCCCGGACCCTGGCCTACACGACGGTCATGACGGTGATGGACAACCTGCACACCAAGGGGCAGCTGACCCGGGAGATGTCGGGCCGGGCGTGGCTGTACCGCCCGGTGCGCAGTCGCGCCGAGCACGCCGCAGCGCTGCTGCAAGACGTCCTGGCCGAGTCCGGGGACCAGCAGGAGGTGCTCATGCACTTCGTCGCCGAATTGCAGCCGGACGCCGTCGCGCAGCTGCGGGCCGCGGTGGAGGCAGCTCGCACCGAGCCGCGGCCGGTGCCCGGCGGCCGGGCGTGACCGCAGCCCTCGCCCTGGCCGTCATCGGGGTGACGATCCTGCTCGCCGGGCCCCGGTTGGCGGGTGCGGCCTGGACGACGCAGGCGCCCCGGCTGGCCATCCTGGCCTGGCAGGCGTTGACGTTCAGCGCCGTGACGGCGTTCGCCCTGGCGGGGGTGACCCTGCTGATCCCGGTCACCACGCTGGCCGGTGATCTCGGTGCGGTGTTCCACGCGTGCGCGGTGAGCGTCGCCAGCGCCTACGGCTCGGCTGAGTTCCTTCCCGGAGCTCTGGCCGGGACCCTGCTCGCCGGTGTCGTGCCCGCCTGGGTGCTGGCCTGCGCCGCCTGGGAGCTGTGCTCGGGGTGGCGCCGGCGGCGGGAGCTGCACCGGTCGATCGACCTGGTAGCCGAGCTGGACCATGAGCTGGGCGTGCTGGTCATGGACGCCCAGGCGCCGGCCGCCTTCTGTGTGCCCGGGCGCAAGACGCGCATCGTGGTGACGACGGGGACCCTGGCCGCGTTGTCCGGCGATGAGCTGCGCGGTGTGCTGGCGCACGAGGCCGCGCACCTGCGGGCGCGGCACAATCTGGCGGTGACGCTGTCGCAGGCGTTGATGCGGGCGTTCCCGCGGGTGCGCCTGTTCCAGGTGGCCTCCGCCCAGACCCGGCAGCTGATCGAGCTGCTCGCTGACGATGCTGCCGCCGCGGACGTCGACCGGGTGAGCGTCGCTTCGGCCATCGTCAGCCTGGTCGAGATGCGGGCGCCGGCGGCGGCGATGGCCATGGCGCAGGAGGGCGCCGTGCTGCGGGTCTCGCGGCTGCTGCAGCCGGTGGCGCCGATGGCCCCGTGGCGGCACCGCCTGCTGGCGGGGGGCTTGTGGGTCGTCCTGCTGGCCCCCGTGCTGATCGCCGGGCTGCCGACGCTGTCGGCGGCGCTCAACGACCTCTGCAACATCTGAGCAGGCAAGCGTCCCGCAGGAGGTACGAAGCGCCCTAGTAGCCTGCGTACGCTGCGGGTGTGGACGGCGAACTGACCCGGCGGACCCTCTTGGCGACAGGCCTGGCCGGGCTGGCCGGTGTGGCGCTTTCGGCCTGCGGCGGCGGTGGTGACGGTGGGGGCTCGGCGTCGCCGGCCGACTCGCCGCCGGCTCCCGCACCGGAGGCGGGCACGGTGACCATGGGCGCCGACGGCGTTCAGGAGCTGACGATCGCGGTCAGCGATGACTATGTGTTCGTTCCCGACCGGTTCACCGTCGCGCCGGGGCCGGTCCGGTTGACTCTCACCAGCAGCGCCAAGCAGATGACCCACAACCTGCTGTTCACCCCAGGCAGGGGCCCCGCCGACATCACCGAGGGGATCCAGGTGCTGCCGCCGGGGGTCAGTGACTCCTTCGAGTTCACCGTCCAGCAGCCCGGGGACTACCAGTACGAGTGCTCTTTCCACGTGCGGCTGGGCCAGATCGGGACGATGACCGTCACCGCCGGCTGACCAGCCCTGTGCAGTCCCTGCTGCCGGTCACTGGCGCGGGCTAGTGGTGGGCGGGGTGCTCGTGGCCGGCGTGCGTGGCTGGCTCCAGCTGGATCGTGGAGTGCTCGACGCTGACCGGGAAGTGCCCGACCAGGCAGGACTGCAGCTGGTCCAGGACCCGGGGTGCGTGCCCGTCCTGGAAGCAGGACTCGTCGATGACGACGTGGGCGGTGAGCACCGGCAGCTCGCTGGTGATCTGGGAGGCGTGCAGGTCGTGGACGTCGAGCACGTGCGGCTGGGCGAGCAGGTGCGCCCGCACCTCGTCCAGGTCCAGGCCCGGTGGCGTGCCCTCCAGCAGCACTGACACCGTCTCGCGCAGCAGCTTCAGGGTGCGCGGGATGATCAGCAGCGCGATCAGCAGAGACACCATCGCGTCGGCCTGCAGCCAGCCGGTGAGGGCGATGATCAGCGCGGCCAGCAGCACCGCGACCGACCCCAGGGCGTCGTTGACCACCTCGAGGAACGCCGCCCGCATGTTCACGTTGGCGCCGCGCCCGCGGGTGAGCACGAGCATGGAGGCGAGGTTGCCGGCCAGGCCGATGACCCCGAACACCACCATCGCGGTGGACCCGACCTCGGGGGGCTCGAAGAGCCGGCGGATGCCCTCGACGAAGACGAAGACCCCGACCGCGAGCAGCACCGCCGCTTGCAGGGTGGCACCGAGCACCTCGGCCCGGCGGTAGCCCCAGGTGCGGGTCGGGGTGGCTGGGCGCAGCGCGAGGTTGGCCGCGATCAGCGCGATGGTCAGGCCGGCGGCGTCGGTGAGCATGTGTCCGGCGTCGGCGAGCAGCGCCAGGCTGCCGGACACGAGGGCGCCGATGACCTCGACCACCAGGACGGTGGTGGTGATGCCCAAGACGATGGCCAGCCGTCGGCGGTGGTCGCCGGTGGCTCCTGCCGCGCCCGCGCCGTGGTCGTGGCCGTGTCCACCGCTCATCGCGTCGCCTCCTTTCCCTGGGAGGTCACGTGGCCGGGTCGGTGCAGCAGGAGCAGCCCGGCGAGCACGCGCAGCCCGCCTCGCTGTCGGCGGCTGCGCCGGCGGGTGAGGCCAGCCGGAGGGCGGAGGCAGGTGAGCAGCAGTCGTCTCCCGCCCACGCCTCGCGGCCTTCCCGCACGGCGATGACGGCGATGACCAGGGCCGCGAGGGGGTCTGCCCATGACCAGCCGAAGAGGCTGTTGAGGGCCAGGCCCACAAGCAGGACGGCGGACAGGTAGGTGCACAGCAGGGTCTGTTTGGAGTCCGCCACCGCCGAGGCCGAACCGAGTTCGCGTCCGGCTCGGCGCTGGGCGTAGGACAGCCCGGGCATGACCGCCAGACTCACCGCCGCCAGGACCAGGCCGACCGAGGAGTGCTCAGCCTCCCCCGACCCCAGCAGGGACCGCAGGGCGTCGACGGACACGAAGGCGGCCAGGGCGAAGAACGACGCCCCGATGACCTTCAGCGCCACCCGCTCCCGCGCCTCGGGGTCACGGCCGGCGAACTGCCAGGCCACGGCCGCGGCCGAGGACACCTCGATGACCGAGTCCAGGCCGAAGCCGATCAGCGCCGAGGAAGAGGCCTTCGCACCGGCGGTGAGGGCGACGACGGCCTCGATAAGGTTGTAGGTGATCGTCGCGGCCACGAACAGCCGGATGCGGCGGGCGAGGACGGCCCGCCGCTCAGCGGCGAGACCTGGCGCGGTGGTAGCTGGTGCGGCGGGAGCTGGTGCGGCCGGGGTCATGGCGGCGGGAGTCTGTGCGGCCGGGGCCGTGGTCAGCCGCAGGGGTTCGATGGCCATCAGCAGCACTCCTCATCCGCAGCGCAGGCGGTGGGGTCCACCGCGAGCACCACTCCCAGCAGGTCGTCCAGGGCGTGCGCCAGCCGCGGATCGGCCAGCTCGTACCGGGACCGGCGCCCCTCGGGCACGGCCACGACCAGTCCACAGCCGCGCAGGCAGGCCAGGTGGTTGGACAGCTTCTGCCGCGTCACCTCCAGCTGCTCGGCCAACTCCGAGGGGTAGCCCGGGCCCTGGCGCAGGGCCAGCAGGAGCCGGGTGCGGGTCGGGTCGGACAGGGCGTGGCCGAATCTGGTGAGGACCTCGGCGTGCAGGACGGGCATCACACCGCTGACCGTACAGCAGAAACTGGATTCACGAAAGCCTGAACTGTTAGGCGGTGGCGATGACCTTGAGGTCCTGGGTGATCTCCTGGGCGGTGTCGCCGGCGGAGAAGACCACCCGCGCCAGGTCGTCGTTGCCGAACAGGTAGAGGCTGGTGGCGTGCATGGTGCCCTCGCCCTCGGCGAGGGGAACCCCGGCCGCTTCCTGGGCTGCCTCGACCTCGGCCTGGGTGCCGGTGAGGCCGACAAAGCGGTTGGGCAGTCCTTCGTCGAAGCGGGCCAGGTAGGTGCCCAGGAACTCGGCGGTGTCGCGGGCGGGGTCGGTGGTCACGAACACCACCTGGGTGCGGGCGGCGACGTCGGCCGGTGCTGAGCGCAGCGCCAGGGCGACGTCGGCCATGGTGGTGGGGCAGACGTCGGGGCAGTTGGCGTAGCCGAAGAACAGCAGGGTCGGCGCTCCGGCGGTCTTGGCGGCGAAGTCGAAGACGGCGCCGCTCTGGTCGGTGAGGGTGAACGCCGGGCGCGCCTTCGGCTCGGTGAGCTCGCGGCCGGCGTAGGGACCCTCGTCCGCGGCGGAGGACACCGAGGCCGCAGCGTGATCGCCACCGTGCTCGGTCGAGCTGTCGCCCCCGCCGCAGGCGGTCAGGGTCACCGTCATCCCGAGCGCCAGGAGCGTTGCCGTGGTCCAGCCGGGACGCGTTCGCCTAAGCACGTTAGTAGTCTAGGCCGCCGTCGTGGCCGGCCCGCGCGCCCGGCCGGTCACCAGCCCGGGACGCTCAGATCGAGGACGAGCCGAGCCCGGTCGCAGCGAGCCAGGACCGCAGGTAGGACATGATCCCGTCCCACAGTCCGGTGACCAGCAGGATTCCGAGCACCAGCAGCAGGACGCCGCCGACGCGCATCACGGCGGGTGCGTGCCGCCGGGCGAAGGCAGACAGGGTCAGTGCGCGCCGGGCGCCCAGCGCCACGAGCAGGAAGGGCACCCCGAGCCCGATGCAGTAGGCCAGGCCCAGTGCGGCGCCGCGGCCGGCGGATGCCTCGGTGTAGGCCAGGGTGTTCACCGCCGAGAGGGTCGGCCCCAGGCAGGGGGTCCAGCCCAGTCCGAACACCACGCCGAGGACTGGGGCGCCGGCCAGGCCGGCCGGTGGGCGGCGGGTGATGCGGCGTTCCCGCTGCAGCCAGGGCAGGCCGCCGAGGAAGGCCAGGCCCATGAGGATGGTGACCACGCCCATCACGCGGGTGAGCACCGGCGCCCACTCCAGCAGCAGGCGGCCTAGACCGCCGAACAGGGCCCCGAAGGAGACGAAGACGGCGGTGAAGCCCAGGACGAACAGCAGCGCGCCCAGGACCACGCGCCGCCGTTCGGCGACCGGGCTCGGGGCCGCGGTGGTCACGGTCCCCGAGGAGGCCTCGGCGGGCTGGAAGGCTGCTGGGGTGGTGTTCGCTGCGCGGGTCTGGGCGCCGGTCAGCCCGGCGACGTAGGCGAGGTAGCCCGGCACGAGGGGCAGCACGCACGGGGAGGCGAAGCTGATCAGCCCGGCGAGTGCTGCCACGGCGGCCGCCAGCAGCAGGGAGCCGTCGGCGACGATGTCGGCGAAGGCGTCACCGATCTCCCTCACGGGAGCCTCATGCCGGCTGGCGTGTCAGGGAGGGGCAGGGGGCGGGGGTCAGACAAGGAAGGTGCTCCAGTACAGCCAGAAGGTGTGCAGGATCGCCAGGGTCAGGATCAGGAACCAGGCGGTGAGGACCACGCCGTGGAAGCGCTGCAGCGTCGTGGCCACGGTGGCGAGCGGGCGGGGCAGCCGGGCGCGGACCCGGTCGAGGTTGTGCAGGGTGACGTACCAGAAGATCGGGATGGTCACCGCCCACACGGCCATGCAGTAGGGGCACAGGGCGCCGATGCGGTACAGGCTGCTGAAGATCAGCCAGTGGACGAACACCGCACCGGCGGTAACGCCGACCTGCAGACCGGCCCAGAACCACCGCGCGGGCCGGGCGCCGGCCAGCAGCGCGGCACCGGTGCAGGCGACGACGGGGAAGCCGGCGACGCCCAGCAGGGGGTTGGGGAAGCCGAAGGCCTCCGCCTGCGCACTGGCCATGATCGACCCGCAGCTGAGGACCGGGTTCAGGCTGCAGCTGGGCACGTAGTCCGGGTCGGCGAGCAGCGCGTACTTCTCCACGGCGAGCACGAAGGCCGCGACCAGCCCGATGAGCCCACCGAACAGCAGCAGCCAGGCCAGGCCCCGCTCGGTGAGTCCACCGGGGGCCGCACCGGCCGCCGTGCGGGCTTTGTGTGTGGCCTGGCGGCCGGTGGCGCCCGTAGGGCCGGTGACCGGGTCAGCCAGCGAGGGCTGCATCGAGTGCCTCGATGAACTCATCGGTCGTGGTGACCCTCAGCTTCTGACCGTTGAGGAAGAACGTCGGGGTGCCCTCCACACCGAGTGCGATCCCGTCCTCCCGGTCCCGCAGTACCCGCTCCAGCGTCTCCGGTGCGGCCACGGCGGCATCGAAGGCGGCCATGTCCAGGCCCAGCTCCTCGGCGAAGCCGCGGAAGACCGCTGCCTGGGAGTCCTGCTTCTCACCCCACTGGCTCTGGGTCTCATACATCCGGTCATACATGTCCTCGAAGCGGTCCTGCTGCGCGGCGGCCTCGACGGCGACCGCGGCGTTCTCGGCGTTGGCGTGGCCGGGCATCGGGAAGTATCGGGCCACGAAGGTGATCCGCCCGTCGTAGGCCTGGCGGAGCTCTTCGACGAAGGGGTAGGCGGCCAGGCAGCCTTCGCACTCGAAGTCCAGGAACTCCACCAGGGTGACCCTGCCGTCGGCCGCGCTGGACAGGCGGTGGCTGTCCTCGCGGACGACGGCGGCGTTCGCGGCCGGGAGCCCCTCGTCTCCGCCCTGGGCGCGGACGACGCCGAAGACCGCCAGCGCCACGGCGAAGACGGCGACCAGTGCGGCAGAGATCTTCAGGTTCGAGCTCACGGCGCTCCTTGTTCAGTCAACGGGTCAGGGACGCACGACCCCACCCCGTCACCTACTATCATTCGTCGTAGCGACGCTACAGGCCGCGCACCGGTTGCCGGATGTCAACTTCCGGCCCGGACAGCACCGATGGCCCCCACTGCCTGCCTGCTGCGGCAGCACGGTCAGCCGCCGATCCCAGGAGAGACCCGATGCCGGCCCGCCAGGCACCTCAGCCCGCGAACCCGCCCGTGGTGAGCGCCGTTCCACGGCTCGTGCGGATGGTCGTCGCGGCAGCGGCCCTGGCCATCCTGGTTGTGACGACCGTGATCGTGCTGCGGCTGCCCTCCTCCTCGGTCGGGGTCGTCGCCTTCGGGACGGTGGACCAGGTCGCGATGTTCGGGCTGGGGCTGCTCGTAGCCGCGGCGGTCCTGTGGCTGGGCCGGCCGCGCGTCGATGCCGATGAGCACGGCATCCGCGTGCGCAACATCGCCACCGGCCAGGAGCTCTCCTGGGCCCAGGTGGCGGCGGTGCGCTTCGAGAAGAAGTCCTCCTGGGCCACGCTGGCCCTCCGCAACGGCGACGAACTCTCCGTCGTGGCCCTACAGGCATGGGACGGCGAACGGACCCTGACGGCGGTGCGCGGCCTCCGCTCGCTGCTGGCGGCCCACCAGGCCGCGCACGCGAAGCCGCGCGAGGACCTGCTGTACCCACCTGACTGACCACGTCCCAGCCAGAGGTCACCACGTCAGCGGCCGCCCTCGGGCGCTACGACGAAGTCTCTTAGGCGGGGAACCAGCGGGCAGTCGAGGACGACTGAACGGTCGTGATCAACCCCTCCCCCGCCCGCGTCCGCCAGGTGGCGGTCGCTGTCGGTGCCGCGCTCAGCGCCGTTGTCCTGACCGCCACCGCGGCCAGCGCTCATGTCGAGGCCAGCGCAGACGGTGCTCAGGCGGGCGCTGGTCCCGTCATGGTCGCCTTCGACATCGAGGCCGAGTCAGACACCGCGGGCATCACCGGGGTCAAGACGCAGCTGCCCGCCGGCCTGGCCCCCGCGGCGGCCTCGCTGGCCACCGGACCCGAGGGTTGGTCCCTGACCGCCACGTCGGACGGCTACGAGATCGCCGGCCCGCCGCTCGAGGTCGGCGTCGACGCCGACCTCAGCGTCGCGATCACCCAGCTCCCGGCGGACGCTGCAGCGGAGCTGCCCTTCAAGACCCTCGTCCAGTACTCCGACAACTCCGAGGACGCCTGGATCGAGCTGCCCACCGCGGACAACCCCGAGCCGGCCAACCCCGCTCCCTCGATCACCGTGGCCGCAGCGCCCGCTCCGGCTGCGACTCCCGCGCCCACCTCCGCGTCCGCTGCATCGAGCTCGAGCATCAGCCCGACGAGCCAGACGCCGGCGAGTGAGTCGCCGGCGAACACGGACACCGCAGCGGCTGCCACCACCGGTGACGGGCCCTCCTCTACCGGCCTGGTGCTCGGCGGGGTCGTCGGCGTGGCAGCACTTGCCGGCGCGGCCCTGTGGTGGGGCGTCGGCGGTCCAACGCTTCTTGATCACCAGGAGAAGTACCGTCCCGGTCAGGAACCCCGGGCGACACCTCCTATGACGGACGCATCCGAGCCGACTATCATCGCCTTATGACGATGAAAGCGCCGGATAGTGTTGTGGCGGACGCCTGTTTGGTCGAGACTGCCGGCCTGTCGCCGGCGGCCTCCCTCTTCCACAGCTTGTCCGACCCGACCCGCCTGGCAATCCTGCGGCACCTGAGCCTGGGCGAGCACCGCGTGGTCGAGCTGACCGGGCATCTGGGGCTGGCCCAGTCAACGGTCTCCAAGCACCTGGCCTGCTTGCGTGACTGCGGCCTCGTGGACTCCCGGCCTCAGGGACGGGCCTCGATGTTCTCCCTGACCAGCCGCGACGAGCTCCTCGATCTGCTCGCGGCCGCCGAGCGACTGCTGGCACTCACCGGCGATGCCGTGGACCTGTGCCCGACCTATGGGGCTGACAGCCGCGAGGAGGTCACGTCCCGATGAGCGAGACCACCACCCTGACGCCGGCTGAGACTGAGCGGCTCACCAAGCGGGGTCTGCGTCTGGCGCAGTTCACCGTCGTCTATAACGTGGCTGAGGGCGCCATCGCCATCACCGTCGGCATCCTCGCCGGCCTGGTGTCCCTGATCGGCTTCGGCCTGGACTCGGGCATCGAGTCGGCATCGGCAGTCCTCGTGGGCCTGCGCCTGGCGGCGCGACTGCGCAACGGTGAGGCCGATGAGGTCAAGGAGCGCCGCGCCCTCAAGGCCGTGGCGGTCACCTTCTTCGTGCTCGCCGCCTACGTGATCGTCGAGGGCATCCGCAGCCTGCTCGGCAACGAGGAGCCCGACACCTCCATCGTCGGCCTGGTGCTGCTGGCCGCCTCGGTGGTGATCATGCCGCTGCTCGCCCGTGCCAAGCGCCGGGTCGGCCTGGCCCTGGGTGGTGACCCACTGATCCTGGCCGACGCCGCGGAGACCAGGATCTGCGTCCTGCTCAGCGTTTCCACCCTGATCAGCCTCGGCCTCTACGCACTCGTTGGCTGGACCTGGCTGGACCCCGTCGCCGGCTTCGTCATCGCCATCTTCGCCATCAACGAGGGCCGCGAAGCCTGGGAGGGCGAGCTCGTCGACGACGACGATGACGATGACGACTGATCCTGTGCCGGCACGCGATCGTCGTCAGCCCAGCCGTCCCCGGGCGGTACGTCTAGGCCTCATCGCAGCGGTGCTCATCCTCGCGGCAGGCGATCTGGCGGTGAAGGAGGTCGCCGAGCACAGCCTCGCCGAGGGCCGCACCATCGACCTAGGCCTGCTCGACCTGCGGCTCGGCTACAACCCCGGTGCAGCCTTCAGCCTCGGAGCTGGCCTGCCCAGTTGGGTCGTCTTGGTGGTGAGCGGCCTCATCAGCGCCGGGGTGGCGGTCTACGCGTGGCGCGCGGCCCCGGCTGCTCCCTGGCTTCTGCGCCTCGGGTTGACCGCGGTTCTCGCTGGCGCCGTCGGCAACCTCGCCGACCGTGCTGGCGACGGGCTGGTGACTGACTACCTGCACACAGGGTGGTGGCCGACGTTCAACCTCGCCGACGTCCTCATCACGCTGGGAGCGGTCACCGCGGGCGTGGCGGCCTCCCGGGGGGAAGCCCCTCGGCCGGCGGCGTCGCCGGCGTCCATAAAGTGACGGCGGCGGCCTAACCCGGAGCCGGGGCTGCGGCTCCCCGGGACCGCCACCATCGACCACCTCGCCCCCTGCTTGGTCACCCTGACCAAGGGGCTGATCGCCGAAGGTGACAACCTGACACTCGGCCTGGTGACCGGTACACCACCCTCCATCGCGGACACGCTCCTCGCCCTCGGTATCGGGGCGGTCGGCTACGGCTTGTCCATCACCCGTGGGTGACCGGAGCGCAGGACCTCGGATCCGCCCGCGCCCAGGTCCTCTTCTCCGCCGCCCCCTTCGCAGGCCTGGCTGTGGCCTGCATGGTGCTGGGTGAACCCGTGACTGGACCGCAGATCGTGGCGCTAGCAGCTCTCTCGGGAGGAGTCGCCCTGGTACTGCGCTCAGCCCACCACCACGAGCACGAACATCCTCGAATCGAGCACGTCCACCAGCACGATCACGACCTGTCGAAGCGGCACGGTCATTCCCACACATGAGCCGCTTCGACACAGCCATCCGCACCTACCCGACCTGCACCACCGGCACGACCACAGTTGACCTCGAGCTGATCAACAGCTTGATCAGCGTTGCGGGCGGTTGGGGTTGCCCCCGCTGTAGGGGCATCCGTCGCAACGGGGTGTGGAGCGGCAGCACTTGTCGTCCGGGTCGAGGGAGGACCGATCGGCATCGGTTCGCTCGGTGGCGCGATTGATCATGATGGCCTCCTCGTTCAAGCAGGACAGCGGACGTGTGCGGCGGTAACCGTCACCGCTGGCTGGCCGGGTCGCCGGCTAACTGCTCGGTCGGGCTGGGAACCGGGGTCGCAGCGGTGGCGGGCAGCCGGAGGCGCTTGAGCAGTAGGGCGTTGACCGCGACGATGACGCTGGATCCGGACATGGACAGGGCGGCGAGCTCCGGTCGCAGGACCAGGCCGAAGGCCGGCTCGAACACTCCGGCGGCGATCGGGAGTGCGATGGCGTTGTAGCCGATCGCCCAGCCGAGGTTCTGGCGCATCTTGCGCCGGGTGCCGCGGCCGATCTGCAGTGCCGTGGGGATGTCCAGCGGGTCGGAGCGCATGAGGACGACGTCGGCGGTCTCGATGGCGACGTCGGTGCCGGCGCCGATGGCGATGCCCAGGTCGGCTTGAGCGAGGGCTGGGGCGTCGTTGACGCCGTCGCCGACCATGGCGACCCGCTTTCCGGCGCGCTGCAGCTCGGTGATCGTCGCGGCCTTGTCGCCGGGGAGGACGTCGGCGATGACGCTGTTGATGCCGAGTTGCTCGGCGATGCGGCGGGCTGTGGCTTCGTTGTCACCGCTGAGCATTACGACGTCGACGCCCAGGTCACGGAGTGCTGCGACTGCGGCGGGCGAGGTCTCTCGCGGGGCGTCGGCGAGAGCGATGACCCCGGCCGGGTGGCCGTCGACGGCGACGAGGACGGCGGTCCTGCCGCTGTCGGCGAGCTGGTCCCGCCGACGACCCAGCTCGCCGAGCACGATGCCCTCATCGGCCATGAGGCGCGCGTTCCCGACCAGGACGCGTCGCCCATTCACCTGGGCGCTGGCCCCGTGACCAGGGACGTTGCGGAAGCCCTGTGCGGTGAGGACGGGCAGTCCGCGGCTGTCGGCGTGCTGGACGACGGCGGCGGCCAGGGGGTGCTCAGACTCCCGCTCGACGGCGGCGGTGAGGGCCAGCAGGTCGTCGTCGGTCATGCCGTCGGTGACCACGTCGGTGACCTCGGGCTTGCCCATGGTGAGGGTGCCGGTCTTGTCCATCACAACGGTGTCGATGCGGGCGGAGGCCTCGAGGGCGGTGGCGTTTTTGAACAGCACGCCGCGCTGGGCGCCCAGGCCGGTGCCGACCATGATCGCGGTCGGGGTGGCCAGCCCGAGGGCGTCGGGGCAGGTGACCACGACGACGGTGATCGCGAAGAGCATGGCGGTGGCGAAGGAGGCACCCGCTGCCAGCCAGATGGCGAGGGTCGCGCCTCCTCCGATCAGCGCGACGAACACCAGCCAGAAGGCGGCCCGGTCGGCCAGCCGCTGCCCGGGTGCCTTGGAGTTCTGGGCTTCCTGCACCAGGGCCACGATCTGGGCCAGTGCGGTGTCGGCGCCGACCTTGGTGGCCCGCACGCGCAGGGTGCCGGTCGTGTTGACCGAGGCACCGATGACGCCGGCGCCGGGGGTCTTGGTCACCGGCAGGCTCTCGCCGGTGACCATGGACTCGTCGACCTCGGACTCGCCGTCTTCGACGGTGCCGTCGACGGGGATCTTGGCTCCTGGCCGGATGAGCAGCAGGTCCCCGGTGGTCACCTCTGCGGTGGGCACCTCGACCTGCTGGCCGTCGCGCAGCACGATCGCGCGTGGTGGTGCCAGTTCCAGCAGGGTGCGGATGGCGTCGTTGGCGCCGCCGCGGGCGCGCATCTCGAACCAGTGGCCCAGCAGCACGAACGCGGTGAGCACCGAGGCGGCCTCGTAGAACACCTCGCCGCCGCCGGTGAGGGTGATGGCGAGGCTGTAGAGCCAGCCGGCACCCACCGCGACGGCGACGAGCACCATCATGTCCAGGGTGCGGGCCCGCAGGGCGCGGTAGGCGCCGTCGAAGAAGATCCAGGCTGCGTAGAAGACTACCGGCAGGGACAGCAGCAGCGAGAAAACGTCGTCGCGCAGCCCGAACGGTGCCGCCACGGTGAAGCCGAGGACGTCGCGGCCGATCGGGGACCACAGCAGGATGGGGATCGACAGCACCGCGGCGATGAGGAACCGGTTACGCATGTCCCGGACCATGTCGTCCATCGCCATCGAGCCGTGGTGACCGCCGTGACCCATGGCGTCCTGGGGGCTGTGGCCGACTGACTGCTCGTGCCCGGTCTGGTGACCGGAGGCGTGGCCGTGCTTGCTGTGCGTGCCAGGCTCAGCGTGCTCAGCGTGGTCGCTCCGCTGCGTGGCCGGGCCGCTGGACCCGTGGGCGTGGGAGTGCGAGTGGGCGGCCGGCGCGGGCTCGGTCTGGGGCTGGCAGACGTGCGTGGGCACTGACTGGCCGACGCAGTGGTAGCCGCAGTCCCGCACCCAGTCGGTGAGTTCGGCGACCGTCGTCGTCGCAGGGTCGTAGGCGACGTTCGCGGTCTGGGCGACCGGGTTGACCTCGACCGCGTGCACGCCTCGCTGGCGGGACAGCGTGGCTTCCACGACGGCTTTCGATGAGGCCCGCAGCATGCCCGAGACCTCGATGACCGTTGTTGTTGTTGGTGTCGCCACATCACCCTCCGTGTGCCGGTTCGGTTCGTGCGCGAGCTGTCGTGGTTGTCGACGGTGTGGTGCGACTGACGCCGCTCACCGGCTGGTGGCGGCCAGGCTGGTGAAGCGCCGCAGCCGCAGGCTGTTGGAAACGACGAACACCGAGGAGAAGGCCATGGCCGCCCCGGCCAGCATCGGGTTGAGCAGACCGGCGGCGGCCAGCGGCAGGGCCGCGACGTTGTAGGCGAAGGCCCAGAACAGGTTGCCCTTGATGATCATCAGAGTGCGGCGAGACAGCCGGATGGCGTCGGCGGTGGCCCGGAGGTCTCCTCGCACGAGCGTGAGGTCGCTGGCTTCAATGGCGACGTCGGTGCCGGTGCCCATGGACAGCCCCAGGTCCGCCTGGGCCAGGGCCGCGGCGTCGTTGACCCCGTCACCGACCATGGCGACGACCTTGCCCCGGGACTGCAAGTCCTTGATGACGTCGACCTTGTCCTGGGGCAGGACCTCGGCGATCACCTCGTCGATGCCGACCTGAGCGGCGACGGCCCGCGCGACCGTCTCGTTGTCACCGGTCAGCAGGATGGGGGTCAGGCCCAGCTGCCGGAGCCCTGCGATTGCCTGGGCCGAGGTGTCCTTGACGGCGTCGGCGACGACCAGCACGCCTCGGGCGGCCCCGTCCCAGCCGACGGCGACAGCGGTGCCGCCGGTGGCCTCGGCGGCGCTCATGGCCTGCTGGAGGTCGGCGGGCAGCTGCTGGGACCAGTCGGCGAGCAGCCGGGTGCGGCCGACGATGACGGCGTGGCCGTCGACGACGCCCTGGACGCCGAGCCCCTCGGCGTTGAGGAAGCCCTCGATCGGAGGCAGTGACCCGGAGCGGTCCCGGGCCGCAGCGGCGATCGCGGCGGCGATGGGGTGCTCGGAGGCGTCCTCCAGGGCGCCGGCCAGCCGCAGCACCTGGTCGGTGTCCTCACCGGTGCCGACGATGACGTCGACCAGGGTCATCCGCCCGGTGGTGACGGTGCCGGTCTTGTCCAGCACGACGGTGTCGACCTTGCGGGTGGACTCCAGGACCTCGGGTCCCTTGATCAGGATGCCCAGCTGGGCGCCGCGGCCGGTGCCGACCATGAGGGCGGTCGGCGTGGCCAGTCCCAGGGCGCACGGGCAGGCGATGATCAGCACGGCGACGGCGGCGGTGAAGGCGACGGCGAGCCCGGCGCCGGTGCCGATCCAAAAGCCGAGGGTGGCCACGGCCAGGGCGATGACGATGGGCACGAAGATCCCCGAGACCCGATCGGCCAGCCGCTGGACCTCGGCCTTACCGTTCTGGGCGTCCTCCACCAGGCGCGCCATCTGGGCCAGCTGGGTATCGGTACCGACCCGGGTGGCGCGGACGACGATCCGGCCGCCGGCGTTGACCGTCGCCCCGACGACGGCGTCACCGGGTCCGACCTCGACGGGCACGGACTCCCCGGTGAGCATCGAGGCATCGACTGCCGAGGAGCCTTCGGTGATGACGCCGTCGGTGGCGATCTTCTCCCCGGGGCGCACGATGAACAGGTCCCCGGCAACCAGCAGGTCGGCGCTGATCCGCTCCTCGCGGCCGGCGCGCAGCACCGAGACCTCCTTGGCGCCCAGCTCGAGCAGCGCGCGCAGGGCGGCGCCGGCGCGGCGCTTGGACCGGGCCTCGAAGTAGCGGCCGGCGAGGATGAAGGTGGTGACCCCGGCGGCGGCCTCGAGGTAGATGTTCCCGCTGCCGTCGGTGCGGCTGATCGTGAACTCGAACGGGTGGGTCATCCCCGGGATGCCGGCGGTGCCCCAGAACAAGGCGTACAGCGACCAGCCCAGCGCCGCCAAGGTGCCCATGGAGACGAGGGTGTCCATGGTGGAGGTGCCGTGGCGCAGGTTCGTCCAGGCCGACTTGTGGAAGGGCCAGGCTCCCCAGACCACGACGGGTGCGGCGAGGGTGAGGGACAGCCACTGCCAGTTGGTGAACTGGAGCGCCGGGATCATGGCCATGGCCACGACCGGGATGGTGAGGGCGGCGGAGATCAGCAGCCGCTGCCGCAGCGAGGCGACCGGGTCGCTTTCCACCGACTCTGCCGGGGCGGTCCCGGCTGGGCGGGGCGGCGCCGGGAACTTGGCGGTGTACCCGGCCTGCTCGACCGTGACGACGAGCTGCTCGGGGGTGACCCCGGTGTAGCTGACCTTGGCCTTCTCGGTCGCATAGTTGACCGTGGCGGTGACGCCGTCGAGCTTGTTGAGCTTCTTCTCGATCCGCATGGCGCAGGAGGCGCAGGTCATGCCGCCGATGGTCAGTTCCACCTGGCCACCGCCGGTGGCCACGGCCTGTGCGGGGTGGGTTGCCGAGCTCATCGGTCCTCCTGGGGTGCGTCTCACGTGCGGGGGGGGCCGCCGGGGGCGGCGGCTCGGGGTCGAGCGGGGTGCGCTCAGTCGTTGCTGTGGTCGTCCGGGCGGTCGTCGTTGCCCGACGGCATGTCGCCGTGGCCTGGCCCGGTCGTGTGGGACACGTCGGTCACCGTGGCCGGGTCCGCACCGACCGGGCCGGTCAGTGCACCGACCCCGGCGGCCGCGGCGAAGACGACGCCCAGGCCGAGCAGGTAGCCGCCGATCTTCAACGGGACGTTCATGGACTCCTCCTCGTGCCGGTGGGCCTCGCCCGGTTGTGCGCCCTTAGGCGTGGAACCGGGCGAGGCGCGGGCCTCAGCGGCCGGCGACCTGGTAGCCGGCCTCTTCCACGGCGGCCTGGACGGCGGAGTCCTCGACCGGGGTCTGGCTGGTGACGGTGAGGCCACCGCTGGCCAGGTCGACGGCGACGTCGGTGACGCCGGGCACCTGGCTGACCTCCTCGGTCACCGAGCTGACGCAGTGGCCGCAGGTCATGCCGACGACGGTGTACGTGGACGTGGTCATCTGACTTCTCCTTGCAGTGGTTGTCCGGCGGGCCGGGGTCGGTCCGCTGGGACGCCGCGCGGGTCGCGGGCGCTGGATGGGTCAGGAGCGGACGAGGCGGGCGATCGCCTCCGACGCTTCCTGGATCTTGATGTCTGCCTCGGGGCCACCGGCGGCCGCGGCGCGGACGACGCAGTGGTTGAGGTGGTCATCGAGCAGTCCCAGGGCGACTGACTGCAGGGCCTTCGTCATGGCCGAGACCTGGGTGAGGATGTCGATGCAGTACTTGTCGTCCTCGACCATCCGCTGCAGACCTCGGGCCTGGCCCTCGATGCGGCGCAGCCGCTTGAGGTAGTCGTCCTTGCTGCTGATGTAGCCGTGCGCTTCCTCGTTCACCTTCCGCCTCCCCCAGGTCGCGGCGGGTCCTCCGCGCTGCCTACCGACAAGGTACCCCCGGGGGGTATTTGCTGCAAGGGCCTGATGAGGCGGCAGATCGCCCACTCCCGTCATGACTACCCCGCTTAGTAGGTCGGTACCGGGGTAGGCCCTGACTCGTGGGAGGCCGCCACCGGGGCGTGCCCGCACCTGAGTGAGGAGCAGTCGTGACCGTTGCCGGGCAGATGCTGGAGACCTACCCCAAGGACCTCGGCGGATTGGACCGCCAGAAGCTGCAGGAGTGCATCGAGGCGTGCTTCGAGTGCGCCCAGGCGTGCACCGCCTGCGCCGATGCCTGCTTGAGCGAGGACATGGTCGCCGAGCTCACCAAGTGCATCCGGACCAACGCCGACTGCGCCGACGTCTGCGACACCACCGGCCGGGTGCTGTCCCGCCACACCGGCTACGACGCCAACCTGACCCGCGCGGTGTTAGAGGCCTGCGCCGCGGCGTGCAAGGCCTGCGGGGACGAGTGTTCTCAGCACGCGGAGATGCACGAGCACTGCCGCATCTGCGCCGGGGCCTGCCGGCGCTGCGAGGCTGCCTGCCGCGCGCTGCTGGACTCACTCGACTGAATCGCCCAGCCCATCGAACCGCCTAACACCCCGCGCCCGGCACCCCGGGCGCGGGGTCAGTCCCGGAGGTCGGTGAAGGTCGCTCCCCCGTCGCGGGACTCGGCGATGGCGCTGCCGGTGACCACCAGCACCCGGCTGCCGCCATCGACGGTGCTGCCGACGTCCATGGCCTGCGGCGGGGCATCCAGTTCAGCGGCCGGCTGCCAGGTCAGGGCGCGGTCCTGGCTGGTCCACACCTGGCCCTTGGGGTCGACGCCGACGGCTCCGCCGCCATCGGGTGACCAGTCGACGAGCTGGAGCAGCGGCGCCCCGGGAATGGGGGCCCAGGTGGTGCCTGCGTCGGTGGAGTGCAGCAGTCCCTCCTCGGTGGTCGCCAGCACCTGGCTCCCGTCCGGGCCGGCCGACAGGCTGGCCGGCGCGGACGGGATCTGGAGCTGCTCCCAAGACAGGCCGTCTGTGCTGCGCCGCAAGGTGCCGTCGTAGCCCAGGACGCCGGCGGGGCTGGCGGTGAGGGCGTGGAAGTCCGACTGGCCCTGCCGGGACAGTGGCTGCCAGCTCTGTCCCTGGTCGACCGACTCAATCAGCCCGACCGGTTGGGGCAGGTCGACGCCGGGGCCTGGGTGACCGGAGGCCAGGTAGCGCCCGGGCGCGGCGACGGCGAAGCCCATGAGGTCGATGGTGGGCCCGACCTGGACGTCACCGTCGGTGGACAGCCGGAACAGGCCGTTGTGGGCCGCGACCAGGACGGCGTCACTGCCGGCTTCACCGGCCACCCCGTGCACGTGGTTGAAGTCCGGCGGGTCGGTCTCCAGGTGTGGGGCCGGGGACGAGGTCGTCGTCTCCCCGCTGGCGGTGCTGCACGCGCTCAACGCGACCACGACAGCCACGCCGGCGGTGCAACGCACCGCCCGACGGAAGGACAGAGGAACGTGCATGAGGAGCCTCCGGCTCGAGAAGCTGGGAGGGCGGCGCTCTGCGCCGCCGGGCGAGCTACTGCCCCTGCGGGGCGGATCCGGTGGCGGCCCGGTGTAACACCGGGCCGCCA
>NZ_JBISCA010000006.1:0-316393 GCF_046635825.1 Modestobacter sp. SSW1-42 | reverse complement strand
CAATCAACCAAAGGAATCCCTCACGACACCCGAAGATGCCGCTGGGGGTTTGTTACTTGGCACTGACTTTCGGCACGCTGTTGAGTTCTCAAGGAGCGGACGCGCACGTTCCCCGACCAATTTTTGGGCCGTTCTCCGTGGCGGTAGTTCCACTGTACACCAAGTTCCGCAGCAGTCGAACCTCAGGGGTTCCGTCCGGCGGTTTCCCAGGCCCTGGGGCCCGGTCCGTTCTCGCTTGGTGCATGGAGAACGATACACGCCCTCTGAGGGGGTCTGCACGGGGGGTCTGAAGGGGGGTCCAGTCGCCCTCTCGGTCGGCCCCTGAGCAGGGCTTTCACGGTTCAGGCGACCCCGCGTGGGCGGTACTGGACGCTGACGCGCGGTCCGACGCTCTTCGTCGTCTTCGGGATGCAGTGCTCCCAGGTGCGCTGGCACGAGCCGCCCATGACCACCAGGTCGCCGTGGCCGAGGGTGAAGCGCAGGCTGCCGCCACCGCCGACCGGACGCAGCAGCAGCGGTCGCGGCGACCCGAACGAGACGATCGCGACCATCGTGTCCTCGGTGCGGCTACGGCCGATGCGGTCGCCGTGCCAGGCGACGCTGTCGCGGCCGTCGCGGTACAGGCACATGCCGGCGGTCACGAAATGCTCGCCGAGCTCGGGGCCGTAGTGGGCGTTCAGCTCCGCCCGGGCGTCGGTCAGCGTGGGGTGCGGCAGGGTCTCCCCTCCCCCGTACCAGCGCAGCAGCCGCGGCACGGCCACCTCGCGGTCGTACATCTGGCGGCGGTCCTCCCGCCAGCCGATGTCGCCCAGCAGGACCTCGAGCAGTGGGTCCGACCCCTCGACCCAGCCGGGGAGGTGATCGACCCAGGCTCCGTGGCTCAGCTGGTGCCGGACCACCCGGCCGGCGAGCGGGGTGAGCGAGGCCTCCTCGGCCACGTCCCACATGGACGGCTGGTGTGCGAGCGACATGCGGGGAGGCTACTACCGGTTTCGCACAGGTGTTCGAAAAGCTGTGGACGGCGGGAGGGTCCGACTAGGCGGACAGCGCGAGCACGAAGGGCAGCACCGAGGCCGCGCCGGCCAGGCGCAGCTCACGCCCGGCCACGGTGATCGTCCAGCGGGAGTCGGCGAGGTCGTCGACGAGCAGCACCGGGACGTCCCCCAGCTCGGCCAGCCGGGCACGGAGTCCGGGGCCGACGACGATCCGCTGCCACACGCCGGCCAACCGGAAGGCGCTGTTCCCGCCCGGCCCACCGGTCGGGCCACCGGAGGCCAGGTCCATGGTGCCGAGATAGGGCAGCCGGCCCATCCGGGCCAACCCCTCGGCCACACCGGTGACCAGCGCGGGACGACGCCGGGAGGGGACGGCCACGACCGCGCCGGGCCGCTGTGCCCAGTCCCAGGCGCCGAGCACCCGGGCGCAGGCGCGCAGCAGCTCCTCGTCCGGCGGTGCGTCGGAGGTGAGCCCGGGGCGCATCACGCGGTGCGCCACGTCGTAGGCGGCGTCCGGGTCCTCCTCGATGGAGGGGGCCTCGAGGTCCTCGGCGAGCGAGGCGACGCCGCCCACCCCGTCGTCACCGAGCAGGGTGCGCAGCTTCTGGCCCCAGCCGAGGTCGGTGAGCCGGGCGACGGCCCGGCCGTTCGCCAGCTGCTCGCCGGCGGCGATCTTGCCCTTCACCTCGACCCCGAGCCGGTCGGCGCCGGTGGGCCACTGCGCCCGCGGCGCCAACTCCACGCCGGGCCGGTCCAGCCGGGCGGAGGCGGCCTCGGAGGCCCCGGCCGGGACGTCGGTGGGGTACCAGGGGCCGGCGCAGACGTCGCAGCGCCCACACGGGGCCGCGGTCGGGTCGTCGAGGGCCTCCTGCAGGAACGCCATGCGGCACTCGGCCGTGTCGACGGGCTTGGCGTAGTCGAGCATCGACCGCTGCTCGGCCTCGCGGGTCTCGGTGACCCGGGCGTACCGGTCGGCGTCGTAGGTCCACGGGACGCCGGTCGAGCGCCAGCCGCCCTGCACCCGCTCGACCGCCCCGTCGACGGCGAGGACCTTGAGCAGCAGCTCGAGCCGCGAGCGGCGGACGTCGGCGACGGTCTCCAGCCGGGCCACCGACCACGCCTTCCCGTCGGCCATGGCCGTGAGCACGGCGGAGGCGTGGTCCTGCCGGGGCATGGACGACGTGGCGAACCACTGCCAGATCGCGATGTCCTCCGGCCCGGGCAGCAGCAGGACGTCGGCGTGGTCGACGGCGCGGCCAGCGCGGCCGACCTGCTGGTAGTAGCTGACCGGGGACGACGGCGCCCCCAGGTGGACGACGAACCCGAGGTCGGGCTTGTCGAAGCCCATGCCGAGGGCCGAGGTGGCGACCAGCGCCTTGACCCGGTTCTCCCGCAGCGCCTCCTCGGCGTCCTTGCGGTCGGCGTCGTCGAGCCGGCCGGTGTAGGCGCGCACCTCGTGACCGGCGTCGCGCAGCAGCGCCGCGGTCTCCTCGGCCGCGGCGACGGTGAGCGTGTAGACGATGCCGCTGCCCGGCAGGTCGCCGATGTGGGCGGCCAGCCAGGCGAGCCGGGCCCGGTCGGAGTCGAGCCGCAGCACACCCATGCGCAGCGAGTCGCGGGCCAGCGGGCCGCGGACGGTGGTGACCTCGACGCCGCCGGCGCTCAGCTGCTCGGCGACGTCGGCGACGACGCGCTCGTTGGCGGTGGCGGTGGTGGCGAGCACGGGCGTGCCGGCGGGCAGCTGGCCGAGCAGGTCGCGGATGCGCCGGTAGTCGGGGCGGAAGTCGTGCCCCCAGTCGGAGACGCAGTGCGCCTCGTCGACGACCAGGAGGCCGCAGCGCTCGACCAGGGCGGGCAGCTGCTCGTCGCGGAAGCGGGGGTTGGTCAGCCGCTCCGGGGAGACCAGCAGGACGTCGACGTCGTCGGCGGCGAGCCGGGCGTTGATGTCGTCCCACTCGGTGACGTTGGAGCTGGAGATCTCGACCGCCTTGATGCCCGCCCGGCCGGCCGCGGCCACCTGGTCGCGCATCAGCGCGAGCAGCGGGCTCACCAGCAGGGTGGGGCCGGCACCGCGGCGGCGCAGCAGGGCGGTGGAGACGAAGTACACCGCCGACTTGCCCCACCCGGTGCGCTGCACGACCAGCGCCCGCTGGTGGCGCTCGACCAGCGCGAGCACGGCGTCGTCCTGGCCCTCCCGGAAGACGGCGTCGGGGCGGCCGGTGAGCTCGCGCAGGACCCCGAGCGCCTCGTCGGCCAGATCGGTCTGCAGCGCGGTGGTCATGCCCCGACCGTAGGCGGACCCACCGACATCCTCGGGACCCGGCGTGCGCTCGCTGTGGACGACCGGTTGGATGGGGACGATGCTGCCGCCCGACAACCACGTGCACTCGGAGTTCTCGTGGGACACCGGGCCCCGGGCCTCCCTGCTGCGCGCGTGCGAGCGGGCCGTCGAGATCGGCCTGCCGGCGATCGCGTTCACCGAGCACCTGGACTTCACCGTCTGGAGCCCCGGGGACCGCGCCACCACCGACGGGCTCACCGACCGCCACCCGGCCAACCAGCTGCCCATCGACGTCGACCTCTACGCCGAGACGATCTGGGAGGCCCGGCAGCGGTTCCCCCAGCTGCGGGTCTGGTCCGGCGTCGAGGCCGGGGAGCCCCACCTGTTCGCGGCCAGCGTCGCCGCACACCTGCAGTCCTCCCCCGTCGACCGCATCCTGGGCTCGCTGCACTCGCTGCCGGTCGACGGGCGGCTGATCGGGGTGAACCGGGTGCTGCACGCGCCCGGCGTCGACCTCGTGGCCACGATGCGGCGCTACCTCAGCGAGATGGTGGCGATGATCGAGAGCAGCGACGTCTTCCAGGTGCTCGCGCACTGCGACTTCCCGCGCCGGTACTGGCCCGGAGGGCGCGACGAGTACCCGGAGGCGGTGTTCGAGGAGGAGTACCGGGCCGTGTTCCGGGCGCTGGCGGCCAGTGGCCGGGCCCTGGAGGTCAACACCACCAGCCCGCTGTGGTCGGTGGAGCTGCTGCGCTGGTACCGCGACGAGGGCGGGGACGCGGTCAGCTTCGGCAGCGACGGCCACCAGCCGCAGCTGGTCGGGCAACGGTTCGACCTGGCCGTCGACGTCGTCGAGCAGGCCGGCTTCCGGCCCGGCCGCGACCGCTTCGACTTCTGGCGCCGCTGACCCCGCCGACCGTCACGGTCGACGTGTCGACTGCCGATGACGGCGGTGTGACTGGACTCCTCTTCGACGGCACCTTCTCCACCGAGGCGGTCGCGTCCGCCGGCCACGCACTCGTCGAGCAGCTGTTCGACGAGGCGATGGCGACGATCGCCGCGCTGGCCGAGAACTGGGACGCCCCCGTCGAGGAGGCCCCCGCGGTTGAGGACGAGGAGCCGGTCGCCTTCGTCGAGCCGGCGACCTGGTCCGTCACGGACGACGACGAGGAGGACGTCCGCGCCCTGGACGCCCTGGAGCTCCCCGCGCTGCTCACGCGCCCGCGCCGCAGCGAGGCCGTCGCCGCCTGAGCTACCGGCGCGGGGACGGGCACCCGCCCCGGTCGACGACCTGGGTTGGGCGACCCCGATCGGCTCCGGGCTGGTCGCGCTCGTGTCCCTGCTCGCCGTGCAGGTCGGCGACGACCTCGCCGAGCCCTTCGCCGACTCGGTCCCCCGACGTCCCGATGACGGCGATCACGCGCACCGTCGAGATCGACCTGGTCGAGATGATCGGCGCAGAGCCCCCGAGCGCGGTCCGGCCGGTGGACCGCGTGCTCTGGTGGGCTCCGCCGTCCCGGGGCCGGCCCGGGACGGCGGCGGCGCCGGTCAGGCGATGCAGCTGGTGTCCTCCGCGGTGCGCTCGCTGGTCGCGTAGGTGCCGTCCGGGACCGGCGCCGGCGCCGGGGCGTCGACCGCCTGGCCGACGGCGTTGAAGTCCGAGCCCAGCGTCAGCTGGACCGTGCCGGCGGCCAGGGCGGCGTCCGCGGTCACCGCAGCGCCCGGCACCTGGGCGGCGAGCGCCGCGGCCTTCGCCTCGTCGCCCGGCGCGTGCGCGATCGTGGTGAGCTCGGTCTCGGCCGGGGCGTTGCCGCCGCTGCTGGCCACGAAACCGGCCGAGCTCAGCGCGGTCGCCGCGGTCGCGGCCGCGCCGGTGACGCCCGAGCCGTTGAGCACGCTGACCGTCACCTCCGCGGGCGCGACCGGGGCGACCGGCGCCGGGGCCTCGACCGCCGGCTCCTCCTTCGGCGTGCCCAGCGACGCGAAGAACGTCTTGAGCGCGGCGGCGTCGGCGGGCACGAGCACGGCGGCCCCGTCCACCTCGTCGTCCCGCAGTCCGGGCAGGGTCTGGAAGGTGATGTCGCTCGGCTGGACCGACTGGAGCTGGGCCGCCAGCTCGAACACGTCCAGGCCCCGGTCGAAGGTGACGCTGCTGCCGACCTGCTTCACGATCGCCTGCTGCTTGCCCAGGTCCAGGAGCACGTTCGAGGACAGCAGGTTGCGCAGCATCCCCGCGATGTAGACCTGCTGCCTGCGCTGCCGGTCCAGCTCCGACGGCAGGCCGTGCCGCTGCCGGACGAAGAGCAGCGCCTGGCTGCCGCTGAGGGTCTGCGGACCGGCGTCGAAGTGCGCGCCGGTGACCGAGTCGTCGACGGCCTCGCAGATGTTGACCTCGACGCCGCCGACGATCGTGCTCAGGTTGATGAAGCCGAGCAGGTTGATCTCGGCGTAGTGGTCGATCTGCAGCCCGGAGAGCTGGCTGACCGTGCGGATCAGGGACTGGGCCCCGGCGGCGTCCTTCTGCGCCTCGTCGCCCGCGGCTGCGGTGTAGCCGTCGCCGTAGGCGGAGTTGAGCTTGCCCTCGCCGTTGCCGGGGATGGGCACGTACAGGTCGCGCGGGAGGCTGACGAAGGACGCCGCCGACCCGTCGGCGGGCACGTGCACCAGCATCATCGTGTCGGTGTTGAGCAGCCCCTCGGTGTCACCGGTGACGTACTCCGCCTGCTGCTCGGGGGTCAGCCCGGCCCGGGAGTCGCGGCCCACCAGCAGCAGGTTCATCGCCTCGCCGCCGTTGCCCTGCGCGTCGACGTTGCCGTCGGCGGGGATCGCGTCGGTGCGGCTCAGGCTCGCCTCGGCCACCTTGGCCAGGTACCAGCCCCAGCCGCTGCCGGCGAGCACGAGCACGCTCAGCACGGCGGCCAGGGCCCGGACGCCGACGGCCAGCCGGCGCGTCGGGCTCACCGGGTCGCCGACCGCGGCCCGGGTCGACGTCGCGCCGCCGGGCGTGCGCGGGCTCTTCCCCGCGCGGGGATCCAGCCGGGGAGGCAACGGCCTCGGGGCGGACTCGCCGGGCTCCATCGACGACCTCCGGGGCGCGCTGGGGGATGGGGTGCGATCGACCAACCCCCAGGATCACACGTCCGGCTGTGGATCCGGTGGAGCCACGGCCTCCCGCGCGCCGTGGGTCAGGGCAGCGGGACGCCGC
The DNA here is from genome assembly GCF_046635825.1 of Modestobacter sp. SSW1-42. NCBI lineage: Bacteria > Bacillati > Actinomycetota > Actinomycetes > Geodermatophilales > Geodermatophilaceae > Modestobacter > Modestobacter sp. SSW1-42. The sequence continues at coordinate 309,912 of NZ_JBISCA010000006.1, read as the reverse complement.
CGAGCTGGGCGCACGCCGCGAGCAGCCCGTCCTGGACGGCGGCGTCGTGCACGACGGCGTCGAAGCGGCCGGGGTCCTCGGCCTGCGCGGCGACCGCCCGCATGCCGGCGATCGTGGACAGGTCACCGACCAGCACCCCCTCGCCGGCCAGCAGGCCGAGCCCGTCGGTGGAGCCGGTGATCAGGACGCGGGACACGCGCCCGCGCTACGACCGGGCGGCGAGCACCCGCGCGGCCTCGCGGTCGGCGGCGGTGTTGACCACCCCGGCCCGGGAGCCGCGCAGCTTCGCGGCCACGTGCTCGCCCACCGTGACCGGCAGGTACCGCGGCTCCTCGCCGGGCTCCAGGCAGGAGGGCAGGGTGGTGATGAGCGCGTCGACGTCCCCGTCGTGGAAGAAGGCCGCCGACCGGCGCCGCTGGATGGTGCCGTCGACGATCGGCGGCTTGACCCGGTGCAGGGTCGACAGCCACCTCTCGTTGGTCAGCCGGGCGGTGACGTCGCCGAGGTTGACCAGCAGGGCGCCCGCGGCGGGCATCACGTCGTGCCAGCCGCCGTCGGAGCCGAGCACCTGCAGGCCCGCGACCCGGTCGGCCCACAGCACGGTGACGATGCCGTAGTCGGTGTGCTCGCCCATCCCGGTCAGGTCGCCGTTCAGGCGCACGGTGCCCTCGGGCAGGGCGTAGTTGTTCATCCGCAGCACGTCGAGGGAGTGGCCGGTCAGCCGGGCGAAGAAGTCCGGCTCCAGACCCAGGGCGTCGGCGAAGACGCGGGTGAGCGTGCGGGCGACGCGGGCGGCCTCACCGAACCAGGCCTCGACGGCGGGCTCGAACCCGGGGACGTCCGGCCAGGTGTTCTCGGCGTAGTCCGGCTGCGGCAGGCCCGGCGCGTGCGGGTAGGTGGCCTGCGAGGCGCCGACGTTGAACGCCTCGAAGAAGTCGTTCATCCGGCTGGCGGCCTCCACCCCCAGGGACAGCGAGAGCGACTCGCTCTTGGGCGGGCTGTAGCCGCGGTTGACCTCCGGCGGGGTGCGCCAGGCGTTCTTGGCCGCCAGCGGCAGGCCGAAGAAGGCGTCCATCGCCCCGGCCAGCCCGGCGCCGACGGCGTCCGGCACGCCGTGCCCGACGACCTGCACGAACCCGACGGTGCGGCAGGCGGCGTCCATGGCCCGCGCGGTGGCGGCCCGCTCCTCCGCCGTCCCGTCGTGCACGTAGCTGGAGATGTCCACGACCGGGACGGCGAAGCTCATGGGCCCAGGGTGGCGGGCCCGCGTTACGGCAGGATCGCGTCCACGTAGCCGCCGTCGACCCGCAGCGCGCCGCCGGTGGTGGCCGAGGCCAGCGGGGAGGCCAGGTAGACGCACATGTTGGCGATCTCCTCGGGCTCGATCAGCCGCTGGAGCAGCGACTGCGGCCGGTGGGTGCGCATGAACTCGCGCTGCGCGTCGTCCCAGGAGAGCTCGTCGCCGACCAGCGAGCGGACGAAGTCCTCGACGCCACCGGTGTGCGTCGGGCCGGCGATCACCGCGTTGACCGTGACCCCGGAGCCGGCGGCCTCCTTGGCGAAGCCGCGGGAGACCGCGAGCAGCGCCGTCTTGGTCATCCCGTAGTGGATCATCTCGGCCGGCACGACCACGGCTGAGTCGCTGGCGATGTACTGCACGCGGCCCCAGCCGCGCTCGACCATGCCGGGCAGGTAGGCCCGGGTCAGCCGCACCGAGGTCAGCACGTTCGTCTCGAAGTACCGGCGCCACTCGTCGTCGCTGATCTCCAAGGCCGGCTTCGCGTCGAAGATCCCCAGGTTGTTGACCAGGACGTCGACGTCGGGCACCTGCTCGAGCAGCTGCGCCGTCCCCTCGTCGGTGGTGACGTCGCCGGCCACGGTGGTCACCTGGCCGTCGATGCCGGCCGCCGCGGCCTCCAGCTTGTCGGCGTCCCGGCCGGTGAGGACGACGGAGGCGCCGGCTCCCGCGAGGCCGGTGGCGATGGCCAGGCCGATGCCCTGGGAGGAGCCGGTGACGAGGGCGGTGCGCCCGGAGAGGTCGATCTGCATGCCCAGGCCAAGGCGTCCGACGGCGGGAGGATTCCGCCCGGGGACGCGGACGGGGGAGGGCAGGCCCTGACGGCACCACCCTCCCCCGGGTCTCAGCGGCCCCCTCGCAGGGCCCCGCTACGCGCGGAGCGCGTGGTGGGGGGCGAGGGGGTCCTTCATCACGCCGTCTCGACCTCGAGGGTGACGGGGATGTTGCCGCGGGTGGCGTTGGAGTACGGGCACACCTGGTGGGCGGCCTCGACGAGGGCCTCGGCGGCCGACTGCTCGATCCCGCCCAGCTCGACGCGCAGGGTGACCTCGAGGGCGAAGCCGCCGGCGTCGTTCGGGCCGATGCCCACCTCGGCGGTCACCGCGGAGTCGGTGAAGGCGACCTTCTGCTTGCCGGCGACCAGCTTGAGCGCGCCGTGGAAGCAGGCGGCGTAGCCGGCGGCGAAGAGCTGCTCGGGGTTGGCGCCACCGCCAGGGCCACCCATCTCGGTGGGGACCTTCAGGTCGAGGTCGATCGTGCCGTCGGAGGTGCGGGTGTGGCCGTTGCGGCCTTCCCCGGTCGCGGTGGCGAGAGCGGTGTAGACGGCAGCCATGTGGAGGACCTCCAGGTCAATGCAGCAGACAGAACGGTCGTTCTCCTTGCGTGCGTCGAGTTGACCACGCGCCCGCAGCGGGGTCAACCGGGGGTTACCGTGATCACCGTGACAGGGGCCGTGCGGACGTCGGAGGCGCGCGACCGGCTGCTGCGGACGGCGTCGGCGCTCTTCTACGCCGAGGGCCTGCGCGGCGTCGGGGTGGACCGGGTGGTCGCCGAGGCGGCGGTCACCCGGGCGACGTTCTACCGGCACTTCCCCGGCAAGGAGGACCTGGTCGTGGCCTACCTGGCCGGCGTCGACCGGTCGGTGCGCGAGGCCGCCGGCGAGGTGCCGGCCGACCCGGACGCGGCCGCCCGCTGGCTGCACGGGCTCACCTCACTGGTCGGCGACACGGTGTGCGGCGTCGGCTTCCGCGGCTGCGCCTTCATCAACGCCGCGGCCGAGAACCCGGACCCGGCGAGCCCCGTGCGCCAGGCCGTGCGGGTGCACCGCGAGTGGCTGGAGGGCGCCGTCCGCTCCGCCTTCACCGCCGCGGGCCACCCCGACCCGGTCGAGGCCGCCCGGCACTGGCTGGTGCTGCGCGACGGCGCGATGGTCGCCGGCTACCTCGCCGACCCGGTCCAGGCGCAGGCGGTCCTGGACGCCGGCCTGCGCGACCTGCTGGCCCGGGCGACCGCGCACTGAGCGCACGGCGTCAGAGCCGGGTCAGGTACCGCGGCGGGACGGCGTCGACCAGCCACACCCCGTTGTCCGAGCGGGTGAACACGACGCCGTCCCGCGCCATCGCCGCGGCGTCGACCCGCAGGACGACGGGCCTGCCCCGCCGCGCCCCCACCCGCTCGGCGGTCTCCCGGTCGGGGCTCAGGTGCACCGCGTGCCGGTTCCCCGGGCGCAGCCCCTCGGCGAGGATCGAGGTGAGGAAGCGCTCGACGGTGCCGTGGAACAGCTCCCCGGGTGGGACGGCGGGGGCCAGGCCCAGGTCGACCGGGACGCTGTGCCCCTGACTGGCCCGGATCCGGGTGCCGGTCCCGTCGAGGGCGAACCGCCGCTTGTCGTTGCCGGCGACCACCGCGTCCAGCTCCGCGCGGGTGAGGCGGAGTGCCGCGAGCAGGTCCTCGACGGCGACCCAGCCGTGCGCGTCCAGGGTCAGCCCGACGCTGTCCGGGTGGTGCCGCAGCACGTACGACAGCCGCTTGCTCACCCGGACGACGTCGGTCACCGCTCGTCCGGCGCCCGGCCCGCGTGGTCGACGAGCTCCTGGGCGCTGGCCTGCTCGCCGTGCATGCGCGCGCACGACGCGCAGCAGAAGAAGACGCCGTCGGCCTCGACGCCGTGACCGACCACCTTCACGCCGCAGTGCTCGCAGATGGGTGCCATCGCGTGGATCGCGCACTCGAAGCTGTCGAACGTGTGCACCGCCCCGGCGGCGTGCACCTCGAAGCTGAGCCGGTAGTCGTTGCCGCAGACCTCGCAGGCAGCCATGTGCGTCCTTCCCCTGGGCGTCGTGACCGGTGCCGGTCACATGCGTGCCCGACTACCCGGGGCGACCCCACCCCGAACCGGGTCAGCCGGGGCTGCGGTAGAGCAGGAAGGCGACGTCGTCGTCGGGGGCGTCGGAGAGCAGCTGGTCGGTGAGCAGGCCGGACAGGGCATCGGTGGCCAGGTGCCGGCCGGCGACCAGCGCCGTCACCGCCCGGCCGATGCCCTCGTCGAGCGCCTCGTCGCGGCGCTCGACGAGCCCGTCGGTGTACAGCAGCAGCGTCGAGCCCGGCGGCAGGCTGACCTGCGCCTCCGGCCGGTCGACGCCCTCCAGCACCGCCAGCGGGACGCCGCGCGCCGCCTCCAGCAGCTGCGACCGGCCCTGCTCGTCGGCCAGGACGGCGGGCGGGTGCCCGGCGCTGCTGTAGCGCAGCGTGGCGGCCGAGGGGTCGACCACCCCGCAGAAGACGGTGCTGCAGGTGGCGCCGGGCACGAGCGCGGCGAACCGGTCGAGCGCCGACAGCACGTGCGCCGGCGAGCGGCTCTCCAGCAGCAGCGCCCGCCCGGCGCTGCGCAGCTGGCCCATCACGGCCGCCGCGTCGAGGCCGCGCCCGACGACGTCGCCCACGACCACCCCGTACAGGCCCCCGGGCAGGTCCACGACGTCGTACCAGTCGCCACCCACCTCCAGCGTGCCCGCGGCCGGCTCGTAGTGGACGGCGAAGCCCTCGGGCAGCACGGTGGGCCCGAGGACGGCGCGCTGCAGGGTGACCGCGACCTCGGTGAAGAACTGGGCCCGGGAGCGGTCCAGCTCGGCCCGCTCGGCGGCGCGCCGGCGTTCGGCCAACACCGCCTGGGCGTCGGCGACCGCTGCGGCCACCTGGCCGGCGGCGAGCTCCAGGAAGGTGAGGTACTCGGCGTCCACGCGCAGGTGCGGGCTGGCGCCGAGCACCAGGGCCCCGACCGGGCGGTCCTGGCCGGCCGCGGTCAGGGGCAGGGCGAAGGCCGTCTCGACGTCTCCCCCGCCCACCGGACCGGCTCCGGGGACGCCGGGGAGCCGGGCCCCCAGGTCACCGATCGGCACCACCGCGCCCGTCGCCATCGCCTGCCGCACCGCCGCGTGCAGGGCGTCGTCGGGCACCGGGTCCGCGGGGTCGAGCCCGTAGCTGGCGGTGCGCCGGGCGGCCCGATCGCCGTCCTCCAGGTAGACCAGTCCGAACGGGCAGTCGGCGCGGGCGTCGGCGAGCACCTCGAGCGCGGCGACGCACGCCTCCTCGTTGCTGCCGTGCACCGAGCGCGGGAGGCTGCCCAGTCGCTGCAGCACGGCCATCCGGCGGGCGGCGAGCACGCGCGGCGTCGTGTCGATCACCGTGTCCAGCAGGCCGGCGACCCGTCCGCCGGGCTCCAGGACCGGGCTGTAGGCGAAGGTGAAGTAGGTCTCCTCCGGGAAGCCGTGCCGGGTCATGGTCAGGGGCATGTCCTCGACGAAGGTCGACCGGCCCGCGAAGACCTCGGCGATCATCGGTTCGATGTCCGACCAGACGTCGGTCCACACCTCGCCCAACTGCTTCCCCAGCGCCTCCGGGTGCCGCGCACCCAGGATCGGCGCGTAGCCGTCGTTGTAGACCATGACCAGCTCCGCGCCCCACATGAGCAGCATCGGGAACCGGGAGTTCAAGCACGTGCTGACCGCGGTGAGCAACGTCGGGGACCAGCTGTCGACCGGGCCGAGCGGCGTCTGCGACCAGTCGGCCGCCAGGACCATCCGCTGCAGCTCGGTGGGGACCTCGCCGGGGACCAGTTCGGCCAGCTGCCTGTTCAGCGCGACACCTCTCTCCGGCGGGTCGGGGTGTCCGGTGCGCGGACTCGGGGACGACTGCTCCCCCGGATGATGACACGCGGAGGAGGCCCTCCGGTCCGGCCGACCGGGGCGACGCGGCGTCCCCGGTCAGGCGGGAGCGCGTCGCCGCGGGTCGGTGGCCGAGGTCCATCCCTGCGCGCGCAGCCGATCGAAGCCGTCGAGCAGGAGGTCCAGGGCGAACTCGAACTCGAACTGCTCGTCACAGCCCCCACCGACGGCAGCCAGGTCACCCTGGGTGGCGGTCACCGCGATCTCCAGGATGGTCGGGAAGCGCCGGCCGAACTCCGCGGCCGCGGCCGCCTGCTCCTCCGGGTCCCGGGGCGCGGCGGCCGCGTCCTGCGGCTCGTCGAACAGCTCGGGACTGAAGCCCCAGATGCGGTTGCCCAGCGCGTGCATGACGTGGTGGGTCAGGTCGGCCGAGAACCCGCCGGCCCGGAAGCCGGCGGCGAGGGCCTCCATGTGCCCCAGCACCACCGGCGTGCGGCGGGTCCGCGACTCGATCGCCCGGCGCGCCCACGGGTGCCGGAGGACGGCCCGCCGGGCCGAGAGCACCCGGTCCCGCACGGCGGCCCGCCAGCCCGGCCCGGGGTCGGGCTGCTCGACCTCACCGAGGACGGCGTCGACCATGCCGTCGAGCAGGTCGTCCTTGTCGGAGACGTGCTTGTACAGCGCCATCGGGACGACGCCGAGCTCCTGCGCCAGTCGCCGCATGCTCAGCGACTCGATGCCGCCCGCATCGGCCAGGTCGACGGCGGCGGCGAGCACCCGGTCGCGGGTGAGCGGCGCCCGCCGCGCCTGGTCGGCCACCGGAGCACGGTACCCCGTTGACAGGTGTACGCCGTACACCTACCGTCTCGGGCCATCCGGTGTACGCCGTACACCTCGACCCGAGGACGGGATCATGGACAAGGGCAGCGCACGGGCGGCAGGGGTCTTCTTCGTGCTGGCAGCGGTGACCGCGATCGCCGCACTGGCGCTCTACCAGCCCGCCCTCACCGACCCGGGCTACGTGCTCGGCGCGGGTGCGGACACGCAGGTGCTGCTGGGCGGCTGGCTCGAGGTGGTGCTCGCCGCCACGTGCATCGGCACCGCGGTCGCCCTCCACCCGGTGGTCCGGCGGGAGAGCGAGAGCCTCGCGCTCGGCTACCTCTGCGGGCGGCTGCTGGAGGCCGCGGTCATCTGCGTGGGCGTCGTGGCCACCCTGTCGCTGGTCACCCTCCGGCAGGGCGGCGGCCCGCAGGACGTCCCCGTCGCCCGGGCCCTGGTCGCGTTGCACGACTGGACCTTCCTCGTCGGCCCCGGCCTGGTCATCGGGGTGAACAGCCTGCTGCTCGCCCTGCTCGTGCACCGGGCGCGACTGGTCCCCCGCTGGATCGCCGTCCTCGGGCTGGTCGGCGGGCCGCTGGTCCTGCTGTCCTCGACCGCGGTGCTCTTCGGACTGCTGGGCGCCACGTCCCCGTGGCGGTTCATCGCCGCCCTGCCGGTGGCCGCCTGGGAGATGTGCCTCGCCGCCCGGCTCATCGCCCGGGGGTTCGACGCGCCGCCGTCCGGCGTCCGCCCGGGGACCCTGGCGACCCCGGCCCTGACCTGACCCGCGCGGCGACACCCGCACGGGTGAGCCCGGCGGCGGCAGCTGTGGCGCCCGGCCGGACGTGCCGATGGGAGGTGCAGGGCAACCACCTCGAGAAGCCGGGGCGGGGAGCCCATCCGACCAGGGAGTGGGCACGTGCGCGGACAGCGCTCGGACACCGAACGGCAGATCGCCGACCTGCTGCAGACGGCACGACGGTCGCTGGGCCTCAGCGTCGCGTTCTTCAGCCGCCTCGACGGCACCACCCAGCACCTCGAGGTCGTCGAGTCCTCGATGCCCCTGCTGTTCCACGACGGGCTCACCCAGCCCCAGGACACCAGCTTCTGCCAGGCCGTGCTGGACGGCGACCTCCCTGCGGTGATGCCCGACGTGACCGACTTCCCCGCCGCGATGCGACTGCGACCGGCCCGGGTCCCCCGCATCCGCAGCTACGTCACCGCCCCCGTGCGCCTCAGCGACGGCACCGTCTACGGCAGCTTCTGCGCCTTCGGCCTGCGCTCGGACCCCCAGCTGTCGACCCGCGACCAGGCGCTGATGGAGGTGCTGGCCGACGCGGCGTCGGTGATCGTCGAGCCCGACCTGCGCGAGCAGCAGCGGCGCACCGCGATCGAGCAGCGGATCACCCCGGTGATGGCCGACGGTGGCCCGGTCGTCGTCCTCCAGCCGATCGTCGACCTGGCCACCGGGGCGCGTCGGGGCGCCGAGGCGCTCAGCCGCTTCCCCGCCGGGTGGGGCCTGGCCCCCGACGTCGTCTTCGCGCAGGCCCACAGCGTCGGCGCCGGCGACCGGCTGGAGCTGCAGGCGCTGACCCGCGCGGCCGCGCTGCTGGACGACGTCCCCGGCTACGTCTCGATGAACGTCTCCCCCGCCACGTTGCTGACCTCGCCGTGCCGGGAGCTGCTGGCGTCCCTGCCGCTGCCCCGGGTGCTGCTCGAGCTCTCCGAGCACGACCAGGTGGAGGACTACGCGGCCCTCGTCGACGCCCTGGCACCGCTGCGGGACGCCGGCATGCGGCTGGCCATCGACGACGTGGGCGCGGGCTTCAGCAGCCTGCGGCACATCGTGGTCACCGATCCCGACGTCATCAAGATCGACCGCAGCATCGTCAGCGGCCTGGACACCGACCCGGTGCTGGCCCGGCTGGTCGAGTCGCTGGTCGACTTCGCCCACGGTGGCGGCGTGCGGGTCGTGGCCGAGGGCGTCGAGACCGCGGCCGAGCACGCGATGCTGCGCGTGCTCGGCGTGGACGACGGGCAGGGCTGGCACTTCGGCCGCCCCGCCCCCGTCGGCGTCCTGGCCGCGCCGCGCCGGGACGTGCACTCCCTCGCCGGCTGACCGCAGGTCCACTCCTGGGGGTGATGAAACGGACGGATGCGTCCGCCAGGCTCTCGGGACGACCCACCTCACGGCCGAGGGGGCGTTGCCCGAGGAGAGGCCCATGGACCGGGACAGCTCAGAAGCCGATCGTCAGCTCGCCGGGCTGCTCGCCGCGGCGCGGCGCAGGCTCGGCCTCAGCGTGGCCTTCCTCAGCCGCGTCGGCGACACCACCCGCACGGTCGAGCACGCCGACTCCGCGCTGCCGGGGTTCCGGGCCGGCTGGTCGGGGCCGCGCGAGGGCAGCCACTGCGCCGCCGTCCTCGAGGGGAGGCTGCCCCGGCTGGTCCGGGACGCGCGCGAGCACCCCGAGGCGGTGCGCCTGCAGCCGGCCGACCTGCCGCAGATCCGCAGCCACGTCAGCGTCCCGCTGGTGTTGGGTGACGGCACCGTCTACGGGACCTTCTGCGCCTTCGGCGTGCTCAGCGACCCCGAGGTCCAGCCGCACCACCTCGCCGTGGTCGAGGTGCTGGCCGAGGCCGCGGCGCTGGTGATCGAGCCGCAGGTGCTGCGCGAGCGGGAGGAGGCCGCCATCGCCCACCGGCTCGCCCCGGTGCTGGGCGGCTCCGGCCCGACCGTCGTCCTGCAGCCCATCGTCGACCTGCGCACCGGCACCCGCGCCGGCGCCGAGGCGCTGAGCCGGTTCCCCGTCGAGTGGGACTGCACCCCCGACGTCGTCTTCGCCGACGCGCACGGCATCGGGCAGGGCGACCGGCTCGAGCTGCTCGCCCTCGAGCGCGCCGCCGCCCTGCTCGACGAGGTCTCCGGGTACGTCTCGATGAACGTCTCCGCGCAGACCCTGCTCACGCCGCAGTGCGCCGAGCTGCTGGCCCGGCTGCCGCTGCACCGCATCGTGCTCGAGCTGTCCGAGCACGAGCAGGTGCAGGACTACGCCTCACTCAGCGCCGCGCTGACCCCGCTGCGGGCCGCCGGCATGCGGCTGGCCATCGACGACGTGGGCGCGGGCTTCAGCAGCCTGCGGCACATCGTCGTCACCAACCCCGACGTGCTGAAGATGGACCGCAGCATCGTCAGCGGGCTGGACACCGACCCGATCCTGGCCAAGCTGGCCCAGTCGCTGGTCGAGTTCGCGCACAGCTTCGACATCTGCGTCATCGCCGAGGGCGTCGAGACGGTGGCCGAGCAGACCGTGCTGCAGGGACTCGGCGTCGACGGCGGCCAGGGCTGGCTGTTCGGCCGGCCCGCACCCGCCGACCTCCTCGTCGACGAGGGCACCCGGCTCACCGCGCCCGCGCCGTTCCCGGCCGCGGTCGGCTGACCGGGGCCGCCTCAGCCGCGGCGGTCGACCAGGGCCTGCACCACCCGGGTCACCAGGTCGCGCGGGAAGGGGGCGCCGTGCGGCAGCTTCATCGTGTCGCGGCCGCTGCGCAGCGGCGCCACCTCGGCCTCCAGCGCGCCGTCGAACACCGGCACCGGGTACAGGCCGATGTGCTGCTTCCACGCGCCGGCGTGCAGCAGCGGTGCGCCGTCCAGGGTGAACACCGGCATGGCGTAGCTGATCGCCTCCCCCGCGCCGGGGGCGACCTCGGCGACCACGCGGCGCAGCTCCTCGACCCGCGCCCGCACGTCGGCGGGCAGCTCCGCGAGGTACTCCTCGACCGTCGCGGCCACTCAGCGCCGCCCGGGCAGCAGCGCGACGAGGACGGCGACCGCCGCGGCGCACCCGGCCGCGCGGGCACCGCCGACCGACCGCCAGGACAGCGCCGACAGCACCGACTGCGCGGACAGCGCCGACCCGACGGACAGCCAGCTGCCCACGGAGAACAGCGACATCGACGAGCCGATGCTGCCGATCGAGGCGACGGACCCCACGCTGCCGATCGAGGCGAACGAGCCCTCGCTGGCGATGGACAGCGCGGAGTCCCGGGACCACAGCGACAGCCAGGACCGGGTGCTCACCCCGGCAGCGTGGCACCGCAGCGCCCGCGCCGGAACCCGTCCGGCCATGGCACCCGGTCGACGGTGCGGGAAGTCGGCGGGACGAACCGGTACCGACCCCGCAGCGGACTGCCGATGGAGGAGGGCATGAGCATCCACGCCGTTGCCGAGGCCGGTCAGGCGTCCACCGACGCGCAGGTCATCGCCGAGCTGGCGGCCGGCGCCCTGGAGTCCATCGCCCGCATCCACGCCGCGGGCCTGGCCGAGGTCGTCGACATCGCGGAGAACCCGGTGGTCGTCGTCCCCGAGCCGGCCGCCGAGGTCCCGGCGCCGGTCGAGGCCGTCGCCGAGGCCGAGGACGAGGCCGAGGACGAGGCCGAGGCCGAGGTCCCTGCCGAGGTCGAGGCCGAGACGGAGGTCGCGGCCACCGACGAGGAGCCGGTCACCGCCGAGTTCGCCACCCCGGCCGAGGCCGACGTCGTGCAGCCGGTGGAGGCGCTGCGGGCCGTGCCCGTGTCGACCCGCGGCCGGCACTTCTCCGAGGCCGAGACCACCGAGTTCGCCGCCACCCGCGCGGCCTGACCTCCGCCAGCAGACCCTCCGGGCACCGTGCGCTCCCCGCGCACGGTGCCCGCTGCCGTTCCCGGCTCCCTGCGCGCCAGCCACGGCGCGGTGCCGCCGTCGACGAGGGCCCGGCAGCACGCGGCTGCCGGGCCCCTCGGGTCGTGCGGTGCGGCTCAGCTCTGGCTGAGCTGGAGCGTCGGGTAGTCGGTGTAGCCCTCGTGGCCGGCGGCGTAGAACAGCTCCGGCCGCGGCTCGTTCTCCGGGTGCTCGCCCTGCCAGCGCTCGACCAGGTCGGGGTTGGCGATGGCCGGACGGCCCACGGCGACGGCCTCGGCGTGCGCGGCCTCGATCAGCGCGACGGCCTCGTCTCGGGTGGTGACCGTCGAGAAGCCGCTGTTGGCGATCAGCGGGCCACCGAACCGGCGGCGGAGCTCCTGCACCAGGTCACCGGCGGGCTCGGCGTGCAGCACCGACAGGTAGGCCAGGCCCAGCGGGCGCAGCTGGTCGAGCAGGGCGCCGTAGGTGGCCAGGACGTCGTCCCGGTCGGTCTCCAGCGCGCCCTGGATGTTGTGCTCCGGGGAGATGCGCAGGCCCACCTTGCCGGCGCCGACCGCCTCGGCCACCGCGGTGACGACCTCGACGACGAAGCGGGCGCGGTTCTCGGGCGAGCCGCCGTAGACGTCGTCGCGGGTGTTGGACGAGGGGGCGAGGAACTCGTGCAGCAGGTAGCCGTTGGCGCCGTGCACCTCCACGCCGTCCAGTCCGGCCTCGATCGCCCGGCGGGAGGCGGTGACGAAGGAGTCGCGGACCTCGGCGGCCTCCTCGACGGTCAGCGCGTGCGGCACCGGGTAGGGCTGCTTGCCCTTGCTCGTGTGCGTCTCGCCGTCGATGGCGATCGCGGACGGCGCCTCGACCCGGTGGCCGTTGTTCGTGTCGGGGTGGGTGACCCGCCCGCCGTGCATGACCTGCATGACGATGCGGCCGCCGCGGGCGTGCACGGCCTCGGCCACGCGGGCCCAGCCGGCGACCTGCTCGTCGGTGACGACGCCGGGCTGGCCGACGAACGCCTGCGACTCGAACCGGGGGTAGGTGCCCTCGGTGATGATCAGGCCGATGCTCGCCCGCTGGGCGTAGTGCTCGACGATCAGGTCGTTCGGCACGCCGGAGTCCCCGGCACGCATGCGGGTCAGCGGGGCCATGACGACGCGGTTGGCGAGTTCGAGGTCGCCCAGGGTCACGGGGGAGAACAGGTCCATGCCGGGGGCAAGGTCGTTGCGCCGGCGGACCATTCCCGGACGACGCGGACTGCGGTGAGCATCACGACGCCCGGCTCCTGAGGGTCAGGACTGGTCGATCGTCCACGCCACCATGCTGATGAGCACGCCCACGTAAGCGAAGCAGCTGCCGAAGAACCGGAGAGCCACACCGCCGTTCTCGCGATCCCGTGACGAGAGCTGACGACTCTTCCTACGGTGAACGGCGAGGACCGCCTTGCGCCATCCCCAGGGGAGCGACTTCCGGAAGTCGGGTTGCTCCTTGGTGTCGCTCGTGTACTTGGCGTCCAGCTGGGCGGCCCCGCCCAGAGCGGTGAGGATGACGGCGAGCCCGGTGAACACTGGGAGCAGGAATGCCATGGGAACTCGTTCGACCGTCACCACCTCTCCCTTGACCGAGGTGTCGGAAGCCCACCCCGTTCGGAGGTGAGGACCCGGGACAGCTGCTGGTCGTTGGAACGACCCAGCAATCCTCTCGGAACACAACGACCTCTCGGTGCGCTGCCCACCCCCAGAACGTCCATCGAGAGGAGACCCACCATGGCGAAGACCTGGTTCATCACCGGCGCATCCCGCGGTTTCGGCAAGGAGTGGTCGATCGCGGCGCTCGAGCGCGGCGACAACGTGGCGGCCACCGCCCGCGACACCGCCACCCTCGACGACCTGGTGCAGTCCTACGGCGACCGGGTGCTGCCGATCCAGCTGGACGTCGACGACCGCGCGGCCGACTTCGCCGCGGTCCAGCAGGCGCGCGACCACTTCGGCGGCCTCGACGTCGTCGTCAACAACGCCGGCTTCGGCCAGTTCGGCATGGTCGAGGAGATCTCCGAGGCCGAGGCCCGCGCGCAGTTCGAGACCAACGTCTTCGGCGCGCTCTGGGTCACCCAGGCCGCGCTGCCCTTCCTCCGCGAGAACGGCGGCGGGCACGTGCTGCAGGTGTCGAGCATCGGCGGTATCTCGGCGTTCCCGAACATCGGCATCTACAACGCCTCGAAGTGGGCGCTGGAGGGCTTCACCCAGTCGCTGGCCGCGGAGGTCGCCGACTTCGGCATCAAGGTCACCCTCATCGAGCCCGGCGGGTACTCCACCGACTGGGGCGGGGCCTCGGCCAAGCACGCGACCGAGAACCCGGCCTACGACGAGTTCCGGGTCAAGGCCGCCGAGCAGCGCAAGGCCCGCCTGGGCGGCACGCCGGGCAACCCGGTGGCCACCCGCGACGCCGTCCTGCAGATCGTGGACGCCGAGGACCCGCCGCTGCGCGTCTTCTTCGGCGAGGCCCCGCTGGGCATCGCGACCGCGGACTACGAGTCCCGGCTGGCGGAGTGGCAGAAGTGGGACGACCTGTCCAAGAAGGCCCACGGCTGACCTGAGCGATGTACACCCAGGGCCCGTTCCGACAGCGGTTCGGGCCCTGGGCGCACCGTGCCCGAGGCCCGGTCCCCGTTCGGGGGCCGGGCCTCGGCGCGTTCCGTGCCCGCCGGGTTCGGCAGCCCGCCGTCGTGCCGAGTCAGCCGACGAGCTCGGCCTGGCGGACGGCGGCGCCGGCCAGCCGGGCGTAGCGCCCACCCTCGGCCAGCAGCTCCTCGTGCGTCCCCTGCTCGACCACCTGCCCGCCGTCCAGGACGGCGATGAGGTCGGCGTCGCGCACGGTGGACAGCCGGTGCGCGATGGTGATCGTGGTCCGGCCGCGGCTGGCCTCGTCCAGCGCGGCCTGCACGGCCCGCTCGGTCTCGTTGTCCAGCGCGCTGGTGGCCTCGTCGAGCACCAGCACCCGCGGGTCGCGCAGCAGCGTGCGGGCGATGGCCAGCCGCTGCTTCTCCCCGCCGGAGAACCGGTGCCCGCGGGCGCCGACCACCGTCTCGTAGCCGTCGGGCAGCGCGGCGATGACGTCGTGCACCTGGGCGCGGCGGGCGGCGTCGACCATCTCGGCGTCCGTGGCGTCGGGCTTGGCGTGCCGGAGGTTCTCGGCGATCGTGCCGTGCAGCAGGTAGGTCTCCTGCGCCACGACCCCGACCACCCGGGCGAGGTCGGCCAGCGTCAGGTCGCGGACGTCGACGCCGTCGATGGTCACCCGCCCCGACGTCGGGTCGTTGAGCCGGGCGACCAGCGAGGCCAGGGTGCTCTTGCCCGACCCGGTCTCCCCCACCAGCGCCAGCGTGGCCCCGGCGGGCACGGTGAGGTCGACGCCGGCCAGGGCGTCGCGGTGGCCGTCGGGGTAGCGGAAGCCGACGTGCTCGAACCGCACCTCACCGCGGACGGCGCCCAGCCGCACCGGGGACGCCGGGTCGTCGATGTCGACGGGCAGGTCGAGGTACTCGAACACGCGGCTGAACAGCGCCATCGAGCTGGTGAGCTGGACACCGATGTCGAGCAGCCCCATGAGCGGGCGGAACAGCGCGCCCTGCAGGGTGGTGAAGGCGACCAGCGTGCCGATGGTCATCCCGCCCGAGGTCGCCGGCAGGCCCGCGGCCAGGTAGATCAGCGCCGGGATGCCGGCGAAGACGATGCTCATGGTGGCCATCCGCCAGCGGCCGGCCAGCTGGGAGCGCACCTCCAGCCCGACCAGGTCGTCGGACGTGGCGGCGAACCGCTGCGACTGGGCCGGGCCGGCGCCCAGGGTCTTGCCGAGCAGCACGCCGCTGACGCTGAGCCCCTCCTCGACCTGGGAGTGCAGGTCGGCGAGGTGCCGCTGGCGCTGCGCGGTGATCGAGCGGCGCATCACCGCGACCCGGCGGGTCAGCCAGATCGCCGGCGGCAGGACCACCAGGGACAGCAGCGACAGCCGCCAGCTCAGCGCGGCCATCGCCACCGCCGTCCCGACCACGGTGGTGAGGTTGGCGGCGAAGGAGGTGGCGGTGGAGGTGACCACCGACTGCATGCCGCCGATGTCGTTGGTCAGCCGCGACTGCACCTCCCCGCCCCTGGTGCGGGTGAAGAAGCCGAGCGACTGGCGCTGGAGGTGGGTGAAGACCGACGTCCGCAGCCCGTGCATGACGTGCTGGCCGACGGTGGTGGAGATCCAGGTCTGCAGCACGCCCAGGACGGCGGTGGCCGCGGCGACGGCGAGCATGCCCCCGACCGCCCAGGCCAGCAGCGGCACGTCCTGGCGGGGCAGGGCCTCGTCGATCACGAGCCGGACGAGGAACGGGCTGGCCAGCGCGATGGCGGAGCTGGCCACGATGAGCGCGACCACCAGCGCGAGCTGCCAGCGGTACGGGCGGAACAGGCCGGCCACCCGGCTCCAGCGCACCGGGGAGCGCTCCAGCTGGGCCCGGTCGGCCGGGTCGGGACGGCGTCCGCCGCGCCCCGGGGTCGAGGTGTCGTCCACGGGCGACCACCACCTTCCTGTCATTGCTGAGGTTACCTCACGGTGTGGTAACCGCAACGGTGTCGCTACGATTCCCGCATGACCGCCTCCCCGCCCGACGACGGGACGGCGGTGCTCGGCGAGTTGGTGATGGGCGTCGCCCGCACCCTGCGCCGCCGCTTCATGGCCGCCCTCGCCCCCTGGGACCTCTCCCCGCACCAGGCCCGCGCGCTGCGGGTGGTCTGCGGCCGCGACGGGGTGCGGCTGTCGGAGCTGGCCGAGGCGCTGCGCATCGCCCCGCGCTCGGCCACCGAGGTCGCCGACGGGCTGCAGGAGCGCGGCCTGGTCGAGCGCTCCCCCGACCCGGCCGACCGGCGGGCGGTGGTGCTCACGCCCACGCCGGCGGGCCGGCAGGTGCAGCGGGAGGTGGATGCCGCGCGGGAGGCCGACGCAGGCCAGCTGTTCGCCCGCCTCGCGCCCGGCGACCGCGCCGACCTGGCCCGGATCCTGCGCCTGCTCACCGACTGAGCGCCGTCCCGACGCCAGCGGCCGTGCGCGGGGGTCTCGACCTGCGGGGGCCCGCGGGTCCACCATCAGGCGATGACAGCGTCGTCATCCCCCGCCCTGGCCGGCTGGACCGAAGAGCCCTTCACCAACGCCGGCCTCACCCACACGGTCTTCTCGCGCGGCTCCGGCCCCGGGGTCGTCCTGCTGCCGGAGATTCCCGGCATGACGCCGGAGGTGATGGGCCTGGCCGACCACCTGGTCGGTGTCGGCTTCACCGTCGACGTCATCAGCCTGTTCGGTGAGCCCGGCCGGCCGCTGAGCCCCGGCTACGCCGCCCGCAGCATCGCCACGGCCTGCATCAGCCGGGAGTTCCGCGCCTTCGCCAAGGGCGCGGACCGGCCGGTCGCCGAGTACGTGCGGGCCGCCGCGCGCCGGCTGCACGACCGGGTCGGCGGCCCCGGCGTCGGGGTGGTCGGCATGTGCTTCAGCGGCGGGTTCGCGCTCGCCTCCGCCGTCGAGCCCGCCGTCCTCGCCCCGGTGGCCAGCCAGCCGGGCGTCCCGTTCCCGGTCACCGCCGGCCACCGCCGCGACATCGGCATGTCCCCGCGGGAGGCCGACGCGATCACCGAGCGGGTGCGCAGCGAGGGGCTGTGCCTGATGGGCCTGCGCTTCAGCGAGGACGCCGCCTCGCCCCGCGACCGCTTCCGCGCGCTGCGGGCGACCTTCGGCGACGGCTGGCTGCCGGTGCAGCTGAACTCCCGGCCCGGCAACGACGCCGGCATCGGGTCCAACGAGCACCGGGTGCTCACCAGCGCCGACGTCGAGACCCCCGGCCACCCCACGCACGAGGCGCGGGAGCAGGTGGTGGCCTTCCTGCGGGAGCGGCTGGCCGCGGTCCCCGCCGGACCGGGGCGCTGAGCACCCGGCACCGGCGGTCGCCTGACGGCGGGTGGTCACCAGCGGCGGCCGACCACCCGCCGCCGGGCCAGCACCAGCAGCAGCGAGCCGAGCAGGACCGACACCACGCCGAGCACCAGCGGCGGACCCGCGTCCGTGCCGGTCGACGCCAGCGCGGCCGGCGGCACGCCCGGCGGGCCGCCGGAGCCGGCCGCGGCCGGGGTGCCACCGGCCGGGGCGTCCTCGTCGGCCGGTGCACCGGTCGTCGGCGGCGCGCCCGGCACGCCGCCGCCGGCGCCCGGCCCGCCGTCCTCGTCCGGGTCGCCGGGGTCGCCGACACCGGCGCCCGGACCGGTCACGGGCACCGGTGCGCCGCCGCCGTCACCCGGGTCACCACCGCCCGGCCCACCGGCCGACGCGGCGACCGGGACGCTGAGGGTGGCGGGGGCCGAGGTCGGCGCGGTCCCGGCGGCCGCCGGCGGGGTGCCGGTCGCCCGTGCGTCGCTGAGCAGCCGGCCGGCCGCGACGTCGGCGGCATCGACCCGCCGCGGCTCGTCGGTACGGCACTCCATCACCTCGCCGGGTCCCAGCGCCGGCTGGGGGCAGACCACCGTGCCGGAGGACGGGTCGTCCACCGCGACCCCGGTCAGGGTCAGGTTGCCGGTGTTGGCCACCCGGTAGAACAGGTGGACCAGGTCGTCCTGCTGCGGCGCCTCGTCACGGTCGCGGGAGGTCGTGTTCTCCAGCCACGAGGTCAGGCTGAGCGCCGGGCGCCCGGCGGCCGTGGCCACCACGCCGTCGGCCGGGGTCGAGCGCACCGGCGACACGGCCGCCAGCCGGACCGTCGTGTCGGCGGGCGCTGCCGGGTCCACGGTCACCCCCACGGCCAGCGCGCGGGTGCGCACGGCCGCGGCCAGCACGTCGGCCTCGGTGACCGGGTGCGTGAGCAGTCCGTCGCAGACCACGACCTGGCCGGGAGCGAGGGTCGTCGGCGGGCAGGCGACCGGCCCGTCGGCGTCGTCCAGCACGCCGGGGGTGGCGATCGGGACGCCGCCGCTGTTGGTCACCGTGTACCGCCAGCGCACGCCGTCGCCCCACTCGGCAGCGAGCTGCCGCTGCGCCGGGGACACGACGCCGGCGACGGCGATCGTCAGCGCCGGCGGCGCGAGCGGCGTGCCGGCCGCCGAGGCGAGCGCGGTGTTGCTGACCACGGGCGTGCCCGTGCGGGGGTCGGTGCCGCGGGCCACGGCGGTGTTGGTGCGCTCGCCGGCCAGGGCGTCGGCCGCGGTGGCCCGGTACGCGTCGGCCGCGCAGTCGACCTGCTGCCCCGGGGCGACCGAGGTCTGCGGGCACTCGACGTGCACCAGCGGGTCGTCGACGGCCAGGTCGTGCACGGTGACGTCGCCGGTGTTGCGCACCACCACGGTCCAGGCGATCGACTCACCGGCGTCCAGCGCGCCGTTGCCGTCGTCGGCCCAGTCGGCCGACTTCTCCGCGGCCAGCACCGGGGTCGAGGTGCGCAGCGGCAGCGGTGCCGCGGCCGGGCCGTAGGTCAGCGGCGCCGGGTCGCCGGCGGGCAGCCCGGCCACCTGGGCGGTCAGCCCGACCGGCAGGCCGGCGTCGAAGTCCGCCTGCGTGACCGTGTACGTGCTCGCGCCCGTGCAGGTGGTCTCGGCGCCCGGGGCCAGCGACGCCGCGTCGCAGGTGGCGGTGCCGCCCGCGGAGTCGAGCACCGCCAGGGCGGTCATCGTCGTGTTGCCGACGTTGCGGACGGCGTAGCGGTAGGTCACCCGGTCGCCGACGGCCAGCGGGTCGGTCGTCGGGGGCAGTGCGGTCGCGGTGACCTGCAGCGCCCGCACGAGCGGAGCGAGGAACAGCGTCTGCGTGGCGGTGTCGGAGACGGCGGCGCGGCTCACGACCGCCTGCGCGGAGGCGGTGCCGGCGGCCGCCAGCTTCCCGGTGCGGACGTCGGCCTCGGTCACCGTGCGCACGGTGGCGGCGCGGCAGACCGTCGACGTCCCGGGTGCCAGCCGGGTGACCTCGCAGGTCACCGCGTCACCGTCGTCGCTGGTCACCGCCA
This sequence comes from Modestobacter sp. SSW1-42, assembly GCF_046635825.1. Classification (NCBI taxonomy): domain Bacteria; kingdom Bacillati; phylum Actinomycetota; class Actinomycetes; order Geodermatophilales; family Geodermatophilaceae; genus Modestobacter; species Modestobacter sp. SSW1-42. The sequence continues at coordinate 290,446 of NZ_JBISCA010000006.1, read as the reverse complement.
GCGTGTCGACGGGGACGTTCCCGGCGTTGCTCACGGTGAACAGGCGGCGGACCCGGTCGCCGACGTCGGGGGTCGGGCTGCCGGCCACCGCCTGGCCCACCGTGAGCAGCAGCGCCGGCTCCTCCTCGCCGGGGACGGCGACGTCCTGCCGGCCGGTGACCCGGGGGAGCCCGCGCGGGGCGTCGCCGCCCACCTCGAACCGCGCCGCGATCGGGCTGCTCGCGGCGTCGGCGGCCGTCACGGTGTACCGCGGGGACGTGCACCGCATCTGCTCGCCGGGCCCGAGCGCCGGGACGGGGCAGGTGAGCACGTCGCCGCGGGTGCTGGTCACGGTGATGCCGGTGAGCGTCACGTCGCCGGGGTTGGTGACCAGGGCCCACCAGTCGATGGTCTCGCCGGCCTCGAGCGCACCGGTGACGCCGGTGTCGGTCCAGTCCGCGACGCCGAGCACCCGCAGGACGGGGGTCGCGGCGGCCAGCGCCACCGGCGCGGACGCCGGGCCGAAGGTCAGCGGGGTGGCCGCGCCCGCCGGGATGCCGGAGACCTGGGCCAGGTCGGTGATCGGCCGGCCGGCGTCGAACTCGACCTGGGTGACCCGGTGCGAGCCGCCGCCGGAGCAGTCGGTGGTCTCGCCGGGCGCCAGCACGTCCTGCCGGCAGCGCGCCGGGCCGACCAGCTCGTCGGCGACCTGGACCAGCCGCATCGTCACGTTGCCGTCGTTGGTGACGGTGTAGCCGTAGTCGATCGTGTCGCCGGCGCGCACCGGCCCGTTGCCGGAGGTGGTCGCCGCGGCCGTCAGCTGCAGCGACCGCAGCGCACCGGCCGTCCGGACGACGGTCTGGTCCTGCGGCGCGCGCACCGGGCCACCGCCGGTGACCGGGGCGCCGGTCGCCGTGGCGCGCCCGGTGAGCCCACCGGCCAGCACGTCGGCCTCGGTGACCACGTGCGTGGCGTCGGAGGTGCACACCGTCGTCTGCCCGGGCTGGAGCACGGTCGCCGCGCACGTCGCGTGCCCGGCGTCCGGGTCGTCGACGGCCACCCCGGTCAGCTCGACGTTGCCGGTGTTGGTGACCGTGTAGCGCCAGGCCACCCGGTCGCCGAGGGCCGCGGCGTCCTGGCGGGTGGACGGTGACACGACCCCGCCCAGCGTCATCCGCAGGGCCGGCGCGACCACGGCGGGCACCGCGGTGGTCGACGTCGCGCTGCGCACCTCGCCGCCGGCGCGGGCCTCGGTGGCCGTGGCGGTCGCCGTGGTGGTGCGCCGGCCGGCGGAGACGTCGGCCGCGGTCAGCGGCGTGGCGGCCGTGGCGCAGCTGGTCCACGCGCCCGGCGCCAGCACCGGGTCGGAGCAGGTGAAGGCGGGGGTCCCCGGGGCGGACACGGTCAGCCCGCGCACGGTGAGGTCACCGCTGTTCACCACGACGGCGGTCCAGGTGACGGTCTCGCCGGCGTCCAGGGCGTCGTCGCGGTCGGCGTCGTCCCAGTTCGCGACCAGGGTGAGGCCGAGCGCGGGGGCGCCCGCGGCCATCGGCACCGCGGTGGTGGCCGGGCCGAAGACCAGGTCCGTGGTGGAGTCCGGCGCCCGGCCGACGGCGGTCGCGCGGCTGGTCACCGGGGTGCCGGCGTCCACGTCGGCCTGGGTGACCCGGTAGGTGCCGCCGGAGGTGCAGGTCATCTGCTCGCCGGGGGCCAGCGCGTCGCGGGGGCAGGCGACGGCGCCGGACACCAGCGACTCCTCGACCCGCAGGCCGCTGATCTGCACGTTCCCCTCGTTGCGCACCACGTAGGACAGGTCGACGGCGTCGCCCACCCGGGCGCCGCCCTGGTCGACCGCCGGCGCCACGGCCGCCTGCGCGGTGATCGTGAGGGTCCGGACGGCCGGCAGGACGTCGACCGTCACGGCGCCCACGTCGTTGGCCGGCTGCGGGTCGACCGCGTCGGAGCCGGTCGCCGCGGCCCGGTTCTCCACGTCGTCGGGGGACTCCGCGGTACCGGTCACGTCGAGCGTCGCGGAGCGGCCGGCGGCCAGGTGCGGGATGCGCCAGACGCCCGCGGCGTCGCCGAAGCTGCCGGCCGACGGGCTGGTCCCGGTCACGACCACCCCGGGCTGGGGCTGCTCGCGCACGACGACGTCGCGGGCGTGGGAGGGTCCGGCGTTGGTGACGGTGACCCGGAAGCGCACGACACCGGTCTGCACGACGCTCGGCGTGCTCGTGGTCTTGACCACCCGGAGGTCGGCGCGGCGCACCACCGCGACGCTGTCGCTGGCGGTGTCGTTGCCGCTCACCGGGTCCGCCGAGGTCGAGGAGACGGTGCGCGTGCGGCTGAACGTCGTCCCGGTGTACGTGGCGGGCAGGACGCCGTCGGAGGTGACGGTCCAGCGGGCGCCGGTGGCGAGCTGGTCCAGCCAGCAGACGACGACCCCGCCGTCGACGGCGAGGCCCTCGGGCGTCGTCGTGCCCTGGTACGCGCAGCCGCCGGCGCTCGGGACGACCCGCGGCACCGGCTGGCCGGCGAGGGTGGCCAGCCGCAGCTGGACGCCGGAGGCGCGGGTCGGGCCGTTGTTCGTGACGGTGGCCAGGCCGTGGACCTCGGAGCCGGCGACCAGGACCGGGTCGGCGTTGCCCGGGTCGGCCGGGTCGCTGAGCTCGAGGGTGACGGCGAGGTCGGCCGACAACCGGATGGTGGCGCTCACCGTGGCCGACTGGTCGTCGGTGTCGACGTCGGGCACGGCGGACACGACGGTGGCACTGGCCAGCACGGTGCCCTCGGGGGCGTCGTCGGCGACCTCCGCGGTCCCGGTGATGACGACGTTCCCACCGGCGGCGACCACGGGCAGGCTGCAGTTGCCCGGGACGCACCCGGCGGTGTTCGTGGAGACGATCTGCACGCCCGGGGGCAGCGTCGAGCGCACCGAGACGTTGGTCGCGTCGGAGATGCCGTCGTTGCGGACGGTGACGGTGAAGCCGAGCGTCTCGCCGGGCAGCAGGTCGGTGTCGTCGAGCTGCAGCGCCACCGACAGGTCGGCGCGCTGGGTCCCGCTGCCGCGCACGGAGGCGGTGAGGTCGTCGGCGTCCCGGTCGGGGGTGGCGGCCGCCACCGACACCGCGTTGTCGATGTGGCCGTCGCCGTCGGCGGCGAGGCGGACGGTGACGACGACCGGCAGCGCGGTGCCCGGCGCCAGGTCCGGCAGCGTGCAGGTGACCGTGTTCGAGCCACTGGCGATCGTGCAGGTGCCGCCGGCCACGGCGGCGGACTGGAAGGCCGAGCTGGCCGGCAGCGGGTCGACCAGCCGGACGCCGCGGGCCGTGGACGGACCGTCGTTGGTCACCACCGCCGTGTAGCGCACGATCCCGCCGGCCACCCCCGTGGCGGGGTCGCTGGCGAGCGTCACCGAGACGTCGGCGAGCGCGGTCACCGGACCGCTGACGGTGGCGGTGTTGTCGGTGGGGCCCTGGTCGTGGGCGTCGCCCCGGACGCTGGCGAGCGCCGTGTACTGCGCGCCGGGCGTCGCGTCGGCGGGGACGGTGCCGGTGATCGTCACCGACCGGCCGGCGCCCGTGGCCAGCGCCGGGCCGGTGCAGGTGACGGTGGTGCCGCCGACGGTGCAGCTGCCACCGCCCACGGGGGTGGCGGTGACACCGCTGAGCGCGGCCGGGACCGTCGTGGTCAGCACCGGCGCGGGCTCGGTGCCCGGACCGCGGTTGGTCAGGGTCGCCGTCCAGGTGGCCGGGCGGCCGGCCACCAGCGGGGCGGTGTCCTGGGTGAGCGTCGCCCGCAGGTCGGCGGCGACGCCGACGGGGGTGGCCACCTCGTTCGACGTCGAGGTGGGCGTGCTGACGCTCAGGTCGTCGCGGTAGGTGACCCGGGCGTCGTTGCGCAGGGTCTGCCCGGACAGCGTCGGCAGCACCCGCACCTGGTAGCTGAAGCTGCGCGCGTCGCCGGCGTCGACGATGCCCCCGGTGGTGCTCGTGGCGGACCGGCCGACCCGGACCCGGACGGTCCCGTTGCCCGTGCCCGTGGACGTGTCGTACTCGGCCTGGTCGTCGCCGGCGGCGTCGGTCCGGGTGGTGGCCGCCGTCCCGGTGACGGCCACGATCGAGCCCGGCACGTAGGCCACGCCGGCCGGCAGGTCGTCGGTCATGACGACCTCGCGGGCCGGGTTGCCGCCGTTGTTCGCCGTGGTGACCGTGTACGTGAGCACGTCGCCGACCTGCGCGGTGCTGCGCCCCGGGGGCAGCGACACCGTGGTGGTGGTGACCAGGCAGGGCTGGGTGCCGAAGGAGATGCTGTCCAGGAGGTTGCCGACGCTCGCGTTCGGGCCCGAGGAGCTCACCGCCTGGAAGCTGAACCGGGTGAGCGTCTGCCCCGCCGGCACGGTGTAGACGCCCGAGTAGGTGCCCCAGGCGGTGTTCGAGTCGGTGATCAGCGCCTGCCGGTTGGTCGTCGAGGCCCGCACCGTGGGCGCCGCGATGTAGAGCGCCATGGTGTCCTGACCCTCGCGTCCGCGGTGCTGCAGCTCCCAGCGCAGCACCTGGCCCGGGGTGGTCGCGACGTCCTGGTAGAGCGTGGAGGCCTGGGTGGCGTTGAGCTCGGCGAACTGCGAGCCCGACCCCGGGGGCACGTTGCGGAAGGGCGTGCGCCAGAGCTCGATGAGGCGGTCGGTGGCCGTGGTCAGCCAGCCGGGCACCTGGCTCTGGTCCAGCTGCGCATTGGAGTTCGCGGGCAGGACGGGCTGCTCGAAGCCGCCGTTCTGCAGCGCGACCGCCGCCGGGCACGATACCGGCGCCTGCGCCGCCGCGGCCACCGGGGTGCTCCGCAGCGTGGGGAACACGCCGGTCAGCCCACCGGTCAGCAGGGCACCTGCCACGGCGACCGCCGTCAGGCGCCCGCCCAGGCCGCGCGGACGCCTCGTCTCGACGTCTGCAGCGCTGCTCGCCACCGCTTCCTCCACTCCCACACCAGAAGTCACACCCGCCACTCGGAGCGCAACTGTGGGGTGCCGGACGCGCCGGACGGCGGCGCTCGCCGTCGTGTCGCGGAGATCGACGGGTGACCGTCCCCGGTGGTCGACAAGCCGACCGGTGGGTGGGTCCGACTGGCCCGCCGGGCAGCGGCTGGGCAGGCTGGGCCGATGAGCGCACCGGAGCCCGACCGCGACGAGGCCGACCTGCACGCCGGGCAGCACGACGCCGTCAACCTGCACCCCGGGCAGTACGACGAGGGCGGGGAGGGCGGCATGGCCACCCGGGAGCTGGCCGCCCGCCACCAGGAGGAGGACGGCGGGGAGGGCTGAGCCTCAGCCGGCGCGGCGCCGCCACCAGCCCCGGCGGCGGGACGGCGCGGGCGGCGCGGGCTCCTCGGCCGGCGGCGCGGCGACGACCGGGTGGTCGGCGCGCCACCGGGCCAGCTCGGTCTCGACGTCGGCCATCCCGACCGGGATCCAGACCCCCTCGACCGGACGCCGGTAGTAGGAGTCGACGCGGGCGTTGTGCGCCTCCACGACCGCACGTGCCCGCTCCTCGGTGGGCTGGGCGGCGACGAGGGCGGGGAGGTCCTCCCGCTCCTTGCGCAGCACCAGCCCCGAGGGCAGCATCGCGACGGGGTCGGCCTCCTCGCGCCGGGCCCACTCCAGGGCCCACTCGTAGCTGCTCTTCTCCCGGTCCCGGCGGGGCAGCGGCCTGCCGGCCCCCGCCAGGCCCTCGAAGGCACCTCGCTCGCGGGCCTGGACGATCTGCTGCTCGACCCAGGACTCGAACGACATGCCCTCGGGCTTGCGCTCGGTCATCGTCTCCCTCCCCGTCTGCCAGGCTAGGTCGCGTGCGGACGACGAGCAGCCGAGAGGTCTACCGGAACGCCTGGATCCGCGTGCGGGAGGACGCCGTGGAGCGCCCCGACGGCTCACCCGGCATCTACGGCGTCGTCGAGAAGCCGGACGCCGCCCTGGTGATCGCCGTCGAGCGCGGCGGGTTCTGGCTGGTCGAGCAGTTCCGCCACCCGCTGGGCCGCCGCTCCTGGGAGTTCGTCCAGGGCACCTGGCCGGCCGGCGGCGGCGGGACGGCGGAGGAGCTGGCCCGCGCCGAGCTGGCCGAGGAGACCGGGCTGCGCGCCGGGTCGGTGCGCCGGCTGGGCCGGATCGACATCGCCCCGGGGCTCACCGACCAGCAGACCGACGTCTGGCTGGCCGGCGACCTGACCCCCGGCCCGACCGCCCGCGAGGCCACCGAGGCCGACATGCGGCAGCAGTTCGTGACCGAGACGGAGCTGCACGCGATGGTCAGCGACGGCCGGTTCACCGACGCCCCGTCGCTGGCCGCGCTCGCCCTGCTGCTGCTGGACCGGCAGCTGCCCGCGGCGGAGGAGTGAACCGGGCCACTCCCGGGCAAGGACGGGACATGGACGATGCTGAGGACACCGTCGAGGTCACCGTCACCGAGCACGACGCCGAGACCGCGGAGATCCGGGTGGTCGGTGAGCTCACCGAGGGCGCGCGCCGCCCGCTGGTCCGGGCGATGACCGACCTGATGCTCAGCTCCCCCGAGCTCAAGCGCGTGCAGCTGGACACCTGCGACGTCACCTTCATGAACTCCGCCGGCATCGCCTCGCTGGTGCAGCTGCACAAGATGGTCCAGCCGCGCGGCATCGAGATGCCGCTGGTCGTGCACGACACGGTCGTCGCGCGGCCGCTGCAGCTGTCGGGCCTGTGGCACCGGTTCACCGTGATCGACCGCCGCGACGACAGCCCCGACGTCGTCCACGAGTCCACCCACCGCCGCACCGAGCACAGTTGACGGACCCCGTCCACCTCATGCCCAGCAGGCTCGGAACGGGGCCGGGCCCAGCTACAGCTCCAGGTCGGCGAGGTGCTCGGCGAAGGTGCGCGGCGGGCGGCCGAGCAGGGCGGTGAGCACCCGGGGGCTGCCCACGTAGCCGTGGGCCCGCTGGTGGTCGAGCAGGGTGCGCCGGCAGCGCGCCGCGTACGACGTCGGCACCTCACCGCCCGGGACGACGTCGTCGGCGACGACCTCCGCGTCCAGCCGCTCGCCGATCAGCTCCGCCATCCGCGGCGCCGTCAGCGCCTCGGGTCCGGCCGCCTCGAAGGTGCCGCCGTCCAGGCCGTCATCGAGCAGGAGCACCGCCGCCGCGGCGGCGACGTCCCGCAGGTCGACCAGCGACCGGCCGGTGCGCAGGCCCCACTGGCTGCGCAGCACCCCGCTCGCGGCGATCGCGGCGAGCTCGCCGTCGACCTCGTCGGCGTAGGCGCACGGCTGCAGCACCCGCCACGAGCGCAGGCCGCTGGCGGCGAGGGCCTCCTCGGCGCGGTCCTTGCCGGCGTGGTGGGGCAGGGCGCGCAGCTGCGGGCGCAGCACCGAGTGGTAGACGACGCGGGGCACCCCGGCACGGCGGGCCTCGGCGAACAGCGCCGGCGCCCCCTCCGCCTCGTCGGGGTCGAAGGCCGGCCAGACCAGGTACAGCGCGTCGGCGCCGGCGAGCACCGACGACCACGCCATCGGTGAGGTCAGCTCGGCGACGACCACCTCGGCGCCGAGGGCGGTGAGCTCGGGGCGGGGGCCGCGGCGGGCGACGACCGCACGCACCGGCTCGCCCCGGCCGCGCAGCTCCCGGACGACGGCCGTGCCGGTGGGCCCGCCGGCCGCGGTCACCACGATCACGCCGTCACGGTAACCGCCGGTGCACCCGGGAGCGGGTCGCCGCGACGGACCCGGCGAGGTCAGCGCAGGGAGGTGCTCATCCGCACGGTCAGGCCGGTGGGGGCCGCGACGAGGTCGACGTGGTCCCACAGCTTGCGGGCCAGCCACAGGCCCATGCCCCCGCGGGAGAGGTCGTCGCCGTGCGCGGGCTGGAAGCCGGCCAGCTCGTCGGCGAAGCCGCTGCCCCGGTCGGTCAGCGTGCACACGACCCGGTCGGCGGACGCCCAGACCCGGGCCGAGACCGGGGGGACGCCGTGCCGGAAGGCGTTGGCGGCGATCTCGCTGACCGCCAGGTGCAGGTCCTCGCACTGCTCGCGGTCGGGCACGTGGGCGGCGAGCGCGGCGCGCAGCTGGTGCCGCAGGTGGGGCAGGGACCGCATGCCGTCGGCGGCGAAGGCCGGCGGTCGCTGCTCCATCGGCTCGCGCGGGATCGGCAGCGCCCGGACATAGGCGTCCGGGCGGCGGTAGTCGCGGCTGCCGACGACGTTCCCGCCGGACAGCAGGTGCGGGTGGGTCGCCGACGCGCTGGCCACGGCGGCGGGCGGCAGGACCCGGCGGTCGTAGACGCACAGCCGGTCGACTCCGGAACCGGCGAAGAGCGGGGTGAGCGCGGCCTCGAAGCGCTGGGCCTCGTGCCAGTCGCGGGGCTCGGCGCCGAAGGAGGGCATCCCGAGGACACGGACCCGGCCCGGGGCCTGGTCCAGCAGCCGGCGGAGCGCACCGACGGCGTCCGGCGGGCGGGTGCCGTGCAACGCGATGCCGGGGTCGACGAGCAGCTGCGAGCCGTCGGGGCCCAGCTGCGTGCGCAGCTGCTCGGTGGTGTCGGGGTCGCAGGCCAGCACGGTGACGTCGCCCGCGGCCAGGCCGGCGGCCAGCCAGGGCAGGGCGACGTCGAGCAGCTCGGCCGACGAGCCGACGACGGCGGCGGTGTGGCCGTGCGGGTGCTCCGCGGTCAGCGCACCGGCGCTGTCGGCCCGGGCGCGCTGCAGCCACCGCGGTGGATGACCTCCGAGCACGCTCATGACACCTCGCCTCAGCCGACTCCCGGAACGGACGGGTGGCATCTTCGGTCACCCACCACTGATCTCGGCAGCCGGGGGCCCTCCCCTGACCCCCTCGTCCGGGTGATCCGGGTCATCGCCGGCCCCGGCGACGGCCCCGGGCCGGCCGTCAGCGCGGGCCACGGCGCCCGGCCAGCCCGTCGAGCACGGTGCGGTCCAGGCCGGTCGCGGCCTCCACCTCGGCGACGTCCAGGGCGCCGCAGTCGAGGCCGCGCAGGACGACGGTGGCCAGGGCGCGCGCGGTGGCCGGCTCGTCGAGCACCCCGCCCTCGACCCGGCCCACGTAGGCCGACAGCCGGGCCGCGGCGGCCGGCAGCGCCGCCCGGAAGAAGGCGTAGGTGGCCACGTAGCGGGTGACCAGCTGGGCGGGGTGCAGGTCCCACCCCTGGTAGAGCCCGCGTTCCAGCGCGCGGCGGACCAGCCCGGCGTGCAGCCGCCAGGCCGCGTGCACCTCGGGGGTGCCGCCGACGGGCAGCACGTTGGTCGAGCCGTCGACCGCCCGGGCGCCGGTGCCGGCGACGGCGACCTGCATCGCCAGCTTGGCGTGGTCGGCCGCCGGGTGGTCGGAGGACTGGTGGGCCGCGGCGATGCCGAGGGAGGCGCTGTAGTCGTAGGTGCCGAAGTGCAGCCCGGTCACCCGGCCGGCCCCGGCGTGCAGCATCCGGGCGAGCAGGGTCGTCCCGTCGGCGCCGAGCACCGCCTGCGGGGTCTCGACCTGCAGCTCGAGGTCCAGCGCCAGGCCGGTGGCGGCCTCCAGGGCGTCGAGGACGGGCAGGAAGGCGGCGACCTGCTCGACCGCGGTCACCTTGGGCAGGGTCACCACCGCCCGCTCGCGGCCGGTGGCGGCCAGGCCGGTGAGGAACAGGTCGAGGCTGCGCACGCCGCGGTGCCGGGTCGGTCCCTCCAGCGACTTCGCCCGCACGCCCAGCGACAGCGGCAGCGCGGGCTCGGCGGCCAGCACCGCCGCCGCCGCCGTCACGTCGCCGTCCTCGGCGTCCGGGCTGCCGCGGTAGCCGTCCTCGGCGTCGACCCGCAGGTCCTCGACCGGCTCGGTGGCCAGCTTGGCCCGTACCCGCGGCAGCACCTGCTCGACCAGTGCGGCGTCCAGGCCCAGGTCGGGCAGGCCGTGCTCGTCGAGCGCGGCCAGCGCCGCGGCGCCCCAGCGCCCGGTCAGCCCCGGGACGACGGCGTCCGCGGGCACGTAGCAGGTGTGCACGGGCTGCCGGGACGACGGCTCGCCCGGGAAGGCGGCCAGCCGGGCGGCGTCGACGGGGGCCAGCCGGCGGTCGAGCTCGGCCAGGACGTGCTCGGGGACCACCGGACCTCCGCGGGTGCTCGTGCTGGTGGACTCAGCTGGCATCCTGCCCCACGTGACCCGACCAGGTGGCGACGATGCGCTGGCCCGTTTCAACGACGCACCCCAGGCCGAGGCCGCCGAGCAGGCGTTCGGCTGGCTGGGCGTCCCGGCGTTCGCGATGGTGCTGACCGCCGGCCGGCCCTATCCCTCGGTCGGCGCCCTGGTCAGCCGGGCGGCGGAGCTGGCGCAGGCGCTCTCCTGGCAGCACGTCTCGGCGGCGCTGGACGCGCACCCGCGGATCGGCGACCGGGTCGAGGGCGCGTCGGCCGCGGCGGAGGCCTCGCGGCGGGAGCAGAGCGGCATGGCCGACGCCGACGACGCCGTCCGCACCGCGATCGCCGAGGGCAACCGGGCCTACGAGGAGCGCTTCGGGCACGTCTTCCTGGTCCGGGCGGCCGGGCGCTCGCCGGAGGAGATGCGCCGCGAGCTGGAGCGCCGGCTCGGCAACACCCCGGAGGCCGAGCAGGTCGAGGTGAAGACCCAGCTCGTGGAGATCACCGCGCTGCGGGTGCGCGAGGCCATGCGGTGAGCGTCTCGACGCACGTCCTGGACTCCGTCACCGGCCGGCCCGCGGCCGGGGTCGCGGTGGCGCTGCACGCCGGCGACACCCTGGTGGCCGAGGGGACGACGGACACCGACGGCCGCTGCCGGCTGGTCGAGGGCCCGACGGCCGCGGGCCCGCACCGGCTGGTGTTCGGCACCGGCGCGTGGGCCGCGGCCCGGGGCGAGGAGACCTTCTGGCCGGAGGTCGTGCTGACCTTCGCCGTCCGCGAGCCGGCCGAGCACCACCACGTCCCCCTCCTCCTCTCCCCCTTCGCCTACTCCACCTACCGCGGCAGCTGATGGCGTCCCAGGGCGCGGAGAACGCACCCCTGGGACTCCATGACCGGAAACGCGGCTGCAACGCGGACAGGGCAGGGTGCAGCCATGGCGATCGTGCTCGGACCCAACCAGTACGGGAAGGCGGAGGTCCGCGTCGTCGCGGTCGACCGCTCCACCCCACGGCACTCCCTCGTCGACCTCAACGTGAGCACCGCGCTGCGCGGTGACTTCGCCGCGGCGCACACGGCCGGCGACAACGCGCACGTGCTCACCACCGACGCGCAGAAGAACACCGTCTTCGCCTTCGCCCGCGACGGCATCGGCTCCCCGGAGGAGTTCGGCATCCGGCTGGCCCGCCACTTCACCGGCTCGCAGCCGTTCGTCACCGGCGCCCGGGTGGCGGTCGAGTCCTACGGCTGGGACCGGATCAGCGTCGGCGGGCAGCCGCACGACCACGCCTTCCGCCGCCCCGGTGGCGAGGTGCGCACGGCGGTGGTCACCGTCGACGGCGACGAGGTGCACGTGGTCGCCGGGCTGACCGACCTCGTCGTCCTCAAGAGCACCGGCTCGGAGTTCTGGGGCTTCCCCCGCGACCGCTACACGACCCTGCCGGAGACCACCGACCGGATCCTGGCCACCGCGGTCACCGCGCGCTGGCGGTACACCGGCACCGACGTCGACTGGGACGCCACCCACGACGCCGTCCGGACGACGCTGCTGGAGACCTTCGCCGCGACGCACTCCCTCGCCCTGCAGCAGACGCTGTTCACCATGGGGTCGGCCGTGCTGGAGCAGCACCCGGACGTCGCCGAGGTCCGGTTCTCGATGCCCAACAAGCACCACTTCCTGCAGGACCTCTCGGCGTTCGGCCTGGACAACACCCTCGACGGGCCGGGCGCGGTGGTCTACCACGCCGACGACCGGCCGTACGGGCTGATCGAGGGCACCGTGCTGCGCGACGACGTCCCGGCCGCGCCGGCCGCCTGGCAGGGCACCCCCGGGTTCGTCTGATCCGCAGGTGTCGAAGCGGTCCGGGCGGGGGTAGGGGACTCCAGCGCGGCGCCTCGCTGTGGCGGGGGGTCGAGCAGCGGCCGGTCCTGCCCGGGCGGCCGCTGGAGGAAGCATGGACCTCGCGCAGGAGTTCGCCGCCCAGGTCACCGCCGCTGAGCGGGAGCTGCCCGGCCCCGAGCTGCTCCCCGACCGGCTGGCCCGCGCCTGCGCCGCCGTCCTGCCGGTGGACGGGGTGGGGCTGAGCGCCTACTTCTCCGCCGACCGGCGGCTGCCGCTGGGCGCCAGCGACCCGGTCTCGGCCACCGCCGAGCGGCTGCAGTTCACCGTCGGCGAGGGGCCGTGCCTCAGCGCGCACGCCACCGGTCTGCCGGTGCTGGCCGACGAGGCGGAGCTGCAGGCGCGCTGGCCGGCCTACTACGACGTGCTGGTGGCGCACACCCCCGTCCGGGCGGTCATCTCCCTGCCCCTGCACGGCGGGCTGGAGGACGTCGGGGCGCTGGACCTGTACCTGAACGCGCCCGGCGACATCCGGGGGCTGGGGCTGGCCGACTCGCTGACCGTCACCGCGGCCCTGTCCGACGCGTTCGCCGCCGCGATGGCCGCCGAGCCGCACACCGAGGACGGCCCGGCCTGGCTGGACGCCCCCGGCGCCGGCCGCCGGGCGCAGGTGTGGCAGGCGGTCGGGTTGGTCAACGTGGGCCTGGAGCTGACCGGTCCGGACGCGCTGGCCCTGCTCCGCGCGTACGCCTACGGCCACGACCAGGACGTGGACGACGTCGCCGAGGCGGTGCTGGAGCGCCGGCTGTCCCTCCAGGAGCTGTCGGTGTCGACCGGCAGCTCCGCCTGAGGAGCTCGGTCTGGCCCTGACCGGCGGCGGCTGCGACGATCACCGGGTGAGCGCACCGGAGCCGGCCCGCGAGACCCTGACCTACGAGGACTTCGGCCGGGCCGCGCGTGAGCTCGCCCAGCAGGTCGCCGACGACGGCTTCGAGCCCGACATCATCCTGTCGATCGCCCGCGGCGGGCTGTTCCTGGGCGGGGCGCTGGGCTACGCGCTCGACGTCAAGAACCTGTTCGTGATGAACGTCGAGTTCTACACCGGCGTCGACCAGCGGCTTGACCTCCCGGTCGTGCTCCCGCCGACCCTGGACGTGGTGGACCTGACCGGGTCCACGGTGCTCATCGCCGACGACGTCGCCGACACCGGCAAGACCCTCGAGCTGGTCAAGGACTTCTGCGCCGGACACGTCACCGACGTGCGCACCGCCGTCGTCTACGAGAAGCCCCGGTCGCTGGTGCGCTGCGACTACGCCTGGAAGCGCACCGAGGCGTGGATCGACTTCCCGTGGTCGACCCTGCCCCCCGTCGTCTCCCGCGGCGGCTCCGGCCACTGAAGGGACCCCCTCCCCCCCTCACCCCTCGGGGCGGGGCCCTGCGAGGGGGCCGATCAGCGGCGGGTCGACGCCGTGATGGTGAAGGTCGGGTTGCGGGTCACCTGGCGGGTGGGGCCGACGAGCCGGGTGAGCGCCTGCCGGTGCGGCAGGTGCGAGTTGTAGACGCACCACAGCTCCCCGCCCGGGCGCAGCACCCGCGCCGCACCCTCGAACAGCCGGTGGGCGACCGTCTCGTCGACGGCGACGCCAGAGTGGAACGGCGGGTTGCAGACGACCAGGTCCACGCTGCCGTCGGGGAGGCTGCTGCCGGCGTCGTCCCGGCTGACCGTGACCCGGTCGGCGAGCCCGCTGGCCGCCGCGGTCGCCTGCGCCGACGCCACCGCGGCCGCCGACTGGTCGGTGGCGAGCACCCGCAGGCCCGGCCGGGCGGTGGCCAGCGCGGCGGCGAGGACGCCGGTGCCGCAGCCCAGGTCGAGCGCGGTCGCGGCGTCGGGCACCGCGTCCGCGAGCACGGCCAGCAGCGCCTGGGTGCCCCGGTCGACCTTGGCACCGGCGAACGCGGCGCCGTGCGCGCACACGGTGATCCCCAGGTCGGCGTGCTCGCGGCACACCGGGAAGCTCGACGTGCCGCCGGCCCGCGGCCCGCGGGCGATCAGCACCCGTGACTTCTGCCGGCCCAGCGACGCCCGCACCTCGGTGAAGGACGCGGCCAGGACGTCGTTCATCGCGTGCGTCATGTGCTTGACCCGCCCGCCCACGAACAGCGTCACGTCGGGGTCGGCGTCGGCGGCGACGACCTCGGCGAGCTCGCGCAGCGCGTCCAGGCCCTTGGGCGCCTTGGCCAGCACGGTCCTGGCCCCACGCACCAGCTCCGGGCCCAGCGGGAGCAGCCGGTAGCTGCCGGCGTGCCCGGTGCGCTCGGCGTTGGCGGCCAGCGCCCGCTCGCCCAGCAGCAGATCGGTGGACACCCGCGGCGCCACGGCGCCGTGCAGCACGACCGCGCCCAGGGTCAGCGCGCCGTGCGAGTCGTCGAGGACGACGACCCGGTCCGGGTCCGCGGCGAGCGCGCCCGCGGCCTCGTCCAGCAGCAGCCGGTCGGTGGCGTCGACCGCGACGAGCTCCGGCGCCTCGACGTCCGGCTCGCGGCGCAGCTGGGCGAAGAGGTCGAGGGCGGCGTCGCTGGAGGTCACCCCGCCCACTCTGCCGTGCCCGCCGCCGGCCCGGCCGGGCGGCCGGACCGCCGGCCGGCGCCCGACCCGGGGTGAGCCGGGCGCCGGGGCGCCCTCAGAGGCGCAGCTGCACCGACGCCGCCCCGGTGGCCGGCACCGCCGTCGTCCCGTCGCCGGCGACCTGCACGCTCCAGTCCCCCGGCGCGTGCGCCGCGGTGACGGTGACGACGTCGCCGGTGCGCTCGACCGTGAAGACGGCGTCCGCGCCCCCGCTGCCGTCACCGGGGACGACGACCTGGGAGCGGTGCCCGTCGCGCAGCCGGTACAGGCGCAGGACGACGCCGTCGGCCCAGTCGTAGTCGGGGCGGTCGGTGCGGGCGCCCATCGGCAGCACGGTGTCCGGGCGGACCAGCAGCGGCAGGCTCAGCGCGTCGTGCTGCTCGGTGACCCAGCGCGGGCCGGCGACCACCGCGCCGGACAGCAGCGACGTCCACTCCCCCTCCGGCACGTAGTAGCGCACCTGCCCGTCGGCGGAGAACACCGGCGCGACCAGCAGCGACTCGCCCAGGTGGTACTGCCGGTCGAGGAAGGCCGCGGTCGGGTCGTCGGGGTGCTCCAGCAGCATCGCCCGGGCCATCGGCAGCCCGTCCTCGCTGGCCTGCCGGGCAGTCCCGCCCAGGTAGGGCATGAGCGACATCTTCAGCTCGGTGAACGCGCGCAGGACGTCGACGGCCTCCTCGTCGAACGCCCACGGCACCCGGTAGGAGCTCGACCCGTGCAGCCGGCTGTGCGAGGACAGCAGCCCGAATGCGACCCAGCGCTTGAACACCTCGGGGTCGGGGGTGCCCTCGAAGCCGCCGATGTCGTGGCTCCAGTAGCCGAACCCGGACAGCCCCAGGCTCAGCCCGCCGCGCAGCGTCTCGGCCATCGCCTCGAAGGTGGAGAAGCAGTCGCCGCCCCAGTGCACGGGGAACTGCTGGCCGCCGGCGGTCGCCGAGCGGGCGAACACCACGGCCTCGCCCTCGCCGCGCTCCTCGCGCAGCAGGTCGAAGACGGCGGCGTTGTAGGCCTGGGCGTAGTAGTTGTGCATCCGCTGCGGGTCCGAGCCGTCGTGCCAGACGACGTCGGTGGGGACCCGCTCGCCGAAGTCGGTCTTGAAGGCGTCCACGCCCATGTCCAGCAGGCCGCGCAGCTTGCCCTGGTACCAGGCGACGGCGCCGGGGTTCGTGAAGTCGACCAGCCCCATGCCGGCCTGCCACATGTCCCACTGCCACACGCTGCCGTCGGCCCGCCGCACCAGGAAGCCCTGGGCCGCGGCCTCCGCGAACAGCGGGGACGCCTGCGCGATGTAGGGGTTGATCCACACGCAGATCCGCAGGCCGCGCGCCTTGAGCCGGGCCAGCATCGCCTCGGGCTCGGGGAACACCTCCGGGTCCCACTCGAAGTCGCACCAGCGGAACTCGCGCATCCAGAAGCAGTCGAAGTGGAAGACGCTCAGCGGGATGTCGCGCTCGGCCATCCCCTCGATGAACGAGGTGACCGTGGCCTCGTCGTAGTCGGTGGTGAACGAGGTCGACAGCCACAGGCCGAACGACCAGGCCGGCACCTGCGGCGGCCGTCCGGTGAGCGCGGTGTAGCGCCGCAGCACGTCCTTGGGCGTCGGCCCGTTGACCAGGTAGTACTCCAGCGTCTGCCCCGGCACGCTGAACTGGGTGCGGGAGACCACCTCGGAGGCGACCTCGAACGAGACGTGCTCGGGGTGGGCGACGAAGACGCCGTAGCCGCGGTCGGAGAGGTAGAACGGCACGTTCTTGTAGGCCTGCTCGCTGGAGGTGCCGCCGTCGGCGTTCCAGACGTCGACCACCTGGCCGTTGCGCACGAACGGGGTGAACCGCTCCCCCAGCCCGTACACGTGCTCGTCGACGGCCAGCGCGAGCTGCTCGTGCACGTGGTGCTCGCCGGAGTCGGTGGTGACGATGCCGATGGCCTTGGCGCCGCTGGAGGTCAGCACCCGGCCGTCGGCGACGAACTCGGCCAGCCAGCCCGGCCCGCGCGGCACCCGCACCGACAGACCGCCGGAGGTCAGCACGCCGGCCTCGGCGTCCACCTCGACCTCCACATGGGAGGACGGGTCCTCGGCCACGGCGAACTCCGGACGCCGCGGGACGCCGCCGGCCCAGTGCTCGATCCGCACCCGGATCACGTCGGGCGCCGGCGAGCTGTAGGTGACCGTGACGGCGGGCTGGTTCAGCGTGTTGCCACGCTCGCGGATGACCGCGGTCGGGGCGAGCACGGTCATCGCGGCGTCCGAGGCGGTGATCGCCCGGACGTCGCGGGGGCGGAGCACGGAGTACCCCGCACGGTCCTGCCAGTAGCCGTCGGTGAACTTCATGCGCGCACGCCCGCCTCGTCGTCGAGTGGTGCCGTCGATACGCTTCGACGGCTGCTGCGGAGGCACGCTAGGGCACCGCCCACCACTGCGGCAACCCGTCGTCCGTTGCGTCGCCGCTGGTCCACGAGATGGACTCGCCGGGGACCCTTGCGCCGGCGAGCGTGACGTTGCTAACGTCCGCCCCCAGCAGTCGATCCGTATCGATGACGATCGGAGGTGGTGGTGGTGGCCGCGTTCACCAGCCGGGACGTCGCCCGTCTCGCGGGCGTCTCGCAGAGCACCGTCTCCTACGTCATGAGCGGTCGCCGGCCGATCTCGGACGAGACGCGCAAGCGGGTGCAGGCCGCCATCGAGCAGCTGACCTACCAGCCGAACGCCGGCGCCCGGGCGCTGGCGAGCCAGCGCACCCAGGTGGTCGGCCTCGTCGTCCCGTTCGGCCCGGCCGCGGACACCACGGGGCTGCTGCCCTTCCTCGAGACCATCACCGGCTGCGCCCGCGAGCGGGACCATGACGTGCTGCTGGTCACCGCCGACGAGGGCACCTCGGCGCTGACCCGGCTGGCCGGGCAGTCGCTGTGCGACGCGATCGTGCTGATGGACATCGCGGCCCGCGACAGCCGGCTGCCGGTGGCCGCCGCCAGCCGGGTCCCGGTCATCCTGATCGGCAT
The DNA here is from genome assembly GCF_046635825.1 of Modestobacter sp. SSW1-42. Lineage (NCBI taxonomy): Bacteria > Bacillati > Actinomycetota > Actinomycetes > Geodermatophilales > Geodermatophilaceae > Modestobacter > Modestobacter sp. SSW1-42. Next base: position 272,860 of record NZ_JBISCA010000006.1, on the reverse strand, counting down.
CCCCGAGGAGACGTGGGGGCTGCCCTGCGTCGACCTGGACTTCCCCGAGGCCGCCCGGCTCGCGGTCGCCGAGATCGCGGCCGCCGGTCACGACCGGCTCGTGGCCCTCGGCTACTCCGCCGGCGAGATCGCCCGGGACGTCAACTACGTCGGACGGTTCGAGCGCGCGGCGGTCGCGGCGGCCGCCGCGGCCGGCATCGAGCACCTGGCGGTGAGCCCGATGGAGCCCTCCCCCGCCGGCGCCCGCGCCGCGGTCGAGCAGGCGCTCGCCCTCGGCGGCCCCCGGCCGGCGCTGCTGGTGCCGTCCTCGTCGTCGGTCCCGTGGGTGCTGCAGGCGCTGACCGAGCGGGGCGTGGTGCCCGGCCGCGACGTCACCGTCGTGGGGCTGTGCACCGACGCGGCGGCCGAGACGACCACGCCCCCGGTCACCAACGTGTCCACCGAGCCGCGCACCGTCTCCGCCCTCGCGATGCAGACGCTGTTCCGCTCGCTGGAGCGCGACCGGCAGGAACCCACCGGCGGGGTCGAGCTTGTGACCCCGCGGCTGACCCGGCGAGGGACGACCCTCCCGCCCCCCTGATCCCCGGCGGCCTCCCCGCCGCCCCGACCGCAGGCTCTCCGGGGCCTGGCACGACCGGCGTCGATACGCATCGACGCCGTTCCGTACGACCTGTGGCGACGCCGTCGCCGCAGCCCGCGTGACCGGCGATGCTGCCGGCACTCCCGGAAGGACCGGCAATGGCTCAACGTGGAGCGAAGAACCGCACCGTCGGCGCGGCGGTACTGGCGCTGACGGCACCCCTGGCACTCGCCGCGTGCGGCGGGAGCGACTCCGACGCCGCCGGCGGCTCGGGCGGCGGCGAGGTCACCAGCCTGACCGTGCAGGACACCTTCGTCACCGACCCCGGCGCGACGTACTACGGCGAGCTGCTGGACGCCTGCGGTCAGGCCAACGGCGTGACCATCGAGCGCAACTCGATCCCCGGCGGCGACATCATCGCCCGGACCCTGCAGCAGGCGTCGTCCCAGACGCTGCCGGACATCCTGAGCATCGACAACCCCGACGTCGGGCAGCTCGCCGCGGCCGGGGCGCTGGCGCCGCTGGGCGAGCTGGGCGTCACCGCCGAGGGCATCAGCCAGGGCGTCGTCGACGCGAACACCTTCGAGGACGAGCTCTACGGCCTGCAGCCCACCACGCAGAGCCTGGCGCTGTTCTACAACGAGGACGTCCTGAACGCGGCCGGCATCCAGCCGCCGAAGACCTGGGACGAGCTGAAGACGGCGGCCGCGGCGCTGACCGAGGGCAACCGCTACGGCATCGCCTTCTCGGCCCCGCCGACCTACGAGGGCACCTGGCAGTTCCTGCCGTTCATGTGGTCCAACGGCGGCGACGAGACCGACATCGCCACCCCGGAGACGGCGCAGGCGCTGCAGCTGTGGGTCGACCTGCTCTCCAGCGGGTCGGCGTCGGAGTCGGTGCTCAACTGGGGCCAGGAGGACGTCAACGACCAGTTCATCGCCGGCAACGCGGCCATGATGATCAACGGCCCGTGGCAGTTCCCGGTGCTCGCCGAGAACCCCGACGTGAAGTACCAGGTCGTCCCGCTGCCCGCGCCCACCGCCGGCGGCACCGTCGTCGCCCCGCTGGGCGGCGCCACCTGGACCGTCCCGGAGACCGGCGACGACGCCCGCAAGGCCAAGGCCGCCGCGGTGATCCAGTGCGTGAACTCCGACGAGAACATGGTCGACAACGCCCTGACCAACAGCTCGGTGCCCACCAAGGCCGAGCTCGGCGAGCAGGTCGTGGCCCAGGACCCGCGCATGCAGGCCTTCGTGGACGTCGTCCCGGACCTGCGCTCGCGGACGGCCAAGCTGCAGGACGAGTGGCCGACGGCCGCCACCGCGATCTACACCGCCGTGCAGACGGCGCTCACCGGCGGCGCCTCGCCGGAGGAGGCGCTGGAGCAGGCTCAGAATGGCTGACACCCAGCAGCGGGCGGGCGGCGCGACCAGCGCCGCCCGCCCGGCGGGGCCGGAGGTCGAGGAGGAGCGTCCGCGCCGGACCTCGACCCGGTCGCGGGAGCGGCTGCTGCAGATCGGGTTCCTCGTCCCGGCCGTCGTCTACATGCTGCTGTTCTTCGGCTACCCCGTGGTGCAGAACGCCCTGATGGGCTTCCAGCGCTACACGACCCGCACCTTCGTCACCGGCGAGGCGCCCTGGGTCGGTCTGGACAACTACCGCGAGGTCATCGGCTCCTCGGTCTTCACCCAGGCCGCGCTGAACACCGTGCTGTTCACCGTCGGCTCGATCGCCGGGCAGTTCGTGCTCGGCCTGGCGATCGCCCTGTTCTTCCGCAAGCGCTTCCCGCTGTCGGGCCTGCTGCGCTCGCTGCTGCTCCTGCCGTGGCTGATCCCGCTCATCGCGGCGAGCGCGGTGTGGCGCTGGATCCTGGACAAGGACACCGGCGTGCTCAACCAGGTGCTCGGCGGCCTGGGCGTCACCGACACCAACCCCGGCTGGCTGACCAGCACCTCGCTGGCGCTGATCACCGTGGTCGCGATCAACATCTGGATCGGGATCCCGTTCAACACCACGATCCTCTACGGCGGCCTGCAGGACATCCCCGAGGAGCTCTACGAGGCCGCCGCCCTCGACGGCGCCACCCGCTGGCGGGCGTTCCGGCACGTCACCTGGCCGCTGCTGCGCCCGGTGGTCACCGTCGTCCTGGTCCTCGGCGTGGTCTACACGCTCAAGGCGCTGGACATCATCCTGGGCCTCACCCAGGGCGGGCCGGCCAACGCGACCCAGACGATCGCCACGCAGTCCTACAACCTGAGCTTCCAGGAGTTCGACTTCGGCCAGGGTGCTGCCGCCGGCAACATCCTCATCGTCGTCTCGCTGGTGTTCGCGGTCCTCTACCTGCGCGCCAACCGCCGCGCCCTGGACGAGTGAGGTCCCCGTGTCGCTGAGCGCCACCCTCCCCCTGCCCGACACCGCGCCGGCGCAGAAGCCGCGTCGGCGGACCACCGGCGCCCGCGGTCCGTGGGGCTACACCGTCGCCGGGATCGCCATCCTCGCGGTGCTGCTCTTCCCGCTCTACTGGATGCTCAACGTCTCGCTGCAGCCGTCGGGCTCGGCGGCGCAGACCTCGTGGTTCCCCTTCTCGTTGAGCTTGGAGGGGTACTCGACCGCGATCGACGACCAGGGCGCCAACCTCGTGACCAGCCTGGTGATCTCGGTGGGCAGCGTCGTGCTCAGCCTGCTGATCGCCGCCCCGGCCGCCTACGCGCTGGCCCAGTTCAAGGTGCGCGGCGCCGGGATCGTGCTGTTCGGGATCCTGATCAGCCAGATGATCCCCGGGATCGTCGTGGCCAACGCCCTGTACAGCGCCTACAACGACCTGGGGCTGCTCAACTCGATCCCCGGGCTGATCCTGGCCAACTCCAGCGCCGGCATCCCGTTCGGCATCCTCATCATGCGGTCGTTCATGGGCAGCATCCCGCCCTCGCTGACCGAGGCGGCCCGGATGGACGGCGCCGGCCCGATCCGCGCCTTCTTCCTGATCATCCTGCCGATCAGCCGCAACGCCCTGATCACCGCCGGCATGTTCACGTTCCTGTTCACCTGGGGCGACTTCCTCTTCGCCCTGACGCTGACCACGAACGCCGACGTCCGGCCGATCACCCTCGGCCTCTACCAGTACATCGGGACCTACGTCAGCGACTGGAGCACCGTCATGGCGACCGCCGTGCTGTCCTCCGTGCCGGCCGTCGTCCTGCTCGTCCTCGCCCAGCGGTACATCGCCGCCGGCGTCACCGGAGGTGCCGTCAAGTGACCGTCCCCGCCCAGCCCCTGCGCGTGACCGTGTGGGGCGAGAACGTGCACGAGCAGCGCGAGCCCGAGGTGGCCGCCCGCTACCCGAGCGGGATGCACGGCGCCATCGCCGAGGGCATCGAGGCCAACCTCGGGGACGGCGTCCGGGTGCGCACCGCGACGCTCGGCGACCCCGAACACGGGCTCACCGAGGAGGTGCTGGCCGACACCGACGTCCTCACCTGGTGGGGCCACGCCGCGCACGCCGACGTCTCCGACGAGGTGGTCGAGCGGGTGCACCGGCACGTGCTGTCGGGGATGGGCCTGGTGGTGCTGCACTCCGGCCACTGGTCGAAGATCTTCACCAAGCTCATGGGGACGACGTGCACGCTGCGCTGGCGCAGCGCGCACGACCGCGAGCTGGTCTGGACGGTCGACCCGACGCACCCCATCGCGCGCGGCATCCCGCACCCGATGGTCATCGACGAGGACGAGATGTACGGGGAGTTCTTCGACATCCCCGCCCCCGACGAGCTGGTGTTCCTGTCGACCTTCTCCGGCGGGGAGGTGTTCCGCTCCGGCTGCACCTTCCGGCGCGGACACGGGAAGATCTTCTACTTCCGCCCCGGCGACCAGGACTACCCCGTCTACCACCACGAGGGCGTGCGCCGGGTCATCTCCAACGCCGTCGAGTGGGCCAGGACCGACCGGCCGGAGCGGGCGTACCCGACCCTGCTGCGGTACGACACCGAGGACTTCTTCACCGGCCACGGGTACGGCGGCGCGTGACCCACCGCCGGGTCGACTGCGGGGAGCACGCGCCGCTGCCGGTGGTCGCCGTGGGCGCCGGGGCGATGGGCCGGGCCTGGCTGCGGACGCTCGAGGCCTCGACCGAGGTGGCACTGGTCGGCATCGTCGACCTGGACACCGACGCCGCCGGCCGGGCCGCCGCCGAGCTGGGCCGGCCCGACCTGCCGATCGGCATCGACGCGGTCGCGCTCGCGGCGCGGACCGGTGCCGCTGCGGTGGTGGACGTGACCGTGCCGGTCGCCCACCACCCGGTCACCACCGCGGCGCTGCTGGCCGGCCTGCCGGTGCTCGGCGAGAAGCCGGCCGCCGACACCCTGGCCCGGGCGCTGTCGCTGGCCGCGGCGGCCGAGGTCAGCGGCGAGCTGTTCATGGTCAGCCAGTCGCGGCGGTGGAACCCACAGGTCGCGGCGCTGCGCGGGCTGGTGCAGGACCTCGGCGCGGTCGGCACGCTGACCACTGAGTTCTTCAAGGCACCGCACTTCGGCGGGTTCCGGGACGCCATGGACCAGCCGCTGCTGGTGGACATGGCCATCCACGCCTTCGACACCGCGCGGTACCTGCTGGGCGCCGAGCCGGTGTCGGCGTCCTGTTCCACGTGGAACCCGCCGTGGAGCTGGTACGCCGGGGACGCCAACGCCACGGCGCTCTTCACCATGGCCGACGGCTCGCGGTACTCCTACACCGGGTCGTGGTGCGCCCCCGGCGCGGAGACGTCGTGGAACGGCGCCTGGCGGGTCAGCGCCGAGCACGGGACGGCGCTGTGGGACGGCGAGACCGAGCCGGTGCTGGACGCCGGCGGGCTGGACGCCACCGACCGCCCGCGCTCGCCGCACAGTGACATCGCCGGCGCGCTCACGGTGTTCTGCGCCGCGCTGCGCACCGGGGAGACGCCGATGGGCGAGGTGCACGAGAACGTGATGAGCCTGGCCATGGTCGAGGCGGCGGTCGAGTCCGCCGCGAGCGGTGCGCCCGTGCTGCTGGACGACGTGCTGGCCCGGGCGCACGCGCAGGCGCTGGCCGAGGAGGTGCACCCCGCCGTCCGCGAGGCGCTGGCCGGCTGGACGTCGGTGCGCGGGGCGCTGGGCGCGTGACGGGCCCGACCGCGCACTGACCCGGTCGGCGGGAGCTCACCCGACGGAGGGGCAGGCCCGCGTCGGGGGCTCGGGTGCGGGGCAGGAGCGGTCGATGGACCGGCGTGGCGAATCCTGACTCCCCGGCCCGACCTGCGCCCTCGCGCGCGTTGCCCGGCTGGTGGTGGCGCGGCGGAGAGGCCGTCGGCTACGGCCGGCTGCTCGGGCTCGGCTCGCTGCTGGCCACCGCGCTGGCGCTGGCCCTGCTGCACCCGCCGACGGTCCACTGGCCGGCGCTCGCCGGCGTCGTCGCCTTCCACCTGGTCGCGGTCTGGCTGAGCTTCGCGCTGCCGTGGCACCGCTGGTCGGGGTGGGCGCTGCTCGCCTTCCCGGTCGTGTCGATGGGCGCGCTGGTGGTCGTCACCCGGGCCGTGCCCGAGCTGGCCGGCGTGCTGGTCGGCTTCTTCGTGCTCTGCTTCGCCTACGCGGGCCTCTTCCTGCCCCGGCGCGGCGGGTGGGTGCTGCTGCCCGCGGCGCTGGCCGCCTACTTCGGCACGCTGGGCCAGCTCACCTCCGCCCTCGTGGTGCGCACCCTCTTCGTCGCGCTGGCCTGGCTGGTGCTCGCCGAGCTGCTGCGCCGGCTGCAGACCCGGCAGGTCGCGCTGATCGACCAGCTGCGCGCGGACAACCTGATCGACCCGCTCACCGGGCTGGCCAACCGGCGCGGCCAGGCCCGCTTCCTCACCGAGGCCGAGGCGGGCGACGTCCTCATCGTGCTCGACCTGGACCACTTCAAGCAGATCAACGACGAGCTGGGGCACGCCGTGGGCGACCACGTGCTGGCCACCTTCGGCGGGCTGCTGCAGCAGCAGCTGCGGACCCGCGACCGGGCGGCGAGGTCGGGCGGCGAGGAGATGCTGGTGCTGCTCCGCTGCGGCGAGACCCGGTGCGGGGAGGAGCTCGTCCGACGACTGCGGGACGCGGTGGCCCGCGAGCAGCTCGGCGTGACCTTCTCCGCCGGCCTGGCCCAGCTGCGCCCCGGCCAGACCACCGAGCAGGCGATCATCGACGCGGACCGGGCGACCTACTGCGCCAAGCACGCCGGCCGGGACCAGGCGTGGATCGCCGGCGACCCGCGCAACGGCATCCCGGACGTGCGCGTGCCGTGGGACGCGGCATCGTCGACCGGGCTGGCGGTCACGCGCTGACCTGGCCCCTCGTCGGGGTGTCCGGTCCCGGCGGGGGCGACTACGTTGCTGTCGTGCGAGAGACGGGAGCAGGACGGCCCTACGGCCGGCGGCAGCGGCTCTCGCTCGCCGCGGGGGTCTCCCTCTCCGTCAGCGGCCTCCTGTCGTTCCGCACCGACGTGACCGTCGTGGGCTGCACGCTGCTGCTGGTCGGTCTCGCGTCCCTCCTCTCCTTCGTCCGCTCCCGCCGTCACCGCTCGGCATGACCGACGACCTCGAGGTCCCGGTGCCGGACTCGCTGCCGGACGAGGTCGAGGTGCTCTCCGGAGCACACGGCGACCTGCGCTGGCGGGTGTGGGCCGGTGGCACGGCCGAGGACCTGATGACCATGCTCACGGTCTCCCGTGGCGGCCGGGTCCTGGACGAGTCGGGCTTCGGCGGCCCCGCCCTGTACCCGGGCACGCCGGTCAACGAGTGGCGGGGCCGCGCCGACGACCTGCCGTACTTCGTACTGGCCCGCACCGCCCCCGAGGTCGGCCGCCTGGTGGCCGTGACCGACCGCGGGACGCACGTCGAGCTGGCGCTGGGCGAGGTGAACCCCCGCTTCGGGCTGCGCTTCGCCGCCGCCGGCCTCCCCGACGGCGAGGGCCCGGGGGTCCTGCTCGTGGAGGTCGACGGGCGGCCGCACAGCTCCCTCCGGCAGACGATGGGCTGACCCGTCGACTGCGACCGGCGGGGCCCGGGCGCCCGGGATCGGGGGCCGGGGTCGTCGCCCCGGCCCCCGGACGGTCAGCCGGCGACGACCGCCAGCTCGTTGGGCGTGACCTCGAGCTCGCCGGTGGCGATGACCTCACCGGTGGCGAGGTCGAGGGCGTGGACGGCGTTGGCGGCCGGCTCGGTCACGTAGGCGATGCCGTCGTGGACCTTGATCGCCGGGTGCGGGTCCTGCCACTCGGCCGGCCCCTCCCACGGGTCGATGACCGGGTGGCTGGCCAGCAGCGTCCCGGTCGTCTCGTCCATGACGTGCACGGCGCCGTCGGTGCCCAGCAGCACGGCGTCGTCCTGCGGACCGCGGGCCAGGTCGCGGAACGTGTACTGGACGCCCTCGGGCAGCGGCACGACCTGCAGCCGGTCGGCGGCGGTGTCGATCAGGGTGACCGCCGACAGCAGCGAGCCCTCCGCGTCCGGGTCGCTGCGGTAGTCACCGAGGGCGATCGGCGAGGTCTCGGTGGTGAAGACGTTGCCGGTGCGGCCGAACTCGTCAGGGGCGTCGAGCTTGGTGAACTCGCCGCCGTAGACCAGCACGCCGTCCTCGCAGCCGAAGACGGCGACCTCACCGGCGACGGTGCCCTCGCCGTGCACGCCCGGGCAGTTCTCGGCCCGGGCGGTCTCGGTGCCCGAGGGGTCGAGCACCCGGACGCCGGTGCGCCCGTCCTCGGTGCCGAGGGTGGTGAGCAGCGTGCCGTCCTCGAGCTCGATGGCCACGCCGTGGTGGGCGGCCTCGGACTCCCACGTGCGGGTCTCCGGCAGGCCCTCGGCGTCCAGCAGGGCGGCGGTCTCGAAGGAGGCGATGTCGCCGGTGCCGTCGGCGAACAGGATCGTGCGGTCGCCGTGGACGACGACGTGCCCGGCCTTGGCGGCGGGGAAGACGTCCTCGGTCAGCTCCGGGCCGCCGGCGTAGGAGCTCCCGCCGTCGGTCCAGACCCCGGCGTCGAGGACCCGGAAGCCCTCCTCGGTGGTGACGAGGACGTGCCGGCCGTCACCGGCGGGGTTGACCCGGGTGAAGCCCTCGATCGGGAGGTCCCCGACCACGTCGAGGGTGGTGGCGTCGAGGACGAGCAGGCCGCCGTCGTAGGTGAGCGTGATCCGGGGCTGGGCGGCGGAGACCTCGGCGGCCTCGGAGACCGCCGCCGCCGAGGGAGCGGCGGACGGCGTGCCGGCGGCGGCCGAGGAGCCGGCGGAGTCGGAGGAACAGCCGGTCAGGAGCAGGGCGGCGACCCCGACCCCGGCCACCCCGATGGGGAAGGACGTGCGTGAGCTGGTCATGCCGGCCACCCTAACGACAGTGATTGTCATCTTCATCAGAGGGTCAGCGCAGCCCGGCGACGATGTCCTCGGTGTTGGACCGCATCATCGCCAGGTAGGTCTCCGCCCCCTCGCCGGGTCCGGACAGCGACTCGGTGAACAGCGGGGTGACGGCGACGTCGACCGCGGCCTGCTCGGCGAGGACCTGGGCCAGGCGGTCGGGCTGGGAGGAGTCGACGAAGATCGTCCGCACCCCGGCCGCGCGGACGCTGGTCGCCAGTTCGTCGAGGTCGCTGGCGCTGGGTGCCGCCAGCGTCGTCCCGCTGGGGACGACCGCCCCGACCACGGTGAAGCCGAAGCGGTCGGCCAGGTAGCCGAAGACGTGGTGGTTGGTCACCAGGTTGCGGCGGGCCGGGGGCACCTGGGCCAGCTGCTCGCCCATCCAGGCGTCCAGCTCGGCCAGCTGCCCCTGGTAGCCCGCGACGTCGGCGGCCAGCACGTCGGCGTCCAGGCCGTCGACGTGCTCGGCGAGGGCCTCGGCGAGCACGTCGGTGACCGTGGCCATCCGCGCCGGGTCGGTCCAGAAGTGCGGGTCGACCCCGGAGGCGTCCTCGCTCACCCACTGCAGGACCTCGACCGCGGCGCCGGCCTCCACGACCGGGACCCCGTCGGCGCGGGTGGCCTCGACCTGCGTGGCCAGCCCCTCCTCCAGCCCCAGCCCGTTGGCGACCACGAGGTCGGCGCTGCGCAGCCGGGCCGCGTCCTGCGCCGACACCTCGAAGGAGTGCGGGTCCGCCCCCCGCGGCATGAGGGTCATCACCTCCGCCTGCTCCCCCACCAGCTCCCCGACCACGTCGCCGAGGACGTCGGTGGTCACCACCACCAGCGGCCGGTCCGTGCTGCCGGCGGCGCAGCCGGTGAGCACGCCGGCGGCGACCAGCAGGGCGGCGGCCCCGCACAGCCCGCGCCTCATCGGCCGGTCTCGGCGAGGAAGGCGGCCGGGACGGCGGTCGGCAGGGTCCGGGCGACACGGGCCCCGTCGGCGTAGTCGATCTCGTGCACCACCTGCGCGGAGGGCACGTTGACGTAGGCCCGGTCGGCGTCGACCTCCACCGTCATCGCGGCCAGGTCCTCCGGCGTCCCGGCCAGCACGTCGGTGGCTGCGGTGACGCCGGTCTCCGGGTCGATGACCAGCACCCGCCCGGCGTCGTCGAGGGCCACGACCCGGTCCCGGTCGTCATCGACGGCGACCGCGTGCAACAGCGGCGACGGCGTCGGGACGAGCTGCCAGCTGCGGGCACGGCTGTCCAGCAGCCAGAGCCCGCGGTCCCCGGACACGGCGGCCACGGCGGGCCGCCCGGGGCGCTGGGCGAACGACGTGGCCCGGTCGGCCGGGTCCACCGGCTCGGGGTAGGGCAGGAACTCGAACACGACCTGCCCGTCGGCCTCGGTGGCCAGCACCGCGCCGTCGGCGCAGGAGACGACCACCCCGACCCGGGTGCCCACCCCGCCCTGCACGTCCGGGCACGGTGCGCTCGCACCGGCGACCGGTCGCCCGGAGGCATCGAGGACGAGCACCTCGTCGCCGGTGCTGCTGACGAACGAGCTCCCGAGCGGGACGAGCACGCCGTCGTGGGGCGCGCTGGTCGTGCTGGCCGTCTCGCGCAGCTCGCCCTGGCCCAGCGCCAGCCGGTCCAGCACGATCCCTGCGCCGGTGTCGGGGGAGAACAATGCGGTGACCTGCTCCGACGACGCCACCCGCACGTCCCCGGCCCAGTCCAGCGTGCCCACGACCCGGGGCTCCGCCCGGTAGTAGTGGGTGTGGTCGCCGTGGTCGACGGTCCAGGTGCCGGAGTCGACGACGGTCAGCCGGCCGGCGGGCTCGGAGGCGGCGAACAGGAACCGCCCGTCGCTGACCACCGAGGCAGTGGGGCCCACCGACCCCAGCGGGACCTCCTCCCCGGTCAGCAGGTCCAGGCTGGACGTCGTCCCGGCCCGGTCGAGGTAGCTGAGCCGCAGCTGGGCCTCGGTGAGCTCCTCGGCGCCGGCCACGAACCCGTGGACGGCCTCCGGCCCAGCAGGGTCGGCCGCCTCGGCGGCAGCCGGATCGCCCGCGGCGCAGCCGGCGCTGAGGAGGGCCAGGACGAACGCGGGCGCGAGACGGCTCGCGCGCCGGGGGGCGCGGTCGGTGCGGGGCACGGGGGATCTCCAGGATTCGGGGACGGAGGTGGTTCAGCGGGGGACGGCGGCCCGCACGGCGACCGACACCGCGACCAGCGCGACGGAGCAGCCGGCGATCGAGGCGCCGCCGGCGGTGCTGGCGTGCCAGGACAGCAGCAGGCCGGCGACCACGGCGGCGACGCCGAAGGCCGCACCCAGGGCCATCGTGGAAGGGACGCGGTGGGTCCACTGGCGCGCTGCCGCGGCCGGGGCCAGCAGCAGCGCCACCACCAGCAGGGACCCCAGCGCCTGGAACGAGGCGACGATCGCCGCGGTCACCAGCAGCCCGAGGACGACGTTCGCCACCCCCGGGCGCAGACCCAGCGTCGTGGCGGTCCGCCGGTCGAAGGCCAGGGCGACGAAGGCGCGGTGGAAGACCGCGCACACGGTGAGGATGAGCAGCAGGGCGACCGCGAGCGTGGTCAGCTCGCCGGCCTGGATCGCCAGGACGTCGCCGAAGAGGATGGCGGTGAGGTCGGTGGCGAAGGACCGGGACCGGGAGACGATCACGACCCCCAGCGACAGCATCCCCACGAACAGCAGGCCGGTGGCGGTGTCCGGGGACAGCCGCGTCCGGCGGGACACGACGCCCACGCCGACGCTCATCACGCCGGCGCTGGCCGCCGCCCCCACCAGCAGCGGCCAGCCGGCCAGGGCCGCCACCGCCACCCCGGGCAGCATCCCGTGGGCCACGGCCTCGCCCAGGAAGGCCATCCCGCGGACGACCACCCAGGTGCCGACCACCGCACAGATGACCGCGGCCAGGCTCCCTCCGAGCAGCGCACGCTGCAGGAACGAGATCGCGAAGGGGTCGGTCAGCCAGGCCACAGCGGGGACCCTACCTGCTATTGATTCTCACTCTCGATACAGTGAGGAGGTGGACTCCCCGACCGTGCGGCTCGAGCAGCTGACCGTCCGACGTGGCGCGGTCCTGGCCCTCGACGGGGTGCAGGCGGTGTTCCCGGCCGCGGCGGTGACCGTGCTGGTGGGCCCCAACGGGTCGGGGAAGTCGACGCTGCTCGACGTCCTGGCCGGCGCCCTGCCCGCGACGTCCGGCCGGGTCACGGGCCTGCAGCAGCTGGCGGTCGCCTACGTGCCGCAGCACAGCGCCGTCACCCCGGACCTGCCGATCACCGTCACGGAGACCGTCGCCATGGGCCGGTGGCGCGAGCGCGGGCTGCTGGGGCGGCTGCGGGCCGGCGACCGGGCCGTCGTCGACCGGTGCGTGGAGCTGATGAGCCTGCAGGACCTGCGGACGGCCCCGCTGAGCCGGCTGTCCGGGGGGCAGCGTCAGCGGGCGCTGGTCGCCCAGGGGCTCGCTGCCCGCGCCGACGTCCTGCTCGTGGACGAGCCCACCGCGGGCGTCGACGACGCCACCCACCGCGCCCTGCTGGACGCGCTGGCCGCCGAGGCCGCGCGCGGCGCGGTGGTCGTGCACGCCACCCACGACGAGCCGGCCATCGCCGGGGCCGACCACCTGCTGGCTCTGCGCGACGGGCGGGTGGACGACCACCGGGCAGCTCCTGCACCCCGTCGCTGACCCACCGCCGGTTGCGCGCGGCCCGATCCGGGCAGACTGCTGATCATGTGGCTCTTCCTCACCCGCCGGTTCCGCACCTGGGTCCTGCTCACCTTCGTCGTCCCGCTCGCCAGCGGCCTGCTCCGCAAGCTCGGCCAGACCCTCGAGCGGCGCAACGGCCCGAGCTCGGTGAGCAACGGGCTGCTCAAGGCCGGCGTGCTGGGCGACCGGGCCCGCGACCGGCTGCGCGGCGGCCGCCGGCGCCGCTGAGGTCATGGACCCCTCGACCACCCCGGACGCCGACCGCCCGCAGCCCCGGCAACCCGCCCTCGAACAGCGCCCCGCCACCGGCGAGACCCGGGGCATCGCGCTGTTCTGCCACGGCGGCACCGTCGCGAGCATCGAACCGCCCAAGGAGCGCGCCCTCTCGCTGGTGCGCATGCGGGCGATCGAGCACGACGTGCACGCCGCCACCGCCGACCGCGGCATCGCCACCGCGCTGGTCCGCTACCGCGTGGCCGGGTGGAACGGCGAGGCCGCCGACGCCCACGCCGACGTCCGGTGGGCGGTCGGGCAGCTGCGCGAGCAGCACGGCACCGACGTCCCGATCGTGCTGGTCGGGCACTCGATGGGCGGCCGGGCCGCGCTGCGTGCCGGCGGTGAGCCCTCGGTCACCGCGGTCTGCGCGCTGGCCCCCTGGACGCCGCCGGGCGAGCCGGTGATGCACCTGCGCGGGCAGACCGTGGTGGTCCTGCACGGGCGCGGCGACCGCTGGGTGCCCGCCCGGCTGTCGGCCGAGTTCGGGGTGCGGGCCCGCCGCGCCGGCGCCCGCGTCGCCCGGTTCACCATCGTCGGCGGACACGGCATGATCCGCCGGTCCGGCGCCTGGCACGCCTTCGTCCGGGACGTCGTCCTGGCCGGTACCGGGCTCGAGCCGATGCGGCCGGCGATCGCCGAGGCGCTGCAGCAGCCGAGCCCGGAGGGCCTCGCCGTCCCCCTCTGACGAGGACGCTGCCCGGCCGGGCAGCGTCCTCAGGAGAACAGCGCGCTGTAGCCGTTGAGGGCCGGCTGCCCACCGAGGTGGGCGTACAGCACGGTCGACGACGGGTCGATCTCGCCGCGGCGGACCAGGTCGATGGTCGCGGCCATCGACTTCCCCTCGTAGACCGGGTCGGTGACCATGCCCTCGGTGCGGGCCGCGAGCTCCATCGCCGCGATCGTCGTCTCGTCGGGGATGCCGTAGACCCCGGCGTGGTACCGCTCGTCGAGCTCGATGTCGTCGAGGGTGAGCTCGCGCCGCACCCCGATCGCGGCCGCCGTGCGCTGCGCGATCCGGAGCACCTGGTCGCGGGTCTCGCCGGGCTTGGCGCTCGCGTCGACACCGAGCACCCGACGCGGGCGGGCGCCGGCCTCCTCGAGCTGGGCGAAGCCGGCGACCATGCCGGCCTGGGTCGAGCCGGTCACCGAGCAGACGACGACGGTGTCGAAGAAGACGCCGAGCTCGGCCTCCTGCGCGGCCACCTCGTGCGCCCAGTTGGCGAAGCCGTGCCCGCCCAGCGGGTGGTCCGAGGCGCCGGCCGGGATCGGGTAGGGCCTCCCACCGCGCTCGGTGATCTCGCGGAGCGCGGTCTCCCAGCTCTCCTTGAACCCGATGCCGAACCCGGCCTTGACCAGGCGGACGTCGGCCCCGGCCAGCCGGGAGATGAGGATGTTGCCGACCTTGTCGTAGACGGCGTCGGGCCAGTCGACCCAGCTCTCCTGGACCAGCACGCACTCCAGGCCCACGTGCGCGGCGACGGCGGCGACCTGGCGGGTGTGGTTGCTCTGCACGCCGCCGATCGAGACCAGGGTGTCGCAGCCCTGGGCCAGCGCGTCGGCGACCAGGTACTCGAGCTTGCGGGTCTTGTTGCCGCCGTACGCGATCCCGGAGTTCACGTCCTCGCGCTTGGCCCACACCGCCGCGCCGCCCAGGTGCGCGGTCAGCCGGTCGAGGCGGTGCACCGGCGAGGGGCCGAACAGCAGCGGGTGGCGGGGGAAGTCGGCCAGGGAGGGTCGGGCGGGGTCAGGAACGCTCATCGGGAGTCTCCTCCAGCTCGGACAGCAGGGCGGTCCAGATCTCGGTCGTGGTGGACACGGCAGCGGCGACGTCGCCGTCCGCGCAGGCGGTGATCAGCCGGTCGTGCAGGACGACGGACCCGCGGCCGTGCGCCGCGGCGAAGCGCTGCCGCTCCAGCCGCCGGACGGCCGGGGTGAAACGGTCGATCGTGGCCCGCACGGCGCCGTTGCCGCAGCGGGCCAGCAGGACGTCGTGCAGCTCGTCGTCGGCGGCCAGCGCGGTGTCGAGGTCACCGGTGGCCACCGCGACGGCGAACCGCCGGTTGGCCGCCCGCATGGCCGCGACGTCCGCGGCCGTCACCGCGGGGGCGGCCTCCGCGACGGCGAGCTCGTGCATCGCCCGCACGACCACCGCGGCGTCACGCACCTGCCGCAGGACCAGCGGGGTGACCCGGGTGTGGCTCTGCGGCTTGCTCTCGACCAGCCCCTCGTCGGCCAGCCGGGCCAGCGCCGTGCGCACCGGGGCGACCGACAGGCCCAGCCGGCCGGCCAGCGCGCTGTCCTTCACCACCGAGCCGGGCGGCAGCTCACCGCTGAGGATCGCCGACCGGATCAGGGTCACCGCCTGGTCGCGCAGCAGTACGCGGGAGACGGGTTCGATCGGCACGACTGACATCTGACATGTCAGTGGCCCACCGCGTCAACCCCCCGACACGTCCGGATCCTTGCGGTGGGAGGCAGTACGACCCCTCGTACGGCACTCGCGCGGCTCGCAGGATGGGGGCCATGAGCCTGGACTGGACGGCCTCGCCCGCCGCCGCCGCTGCCCACTTCGCCCGCCGGCTGGCGGTGGAGACCGACGTGTCCGACGTCCACGCGGCGCTGGAGTCCGGCGCGCCGGGCTTCGTGCTGCTGGACAGCCGCAGCGCGGAGTCCTGGGCCCAGGGGCACGTCCCGGGCGCGGTGCACCTGCCCGGCCGGGAGATCGCGGCGCGGGCGGCGGGCGAGCTCGACCCCGCCGTCCCGGTGGTCACCTACTGTTGGGGGCCGGGCTGCAACGGCGCGACCCGGGCGGCGCTGGCGCTCGCGCACCTCGGGTACCGCGTGCGGGAGATGATCGGCGGCTTCGAGTACTGGGCGCGCGAGGGGCTGCCGGTGGCGACCGGCGACGGCGTGGTGCGCTCTCCCGTCGACCCGCTGACCGCGCCCGCCGCGGTGCGCTGCGGCTGCTGAGGACTCAGCAGCCGCCGGTGCACTCCCGCTCGGGGAGGCTGGTGCGGGCCCAGGTGGCGAGCTGCTCGAGGACCGGCGACAGCGACTGCCCGGCCTCGGTGAGCTGGTAGCCGACCGACACCGGCGGGCCGTCGTCGACGGTGCGCTGCACGAGCCCGGCCCGGGCGAGCTCGGTCAGCCGGTCGGACAGCACCGAGTCGCTGATGCCGCCCACGGCCCGCCGGAGCCCGGAGAAGGTCGCCGGCCCCCCGGCGAGCACGCCGATGATCAGCCCGTTCCAGCGCTTGCCCAGGAAGCCGAAGGCCCGCACGAGGGCGCCGTCGCACGCCGCCGGCGTGTGCAGCAGCTCCTCGGTCACGCCGCCATCGTACGGCGTGGCGACCCCGTGCACTTCGCTTCTCGTAGTGCTAGCTTTCCCGAAGTGCTAGCAAAGGGCTAGCGACTAGCAATCGGGGAGCATCTGTCATGTCTCTGTTCCGTCTGGACGCCAGCATCCGGGTCGAGGGGTCGGCCAGCCGCGCGATCGCGGACATCGTCGAGCGCGAGTGGCGGGCCGGGAACCCCGACGCCCCGGTCACCCGCCGGCACGTCGGCACCGAGCCGGTCCCGGCGACCGCCTGGGCCGACGCCGTGAGCGGGTCGTACCTGCCCGCCGACCAGCGCACCCCGGCCCAGGCCGAGGCCGCTGCCCTCGCCGCGACCCTGGCCGACGAGCTCGCCGACGCCGAGGCGCTGCTGTTCGCCGTCCCGCTGTACAACTTCGGTGTCTCGCAGCACCTCAAGAGCTACGTCGACATGGTCATCACCGACCCGCGCTTCGGCCCCGGTGCCGCGGCCCCGACGGTCGGCAAGCCCGCGGTCCTGGTCACCGTCCGCGGCGGCAACTACAGCGCCGGCACCCCGCGCGAGGGCTGGGACCACGCCACCAGCTGGATGCGCCGCATCCTCGAGGACGTCTGGGGCATGGACCTGCGCGTCGTCGAGCGCGACTTCACCCTGGTCGGGGTCAACCCGGCGCTGGACTCCTTCACCGACATGGCCGCCGAGCTCAAGGAGACCGCCGAGCGCGAGGCCGCCGAGCACGGCCGCCTGCTCAGCGCCACCCGCGCCACCGCCTGATGAAGGCCGCTCCTGGAGTCCCAGCGCTCGCTTCCTGACGCGCTGGGACTCCAGGAGCGGGGTCAGCCGTCGCCGAGCCCCACGGTCATCTGCACCTCGTACCGGTCGCCGCGGTAGGTCGTCTCGGCGTGCTCCACCGGACGGCTGCCGTTGTAGGAGACCCGGTCGAACACCAGCACCGGCCGGCCGGTGGTCATCCCCAGCAGCACCGCGCGCTCCCGGTCGGCGTCGGTGGCCCGCACCGTCTGCTCGGCCCGGTCGATGGGGCAGCCGTAGGTCTCGGCCAGCAGCGTGTACAGCGAGCCGGTGAGGTCCTGCCGGTCGAGGTCGGGCAGCAGGCCCGCGTCGTACCAGCCGTCGTCGATCGACATCGGCTGCTCGTCGGCCAGCCGCAGCCGGCGCACGTGCCAGGCCTGGGCGCCGGCCGGCAGCTGCAGCGCACGCCGGGTCGCCGGCGGCGGGGTGAGCCGGGCGACGTCGAGCACGACCGTGCTCGGGCGCAGCCCCAGCCGGCGCATGTCCTGGGTGAACGACGCCAGGTGCAGCCGTGACCGGGCGGCCCGCTCGGCGACGAAGGTGCCCTTGCCGCGCACCCGCACCAGCACGCCCTCGCTGACCAGCTGGCCGATCGCCTCGCGGACGGTGATCCGGCTGACCCCGTGCTCCACGCACAGCTGGCGCTCCCCCGGCAGCGGCGACCCGGCGGGCAGCCGGGCGGCCAGCTCGGTCAGCCGGCCCCGCAGCTGCTCGTGCTTGGGCACGACCCCGTCGACGATGGGGGGTTCGGACACGGCCGTCATGGTGCCAGGGCGACCGGTCCTCGCCGCCGCTGCGCTCACCACCCCTGGGAGGCCAGCTTGTGGGCGAGCGCGTAGCGGTGGTGGTCGGCACGCACCAGCCGGCTGCCGGCCGCCTCGTCGACCACCACCGTCACGTGCGGGTGCAGCTGCAGCACCGACCCCGGGCAGGACGCCGTCAGCGGTCCCTCGACGGCAGCGGCGACCGCGTCGGCCTTCCCCTCCCCCGTCGCCACCAGCACCAGGTGCTGCGCGCCGAGGATCGTGCCCAGGCCCTGGGTGATCACGTGCCGGGGGACGGCGTCGACGTCGCCGCCGAAGAACCGTGCGTTGTCGGCGCGGGTCTGCTCGGTCAGCGTCTTGACCCGGGTCCGGCTGGCCAGCGAGGAGCCGGGCTCGTTGAACCCGACGTGCCCGTTGGTGCCGATGCCGAGCACCTGGACGACGACCGGGCCGGCGGCCAGCAGCTGCTGCTCGTAGTCGCGGGCGGCCTGCAGCGGATCGGCCGCGGCGCCGTCCGGGCCGTGCACGACCGCCGGGTCGAGCTCCAGGGCGTCGGTGAGCTCGCGGCGGATGACCTCGCGGTAGGACTCCGGGTGCCCGGCGGGCAGCCCGACGTACTCGTCGAGCAGGAACGCCTGGACGCCGGAGAGGTCGAGCCCCTCGTCGCGGTGCCGGCGCAGCAGCTCGCGGTAGGCCAGCAGCGGCGAGGACCCGGTCGCGAGGCCCAGCACCACCGGGCCACCCCGGGCCAGCGCGGGCAGCACCGACCCCACGACGGCGTCGGCGACCACCCGTCCGCAGTCCTCGGGCGTGGGCAGCAGGACGACCTCCACGGTCAGCTCTCCTCTCGGGGCACCCACGCACCGGCCCGGAGGACGGCGGTGGGGTTGAGGTCCGGGTCGGTGACCAGCACGTCGGCACGGGCACCGGGGTCGAGCCGGCCGACGTCGTCCCGGCCCAGCAGCCCGGCGGGCGTGCCGGTCGCGGCCAGGACGGCGTCGGCCAGCGGCACGCCTGCGGCGACGGCGCAGCGGACGACGTCGACCAGCCGCGCCGTGCCGCCGGCGATGGCGCCGGGGCCGTCCCCGCCGGCCAGCCGGGCCACGCCGCCGGTGACCTCGACCGACAGCGCGCCCAGCCGGTAGTCCCCGTCCGGCATGCCGGCGGCCGCCATGGCGTCGCTGACCAGCGCGACCTGCGCGGGACCGACCAGGTCGAACACGGCGGCCACCGTCTCCGGGGCCAGGTGCACCCCGTCGGCGACCAGCTCGACGACGAGCTCGCCGCGGGCCGCGGCCGCCAGGCACGCCGCGACCGGGCCGGGGGCGCGGGACAGCATCGGCGGCATCCCGTTGAACAGGTGCGTGGCCGACACCCGGCCGGTCGCGGCCGCCGCCCGGACGGCGGCGGTGGTGACCCCGGCCGAGGCGTCGGTGTGCCCGACGCTGGGCAGCACCCCGTGCTCGCGCAGGACGGCGACCAGCTCGTCGGCCCGCGCGGTCTCCGGCGCCAGGGTCGTCGAGACCACCACCCCGGAGGCCAGCAGCGCGCGCAGCAGGTCCGGGTCGCCCGGCACGAGCGCGGCCGGGTCCTGCGCGCCGCAACGGGCGAGGGAGAGGAACGGCCCCTCCAGGTGCACGCCGGCCAGCTCCCCGGCGTGCACCAGCGGGGCCAGCAGCGCCAGCCGCTCGTGCAACACCGCGGCCGAGGCGGAGACCAGGCTGGCGACCAGCGTCGTCGTCCCGTGCGCGCGGTGGTGGGCGATGGCGGCGCGGACCCCCGCGACGTCGTCGTCGGGGAACCCGGCGCCGGCCGCGCCGTGGCAGTGCAGGTCGACCAGGCCGGGCAGCAGCAGCCGGTCCGGGGCGGGCGGGGGCCGTTCGCCGTCCCAGCCCGCCGCCGGCCCGGCGTAGGAGACCCGGTCACCGGCGACGGCGACGATGCCGTCGTCGATGACCGAGCCGCCGGTGACCAGCCGGCCCCGCAGGACGGGGCCGGGCCGGTCGGTCAGGACTGCGTCCTGGTGTCGGGGGTGCTGCTGGACGCGACCGTCCCCGGGGTGGCGGCCGGGGCGGCTCCGTCGTCGGTGCTGCTCACGACGGCCTCGGCGTCCTCCTCGCGACCCGGGGTCTTGAGGTTCCACTTGCGGATCACGAACCGGAACACCACGTAGTAGACCGCTGCATAACCCAGGCCGATCGGGATGAGCAGCAGCGGCTTGGTGGCGATGCCGAAGTTGAGCAGGTAGTCGATGGCCCCGGCGGAGAAGCTGAACCCGTCATGGATGCCGAGGGCGTTGGTCAGCGCCAGCGAGGTGCCGGTGAGCAGCGCGTGCACCAGGTACAGCGGCCAGGCCACGAAGAGGAAGGAGAACTCGAGCGGCTCGGTGATGCCGGTGAGGAACGCGGTGAGCGCGGTCGACAGCATGATGCCGCCGACGATCTTCTTCTGCTCCGGTCGGGCCTCGTGCCAGATGGCGATGGCGGCCGCGGGCAGCGCGAACATCATGATCGGGAAGAAGCCCGTGGTGAACGTGCCGGCGTCGGGGTCGCCGTTGAGGAACCGGGGGATGTCGCCGGAGAAGACCTCGCCGCCGGCGGTGGTGAAGTCACCGAGGGAGAACCACACGACGGTGTTGATGATGTGGTGCAGCCCCAGCGGGATGAGCAGCCGGTTGACCGTGCCGAAGATGCCGCCGCCGACGACGGTGTTGCCGTCCACGGCCTCGCCGAGGCTGGTCAGCGCGCTGTCGAAGGGCTTGTAGAGGAACGACATGAGCACCGCGAGCAGCATGATCACGATCGCGGTGATGATCGGGACGAACCGCCGGCCACCGAAGAAGCCCAGGTAGGTGGGCAGCTTGATCCGGTAGTAGCGCTGCCACAGCGTGGCGGTGATGATGCCGACCAGGATGCCGCCGAGCACCCCGAAGTCGATCAGCTGCTGCTCCTCGCCCTCGGCCGCCGCGCCCAGGACCACCGGGCTCATCGCCTCGAAGACGTTGGACAGCACCAGGTAGCCCACGACCGCGGCCAGCGCGGTCGAACCGTCGGCCTTCTTCGCCCAGCCGATGGCGATGCCCACGGCGAAGATCAGCGGCAGGTTGCCGAACAGGGCGTTGCCGGCGGCGGCCATCACCGCGGCGACGGTCTCCATCGACTCCCAGCGGCCGATCATGTCGTCCTGCCCGAGTCGCAGGAGCAGGCCGGCGGCGGGCAGGGCGGCGATGGGCAGCATGAGGCTGCGGCCCAGGCGCTGGAGGCCGGCGAGGCCTCGGCGTTCCTTCGTCGGTGCGGCGGTCTGGGTGGCCATGAGGGGCTCTCCTCGGGGGACGCAGGGGACGGGACGGCAGGAACTGCGGAGCTGTTCGCCGGCCATTCCCTCGGACGTCGACCAACCGGTACCGTCCGGTCATGACCAGTTGATCCGGGAGGATGGTGGGCGCGCCCACCGCCTGTCAACACCCTGGACGTCGCCGGTCGGATGCCGTTACCTGTACGACTCGCAGCAGTGATCGCGGCCGCCGGGCCGCCGGGAGGAGAGCCCCATGGACAAGGCCGAGCAGATCGTCGCCGGGCTGGGCGGCGCCGCCAACATCGACGACGTCGAGGGCTGCATCACCCGGCTGCGGACCGAGGTCAAGGACCCCTCGCTGGTCGACGAGGCCGCCCTGCGGCGGGCCGGCGCCCACGGCGTGCTCGTGGCCGGCCGGATCGTGCAGGTCGTCGTGGGGCCCGAGGCGGACTCGCTGGCCGACGACGTCAACGACCTGCTGTGACCCTGCTCGTCACCGCCCCGCTGCCCGGCACGGTCCTGCCGATCTCCGAGGTGCCCGACCCGGTGTTCGCCGCCTCGATGGTGGGCGCCGGCGTGGGCATCGCGCCGGCCGAGGACGCCGGGCTGGTCGACGTCCTGGCCCCGGTGGGCGGGCGGCTGCTCAAGGTGCACCCGCACGCGTTCATCGTGCTCACCCCCGAGGGCCGCGGCGTGCTGGTGCACGTCGGCATCGACACGGTGCGGCTGGCCGGCGCCCCGTTCACGCTGCACGTCACCGAGGGCGAGGACGTCTCCGCCGGCGACCGCGTGGTCACCGTCGACGTGGCCGCGGTGCGCGCCGCCGGCATGTCGCCGGTAAGCCCGGTCGTGGTGATGGACGCCGCCGCCGACACGATGCCCCCGGTGACCGCGGGCGCGTCGGTGGCCGCCGGCGACGAGCTCTTCCGCTGGCCCGCCGGCGCCTGAGCGCTACCGTCCGCCGGTGACGTCAGAGCGCGAACGGACCTACTCCTGGGGCGACCCGATGGCCTCCGTCGAGGCTGCCCGCACCTCGTCGGGCATCGAGGTGCTGCGGGCGATGGCGGCCGGTGAGCTGCCCGCCCCGCCGGTGATCGCCACCCTCGGCTTCGAGCTCGAGTCGGTGGAGGAGGGCCGGATCGTCTTCGCGCTCGAGCCCGCCGAGTTCCACTACAACCCGATCGGCTCGGTGCACGGCGGCGTCTACGCCACGCTGCTGGACTCCGCGACCGGCTGCGCGGTGCACTCGAAGCTGCCGGCCGGGGTCGGCTACACCAGCCTGGACCTGACGGTGAAGTTCCTCCGTCCGATCACCGTCGACACCGGCCGGGTGCGCTGCACCGGCACGGTCACCCATCTGGGCAGCCGGACGGCGCTGGCCGAGGCCGTCCTGCACGACGGGTCCGACCGGCTGCTCGCCACGGCGGTCAGCAGCATCCTGCTCCTGCGTCCGTGAGGTCTGCGTGCTCGTGGCGTCCCGGGTCGGGACGCCGCGAGCACGCGGACCTCGTCGGGACCCTCAGGCGGGGACGCTGACCCCGACGCCGCCGCGGGTGTCGGCGCCGTAGCGGGCGATCTCACCGGCCAGGTCCAGTGCGCGGGTGGTGGCGCCCAGCGCCTCGATCTCGGGGGTGATGAGGTCGGCCGGCAGCAGCCAGGACACCTCGAACTCGATGCCGTCGGGGTCCTGGGCGTAGAGCGCCTTGGTGGTGGCGTGGTCGGAGGCACCGGTCAGGGCGCCGGCCTCGGCCAGCGCACCGCGGATCCGGGCGAGCTCGCCGAGGGTGTCGACCTCCCAGGCCAGGTGGTAGAGCCCGACGGTGCTGCGCCCCGCGCCGGACGGCCCGGCCTGCGCGCCGACCGCGAACAGGCCCAGGTCGTGGTCGTTGGTCGACCCCTCGGCCTGCAGGAACACCGCGCGGCCGGGCATCTCGACCTTCACCCGGAAGCCGAGGACGTCGCGGTAGAAGGCGGCGCTGCGGTCGACGTCGCGGACGAAGAGGACGGCGTGGTTGAGGCGCTGGACGGGCATCGCGGGCTCCTGCTGGTCGGTGGAGGGCCCAGTCTCCGCCCTCTTGCTTGAGACTTCAAGTACATGTCGGCGGGGTGTCAGCGGCCCGACGTGGGTAGCGCGCCCGCATGGACCACTCACGCGTACCGGTGATCGAGGCGCTGCAGGCCTTCCGCGAGCGGGGCGACCTCGTGTTCGGCCCGCCCGGCCACAAGCAGGGCCGCGGCGCCGACCCGCGGGTGCTCGAGGTGGTCGGCCAGGGGGTGTTCGCCTCCGACGTCCTCACCCTCAACGGGCTCGACGACCGGCGCGAGTCCCAGGGGGTGGTGAGCCAGGCCGAGGACCTGATGGCCGACGCCGTGGACGCCGACACCACCTTCTTCTCCACCTGCGGCAGTTCGCTGTCGGTCAAGACCGCGATCATGTCGGTGGCCGGGCCGGGCGAGGAGCTGCTGATCAGCCGCAACGCGCACAAGTCGGTGATGGCCGGGGTGATCGTCAGCGGCATCGTGCCGGTGTGGGTGCACCCGCACTTCGACACCGACCTGGCGATCGCGCACCCGCCGGAGCCGGACGACGTCCGGGCCGCGCTGGAGGCCCACCCCGACGCCAAGGGGATGCTGCTGATCACCCCGACCGACTGGGGCACCTGCGCCGACATCGAGGGCGTCGCTGCGGTCTGCCACGAGTTCGGCGTCCCGCTGATCGTCGACGAGGCGTGGGGCGCCCACCTGCCCTTCCACCCCGACCTGCCCGCCTGGGGCATGGACGCCGGGGCCGACCTGGTGGTCACCAGCGTGCACAAGATGGGCGCGGCGGTCGAGCAGAGCTCGGTCTTCCACCTCAAGGGTGACCGGGTCGACCCCTCGGTGCTCAAGCAGCGGGAGGACCTGCTGGGCACCACCAGCTCGTCCTCGCTGGTCTACCTGACGCTGGACGGCTGGCGGCGGCAGATGGTCGAGCAGGGCGAGGAGCTGCTCGGCGCCGCCCTGCAGCGCGCGGCCCGGCTCCGGACGGCGGTCGATGCGATCGACGGGCTGTCGTTGATGGGCCGCGAGGTGGTGCGCCCCGGCGGCGCGTTCGACCTGGACCCGCTCGTGTTCACCATTGACGTCCGGCCGCTGGGCATCTCCGGCTACCAGGCCGGTGACTGGCTGCGGGCGCAGTGCCAGGTCGACGTCGGGTCCGCCGACGCCTGCCGGATCAGCGCCCGGCTCACCCACGCCGACGACGACGCCATGGTCGACCGGCTGGTCGAGTCGCTGCGGCAGCTGGTCGCGGCCGCGCCCTCGCTGGAGCAGCAGGCACCGGTCGCGCTGCCGCCCGCGCGTTCGCTGGAGCTGGAGAGCGTCATGCGGCCGCGCGACGCGTTCTTCGCCCCGGTCGAGCAGGTGCCGGTCGAGGCGGCCGTGGGCCGGGTGGCCGCCGAGATGATCAGCCCCTACCCGCCCGGCGTCCCGGTGCTGTGCCCCGGCGAGCGGATCAGCCAGGAGGTGGTCGGCTACCTGACCAGCGGGGTGGCCGCCGGGATGCTCGTCCCCGACGCCGCCGACCCGTCGCTGGCGACGCTGCGGGTGGTCAGGGACTGACGCGCCGGGGGCGGACGGCGCGGGCCACCCCGCCGGCGAGGAACCGCCGGCCGGACGGCGGGAGCGCCCGGGCGACCCGCAGCATCGTGGCCGCGACGGCCGACGGCGGGGAACCGGTGTCGAGGTAGGCGTTCCAGGCCGACGGCGGCAGGGTGAAGAAGGTCGAGAAGAACGTGTCGGTCTGCTCCTCGTCCAGACCGAGCAGCACCTCCCGGCCGAGCGCGAACAGGCCGAGGGTCGCCCGCCGCCGGGCACCGCGCACCAGCGACCGCACGGCGGCGGCGTCGGCCCCGGCCAGGACGGCGTCGGCGACGGTGCCGCCGGTCTGCAGCGAGGTCGCCACGCTGTAGCCGGTCGCCGGGTGCACGAGGCCGGCCGCGGCCCCGACCGGGACGCCGGCCCCGCGCCGGACCGCGGCGTCGAGGGGGATGGCCACCTTCTCCGGCTCCTCGGCGGTGCGCAGGCCCGTCTCGGCCATCAGCCGGTGCAGCCGCTCGCGCAGGTGCGGCAGCGGGACCGGCGGGCGGGCCGCCAGCGACGTGGCCTCCAGCAGCGTGGTGCCGTCGTCGAGGGCCATCCCGTAGAGGAAGACCGGCGGCTGCGCCGCCGGGTCGCGCAGCGTGACCCAGTCCATGAACAGGGCGCTGCCGGGCGGGACCAGGTCGCCGACGTCGCCGGCGACCCGCTCGCCCCAGGCGCGCTGCTGGGCGCTGCCCGGTCCACCGCCCCGGGCGTCGACGACCAGCCGGGCGGTCAGCGTCGTCCCGTCGGCGAGCGTCACCTGCCGGCCGTCGTCCCGGGTGCCGGCGACCGTGCCCGGCACGGTCACGCCGCCGCCGGTGGCCAGCTGGTCGAGCAGCAGGCCGTGGACGACGTCGTTGTGCAGGCGGGCGTAACCGCGGCCCAGGTCGCGCTGCCCGGCGCTGGTGCGCACGACGGTGGCCGGGTAGCGGGCGCCGAGGACGGTGCCGGGCGCGAGCGCGGTGGTGACCGCGTCCAGCTCGTCGGCCCACAGGCTGTACGTCTGGTGCCAGGGCCGCAGGTGCGGGGCGACCAGCGCCACCCGCAGCCCGCGGGTAGCGCACGCGGCGGCGACGGCGAGCCCGGCCGGCCCGGCCCCGGCGACGACGACGTCCCAGCGCTGGCGGGAGCTCACGGTCGGCGTCATGTCCCGCACAGCAGAGCACACGCCGACGGCGGGCGTCAGCCGATCGCCCGCAGGCTGCCGGGCCCCGCCTCGGCCGGGCGGGAGCGGTCCTCGGGGTGGCAGCGCACCGCCAGCAGGGCGATGTCGTCCTCGCGGCCGTCGCCGTTGCGGCTGACGACGGTGTCCAGCAGCTGCTCGAGGGGCAGGTGGGCGTGCTCGGTGAGGGTGCGGCGGAGCCGGGCGGTGCCGCGGTCGATGTCGGCGCCCCAGTCGCGGTGCTCGATCAGGCCGTCGGTGTAGAGCACGACCGTGTCGCCGGGCGCCAGCTCGACGGTCCAGTCGTGCCGGCGCCGGCCGGCGTCCACCCCCACCAGCACGTCGGGACGCCGGTCGAGCAGCGTCGTGCGGCCGTCGGCGTGCAGCAGGATCGGCGGCGGGTGGCCGGCGTTGGACCAGCGCAGCAGCCGGGTGCCCGCGGCGCGGGCGTCGGCGTCCTGCTCGATGCGGGCCAGGACGACGGTGGCCAGCCCGGCGACGTCCAGGCCGGTCATCGCCCGGTCCAGCCGGCGCAGCGTCTGGGAGGGCTCCTCGCCGCGGTCGTAGGCGAAGGCGCGCAGCAGGGTGCGCAACTGGCCCATCGTGGCCGCGGCCCGCATGTCGTGGCCGACCACGTCGCCGATGGCGAGCACCGTGGCGCCCTGGGCGGTGAGGAAGCCGTCGTACCAGTCGCCGCCCACCTGGTCGCCGGCGTGCGAGGGCAGGTAGCGGGCGCGGAGCTCCAGGTGGTCGGGCTCGGGCAGGTGGGTGAGCATCGCCTGCTGCAGCGTCTCGGCGACCGTGCGCCGGTCGGCCAGCGACACCTCGGCGCGCGCCTGGGCCCGGGCCGCCTGCAGCGCGGCCTCGGTGGCCCGGGCCCGCAGGGTGCGCAGCTGCAGCTCCGAGCTGCAGGCGTCGGCGAGGTCCTGCAGGACGGCCACCTCGGTGGCGGTCCAGTCGCGCGGATGGTCGTCGATGGCGCAGAGCGACCCGACGACCTCGCCCTCGGCGCCGACCAGCGGGACGCCCACGTAGGCGATGACGCCCAGGTCGCGGATGGCCAGGTTCTCCCAGACCAGCGGGTCGATCCGGGCGTCGGCGATGACCAGCGGGGAACGGCTGCGCACCACGTGCTGGCAGAAGCTGTGCGACAGCGGCGTCCGGCGGCTGGCCTGCCACGGTTCGGGCAGCCCCAGCGCGCCGGGGAAGACCTGCTCGTCGGCGGAGACGAAGGAGACCAGGGCCACCGGCACGCCCAGCACCTGCCGGGCCAGCCGGGCGAACCGCTCGAACGCCGGGTCGGAGGCCGCCCCGACCGTCGCCGGCAGCGCCGCGGGGAGCGAGCCCACCACCACGTCGTCCACGGTCGTGCTCCTCGCTCCCTGTCGGCCAACCGGAGCGCACGCTACCCGCGCCCGCTGACACCGCCGGTCCTCCGCCGCCCGGCTCGACGGGCGGGCGCGTGGTCTCATCGGGCGGTGAGCACTCCCCCCGTCGTCCGGCCCGCCACGCGCGCCGACGTCCCCCGCATGGCCGCCACGCTGTCGCAGGCCTACCCCGACTACCGGTGGACCTCCTGGGCGCTGCCGGAGGACGGTCGCACCCAGCGGCTCTCGCGCTGGGCGGAGCTGTGGGGCGGGCTGGTGCCGGTGCTCGCCGGGACGGCGTGGGTGACCGACGACGTCAGCGCGGTGGCCGCCTGGGTCGCGCCCGGGGACGAGCAGCCGGCCGCCGACCTGCAGGCGGTCATCGACCGCGACCTGCCGCGGGTGTTCGGGGCCCGGCAGCCGGTGGTGTTCGCCAGCCAGCGGCTCGGCGCCCAGGGCCGGCCGCCGGAGCCGCACTGGTGGCTGCACGCGGTGGGCACCCGGCCGGCGGCTCGGCACGCGGGCCTGGGCGCGGCGGTGCTCCGGCCGGTGCTGGACCGCTGCGACGCCGAGGGCGTGCCGGCCGCCGCCACGGTCTACACCTCGACCGTCGTCCGCTGGCTGCAGCGGTCGGGCTTCGCCGTGACCCATGCGACCCGGACGGCGGTCGACCACGAGCTGCCGATCTGGACCCTGGTGCGCCAGCCGGCGCGCTCAGGTCAGTAGGTGCGGCCGAACATCGACGACCACAGCGCGCGGCCGTTGGCGGCGTAGAGCACCAGGTTGCCGTCGTCCTGCATCAACAGGCGGACGTTCGCGTTGCCCCACGTGCCTGCATGCCAGTTCATCAGCCAGTTGAACTGGTAGACGACCGCATTGCCGTCAGCCTGGATGCGCAGCCGGTTGCCGCCCCTGTTCCAGACACCGATGTGCCACAGCGCCCGTCGGCCCGGTCCGTAGACGACCAGGTTGCCGTCCGCCTGCATCAACGCCTGGTACTGGCCGTTGCGCGAGACGAGGGACTGCCCCGCGGTCAGGTCCTGCTTCGCCAGCAGCGTGTCCTGGACCGTGCCGCGGTCCCAGCCGGTGAACCACAGCGGGCGACCGTCGGCGCCGTAAAGCACGAGGTTGCCGTCGTCCTGAATGACCAGGCGTGAGTACCGGTTGCCGAAGGTCCCCGAATTCCAGACGTCGAACCCGTCCGTTCCGTAGGCGACGAGGTTCCCGTCGTACTGCAGGTCCAACTCGGTGCCGGGCCGCCACTTGTGCGTGTGCCACAGCGGACGGATGTCGTCGGCGTAGACGACGAGGTTGCCGTCCTGTTGCATCTCGAGCGAGTAGCGCCCATTGGCCGAGCGCAGTTCCTCGCCCGGGAAGAGCGTCTCGCCGACGACCATCTCGTCCAGGCTCTCGAGCTCGAAGGTCTCCGACGCGGCGGGTCCGGTGCCCATCGCGTTGGTCGCCGTGACCGACACGCTGTGCTCCACCCCGGTGCGCAGTCCTCGCAGATCGACGAAGTAGTGACGGGAGCCGTCCGGGTCCGGTGGCGCCGCATCCCACGCCCGGGTGTCCACGAACGCCCGCGCGCCGTCCGGGTTCTCGGTCAGGGTGAAGCCGCTGATCGGGGCCCCGTAGGGCTCGGCGAACTGCCAGGACACCCGGACGGCGCCGTCCCACCGGTAGGCGAGCTGCAACTGTTGCGGGACCCCAGGGGCCTCAGCCGGCAGGGTCACCGTCGGGCTGAGCTGGCAGCCCTCGCTCCCCCCGTTGGCGTTCAGCGCATAGACGCACGCCCGGTACGGGATGCCCCCATGGAGTCCGTGCACCGTGTGCGAGCGCGCGTCAGCAGGCAACACTGTCGACCCCAGGGCTCCGCTGGAGGACGCGACGAGGTAACCGGTGATGGGGGATCCGCCGTCCGGCGCGGCGCTCCAGGTGATCGTGATCGAACCCGTTCCCGGGACGGCCTGCACGTCCGCCGGGTACCCCGGGAGCGTCCCCGCGGCCAACGCGGGCGGGCTGACGGCCAGCCCGGCACCGAGGGCGAGCACGAGCAGTGCAGCGAGCAGCACGCCGGCTCGTGCGATCCGTGCCATGTCCCGCGACCTCCACCTCGGCCCGGCCGACACGCTCCTGTGAACGGGCCCTGGCGGAGCGGCGCCATGGTGCCCGACCCGGACCCGCGGGACAAGGATCCCAGCGGCCTCCTGCACGGATCGTGACCCCGGGGGGCCACCGGACGGCACCGGGAGGACGACGCCACAGGGGATGACCGAGGTGTCCGGTTCCGACCCGAGGAGATCTCGTGCCCGAGTACACCCTGCCCGACCTGCCCTACGACTACAGCGCGCTCGAGCCGCACATCAGCGGCCGGATCATGGAACTGCACCACGACAAGCACCACGCCACCTACGTCGCCGGCGCCAACACCGCGCTCGAGAAGCTGGCCGACGCCCGCTCGACCGGCGACTTCGGCACGGTCAACCTGCACGAGAAGAACCTGGCCTTCAACCTGGCCGGGCACGTCAACCACTCGGTCTTCTGGCCGAACATGACCCCGGACGGCGCCGGCCGGCCCGACGGCGAGATCGCCGCGGCGATCGACGACCAGTTCGGCGGCTTCGAGGGCTTCCAGGGCCACTTCACGGCCACCGCGCTCGGCGTGCAGGGCTCCGGCTGGGCTGCGCTGACCTGGGACTCCGTGGGCCAGAAGCTGCTGATCAACCAGCTGTACGACCACCAGGGCAACCTCGCCGTGGGCCTGGTGCCGCTGCTGATGCTCGACATGTGGGAGCACTCGTTCTACCTGGACTACCAGAACGTGAAGGCCGACTACGTGAAGGCGTGGTGGAACGTCGTGAACTGGAGCGACGTCCAGCAGCGCCTCACCACCGCCCGGACGGCGACCAGCGGTCTGGTCGTCCCGGCCTGACCGCCACGGGGCACGGGCGGGCGCCGCCCCGTCCGGGCCCCGGCCACCCGCTCCCCGCGCCCCCGCCGGCCGGCCACCGGAATGGCCATTCCGGTGGCCGGCGGGGCAGGAGAGGCTGGCCTGACCCCCGGGGGCCACAGGTCGGCCCCGATGGCCCCTCCGTGCCGGGCAGGACAGGAGGGCAAGCCCCGACACCCCAGCCCCGGGAGGGCCACGTGTACCTGTCGAAGACCGAGGCCGCCGTCCTCCCCAGCACGCTGTCGCGCGCCCCCCGCCCCGCTCCGCAGGCGAAGCGGCGGCTGTGGCCGCTGCTCGGCCCGGCGTTCGTCGCCGCCGTCGCCTACGTCGACCCCGGCAACTTCGCCACCAACTTCTCCGGCGGCGCCTCGTTCGGCTACACGCTGCTGTGGGTGATCGTCGCGGCGAACCTGATGGCGATGCTCATCCAGACGCTCACCGCCAAGCTGGGGCTGGCGACCGGGCGGGACCTGGCCACCTGCTGCCGCGAGCGCTTCCCCCGGCCGGTCACCTGGGGGCTGTGGGCACAGGCCGAGGCGGTCGCCATCGCCACCGACCTGGCCGAGATCGTCGGCGGGGCGGTCGCGCTGAACCTGCTGTTCGGGGTGCCGCTGTGGATCGGCGGGATCATCACCGCCGTCGTCGCGTTCGTCCTGCTCGCCGCCCAGTCCCGCGGCTTCCGGCCCTTCGAGCGGGTCATCACCGGGCTGCTGCTGGTCGTCGGCGGTGGGCTCGGCTACACGCTGCTGGGCGCGGGGGTCGACGCGGGCGGCGCCGCCTCCGGCCTGGTGCCCGGCTTCGCCGGCACCGACAGCCTGCTGCTGGCCACCGGCATCCTGGGCGCGACGGTCATGCCGCACGTCATCTACGTGCACTCCGCGCTGACGCCCGGCCGCTACGGCGACACGGTCACCGCCGGGAAGACGCGCTCCGGACGGCGCGGGCTGCTGCGGGCCCAGCGCCTCGACGTCGTCCTGGCCATGGGCCTGGCCGGGCTGGTCAACGCCGCGATGCTGGTGATCGCCGCACAGCTGTTCACCGCCGGCGACGGCATCGAGTCGCTGGAGAGCGTGCACGCCGGCCTGGGCGACCGGCTCGGCAACGGTGCGGCACTGGCCTTCGCCGTCGCGCTGCTGGCCGCCGGGTTCGCCAGCTCCTCGGTCGGCACGCACGCCGGGCAGGTGGTGATGGCCGGCTTCCTGCGCAAGCACATCCCGGTGCTGGTCCGCCGGCTGATCACCCTCGCCCCCGCGCTGCTGGTGCTGGGCCTGGGCGTCGACCCGACCAAGGCGCTGGTCTGGTCGCAGGTCGTGCTCTGCTTCGGCATCCCCTTCGCCCTGGTGCCGCTGCTGTGGCTCACCTCGCGCAAGGACCTGATGGGCGGCTGGGTCAACCGTCGGATCACCACTCTCACCGGCGCGGTCGTCGCCGCGCTGATCATCGGCCTCAACGGCTACCTGCTGGTCAGCACCTTCCTGGGCTGACCGGTCACGGCTCTCCGGGCTCGAAGAGGACGCTGAGCCGGCCCTGCCCGTCGGTGTGCACCTGCGCCCGCACGCCGTAGACCCGGGCGATCAGCTCGGCGGTCAGCACCTCGCGCGGCGGCCCCCCGGCCACCGCCCGCCCGCGCTCCAGCACGACCACCTCGTCGCAGAACATCGCCGCGAGGTTCAGGTCGTGCAGGGCGATGACGCTGGTGACCGGCAGCCGCGCGACCAGGGTGAGCAGCTCGAGCTGGTGGCGGATGTCCAGGTGGTTGGTCGGCTCGTCCAGCAGCAGCTCCCGCGGCTCCTGGGCCAGCGCCCGGGCGATCTGCACGCGCTGGCGCTCACCCCCGGACAGCGTGTGCCACAGCCGGTCGGCCTTGTCGGTGAGGCCGGTGTGCGCGAGCGCTGCCGCCACCGCCCCCTCGTCACCGGCACCGGCCGCACCGAGGAAGCCGCGGTGCGGGATCCGGCCGAGCCGGACGACGTCCCGCACACGGATGTCGGTGTCGGTGTCGGCGTGCTGGCTCACCACCGCGACCGCGCGGGCGACGTCCCGGCGGGGCAGCGAGCCGAGCGCGGCGCCGTCCAGGGTGACCACGCCGGAGTCCGGCCGGGCGGTGCCGGTCAGCAGCCGCAGCAGCGAGGACTTGCCGGAGCCGTTGGGCCCCAACAGCCCGACCGTGCTGCCCGGGGCCGGGGTCAGGGTCACCCCGTCGACGACCAGGGCCCCGCCGCGGTGCCAGCGGACCTCCCACGCCTGCAGCGTCACCGGGCCCGCCTGCGCCGCAGCAGGATCAGCACGAACGCCGGCACGCCGACCAACGCCGTCCCGACCCCGACCGGCAATGGGGTGGGCTGGAACGCCACCCGCGACACCGCGTCGACCCACACCATGAAGACGGCGCCGATCAGCGCCGTGGCCGGGACCAGCCGCGCGTGCCGGGGGCCGACGAGGAAACGGGCGGCGTGCGGCAGGACCAGCCCCACGAAGCCGACGGCGCCGGCGACGCTCACCAGCGCCGCGGTGAGCAGGGCGGTGAGCACCAGCAGCAGCATCCGGGCCCGCGTCACGTGGACGCCGAGGGAGGCGGCGACGTCGTCGCCGAAGGAGAAGGCGTCCAGCGTGTGCGCCGAGCCCAGGCACAGCAGGAGACCGAGGACGACGGCGGCGCCGCACAGGGCGACGTCGTCCCAGCGGACCCCCTCCAGCGAGCCCAGCAGCCAGAACATGACGCCGCGGGTCTCGTCGGAGTCGGCGAAGGCGAACACCACGAACGACGTCAGGGCGGAGAACAGCTGGGTGCCCGCCACGCCGGCGAGGATGACCCGGTCGGTGCCGCCGCCGGAGAGCTGGGCGAGCAGGACGACGAGGCCGAAGGCCAGCACGGCGCCGATGAACGCTCCGCCGGACAGGCCGATCGCGGTGCCGCCGAGCCCGAGCACCCCGACCAGCACGGCGCCCGTGGAGGCGCCGGAGGAGATCCCGAGCAGGAACGGGTCGGCCAGCGGGTTGTGCAGCAGCGACTGCAGGACGGCCCCGCAGATGCCCAGCCCGGCGCCGACCGCGGCCGCCGTGAGGGCCCGGGGCAGCCGCTCCTCCCAGACGATCGCGTCCTTGGCGGCCCGCACCGGGACCTCAGCCAGACCGAGGTGGTTGAGCAGCACGTCGCGCACGTTGACCAGCGAGACGTCGGCGGGGCCGAGGGTGATCGCGGCGGCCACGGAGAGCACCACCGCGGCGACGCCCGCGGCCACGAGCAGCAGCCCGGTCGTCCGGCGTCGGACCGGCGCCGACGTGGTGGCACCGGCCGCGCCGACCAGCGCCGGCCCGACGCTCAGGACGTCGTCCCGAGCTGCTTCAGCCCGTTGGCGATCTTCTCCAGCCCGTCCACGAAGCGGATGGAGGGGTTCATCTCCGCCCCGTGCAGGGCGATGTAGCGCTCGTCCTGCACCGCCTGCAGGGTGCTGGTCAGCGGGTCGGCCGCCAGGAACGCCTCCTTGTCGGCCAGCCGGTCGCCGGGGAACCGGTCGCGGAGCAGGTCGCCGAGCACGAGCACCTGCGGGTCGCGCTCCACCACGGTCTCCCAGCCGACGGCGGGCCAGTCCTCGTCCAGGTCGGCGAACGCATTGGTCGCGCCCACCGTGGTCGCCAGCAGGTTGGCCGAACCGAAGCCGCCGGCCACGTAGGGGCTCTTGGTGTCGGCGAACCAGAACGCCATCGACACGTCGGACTGCTCGATCCGCGCGGTCGCGGCGGCCGCGCGCTCCTGCAGCCGGGTGACCAGCGCCTCGCCGCGGGCGGGGACGTCGAAGACGGCGGCCAGCTCGCGGATCTCCTGGTACAGCGCGTCCACGGTGAGCGGGCGGGTCCGGGTGCCACCGCCGTTGATGCTCTGCCCGTCCTCGCAGTCGGTGGGCGAGAGGTAGGAGTCGATGCCGGTCTCGGCGAAGCGGGCCCGCTCGGCGACCCCGCCGGTCAGGTAGTGCCGTCCGAAGGAGGCGGTCACGAGGTCCGGGTCGGCGCCGAGGACGACCTCGTAGCTGGGCGCGTTGTCCGCCAGCCGGGGCACCGACGCGTTGGCGTCGGCGAGCTCGGGCAGCACCGGGTCGGTCCAGGACGCGGTGCCCACGACCCGGTCGCCCAGGTCCAGGGACAGCAGGATCTCCGTGACGCCCTGGTCGAGGGAGACCACGCGCTGCGGTGGCGCCTCCACGGTCAGCTGCTGGCCGCAGTTGTCGATCACCAGCGGGTAGGTGGTGCCGCCCTCGCCGGCCTCGGCGGCGCTGGGCTCGAGCACCGGCTCGGAGGCTCCACAGGCGGTCAGCGCGCAGACCGAGACCACGGCGGTGGCCACGAGCCCGATCCGGCCGATGGGCGTCCTCATGCTGCCGTGCTCCTGTCCTCGGTGCGCGCGCGGGCCACCCGGCGGATCTCCGGCGGGTCGGGTTCGGCGCACGCCGCTGTTGGGTAAGTGTTGCCTAACCTAACGCACGTCGCCCGCGGCCCCGAGCGCCCGCCGGACCGCCCGATCGCACGGCGACAGATGAGAAACTGCGCCGTCCGCCGTCTGGACGGGTGACGAGACCGGCGCCGGCCGGTCCTGACGCTGAGGAGCCACGCACATGGGTGCCATCAAGGTCCACGAGTTCACCACCGTCGACGGCGTGGTCGACGTCCCGATGTGGACGGTCGACTACGGCTTCCCCGACGACCTGTCGTCCTCGATCGGCGAGCTGACCGGGTCGTCGGCCGGCATCCTGCTGGGCCGCACCACCTTCGAGATGTTCGCGCCGGCCTGGTCGACCCGCACCGTCGAGGACGACGAGGGCGCGCCCTTCTTCAACGACACCACCAAGTACGTGGTCAGCTCCACCCTCACCGACGCCGAGTCGGTGTGGCGCAACTCGACCGTGCTGGGCGGCTACGCCGCCGACCGGGTCCGGGCGCTCAAGGACGAGGTCGACGGCGACCTCTACGTCAGCGGCAGCGCCACCCTGGTGCGGGCGCTGCTGGCCGACGGCCTGGTCGACGAGCTGCACCTCTACGTCTACCCGGTCGCGGTGGGCACCGGCATCAAGCTCTTCCCCGAGGGGACGGCGCAGACGCTGTCGCTGCGCGGCGCCGAGGCCCTGAGCAACGGCGTCGCCCACCTGACCTACGGCCCCGCTGCCTGACCCCTCGGTCCCCTCCCGGGGCCGAAGTCGCGACTTCGGCCCCGGGAGGGGACGACCGCAGGCGTCAGTCCGGGAGGGCCTCGCCGGGCTCGGCGAACAGCGGGAACACCGCCCGGACGCCGGCCTGCTCGAGCGCGGCGTCTGCGCTGCCGGCGGCCTCGGCGGCGGGCGGCGCGACCAGCACCTCGAGGCCGTCGCCCTCGGGGCGGTCGCGGGCGCTGGTGACCAGCCCGGGGTGCTCGGCCAGCAGCCGCTCGGCCTCGGCGCGCAGGTCGGCGGGGCGGAACTCGGTCGGCGCGAGGGTCAGCTCGAAGCCCTGCGCCCCGTCGAGCACGCGGCGCACCGCGGCCGGCGGCTCGCCGAACCAGCGCACGGTCAGCCGCTTCCGGTCCAGGCTGATGCCGGGGGTGCCGTACTCGGGGGCGTCGCCGGCGGCCGCGGACAGCCGCTCGAGCAGGTCGTAGATCGCCGTCGGGCCGCCGGGGTAGACGACGAACTCGCCGCGGCCCACCTGACCGGTCGGTGCCGCCCTCTTCCCCGACCCCTTGCGCGCTGCCACGGCCCCATCCTCCACGCTGGGGCCATGGAGCTCGACGGAGCACGCATCTGGGTCACCGGCGCCTCGACCGGCATCGGCGCCGCCCTGGCCCGCGAGCTGGCCGATCGCGGTGCCCGGGTGGCGATCAGCGCCCGCAGCGTCGACCAGCTCACCGAGGTGGCGGCGGGCCGGATGGCCGTCGTCCCGGTCGACGTCACCGACCGGGCCGCCACCGTCGCCGCCGGGCAGGCGGTGCGCGAGGCGCTGGGCGGACTGGACGTCGCCGTCCTCAACGCCGGCACGTGGTCGTCGTTCCACGTGGAACCGTGGGACTCCCAGCTCTTCAGCGACCACCTGCAGGTCAACGTGATGGGCGCGGTGCACACGATGGAGGCCGTCGTCCCGCAGATGCTCGGCGCCGGCGCCGGGCGCATCGTCGGCGTCGCCTCGGTCGCCGGGTACCGCGGGATGCCCGGCTCGGAGGCCTACAGCGCGGGCAAGGCAGCGCTGATCAACCTGCTGGAGAGCCTGCGCGGCTCGCTGGCGCCGCGCGGGGTCGTCGTCCAGACGGTCAACCCCGGGTTCGTGACCACCCGGATGACCGACCGCAACCGCTTCCCGATGCCGTTCAAGGTCCCCGCCGAGGTCGCCGCGCGCACCATCGCCGACGGCATCGCCCGCGACCGGGCCGAGATCGTCTTCCCGCTGCCGATGGCCGTGCTGATGAAGTTGGTCCGGGTGCTGCCGGTCCGGGCCTGGACGGCGCTGACCGCGTCGATGGCCCGCCGCGGGCTGCACGGCGGGCCGGAGCGCCGGCAGGGCTGAGCCACCCTGCCGACCGGTGGGCCGGGTCCCGCGGCGGCGCACCGGTCGGCGCGGTGGCTCGACCCGCGCGGTCGGGCGGCGGCGGTCTAGGCTCCTGCCACACACACGACAGGGGAGCGCCTCGGCGCTGAGAGTGCGGGCAACCGCAGACCCTCGAACCTGATCCGGGTCATGCCGGCGCAGGGAGTCTGGAGGAGCACCATGGCCGAGAAGGCCGTCCGACCGATCGACGCTGCCCCCGGGACGACGTCCTGGCGCACCGTCGACATCATCGTCACCGCCGTGCTGGGCGTCGCCTTCGGCCTCGTCTTCTGGCTGTGGGCCCTGGTCTTCTCGGCCACGGGACCCGCCTTCGCCGGCTTCCCGCCCGCCCAGGCGGTGCTCTACGGCGTCTTCCTGCTGCCCGCGGTGGTCGCGCCGCTCGTCGTCCGCAAGCCGGGCGCCGCGGTGTTCGCCGAGCTGATCGGCGCCGTCGTCGAGGCGCTGTTGGGCTCGCACTTCGGCAGCACCGTCGTCCTCTACGGCCTGCTGCAGGGCCTGGCCGCCGAGCTGGGCTTCGCCGCGTTCCGCTACCGCCGCTTCGGCTGGCTGCAGGCGCTGCTGGCCGCGGCGCTGGCCGGGCTGGCCGCCACCTTCCTGGACTTCGGCTACTACTACCCGGACTGGACGGCGGCCTGGAAGACCGTCTACCTGCTCCTGGTCGTCAGCAGCACCGTGGTGATCGCCGGCGTCGGCGGCATGGCGCTGACCCGCGCACTGCGCGCCAGCGGCGCGCTGTCCTCGTTCACCGCCGGCCGCACCCGCGTGTGAAGGAGGACCTCGCCCCCCAGGCGAGGCCGGCCCGGTGACCCCGGTCGCAGTGCGGCTGGCCGGCTGGGGCTTCCGGCACGCCACCCGCCGGGCCTGGGCGGTGCAGGACGTCGACCTGACGGTGGCCCCCGGTGAGCGCGTGCTGCTCACCGGGGCCTCCGGCTCCGGGAAGTCGACCTTGCTGCGGGCCCTCGGTGGCCTGCTGGACCCGGAAGCCGGCGACCCCGCGGGTGAGCTGACCGTCGACGGCGCCGTGCCGGACCGGCGGCGGCAGCGGGTCGGCATGGTCTTCCAGGACCCGGACTCCCAGCTGGTGATGACCCGGGCCGGGGACGACGTGGCCTTCGGGCTGGAGAACACCGGCACCGCGCCGGCGCTGATCTGGCCGGCGGTCGACGCGGCCCTGGACGCCGTGGGCTTCGACCTCGGCCGCGACCGGGCGACCGCCGCGCTGTCCGGCGGGCAGAAGCAGCGACTGGTGCTGGCCGGTGCGCTGGCCACCCGCCCGGGGCTGCTGCTGCTCGACGAGCCGACCGCCCAGCTCGACCCCGACGGCGCCGCCCAGGTGCGCGCCGCGGTGCTCCGCGCGGTCGGCGCCCGGGACGCCACCCTGGTGGTGGTCGACCACGACGTGGAATCGTGGCTGCCGCTGGTCGACCGGGTGGTCGAGCTGCTGCCCGGCGGCGGCACCGTCGAGCACGGGGCCGGCTGGCGGCCCGCGCCCCCGCGACTGCCGGCGCGGCGGCAGCACTCCCCCGGCGAGCAGCTGCTGGCCACCGAGGCCGCCGGGTACACCCACCGCGGCAGCGACGTCCCCGGGCTGCGGCCCATCGACGTCGTCCTGCGCGCGGGCCGGACGCTGGCCGTCACCGGCCCGAACGGCACCGGCAAGTCGACGCTGGCGCTGCTGCTGGCCGGGCTGCGGGCGCCCACCACCGGCCGGGTCACCGCGGGACCGGCGCTCACCGCGGGGCTGCGCCGTCTGGAGCGCCCGCCGCACCGGTGGCGGGCCGGTGAGCTGGTGCAGCGGATCGGCACGGTGTTCCAGCAGCCCGAGCACCAGTTCCTCACCGGCCGGGTGCGCGACGAGCTGTCCCTGGGCGCCGGCGACACCGCGCGGGCCGAGGAGCTGATGGAGCGGCTCGGGCTGGCCGCGCTCGCCGAGGCCAACCCGTTCACCCTCTCCGGCGGCCAGCAGCGGCGACTGTCGGTGGCGACCGCACTGGCCACCGCCCCGCGGGTGCTGGTGCTCGACGAACCCACCTTCGGCCAGGACCGCGAGACCTGGGCCGAGCTGGTCGCGCTGCTGGCCGAGCAGCAGGACGGCGACCGGGCGCTGTGCCTGGTCACCCACGACGCCGACGTGGTCACCGCGCTCGCCGACGACGTGCTGGCGCTGGGCCAGGCGGTGGCCGCGTGAGCCTGCCCCTGGCGCTCGGCCCGGCCCGCCCGGTCCCGCTGTCGGCGGTCAACCCGGTCGCCCAGCTGTCGGCGATCGTCGTCGTCACCGTCGTCCTGCTGGTCAGCGGCGACCTGGTCACCCCGGCGGTGCTGCTGGCCGCGGAGCTCGCGCTGCTGCCGGCCGCCGGGCTGACCCGCCCGGGCGACGTGCTGCGGCGCACCTGGCCGCTGCTGCTCAGCGCGCTGGGGGTGGCCTGGGTCAACGTGGCGTTCGGGTCGCTGTCCGGTGCGGACGCCTGGGTCAGCGGCGCGACCTGGGGGCTACGGGTGGTCGCGCTGTCGCTGCCGGGCATCCTGCTCGTCGCCTCGACCGACCCGGTGCGGCTGGCCGACGCGCTCACCCTGCACTGGCGGGTGCCGACCCGGTTCACCTACGGCGCACTGGCCGCGCTGCGGCTGGTGCCGCTGCTGGCCACGGAGTTCGAGACGATCCGGCTGGCCCGCCGCGCCCGCGGGGTGGACGCCGGCATGAACCCGCTCGCCCACGCGCGGCTGCTGGCGAGCACGTCGTTCGCGCTGCTGGTGGGAGCCATCCGGCGGGGCACCCGGCTGGCCACGGCGATGGACGCCCGCGGCTTCGACTCCGGCACCGCCCGCACCAACGCCCGCGGCTCGCAGTGGCGCCCGCTGGACACCGCGTTCGTCGTCGGTGTGGTGCTGGTCTGCGCCGCGGCGGTCACGGGGAGCGTGCTCACCGGCCACTGGGACGCCGTCCTCGGCTGACCGCGGTGGGTCAGTCGCGCTGCTGGGCGGTCCCGACCGCGAGGGCGACGAGCGCCAGCGACCAGGCGAGCGAGGCGCCGACGAGCCATGCCGGCACCGCGCCGAGCAGCAGGGCCAGCCCGACCGGGACGGTGCCCAGCACCCCGACGTCCGGTCCGCGCACCAGCGTCGAGCCCACCCCCACCGGCAGCGCGCCCATCGGCGAGGAGACCACCGGCCCCGACCAGTCCAGGTCGGGCCGGTAGCCGGCGCGCACCGCCGCCCCCGCCCACGCCGGAGCCGCCGCCACGCCCAGCAGCAGCCAGGTCAGGGGTGACCCGGTGCCCTGCCCGACCAGCAGCGCGGAGACCCCCAGGACGACGACCAGGACGGCGACCGGCACCAGCGCCCGGCACCGGACCACCATAGCGGCGGCCAGGGGCAGCGACCGGTCGGCACCCGGTGCGGACGACGCCCGGCGGCTGGGCTCCCCCACCGCCGTGGCCGCGGTCCACCAGCCCAGGACGACGGCGACCGCCACCAGCGCGGGCAGCTCGCC
The DNA here is from genome assembly GCF_046635825.1 of Modestobacter sp. SSW1-42. NCBI lineage: Bacteria > Bacillati > Actinomycetota > Actinomycetes > Geodermatophilales > Geodermatophilaceae > Modestobacter > Modestobacter sp. SSW1-42. The sequence goes on along the minus strand of NZ_JBISCA010000006.1, from coordinate 232,557 downwards.
CACCCCCTGCGTGCGGGCGGCGAGCACCGGCAGCGCCGCACCGACCGCCAGCTGACCCCAGCGCCACGGGGAGCGCGCCAGCACCGCCAGGTCACCGGCGACGACGGCGTGCTCGGCCCGGTGCACCCACCGCCAGCGCAGCGCCCGGCGCGGACGGCGGACCGGGCTGCGCAGGGCCCGGCCGATCTCCCGGGTGTCGAGGGAGAACACCGAGGCGGTGGCGTACTGCACGGTCTCCCCCGACGCGCGCAGCGCCGCCGCCGACAGCTCCTCCAGCCGGCGGTCGGCGAGCGCGACCGCTGCCACGGCAGCGGCGAGCAGCACCAGCAGCAGCGCCCCGGCCGCCGCCCAGGGCAGGGCCGGTGTAGTCGGCCAGGGCACCCGGGCACCGGACGCCGCGGCGACGCAGCCCAGCACCGGCGGGCCGACCAGCGCGGCCGCCACCGCGCCCCCGGCGGCGGCGGGCACCCAGCGGGTGCCGCCCCCGGCCTGCCGGACGACGAGCGCACCGACCGCGACCGCTGCGAGCAGGCCGCCGGCGGCGACCCCGGTGAGCACCCCGCCGGGCGTGCGGGTCCCCGTCAGCACCACCGGCAGCGCGACTCCCACCGCCGCGGCGACGGCCAGCCCGAGCCCCCGGCGCAGCTCCCCGCGCAGCAGCCCCCGGCGGCCGGCCGGCAGCGGCAGCCACCAGGCGGCCACCCCCGGGGTCGCGCTGACCGGCCCGAGCCGGGCGAACAGGGCGACGAGCCCGGCCGCCACGGCGACCGCGACCGCGGTCGCGGCCAGCCCGCCCGGCAGCACCGCCGAGGAGACCGGCGGCCGCGCGGCGATCTGCTCACGGAGCCCGGAGACGAGCCCACCGCACACCGCCACCGCGATCGCGGCCGAGGTCAGCCCGGAGGTCAGGTCGCCGAGCCGGGTCCACCAGCGGGTGTCGGCCCGGGCGGCGGTGGCCCGCCGGGTGAACCGGCGGACGGCGGCGCCGTCCCACTCCTCCGCCGTCCGGGCCAGGACCGGCACGGTCATCCCTCGCGCAGCCCGGCGACGGCGTCCGCGGGCTCGACCAGCCGGCACTCGTCGTCGGCGACCACCAGCACCGCGTCGGCGAGCGTGCCCAGGAAGGCCGGGTCGTGGGAGGCGAACAGGACCGTCGCGCCGTCGGCCACCAGCCCGGCCAGCCGGTCGGCCAGGGCGCGGCGCATGGCGGTGTCCAGCCGCCGCTCCGGCTCGTCGAGCACCAGCATCCGGGCGGGCCGCACCAGCGCACCGGCCAGCGCGAGCCGCCGCCGCTGCCCCGAGGACAGCGCCGAGGGCAGCGCACCGGCCCGCTCGGTGAGCCCGAAGGTGGCCAGCTCGTCGGCCACGACCTGCTCCGCGTCGGCGACGCCGTGCGCCCGGGCGGTGAGCAGCAGGTGCTCGGCACCGGTCAGCGAGGGGAAGAAGGCGTCGTCGTCGAGCACGCCGGCGACCGCGCGACGGAAGTCCGCGGAGCGCTCGTCGACCGGCTGCCCGGCGAAGGTCACCGTGCCGGCCAGCGCGGGCAGCAGGCCGACCATCGTCTGCAAGACCGTGGACTTGCCCGCACCGTTGGGCCCGACGAGCCCCACCGCGGTGCCCGGCAGCATGGCCAGGGACACCGGCGCGCAGACCGGCTCCCCGCCGTAGCCGACCGACAGCCCGTCGGTGGCCAGCAGCGGCTCGTCGGTCACCGGACGGTCCCGTCCTGGAAAGGCACGGAGAGCACCCTACGGACCCGGGCTATGGTGGCCGGGCACGGCTCGAGGCCGTGTGCGGGAGCTCGGCGGGACCGGGCTGAGAGGGCGGCTGACGGGCCGCCGACCGCCTGGACCTGCCGGGTAATGCCGGCGTTGGGAGCAGCCGTGGGTTCCACCGACGTCGTGGTCGCCGGGGGTGGGCTGATCGGCCTGTCGGTCGCCTGGCGGGCGGCGCAGCGCGGCCTGTCGGTGACCGTCGTCGACGAGTCCCCCGGCGCGGGCGCCTCCCAGGCCGCGGCCGGCATGCTCGCCCCGGTCACCGAGGCCGCCTACGGCGAGACCGACCTGCTCCGGCTCTGCCTGACCTCGCTCCGGCGCTACCCCGACTTCGCCGCGGAGGTCGAGGCCGCCGGCGGCCGGCCGGTGGGGCTGCGGACCGTGGGCACCCTCGTCGTGGGCTTCGACGAGGACGACGTGCGCGAGCTCGACGCGCTGCACGGCTACCAGCGCGAGCTGGGCCTGGCCGCCGAGCGGCTCACCCCGCGCGAGACCCGCCGCCGCGAGCCCTCGCTCACCCCGCGGGTGCGCGGCGGCCTGGCCGTCGACGGCGACCACTCCGTCGACGGCCGCGCCCTGCACGCCGGGCTGCTCTGCGCCGCCGAGGGCACCGGCGTCGAGGTGCTCCACGCCCGGGTGCGCGAGCTGCGGGTCGACGCCGGCCGGGCCACCGGGGTGGTCCTGGACGGCGGCCGCGAGCTGACCGCCGGCTCGGTGGTGCTGGCCCTGGGTGCGCACAGCGGCGGGCTGCCCGGCGTCCCGCCGCTGCCGGTGCGCCCGGTGAAGGGCCAGATCCTCCGGCTGGCCGGCGCCGAGGGGCTGCTCGAGGGCACCGTGCGGGCGCTGGTGCGGGGCCGGCACGTCTACCTGGTGCCCTACGCCGGCGACGGGCTGATCATCGGCGCGACCACCGAGGACCGCGGCTTCGACGCCACCGTCACCGCCGGCGGGGTGCACGACCTGCTGCACGACGCCATCGAGGTCGTGCCCGGGGTGACCGAGCTGGAGCTGGTGGAGACGCTGGCCCGCTGGCGGCCCGGCACCGCGGACAACGCCCCGCTGCTGGGGCCCTCGGGGATGCCGGGCCTGGTGCTCGCGACCGGGCACCACCGCAACGGCGTCCTGCTGACCCCGGTGACCGGCGACGTCGTCGCCGAGTACCTGACGACCGGCGAGGTCCCCGACCTCGCCGCTCCCTTCACCGCCGACCGCTTCGAGAGGACGACGTGAACCTCACCGTCAACGGCTCGCCCGTCGACCTGCCCGAGCACGCCACCGTCGCCGACCTGGTCGCCCAGCGCAGCGGCGGCCACGACCGCGTCGCCGTGGCCCGCAACGGCGACGTCGTCCCGCGCAGCACCTGGGCCGCCACCCGGCTCTCCCCCGGCGACGCCGTCGAGGTGCTCGCCCCCACCGCAGGAGGCTGACCCTTGACGACACCCGAACTGACCGACGAGCTCGCGCCGGCACTGGCGCGCGAGGAGGCCGGCGACCCGTTCACCATCGCCGGGGCCACCTTCACGTCCCGGCTGGTGCTGGGCACCGGCGGGCTGCCCAGCATGGACAGCCTGGAGCGGGTGGTGCGCGCCTCGGGCACCCAGCTGGTGACCGTCGCGCTGCGCCGCGTCGAGGCCGTCGCCGGCAACGCGATGATGCAGGTGCTGGACCGGGTCGGCGTCCGGCTGCTGCCCAACACCGCCGGCTGCATGACCGCCCGCGAGGCGGTGCGCACCGCCGAGCTGGCCCGGGAGGCGTTCGGGACCGACTGGGTGAAGCTGGAGGTCATCGGCGACGAGCAGACCCTGCTCCCCGACGCCGTCGAGCTCCTGGACGCGGCCGAGCAGCTGGTGGCCCGGGGCTTCCAGGTGTTCGCCTACACCACCGACGACCCGGTCCTGGGCCGGCGGCTGGCCGACACCGGCTGCGTCGCGGTGATGCCGCTGGGCTCGCCGATCGGCAGCGGGCTGGGCATCCGCAACCCGCACAACATCGCGCTGCTCCGCGAGGCGGTGACCGTGCCGGTGGTGCTCGACGCCGGCATCGGCACCGCCTCGGACGCCGCCCTGGCCATGGAGCTGGGCTGCGACGCGGTGCTGCTCGCCTCCGCCGTCACCCGCGCCCGCGACCCCGAGCGGATGGCGCTGGCCATGCGGCAGGCCGTCGAGGGGGGCCGGCTCGCCCGCGGTGCCGGCCGGATCCCCCGGCGCTGGCACGCCCAGGAGTCGACGGCGATGGCCGGGCGCCCCGAGCTGTGAGGCTGCCGCGGCTGCTGGTGCTCACCGACCGCACCCGGTGCGCGAGGAGCCTCCCCGACACGGTGGCCGCGGCCGTGGACGCCGGCGCCCGGGCGGTCGTGCTGCGCGAGAAGGACCTGCCGCTGCCCGAGCGCGCCGTCCTCGCCGAGCGGATCGCCGCGCTGCTGGCACCGGTGGACGGCGTGCTGGTCTGGGCCGGGGCGGCCGGCAGCGCGGGGCACGCCGCCGTCCACCTGTCCGCGGCCGACCCGCTGCCCGAGCCGCGGCCGGCGCTGCTCGGCCGCTCCTGCCACTCGGCGGCGGAGCTGACCCGCGCCCGGGCCGAGGGCTGTGACTGGGCGTTCCTGTCCCCGCTGGCGGTGACGGCGTCCAAGCCGGGGTACGGGCCGACGCTCGGCGTGGCCGGGCTGGCGGGGCTGACGCCGCTCGGCCCGCCCGTGTTCGCCCTCGGCGGCGTCACCCCCGCCGACGTGGCCGGCTGCCGGGCCGCCGGCGCGTACGGCGTGGCCGTGATGGGCCCGGTCATGCGGGACCCGGCGTCCGTCGCCGGCTACCTGGCCGGGGGATGAGGCCCCGCGGAGGTCACCGGTGCTCTACGGTGCCCCGGGACGAACTCACCGGCCTCGACCCCGCCGTCGCCCCGGCAGTTGCATCGTGCGTCGTGCATCACAGGCGCGTCATGTTTCGGGCTGCCGCTGCCGAGACAAGACAGGGGTTCGCCGTTGAGTGCACAGCGGCCAGAGCGCAAGGAGACCGAGTGACGGGCGAGTCGGCCGGCCTCGCGTGGCCGTCGTCCCCTCCGCCACCGGCCGAGGACGGCTGGACGTGGGAGCTCGCACACGTCTCCGAGCTGCCCAAGGTGCGGTCCCAGCTGCGCCGCGGGCTCGCCGCCGAGTCCGCGGGTGACCAGGAGGCGGCCGACCTCGACGAGGCCGTCGTCCTCGCCTTCGACGAGATGGCCTCCAACGCGCTGCGGCACGGCGGTGGTGGCGTGCAGGCCCGGGTCCGGCGCACCCCCGACGCCTGGCTGATCGAGGTGCGCGACGCGAACGCGCAGCAGCCGCCGCAGCCCGCCGTGGGGCGCGACCCCAGCCAGGGCGGCCTCGGCCTCTACCTGATCGCCGAGATGGCCCACGCCCACGGCTGGCACAGCGCCGACGGGCACAAGAGCGTCTGGGCGCTGCTCCCCCGCCGCTGAGCGGCCCGCCTCACGGCGTGTACGGCACGACCTCCGGCCCGGCGCTCGCCGGGCGGGGGCGGTCCTCCGGGTGCAGGCGCACCGCGACCAGGGCGACGTCGTCCTCGGAGCCGCCCGGGCGCATCCGGCGCAGCAGCTGGTCGCACAGCTCCCCCAGCGGCAGGCCGCCGAGCTCGCCGAGCAGCGCGCGCAGCCGGGCCACCCCGTCGTCCAGCGGCAGGTCCGGCCCCTCGACCAGCCCGTCGGTGTAGAGCAGGACGGTCGCGCCCCGCTGCAGCACGGCCACCTGTTCCCGGCGCGGGCGCTCGGGCGCGACGCCGAGCAGCAGATCGGCGCGCTCCGTCGCCAGCTCCTCGACCCGGCCGTCGGGGTGGTGCACCAGCAGGGGCGGGTGGCCGGCGCTGGACCAGCGCAGCCGGGTCAGGCCCGCCGCGTGCTCCGCGGCCGTCTGCTCCAGCCGGGCGACCGCCGCGGTGGCCAGCGTGTGCACCTGCAGGCCCTCCATCGCCCGGTCCAGGTCGGACAGGACGGCGGCCGGGCCGCCCCCGCTGCTGTAGGCGATGCCGCGCAGCAGGCTGCGCAGCTGGCCCATCGCGGCCGCCGCCACCGTGTCGTGGCCGACCACGTCGCCGATCGCCAGCACGGTGGCGCCGCCGGGCTGGAGGAACGCGTCGTACCAGTCACCGCCCACCTGGGCGGCCTGGACGGCGGGGACGTAGCGCACCGCGATCTCGGAGTGGTCGGGCTCGGGCGGGGCGGTGAGCAGGCTGCGCTGCAGCTCCTCGGCCATCCGGCGCTCCTGCTCGTGCAGCGCCGCGCTGTCCAGGGCCAGCGCCACCCGGTCGGCGACCTCTCGGAGGGTGAGCGCGTCCGCGGCGTCCATCGGCGGCCGGTCGTGACCCCGGTAGATGCTCATCGCCCCCAGGACCCTGCCCCGGGCGACCAGGGCCAGGGTCTCGGCCGTGCCGGGGTCCAGGGCCCAGTAGGCGTCCCGGACCTCACCCGCGGGCAGCCGGTGCCCCACCGCGGCCGCCACGTCGGGCACCGACACCACCTTGCCGGTGGCCAGGGCGTCCACGATCGGTGCGGTGTTGGTCAGCGCGCCCAGCCGCAGCCGGGCGTACCGGGCGGCGGTCTCCCGCAGCGCCGGGTCGCGGTGCCAGCTGGCCACGTCCTGCAGCCGCCCGTTCTCCTCGACCAGGCTCGAGATCGCCCAGTCACCGAGCGCGGGGACGACGGCGCGGGTCAGCTCCTCGATCGCGCCGACCGCGCCGCGGCGGTCGATGAGCGCGGTGGACAGGGTGTCCGACACCTGCGCGAGGAGCGCCAGCCGGTCGGACTCTCGGCGGGCGGCGTCCTCGGCCCGGCGCTGCTCGGTCACGTCGCGGAAGTAGACCGACAGCCCGTCGGCGTTCGGCCAGACCCGCAGCTCGTACCACCCGTCCAGCGGTGCGGGGTACCAGGCCTGGAAGGCGGTGGGCTCCCCGGACGTCGCGGCGCCGCGGTACCGCTCTTCGAAGGCGCTGCCGACGGTCGCCGGGAACAGCTCCCACAGGGACCCGCCCAGCAGCTCTTCCCGCGACCGGCCCAGCAGCCGCTCGGCCTCGGCGTTGACGTAGCTGAACGTCCAGTCGCGGGCCAGCGAGTAGAAGGCCGCGGGCATCGACTCCAGCACCCGCGCGACGCGGGCGTCCACGGACCGCTGGTCGGTGGTGTCCCGTGCGGCGCCCAGCAGCCGCACCACCGTCCCGCCGGCGTCGGCGAGGGCCCGGCCGCGGCTCTCGACCCACCGCAGCTCCCCGGACGGCAGCACGGCCCGGTAGGTCAGCTGGAAGTCCCCGCCCGTGGCCGTGACCGCGGCGACCGTCGAGGACACCTGCTCGAGGTCCTCGGGGTGCAGCCGGTCCACCAGCGCGTCGATCGTGCCGGGGAACGAGGTGCGGTCGTACCCGAGCATCCGGAGCATCTGCTCGTCCCACTCCAGCCGCCCCGTCGCGACGTCGAGGTCGAAGACCCCGATGCCGGCGGCCTCGGTGGCCAGGTCGCTGCGCAGCCGGCTCCCGGCCAGCTCGGCCCTGACCGCGGCCAGCTCCAGCTCGGACACCACCGGCCCGGCGAGCCGGGTCAGCAGCGCGACGTCCTCGTCGGTCCAGTCCCGCGGCTCGGGTGTGGAGACGGCCAGCACCCCGATCACGTGCACCCCGGAGGGCTCGACCAGCGGCACGCCCAGGTAACCGGCCACCTGGCCGGCCCGGACGACGGGCAGCCCGGCGACCCGGGGGTCGGCGCGCACGTCGCGGTGGGCCTGCGGTGCCCGCGCCGCCACGACCGTGCCGCCGAGGGTGGCCTCCAGTGGGTGCCGGGTGCCGACCCGCCAGACCGGCCGGCCCGACATCCCGGCGATCGTCTGCACCTCGCCGGCCAGCGCGACCCCGGCCGACGGGGTGCCCAGCAGCGCCGCAGCCAGGTCGACCAGCCGCTGGATGCCCGGGCCTGCGCCCACGCCCGCGAACCGTGCGCCGGCAGCGACCCGGTCAGGGTCCTGCAGCGACATCATGACCCCGTCCTGCCCGGCCGACGGGCCGGTGTGCTCCACCCCGCCACCACCGATCATGCCCGAGGCGCCCGGCGGGCCGGGCCGCGGCCCGCCGCACATGCCCTGCTCAGCGGCCGACCGCGTAGCCCTGCATGCCCCGCGGGTTGGCGGCAGCACGCAGCACGCCCGTCTCGTGGTCGATCGACACCGCCGACATCCGGCCCAGCGACCAGGCGTCGGAGACGCTCACCGTGTGGCCCCGCCGGCGCAGCTCGGCGATCGTGTCCTCACCCAGCCGGGACTCCACGACCAGCTCGCCGGGCGTCATCTCCCGCGGGTAGAACGAGGACGGGAAGCTGGTGGTGTGCCAGGCCGGCGCGTCGATCGCGGCCTGCAGGTCCAGCCCACCGAGGGTGTGGGCCAGCCAGAAGCACAGCTGCCACTGCTCCTGCTGGTCGCCGCCCGGCGTGCCGAAGGCCATCGTCGGGACGCCGCCGCGCAGGGCCAGCGAGGGGGTGAGCGTGGTGCGGGGCCGCTTGCCCGGGGCCAGGGAGTTGGGCAGGCCGGGCTCCAGCCAGAACATCTGCGCCCGGGTGCCCAGCGGGAAGCCCAGCGAGGGGATGGTCGGCGAGCTCTGCAGCCAGCCGCCCGAGGGGGTGGCCGAGACGATGTTGCCCCAGCGGTCGACGACGTCGACGTGCACGGTGTCGCCGCGGGTCGTGCCGCGGGTGTCGACGGTGGGCTCGCCGACCCCGGCGATCGTCTGCGCCGACGGCCGCTCCCGGCCCGAGGTCTCGGTGACGAACCGGGGCAGCCGCGGCGGGCGCCCCCCGGGCGAGCCGGGCCGCAGCTCGGTGCTGGCCCGGTCGCTGATGAGCGCCCGCCGCTGTGCGGTGTAGTCGGTGGAGAGCAGGTCGTCCACCGGTGCCTCTGCCGTGTCGCCGTACCAGGCCTCGCGGTCGGCCATCGCCAGCTTGACCGCCTCCGCGCTGGCGTGGACCAGGTCGGCGTCGGCGGCGCCCGACGCGTACCCGGCCCCGGCCCCTGCCGCCGGGACGCCGTCCAGCATCGCGAGCGCCTGGAGCAGCGCCGGGCCCTGGGACCACGGCCCGGCCTTCGCGAGCGTCCACCCACGCCAGTCCAGGGTGACCGGCGGCTCGTACGTCGGTCGCCAGCCGGCGAGGTCTGCTCCGGTGAGGAAGCCGCTGTGGGCACGACCGGAGTCGTCCATCACCGCGGACCGGGAGAACTCGTCGATCGCCTCGGCGACGAACCCCTGGTACCAGGCCGCCAGGGCCGCGTCGATCTGCGCCTCTCGGGAGGGTCCGCGCGCTGCGTCGAGCAGTCGGCGGTAGGTCGAGGCGAGGACCGGGTTGCGGAACAGGCGGCCGGCGGTGGGGAGTGCTCCGTCGGGGGCGAGCCAGGTGGCGGCCGAGGTCGGCCAGTGGGAACGGAAGTGCTCGGAGACCGAGGCGACGGTCGCGGCGACCCGCGGCAGGAGCGGGTGGCCGTGCTCGGCGTACTCGATGGCGAAGCGGAGGACGGCGTCCAGCGGCAGGGTGCCGTGGTCGCGCAGGAGGGTCAGCCAGGCGCCGAGGGCGCCGGGCACGGTGGCGGCGAGGAGACCGGTGCCGGGGACCAGGTCGAGACCCAGCTGGCTGTAGGCCTCGATCGTGGCGCCGGCGGGGGCGGTGCCCTGCCCGGAGAGGACGACGGGCTCCCCCGCGCCGGAGGCTGCCCGCGGGCTCCGGGCGAAGAGGATCGGGACCTCGCCCCCCGGCCCGTTGAGGTGCGGCTCGACGACCTGCAGGGTGAGTCCCGCAGCGACCGCGGCATCGAACGCGTTGCCACCGGCCTCGAGGGTCGCCATGCCCGCGGCGCTGGCGAGCCAGTGCGTCGAGGCGACCATGCCGAACGTGCCGGCGAGCTCCGGCCGAGTCGTGAACATGCCGCCACCCTAGAGAGCACGGGGCGGACACCGCCGGTCCGCGCGGAGCTGCGCGGCGGGGCCGACCGGGTCGGGGTGCTGGGCAGCTCGCGCAGGGGCACGGGCTCGTCGCCGTCGGGTGCGCGGTGGCGCAGGTCGGCGGGGAACGGCCGGGGCGCGCCGGCCGGGGCCGGCGGGGACTGCTCCGCGGCGACGGTCAGCGGGTGGACCCGCGGCGGCGTGGGCCGGTCCCACGCCAGGTGGGCGCCGTGCGGGCCGGACCCCCAGGCGGCGGCAGCCCGGGTGAGGCCGCGCAGCCGGGCGAGCACCCCGCGCACGGGGGCGGTCAGCCGGGAGGGCCGCGGGGCGAGCCGGGCCGGCGTGGTCAGCAGGTCGACGCCCAGGTCGGTGGCGAAGGCGATCGCCTCCTCCAGGGCCGGGTCGACGACGACGACGGCGTCGGTCCGGGCCGGGGCGGTCCGGACGGTGACCGGGGACGGCGCGACGGCGGCCACCGGCCGCACGGGGGCGGCCGCGGTGGGCAGGAGCCGGTCGGCGCCCTCGGTGAGCCGGTGCACCCTAGGGGCGGGGCCCCACGCCAGGTGGGCGCCTCCGGGACCGGCGCCCCAGCGGGAGGCGCGGGCGATGAACGTCCTGCGGCGGGCCGGTGGGGCGCCGGCGGGCAGGGGGAACCCGGCGTGTCCGGCCGGAACGGTCGGCGGCACGGCGGCCGCCTCGGGAGGGGTCCCGGTCGCCCGCAGGCCCAGGACCCCGACGGCCAGTCCGACGGCGAAGCCGGCGGCCAGGTCGCCCAGGGAGTGCTCGGGGTCCCCGTGGGCCGCGGCGGCGTAGCGGGCGGCGGCGTCGCGCTCGGCGGCGCGGTAGGCCGCGGCCAGGTGCCCGGCGGCGAGGAGGTCCTGCGGCCGGTCGGCGGCGCCGTCCGCCGGGGTGCGGACGGCGACGGTCGCGTCGGTGAGCACCGTTCGGTCGTCCATCGCCTGCCTCCGTCTCGTGTGCGCCGCAGTCGGGGAAGGGACCGCGGCTGAGGGAGAAGTTACGGACGACGGCGGCCGCGGGAGCCCGTCCGGGACACCCCGCGGGAGGTGCGTGACCGAACCGTTGCCCGACCCCCGTCCCGCGGTCGACGACCCACCCCAACCCCGGCCACAAGTCGACAGCGCGAGCGCGAAAGGCCAGGTCGAGCGCGGTTTCGGCGGTCGGTGACCTCGGCGGCCCGGGCGACGCACCGGCGTGTCGGCCGTGTCTGGTGGGATGACCGGGTGGCTGACACCCCCGCTCCCGTGCCCCTGGTCGTCGACACCGACCCCGGCATCGACGACGCCCTGGCCCTGCTGCTCGCCCTCGCCAGCCCGGAGGTCGACCTGCAGCTGGTGACCACCGTGCACGGCAACGTCGACCTGGCGCAGACCACGGAGAACGCACTCCGGGTGCTGCACCTGGCCGGGCGCTCCGACGTCCCGGTGGCCGCCGGTGCGCGCAGCCCCCTGGTGGTGCCGCTGGTGCGGCGGGCCGGGCACGTGCACGGCGAGGCCGGGCTGGGCGGGGTGGTGCTGCCGCCGTCGGTCGCCGCGGTCGACCCGCGGCCGGCCGTGGTGGCGCTGGCCGAGCTGCTGATGGCCAGCGAGCGCCCGGTGACGGTGGCCGCGATCGGCCCGCTGACCAACATCGCGCTGCTCGTCTCGGTCTACCCCGACGCCGCCGCCCGGATCGGCCGGCTGGTGGTCATGGGCGGGTCCGCGACCCGCGGCGGCAACGTCACCGCGGCCGCGGAGTTCAACGTCTGGGCCGACCCCGAGGCCGCCGCGGTGGTCTTCGCCGCGGGCCTGCCCACGGTGCTGGTCGGGCTGGACGTCACCCTGCCCACGGTGCTCACCGAGGCCGGCATCGCCCGGTTCGCCGCGGCCGGGCCGATCGGCGCCCAGGCCGCCGCCGTCCTGCGGCAGTACCTGGACCACGCCCGCACCAGCTACGGCATCGACGGGGTGGTCGTGCACGACGCGCTGGCGCTGACCGAGGCGATCGTGCCCGGCACGCTGCGCACCGTCCGCCGGGACCTCGTCGTCGACACCGGGCCGGGCGCCGGGCGCGGGCAGACCCTGGTCGACCGCCGGTCGCCGTCCACGGCGGAGACGGCGGTCGCGGTGGCCGAGGAGGTCGACAGCGAGGCGGCGGTGGAGTTCCTGGTCAGCCGCCTCTGCTCGCTGGACTGAGGCCCCCCTCCCGCGGCGTCGTCCGGGATCAGGTGACCTGATCGTGCGTGCTCCTGGCTCAGGGCAGGAGGTGAGCCAGGAGCACGCACGGTGAGCCAGGACGGCGACGAGCGAACTCCGCCTACGAGACGAGGCCGACGCTGCGCATCCAGTCGTAGGCGACGTCGGCCGGGTCCTCCCCGCCGACGTCGACCCGGCCGTTGAGCCCGATCATCACCTCGTCGTCGAGCAGCGGGGTGATCTCGGCGAAGACGTCGGCGATCTCGGGGTGCTCCTGGAGCGTCTCGGTGAGCACCACCGGCGCCATGTTGTACGCCGGGAAGTAGCCCTGGTCGTCCTCCAGCACGGTCAGGTCGAGGGACTCGAGCCGGCCGTCGGTGGTGAAGACCTCGCCGAAGTTGCAGTCACCGCGGTCGGTGGCGGTGTAGACCGCACCGGTGTCGAGGACGCGCACGTTCTCCCGCGGCACGCCCTGCGGGTCACCGAGCGGGATGCCGTAGGTCTCCAGCATCGGCTCGAAGCCGTCGCTGCGGGTGGCGAACTCCGACTCCACGCAGAACGTGCGCTGCTCCACCGGCAGGGCGGCCACGTCCGACAGCGACGCGACGCCGCCCAGGTCGCCGATCGCCTCGCTGCGGATGCCGAACGCGTAGGTGTTGTTGGCCTCCGCCGGCGGCAGCCAGCTGATGCCGTTGGCGGCGTCGGCGTCCCGCACCGCCTCGTACTGCTCCTGCTGGTCCGGGATCCCCTCGGGCTGGGCCAGGTAGTTCAGCCAGCCGGTGCCGGTGTACTCCCACTGCATGTCGATCTTGCCGCTCAGCTGACCGGCCCGGGACGGCGCGGCGCCCGGGATGCTGGTGCTGTCGGCGACCTCGAACCCGGCGACCTGCAGCGCGATGACGGCGATCTTGCCCAGGACTAGCTGCTCGGTGAAGTTCTTCGACCCCACGGTGATCGGTGCGCCGTCGACCCCGGCGATCGGCTGGATGGTGCCGGGCGAGGCCTGCGGGGTGAAGGTGCTGGCGCTCTGCAGACCGCAGCCGGTGAGCAGGGCGCCGACCAGCGGCAGGACGACGGCGTACGTGCGACGGGTGCGCATCACAGCCCCTTCGGTCGGGCGACGTGCTCGACCACGCGGCCGAGCCAGTCGACGGCCAGCGCCAGCAGCGCGACCAGCACCGCCCCGGAGACCAGCAGCGAGTTCAGGTTCAGCGTGATGCCGGTGTTGATCAGCACGCCCAGGCCGCCACCGTCGATGAAGGTGGCCAGCGTCGCGGTGCCCACGAGCAGCACCAGCGCGGTGCGCGCCCCGGCGAGCATGACCGGGACGGCGAGCGGCAGCTCCACCCGGAACAGCACGGCCGCGGCGCTCATCCCCATGCCCCGGCCGGCCTCGACCAGCCGGGGGTCGACCTGCTGGATGCCGACCATGGTGTTGCGCAGCACCGGCAGCGCGGCGTAGAGCACCAGGCCGATGACCGTCGTGCGGAAGCCGAACCCCAGCCACATCGCCAGCAGCACGAACAGCCCGATCGCCGGTGCGGCCTGGCCGGTGTTGGCCACGGCGAGCACCAGCGGGCTGAGCCGCCGGAACGGGCCGCGGGTCAGCGCGACCCCCAGCGGGATGGCGATGAGCAGCACGAGCACCGCCGCGACCACGGTGAGCCACAGGTGCTCGCGGATGCTGGTCCACAGCGCGGTGGTGTTGAGCTGACGGGCCTCGGTCTCGCTCAGCGTCGCGGTGGCCCGCCAGACGACGAAGGCGACGACTCCGAGCAGGACCAGCACGGGCTGGACCAGCAGCGCCCGCCAGCCGCCGCGGGCCTTCTGCGGGGCGGCGGCGTCACGGGCGTCGGCAGCGGCGCCGGCCCCCGCGGTGTCCACGCCGGGCCGGCCGGTGGTCGCCGCGGTCATCCGGCGACAGCCGCGCGGGCCTGCCGGATGGCGGCCATGACGCTCTCGATGGTGAGGACACCGGCCAGGCTGTCGCGGTTGCCCATCACGACCACACCGGCCTGGCTGGCGGCCAGCATGGTGTCCAGCGCGTCGTTGAGGGTCGAGCGCAGCCCGACGACCGGCAGCCGCGCGTCGACGGTGGCCGGCACGGACGTCGTCCGGCCGAGCTCGGCGAGCGTGGGCCAGCTGACCGGCCGGCCGCGCTGGTCCAGGACGACGACGAAGTCTTGCCCGGCCGCGCGGGCTGCGGCGACCGCAGCCGCCGAGTCGTCCCCCACGGTCGCGGTGGTGACCTGGGCCAGCTCGACGTCCTCGACGCGGGCCAGGGTGAGCTGCTTGAGCGTGGCCCCGGCGCCCACGAAGTCGGCCACGTACTGCTCGGCCGGGTCGGCGAGGATCCCCTCGGGGGTGCCGGCCTGGACCACCCGGGCACCGACGTCGAAGACCACGATCTGGTCGCCGAGCTTCACGGCCTCGTCGAAGTCGTGGGTGACGCAGACGATCGTCTTGCCCAGCTCGTCCTGGATGCGCAGCATCTCGTCCTGCAGGCGCTGGCGGGTGATCGGGTCGACGGCGCCGAACGGCTCGTCCATCAGCAGCACCGGCGGGTCGGCGGCCAGCCCGCGGGCCACCCCGACGCGCTGCTGCTGCCCACCGGAGAGCTCCCGCGGGTAGCGGTCCCGGTAGGTCGCCGGGTCCAGCCCCACGAGGTCGAGCAGCTCCTCGACGCGGCCGGCGACCCGCTTCTTGTCCCAGCCGAGCATCTTCGGCACCAGCGCGACGTTGGCGCCGACGGTCATGTGCGGGAAGAGGCCGCCGGCCTGGATGACGTAGCCGATCCGGCGGCGCAGCTTGTCCGGGTCCTGCCCGGTGACGTCCTCGTCGCCGAGGTAGATCTTGCCGCTGGTGGGCTCGATGAGCCGGTTGATCATCTTCAGCAGCGTGGTCTTCCCGCAGCCGGAGGGGCCGACGAACATCGTCGTCTTCCCGGCGGGGAGCTCCAGCGTCACGCTGTCGACCGCCGGCTTGCCCTGGCCGGGGTACCGCTTGGTGACCCCCTCGAGCCGGATCGGCAGGCCGCTGGCCTTGCGTCCGGTGGCGACGGCGGTGGCGCCGGCCGGCGCCGTGGTCTCAGACACGGATCCCCCTGGGGGTGGTGAGGCGACCGGCCAGCACGAGCAGCAGGTCGAGGACGAGCGCCAGGAGGACGACGGCGATCGTCCCGGTGAGCGCGGAGTTGACGGCGTTGGCGCCGCCGAGCCGGGAGAGCCCGGTGAAGATGAAGCCACCCAGCCCGGGACCGAGCACGTAGGCCGCGATCGCGGCGATGCCCATGACCATCTGGGTGGAGGTGCGGACGCCGGCGAGCACGACCGGCCAGGCGAGCGGCAGCTCGACGCGCAGCAGGGTCGCCAGCCGGCTCATGCCCATGCCGCGGGCGGACTCGACGAGCGAGGGGTCGACGCCGGCCAGGCCGACGACGGCGTTGCGGAGCACCGGCAGCGCCGCGTAGAAGGTCACCGCGATCACCGCCGGGGTGATGCCGAAGCCGAAGGGCGCCAGCAGGATGCCGAGCAGGGCGAAGGCCGGGATGGTCAGCCCGACCGCGGACACCCCGTTGGCCAGCGCGGTCGCCCGCGGGCTGCGGTAGACCGCCGCAGCGACCAGCAGCGCGATGACGGTGCCGAGCAGCACGCACTGCACCACCAGGCTCAGGTGCTGCAGTGCCTGCAGGGCGATCTGGCCCCGCCGGTCGAGCACGTAGTCCCACATCCGGGGTGGCTCCTCCTCCGCCCGGCCGGGGCCGGGACGCTCGTGTCGCCACGGTGGGCGTCCGGCGGCCGTCCGGCTGCGCGGGGTCGACGCGACGCGGCGCGCCGCACGCGGGAGGCCGGCTCCTGCGCCAGGACGACGGCCCTGGGCTCGGTGCTCGTCATCCGGGTGTGTCACGGTGTCACAGCTGACCGCTGACCGCGAACCTGGGGACGGAACGCAACCAGGGCGGAACTCGACGTGATCGCCCCCGGCAGGCGTGGCGCCACCCCATCGGGGTAGCGGAGCAGGACGGGCCTCCCGCTCCCCCGGCCCCGGAGCAGAGGATCAGCCGGGACGCGACGTCCCGGACGGACGAGGAGGAACCATCAAGACCGTGCGGCCGCCAGCAGACCCGGCGCCCTTCGACGTGGCGCTGGCCGAAGGCCCCGAGGCGGGTCAGGTCGTCGCGCACGTGCGCGGGGAGCTGGACGCGGCCGGCAACCCGCTGCTGCAGGCGACCCTTCTCAAGGCCCTCCGCACGGCCGACCGGGTGCTCACCATCGACCTGTCCGGGGTCACCTTCTTCGGCTCGGCCGGCGTCACCGCCCTGGTCTGGGTCAGCCAGCACTCCGAGGCGGCCGGCAAGCACGTGCGGGTGGTGGCCACCAGCCGCATCGTCACCGGGCCGCTGGAGCTGACCGGCCTGCTCGAGCGGCTGGACGTGCAGGGCATGCCCGAGACCCCCGACGGGCCCGCTGCCACCTCTCCGGAGGACGCCGACGGGAGCCCGGCCGCACCGCCCCGCTGAGCGACACGCCTCCCCCGGCGACCCCCTGTGCTGCAGGAGCGGTCGGCGTCGGCCACGATGGGTGCTCGCAGACACCGATCCGCGGGAGGACCGAAGAGTGAGTGCACTGGTCTGGCCCTCCGCACCCGTCCCCTCCGAGGAGGGTGACATCTGGCGGTGGGAGCTCCCCACGGTGCACGACGCCTCCCGCGTGCGGATGGACCTGCGGGCACGCCTGGCCCACCCCTCGCTGGCCGCGCGCTCGACCGAGGACGCCCGCGAGGGCCTGCTGCTGACGTTCGAGGAGCTGAGCTCCAATGCGCTGCGCCACGGCGGCGGGTCGGTGGAGGCGGTCATCCACGCGCTGCCCACCGGCTGGCTGATCGTGCTGACCGACGGCAACCCCGACGCCCCGCCGCAGCCCGCCGTCGACCGCGACCCCGCCTACGGTGGCATGGGCCTGCCGATGGTCGCCCAGCTGTCGGTCGACTACGGCTGGACCCGCGAGCCCGGCCGCAAGCACGTCTGGGCGATGCTCCCCTCGGGGATGGCGACGGCCGCGGTCCCGCGTCCCCGCTCGTCCTCCGGCCCGGCGGTCTAGGAGCCCGGCCCGTCCCGGACGACGGTCACCGCGACGAAGCCCTCGGCCGTCGTCGGGGGGACCAGTCGGCCCGCGGCGCTGTGCAGGCCGACCAGCGGCACGCGGGCGGAGCCGGTGCGGACGTCGTTGCGCGCGCGGCAGGTCGCCAGCGGGACGTCGAGGAACACCGCCCGCGCGGGCACCCCGGCCGCGGCGGCCAGCGCGACCAGCGGGGCGCGCTCGGCGACCGACGGGGAGGTGTTGTCCACGACCACGCTGCGCCCCTCGGCGAGCAGCTCTGCGACCACCCGCTGCTGCCGCGCCTCCCGGTGCCGGGCGCGGGGCCAGTGGTCCTTGCTGACCACGACGTGGGTGCCGGCCAGGTGCCCGGCCACCCACGTCGACTTCCCCGACCCCTGCAGCCCGACCATCACCACGAGCTCCTGCGCTCGCCCCGCGTGCAGGGACCCGCCGCGAGCCGAGCGAGTGGCGGGGGGCACGAGGGGCGTCGCTCAGGCCGTCGCGCGGAGCCGGGTCACGGGCGCGTCGTCCTCGGCGGCCGGACGTGGCGCGGGGTGCTCGACCAGCGCCAGCACCCGGCCGGACATGAACCGCGCGGTGCGCACCGGCGTGCCCCGGCGGGTCACCTCGGCGACCTCCACGATCCCGCGGCCGTGCGTGGTCTCCACCCGGCGGCCCGCCCGGGTCGCCTCGATGTCGTACGTGCGGACGCTGCCGCCCGCGTCGACGACGACCTCCACCCGATCACCCTTCACGGCGTCCTCCTCGTCGCTCGATCACACCAGGTGGAACACCCCCCGGGGGTACCGGATTCCCAGGTCAGGGGCGCGTGAGGGTTGATCACCTCGCCGAGCGGGCACACGGGAGCAGTTGCCCGCCGATCGAAGGAGAACCTGTGTTCCCGGCCGAGAACATCCGTGACTGGCGCACCCTCAACGTCGTCGACCCCGACGGCAGCAAGATCGGGACCCTGGAGTCGGTCTACGTCGACACGACCACCGACCAGCCGTTCTTCGCCGCCGTCGTCACCGGCTTCATCGGCCGGCACAAGCTCACCTTCGTGCCGCTGACCGACGCCACGGTCGCCCCCGGCCACATCCGGGTCACGGTCAGCAAGGACCTCGCGAAGAACGCCCCGTCGATCGACACCGACGGCGAGCTGCCCGCGGAGTCCGAGCCCGAGGTCTTCAGCTACTACGGCTTCGCCTACACGCCCGGAGTCCGGCGGCTCGCCCGCCGCTGACGCCGGGGGACGTCCTCCGGCCCCCAGCGGGGCCGGGGGACCGCACGGCCGTTCAGCCCCTGCGGGCCGTGAAGGCGCTGGCGGCGTCGCGCAGGCTCTTGGTCGGCTTGAGCCAGGCACCGTCGACGGGCAGGGCGTCGAGCCGGACGCGGTCCAGCGGCGCGGCGAACGCGCCGGGGACGTCCTCGATGTCGATGAACCGGAGCAGCTCCGAGCTGATCGCATAGCCGGCGACCTCGCTGAAGGCGACGACGACGACCTCGGTGCCCGAGCGGGCGAGGTCCTCCAGCGGCTCGGCGAAGTTGCGGCCGTCGCCGGAGAAGACGACGAGCCGGCGCAGCTGGTGGCTGTGCGCCCGGACGCTGATGTGGTCGAGCATCGACTGGTCGATGTCGTCGTCGGGCTGGAGCTTGGGCCGGGCGAAGACGCCGTACCCGAAGCTGCGCAGCGCCTCGACCCAGCGCTGCAGCGAGGCGGCGTGCTGCGGCGGCACGTTGGCGAAGACCGCCGCCTCCACCTCCGTCTGCGGCTCGGAGGCGCCCTCGACGAACCAGGCGGCGATCGCGTCGAAGCGCGGCCGGGACGCCGCGGTGGGGCGCGCACCGATGACGTTGGCCAGCGTCATGTCGATGTTGGGCGCGTCCCAGACCAGCAGGTCCAGCGGACGACGGCCGCCGTCGGCGGGCAGCTCGTACCCGTCGGCCGGTCCGGTCTCTTCGACGAGGCTCTCGGTCACCCGCCCAGTGTGCCGGTCCTCGACCTCCGCACGGACCGGTGGGCGGGTCGGCGCCACCGGCGTGCCCGCGGGAGCCGTGGCCCGGCGGCGGGTGCGGGGGGTCACCGCTGCTCCGCGGACCGGGACTGTGCGCTCACAGGGCGCACGGTACGAGGCCGCCCTCCCGCTGCTGCGGCCGACACCGCGATCAGGCGCGGACCAGCCCGTGCAGGGCCAGCAGCGCCGCCGGTGAGTAGCCGAGCACCAGCGGCAGCGGACCACGCAGCCGCAGACCCGTCGTCGTCCCGCCGTCCGGGCCGGGGGTGACCCAGTGCAGCAGGGTGAGCCGGGCCGGGCCCACCTGCACCGTCCACCGCCAGCGGCGGGTGGCCGCGTCGACCTCGTCGACGAGGAAGGGCACCGAGATGCCCCCGGGTCCGCGCACCCGGCCGGTGACGCCCTGCGCGATCTGCACGGCCTCGGTGTCCGCGCCGGTGATGTACGGCGACCAGCTCGACCAGCGGGCCGGGTGCAGATAGCGGCTCCACGCCTCCGCGGGGTCGACGGGGCCGGTGGCGTGCAGGGTCAGCGTGGTCACCCCCGGCCCATGCCCCGGCCGTTCCACGTGGAACCGTGCGGGCTCAGGCCGGCGGGCCGCCCAGCAGCAGCTCGCGCAGCAGGTGCACCGCCAGGGTCGTCGTCCGTTCCCGGACGGCGTCCCGCCCACCGCGGAGGACGACGGACCGGGTGCGGACGTCGTCGGGCGTCACCACCGCCAGGTGCACGGTGCCCACCGGCTTGTCCGGCGTCCCACCGCCCGGGCCGGCGATGCCGGTGACGCCGATGCCGACGTCGGCGCCGAACCGGTGGCGCGCGCCCTCGGCCATCGCCCGGGCGACCTCGGGGCCCACCGCGCCGTGAGCGGCGATCAGCTCGGCCGGCACGTCGAGCAGCTGCTCCTTGGCGCTGTTCGCGTAGGCCGACACCCCACCGAGCAGCCACGCCGAGGCGCCGGCCGGGGCGGTGAGCCGGGCGGTGAGCAGGCCGGCGGTGCACGAGTCGCCCACCGCCACCCGCAGACCGGCGTCGACCAGGGCGGTGGTCACCACCTCGTCGAGCGTCGGCCCGTCGCTGAACAGCGTCGCCCCGAAGTCGGTCTCGACCGCCTGCCGGAGCCGCGCGTAGGCCGGGGCGGCATCGGGGGCGTAGCGGGTGACGATCTCGAGCTCGCCGTCGCGCAGGCAGGTGGTGACCTCCAGGCCGGCGAGCTGGTCGTCGACCCGGCGCAGGGTGGCGGCCAGCTCGGACTCCAGCGTGCCCCACAGCCGCAGTGTCGACTGGCGCAGCTCGGTGGCGCCGGCCAGCGCGCGGCGCACCAGGTCGGTGGCGACGGCGGCCGGCCACATGGCCTGCAGCTCCGAGGGCGGGCCGGGCAGCACCAGCACCGGCGGGCCGCTGCGCCCCTCGGCGACCGGGACGACGAGCCCGGGCGCGGTCCCGACGGGTTCGACGACGGTCGCACCGGCCGGCACCCGCGCCTGCTTCGCCGTCCCGGCCGCGGTGGCGACGGGGTCGACCCGCCAGCCGCGGCGGGCGATGAGCCGGGCGACGACGTCGGCGATCCGCTGCTCGAGCGCGGGGTCGACCGCCGAGGGGCGGCCCTGGGAGTCGCCCACCACCTCGGCGGTCAGGTCGTCGGCGGTGGGCCCCAGGCCGCCGCTGGTGATCACCAGGTCGACACCGCTGCCGGCCAGGAAGCCCAGCGCCGCGGTCAGGTCGCCGGGCCGGTCGCCGACCACCACGACCGCGGTCACGTCGACGCCGAGCACCCGCAGCGCCTCGGCCAGCCACGGGCCGTTGCGGTCGGCCACCCGGCCGGTGAGCACCTCGGTACCGGTCACCACGATGCCTGCGCGCGCTGTCACGTCCCGACCCTAGGCGCGCGGGCCCCGACCGGCGCGGGACGACGGTCGCCCCCAGGGGCCGCGGTTACGGTGGCTCCCGCCCTGTCCAGCTCTCCGCACCGGTGGGGACCGGGGCCGCCGGTGCGTCCGGCGCCCACCGAGGAGGACCGATGAGCCAGCCGCACCCGCCGATCCCCGAGCCGCAGCCGCACACCGACGGCACCGGCAGCACGGCCGCGTCCGCCACCGACCTGTCCGCGGCCCCGCCGCCGGCCGAGGGCCCGCGCACCCAGTCGATCCTGGTGCCGCCGAGCCAGCGCTCCGAGCAGACCGTCGAGCCGGAGCCCGTGGTCGTGCCGCCGCCGGCCGAGCCCTTCCGCACCGCCCAGTTCCCCCCGGTCCGCGACGAGCCGGCCGGGTACGACGCCCACCCGGTCGTCGACCCCGTGGTGGCCGGCGTCCCGGCGCCGGTGCCCGGGCCCTCGACGGCGCCCGTGTCCACGCCCGACCCCCACCCGCACACCTCCCCGGTGTCCGCGCCGGCCCAGCCGTCCGGCGACCACCGCGGTGCCGACCCGGCCCAGCCCGCAGCCGCCCAGCCGGGCGCCGCGCACCGGGCCGGCGCGCAACTGGCCGGTGTCCGGCGCGCGGTCGGCGGCCGGGCCGTGCTGGCCGGCCTGGGCCTGGGCGCCCTGGCGGTCGTCCTGCTGCAGGTCGGGCTGGTGCTCGAGGACGGGACCCGGTCGCTGTGGGAGGTCGTGCCGACCTGGTCGGCCTTCGCGACGGTCGCGGTCCTGGTGGCGCTGGCCCCGCTGGTGGTCAAGCTGCTGGGCCGCGGCCTGCCCGCGCGCACCGCCTGGCGGGTGGGCGCCGGTGGCGTCGCGGCGCTGGGCGTGTTCTGGGTGCTCGTCGGGCTCCCGCTGGTGGCCAGCGACCGCGGGTTCTGGCTGACCGCGGCGCTCGGTGCCGCCGCGGGCGCGCTGTGGCTGGCACCGGGGCGCAGCGAGTGACCCCGGGGCGGGGCTGGCTCGCGGCCGGGGCCGTCCTGGTCGCCGCGTCGCTGGGCCTGCCGTGGTCCGGTCCGCTGTCCGGCGCCGAGGTCCCGGCGCGGGTCGCGGTCGTGGCCGCCGTCCTGCTGGCCGTGGCCGGGCTGCGCACCGGACGGGACCGGTTGCTGACCGCCGCGCTGGGCGCGGTGGCCGTCGGCCTGCTGCTGGGCGGGCCGGAGGCCGCGCCGGGGCGGGTGCTGCTCGCCGCGGCCGGCGTCTGCCTGGTGCTGGGGAGCCGGGCGGCCGGGCGGCGCGTGCTGCCGGCCGCCCGGACGGACCGCCGGGGCTGATCGGGGTCAGCCCTGGGCGCTGACCTCGCCCTTGTCCTTCTCCTTGCCCTGCTCCTTGCCCTGCTCCTTGCCCTTGTCCTTCTCGCCACCCCCGTCGCCGCCCCCGCCGCCGGTGGTCGGCGCGGGGGAGGTCGGGCTGGTCGTCGGCTCGGTCTCGTCCCCGCCGCCCGGGCTCGACGGCGGCGTGCTGCCCCCGGTGGGCTGGGTCTGCTCGGCCGGTGTGGTCGGCGCCGTCGTCGTCGGGTCGGCGGGCGGGGTGATCTGCTCGGCCGGAGCGCTGGTGGTCGGGGTGGGTGCGGGCGCGGAGGTGCTGGGGGCCGTCGTCGACGGCGCGGGCGCGGGCGCCGAGGTGGTGGGGGCGGCGTCCGTGGTGTCGGCCGGACGCTGCACCACCTGCTCGGTGGCCCGGCGCGGCGCAGCGGACGTCGGCGCCGGGGCCTCCGGCGCGACGGCGTGGCTGACGACGACGGTCGTGCCGTCGGCCAGCAGGGCGACGTCGACCACCGTGCCGGGTACGGCGGTGTCGGTGGTCACCTCCTCGAGCTGGACGAGCAGACCGAGGCTCTCCAGCTGGGCCTGCACCGCGGCGACGGGGCGGCCGACGTAGTCGGCGGCCCGGACCTCGACCGGCTCGGGGGCGTCGGTGGCCGGTCCGGCCGCGCCGAGGTCGACCGCGGCGGCCGTGGCGGTGGTGTCGGCGCCGGGCGCGACGGTCTGCAGCACGGCGGTGGCGACCCCGGCGCCGACCAGCAGCGCCAGGACGGGGACCAGCATCCGGGCCACCCGGCTCCCGCCGGCGGGCGCGGCTGCGGCGGCGCGGGCGGCGGAGGCGCCGGAGTAGGCCGCTGCGTCGGGCAGCAGCCAGAAGCTCTGGGTGTCGGTGCGCTGCACCGGCGGGAGCTGCCGGCCGGCGAGGACCTCGTCGACCGCGGCGACCACGGCGGCGCCGTCGGGGTAGCGCTGCGCCGGGTCCTTGACGATGGCCCGCTCGACGAGGGTGCGGATACCGGCCGGGACGTCCTCGGGCAGCGGCTCGGGCTGGTCGCGCAGGTGCCGCAGGGCGATGGTGACGGAGTTGTCGCCGTCGAAGGCCCGCCGCCCGGTGAGGCACTCGTAGCCGACCATGCCCAGGGAGTAGACGTCGCTGGCGGCGGTGGCGTGCGCGCCGGCGGCCTGCTCCGGGGAGAGGTAGGAGGCGGTGCCGACGACCTGACCGGTCTTGGTGAGCGGGACGCTGCCCGCCGACCAGGCGATGCCGAAGTCGGTGATCTTGACGACGCCGTCCTGGCGGACCAGCACGTTGCCCGGCTTGACGTCGCGGTGCACCACGCCGGCCGCGTGGGCGGCGGCGAGCGCGGCGGCGGTCTGCCGCAGGACGTCGACCGTGCGGTCGGCGCTGAGCTTCCCGACCCGGGCCAGCTGCACCGACAGCGACTCGCCCTCGACCAGCTCCATCACCAGGTAGGCGAGGTGCTCGTCGGAGGTGTCGCCGACCGGCTCCTCGCCGTAGTCGTAGACGGCGGCGATGTTGGGGTGGCTGAGCGCGGCGGCGTGCTGGGCCTCGGCGCGGAACCGGGCGAGGAAGACCTCGTCGCCGGTGAACTCGCTGCGCAGGACCTTGACCGCGACGGGACGGCCGAGCAGCTGGTCCTCAGCGCTCCAGACCTGCCCCATGCCCCCGGCGGCGAGCAGCGTGCGCAGCTCGTAGCGGTTCCCGAGGACCTTCCTCATGGGCTCCGTCACGTGCGCCGTCCCCTCGTCCCCGCCTCGTCGTCCGGTGCGAACTCCAGCCGGCCGGCGCTGGCGGGCCGGACGCACCGGGTGGAGGGATGCCCCCGCGCGGGCGGTCGTACACATGCCGACGGACCCATGATCGCAGGTCGGCCAACGTCAGCGGGTGACGGACTGTTCCCGCGCCAACTGTCCACCTGCGGCGGCGAGCCAGCGGGCCGGGTCGGCCATCGCCGCGGCGACGGACCCGGCCAGGTCGGTGAGCGACAGCGCCCGCACCCCCGGCGGCGCGTCGGCCCCGATCCGGCCCGCGACGACGGCCACCGGCACCCCGGCCGCACCGGCCCGGGCGACGAGGTGGCCGACGACCTTGCCGCGCAACGACTGGGCGTCGAACTGCCCCTCGCCGGTCACCACCAGGTCCGCCGTCCGCAGGGCGGCGTCCAGGCCGGCGGCCTCGGCCACCGCCCGCGCGCCGCTCACCGAGCCCGCGCCCCAGCAGGTCGCGAACCCGTAGGCGGTCCCGCCGGCCGCACCGGCGCCCGCCGCCTCCCGGTCCCCGCCGAGGACGTCGGCCAGCCGGGCGAGCGCGGCGTCGAGCTCGGTCACCTGCTCCGGCGAGGCGCCCTTCTGCGGGCCGAACTGGCCGGCGGCGCCGAGCGGCCCGAGCAGCGGGGCGGTCACGTCGACCAGGCACTGCACCCCACCGGACGGCGGCGGCACCAGGCCGGCGAGGTCGACCCGGGCCAGCCGGGCCAGCGCGGCACCCCCGGGCGGCAGCTCGGCGCCGTCCGCGTCGAGGAACCGTGCGCCCAGCGCCGCGAGGGCGCCCGTGCCGCCGTCGGTGGTGCACGAGCCGCCCAGGGTGAGCAGCACCCGGTGCACGGCCGGGTCGGCGACGACGGCGGCCAGCAGCTCCCCCAGCCCGCGGGTGGTGGCGCCGAGCGGGTCCGGCTCGGTCAGCAGCGGGAGGCCCGCAGCCCGGGCCATCTCGACGACCGCCGTCCCGTCGGGGAGCAGCAGCCACGCGGCGTCCACCGGGCGGCCGTCGGGGCCGGTCACCGGCTCGGTGCGCCAGGCGCTGGGCGGGACGTCGTGGCCGAGCGCCTCCAGGGTGCCCTCGCCGCCGTCGGCCAGCGGGAGGGTGCGCAGCTCGTCGTCCGGGTGCACGCGGCGCCAGCCCACGGCCAGGGCGTCGGCCGCCTCGGCGGCGCCCAGCGTGCCCTTGAGGGAGTCCGGCGCGAACACCACGCGGGTCATGCGGGCAGCCTCGCCGGTCGGGCACCGGTGGGGCAAGCCGGTGGCGGGTTCCCGGTCGCGGCGACGGGGTAGTCGGGCGCGTGCTCCTCGCCGACTCCCCTCCACCCGAGCTGCAGACCCTCACCCGGGGCCAGTACGACCTGGTCGAGTACGCCCTCGCCGGCGCGGGGTTCGCGCTGCTGGCGTACGCCCTGTACAGCTGGACGAGCCGCAGCGAGGTCGGCGTCCGGTACCGCCCGGCGGTGATGCTGGGCCTGTGCGTCGGGGCGGTGGCGGCGCTGTCGTACCTCCTGCTCTTCCTGCGGTGGGGCGCCGGCTACGACCTGACCGACGCCGGCTACGTGCCCACCGACCAGGCCCGGCTGGCGCTCTCGCCGCGGTACGTCGACTGGTCGGTCACCGTGCCGTTGCTGACCGCCGAGCTGCTGGCCGTGTGCTCGCTGGCCGGCGCCCGGGCCCGGAAGCTGCGCGCCAGCACCATGACGGCCGCCTTCCTGATGATCCTCACCGGCCACCTGGGGGCGCAGGTGGTCGGCGAGGGGCGCGACACCACGGCGCTGGTGCTGTGGGGACTGGTCTCGACCGCCTTCTACGGCTACCTGTACGTCGCGCTGATCGGCGCGGTGCGCTCCTCGATCCCGACGATCGGCCGCGAGGCGGCGGTGAGCCTGCGCAACGCCGCGATCGTGCTGCTGGCCACCTTCGGTGTCTACCCGCTGGTCTACGCGGTGCCGGTGTTCGTCGACGTCACCGCTGCCTGGCTGACCGCGATCCAGCTGGCCTACTCCGCCGCCGACGTCCTGGCCAAGGTCGGGTTCGGGGTCCTGGTGCACAAGGTCGCCAAGCTGCGCACCGCCGAGGACGTCGCCGCGGGCGTCGACACCCACCCGGAGGCCGTCTGGGTCAGCAACGTCGAGCACAGCCGGGCCGTGCTGCCGCCGGCTCAACCGCCGGCGATGGCCACCAGCCCGACGACCCCCACGGCGTAGAGCACCAGCACCACCATCGAGTCGACGCCCATCCGCGCGATCCGCCGTCCCGGCCGGAACACCAGCCCGGTCATGTAGACCAGGGTCAGCAGGACGGCGAGCGCGGTCAGGTACACGTCGGTGGCCTGGGCCTGCGGCAGCACCGCCTCCCCGGAGATCAGCGAGGCCAGCAGGAAGAGCACGGGCAGGAACGCGTTGCCGCCGAAGATGTCGCTGACGGCGAGCTGGTGGTCACCCGCCTTGACCGACGTCAGGCCGGTGGACAGCTCGGGCAGCGAGGTGGCGGCGGCCAGCACGGTCGCGCCGAACAGGACGCCGGTCAGCCCGACCTGGTCGGCGATCGCGTCGCCGCTGCGCTCCAGCACCACACCGGCGACCAGGGTCAGCAGCGCGGCGACGCCGAAGATGCTCGCGGCCTTCGCGGTGCTGGTGCCGTCGGTGGTGGCCTTCGCCTCGGTCTTGGCCTGGCTGTGGCCCCGCGGCTCGTCCTGGCCGTCGGGGGCGTTGCCCTGCTCGTGCCAGGGCAGGCCCTTCTGGGCGCGCTGGAGCAGCAGCAGGCCGGCGACCCACAGCACGGCGATCAGCACCGACGCCGGCCCGACCCCGCCGACCACCAGCGAGTCGGGCAGCTGGCTGCCCGCGATGACGATCGCCAGCACGCCGACGACCAGCGCGCCCTCCAGCACCAGGACCAGCGACGCCGCGCGGTACATCAGGGGGCGCCGGCCCTTCACCCCGAAGGCGTCCAGCGCCACCAGGACGACGGTCTGGATGGCGATGCCGCCGAGCAGGTTGCCCACCGCGACGTCGAGGTTGCCCGACAGGGCGGCGCTGACGGTGATCGCGATCTCGGGCAGGTTGGTCGCGATCGCCAGCAGGACCAGCCCGCCCAGCGCCGTCCCGAGGTGCAGTCGCGTGGCCAGGACATCGGTCTGGTTCGACAGCTGGACGCCGGCCACCCAGATGACGCCGGCCGCCGCGGCGAAGACCAGGAGCAACAGGGGCAGGGACAGGCCGGACACGCGGACTCCTGGGTGGTCCCCGACCCGGGCCGGGAGGTTCCTGTGGCCTGGGCTCGGCCGATCCGCGCTGCTCTGCCCGGGTCACCGGGCGGCCAACCGCAGCGGGCGGGTGACCCGCGCCGCATGCGCGCCCGTGCACCCGGGTACCGGCCGGGGATGGCCGACCAGACCCGTGTGTTCCACCCCGGTCAGATCGTCGAGGTCAGCGGCATCTACCGCTGCGACGTGTCCGACCACGACCACGCCTACGAGTCCACCGACGTCAAGGGCCACCGCTTCCCACCGCTGCCGCACGGCTGCGCGGGGTCGGGCTGGGTGCTGGAGCGCGCGGCCGCGCACCACTGACGGTCAGGAGAAGAGCGCGCGGCCCCACCAGTCGTCGGGGCCGGTGACCCCGGGTGGGCAGGCGAACACCGCGGACGACGTGTGCTGGACGTACTCGTTCATCGCATCGGTGCGCAGGTTCCTCTGCACCTGCACGAACCCGGTCCCGGGGTCGCGCTGGTAGGCGATGAAGAACAACCCGGCGTCCAGCCGGCCCAGCCCGTCGGTGCCGTCGACGAAGCTGTAGCCGCGCCGCAGGATCGCCGTCCCGCTGTTGGTGGGGTGGGCGAGGGCGACGTGCGACCTCGCCGGCATCGCCGACGAGGCCAGGTCGACCGGGTCGAACTCCGCGGCCTGGCCCAGCGGGGCACCGGCCTTCTTGGTGCGGCCGATCGTCTGCTCCTGGTCGGCGAGGGTGGCGCTGTCCCACTGCTCGATCCGCATCCGGATCCGCCGGGTGACCACGTAGGAGCCCCCGGCCAGCCAGTCGGAGCCGGGGTCGCCGTCGGCCACCCAGACGAACTGGTCGAGGGCCTTGGGCGCCTCGGCCTTGAGGTTGTCGGTGCCGTCCTTGAAGCCGAACAGGTTGCGCGGCGTGGCCTGCGCGCTCGAGGTCGACGACGTGCGGCCGAAGCCGAGCTGCGACCAGCGGACGCTGACCACCCCGGCGCCCAGCCGCACCAGGTTGCGGACGGCGTGCACGGCCACCTGCGGGTCGTTGGCGCACGCCTGCAGGCACAGGTCGCCGCCGCTGATCTCCGGGCGGAGGGCATCGCCGGGGAAGGACGGCAGGTCGGCGAGCGGCGCCGGGCGGCGACCGGCCAGCCCGAACCGGTCGACGCCCTCGGCCGTGGTGAACAGCGTCGGCCCGAACCCGATGGTCAGGGTCAGCCCGGACGGCGGGAGGTCGAGGGCCTCGCCGGTGTCGTCGGGGACGGCGTACTGGCCGCCCTCGACCGCGCCGACCTCACCGGCGTCCTGCCCGGCGGTCATCCGGCGCGCGGCCGCCGTCCATGCCTGCAGCAGCTCGACGAGCTCGTCGCGGTCGTCGGTGATGACGTCGAGGGCGACGAAGTGCAGCCGGTCCTGCGCCGGGGTGACGATCCCGGCCTGGTGCTCGCCGGTGAAGGGGACGGCGTCGGTGGCCGTCGAGGCCGCCGGCGCGACCGGCTCGTCAGCGGTGGCCCGCCCGATCGCGCCACCGGCGGCACCGGCGGCGAGGACGCCGGCCGTGCCGGCACCGGCCAGCCCGAAGAAGCGGCGGCGCGACAGACCCTCAGAGCTCATGGCAGGCGTGGACTCACTTCTCCGCGACGACGGCGGCGACCTGGCTGACCGACTCGGTCAGCGCCGTGATGGAGTCGCTGAGCCCGCGCAGCTGGTCCTGCGTGAGCTGCTCGTACGACGTCCACCCGTCACCGGAACGGTACTGGCCCAGCTCCTCTTCCGTGGCGGCGAAGCGTTCGTCGATCTCGGCGACCAGCTCGGCGTCGTGGGTCTCCAGGTGGGGCCGCAGCGCCTGGACCGCGGCCTCGGAGCCCTCGAGGTTGGCCGCGAAGTCCCACAGGTCGGTGTGGCTGTAGCGGTCCTCCTCGCCGGTGATCTTCCCGGTGGCGATCTCGTCGAGCAGGGCCTTGGCGCCGTTGGCCAGCTGCAGCGGGTCGAGGGTGACCTCGTCGGCCCGGGCGACGATCTCCTCGACGTTGCCCTTCAGCTGGTCGGCGTAGGGGCCCATGTCGGACACGTCGCCGGTCTCCCACAGCGCCTTCTCGATGCGGTGGAACCCGGTGAAGTCCTCGCCCTCGGCCTGGTCGCCCTCGCGGCCGTCGATGATCGGGTCGAGGTCGCCGAAGCTCTCGGCCACCGGCTCGATCCGCTCCCAGTACGTGCGGGCGACCGGGAACAGCGCCTTGGCGCCCTCGATGTCGCCGGCCTTCACGGCGTCGGTGAACGCGGTGGTCTGCTCCAGCAGCGCGCCGGTCTGGGACTGCACGTAGCGCTGGTAGTCGACGCCGGCCTGGGCCAGCGACTCGTCCTGGGACAGCGCGGTGGCCTCGCCGGAGACGACCAGCGCCGAGCGGATGCCGTCGCCGATCATGCCGGGCTTGCAGGCGGTCTCGTACTCACCGGCCGGCAGCTCGACGCGCAGCTCGCGGGCGACGCCGGGGGCGATGTTCTCGACCTCGGCCATCACGCGGTCGCCGGCGGCGTAGACGTAGAACTCGGTGACCTTGCTGCCGGAGTTGGTGACGGTGAACTGGTGCACCCCGGCCGGCAGCTCGGACGACGCCACGTCGCACGCGTCGTCGCTGGCGGCGACCGCGATGTCGTCGGCGGCGGCCGCGGACCCCGCGACCGCCGGGTCCTCGCTGCCGCAGGCGGCGAGGGAGAGGGCGGCCGTCCCGGCCAGGACGGCCAGGGTGGTGCGCCTACGCGCGGGCTTCGACATGCTCAGTGGTCTCCGAGACGACGGGGGCCGGCGTGCTGCCGGCCGAGTTCTTGCGGGCGGGGAAACGGGTGGCGCGGGCGGGCAGCAGGAACAGCACCAGCACCGGGACCAGGTAGGCGAGCCAGGCGATGGTCTCCAGCACGGTGGGCTGGGGGGTGATGTTGAACAGGCCGGCGGCCAGTGCGCCGTACCAGCTGCCCGGGTCGAGCCAGCCGGAGGCGTCGAAGGCGTGCGTCGACAGGCCCGGCAGGACGCCGGCCTCCTGGTAGTCGTGCACCGCGTACTTGAGGATCCCGGCGGCGACCAGCACCAGCAGCGCGCCGCTGACCATGAAGAAGCGCGACAGGTTGATCCGGATTGCGCCGGCGTACAGGCCGATGCCCACGACGACGGCGGTGAGCAGCCCCGCGCCCAGGCCGAGCAGCGGGGCCGAGGTGGTGGCGCCCTGCGCGGAGGCGAAGAACAGCAGCGTCGTCTCCAGGCCCTCACGGGCCACGGAGAGGAAGGCGATGCCGACGACGGCGCCCACGCCCAGGCCGATCGCGCCGTCGAGCTTCCCGCGCAGCTCACCGGACAGCCGGCGCGCGGTGCGCCGCATCCAGAACACCATCCAGGTGACCAGGACGACGGCGAGCGTGGACGTGACCGCGTCGAAGAGCTCCTGGCCGGGGCCGCCGAGCACGGTGGTGGACACGTAGCTCAGCGCCCAGCCGAAGCCGATCGACAGCGCGGCCGCGGCGCCCACCCCGGCCCAGACGGGCAGCAGGTGTTGCCTGCGGCCGGTCTTGACCAGGTAGGCGACCAGCACGCTGACGATGAGGACCATCTCCAGGCCCTCACGCAGACCGATGAGGTAGCTGGCGGCGAACACCTGCCCCATGACGGACCTCCGGATCAGATCCCTCGTCGTCCGACGTAGGGCAGGCTCACCTTAGGTGGCCGTCGTCCTCCGGTACAGCCCCGGTCCCCGGAGGGACGGGCCTGCCGCCCACCACGCCGGTCGGCGGGGCGGGCGGCAGGGTCGGCCGGCTGGGACGGTCAGCGCTGGCGGGGCACGATCGCCAGGTCGCCGACCTGTCGGTCCCGGGGGAAGTCGCCCTCCGCCGTGACCCGGCCGGTCAGCAGCGACACCTCGTAGAGGCCGTACCGGTCACCGACCCGCAGGGTGACGTAGGGGAACAGGTCCACCGTGCTGCCCTCGCGCACCGAGCTGTAGATGTCGAAGCCGGCGTCCCCGGTGGCGTCGACCCCGAGCTCGCCGGTGGCGGCGAGCAGCCCCGCGTTGGCCGGGGACTGGACGACGACCTGGTCCAGCGCGGTGTCCACGTCGAACAGCGTCGTGGCCGTGGCGGCGTCTGCGTCGTTGTTGGTGTAGGCGGCCGCGGTGACGCCGGTCGCCGTCGTGGGCGTGGTGGCCGGCGCGACCGCCGGGTAGCTCAGCGTGCCGTCGACGAGGGTGCCGCCCTGCGCGTCCACGTTGTGCCGCAGGTTCTGACCGGTGTTGCTGACGATCCGCAGCCGGTCGACCGCCGGGTTGAAGTCGACGCCGAAGGACGTGCCGGCCAGGGCGGTGCTCAGCTGGGAGACCTTCGTGGCCCTCGCGTCGACCAGCGTGTAGATCCCGCCCGCGTCCCCCACGCCGTAGAGCTGCCCGTTCGCCGGGCGGTGGTCGATGCCCACCAGCCGGGTGTCCCCGGTCAGGCCGCGGACTCCCCCGAGGTCGCGGGCCCGCTCCGGCCGGTCGGTGTCGAAGGAGACCAGCCGCAGGCCGTCGGGGGTCAGGCCGACCGCCTTCAACCGCTCTCCCTGGGACCCGCCGGCGGCGGGGTGGCCACCGGGCTGACCGTTCCCCGTCGCGAGGGCGGCGGGCGCGGTGACCAGCACGAGACCGAGCACGGCCGCTCCGGTGGCGACCCGTGTGCGCATCCTGGACATGGTGATCTCCTGTCGTCGGTACTGCCTGGACGGACCGGGGCCGGGCCGTCCGTGCGGCCCCGTGGAGGACCGTCGCCAGGAGGTACGCAGCCCGACGCCCCGGCGTTGGACCGCGACCGCACAATCTCGGGGACGCTCCACCGCGCCGCGCGACCGAGAGGACGACGATGTCCCAGCCCACCGTGACCCGCAGCGATGCCGACGGCGTCGCGACACTGACCCTGCAGCAGCCGGCGCTGACGTCCCGGCTGCGCACCGAGCTGCTGGCCGCCGTCCGGGAGGTGTCGGCCGACGCGGCGGTGCGCGCGGTCGTGCTCACCGGCACCGGCCGGGCGTTCTGCCTCGGGCAGGACCTCACCGAGCACGCGGAGGTCCTGCGCCGCGGCGCCGCGGACTCCCTCGGGGTCGTGGAGGCCGAGTACAACCCGCTGCTGCTGGCCCTCGCCGCCGTCCCGGTGCCGGTGGTCGTGGGGGTCAACGGCGCGTGCGCCGGCGCCGGGCTGGGCCTGGCGCTGGCCGGTGACCTGCGGGTCGCCGCGGCCGGGGCGAAGCTGAGCACGGCGTTCGCCGGGATCGGGCTGTCCAGCGACTCGGCGGTGGCCGCCCGGCTGGTGCACTGCGTCGGCGGCTCCCGCGCGACCGAGCTGCTGCTGCTGGCCGAGCCGTTCACCGCTGAGACCGCCGGCGGGTGGGGCCTGGTGCACCGCGTCGTCCCGGCCGAGCAGGTGCACGCCGCGGCGCAGGCGCTGGCCGCCCGGCTCGCCGCCGGACCGACCGCGGCGTACCGCGCGGTGAAGACGGTGCTCGCCACCGCCGGCACCGACCCGCTGGCGGAGACGCTCGCGCTGGAGGCGCGGCTGCAGGCGGAGCTGGGCGCGTCCGCCGACCACCGCGAGGCCGTCGAGGCGTTCCTGGCCAAGCGGCCCGCCCGGTTCACCGGCCACTGAGCCCGCGTCCTGAGGTCGTCCGGCCGCGGCAGCTCCGCCGTGTGGACCGGCCGGCCGCCTGAGGCCGGTCAGGCCCGTCCGCCCCGCCGCCGCGCGAGGAACGTGCGCACGCCGACACCGGCGAGCGCGGCCAGCGCGGTGCCGGCGGCCAGCCCGAAGGCCAGGAAGAACGCCCCGACCACGAACAGGCCGCTGTCGTCCCGGGACGCGGCGTCCACGGTCCAGACCAGCCAGAAGCCCAGCCCCACGCCGGACGCCGCCAGCACGGGCCGGCCCCGCGCCGCGAGGACCGCCGTCAGCACCAGCACGGTGAGCGCGCACCCGAGCACCTGGAGGGTCACGTAGGGGTACTGCACGGAGTCCGTCACCACGTCGAACGACGCCGTCCGGTCCCAGCCCAGCCACGCCGCCCAGGTGAGGGCGCCGAGGACGAGGGCGAGGAGGAAGCCCGCGGCGGGACGGCTGTTCGACGGGCTCATGCGGTGATCGTGGCCGGTCCCGGGCAGCGGGACCAGGGACCGGGCCGCGGCGACGGTCTCCCGGCTCGCAGACGGGCGGCCAGTCGTCGTCCAGGAGGTCTGCTGACCGGGCCTAGCGCCCTCGCCGCAGCGCCAGCACGGTCATGCCCCCGTCGAACAGCACGAAGTAGAGCGGGAAGACCAGCGACTGCGTCGGCTCTCCCAGGGACGCGAGGAGGCTGAAGACGCTGGCGACCAGGAACAGCGACCAGAAGCCGGCGCTCTCGCTGCCAGGGCGCTGCCAGGCGCGGCGGTAGGTCGGGGCTCCACCGACGAGGTGCGCCAACAGGCTGATGACCAGGCTGACCACCGGCGCGTCGAACACCAGCCACACCACGGCGCTGACCACCAGGATCGCCAGGCACACGTACTCGAGCCGGCCGATCCCCCGGGTGCCCTTCCAGACGCTCAGCAGGCAGATGAGCGCGTTGCCGACCAGGAACACGACGGCGAGCAGCACCGCTCCGGACCCGCTCCCGCTGGCGACGACACCGGCGCAGCTGATGACGGCCAGCAGCAGCCAGACGACCCGGCTGAAGACGCTCGGCGCATAGCCCCGGACCAGGATGTCGCGGGCACCGACGGCGTACGAGGCGGTGCCGAACGCGAGGACGAGCAGCTCGAGCGCCAGGTGCACCGGGCGACGATAGCCACGCGCTCCGGCGGCCCGGCCGCCCCCAGCACGACGTCGGTCAGCGGGCGGTGCTGTAGGAGCTCACCTGTTCGGTCAGCGTCTCGAGCTGGTCCTTCAGGGCGGTGAACTGGGCCATGTCCAGCGCCAGGGCGCCGATCATCATCTCCGAGACGCCACAGGCGGGCTGCTCCAGCGCCCGGCCGGCCTCGGTGAGCCGGACGCGCACCAGACGCTCGTCCTCGGGGTCGCGCTCCCGGGTGACCAAGTCCAGGGCGGCCAGCCGCTTGAGCATCGGCGTCATGGTCCCGGAGTCCAGGTCGAGCCGGCTGCTGACCTCGCGCACGGTCAGGCCGTCCTCCTCCCACAGCACCATGAGGACCAGCAGCTGGGGGTAGGTGATGCCCATCCGCTCCAGCATCGGGCGGTACCGGGCGGTGACCGCCCGGGAGGCGCGGTAGAGGGCGAAGCAGATCTGGTCCTTGAGCACGACGCTGGGCTGGGGGCGGTCCACGACGCGACGGTAGGTGCCCCAACGGGTCGTACACAAAAAGTCTGCAACTGGTGTCACTTCCCTCCCGGCGGGAGCCCCAGTCCCCGCCGCTCCGGCACCTCACCCCGAGGGGTGAGCGTGCACCAACGACTCTCAAGCCAGCCGTTGGTGCAGCCGTTCCTCGGGCCATCGGGACGCACTCGTCCCGGTACACCGCCACCACGGCGCAACGGGGGGAACGAGACCATGACCAGCACCGCGACGCAGACGACCTTCGACGACTCGGCGATCACCGTCGTCGTCAACCAGCTGGCCCCGCAGGCCCCGGTCCGCCGGCGCCGGCGGGTCGCCGCGATCGCCCTGGCCGTCGGAGGTGCCACCATGCTGAGCACCGGCGCGTTCGCCGCCTGGGAGACCACCGCCAGCGCCCAGTCCGGTGCCCTGTCGGCCGCGAGCGGGAGCGCCGCGCTGCTGGACGCCAACGGCGGCACCTTCACCTTCAGCGGTGTCTCCAACCTGGTGCCCAAGGACTTCTTCTACCGCTACGTCGACGTGCGCAACGACGGCACGGGCCCCAACACCTTCACCGGCACCGTCGCCGCCGGCGGCGACCTGGTCGGCCACATCGCCGTCGAGGCCACCACCTGCACCGGGGCGTGGGTCCCCGCCACCGGCGTCTGCGCCGGCACGGTCAGCGCCCCCATCGGCAGCGGCACCCCGACGGCGGCCGCCCCGGTGACGGTCAACCACGGGGTCATCGCCACCGGCGCGACCGCCGTGCAGCACGTGCGCTACAAGTTCACCTTCGCCGAGGGCGCCCCGGCCACGCTGCAGGGCAAGAACGGCTCGCTCACCATCTCGGTCAACAACACCCTCGTCGGTGGCAACGACCGCACGCTGAGCTGAGCCAGGGGCCCTGGCCGTGCTCCGCTCCCCGCGCACCGGCGCCCACCCCTCCCCACAGAGGTGGACGCCCCGCCCGGCACACCACCTGCGCGGTGGGGCGCCGCGGCGCCTGCTCGCCGGTCTGGTCGTCGCCGCGGCGGGCGTGGCCGGCACGGCCGGCGGCGCCTCCCCCGCCGCGCTGGCGGGGTGGACGGGCACCGCACAGGTGTCGGCGAACGTGTCGATGGCCAAGACCACCCAGTCGTGGTCCAACCTCAACACCGCCGGCACGATCGGCTCGGACGGCGTCTACATCATCCGCGGCCTGGTGGTGGAGAACATCGGGTACGTCGACCTGGTCAACACCTCGACCACCGCTGCCACGCTCGCGGCGACGATCACCACCGCCACTGTCGTCGGCGCCTCCCCGGCCCAGATCTGCTCCGGGTCCTGGAACACGACCACCGGCTTCTGCAACGGCACGGTCACCACGCCCGGCTTCGCCGCCGTCCTCGGCGGCACCACCGGCACCTACACGACCCCCGCGCCCGTCGCCCCGGGTGGGCGCATCAGCTTCAAGGTGCGGGTGCTCGGGGTCGCCAGCGCCGCCAGCTTCACTCCTCTCGCCCCCGCCTTCCGGCCAGGAGCAGATCGGACCACGTCATGACCACGGCCACCCGCAGCGCCACCGGCCGCCTCGCCCGTGCCCTCGGCTACGGCCTGGTGCTCGCGCTCGCCGCCGGCCTCACCGTCGGCGGCCTGCTGGGCGCCCGGCTGCTGCCGGTCCTGACCGGGTCGATGGCTCCCTACGCCCCCACCGGCGCCCTCGTGCTCACCGTGCCCGTCGACGGTCGTGACGTCGTCGCCGGGGACGTCGTCGCCTTCAAGCCGCCCGCGCCCTACGAGACCGTCGGCGACCGGCCGGTGATGCACCGGGTCACGGAGGTCGGCGAGATGACCAACGGTCGCACCTGGATGACCACCCAGGGCGATGCGAACCCAGCCGTCGACCCGTGGCAGGTGTCCACCCGCGACGTCACCTTCGCCCGCGCCGTCTTCGTCCTCCCGGGGGCCGGGTGGTTGTTCACCGGCGGGCCGACGGCGACCGGCGCACTGGTCCTCGGCCTGGCCGCGCTGCTGCTGGGCGTGGCCGCCCTGCGCGGCCGGCAGGACCCGGCCCCCGCCCGGACGGCGGCCCCGCGGCGCGGCGGTGTGCGCACCGTGCACCGCGAGGCGGCGCGGCAGACCGTCACCGTCACCGTCGCGCTCCCCGCGGCCGAGTGGGACGCCGGCACCGGGGCGCGCCAGGTCATCCGGGCGCGCAGGGCCCTGGAGCGCAGCACCGCCCAGCTCGGCCTCACCCTCACCGACATGCCCACCCGCGACATCGCCACCAGCCCCGCGGGCGACGTGCGCATCACCCTCACCGCCCTCGCCCAGGCCGCCTGACCCCGACGGCCTCAGGACCGAGGTCAGGACGTCGGACGGCCCGGACCGCCGGAGGGCGGGGTGCCGCCACCGCCGGGGGCACCGGACGGCGCCCCGTCACCGGCGCCCTGCCCGCCGGTCGGGGTGGTGCCGGTGTCGACCGCGGCGGTGAGGGCGACGGTGTAGCCGCTGCTCACGCTGCCGGTGACGGTCGCGAGCTGGCTGGCGCCGTCGTCGTCGCCGAACACGTTGTCCTCGGCCAGGCTCACCTGAGCGAGGTTGGACACCGAGGCCTCGTACCCGCTGGTGGCGAACACGGCGGTGGAGACGTCGGCCGGCAGGGCCACCTGGGAGGTGGCGATCGCGTTGGCCGCGTCGGTGATGCTCGCCTCGTCGGGGTAGACCTCGAAGTGGACGTGCGGCCACCGCCCGGAGTAGCAGGCCGGGTAGATGCTGGTGAACCGCACCTTCCCCTCGGCGTCGGCGACCTGCACCCCGCGCAGGTAGTTCTCCCCGGTGATCCCGTCGGAGTACAGCGAGTAGCCGCCCTCCCGGGTGCAGTGCCAGACGTAGACGGCGACGCCCTCGAACGGCACGCCGCCACCGGCGAGGTCGGTGATCGTCAGCTCGAGGGTCATCGGGACGCCCTCCGCCGTCCCGCCGGCGTCCCCGAAGCTGGACCGGATGTCGCTGCGGACGATGCCGCTCCGGGTCAGCACGTCCACCCCGTTGGACCCGTCACCGGGGTAGGGGCCGGCGGTCTCGTCCGGGATCTCCCCGGTCGCGGTGCCGGCGGCCGGGGACGACGCAGAGGTGCCCGTCGGGTCCGCGCCACAGGCGGCCAGCCCGACGGTGACCGCGCCCAGGCCGAGGAACCCGAGCATCCTCCGCCGGCTCAGCAGCGTGTCCAGGTCGAAGCGCAGCCCCTGGTCGACGACCTCGTCCTGCGGCCGCGGCAGTCGGCGGCCCTCGTACGTGCCGGTCGGGCCCTCGTGCGGTGCGCGGTCCATCGTGTCCCCTCAGCTGGTCGAGCGATCTGCCGACCACGGTCGGCGTCCGACCCCGGCGGAGGCCGTGGCGACGCTGTGCGCACGCTGAGCACCCTGTCGGTGGCGGACGACCGGCTGGCTCGTGACCCGATCGCAGGTCACCTACCCTTCGAGCCGTGCACGCTGCCGGCCCCGAGGACCCCGCCGGCGGGACGGCGGGACCGGCCGGTCCACGCCCCGACCCGCTGACCAGCGGGCAGCACGACGCCCGGGCCGGCGTCCTCGCCGCCGCGTCGGCGGCCGCTGCCGGGCCCGCCGACGCCGGACGGGCGCTGCCCGCCGTCCTCGGGGACTCACTGGTCGCCGTCCTGCTGGTCAACCGGGTCGACGGGCTGGTCACCTTCGCCAACCGGGCGGCGATCGCGCTGGCCGGCGACATCGGGCTCCCGGTGGCCGTCGACGCCTGGGGCGAGGCGGCCGGGCTGACCGACCTGTCCGGGCAACCGCTGACCGGCCCCGACGGTCCGTTGGGCCGGGTGGCCCGCGGTCTGCCGGTGGACGGCGTCGCGGTGCGCCTGCACGGCGGCGAGAGCCGCGACGACCTGCTGTGGACGACCGCCTTCCCGCTCGTCACCGGCGACGGCCGCGGCGGGCTCGACGGCCCCGACCAGGAGCTGTCCCTGGTGGTCCTCCTGCCGGTCGCCGACGGGCGGGCGGGCGACCCGGCGCCCGCCGGGGACCCGGACGACGACCAGCTGCGGCGGCTGCGCGAGCAGGCGATCGCGGCCACCGAGGTCTGCTTCACGATCTCCGACGCCCGCCGGCCGGACAACCCGCTGGTCTGGGTGAACCCCGCCTTCACCACGGTGACCGGCTACCCCGCCGAGGCGGCGATCGGCTACAACTGCCGCTTCCTGCAGGGCCCGGGCACCGACCCGGCCGCGGTGACCACCATCCGCGAGGCGGTGGCCGACGCCCGCCAGGAGACCGTCACCCTGCTGAACTACCGCGCCGACGGCTCACCGTTCTGGAACCAGCTCACCCTCACCCCGATCTTCGACGGCGCCGGGGAGCTGACCAGCTACGTCGGCGTGCAGCACGACGTGAGCACGCAGGTGCGGCTGGAGCACCAGCGCGAGGCCACGCTGCAGGCCGAACGCCTGGCCCGGGAGACGGCCGAGTCCGCGCGGCTGCGGCTGCAGCTGATGAACGAGGCGTCGGCGACGATGACCGGCACGCTGGACGTCGACGACCTGATGGACCGCATCACCGAGCTGTGCGTGCCCGCGCTGGCCGACTCGGCGTTCATCGCCCGGCTCGGCGCCGACGACGTCGTCACCGCGACCGCGGTGCGGCACCGCGCCGGCCTGGCCGACGAGCTCGCCCGGCTGACCACCCGGGTCACCGGCCGGCCGCTGTCGGCGGACACGCCCGCCGCGGAGTCGCTGCGCAGCGGCGTCGCC
Organism: Modestobacter sp. SSW1-42; assembly: GCF_046635825.1. Lineage (NCBI taxonomy): Bacteria > Bacillati > Actinomycetota > Actinomycetes > Geodermatophilales > Geodermatophilaceae > Modestobacter > Modestobacter sp. SSW1-42. Next base: position 193,271 of record NZ_JBISCA010000006.1, on the reverse strand, counting down.
ACCCTCGTCGACGACGTGGCCTCGGCCGAGACCCGGACCCGCTACCCGGGCTCCGACGTGCACCAGCACGTCGACGCCCTGGCCATCGGGTCGCTCGTCGCCCTGCCGCTGCGGGCCCGCGGCGCCACCCTGGGCGTGTTGGTGCTCACCAGCGCCCGGGTCGGCGGCTTCGACCGCGACGCGGTGGAGCTGCTCACCGACCTGGCCGGCCGCGCGGGCCTGGCGCTGGACAACGCCCGGCTCTACCAGGGTCAGCGCTCGGTCGCCGAGACCCTGCAGCGCGCGCTGCTGCCCACCCTCCCCGACCTGCCCGGCGTCCGGTCGGCCGCGCGGTACGAGTCGGCGTCGGCGGCCGCCGCGGTCGGCGGGGACTTCTACGACCTGATGACGCTGCCCGACGGCAGCATCGGGATCAGCATCGGCGACGTCGCCGGCCACGACATCGACGCCGCCGCCACCATGGGCCAACTGCGGGGGCTGCTGCGGGCCAGCGCCTACGACGCCACCCGCCCCGACCCCGCCGACGTCCTGGCCCGCGTGGACGAGCTGATGGACGTGCTCGCCGTCCCGGGGCTGGCCACGCTCGCCCACGTGCACGCCCACCGGCCTCGCGACGGTGCGGGCAGCTGGCGGCTGGAGATCGCCAACGCCGGCCACCCGCCGCTGGCCCTGCGCCACCCCGACGGGGCGGTGCAGCTGCTCGAGGACGTGCACGGGCTGATCCTGGGCGTCGAGCCTGCCACGGTGCGCACCGCGACCACCGTCGAGGCGCCGCGGGGCAGCACGCTGATCGCGTACACCGACGGGCTCATCGAACGGCACGACCAGGACCTCGACCAGGGCCTGGCCCGGCTCACCGCGACCCTCGCCGCGCAGCCGGCCGGCGCCGCACCCGACGAGCTGTGCGACGTGCTGATGCGGCTGGCCGAGACGCCTTCCGACGACGTCGCCGTCATCGCCGTCCAGCTCGGCTGACCCACCGGCGACGGCCAGGTCGAATGCGGACCGGGCTGCGTGCTGCAGCCCGGTCCTCCTCTCCGGCGTCCCTGCGCCGGGTCAGGCTGTCGGGCTGATGCCGGGCAGGAAGGTGAGTCGGCGGCGCATCGCGGTCGCGGCGATCTCGCGGGCGGGGGCGTACTCCGGGGACTCGTACCAGGCCTGCAGGGTCTGCATGTCGGGCCACTCGACGACCGCGACCGCGACGCCGGCCTCGCCCTCGGCGGGGGTGGGCTGGGCGCCCAGGACGAGGAAGCGGCCGCCGTACTGCTCGACCACGGCCGGGGTCAGCTCGGCGTAGCGCTGGGCGCCGGCGGGGTCGAGGACGTCGAGGACCTCGGTGATGCTGTAGGCCGGTGTGCGGGTGGTGGTGGTCTCGGACATGACTGTTCTCCTGGTCGTGAGTCGTTCGGTGATGTCTGGGTGGTGCACGGAGCCGCCGGGCACGGGACCGGTGACCTGCGGCCGGTCGGTGGGCGTCCGAGCGGTAGGGCCCGGGCGCGGCGATGCGGTTGCTGGGCCGCCACGGCCGTCAGGACGACCGGACTGGCGCTCGGGCTAGAAGACGGGGAGCTCGCCGCCGTCGATGACCAAGCTCGCGCCGGTGACCCACTGAGCGCGGTCGGAGGCGAGGTAGGCGACGGCCTCGGCGACGTCCCGCGGGTCGCCGGCCCGCCCCAGGGGGACGCCGGCCGCGATGTCGGCGAGGGAGATGCCCACGGCATCGGCGATGGTCTGGCGGAGCGCGTCGGCGCCGGGGGTGAGGACGTTGCCCGGGGAGAGGGTGGCGACGCGGATGCCGGCGGGTGCGAGCTCGGCGGCGAGGGCCTTGCCGTAGGCGTTGAGCGCGGCCTTGGCGGCGGAGTAGTGGGCCACCGGCGGCGACGGGACGAGGGCGGCTGCGGAGGAGATGTTGACGATCACACCGCCCGCACCCGCCTCGCGCAGTGCCGGCAGGAGGGCGTTGGTGAGCCGGACGGCGGAGAGGTAGTTGACGTCGAGCGCGTCCAGCCACTCCTCGTCGGGGATGGACGAGACGCCCCCGGGGTGGGCACGTGCGGCGCCGGCGTTGTTGACCAGGACGTCGAGGCCGCCCAGCTCGGCGAGCGCCGCGGCGGCGAAGGACTGCACCCCCGCGAGGGTGCCCACGTCGCCCGTGAGGAAGGTGGCGGCCGCCGGGGTCTCGTCGGTCGCGGTACGGGCGGTGGCGACGACGGTGGCGCCGCCGTCGAGCAGGCGCTGCACGATGGCCGCGCCGAGTCCGCGGGAGCCGCCGGTGACGATCACCCGCTTGCCGGTGAAGTCCGCGGCGGGTGGGGGTGGAGTTCTGAACATGCGGTCCACATTGACATGTTCTGGACCGTCTGTCCAGAAGTTCTGTACCGGGAGTTCAGAACGTCGTAGAGTGACGTCATGGCACGACCACGGAAGTTCGACGAGCACGACGTCGTCGTCGCGGCTCGGCGGCAGTTCAACGAGACCGGCTACCACGGCACCTCCGTCGAGGACCTCTCCCAGGCCACCGGCCTGAGCAAGGGCAGCCTCTACGGCGCGTTCGGCGACAAGGAGGCCCTGTTCCACCGGGTGTTCGACGAGTACTGCACGGCCTCCGACGAGGCCGCCGCGGCGCGGGTCGAGGGCCCGGAGGACCAGGCGCTGGACCGCCTGCGCGACTGGCTCCACTCCCCCGACGGCGGTACCGACCGGGTCGGCTGCCTGCTGGCCAAGGGCACGGCCGAACTGGCGCTGGAGGACGAGGTCGTCGCAGCCCGGTCGCTCGCCGCCTTCCGGACGCTGTTCGACAGCTGCCGGCAGCTCATCGAGCAGGCGCAGCTCGCCGGGCAGGTCGACCCGGACGCCGATCCGGAGGTGCTCGGCCAGCTGGTGGTCACGACCCACCGCGGACTCGAGGCACTCACCAAGGCCGGCGTCGACGCGGCCACGCTGAACCGCATCGCCGACGCCGCCATCGACGGCATCACGCTCAGCCGGTCACACGCCTAGCCGGGGACGTGCCCTCCATCCGGCGGCGGGCGCGAGCCGGACGGAGACGCCGTGCTGCAGCTCCTCACCGTCCGCGACGACACAGGCCGACTGACCGCAATCACCCGTCAACGGACCGCCCAAAACCCGACCGTTCTCGGGACGACAAGCGCTGGCGCCCCTGCCGGTGCGGTTCCGACTGCCTCCCCCGATGTGCCAGGAGAGCCGGGTCTTCGAGAGCCCGCGGGGGATGGAAAGGCGCTTCGCGCGTGTCGCCCTGACTGGTGGCACGCGTCGTGCGCGACTCAGCGACGGCAGGCGATCAGATCGACACCAGTCCGACAACTGGCAGCGGAACGCTGTCGCCTCGACGCGGCACGTCGTCGGACTGGTTCACGTGCTTCAGCCGAAGACCCAGGAGACGATCCCCATCGCAAGGTAGTAGGCGGGGATCATCAGGGTCGGCACCAAGGCGATCCAGCCTGATCGCCGGGCTGCCCTGTTCGCTCGCGGCTCAGGAGCGAGGGGGGAGGTGACAAGATCGTCGGCGGAGTCACGAGTCAGCTCGCGGTACTCGAGCCAGGACAGGGCGAGCACCACCATGAAGAGGCCGATCGCGATCACTGCCGGTGGTACCGGGACAACGGTCACTGACGAAGTCCCACTGGCTGCTGCGGCTCCGACACCAGCCGCGGCGACCACGGCGAAGAGGGCGGCGCCCACCACCCAAGGGCGCGCCATCAGCGGGCGCAGCACTCGAGGTAGCCACAGCAGCGCGGCCGCGACCACGGCGAGACAGCCGAGCTGCACCAGGTCGTAGGTCAGTGGCTCACCACTGACCCAGTTCCGGATCGCAGCGGTACCGACGAGCATGGCCAGCACCTGACCGGCGCCGAGGGCGGCGATGGCCCTCACCCCGGACACGCGCTCGGGAGAGCTCTCCGCATCGATCTCGCGGGCGTAGTCGGTGGGATCACCGAACGCTGCTGAGGGAGGTTCACCGATGTCCGTGCAGTGGCCCTCCACCTCGCCCAGGCGCTCCCCGATCACCGGACCGGGGACGTCTCGCAACCGCAACTCGAGCACGAACGCACTGCACCACTCTTGGTGGGCCCGGACGAACGGACGCTCCCAGACCTCCTGCGGTGCGGCCTGCACGCCGGGGGACTCGCTCATGCTGAACTCCTCGAGGAGTGGGTGGAGTGGACGAAGGCGTCGCCGCCCGCGGCAAGGTGGACGCCGACCCGAGCCGAGAACGCCTCCCACCGGGCGAGGCCGCGCTCCAGCTCGGCGCGGCCGGCGTCGGTGAGGGTGAAGTACTTGCGCCCCGGACCGGTGTCACCGGTCCGCCAGTCGACGATGACCAGCTCGTTCTTTTCGAGCCGGGCCAGCAGCGGGTAGAGCGTGCCGCCCTTGATGTCGCCGAAGCCCGCGTCGGCCAGCCGACCGGCGATGGCATAGCCGTAGGTGGGCCCATCAGCCATAGCCCGCAATACGCAGAGCTCGAGGACCCCGCGGAGCCACTCGCTGGGCTGCGGTCCGGTCGGCACACCTTGATAGTGCCTCTACTCAGAGCGCCTGTCTAGTAGCTCCTGACCGAACTGCCCGGCGTGTCCCAGGCCGGTGACCGTCCACCCGCCCCAACGACGTCCGAGCTCGCCACGCCGCCCAAGAGCTCGAACGCCCGTCAGCTGACGGACCGGTACATCAGCGTTCTCGGCACGCAGAGCCGCCCGTAGCCCGAGGTGAGCGCTGCGTCCTGCTGCGGCCGACCGCCCGGCTAGCGGGGGTTCTGCCGAGAGCGACCAGCAGAGAACGGCCATTCTGCTCTACGTGACCAGACACGGGTCCGAAATTGCAGCTCACAACCACCCATCAACGGACGGCCCGATACCCGACCGTTATGCGTTCACTGCGGACCTCCCGGACTCCGCCAGGTGGCAGCTCTGGACAGACGTGCTCGACTTCCCCCATGCAGGATCTGGCCGCTGACCCAGCCGTGGACGAGCTTCGCGACCGAGGCCGCGAATGCTGTTGAAACAACTATGGCCGAGTCTTGAGACGGCGAAAATAGATCTAGCCTCACAACTGGCCACGAGTTACCTCAGTCGGCCCAGCTGTATGGGAGACCTCACAGGCCAGCTCTCGGGACAGACTCATGCAAGATTGGCCCACTGATGCTTCCGGCTATATCTCGGGTTGCGGAACGTCGCCGCAGGTCGCCGTTCACGAGACTCCTGACGGCATAGTCTTGAGCACCCTACTTAGCCGAAGGCGCCGTTCATCGCCATCTCCGTGAGCGTCGAGGCAGCACTCTCGGTCGCGGCCATCATTGATGCCCCGCCGATCTTCGCTCCTAGCGAGCGCAGTCTTCCAGCTTTCTTGACAACCTCACCGGTTTCGGGGCTCTCCTGGGACAGTGCCAAGCGGAGGTCAGCCACTGCCTCTAGAACTTCGGTCTGGTCCGCCTCGTCAACGTCGCTCGCAGCCGCTTCTTGGACCGCGTCGAGTAACTTGAGAACGTCCTCAACGCTGAGACCCTCGGCCTTTGCCTGCGCGCTGGCCCCGATCGCTACTGGACCGTTGGCAGCGTTGATCGTTGTGTTGTACACGGTACTGACGCCGAGGTGCTCGCTAACGGCGGCATCCACCTGCCCCTTGGAGGGCAACTCCGACATGGGGGTGTCGGCGGTGAGATCCGCAATAATGTCGACCAACTGCGTTCGGATTTGGCCCAGTATCCCTGCGACGACCGATCCGGTCATCGTGTAGGACAGACTGCTAATGCTCTGAAATGGGCCGAGTTGGCGGTTCCAGATCGCCTGAGCCATGGATAGCCCTGGCGAACTAAAGGACAGGGATTTTTGCTGAGCCATCTGCTCAAGTGCCTCAACCGGCTGCTTGAATGGCATTATGTCTGGGACGTACCCCCATGCCTCTTGGGGCAGTTGGAAGCGACTGAGAGTCTGACCAGTCGCCCACCTGTTGCCGCTGATCGAGTCCATAGAGATTGGCACACCGGAGAGGCATCGGTACTCCGGCACGTCATCCTCGTCGTCGTAGCCGTTGAGTTCCTTGCGCGCCCAACCTCGCAGCGTTACGGAGCCCGTCTCGGCACCGAGCAACAGACACTTCCGAAGCAGTCCGGCCAGCGACTCGGACTCGTCGAGCATTCGGTCGCGGAGCGAGCGCAGCAGACTGTCGGTCACGCGTGACAGGCTAGAACCGGGTACCGACATTCGCGGCCCGTCGCGGACTCTGGTGCACGATCCGCTGCTGGTGACGGCGGGCTGGCTCGTCGGAACCGTCGCAGAGGCACGGATCGTCTCCACCTCGTTGCTTTCGAGCGCTATCTCCGACGTGCGATTGAACATGCGTACCGATACAACGTGAAAGGGGGTCTGCTGCCCCCGCGCATTGCTGCGGTGGGTCCAAGACTTAGCTGGCTCCCCGACTGAAGGCCCACCAAGCAGGCCAGCACCACAGAGGACGGTGTGCCTGCGGACCGAGCTGACTTCGCCAGCGACGCCTTGGCTGCCGCGCCCGGCCCTCCGCTGATAGAGGACGTTATGTTGTATCCCCTTCCACGGTGTATTTCTCACGCGGTCTTCCCGCAGCATGGCGCGTGGTCGGGTTGGCGGTCGGGCCCACATCTCGGGCCGCTGGACCCGATCGACTCCCGCGACCGACGACCTAGGACGCGGCGCAGGTGGGGCACACGTCGGTCGCGGACGGCGGCCACTGCTGATCGGTGTCGACCCGGGCCAGCGCGCCGCACAGGGCCAGCTCGCAGGCGGCGTCGACCTCGGCCGCGGGCCGGTGCACCTCCACCGCGTGCCACAGGGCCGCAGCCGGTCCGTGCGCCCGACTGCGCGCTGCCACCAGGGTCAGGGTCGAGGTGCTCACACCACTCCTGTCGGCACACCGACCGCGCCGGTTGAGCGTGCAATCCAGATGTCACACGACCGGATGCCCGCCCGTCACAGGCAACCCCGGGCATGGCACGGTGCAGGTCCACCCCCATCCCTGGAGGCACCGGTGCAGCTCACCAAGCACGGACACGCCTGCGTCGTCCTGTCCGACGACGACCGCCGGCTGGTCGTCGACCCCGGCGCGTTCACCGCGGACGACGCCTGGGCCGGCGCCTCGGCGCTGCTGGTCACCCACGAGCACGCCGACCACTTCGTGCCCGACCGGGTGCGGGCCGCGCTGGCGGCCGACCCGGCGCTGGAGGTCTGGACCAACTCCTCGGTCGCCGAGCAGCTGAGCGACGCCGGCTCCCGGGTGCACGTCGTGGGCCCCGGTGACACGTTCACCGCCGCCGGCTTCGACGTCTCGGTGCACGGCGAGTGGCACGAGGTCATCCACCCCGACATCCCGCGGGTGCGCAACGTCGGCTTCCTCGTCGAGAGCCGGGTGTTCCACCCCGGCGACGCGTTCACCGTGCCCGAGGTCGCCGTCCCGACGCTGCTGCTGCCGGCGCACGCGCCGTGGTCGAAGACCGGCGAGCTGATCGACTACCTGCGCGAGGTGCGGGCCGAGCGGGCCCTCGCCGTGCACGACGGGCTGCTCAACGACACCGGCCTGGGCCTGCTGGCGGGCCTGCTCGGCGAGCGCGGACCCGGCCAGCCCACGCCCTACGAGCGGCTGGCCCCCGGCGACTCGGTCGCCGTCTGACCCGCCGGGCTCAGCGGACCCGCAGCTCGGCGCCGAGCCGGGCCAGCTGCGCCTCGTAGCGGCGGGTGCGCTCCTGCTCGGCGACCAGCGCTCGCTCGGCCTCCACCCGGGCGGTGACGTCGGCCTGGATGCCGATGTACTGCACGACCTGCCCGTCGTCGTCGGTCACCGGGGTCAGGTGGCACTCGTTCCACCAGGTGCTGCCGTCGGCCCGGCGGTTGAGCAGGACCTCCCGCACCTCCTCCCCCGCGTCGATCGCGGCGCGCAGCCGGCCGACGGCGGTGGGGTCGGTGTCGGGGAGCTGCAGGAAGCGGCAGTTGCGGCCCAGCACCCCGGCTGCCGGGTACCCGGTCAGCTGCTCGAAGGCCGGGTTGACGTACACCAGGGGCTGGTCGGGCAGCCGGAGGTCGACGATGGTGATGCCGGTCCCGACCGCGGCCAGCGCCCGGCGCAGCAGGCCCTCCCCCGGGTCACCGGCGCCCGCGGGAGCCGGCGAGCGCTCCGGAGCCGCGGCCGGGGCCGCCGGCTCGTCCGCCCGCGGGGCCACCCGCGACAGCAGGGCACGTGCGGCCCGCACGACGGTGTCCCGCTCGTAGGTCAGCGCGAAGGCGAACCGCCGCTCGCTCTCGGGGCCGTCGTCGCCCAGGTCGCGGGCCAGCAGGGCGGCGCTGAAGTGCGGGCTGAGCACCACGACGTCCCACTCGTCGCGCACCGGGTCGTCGGGCAGCAGGTCGGCGTTGCGCAGCCCGGGCACCGGCGCCTCGGTCAGCTCCTCGGCGAGCGCGGCGACGAACCCGACCCGCTCGACGACGTCCCGGTAGCGGAGCCGGGTGGCCGGGGTGACGTGCCGTGCCTCCTGGAAGGCGGTGACCAGCACGGCCGTGACCCCCAGCCGCATCGCCTGGCGCTCCAGCTGCTTGCTCACCTCGACCAGCAGCGCCTTGGGCGCCTCGCGCACGGGCACCCCGGCCGGCAGGCACGCGAACGGGGAGACCCGGTCGCAGGGCGGGTCGAGCAGCCGGGGCTCGGGCAGCCGCAGCGCCCCCGTCCGCCGGCCGGTGGTGATCCCGGGACCGGGCCGGCCGAACCACCAGCCCTGCCCGAGCGTGGCGCCCAGCGCCCGGGCCGTGGCCAGGTGCTGCTCGTTCTCGATGCCCTCGGCCAGCAGCACCGCGCCGCTGGACTCGGCGTAGGCGTTGACCGCGTGCATGATCTCCGCGACGGCCGGGCCGGGACGCTCCTGCACCAGCCGCAGGTCCAGCTTCACCACGTCCGGGCGCAGCAGCGGCATGAACGCCAGCGACAGCGACTCCGACCCCACGTCGTCCAGGGCGACGGCCCAGCCGTGCTCGCGGACCCGGGCCACGGTGCGCAGCAGCTCCGCGGGGCGGGCGGCCAGCGCCCGCTCGGTGATCTCCAGGACCACCCGCAGGCTGCCGGCGAAGCGGTCGGCCCGGTCGAACAGCGCCGCCAGCGGCTCCTCGTCCAGCGCGTCGGGCTCGACGTTGACGAAGACGGTCAGCGGCGCCAGCAGGCCGGCCCGCACCGCACCGCGCAGCGCCGAGGCCCGGCACACCTGGTCCAGCTCGGTCAGGCAGCCCTCGGACCGGGCGGCGGCGAACAGGTCGTCGGGGGCGTGCAGCGGCCCCTCCGGGCCCCGCGCGAGCGCCTCGTAGGCGACCACCAGCCCGCCGTCCAGCTCGACGATCGGCTGGTACACGCTGGTCACGGCCCGGTCGTCGAGCACCGCACGGACCCCCGACACCGGACGTCCCTCGAACTGCTGCACGTCGTCCCTCCCCGGTGCCCGGCACGGGCCCCTGGAGTCTGACAGCATCAGAGCGCTCCCAACGGGTGAGCGTCCCGGCGTGACCGGTGGCGGGAACACGAGTCAGGGGGAGGAGCGGATGAGCACCGGCTACGACCTGCCAACCTGGGCGCCGCTCCCGGCGCTGGCCGACGAGGGCTTCGACCGGCTCGCCGCGACCGTCGCCCGCGAGCTGGGCGTCGACCGGTCGATCGTCGTCCTGGTCTCCAAGGCCGGCCAGGTCATCCCCGGGGCGTACGGCCTGCCCGAGCCGTGGGTGACCCGCCGGTCGATGCCGCTGAGCCACTCGCTGAGCCAGCGGGTGACCTCCACCGGGCAACCGCTGGTGCTCCGGGACGCCCGGGCCGACCCGGCCACCGCCGACAGCCCCTCGGTGCGCGAGCTGGGCGTGGTCGCCTACGCCGGCATGCCGCTGTGGGACGCCACGGGCCGCCCGATCGGGGTGCTCGTCGCCAGCGACCTCGGGCCCCGCGACTGGACGGCGGCGGAGCTGGAGACGCTGCGCCGGCTGGCCGCCGAGGGCTCCCGCCAGCTGCAGGTGCAGGCGGTGGAGCTGGCCGAGCGGGAGGCCCTCGCCGCCGCCGTCCGGGACGACGGCACCGCCCGGGCCGCGGCCGAGCGGGCCCGCGGCCAGCTGCTGGAGGCCGAGGCGGAGGCCGACCGCACCCGGCTGGTCGCCCGGCTCAGCGGCGCGCTCCTGACGGCCGGGTCGCTGGACGAGGTGCTGCGCTCGGTCGACCGGTTCGTCCGCTCGCCGCTGGGCAGCCGCTCGGTGCTGCTGGGCGTGGCCGAGGCCGGCTGCCCGGACGTACGGGTGTGGGCCACCGTCGCCGGCACGCCCCCCACGGCCGAGCCGGTCGCCGTGCTCGCGCTCACCGACCTGCACCCGCTCACCGCCGCGATGACCGAGCGCCGCCTGGTCACCGTCGGCGCGGGCGGCGAGGAGTTCCCGCAGCTCGCGCCGCTGCCCCCGGGCACCGCCACGGTCCTGGCGGCGCCACTGGTGCTCGGCCAGCACAGCGGGATCGGGGCGCTGGCCCTGGGCTGGACGCAGCGGCGCGCGCTCGACGCCTCGGTGCGCACGGTCGCCGCCGACCTGGCCCAGCACGTGGGACACGCGCTGGACCGCGAGCTGCTGCGCGAGCAGCGGCGGTGGCTGGCCGGCGACCCGGCCGACCTGGCGCCCCGGCGGCCCTGAGCCGCGGGGCGGCTCAGCGGGGGTCCGTCGCCCCCGCGCCGTGCGGGTGGGCGGCGAACATGGCCACCGAGTCCGCGCCGCCCGGCACGTCGTCCCAGGCCGAGCTCCACGCGGCCGAGTCGAGCGCGGCGTCCAGGGCCTCCTGGGAGTCGAAGACGAACTCGGCGACCAGGTGGTAGGCGGGCTTGCCGACGACCTGGCGGGTCACCGCGTGCACCCGGTTCTCCACCAGGCCCGCGGTGTGCTCGACGAGCCCGGCGTGCACGGCGGCGTACCGCTCCTCGAAGGCGGCCGGGTCGTCCGGTGTCTGGTACAGGGCGAAGTAGCTGACGGTCATGTCAGCCCCCTACCCCGGTCACCGGCTCACTGACCGCCGACGGAGACCTCGAACTCGACCTGGCTCACGTCCGGCCGCAGCCGGGAGAAGGAGTGCACCAGCGGGTGGCCGCTGCGGTCGCGCACGGTGGTGCGCACGACCAGCAGCGGGGACCCGGTGGTCACCTCCAGGACGCCGGCCTCGTCGGCCGCCGCCGTCCCGACGTCGACCATGATCCGGGCGTGCGCCAGGTCCGCTGCGTACTCACGGCGCAGGAACTCGTAGAGCGAGCCGTGCCCGAAGTCCTCGGTCGCGGCCTTGGGGTAGCGACCGGCGGGCAGGAAGCTGCGGACGACGTGGTTGGGCAGCCCGTCGACGCTGCGCAGCCGGACCAGCTCGACGACGTCCTCGGCCGGGCCCATCGACAGCTCGGCGGCGATGGCGGGCGCCGCCGGCACCACCCGCTGGGTCAGCACCGTGGTGCCCACCTGGGCGCCCTGCTCGGTCATCACCGAGTGGAAGCCGGCGATCCGGTGCACGAAGCTCTCGCGGTACTCGTGCCGGATGCCCGGCCGGCTGACGAAGGTGCCGCGGCCCTGTTCACGCACCAGGTGCCCGTCGGCCACCAGCCCGTCGACCGCGCGGCGCAAGGTGATCCGGCTGACGCCGTACTCCGCGCACAGCACCGGCTCGGGCGGGAGGAGGGTGTGCTCGGGCAACGCCGAGGCGCGACGCCGCAGCGCCTCGCGCACGGCGAGGTACTTGGGTCCCCCCTCGGAGCTCGACACGGAGCGCAACGGTACGGCACACGTCCGGTCGTCAAGACGTCATGACGTACGGTGTGGTCTGGACCACTGCTCGGCCCGAGGGAGAGAGCTCATGCGCATCGGAGTGCTGACCGGCGGAGGCGACTGCCCCGGCCTCAACGCCGTCCTGCGGGCGGTGGTCCGGACGTCGGTGATCGAGTACGGCAGCGAGGTCGTCGGCTTCCGCAACGGCTGGCGTGGCCTGCTCGACGACGAGGCCACCCCGCTCGACATCGGCCGGGTCGACAAGCTGCTCACCCGCGGCGGGACGACGCTGGGCACCATGCGCGCCGCGCCCCAGGCCCTGCACGACGGCCTGGGCCGCACCCGCCAGGTGCTCGAGGACCACGGCATCGACGTGCTGATCCCGATCGGCGGCGAGGGCACGCTGACCGCCGCGGCCTGGCTGTCCGACGAGGGCGTCCCGGTGGTCGGCGTCCCGAAGACGATCGACAACGACATCGACTGCACCGACCTGACGTTCGGGTTCGACACCGCCGTCAGCATCGCCACCGACATGATCGACCGGCTGCACACCACCGCGGAGTCGCACCAGCGCGTGCTCCTGGTCGAGGTCATGGGCCGGCACGCCGGCTGGATCGCCATGCACGCCGGGATGGCCGCCGGGGCGCACCTGATCCTCATGCCCGAGCAGCCCTTCGACGTCGAGGAGATCTGCCAGCTGATCAGCGCCCGCTTCGACCGCGGCGACACCCACGTCATCGCGGTGATCAGCGAGGGCGCCACCCCGAAGCCGGGCACCATGGAGCTCCGCGACGGCGGCATCGACGAGTTCGGGCACCGGCGGTTCACCGGCGTGGCCCAGCAGCTGGGCTGGGAGCTCGAGCGGCGCAGCGGCAAGGAGGTGCGCACGACCGTGCTCGGCCACGTGCAGCGCGGCGGCACCCCCACCTCGTTCGACCGGGTGCTGGCCACCCGCTTCGGCATGCACGCCGCGCACGCCGCGCACCGCGGCGACTTCGGCAACATGGTCGCCCTGCACGGCACCGAGATCGCCCTGGTGCCGCTCAAGGAGGCCGTGGCCCGGCTCAAGACCGTCCCGCCGGACCGCCTCGCCGAGCTCGCCGCCTTCACCGGATGAAGGACCCCCTCGCCCCCCACCACTCGCTCCGCTCGCGGCGGGCCCCTGCGAGGGGGCCGAACCGCTAGCGGGCGGGGCGGCGGGGGTCGCCGGGCTGCAGCTCGATGACGGTGACCTCCGGGCGGGCGCCGACCCGCATCGGCGGGCCCCAGTAGCCGGCGCCGGTGGTCACGTACAGCTGGGTGTCGCCCTGCTGCGACCACCCCTCGGTGACGGGCTGGTCGAGCCTGACCAGGTAGTCGAAGGGCCACAGCTGCCCGCCGTGGGTGTGCCCGGACAGCTGCAGGTCGACCCCGGCCAGCCGGGCCTGCTCGACCTGCACCGGCTGGTGGGCCATGAGCACCACCGGCACGGCGTCGTCCCGGCCGTCGAGGGCCGCGTCGAGGTCGGCGCCGTGCCCGGGCAGGCCGGAGGCCGCCGCCGTGCGGTCGTCGATGCCGGCCAGGTCGAAGGACGCACCGCCCCGGGTGATCGCCACCCGCTCGTTGCGCAGCACCTGGACGCCCAGCGTGGGCAGGTGCCGCAGCCAGGAGCCGGTGTCGACGAAGTACTCGTGGTTGCCGGTCACGAAGAACACGCCCTGCTCGCTGACCAGGTCGGCCAGCGGGGCGACGTCCTCGCGCAGCTCCTCGACGGAGTTGTCGACCAGGTCGCCGACGATGGCCACCACGTCGGGGCGCTGCGCGTTGACCGCCTCGACCACCCGCTCGAACCGCCGTCCGCCGTAGGTGGCCGAGAGGTGCCCGTCGGAGATCGTGACGATCCGCAGGCCGGCCAGCGCCGGGTCCAGCCGCGGGATGTGGATGGGGATCCGCCGGACGACGGGCGCCGAGTTGGCGAACACCGCGCCGGTGCCGGCCGTCCCGACCGCGACCGCCCCGGCCCCGACCGCGAGCGTGCGCGCCAGGAACAGCCGCCGCCCGGGGTCCGGGACGGCCGAGCTGCCCGCCGGCGCCGGGGCAGCCGGCGCGGCCTCGACCGGCGCCGGCTCGACCGGCGCCGTCTCGACCGGGGCCGCCCCGACGGGGGCCGGCTCGACCCGGGCCGGCCGCCGCGGGCGGCGCACCAGCCGCGCGGCCAGCCGGACCGGCTCGGTGAGCAGCACGGCCAGGAACAGGTAGAACGCCAGGCCCAGCCAGCTGTAGGCGACCCAGTCCAGCGGGGTGGCCACCGTGAGCGGCAGCGAGCCGCGCAGCACCACGGCCAGCGTGATCGACAGCAGCAGCACGCCGGTGAGCACGGTCAGCCGCCGCCGCACCCGCCCGGGCACGGTGGTGCCGCGGACCAGCCGCCACCACAGGTAGCTGTGCAGCAGCAGCATGGCCAGCAGCACGACCGTGCCGAACCCGAGCAGGCGGATCAGGGACAGGGCAGCCTCCTCGGGCAGGTCCCCGACGCTACTTGGCCGCCTTCAGCGCGGGCCGCAATGCGGGCCAGCGCTCCCAGAACTCCCGCTCGGCGCGCTCGGACCGGGCCTGCTCCAGCGCGTGCAGCCGGCCCCACGTCCAGGCGTTCTCGCCGGCGGCGAAGGCCTGCAGCCCCAGCTGGGCGCACAGCGGCCGGGTGACGAAGGTGTCCTGCCGCTCGCCGAGCACCTCCTGGACGCCCTTGAGCGCGGTCACCAGGTCGGCCACCGGCCGGCCCAGCACCGGCACGGCTGCCTCGGCGGTGTACCGCAGCCGCTTGGCGGCCTTGCGCACGTCGTGCAGCGCCTCGTCGGAGGCGCTGTCCCGGGCCAGGTCGACCGCCTGCACCAGCCGGCGGCCGGTGCGCGCGACGACCTCGCGCAGCACCTCGTCGGCCGGGCGCCCGGCGGCCTCGGTCAGCGGCGGCTCGGCGACCAGCGCGTCGAGGTCGTCGCGCAGCCGGAGGTAGGCCGCGCCGCCCAGCACCTTGCGGGCCTGCACGTCACCGGCCTGCTCGTCCTTGATCGCCGCCTGCTGCAGCCGGGCCGCGACCGGGCCGAGCACCAGCTCGACGGGCTGCTCGGCGACCAGCTCGCGCAGGTGGGCCAGGGCCACCTCGGCGTCCCGGGTCGGCGAGAGCGCCGCGCCGACGACGGCCAGCTCCTCGCGCACCGGGTCGGTCTGCGTGCGGTCGAGGACGGGCCGGAAGGCGGCCAGCGTGCTGCGCAACCGGCGGCAGGCCACCCGCACCTGGTGCACGCCGTCGGCCTGGCCGGTGCGGACCATCAGGTCGGCGTCCGACAGCGCCTGGACCTGGCTGCGCAGCGTCGCCCGGACGACGTCGCCGGCCGCGGCGGCCGGGGCGCGCTTCTTCCCCTTGCCCTTCTTCCTCCGCGGGGCCGCCTCGACGGACGGCTCGGGCGCCAGCGCGGACAGCCGGTCGGCCAGCACCCGGGAGAGCTTGGAGGGGGAGTCGGCCGGGCGCGCGCCGGCGTCCAGCAGGGCCTCGGCCACCGCGACGAGCACCGCGTCGTCGCCGTCGACCAGCTCCACCTCGACCTCGCGCCAGGTGGTGACGACGGCGGCCTCCCCGGGGGTGGCGGGGGCGGCGGTACCGGTGACGTGGTCGTCGGCGACCTCGGCCAGGACCCGGCCGTCGGCGTCGACGAGCTCGGTGACCACCCGGCGGGTGCGCAGCAGGGCGACCTGGGCCGCCGGCGTCTGTCGCACGATGCCCAGCACCGGCTCGAGCACCGCCTTCGGCGGGGTCCGGGCGGCCCGGCCGGCCGGGGAGTGCAGCTCACGGCGGGCGCCGGCCACGGCGGGCAGCTTCACGTGCCAGCCGGCGTCCGTGCCGCCGGTGCGCCGGCGCAGGGTCACCCGGGCGCGGGCCAGCCGCAGGTCGGCGGTGTCGTAGTAGGCGGCGTCGAGGTGGTGCTCCACGGGCTCGCGCACCTCGGTCACGCCGGGGACCCCGGACAGGTCGGGCAGCACGAACGCCTCGTCGACGTCGAACTTCTGCTCGATCTCCAGATGGGCGACTGCCATCGCGTTCACTCCTCGTCCACCGGTACGTCATCGTCGGTTCTTCTCCGTCCGCCGTCCGTCCTACAGGACGAAGGTGAACGCGGGCCGCTGCGCGACGGCCCCGGCCCGGCCCGGCACGATGGCTGCGTGAGCCCATCCCCGCGTGTCCCTGCCCGCGTCGCGTTCGCGCTCACCGCCCCGTGGGCCGCGTGCGCCGCCCTCCGCGCGCTCGGCGCCGAGCGGGGCTTCCCGCTGGTGCCGGCGATGTCCTTCACCCCCCAGGCGGCCCTGAGCTCGGTCGTGCCCCTGACCGCGGCCGTGCTCAGCCGGTCCCGGGCCGCCACCGCGCTGGCCGCCGGGTCGGCGCTGGTGCTGGGCGCCGCGGTCCTGCCACGGGCCCGCGCGTCGGCACCGGTCTCCGCGGCCGACGGCCCGCGGCTGCGGGTCGTCTCACTGAACACCCTGCACAGCCGCGCCGACGCCGCGACCGTGGTCGCGCTCGTCGCCGAGCACGACGCCGACGTCCTCGCGCTGATGGAGGTCACGCCCGAGGGGGTCACCGCCCTCCTGAACGCCGGGGTCGTCGACCTGCTGCCGCACGGCCACGTCATGCCCGCCGGCCCCACCGCGCCCCCGGGCTCCGGGGGTGCGGTGTGGACCCGGCTGGAGGTGCTGGGACGCAGCATGGTCCCCGGGCGCTTCGGTCAGCCGGCGGTGCGGCTGGCGGCGCCGGGCGCCCTCGACGTCGAGCTGACCGCGGTGCACACCCACCCGCCGCTGCAGGGCCCGGCGCGCGTGGCCGACTGGGAGCAGGACCTGCGCGACCTGCCCGACCCCGAGGACGGCGTCCTGCGGGTGCTCACCGGCGACTTCAACGCCACACCCGACCACGCCTCGTTCCGCCGGCTGCTCCGCCACGGCTGGGTCGACGTCGCCCGCGCGACGGGGCAGGGCCTGCGGTCGACCTGGGCGCCGACCCGCGGCGGCCGGCCGCGGCTGACGCTGGACCACGTGCTGGTCGACGAGCGGATCACCCCGCAGTGGCTGCAGGTGGTGCACGTGCCTGGGAGCGACCACCGGGCCCTGGTCACCGAGCTCCGCCTCCCGGCCGGGAGCTGAGGAGGGGGGTGCCCCGGGCGGCGGGTTCCGCAGCACCGCCGCCCGGGCACCTCCCAGCTTCCCCGTTCACCGGCGGTCCGCACCCCAGTTGTGTGACATCTGTGTGAACTCAGCCGCGGACCGCCGCGTCGGTCACCCACCGCGTGCGGTTGCTGACCGGTCAGCTGACCTGCACGTCCTCCTGGCCGGCGACCGAGACGACGTCGCCGCGGTGCACCTGCCGGCCGCGGCGCTCCTCGACCTCGCCGTTGACCTGCACCTCCCCCGCGGTCAGCACGTCCTTGACCTGGGCGCCGGAGGGCACGGCGTCGACCAGCTTCAGCAGCTGACCGAGCCGGATGGTCTCCTCGCCGGAGCGGAGCTCGATGGTGCGCACGCCCCCATCCTCCCCGGCTCAGCCGGCGGTGAGCGCGTCGCCCACCGCGACCGGGCCCGGCGCGGTCACCACGGCGCCCACCGCGAGCGCCCCGCCGCGCTCCCGGTGGATCGTCTTGAGCACCCCGGTGTCGCGGGCCACGCCCCCGGCCTGCGGCCGCGTGGTCATCACGCAGCGGGGCACCCGCCGGACGACGTCGAGCTGCGCGCCGCCCAGCCGCACGCGCCGGCCCACCAGCTCGTCCTCCCCCGCCCCGGCCAGGGCCACGTTGGCCCGGAAGCGCCGCCGGTCCCAGCTGCCCAGGGTGCCGGTGGACAGCAGCGTCACCCGGGCGTCGGCGTTGTCGTGGAAGGCGCCGTCGGCCCCGGAGAACGGGTTCCACCGGCCACCCTCGTCGTCGACGTCGGCCGGGTTCTCGTAGCGCCGGTCGCCGACCACCTCGCCGGCCGGCCGCAGGGTCACCCGGCGTCCGGCCCAGTCCGAGAGGACGTCGTCGTCGGTGGTGACCGTGCCGTCGGGCAGGACCACCTCGGCGGTGCCGTCGGCGCGCAGCCGGCCGGCGGCGAACAGCAGCTCGGGCACCCGGCGCGCGGTGAGCCCGAAGCCGGTCCCGGCGTCGAACAGCGCCCAGCCGCGGTCGCCGACCACGCCCTCGGCGCCGAGCTCGGCGTGCTCCAGCCGCTCGCCGAGCAGCGACTTCACCGGGAAGCGCCAGACCTCCAGCACCCGCAGCGGCCCGGTCACGCCGGTGTCCACTCCAGCGTCCAGGTGCCCGACCAGGTCTCCCCCGGCGCCACGACCAGCACGTCGACGCCGTCGGCGAACGCGTTCGGCGGGCAGGTCATCGGCTCGACGGCCACGCTGCGCCGCCGCTGGTCGGCCGGCAGCGTGTCGCCGGTGTAGACCTGCAGCCACCGCCAGGCGTCGTCGACCGCGACGGTGAGCGCACCGGCCGGGCCGCTCAGCCGGGTGCGCGCCCAGCCGTCGTCGTCCCGCACGAGGTCGGTGACCGCGGTGTCGATCGCCTGCTCACCGATCCGGCCGACCGCGCCGTCGTAGGGCCGGCTGTCGCCGGTGGGCAGCCCGCCCTCGAGCACGAGCGCGGTGCGGGCCGGCACGGAGAGCTCGGCGGCGGCCACGTCGCCGGGGGCGTCGGCGCCGACCGAGAAGTAGGGGTGCATGCCGGCGCCGAACGGGGCGTCCTCGGTGCAGGCGTTGCGCACCCGGACCGTCACGGTCAGCCGCTCCGGCGCCAGCACGTAGTCGACCGCCGCGGCCAGCCGGAAGGGCCAGCCGGTGCGCTGCTCGATCGTCGTCCCGACCGTGACGGCGTCCGCGCGCTGGTCCAGCACCTCCCACCGCTGCGCGGTGACCAGCCCGTGGACGGCGTTGGGCGAGGCCTCGCTGACCACGTCCAGCTGCAGGTCACGCCCACGCCAGGACCAGCGGCCGCCGCGCAGCCGGTTCGGCCAGGGCAGCAGCACACCGCCGCGGCGTCCGGCGGGCACCGTGCCGGCCGGGTAGCCGTCGACGACGGGCCAGGCGCCCACCACCAGCTCACGCAGCCCACCGCCGCGCAGGTCGACGACCAGCCGGGCGTCGCCGGCGGTCACCTCGGCCTCCAGCGGCTCGGTGCGGGGCCAGAGCTGCTCGGGCGACGACGGGGCCAGCGACATGGGGTCCTCCACGGGAGACGGCCGGAGACCACAGCTCACCACAGGACGCCGCTCTCCGTTCCACGTGGAACGTGCCCCGCAGGTGGTGACAGACGTCAGTGGTCCGGCCGGGGTGTCCGGCGCCACACTGGGGACGCCGACCCGAGGAGACCACGATGCCCGAGCCCCACCTGCGCGCCGCCGACGTCGACCGGGCCGCGGTCGCCGACCGCCTGGGCGCCGCGATGTCCACCGGCCGCCTGTCCGTCGCGGAGTACGACGAGCGGCTGTCCCGCGCCTACGCCGCCCGCACGTACGGCGAGCTGGCCGAGCTGACCACCGACCTGCCGGTCGCACCCGCCCCGGTGAGCCTGTCGAAGCCGGAGCCCGGGCCGGTCGCGCAGTCGGGCGCCTGCGCCGGGCTCCCGCACACCGGCGGGGCCGACCTGGCCACCGCGTGGCGGAACTGGGCGGTCACCGCGGTGATCGTGCTCGCCGTCTGGACGGTGACCTCGATCAACGCAGGGCAGGTGCTCTACCCGTGGCCGGTGTGGGTCATCGGGCCCTGGGGTGCCGTGCTGCTCAGCCAGACCCTGAACGCCCACCGGGGTGCCGAGCGGGGCCGGGGCCGGCTGCCCGGCTGACCCCGGGACACAGAAGAGCGCCGGTGCCTGACGGCATCCGGCGCTCTGTGCCCACTCCCGGAGGAGGGGTCTGGGTGGGCAAGGGGGGACTTGAACCCCCACGTCCTCTCGGACACACGGACCTGAACCGTGCGCGTCTGCCATTCCGCCACTTGCCCTGGCGAGGGAGAACTCTAGCAGCCGCCCGACGGGCCCCTCGCCACCACCCTCGACACGGGTCTCCCGGCGCGGCCCGGGGCGCCCGGGCCGCCGTCCTGGTAGAACGGTCCAGCGAGCCCGGGCGGACGTACCCGTGCGCCGGACTCGCGCCTCGGCGAACGGTCCGGCGACCCTCCCCCGGTTACGATCGGCGCTCAGGTGCAGGGGAGGTCAGCCGAACGCGAGGGAGCGACTGTGGGTGTGCTGCAGCGCTTCGAGCGACGACTCGAGGGCATGGTCGGGCTGGCGTTCGCCCGCGTCTTCAAGGGCAAGGTCCACCCGGCCGAGATCGCCCACGCCCTCCAGCGCGAGGCCGACGAGCAGCGCTCCGTCATGGGCGGCGGCCGCGTCCTGGCGCCGAACGTCTTCGTCGTCACCCTGGGCCCCACCGACCACGACCACCTCGGCGAGTGGTCCGAGCAGCTGGCCGCCGAGCTCGCCGACATGGTCCGCGAGCACATGGAGGGCGAGGGGTACGAGACCTTCGGCGACGTCGAGGTCCGGCTCGAGCGCGACGAGAGCCTGCGCACCGGCGTCTTCGAGGTCGCCTCGCACGTCGGCGACGACGGCCACCGCGGCGCCCCCGCCGCGCCGCCCCCGCCGCCCGGCCTGCCCCCGCTCCCCCCGCTGCGCGGCGGCGCCCCCGTCGCGGCGCCGCCGCCGGTGGCCGGGCACCCCGCCGACCAGGTCACCCACCTGCTCGTCGTCGACGGTCCGGGCACCAAGCACGTGCTCGAGCCGGGCAGCAACGTGCTGGGCCGCGGTACCGAGGCCGACATCCGGCTGCCCGACACCGGGGTGAGCCGCAAGCACGCCGACGTCCAGCTCACCGACGGCGCGGTCGCCGTCCAGGACCTGGGGTCCACCAACGGCACGCTGGTCAACGGCCGGCGGGTCGGGTTCCAGGAGCTTTTCGACGGCGACGTGATCCGGGTCGGCCACTCGGTGCTGGTCTACCGCCAGGACGGCGCGTGAGAGGCCCGGCTGTGTCCCGGTCGGGCGAGGTGGCATCGTGACCTCCGAGATCGTGCTCCAGGCCTTCCGCTTCGGCTTCCTGCTGTTGCTGTGGCTGTTCGTCTTCGCCGCCTTCCGGGTGGTGCGCGCCGACCTGTTCGGTGGCCGCACCGGCCGGGTGGCATCGGTGCCGCCCCGCGCGGCGCCGGTCCGCAAGCGGGGTTCCCGGGGCCCCCGGCACCTCGTCGTCACCGCCGGCCCGCTGACCGGGACCCGGATCACCCTCGGGGAGCAGGCCATCCTGATCGGCCGCGCCGACGACTCGACCCTCGTGCTCACCGACGACTTCGCCTCGTCCCGGCACGCGCGGCTGACCAACCGCGGCGGGCAGTGGTACGTCGAGGACCTCGGGTCCACCAACGGCACCTACCTCGACCAGCAGCGCGTGCAGGGTCCGCTGCTGGTCTCCCCCGGCCAGCCGATCCGGATCGGGCAGACCGTCCTGGAGCTCCGCACGTGACCCGGTCCGCGAGGTCGCGCAGCAGCAGAGCACCCAAGGTCCACGGATCGACGAGCGCCAGCGAGGAGACACGGTGACCCTGGTCCTCCGCTACGCGGCACGTTCCGACCGCGGGCTGATCCGCGGCACCAACCAGGACTCGGTCTACGCCGGGCCACGGCTGCTCGCCGTCGCCGACGGCATGGGCGGCCACGCGGCCGGTGACGTCGCCAGCAAGGTGGTCATCGCCGCGCTCGAGCACCTCGACGACGACACCCCCTCCGGCGACCTGCTCCAGGCGCTGCGCCAGGCGGTCTTCGACGGCAGCGAGCACCTGCGCGAGGTCATCCGCGAGTCCCCGCAGCTCGAGGGCATGGGCACCACACTCACCGCCGTCCTGTTCGCCGGTGGCCGGCTGGGCCTGTGCCACGTCGGCGACTCCCGCGCCTACCTGCTGCGCGACGGTGAGCTCGCCCAGATCACCCACGACGACACGTTCGTGCAGTCGCTGATCGACGAGGGCCGCATCACCGAGGAGGAGGCCAACAGCCACCCGCAGCGCTCGCTGCTGCTGCGCGCCCTCAACGGCCAGGACGTCGAGCCCGACCTGTCGATGCGCGACGCCCGCGCCGGCGACCGCTACCTGTTGTGTTCCGACGGGCTGTCGGGCGTGGTCAGCCACGAGACCATCGCCCAGGCGATGCGCGACCCCGACGCCCAGGCCACCGCCGACCGGCTGATCGAGCTGGCGCTGCGCAGCGGCGGCCCGGACAACATCACCTGCATCGTCGCCGACGTCGTGGAGGACGACGGCCGCGGTGCCCGCATCGACCCGGTCATCGACGGCGCCGCCGGCGACAACGTGGGCCAGCGCGAGGTCGATCCGCGCTCCGCCGCCGGCCGCGCCGCGCTGTCCCAGCCGCCGACCGGGGCGCCGACCGCCGTCCAGGCCACGGTCTCCCCGCCGGTCCGTCGCCGCCGTCCGCTGCGCACGGCCCTGATCGCGCTGACGGCGGTGGTGGTGCTCGGCGCGGCCGCGATCGGCGGCTACCTGTTCGTGATGGGGCACTGGTTCATCGGGGTCGCCGAGACCGCGGACGGCGACCGGGTCGGCGTCTTCCGCGGTCTCGACACCTCGGTCGTCGGGGTCGAGCTCTACCGGCTCGAGCAGGCCACGACGCTGGCCACCGGCGATCTCACCCAGGCCGCCCGCAACCGGGTCGCCGGCGGGATCGACGCCGCCGACCGCGCCGACGCCGACCGCATCCTGAGCAACCTGGAGGGGCAGCAGCTGCCCCCCTGCCGCACACCCAGCACAGCCAGCACCCCCACCACCTCCGCCGCAGCCACCAGCAGCGCGGCCCCCAGCACCGCCACGTCGGCCGAGGGCGTCCCCGCCGCCCCGCCGGCCCCCGGTGCCCTCCCCACCACGACCGGCGGCGCGCCCACGAGCAGCGACCCGGCGACCTCCTCCCCCACGACCACCAGCTCGGCTCCGGTCCCGGGTCAGTCCCGCTCCGGTGAGCCGGGGGTGGACTGCCGGGAGAGCGACTAGTGGCCGGTCCCGCCAGCGCTCCGGGCACCGACCCGAACGCCGCCCCGGCCACCACCGGCGCCACCCCCACCCGGCGCGGCACCGAGCTGCTGCTCCTGGGCTTCGCCGTCCTGATCACGCTGGCCGCGCAGTGCATCGTCGACCTCACGCTCACCGACGCGCTGAGCCCCGAGCTGGCCACCTTCGGCACCTGGTTCACCGCGCTGTGGCTGGTCGCCCACCTGGTGGTGCGCCGCTTCGCGCCCTACGCCGACCCGCTGCTGCTGCCGTGCATCGCCACGCTGTCGGGCCTGGGCCTGACGATGATCCACCGGCTCGACATCGCCGGGAACACCCTGGGCCGCAACAACTCCGGCGAGGACGCCCCGGTCCAGCTGCTGTGGGCCACGGTCGGGCTGGCGCTCTTCGTCGCCGTGCTCGTCGTCGTCCGCGACCACCGGGTGCTCGCCCGGTTCGCCTACACCCTGGCGCTGGTGGGCCTGGTGCTGCTGGCGCTGCCGGCCGTGCTGCCCAACTCCACGATCAACGGCGCCAAGCTGTGGATCCGGGTGGCCGGGTTCTCCATCCAGCCCGGTGAGTTCGCCAAGATCTGCCTGATCGTCTTCTTCGCCGCCTACCTGGTCGACAAGCGCGACGTGCTGGCGCTGGCCAGCCGGCGGGTGGCCGGCCTCGAGCTGCCGCGCGGCCGCGACCTGGGCCCGGTGCTGCTGGCCTGGGTGGCCTCGATCCTGGTGCTGGTCTTCGAGCGCGACCTGGGCAGCTCGCTGCTGCTGTTCGGCATCTTCGTGGTGATGCTCTACGTCGCCACCGAGCGGGCCAGCTGGCTGGTCATCGGCCTGCTGCTCTTCTCCGGCGGCGCCTACGTCGCCTACCAGGCCTTCTCCCACGTGCGGGTGCGCGTCGACACCTGGCTCGACCCGTTCGCCTACGCCGACACCGGCGGCTACCAGATGGTCCAGTCGCTGTTCAGCCTCGGCACCGGCGGGCTGTTCGGCGCCGGCCTCGGCGGCGGCCGGCCGGACCAGGTGCCGGTGGCCAAGAGCGACTTCATCGCCGCCGCGATCGGCGAGGAGCTGGGCCTGTTCGGCCTGGTCGCGCTGATCATCCTCTACCTGGTGCTGGTCGAGCGCGGCCTGCGCACCTCGCTGGTCGTCCGCGACGGCTTCGGCAAGCTGCTGGCCGCCGGGCTGGCGTTCGCCGTCGCCTGGCAGGTGTTCGTCGTCCTCGGCGGGGTCACCGGGCTGCTCCCGCTCACCGGCCTGACCACCCCGTTCGTCGCCTACGGAGGCTCCTCGCTGGTCGCGAACTTCGGCCTGGTCGCGCTGCTCGTGCGGATCAGCGACGCCGCCCGCCGGCCGGCCGCACCCCCGGCCCCGCCGGCCGCGAAGTTGACCGACGCGCCCACGGAGGTGGTCCGGCCGTGAACGCACCGCTGCGCAAGGTCGCCATCGCCGTCCTGGTGCTGTTCACGCTGCTGATCGTCAACGTCAACGTCATCCAGGTGGTGCGGGCCGGCGACCTGCGGGACGACCCGCGGAACACCCGGACGCTGTCGGAGGAGTACAACCGCGAACGCGGCGCCATCGTCGTCGCGGGCAACGAGATCGCCTCCTCGGTGGCCAGCCCTCCCGACGACCCGCTGCGCTACACCCGCACCTACCCCCAGGGCCCGCTGTTCGCCCCGGTCACCGGCTACCAGTCGGTGCTCGCCACCGCCAACGGGCTCGAGCGGGCCGAGAACGACGTCCTCATCGGCGACGACAACCGGCTCTTCGGCCGACGGATCGCCGACCTGTTCACCGGCCGCAACATCTCCGGCGGCAACGTCGAGGTCACCCTCGACCCGGCCGTGCAGCAGGCCGCGATGGAGGGCCTGGACGGCGTCACCGGCGCGGTCGTGGCGCTGGACCCGAAGACCGGCGCCGTCCTGGGACTGGCCAGCACCCCCACCTACGACCCGAACCGGCTCGCCAGCCACGACCTGGACGCCGTGCGCGCCTACGACTCGGAGATCACCCCCGACGAGGGCTCCGACGACGTCGACCCGCGCGTCAACCAGGCGACGTCGGAGATCTACCCGCCCGGCTCGATCTTCAAGGTGGTCGTCTCGGCCGCGGCGCTCGCCGGCGGCGACCACACCCCCGACACCGTGGTCGCCGCACCCCGCGACTACGTCCTGCCGAACACGAACACCCCGCTGCGCAACTTCGGCAACGAGGCCTGCGACCCCTCGGGGCAGCAGCGGCTCATCGACGCGCTGACCATCTCCTGCAACACCGCGTTCGCCCAGCTGGGCATCGACCTCGGTGAGGACCGGGTCCGCGACATGGCCGCGGCGTTCGGGATCGACGGCGAGAAGTTCGACATGCCGCTCACGGTCGCCGGCAGCACGGTCGGCGACATCCCCGACGACGCCGCGCTGGGGCAGAGCTCGATCGGCCAGAGCAGCGTCGCGGTCACCCCGGTGCAGGCGGCGATGATCGCCGCGGCCGTGGCCAACGACGGCAGCCTGATGCGGCCCTACCTGGTCGACTCCATCCAGGCGCCGGACCTGTCGGTCATCGACCAGACCGAGCCGGAGGAGATGTCGCAGCCGGTCTCGGCCGAGGTCGCCGAGCAGCTGACCACGATGATGCGCAGCGTCGTCGACAACGGCACCGGCCGCCGGGCCCGCATCGACGGCGTGCAGGTGGCCGGCAAGACCGGGACGGCGGAGACCGGGCGGCCCGACGAGGCCGACCACAACTGGTTCATCGGCTTCGCCCCCGCCGACGACCCGACGATCGCGGTGGCGGTCTTCGTCAAGAACGGCGGCGGCACCGGCGGCGACACCTCGGCGCCGATCGCGCGCGCCGTCATGCAGGCCCACCTCGGGCAGGGGAACTGATGGCCGTCCGCGTGGGCACCGTGCTGGCCGGCCGCTACCAGGTCACCGAGCCGATCGCGACCGGCGGCATGGGCGAGGTGTGGCAGGCCCGCGACCGCACGCTGGGCCGGATCATCGCCGTCAAGGTGCTCAAGAGCGAGTACACCGGCGACTCGAGCTTCCTCATCCGCTTCCGGAACGAGGCACGGCACACCGCGGCGCTGTCGCACCCGAACATCGCCTCGGTCTACGACTACGGCGAGACCACCGAGGACGGCCAGCGGCTGGCCTACCTGATCATGGAGTTCGTCGAGGGCAAGCCGCTGGTCACGATCCTGGCCGAGCGCGGCCGGCTCACCGCCGAGCAGACCCTCGACGTGCTGGGCCAGGCCGGCGACGGCCTGTCCGCCGCACACGCCGCCGGGATGGTGCACCGCGACATCAAGCCGGGCAACCTGCTGGTGCGGCCGGACGGCGTGGTCAAGCTGACCGACTTCGGCATCGCCTACGCCCGGGACGCCGCCCCGCTGACCCGCACCGGCATGGTCGTGGGCACCGCCCAGTACCTCTCGCCCGAGCAGGCGCAGGGCCACGTGGTCACCGCCGCCTCCGACGTCTACTCCCTGGGCGTGCTCGGCTACGAGTGCGTCGCCGGTGTGCGCCCCTTCGACGGCGAGTCGCAGGTGGCGATCGCGCTGGCCCAGATCAACCGGCCGCCGCCACCGCTGCCGGCCGACGTGCCCCCCGCGGTGCGCCGGCTCATCGACCGGGCCCTGTCCAAGGACCCGGCCGCCCGCTTCCCCGACGGCGGGGCCTTCGCCGCGGCCGTGCGCCAGGTCGCCGCCGGCGGCGCGGTCCCCCCGCCCACCGGCGCCACCCAGGTCCTGGGCCCCGACGGGACGGCGACCGCGATGATCCCGATGGCCGACGCCGCGACCGGTGTCATGCCCTCGACCGCACCCCGGACCATGCCGCCGCTGCAGGGCCCCCCGACCGGTGACGGCGGGAAGGGCCGCAGCCCCGGCGACCCCTGGGACGGCGAGGACGCCCAGGACCCCGCCGACCGCCGGCGCACCCGCCTGCTGTGGGCCGCCGGCGCGCTGCTGCTGCTCGGGCTGGCCGTGGTCGGCTTCATCGTGCTGAACTCCGGCGACCGCAGCCGGGACACCGGCGGCTCGGCCGCGCTCACCGGCGCCCCGCCCGCCGCGTCGAGCACCGCCCCGGTCAGCCCCACCGGGACAGACCTGGTCACGATCGACCCGGCGTCCTTCATCGGCCGGAACCTCGACGAGGTGATCGACGAGCTGGAGGCCGAGGGCCTGGAAGTGTCCGCCCAGGAGGCCACGGCAGAGCAGCTGCAGGCCACCGGGATTGACCTGGAGGAGGACGACGTCGCGGCGGTCGAGCCGTTCACCGACCGGGTCGACCGGGGCTCGACCATCACGCTCTACTACGCGACCGAGGACCACACGGCCCAGCCCGAGGAGACCAGCTCCGCGCCGACGGACGGCGGCGGCGGCGGCGAGCAGTCGAGCAGCGCGCCGACCTCGGCCGCCGGCGGTGGCGGAGGCGGTGCCGGCGTCCCCAGCAGCAGCAACGCCGCCCCGTCCAACCGCCCGTCCACCCGCCCGTCCACCTCGCCGGCACCGAGCGGGGGCGGCGGCGCCTCCTCGTCCGCGCCCGCCCCGGCACCCAGCAGCACGACCGCCGTCAGCACGCCGGCGGCCCCGAGCACGACCGCCTCCGAGCCGGCGGTCTCCCCGACCCCCACGGTGACCGAGTCACCGGCGGCGCTGGGCGGCGCCGTGGGCACGCCGCCCGCCCCGTGAGCCACCGGTGACACACCCGTTCCGCGCCGCCCGCGTCCTCCCGGTGCGGCCCCGGCCAGCGATTAGGCTCGCCGACGGCCCGCCGCACCGCGGTGGGGCGGTCCCGGCGTCGCGACCACGGCTCTGCTGCACCCCCCGAGAGGACCCCCGATCCCGATGACCACCCCCCAGGTGCTCGGCGAGCGCTACGAGATCGGTGGGGTGCTCGGCCGGGGCGGCATGGCCGAGGTGCACCGTGGCCGCGACCTGCGCCTGGGCCGCGAGGTCGCGGTGAAGGTGCTGCGCCAGGACCTCGCCCGTGACCCGTCGTCGCAGGTGCGCTTCCGCCGCGAGGCGCAGGCCGCGGCGTCGCTGAACCACCCGGCCATCGTGGCCGTCTACGACACCGGCGAGGACCGCACCGCCACCGGCGCCACCCCGTACATCGTCATGGAGTACGTCGAGGGCGAGACGCTGCGCGACCTGCTCCGCAGCGAGGGCCGGCTCTCCCCCGAGCGCGCCATGTCGCTCACCGCGGACATCTGCGCCGCCCTGGACTTCAGCCACCGCAACGGCATCGTGCACCGCGACGTCAAGCCCGGCAACGTCATGATCACGCCGCAGGGCACGGTCAAGGTGATGGACTTCGGCATCGCCCGCGCCGTCTCCGACTCCGCCGCGACCATGACCTCCACGGCCGCGGTGATAGGGACCGCCCAGTACCTCTCCCCCGAGCAGGCCCGCGGCGAGGGCGTCGACGCCCGCTCCGACGTCTACTCCGCCGGCTGCCTGCTGTACGAGCTGGTCACCGGCACGCCGCCGTTCACCGGCGACTCACCCGTCGCCGTGGCCTACCAGCACGTGCGCGAGGACCCGAGGACGCCGTCGTCGATCAACCCGGCGATCCCGCCGGCGCTGGACGCGATCCTGCTCAAGGCCATGAGCAAGAACCCGGCCAACCGGTACCAGTCGGCCGCCGACATGCGGGCCGACCTCCTCCGCGCCGTCGCCGGCCAGCGTGTCGAGGCGACGCCGGTCATGAGCGAGGCCGACCGGACCACGATCATCGGCGCCGCCCCCGCCGGGTACGACGAGGGGCAGTGGGACGGGCAGGACGAAGACCGGGGCAGCCGCAAGACGCTGATCGCCGCGATCGTCGGCGGCCTGGTGCTGCTGGCGCTGGTGGTCGTCGGCATCGTGGTGCTCAACAGCGGCGGCGACCAGGAGCCCACCGCCCCGGCGGTCGTGCAGGTGGCGGTGCCCGACCTGAGCGGCCGGACGGAAGAGGCGGCCACGACGGCGCTGACGTCGGCCCGGCTGACGCTGGGCGAGGTCAGCACCGAGGCCAGCGACACCGTCGCCGAGGGCCAGGTCGTGCGCACCGACCCGGCGTCGGGCACCCAGGTGGCCGAGCAGTCCCCGGTCGACCTCGTCGTCAGCGCCGGCCCGGACAGCATCGGCATCCCGGACCTGGCCGGCCGGGAGACCGCCGACGCCCGCGAGCGGCTGCAGGCCGCCGGGTTCACCGGCAGCGTCAGCACCGACCAGGTCGACAGCCTGGAGCCGGAGGGCACGGTCGTGGAGAGCGACCCGCCGGCCGGCACCGAGACCGCCCCGGACACCCCCATCCGGCTCAAGGTCTCCACCGGGACGATCGACCTGCCCGACGTCCGGGGGCTGACCGCGGCCGCCGCCCGCGAGCGGCTGATCGCCGCCGGGATCGACAACGGGGTGATCAGCGAGATCAACGGCGAGTCCGACACCGTCGCCCCCGGCACCGTCATCGACACCGACCCCGGCCCGCGGGCCCCGGTCGCCCGCGACGACGTCGTCGAGCTCCAGGTCGCCGTCGCCATCCCGGCCGACCCGGCGCCGAGCAGCACGCCGCCGTCCAGCAGCTCTGCGGCACCGAGCTCCACCCCGCCCGCGAGCCCCGACCCGGCGACCGTCAGCCCCACCCCGAGCGGCTGACCCCGGCGCACGCCGAGCGCGACACGAAGGGCCCCCTCCCGACCGGGAGGGGGCCCTTCGTCATGTCGGCGTGGAGCCGTCAGACGGTCGCGGTGGACAGCCGCCGCGTCGCGGCCGAGGCCGCCTCGACCAGGGCCGGGTCGGGGCTCAGCCCGCAGGAGACCAGCCAGTTGGCCAGCAGCTGGTGCCCGCCCTCGGTGAGCACGGACTCCGGGTGGAACTGCACGCCCTCGATGGGCAGCTCCCGGTGGCGCAGCGCCATCACGATGCCCGACGGCGTGCGCCCGGTGACCTCGAGCTCGGCGGGCACGGTGCCGTCCTCGACGGCCAGCGAGTGGTACCGGGTGGCGGTGAACGGCGAGGGCAGCCCGGCGAGCACGCCCACGCCGTCGTGCACGACCTGGCTGGTCTTGCCGTGCAGCAGCTCCGGGGCACGCCCGACGACGCCGCCGAAGGCCTCGGCGATGGCCTGGTGGCCGAGGCAGACGCCCAGCACCGGCAGGCCGGCCTCGGCCGCCGCGCGGACCATCGGGACCGTCACCCCGGCGTCGACCGGGGTGCCGGGGCCGGGGGAGAGCAGGACGCCGGCGACGTCGAGGTCCGCGAGCTCGTCGACGGTCACCGCGTCGTTGCGCCGGACCACGCTGGGCACGCCCAGCTGGCCCAGGTACTGGACGAGGTTGTAGACGAAGCTGTCGAAGTTGTCGACGACCAGCACCGGACGGACCGGTGCGGGCCCCGGGCCGGCTGCAGGGGCGTCAGGGAGGGTCACGGCGGGTTCAGGGCTCCGGAGGACGGCGACGGGGACGGACGGGCGCCAGGCGGGCGCTGCCGGGTCCAGGTGTACACGCCCCGGCCGCGGACGTCACCCGCCCCCGGGTCGCTCCGTCCGTGCGTACCGCATGTCCAGCGTGCCGTCGTAGGCCGGCAGGGCGATCTCGCGCTCCTCCTGCACGTCGTAGGTCAGGCCGTAGCGGTCCGCGTACCAGCGCAGCAGCGCGACGTCGGCCGAGGTGTCGAGCTGGCTGCGCATCTGGGTCGTGCTGCCGACCGCGGAGATGACGAAGGGCGGAGAGTAGGTGCGGCCCTGCAGCAGCAGGGTGTTGCCCACGCAGATGACCGCGCTGGTCGCGATCAGCCGCCGGCCCATGATCGACACGCCGTCCGCCCCGGCGGCCCACAGCGCGTTGACGACGGCCTGGACGTCGGACTGGTGGATGACCACGTCGTCGTTGGACTCCGCCCCGGCGGGGAGCGCCCCGTTGGGCCCCAGGTCGGCGTCGTCGAGGGTGACGGTCAGCCCGGGGCCGACGAGTCCGCTGAGACCGGCGGCGGTCAGCCTGGACCGGCCCACGGCCTGGGCCTCGGCCACGGCCCCGTTGCGGGTGGCGGCCTGGTCGGTGAGCGCCTGCACCTCGGCCTGCAGCTCGGCCAGCGTCTGTTCCTGGTCGGCGACCGAGGCATCGCGCTGGGCGATGAGGTCGGTCAGCTGCGAGCTCTGCCCGGCCCGCAGGTCGGTGCCCTGGGCGGTGGTCGAGGTGGTGGCGAAGATGAACCCGGCCACGAGCGCGACGACGGGCACGAGCGCCGTCCACGGGGTGGCGCGCGATGAGCCGCCGGACCGGCGCACGTCGACCTCCCCTGCTGGCTCCGCCGGGACACCCCGGCACACGGATCGGGTGACCCGGCCGCACGCTGGAGCCGTTCCGCTGGGCTTGCAGCTTAGGCTGG
This sequence comes from Modestobacter sp. SSW1-42, assembly GCF_046635825.1. Taxonomy (NCBI): domain Bacteria; kingdom Bacillati; phylum Actinomycetota; class Actinomycetes; order Geodermatophilales; family Geodermatophilaceae; genus Modestobacter; species Modestobacter sp. SSW1-42. The sequence continues at coordinate 162,056 of NZ_JBISCA010000006.1, read as the reverse complement.
ACGGAGTTCACGCCGGGGCGACAGGCCACGGCCCGGGAGGGAGTCCGCAGGTGCCGAAGTCGAAGGTGCGCAAGAAGTCGGTGTACACGCCGCCCGAGGGGGTCCTCCCCTCGTCGGCCGCCCGGGCCCGCGCCGTGCAGCCGAGCCCGCGCTGGTACGCCGTCCTGATGGTCGCGCTGATGCTCGTCGGGCTGCTGTGGATCGTCGTCTACTACGTGGCCGGCGACCGGATCGGCGTCATGGTCAGCCTGGGCGCCTGGAACTTCCTGATCGGCTTCGGCCTGATGGTCGCCGGTCTCGTGATGTCGATGCGCTGGCGCTGACCCCGCCCGGCCCCACCGCCGACAGGCCCCCGTCCCCTCCGGACGGGGGCCTTCGTCGTCCCGGGGACAGGTCGCCGGGGCGGTCGGGAGGGTCCTCGACCTGGGGACGACGACGGTGACCGTGCGGAGCGCTGCGGTCACACCCAGACAGAGTCGACAAGACGGTCAACGTGCAGGTCAGGCGCTCGTCCGTGCACGGCGGGACGATCCGCTGTGCACAGCCTCCCGGTGTGTCCACAGGCGGCCGCGGCGTCCGTCCACGGACTTGTCCACGAACTGTGGAGTTCCGCTTGGCGACGGCGAGACGCTGACCTGCGGTGATGCCCCCCGTGTGACTACTGGGGCGGAAACTACAGCGGGGTGACTACACCCGTGGAAGTCCGTCCCCAGCTGTGTACACAGCTGTGGGAAACCAGGGGCCTCCATCCACGTCGCGGCGGCCTACTACCCGCCTGCCGCCGAGGCAAACCAACAGCGTGACGCGATGTTCGTCGGCGTGTCCCGGCGCCATGTCGACAACTTCGGGCGGTGATCGGACGGCACTGGTGCGTGAGGAGAGCCGTGGGCCCGCCGCGTCAGGCTGTGGACGGACGAGTCGCCCGTACCGCCCCGGACCTGGGGACGCAGGGGCGCTCCGGCGGGTGACAAGCTGGCCGGGTGCAGTGGTCACCCCGCCTCGCCGAGACGACCGTGACGGCGCTGGCGGGGCTGGGACTGGCGCTGGGCGCCCTGCTCGCCGACCCCGTCGGCCGGGTGCTGCTGGGCGGCGCCGCCGCGTTGCTGCTCGGCCTGGCCGCTCGCGACGGGCTGCTGCGTCCGCGGGTGCGCGCCGACGGCGCCGGCGTCACCGTGCGGGCGCTCACCGGGACCACGACGATCGCCTGGCCGGTGCTGCGGGCGCGGGTGCGGAGCCAGCGGCGGTGGGGCGTGCGCTCGACCACGCTGGAGCTGGAGGACCGCAGCGACGACGCCGTCCTGGTCGTGCTGGGCCGCCGTGACCTGGGAGCCGACCCCGGGGTGGTCGCCGAGGCGCTCCACGCCACCGGGGCCGGCTCCTGACCGCCGTGGGCTAGCGGATCCCGCCGAAGACCAGCACGAGCAGGACGACGACCAGCAGGGCGGTGCCACCGAGGGCGACCGGCCGGTTGCGCCGGCCCAGCACCAGCGCCGCGGCCACCAGCGCACCGGCGACCAGACCGCCGAGATGTCCCTGCCAGGAGATGCCGGGCAGGAAGCTGACCACCAGGTTGATCGCCAGCAGGGTCAGCAGGCCGCGCAGGTCCTCGCGGCGGGACAGCAGGAGCACGCCCAGCCCGCCCAGGAGGCCGTAGATGGCCGCGGAGGCGCCCACCACGCCCTGGTAGGGCGGTGCGAACAGCTGGATCGCCGCAGCGCCGCCCAGGGCCGACACCAGGTAGAGCGTCAGGTAGCGGCCGCGGCCGAGCTGGCGCTCGAGCTCGGAGCCGAAGACCAGCAGCGCCAGCATGTTGAAGACCAGGTGCACCAGGCTGACGTGGGTGAAGGCGCTGGTGACCACCCGCCACCACTCGCCCTGGTCGATGGCGATGGGAGCGGTGGCGAAGTCGTTCTGCAGCGGCGAGGAGAAGCTGCGCAACGGGTTGACCCCGACGCTGATCGCCGAGGCCGCGGTGGCCAGGGCCACGAGCACGTTGACGCCGATCAGGCTGAGCGTGACCGGCCCGAACCGGCGGCTGGCTCCGCGCAGTCCGGTGGTGGGCCTGGGCTGCCGCACACCGGCGTTGCCGGCCGCGACGTCGTCCGGGCACTGGAAGCCGACCGAGGCCGGGTTCATGCACTCGGGGCAGATGGGCCGGCCGCAGCGCACACAGGAGACGCCGGTGGGCCGGTCCGGGTGCCGGTAACAGGTCCTGGCGGGGGGCGCCGGCTGCGGGTCTCCCGCGCCGGCGCCCCCGTTGCCCTCGGACGTGCTCAGCTGCGCTGCACCTCGACGGACTCGATGACGACCTCGTCCACCGGCCGGTCGCCGCGGGAGGTGGGCGTCGTGGCGATGGCGTCGACGACCTTCTTGCTGGCCTCGTCGACGACCTCACCGAAGATCGTGTGCTTGTTGTTCAGGTGCGGGGTGTTGGTGACGGTGATGAAGAACTGCGACCCGTTGGTGCCCGGACCGGCGTTGGCCATGGCCAGCAGGTAGGGGCGGTTGAACGACAGGTCGGGGTGGAACTCGTCGCCGAAGCGGTAGCCGGGGCCGCCGGTGCCCTGCCCGAGCGGGTCGCCGCCCTGGATCATGAACCCGTCGATCACGCGGTGGAAGACGGTGCCGTCGTAGAGCTTGGCGGTCGTCTTCTCGCGGGTGCGCGGGTCGATCCACTCGCGGGTGCCCTCCGCCAGCTCGGCGAAGTTGGCGACCGTCTTCGGCGCGTGGTCGGGGAACAGGTCGACGGTGATGTCGCCACGGTTGGTGTGCAGGACGGCACGCCGTGCTGCAGGAGTCTGCTCAGTCACGGGACCACTCTCCCACTGGTCACCGCAGCCCCGCTGGGCGCCCGCCCCCGCCGCCGTCCCAGGACCGGGCAGTGCGCGCTCCGGCGCGGTCGAGGAGCTCGCCGGCCGACGCCGGGGAGCGGGAGTGGAGACGAGGGGAATCGAACCCCTAACCCCCGCCTTGCAAAGGCGGTGCTCTGCCAATTGAGCTACGTCCCCGGACGGCGCGGCGGGCGCACCGGGTGGATCAGTGCCGGTGGATCAGGAGGAGCGGGGCGTGCTGACCGCGTCGGGTCCGCTGGTGGCCTGCGCCCAGAGGTCGGCCTCGCCCTTGGCGGCCGTGCGCTTGCGCACCGCGACCACGGCACCGGCAGCGAGCGCTGCCACCGCCAGCTTCTTCAGCACGCGTGACCTCCTCGGACTGTGGTGGCCACCGCGGTGCTGGTGACCGCTTCGCCGCGCCTCGGCGAGGGAGCCGACCCGCAGGCCGTGACTCCCCCGCTGTCGGTGCACGGTGGGCGTGGGAGGACTTGAACCTCCGACCTCATCCTTATCAGGGATGCGCTCTAACCGCCTGAGCTACACGCCCGTGAACCGGTGAACAGCTTACCTGCCCGCCTGGAGCCCCCTGACAGGGGGCTCCGTCAGGCCCCCTCGCAGGGGCCCGCCCCGAGGCACGAGGGGTGGGGGGCGAGGGGGTCCTTCATCACTCCCGCTCGGCGAGGGTGAGCTCGAGGCCGCCCACCAGGTCCGAGCAGAGGTTGTAGACGAACGTGCCGACGGTGCACAGCGCGGTCAGCAGCAGGATGTTGACCGCGCCGATCACGGCGGCGCCGGTGAACACCAGGCCGGCGGTGATGGTGAAGGACTCGACGGCCTCGCCACCGGTCGACGTGCTGACCTGGCCGATGAGGTCGTTGACGCTGTCGAAGACGCCGAGCCCGCTCAGCACGCCGTAGAGGACGCCGACGGCGACCATCCACACGAAGAACAGCGCGATGGACACCACCAGCGAGATCTTCAGCGCCGACCAGGTGTCGATGTGGCGCAACTGCAGCCGGGCCCGGCGGGGCCCGCGGCGGCCGCGTGCGGCCGGGCGGGGGGCGTCGGCGGTCGGTCGCGGCGCGGACGGAGCGCGCTGCGGGTCGATCGGCCGCGCGTCCTCCACCGGCCGGGCCGGCTCCCCCGGCCGGGCCCCGGCCGGGGGCAGGGTGACCGACTGGGTGGCGTCCAGCGGGGCGGAGCTGCGGGCCGCGGCCGAGCGGACGCCGGCCGAGACGCGGTTGCCCTGTCCCGTCTGGGGCACCGGCGGCGCGGGCGTGGACACTGCCCGGGCGTCGTCGGCCGGGGCGGCGGCCGGCACCGGCTGCCCGGCCAGCGGACGCGCCGTGGCCGCGGTGGACCCCGCAGGCGCGGGCGCCGCCGGGGCCTCCGCCGCAGCAACGGCCGGCTCGGCGACAGGAGCGGGTGCCGCCGCCGGGACGTCGGTGGCCTGGGTGGCGTCCGCCGGCTCCGCGTCGGCCGCTCCCGACCCCTCGCGGGAGTCGGTACGCACCGAACTACGCGCCCGGTCGCTCATCCCAGTCTCCTGTCAGCCTGCGGCTCTCGCCGCGTCGCTTCACCGGCCGGTGCCGTCCGGGATGGGACGGCGGTGCGGTCGGTGCCGTGGTCGTCGCGCAGGCCGGGACCAGGACGTCGTCGTCCCGGAACCCGACCTGGCATCCGCCCCACCCTAGGCTTCGGGCTCGTCGTTGTCCGTCGTACGCGCGATCGCCACGATGGAGACGTCCTCCGGCAAGTTCATGAGCTTGACGCCCATGGTCGCCCGGTCCCGGGTGTGCCGGACGCCGTTGACCGGGGTCCGGATCACGCCGCCGCCGGAGGTGATGGCGTAGAGCTCGTCGCCGAGCACCACCGCCAGCGCCCCGACGAGCGCGCCCTTGCGGGCCTTGGGGTCGGCGGTGAGCACGCCCTTGCCGCCGCGGTTCTGCTCCGGGTAGTGCTCGATGCCGGTGCGCTTGGCGTACCCGCCCTCGGTGGCGACCAGGACGTCGACGCCCTCCTGGACGACGATCATCGACAGCAGCGTGTCGTCGTCGGACAGCGAGATGCCGCGCACGCCCTCGGTGGCCCGGCCCATCGGGCGCAGCTGCTCGTCGGTGGCCTTGAAGCAGATCGACATGGCCTTGCGGGTGACCAGGAGCAGGTTCTGGTCCTGGCTGATCAGCGCGGCGCCCACCAGCTCGTCGCCCTCGCGCAGGTTGATGGCGATCACGCCGCCGGTACGCGGGGAGTCGAAGTCGGCCAGCCGGGTCTTCTTGACCTGGCCGCGGGCGGTGGCCAGCACCAGGTACGGGGCGACCGTGTAGTCCTTGATCTGGATGACCTGGGCGATCTTCTCGTCCGGCTGGAAGGCCAGGATGTTGGCCACGTGCGCGCCGCGGGCGGTGCGCGCCGCCTCGGGCAGCTCGTAGGCCTTGGCCCGGTAGACCCGGCCCTTGTTGGTGAAGAACAGGATCCAGTCGTGGGTCGAGCCCACGAAGAACTGCTGCACCAGGTCGTCCTGCTTGAGCGCGGCCCCCATGACGCCCTTGCCGCCACGCCGCTGCGAGCGGTAGAGGTCGGCCTTGGTGCGCTTGGCGTAGCCGGTGCGGGTGATCGTCACGACCACCTGCTCCTCGGCGATCAGGTCCTCCATGGACACGTCACCGTCGTGCGCGACGAACTGGGTGCGCCGGTCGTCGCCGTACTTCTCGACGATCTCGGCGAGCTCGTCGCGGATGATCTGCCGCTGGCGCTCCGGGGAGTCCAGGATCGCCTGCAGCTCGGCGATGCGGGCCTCGATCTCGGCCAGCTCGTCGAGGATCCGCTGCCGCTCCAGGGCGGCCAGCCGGCGCAGCTGCAGGTCCAGGATCGCCACGGCCTGGATCTCGTCGACGTCCAGCAGCTCCATCAGGCCGGTGCGGGCGGCCTCGGCGGACTCGCTGCGGCGGATCAGGGCGATGACGTCGTCGAGGTGGTCGAGGGCCTTGGCGTAGCCGCGCAGGATGTGCGCGCGCTCCTCGGCCTTGCGCAGCCGGTAGGCGGTGCGCCGGACGATGACCTCGACCTGGTGGGCGACCCAGAGCCGGACGAGCTCGTCGAGCCGCAGCGTGCGGGGCACGCCGTCGACGATCGAGAGCATGTTGCAGCCGAAGGTGGTCTGCAGCTGGGTGTGCTTGTAGAGGTTGTTCAGCACGACCTTGGCGACCGCGTCGCGGCGCAGCGTGATGACCAGCCGGCGGCCGACCCGGTCGCTGGACTCGTCGGCGATCTCGCTGATGCCCTGCAGCCGGCCGTCACGGACGCCGTCGGCGATCGCCTCGGCCAGGTTGTCCGGGTTGACCTGGTAGGGCAGCTCGGTGACCACCAGCTGCACGCGGCCGCGGGCGTCCTCCTCGACGGTGACGACGGCGCGCATGCGCACCGAACCACGGCCGGTGCGGTAGGCGTCCTCGATGCCGTCACGGCCGACGATGAGGCCGTGGGTCGGGAAGTCCGGGCCCTTGATCCGCTCCATGCAGGCGGTGAGCGCCTCCTCGGGCTCGGCCTCGGGGTGGTCGAGCATCCAGAAGACGGCCTCGGCGACCTCGCGCAGGTTGTGCGGGGGCATGTTGGTGGCCATGCCGACGGCGATGCCGGCCGAGCCGTTGATCAGCAGGTTCGGGATGCGCGAGGGCAGGACGAGCGGCTCGAGGTTCTTGCCGTCGTAGTTGGGCTGGAAGTCGACGGTCTCCTCGTCGATGTCCCGCAGCATCTCCATGGCCAGCGGCGTGAGCCGGGCCTCGGTGTAGCGCATGGCCGCGGCCGGGTCGTTGCCCGGCGAGCCGAAGTTGCCCTGGCCGTCGATCAGCGGGTAGCGCATCGACCACGGCTGGGCCAGCCGCACGAGGGCGTCGTAGATCGACGAGTCACCGTGCGGGTGGTAGTTGCCCATCACCTCGCCGACGACGCGGGCGCACTTGACCGTGGCCCGGTCGGGGCGGAAGCCCTGGTCGAACATCGCGTACAGCACGCGGCGGTGCACCGGCTTGAGGCCGTCCCGCACATCGGGGAGCGCACGCCCGACGATGACCGACATCGCGTAGTCGATGTAGCTGCGCTGCATCTCCTGCTGGAGGTCGACCGGTTCGACGCGGTCGCGGCTGGGGGTCTCGGTCACGTCTGGTTCTCCACAAGTCGATACACAGCGGTGGACAAATGCCCAGGTCAACCGACGAGTGAGAAGTCATCGTCGGGGCGGGCGCCACGCCGGGCAGCTGGTCGGTGCCGCGGCGTGGCGTCCAGGACGGGTCGCCGTCCGGTCGTGCAGGGGCCTACACGTCCAGGAAGCGGACGTCGCGGGCGTTGCGGGTGATGAAGCTGCGGCGCGCCTCGACGTCCTCGCCCATCAGGATGCTGAACAGCTCGTCGGCGGCCGCGGCGTCCTCGATGGTCACCTGCTGCAGCAGCCGGTGGTCGGGGTCCATCGTGGTCTCCCACAGCTCCTTGGCGTCCATCTCGCCCAGGCCCTTGAAGCGCTGGATGGCGTCGTCCTTGAGCTTGCGGCCGTTCTCGGCACCGAGCTTGAGGGCGCCGTCCTTCTCCTTGTCGGTGTAGACGTACTGGTCACCGACCTTGCCGCCCCACTTGATCTTGTACAGCGGGGGCATGGCCAGGTAGACGTGGCCGGCCTCGACCAGCGGCCGCATGAAGCGGAACAGCAGGGTGAGCAGCAGCGTGCGGATGTGCTGACCGTCGACGTCGGCGTCGGCCATCAGCACGATCTTGTGGTAGCGCAGCTTGCTCAGGTCGAACTCGTCGTGGATGCCGGTGCCGAAGGCCGTGATCATCGACTGGACCTCGGTGTTCTTGAGCACCCGGTCGATGCGCGCCTTCTCGACGTTGATGATCTTGCCGCGGATGGGCAGGATCGCCTGGAACATCGAGTCCCGGCCGGACTTCGCCGAACCGCCGGCCGAGTCGCCCTCGACGATGTAGACCTCGGAGTTGCGCGGGTCGGTGGAGCGGCAGTCGGCCAGCTTGCCGGGCAGGCCGCTGACCGACAGCAGGCTCTTGCGGGCGAGCTTCCGGGCGTCCTGCGCCGCGCGGCGGGCGCGGGCGGCCGAGGCGGCCTTGGTGATGATCGTCTTGGCCTCGGTCGGGTTGGCCTCGAACCAGTGGCCGATCGCGTCGTTGCAGACCTTCTGGACGAAGCCCTTGACCTCGGTGTTGCCGAGCTTGGTCTTCGTCTGGCCCTCGAACTGCGGGTCGCCCAGCTTCACCGAGACGATCGCGGCCAGGCCCTCACGGATGTCGTCGCCGGTGAGCGAGTCGTCCTTGGCCTTGAGGATGCCCTTGTCCTTGGCGTAGCGGTTGACGATCGAGGTGAGCGCCGCCCGGAAGCCCTCCTCGTGCGTGCCGCCCTCGTGGGTGTTGATGATGTTGGCGAAGGTGTGCACCGACTCCGAGTAGGCGTCGGACCACTGCATCGCGACCTCGACCGACATCGCGGTGTCGTTCTTGCCCACGCCGTCGGCGGAGAAGCCGATGACCGACTTGTGGATCGCGGTCTTGCGCCGGTTCAGGTGGGCGACGTAGTCGACCAGGCCCTGGTCGTAGCGCCAGGTGACCTCGGTGGGCTCGAAGGCCTCGTCGACGGCCTCGACCGGAGCGGCGTGCTCGGCCAGCGACTCCTCGCCGATGCCGGTCTCGGCCTTGCCCTGACCGGGGCGCTCGTCGCGCAGCACGATGGTCAGCCCCTTGTTCAGGAAGGCCATCTCCTGCAGGCGGCGGGCGATCGTGTCGTAGGAGTAGACCGTCGTCTCGAAGATCGAGGGGTCGGCCCAGAAGGTGATCGCCGTGCCGCGCTTGTCGGTGGCGCCGACCTGCTCCAGCGTGCCGGGCTTGGCCTCGGTGTAGTGCTGGTGCCACTGCTGGCCCTTGGTCCAGATCGTGACGTCGAGCTCGGTGGACAGCGCGTTGACCACGGTGACGCCGACGCCGTGCAGACCACCGGAGACGCCGTAGCTCTTGCCGTCGAACTTGCCGCCGGCGTGCAGGATCGTCAGGACGACCTCGACGGTGGGGCGCTTCTCGACCGGGTGCATGTCGACCGGGATGCCACGGCCGTTGTCCTCGACCCGGACGCCGCCGTCGGCCAGCAGCGTGACCCGGACGGTGTCGCACCAGCCGGCGAGGTGCTCGTCGACGGCGTTGTCCACGACCTCCCACACCATGTGGTGCAGGCCGCGCTCGCCGGTCGAGCCGATGTACATGCCGGGGCGCTTGCGGACCGCCTCCAGGCCCTCGAGGACGGTGATGGAACTGCCGGAGTAGGCGGTCTCGTTCTGGGGCGCAGCGACCACGTGGGGCCCTTCTCTTGCGCAGCCGCTCAGCCGGGGGCGACCACGTCGACTCCTCTGTCGACCGGCGCAGGGCGGCTCTGAGAGGGCTGCTGGCGGTGTGTCACCTCCAGCGTACCGGGTCGTGGACGCCAGATGCCGTCGTCCACGCCCTGACGTCGCGCGAGAGGCTCTGCCGGCAGACCCACCACCACCCGTGCAGCCCCCCGGCCGGACACGCCGTCCTGCGGCGGCTGGGACGGGCGGGACGACGCCCCGCTAGTTGACCGGGCCCTCGCCGGTGAGCTGGGTGGGGTCGAGCCGACCGGTGGGCTTGCCCGTGCGGCGGTCGACCAGCACGGTCACGCCCCACAGGACGACACCGATGACCAGCAGCACGCCGGCGATCCGGTACTGCTCGCCGGGCCGCCCGGCCCAGGGCGTGGCCAGGAAGGCACAGGCCAGCGCGCCGACGACGGGCAGCACGGTGGGGGTGCGGAAGTGGTCGGCGTCCACGCGGTCGCGCCGCAGCACCAGCACCGCGACGTTGACCACGGTGAACACGACGAGCAGCAGCAGCGCCGTCGTCCCGCCGAGCGCCGGGACGGCGCCGACGAAGGTGATCAGCCCGAACGCCAGCGCGGTGGTGAACAGGATCGCGGTGGTGGGCGTGCGCCGGGCGCGGTGCACCCGGCCCAGCAGCGGGGGCAGCACGCCCTGGTTGCTCATGCCGTAGACCAGCCGGCTGGCCATGAGCATGTTGATCAGCGCCGAGTTGGCGACGGCGAACATCGTGATGACGCCGAAGACCCCGATCGGGAAGCCGGGGGCGCCGGCCTGCACGACCTGCAGCAGCGGGGTGTCACCCTCGCTGAGCTTGTCGGCGGGCACCAGCGCGATCGCCGAGATTGACACCAGCACGTAGATGACGCCGGTGGCCAGCAGCCCGATCAGCAGCACCTTGGGGAAGATCCGCCGCGGCTCCTTGCACTCCTCGGCCATGTTGACCGAGTCCTCGAACCCGACCATGGCGAAGAAGGCGAGCCCGGTCGCGGCGATCACCCCGCCGATCATCGAGCGGTCGCCGGTGTCGACCTCGGTGACCCGGCCGAAGTCGCCCTCGCCCATGCCGAGCGCCCAGGCGCCGACCCCGATGACGATCAGCAGGCCGGTGAGCTCGACGCAGGTGAGCAGCACGTTGGCCTGGACGCTCTCGCCGACCCCGCGGTGGTTGACCAACGCGACCAGGCTCATGAAGCCCAGCCCGATGAGGGTGATGCCGATGCCGTCGGAGAACCCGAGCCCGAACACCTCGGCGGCGTTGGAGCTGAAGGCGCGGGCCGCGGTGGACGCCGAGGTGATGCCCGAGCTCATCACCGCGAAGGCGACCAGGAACGTGACGAAGTGGATGCCGAACGCCTTGTGCGTGTACAGCGCGGCGCCGGCGGCCTGCGGGTACTTGGTGACCAGCTCCAGGTAGCTGAAGGCGGTGACCAGTGCGACGAGGAAGGCGACCAGGAACGGCAGCCAGACCACCCCGCCCACCTGGGCGGCGACCTGGCCGGTGAGCGCGTAGATGCCGGTGCCCAGGATGTCGCCGACGATGAACAGCAGGAGCAGCCCGGGGCCCATCACCCGCTTCAGGCTCGGCTGGCCGTTCGCGGACCGGTCCTCGGTGTGCACGCTCTCGGCCATCGCGGTGCCTCCCCTGTGTGGTGACAGGGATGCTGCTGTGTGCGAGGTCACCTGTCGACCCGAACCGGCGCGCTGTTCCACGTGGAACGCGGCGGCAACACGGCGGCTACACGAGCAGCTGGGCCGTGGCGAGCTCGCGGTACAGCGGGCTGGTGTCGACCAGCTCGTCGTGCGTGCCGGAGGCGACCACCCGGCCGGCGTCCAGGGCCACGATCCGGTCGCTGTCGAGCACGGTCGACAGCCGGTGGGCGACCACGAGCAGCGCCCGGTCGGCGGCTGCGGCGGCCAGGGTGTCGCGCAGCAGCCCCTCGTTGCGGGCGTCGAGGCTGGCGGTGGGCTCGTCGAGCAGCAGCAGCGCCGGGCGGGACAGCAGCGACCGGGCGATCGCCAGCCGCTGGCGCTCACCCCCGGAGAGCAGCACGCCGTCGTCCCCCACCGGGACGTCCAGCCCGAGCGGCGACCGCTCGACGACGCCGGTGAGGCCGACGTCGGCCAGCGCGGCCCACAGCTGCTCGTCGGTGGCGTCGGGCGTGGCCAGCTGCAGGTTCTGCCGCACGGTGCCGGCCAGCACCGGCGCCTCCTGCTCGACGTAGCCCATCCGGGCGCGGAGCGCGGCCCGCGGCAGCTCGCGGGTGTCGGTCCCGGCCCACCGCACGGCGCCGGCGGTCAGCGGGTAGAAGCCCTCGACCAGCGCCAGCACGGTGGACTTGCCCGCACCCGACGGCCCGACCAGGGCGACCCGGCTGCCGGCGGGGACGGCGAAGGACACGTCGTGCAGCACCGGGGTCCCGTCGGGGTAGCCGAAGCCGACCCTGTCGAGCTCGAGCAGCGGCACCGGGTCGGCGGCCGATGGCACGCGCAGCAGCACCGGCGAGCGCCCCGGTCGCTCGGGCACCTCGTCGTGCTCGGGGTCCAGGGCCAGTACCTCCTGCACGCGGGCCAGCGCACCGAGGCCGGTCTGCAGCTGGGTGTAGGAGCTGATCACCTCGCCCAGCGGCCTGATCAGCAGGAACAGGTAGAGGATGAAGGCGACCAGGTCGGCCACGGCGATCGAGCCGGTGGCCACCCGGTACCCGCCCAGGCCCAGGACGGCGAGGAACGCGCCCTGCACGGCGATGCCGGCGGCCGGGCTGACCAGCGCCTGCAGCCGGGCCACCTGCACGCCCGCGGTGTAGGCGCGCGCCGCGCTGGTGCCCACGGTGGCGACCTCGCGGTCGGTCGCCCCGCTGGCCCGGATGGTGCGCACCGCCGACAGTGCGCGCTCCACCGCCGAGCTCATCTCCCCGACCTGCTCCTGCGCCTGCCGGGACAGCTCGCGGACCCGGCGGGAGGCCAGCACCGCCGTGGTCACCCCGACGCTCACCGCGAGCACCGTGACCAGCAGCAGCCAGACGTCGACCACCGCCATCGCGATCAGCGCCCCGACCCCGACCACCACCGACCCGGCCAGCTCGACCACCCCGCTGGTGACCGTGGCCCGCAGCAGCGTGGTGTCCGAGCCGACCCGTGACATCAGGTCACCGGTGCGCCGCCGGTCGTACTCGGCGACCGGCAGCCGGAGCAGCCGGTCGGTCAGCAGCCGGCGGGTCGACAGGACGACGCCCTCCGCCGTGCGCTGCAGCAGGAACTGCTGGCCGGCGCCCAGCACCGAGGCCAGCACCAGGACGACGACCAGCGCCAGGACGCCGGGCAGCACCGCCGCGTCGGAGCCGACCGCGCTGATCACCCGGCCGACCAGGGCAGGCTGGGCCAGCGCGGCGGCGGCCGAGACCAGCGAGAGCGCGGCCGCGCCGGCCAGCGCCCGGCGGTGCGGGCGCAGCAGCGGCAGCAGCTCGCGCAGCCCGGCGGTCGGCGGCGCCTCCGGCACGACGGGTGGCGCGGTCTCCCCGGTGGTCACCCGGCAGCGGCGAGGGCGCCGGCGATCGCGGCGAGCAGCCGGGCGTGGTGCTCGATCAGCTGCGGGCGGTTGGGGTCGGGGCGGACCGCGGCCAGGAAGCCGGCGGCCGTCCAGATCTCGTCGCCGTCGTCGGTGCCCAGCAGCGACTGGCGGACCAGCGGGTCGGCCACCAGCCGGCGCACCTGCGGGCCGTCCTCGGCGGTCAGCAGCACCCAGCGGCGGTCGAACTCCGGGTCGGGGCTGGGGACCTGCAGCAGGCCGCCGGTGCCGTGCCGCCACAGCCGGGCCGGGGACAGCCGGAAGGCAGGCACCGAGCCCAGCAAGGGCGCGGCGGTGACCGCGTGCGTGCTCACCCAGTCCCGACCCACCGGGGAGGCGATGTCGAAGGCGACCAGGTCCAGGCCGTCGCCGCGGCCGCGCAGCACCCGGCTGGGGCGGTCCTCGCGGCCGGGGCGCACCGGCGCGCTCTGGATCAGCGGCACCAGTTCGGCGTCCTGCGGGCTGGTGCCGTCGGAGGGGATCCAGCCCCACTGCCGGGCCCACGCCAGCGTGCCGAAGGGGTCGGTCGGGTCCGGCGCCGGTACGGGGTACGACTCGGCGTCGGGGCGGTCGTCGTCCACCGGCTCCTTGCGCAGGTCGTCGTCCCGCGACCGGCCGCCGAACAGGCTGCCGAGGCCGCGGCGCGGGCGGCCGGCGGCCGGGTCGTCCTTGGTGACCGGCTCGTCGGCCGGCCAGGGGGTCGGCGCCGGTGCGGGCGCGGGAGCGGCGGACGGCAGGCCGGGGCGGTCGGGCTCGACCGCCGGCAGGTCCCAGCCGGCCGGCTGCCAGCCCGCGCCGTCGGCGGCGGTGCTGCCGGTGGACCCGGCTGCGGGCGGGGTGTCCGGGCCGGGCGGGTCCTGGGGCGCGGGCGTGCCGGGTGCGGGCTCGCCGCCCAGGTGGGCCGGCTCCTGCCAGCCGGCCGGGCGGCCGTCCTCGAAGCCGTCGCCGTCGCGATCGCGCGGGCTGCTCATCGCCGGGTGCTCCTCGTCTCGCTGTCCGTCTGACTCACCGGGTGCCCGCTGTGGGCACCTCAGCCGTACGTGTCCCGCGGCCCCCGGCCGCGGACGGTGCGCGGGCCCTTCTTCCAGCTCGGCGCCGTCGGACCGACAACGCGCAGCCGGGTCACGACGTCCCCGCCCACCCCGGCGCGCAGTCGGCCCAGGATGCTCGGGGCCAGCAGCCGCAGCTGGGTGGCCCACGCGGTCGACTCGGCGACGACCAGCAGCTCGCCCTCGTTGAGCGACTCGGGCCGGCAGTGCGCGGCGATGTCGGCGCCGACCAGGGCGTCCCACCGGCCGAAGACGCTGCCGACCTTGGTGCGGGCGGTCCAGTCCTGCTGGCTGATCAGCGAGTCGACCAGCGCGCCGAGGGGCTGGGGGTCGTCGGCGCCGGGTCCCGGGCCGGTCCACCGGCGGCGCGGCCCGGCGATGCGGCGGCGCGTGGGCTGCGGCCGGGACGCCGACGCCGCACGCGCCGCCTCGAGCGCGGCGCGGGCGATGTCGGAGGGGCGGGCCGGTCGTTCCTCAGCCACCGTGGACCTCCCCGCCCTCGTCCTCGGCCGGCAGCACCGTCGCCCGGCCGTCGGCCACCTGAACCCGGGTGCCGCGCAGCGCCGGGGGGACGTCCTCGGCGACGGCGGCGGTGATCAGCGTCTGCTCGGCGCTGCCGGCGACCTCGGCCAGCGCCGACCGGCGGCCGGCGTCCAGCTCGGCGAAGACGTCGTCCAGGACCAGGATCGGGTCGTCGCCCTCGGCGCGCAGCAGCGCGAAGCAGGCCAGCTTGACCGCCAGCGCGAACGACCAGGACTCCCCGTGGCTGGCGTAGCCCTTGGCCGGCGCCGGGCCCAGGTGCAGCACGAGGTCGTCGCGGTGCGGGCCGACCAGGGTGATCCCGCGGTCGACCTCCTCCTTGCGACGCTCGGCGATCCGGTCGCGCAGCGCCGCGGCGAGCTCCTCGGCCGAGGGCAGCGCGCGGTCGGGGTCGGCGGGGGTGCCGTCGCCGGCCAGCGGCACGCTGCTGGTGTAGCCCAGCGCGGCCCGGTCGGCGCCCGGCCCGGCGACCCCGGCGTAGGCGTCGGTGACGTAGGGGGCGAGGTCGGCGACCAGCCGCAGCCGGGCGGCGAGCAGCTGGCCGCCGAGCTCGGTGAGGTGGTTGTCCCAGACGTCGAGGGTGGCCAGCGCGTTGCCGCGGGCGAGCTTCGCCGTCTTGAGCAGGGCGTTGCGCTGCTTGAGCACGCGGTCGTAGTCGCTGCGCACGCCGGCCAGCCGCGGCGTGCGGCTGACCAGCAGGTCGTCGAGGAACCGGCGGCGCTCGGCCGGGTCGCCGCGCACCAGGGCGAGGTCCTCGGGGGCGAAGAGCACCGTCCTGACCAGGCCGAGCAGCTCACGCGGGCGCTGCAGCGGGGCGCGGTTGACCCGCACCCGGTTGGCCCGGCCGGGGTTGATCTCGACCTCGACGAGCAGCTCGCGCTCGTCCTTGCGCAGCGCCGCCCGGACGACGGCCTGGGTGGCGCCGTGCCGCACCAGCGGGGCGTCGGCGGAGACCCGGTGGCTGCCCAGCGTGGCCAGGTAGCCGACCGCCTCGACCAGGTTCGTCTTGCCCTGCCCGTTGCGGCCGACCAGCACCGTGGGCCCCGGGGTCAGCGCCAGGTCGGCCAGCTCCCAACTGCGGAACTGGCCGACCTGGAGGTGCCGGAGGTACACCTGTGGTCAGGCCACCCCTGGGGCCAAAGTCGCGACTTTGGCCCCAGGGGTCAGCCGGGCACGGGGGTCCGTCATCACGCGGGCTTCTCGGCCACCCCGGTGTCGATGGAGCGCACCGCGTGGCCACCGAACTGGTTGCGCAGCGCGGCGACGGCCTTCATCGTCGGGGAGTCGTCCTGCCGCGAGGAGAACCGGGCGAACAGCGAGGCGGAGATGGCCGGCATCGGGACGGCGTTGTCGATCGCGGCCTCGACGGTCCAGCGGCCCTCGCCGGAGTCCTCGGCGTAGCCGGTGATCCGCTCGAGCTCGGGGTCCTCCTGCAGCGCCCGGACCAGCAGGTCCAGCAGCCAGGAGCGGATGACGGTGCCCTGGGTCCAGGAGGCGACGACGCCGGGGACGTCCTGGATCAGGTCGACCTTCTCCAGCAGCTCGTAGCCCTCGCCGTAGGCCTGCATCATCGCGTACTCGATGCCGTTGTGGACCATCTTGGCGAAGTGGCCGGCGCCCACGGGGCCCGCGTGCACGAAGCCCGCGCCCGGGTTGACCGGCGCACCCTCGGCGGCCTCGGCCGGGGGCTTGAGCGCGTCGAAGACCGGCTGAACCTTGGCGACGTCCTCGGCGGACCCGCCGACCATCAGCGCGTAGCCGTTCTGCAGGCCCCACACACCGCCGGAGACGCCGGCGTCGACGTAGCCGATGCCCTTCTCGGCCAGCTCGTCGGCGTGGACCTTGTCGTCGGTGTACTTCGAGTTGCCGCCGTCGACGACCACGTCGCCGGGGGAGAGCAGCTCGCCGAGCTCACGGACGGTCTGCCGGGTCGGGTCACCGGCCGGGACCATCACCCAGACCACGCGCGGTGCCTGCAGCGCGTCGACCAGCCCCTGCAGGCTGTCGACGTCCCGCGCACCCGGCGCCCGGTCGTACCCGACGACCTCGTGACCGGCGCGACGCACGCGCTCGGCCATGTTGCCGCCCATCTTGCCCAGCCCGATCATGCCCAGCTGCACGCCGGTCCTCCTCGTACTCGATGTCTCCGTCGTCCCGCGGGATGCCGCGGTCGGTCCAGCGCTGTCGTGCGTGTCCAGGGGCGCCCGCGACGCTGCGGGTCCTGTGCCACCGGCCGCCGGGGCCGAGGCTCGCTCGCGCCCATCGTGCTCGCCCGTCGCGTCGTACGCGCGCCGGGGTCCCCCGGTCCGGGGACGGCGTCCTCCGACCTCCCTCAGCCGGGCAGGCGCACCGGCATGATCAGGTAGCGGTAGCTGCCGGGGCGCTCGGCGGGACGGTCCCCGCCGTCGTCACCGGCCGGCTCGTCGACACCCGAGAGCACCGCGGGCTTGAGCGCGGTGGTGAAGTCCATCCGGGCGCGGGGGGTGTGCACGGCGGCCAGCCCGTCGAGCAGGAACGTCGGGTTGAAGCCGATGGTCAGCGGGTCGCCGTCGAACACGACGTCGCAGCGCTCCTCGGCCTGCCCCTCGTCGTCGGTGCCGCCGGCGCGCAGGGTGACCTGACCGGGGGTGAACTCGCAGCGCAGCGGCGTCCCGCGCTCGGCGACCAGGGCGACGCGCTTGGCGGCGTCGGTGAACAACCCGACCGGCAGCTCGGCGAACGACGAGGACTCGCTGGGCATGATCGCCCGGTACTTGACGAACTCGGCGTCCAGCAGCCGGGTGGTGGTCTGCCGGTCCTTGCCCGACATGCCGAGGATGCCCTCACCGGAACCGCCCGAGGACAGCGACAGCGTGACCTCCGGCCCGCTGGTGAGCGTCTTGGCCGCGTCGGCCAGCGTGCGCGCCGGCACCAGGACGGCGGCCGACAGCCCCGGGGTCTCCGGGCGCCAGGCGAACTCGCGGACGGCGAGCCGGTAGCGGTCGGTGGCGGCGAGGGTGACCAGGTCGCCCTCGATCTCCAGCCGCACGCCGGTCAGCATCGGCAGGGTGTCGTCACGCCCGGCGGCCACCGCGACCTGGCTCACCGCCTCGGCGAACGCGTCGCTGTCGACCACGCCGGCGGCTGAGGGCATGGACGGCAGGGAGGGGTAGTCCTCCACCGGCAGGGTCGGCAGGCTGAACCGGGCGTTGCCGCAGGTGATCGACAGCCGGGCGCCCTCGGCGACGACGTCGACCGGGTGCGGCGGCAGGGCCCGGGTGATCTCGGCCAGCAGCCGGCCGGGGACCAGGGTGCGGCCGCTCTCGGTGGACTGGACGTCGACCTCGGAGCGGGCGGAGACCTCGTAGTCGAAGCCGGAGACCGACAGCTGACTGCCCTCGACCTCCAGCATGATCCCGGCCAGCACCGGCACCGACGGCCGCGGCGGCAGGCTGCGTGCCGTCCATGCCACGGCCTCGGAGAGCACCTCGCGTGCCACCCGGAACTTCATCTCGTGACCAACCCCTTGCTGGTGTGCCGTGCTCGTCTGCGCTGGCTCGTGCGGCGCGGTGTGCGGCGCCATCCTCTCCTGTCCGACCCCCTGCTTGGCCAGTCCCCCGGTCGCGACGTCCGCTCCCGCACCGCCTCGTCACCGTCGGTGCGCAGTTCCCGTTCCCGGCCGGGCGGGTGGCGGAGCCCCCGTTCCGGCCCTCCCCAGCCTGAATGTGGTTCAAGAATCCCCGAGCAGAGATAACTCATCCTCGTCATCACGGGTGTGGATCCTGGGGAACGACCTCGTTTCCGCAGGTCGACCGCGCTTTCGCCCTGTTGGCCCGCTGTGGGCTGGTGACCCGTTCCCTGTGTCGACACGTGGACAACTCGACAGTTGTGCACCGTCACCGTGCGCTCTCCACCCCGTCTCCCCCGGTCACCCGCAGGTTCGTCCCCATCCCCAGGCGAAGCACGGGTTCGTCCACACGCGCAGATGTCGACATGTGGACCCCCGGGGGACATCAGGGGGACGACCTGCGGACGCCTGACCTGGGACGACGCCGGCGAGCACCGGACGGCACCGGGTGGTGACCGCTCTCCCCAACCTGTGCACAGCTCTGGGGACAAGACGACACGGGGACACGGTCGGTGACCGTGCCGCGGGGGACGGCCACCGGTCGGGGGACCCCGGAACAGGTGAACGTGCTGGTCGAGCGCAAGTTCGGTGCTGTGGACAGCGGCCGCGCGGGGGCAGGGGCGGCGTCCCGCGGGCACGTGCCGACGGCCCACGGGACCCCTCCGGAGGGGTCCCGTGTCGACCCGGACGGGCGGTCGGGCGACCGGTGGGACGCCGTCGTGCTCCGTGCCCACCCTGTGGGCGGCGGGGCACGACGGCTGTCCACTACTGGCGGGCGCGGCTCTTGATCCGGGCGGTGAGCTCGGTGACCTGGGTGTAGGTCGCGCGGCGCTCGCTCATGAGGCCGGTGATCTTCTTGACGGCGT
Source organism: Modestobacter sp. SSW1-42 (assembly GCF_046635825.1). Taxonomy (NCBI): domain Bacteria; kingdom Bacillati; phylum Actinomycetota; class Actinomycetes; order Geodermatophilales; family Geodermatophilaceae; genus Modestobacter; species Modestobacter sp. SSW1-42. The sequence goes on along the minus strand of NZ_JBISCA010000006.1, from coordinate 143,212 downwards.
GCATGACCGTGGTGTGGTCCTTGCCGCCGAAGGAGGCCCCGATGCGGGGCAGCGAGAGCTCGGTCAGCTCACGGCACAGGTACATGGCGATCTGCCGGGCGTTGACCAGCGTGCGGCTGCGGTTGGCCCCCTGCAGCTCCTCCATGGTCACCGAGAAGTACTCGGCGGTCGCGGCCATGATGATCGCCGCGGTGATCTGCGGGCCCTGCTCGTCGCTGATGAGGTCCTTGAGCACCAGCTCGGCCAGCGCCAGGTCGACCGGCTGCTTGTTCAGGCTGGCGAAGGCCGTGACCCGGATCAGCGCGCCCTCGAGCTCGCGGATGTTGGTCTGCACCTTGCTGGCGATGAACTCCAGGACCGCGTCGGGAGCCTGCAGCCGCTCGCCCCAGGCCTTCTTGCGCAGGATCGCGATGCGGGTCTCGAGGTCCGGCGCCTGGACGTCGGTGATCAGGCCCCACTCGAACCGGGTGCGGAGCCGGTCCTCCAGCGTCGTCAGCTTCTTCGGCGCCCGGTCGGAGGTGATCACGATCTGCTTGCTGGCGTTGTGGAGCGTGTTGAAGGTGTGGAAGAACTCCTCCTGCGTGCGCTCGGCGCGCTCCAGGAACTGGATGTCGTCGATGAGCAGGAAGTCGATGTCCCGGTAGCGGCGGCGGAAGTCCTCGGCCCGGCCGGAGTGCACCAGGTTGATGAACTCGTTCGTGAACTCCTCGGTGCTGACGTACCGCACCCGCACGTTGGGGAACATCCGCGCCGCGTAGTGCCCGATCGCGTGCAGCAGGTGGGTCTTGCCCAGCCCGGAGTCGCCGTAGATGAACAGCGGGTTGTAGGCCCGGGCCGGCGCCTCGGCGACCGCGACCGCGGCGGCGTGGGCGAACCGGTTGCTGTTGCCGATGACGAAGCTGTCGAACACGTACTTGGCGTTCAGGCCCGGGTCCAGCCCGGCCGGACGGCGGTCGGCGAACAGCGGGACGGCGCCACCGCCCCGGGCCGAGCGGTCGGCGGGACGGCGGTCGTCGGTGCCGCGGGCCTCGCCGGACTGGCCCTCGGTGGCGGCCTCACCCGGGTCGCGGTCCCAGGGGGCGAGCCGGCGGGCGGTGCCGTCGGACTCCGCGGTGGCCGAGCCGCGCGACCAGTCCCGGCCGTCACCGGACTCCGGCAGCCAGGCCTCGGCCCGGACGGCGTCGGTGCGCACCCCGAACGCGCTGCGGCCGTCGTCGACCCGGTCGCGGTCGGCGCGGTCCTCGGCGGCGCGGTCCTCCGCGGCCCGGTCCTGCGCGGCCCGCTCGCGGGCGGCGAGCTCGGCGGAGGCGCGGTCGTGGGCGATCCGGTCCTGGGCCAGTCGGTCGTCGTCCCGGTCGGCGGCCGGCCACTCGGGGGCGGCCGCGGCGGGGCGGTCGGGCCGGCCCCAGCGGCGGTCGTCGGGCTGGGCGTCGCGCCGGTCGGTCGCCTCGGGTGCGGCCGGCATGTCCTCCAGCTGCACCGCGACCCGGATGGCCCGGCCGAACTCGGCCGACAGCGCCTCGGCGAGCTGGATCCGCATGCGGGACTCCAGCACCGTCTGGGTGAACTCGTTGGGTGCGGCGAGCACGGCGGTGTCCTCGACCAGGCCCAGCGGCCGGGTCAGGTTGAGCAGTGCGTTCTGCTGCGGGGACAGGCTGGTGGCCAGGCGCTCGCGGATCTGGTCCCAGACCGTCGCCAGGTCGACCGTGGAGTCGGCCATCGACTGTGTCCCTCCTCGTGCTCCGGGTGGTGCGCTCCGGTCCCGCCGGACGCGTTCGTCCACAGGGGACGGACGGCGGTCGGTGGACTGCTGGATCCCCCGGCCACTCCCCAGGTGTGGACACCCGCGAGGGCGTCGTCCACATGAGTGTCCACAGTCTGTGCACGCCCGGCGACAGGGGTGCCGGTGCCGGCGGGGCCGGCGGCCGGTTCCCGCGTCACCACTGGTCAGCGCAGTGGGTGGGTGGTCGGGGAGCGAGCTGGGGACCGGTCGGACGACGGAGTGGGCATACGGACGCACGTCCATTCGTCCAACACGGAGCGACGGCGACGCTAACAGCCCCATCCACAGCCCGGCAACGACCCGCGCACGGGTCACCGCGGCCGGGCACCCGGCGTGGGCGCGTCCGTCGTCCCCAGGCGTGGACGACGGCGCACCCCGGCCGGTCGGGCTCACCCGCCAGGAGCCGCGCGCACTCGGCTATGCTGGTCGGAGTCTGTGCACAGGACCCGTCGCACCTGCCCCACCGGGGTGCGGCCCGGGGCCCGGGCGCAGCAGACCAGCCCCGGGGGAACCGGGTGCCGGTCGCGGGCCCGTCCACCGGGTCGGTGGCCTGCCCGTACCCCGCGCGTGCGCTGCCCGACCGGGTCCGCGCGCACCCACGTCGTCAGCAGTAGGAGTCCCTCGTGAGCAAGCGCACCTTCCAGCCGAACACCCGCCGCCGGGCCAAGACCCACGGCTTCCGGCTGCGCATGCGCACCCGGGCCGGCCGCGCCATCCTCGCCGCCCGCCGTGGCAAGGGTCGCGACAAGCTCTCCGCCTGAGGTGCTGCCCGCGCAGGCACGCCTGCGCCGGCGGCCGGACTTCACCGCGGTCGTGCGGTCCGGCCGTCGTGCCGGGCGCCCGACCCTGGTGCTGCACTACCTCTCCGAACGGCCCGTCGGTCCGGCCGGGCGTCCTGCGGACGTCCCGACCGGACCGCGGGCCGGTTTCGTCGTCGGCAAGACGGTGGGCAACTCCGTCTGCCGGCACCGGGTGACCCGGCAGCTGCGGCACCTCGTCGCCGCGGAGCTCCACCGGCTGCCCGCCACCGCCGACCTGGTCGTGCGCGCCCGTCCCGAGGCGGCCGATGCCGGTTCGGCGGTGCTGGCGCGCGACCTGGACGCCGGTCTGGACCGGCTGCTCGGTGCCCGTCCGGCCCAGCCGCGGGCTGCACGGCCGTGACCGGCTCGCCCGCCCGGGCCCTGCTGTCCGCGGTGCGCTTCTACCAGCGCGCGATCAGCCCGGCCTTCCCGCCGCGCTGCCGCTTCGAGCCCAGCTGCAGCGCCTACGCCGCCGAGGCCCTCGAGGTCCACGGCGCCGCCCGGGGCAGCTGGCTGGCCGTCAGGCGACTGGTCAAGTGCGCCCCGTGGCACCCCGGCGGGCTCGACCTGGTGCCCGCACGTCCCGCCCGGTCCGAGGACGGCGGAACCGTCGGAGGGGCCCACTCGTCGTCCCCCTCGGCGCAGTCGTCGGCACCTCCCGCGGCACCTGCTCCACCGGCCCGGGGCGCACGTCGCACGGGCCGAGCCACTTCGCCGGCTCCCCGCCGGTCCGCGCAGCAGGAGGCTGGCGTTGCTTGACTGGATGTACACCGCGATCGCGTGGGTGATGAAGACGTGGCACTCCGCGTTCTCCACCTTCCTGGACCCGGCGAGCGGGTGGACCTGGGCGCTGTCGATCGTCTTCCTGGTCATCACCATCCGGGTGCTGCTGTTCCGCCTGTTCGTCAAGCAGGTCAAGTCGCAGCGCGCGATGCAGGAGATCCAGCCGGAGATGGCCAAGCTGCGCAAGCAGTACGGCAGTGACCGGCAGGGCCTGAGCCAGGCGATGATGGCGCTGCAGAAGGAGCGCGGGGTCAACCCGCTGGCCGGCTGCCTGCCGCTGCTCCCGCAGATCCCCGTCTTCATCGCGCTCTTCCACGTGCTGCGCCGGCTCGCGCCGGGCAAGCCCGGCCTCTACAGCTGGGACGACACGCTCACGAACCAGGCGGCCAGCGCCAAGCTGTTCGGGGCGCCGATCTCGGCGTCGTTCAACATGGACGGCGCCAAGGAGCAGGCGATCCTCGGCCTGACCGGCGGCAGCTACACCAACATCCGCCTCGTCGCGATGGTCCTCATCGTGGTCATGTGCTTCACGACCTTCTTCACCCAGAAGCAGATCCAGAAGCGCTCCGGCCCGGTCGAGGGCCAGGCCGCGATGGTGCAGAAGCTGCTGCTCTACGGGATGCCGATCAGCCTCTTCGTCTCCGGCTTCTTCTTCCCCATCGGCGTGCTCCTGTACTGGTTCACGAACAACCTGTGGACGCTGGGCCAGCAGTTCTACATCCTCAAGGCCCTGCCGATGCCCGGCTCCCCCGACGCGCTGGCCAAGGCCGCCGCCGAGAAGCCGGCCATCGACCCCAAGACGCTGGCGCCCAAGCCCGGTGCCAAGCCGGTCCGCCCGAAGAACAAGCCGGCCACCGCGTCCCCCGCCTCGACGGTCGACGCCGACGGGTCGGTCGTCGACCCGGCCTCCCCCGTCGACGGCGACCCGGCCCCCACCGCCGACGCCGCGCGCACCGGCTCGTCAGCGACCGGCGCGACCGCGGCCGGCTCGGCCGGCGGCCGTCCCTCGGGCAGCGCCAACCGGCCGCGGTCCGGGGCGTCGGGCAGCCGTTCGGCGGCCGGCCCGGCCAACCGCGGCAAGCGCGGCAAGCGCCGCTGACCGGCCGGGGCACCCGGGCTCCTGGCCCGCCGCGTGCCCGGCCCCTCGACCACCGGGTTCGCCCGGCCGCCTGCACCACACGGAGGACCTGACATGAGTGCACCCCACAGCGACACGGCCACGACCGCCGAGGCGACCTCGGATGCGGTGCTGACCCCCGCCGGTGGGTCCGGCGACCCCGCGCTCCCCGATGCCGATGCCGCCTCGGTCGACGCCGTCGTCGAGCCCGTCGACGTCGACGAGGACGACGAGGAGGGCGGCGAGGGCCTGCTGGTCCGCGAGGGCGACGTCGCCGGCGACTACCTCGAGCGCCTGCTGGACATCCTCGACGTCGACGGCGACATCGACCTGGACGTCGAGGGCGACCGCGCGTCCGTGGCCGTGGTCGGCGGCGAGCTCAAGACCCTGATCGGTCCCGACGGCGCGACGCTCGAGGCGCTGCAGGAGCTGACCCGGCTGGCGGTCGCCCAGTCCACCGGTGTCCGCAGCCGGCTGATGCTCGACATCGGCGGCTTCCGGGCCAAGCGGCGGGCCGACCTGACCGCGCTCGCCTCGGCCGCGGCCGAGCGGGTGGCGCAGAGCCGGCAGCCCGAGCGGCTGTCGCCGATGAACCCGTTCGAGCGCAAGGTCGTCCACGACGTCATCGCCGGGGCGGCCGGGGTGCACAGCGAGTCGGAGGGCGAGGAGCCCAACCGCCGCGTCGTGGTCCTGCCCGACCGGTGACCGGCCAGGCGAGCGGGCCGGCGCCCCGGCGGCCCGGTGTGCGCGCATGACCGGCCCTGACGTCCCGGCCGAGCAGGCCGGACTCCCGGACGACGGTGTCCCGGAGATGCCGGCCGTGGCGGCGTCCGTGTTCGGGGACGCCACCGAGGCGGCGGCCCGGTACGTGGCGATGCTGGCCGGTGACGGGGTCGTCCGGGGCCTGATCGGCCCGCGGGAGGTCCCGCGGCTGTGGGACCGGCACCTGCTCAACAGTGCGGCGCTGGCCGAGGCGGTGCCGGTGGGCGCCCGGGTGGTCGACGTCGGCAGCGGCGCCGGTCTGCCCGGCATCCCGCTGGGGCTCGCCCGCCCGGACCTGACGCTGACGCTCGTGGAGCCGATGGCCCGCCGGGTCGAGTTCCTCACCGACGTCGTGAGCGCCCTGGGAGCGCCGTGGCGGATCGTCCGCGGCCGGGCCGAGGAGCGGTCCGTCGTCCGGGCCGTCGGACCCGTGGACGTCGTCACGGCCCGGGCGGTCGCGCCGCTGCCCCGGCTCGTGGGCTGGTGTGCGGGACTGCTCACGCCCGGCGCCCAGCTCATCGCCCTGGTGGGCGAGCGGGCCGCCGCCGAGGTGCCCGAGCTGGTCCCCGAGCTGGAGAAGGCGGGGATGCGCGACGTGCACACGCGCGCGGTCGGTGGAGAGCTGGGCTCGGCAGCCACTACCGTGGTGGTCATGACCCGCGGCGGCTCCGGCCGGCCCGCGCGCACGCCCGGGTGACGTCGTTCCACGTGGAACGGCACCAGCGACGCATCGACGTTCCACGTGGAACACGGTGGTGAGGAGGACGCACCGATGACTGACCCCGGTGAGCGGCTGCGCTCCAGTCTCGCTGCTGACCAGGCCGTCGGTCCGGACTTCGACAGCCCGATCGCCATGGAGGCGATGCGGGCCACCCGGGTGCTCCACGCCGCCGATCAGGACCCGTTCCCGGCGCCCGGCCGCATCCGCGTCGTCACCATCGCCAACCAGAAGGGCGGCGTCGGCAAGACGACGTCCACGGTGAACCTCGGCGTCGCCCTCGCCTTCTACGGCCTGCGCACGCTGGTGATCGACCTGGACCCGCAGGGCAACACCAGCACCGCCCTGGGCGTCGACCACACCGTCGGCACCCCGTCGATCTACGACGCGCTGGTGGGCGACAACACCCTCGCCGAGGTCACCCACCCGACCACGGCCAGCCCCAACCTGTTCTGCGTCCCGGCGACCATCGACCTGGCCGGCGCCGAGATCGAGCTGGTCTCCGTCGTGGCCCGTGAGCACCGGCTCCGGCGGGCCATCGAGACCTACCTGCACGAGCTGCCCGCCACCGAGCGGCCGCACTACGTGCTCATCGACTGCCCGCCGTCGCTGGGGCTGCTGACGCTGAACGCGCTGGTGGCCGGGGACGAGGTGCTCATCCCCATCCAATGCGAGTACTACGCGCTCGAGGGGCTGGGACAGCTGCTCTCGAACATCGACCTGGTGCGGCAGCACCTCAACCCGGGCATCGCGGTGAGCACCATCCTGCTCACCATGTACGACGGGCGCACCAAGCTGGCCGACCAGGTGGCCGACGAGGTCCGCAACCACTTCGGCGACCTGGTGCTCAAGTCCGCCATCCCGCGCAACGTCCGGGTCAGCGAGGCGCCGGGCTACGGCCAGTCGGTGCTCACCTACGATCCGGGCTCGCGGGGCTCCACCAGCTACGTGGAGGCCGCCCGGGAGTTCGCCGAGCGTGGAGCGCTGCTGCCGGCCGCCACGGCCCAGCCGACGACGCCGCCTCCCCCGCCCCCGGTCGCCGGTCCGCCCTCGGTGGCGGCCATGGTGCTCGGTGAGCCGGTGGCGACGCCGGCACCGCGCGGGCGGCACGCGACGTGAGCCCGACCCCAGGCGCGACGGGCCCCGCAGGCCCCAGCACGACACCCGGGCCGCGTCGGCGGACCACGGGCCCTGACGAGGAGGACCAGTGACGAAGCGCGGCGGTCTCGGCCGGGGCCTGGCGGCCCTCATCCCCACGAGCGCGCCCGCACCGACGGCCACGCCCGCCGCACGGGCGGCCGAGGCGGCCGAGGCCGCGGTCAGCGGGGCGGCCGAGGCCGCGGTCAGCGGGGCGGCCGAGGGGCGTGCCGCGTCGGTGACGGAGCTGCCCGCCCGCGTGCTCGAGGAGGTCGCCGGCGTCCCCGGTGCCCAGCTGCGCGAGCTCCCGGTCGGTGAGGTCGTCCCCAACCCGAAGCAGCCCCGTCAGGTCTTCGACGACGAGGCGCTGGAGGAGCTCACCCACTCGGTGCGCGAGTTCGGGCTCCTGCAGCCGATCGTCGTCCGGGAGGGCGCCGGCGGCCGCTTCGAGCTCATCATGGGCGAGCGCCGGCTGCGGGCGGCCCGCGCGGCCGGGCTGGAGACCGTGCCGGCCATCGTCCGGGACACCACCGACGACGCGATGCTGCGCGACGCCCTGCTGGAGAACATCCACCGGGTGCAGTTGAACCCGCTGGAGGAGGCCGCGGCCTACCAGCAGCTGCTGGAGGAGTTCGGGGCCACGCACGAGGAGCTGGCCAGCAAGATCGGGCGCAGCCGCTCGCAGGTCACCAACACCATCCGGCTGATGAAGCTGCCGGTGAAGGTGCAGACCCGGGTGGCCGCCGGGGTCATCTCGGCCGGACACGCCCGCGCGCTCCTCGGGCTCCCCGAGGCCGACGCGCAGGACGCGCTCGCCACCCGGATCGTGGCCGAGGGCATGTCGGTGCGGGCCACCGAGGAGGCCGTCGCCATGGCGGTGGCCGACTCCCCCACCGCGGCCCGGCGCTCCGCGCGCAAGATCAGCGCCCCGGGGGTCGAGGACCTCTCCGGACGGCTGTCGGACATGTTCGACACCAAGGTGAAGATCCAGATCGGCCGGGCGAAGGGCCGCATCGTCGTCGAGTTCGGATCGGTCGACGACCTGCAGCGGATCATCGGCATGATGGCCCCGGACATCACCGGGCGCTCCGACCAGACCGACCAGTGACCTCCGGACCATTCCGTCATTGACGGAACGGTCCGGAGGTGGAGCTCAGACGGAGGGCTCCTCGCCCTCGGCGCCGTTCGCCGGCCCGATCACCGGCGGCGGGTACGCCGCTGCCGACGACGGCCGGGACGACGGCCGCGGCGTGGAGGTCACCGCGCGGAAGGTGCCGGTGTCGACCGAGTCGAACGTGGAGTGCAGGTCGAGCTCGGCCTCGATGACCCGCGCCAGCCGGCGCACGCCCTCACGGATCTGGTCGGGCTCGGGGTAGCAGTACGACAGCCGCATGTGCTCCCGGCCCGAGCCGTCGGCGTAGAAGCCGATCCCGGGCACGTAGGCCACGTGCGCGGCGACGGCGCGCGGCTGCATCAGCTTGGCGTCCAGCCCGTGCGGCAGCTTCAGCCACACGTAGAAGCCGCCGTCGGGCTTGCTCCAGGTGGTGCCGCGGGGCATGAGCGCGGCCAGCGACTCCAAGGTCGCGTCGCGGCGCTCCCGGTACAGCTCGGTGAAGACCTTGATCTGCTGCTGCCACGGCTGGGTGTCGAGGTACCGGGCGACCGCGTACTGGGTCAGCGACGGCGGGCAGAGGACCTGCGCCTCGGTGGCCAGCACCAGCTTCTCGCGCACCGCCAGCGGGGCCAGCACCCAGCCGACCCGCAGCCCCGGGGAGAAGGTCTTGGAGAACGAGCCGAGGTAGATGACCCGCTCGTCGTTGCGGGCCCGCAGCGCACGCATCGGCTCGTGCTCGAAGCCGAGCAGGCCGTAGGGGTTGTCCTCGATGACGAGCAGGTCGTACTGCTCGGCGATCGCCATGACCGCCTCGCGCCGCTGCTCGGAGAGGGTGACGCCCGCGGGGTTGTGGTAGTTGGGCACCGTGTAGAGGAACTTGACCCGGTCGCCGCGCGCCCGGCACTCGATCAGCGCCTGCTCCAGCGCCTCCGGGACCAGTCCGTCGGCGTCCATCTCGACGTGCCGGACCTGTGCCTGCGCGGCCTGGAAGACGCCCAGGGCACCGACGTAGGACGGGCCCTCGGCCAGGATCGTGTCACCGGGGTCGACGAACACCCGGGTCACCAGGTCGAGCGCCTGCTGGGAGCCGACGGTGACCACGACCTCGCTCGGCGAGGCGTCCACGATGCCCTCGAGGGCCATCACGTCGCAGATCCGCTCGCGCAGCCGCGGGTCGCCCTGCCCGGAGCCGTACTGCAGCGTCTGGGCGCCCATGCCGGAGACCAGCTCACCGATCATGGAGCCGACGACGTCCAGCGGGAGGGCGGTGACGGCCGGCATGCCGCCGGCCAGGGACACGACCTCGGGCCGGCTGACCACCGAGAACAGGGCCCGGATCTCCGAGCTCTTCATCCCGTGGGTGCGTGCTGCGTACCGGTCTGCCAGAGGGTCCAGCCGCGGGTGCCGCAGAGAGACGTGCGAGGGCGCACCCTGTGAGCGCGCCCCGGCCTGACCGGGACCGACCGAGGGGTCGGGCACAGGAGGGGTCACCTGTCGCAGTGTAAGCGGCCCACCCCGCAGCCGGACCGGTCCGTCCCCCTCGGCGTGCCGCGGTCCTCGCTGCGCCCGCCGCACGGTGCGGCGAGGGGGTCGTTGCTCAGCGCCGGGCGGGGAGCAGGAACGTGCCGGTGGGCGGGTCGGCGTCGGCCGGGAGGAACAGGCGCTGGACGGCGGCGGCGACGGCCTGGGCGACGGTGCTGCGGACCCGGGCGTCGAGCAGCAGCAGCCGGTCGACGGGGTGCGAGAGGTACCCGCAGTCGACCCGTACGGCCGGCATCCGGGTCATCCGCAGGATGTCCCAGGTCTTGGGGTGCGAGCCGCAGTCGAGCAGGCCGGTACGGGCGATGACCTCGCGGCGCACCAGGTTGGCGAACTGCTCGCCGACGGTCGAGCTGGCCCCGGACCCGGTGCCGTAGTAGTAGCTGGCGACCCCGCGTGCGTGCGCGGAGTCGTGCGCCTCCATGTGCAGGGACAGGAAGAGGTCGGCGCGGGTGTCGTTGGCGAAGGCGGTGCGGTCACCGGCCGCGGGGTCGCCGTCGCGGCCACGCGTCAGGTAGACCGTGGCGCCGGCGGCGGCCAGCCGGCCCTCGATCCGGGACGCCAGGTCGAACACCAGGTCGGCCTCGGTGGTCTCGCCGGCGGTGAACCCGGTGTCCGACCCGCCGTGGCCGGGGTCGAGGACGATGACCCGGCCGATGAGGTGCGATCCGGACTCCACCATCGAGGCGCTCTGCCGCAGCAGCTGCGGGCGGCCACCGGTGACCCGGCGGCCCAGCTGCTTGAGGGCGCGCAGCGTGGCGGGCCCGCAAGTGCCGTCGGCGGTCAGCCCGTAGTCGCGCTGGAAGGTGCGCAGCCCCGACTCGGTCTCCGCGCCCAGGATGCCGTCGGCGCGGCCGGCGTCGTACCCCAGCTCCAGCAGGAGCTCCTGCAGCCGCCGGACGTCGTCGCCGCGGACGGGCCGCTCGGGGTCGTAGCGCAGCAGCCGGTCACCGAGGGACCAGCGGGCCTCGTACAGCGCGCGGTAGGTCTCGTCGCCCACGCGACCGTCGACCGACAGCCCGCGCACCTGCTGGAAGTGCCGGACGGCGAGCTCGGTCTCCGCGTCGTAGTCGGCCGTGGGGCCGGCGGGCTGGGCGGGGTCGCCGTCGAGCAGGCCGAGGGAGCGGAGCACTGCCTGCACCTCGGCCACGGCGGGGCCGGTGCTGCCGGGTCGCAGGACGTCCATGCGGCGCTCGTCGCTCCTCTACGGGTCAGGGGGCCGGTCGCAGGGGGCGGCCGGTCGTCCGGACGTCGATTGTGGCCCGTGGTGACCAGCCGGTGTGCACCGGGTGACCCGGCGGGGACGGGACCGCCGTCCCGGAGGGGGCCGGAACGGCGGAGGCCCGCCGGTCCGGGAGGGACGGGCGGGCCTCGTGCGGCCCTCCTGCAGGGGCAGGAGGGGGCGTCGTCAGATGTAGTCGGACAGGTCCGAGAGGATGGCGCCCTTGGGCTTGGCGCCGATGATGCTCTTGACCGGCTTGCCGCCCTGGAACACCGTCATCGTCGGGATCGACATGACCTGGTAGTCGCGGGCGATCTGCGGGTTCTCGTCGATGTTGAGCTTGGCGATGGTGAGCTTGTCGGCGTGCTCCGCCGCGATCTCCTCCAGCACCGGGGCGACCATCTTGCACGGGCCGCACCACTCGGCCCAGAAGTCGACGAGCACGGGCTTGTCGCTGCCCAGCACGTCGGTGGCGAAGCTGGCGTCGGTCACGGTCACGGTGTTCTTGCCTGCCATGGTGGTGCTCCCTGTGGTCGCGGGTGAGACGGTCGGTAGAACAGGAGCAGGGCCGGGTCTATGCCCCCGGCCCCGCCTCAGCGCTCGTCGAAGGTGTCGGCGAGCCACCGCTCGGCGTCGATCGCGGCGGCCGCACCGGTGGCGGCCGAGGTGATGGCCTGCCGGTAGATGTGGTCGACGACGTCGCCGGCGGCGAAGACGCCGTCGATGCTCGTGCGGGTGGTCGGGTGGTCGACCACCACGTACCCCTCGTCGTCCAGCTTCACCTGGCCGGCGAACATCTCGCTGCGCGGGTCGTGGCCGATGGCGACGAACAGACCGGTGACCGGGAGCTGCTCGGTGGCGCCGGTCGCGACGTCGGTGAGCTCGACGGCCGAGACCGCACCCTCACCGTGCACGTCGGTCACCTGCTTGCCCAGGGCCCAGCGGATCTTCTCGTTGTCCTGCGCCCGCTTGACCATGATCTTCGACGCGCGCAGCTCCTCGCGGCGGTGCACCACGGTGACCGACTTGGCGAAGCGGGTCAGGAAGGTGGCCTCCTCCATCGCGGAGTCACCACCCCCGACGACCACGATGTCCTGGTCGCGGAAGAAGAAGCCGTCGCAGGTGGCACAGGCGGAGACGCCGTGGCCGAGCAGACGCTGCTCGTTGTCCAGACCCAGGTACCGGTACTTCGACCCGGTCGCGATGATCACCGCGTGCGCCCGGTGCACCTCGTTGCCGACCTTGACGATCTTCGGGTCGACCGTGAGGTCGACCTCGGTGACGTCGGAGGGCACCAGCTCGGCGCCGAAGCGCTCGGCCTGGGTGCGCATGTCGTCCATCAGCTGCGGGCCCTGGATGCCCTCGGGGAACCCCGGGAAGTTCTCCACCTCGGTGGTCGTCATCAGCGCACCACCGAACTGCGAGCCCTCGAACACCAGCGGGTGCAGGTTCGCGCGGGCGGCGTAGGTGGCGGCGGTGTACCCGGCGGGGCCGGACCCGATGATGATCAGGTCACGGACGCCGTCGTGCTCCGCCGGGGGGATGGCCGGGTGCGCCGGGTCGGTGGAGACCGCGGGGCCGGGAGCGGGCTGGTCGTTCGTCACGGGCGGCACAACGGACAGCCTAGGTCGGGCATTCCCCGAGGCCCCGCTGCAGGGCCCCGCGGGGAGCTCGCGAGTCGTGGGGGGCAGCGGGGTCCTCCTGCACACCCCGCACGGGGGGTGCTGGGGACGCGGGCGTCAGCCCGCGGCCTGGACGGTGACCTCGGCCAGGTCGGCGTTGAAGACGCTGCCCGCGGGGACCAGGCCGGTGACCCAGACCAGCACGTAGCGGGTCGTGACCGGTGCGGCGAAGGCCAGGTCGGTGGTGCCGGTCAGCTCGCCCTGGGCCGCGACCGTGAAGTCGCCCAGGTCGCCGTCGGGGGTGCCCCCGGTGCGGACCTCGACGGTCGCGCCGGGCTTCGTGGTCTGCAGCTGGACGCCGCCGACCGCCTGGTCGCTGCCCAGGTCGTAGACCACCCCGACGCCGTCCTTGAGGTTGCCGAAGTCGGGGGAGTTCCGGTAGTCCAGCGTGGTCCAGGCGGTGGCCGGGTCGCCGTCGGTGGTGAGTGGCACGTCGTCGTCGTTCTCCGGCTCCCCGTCGCCGAAGGGGTCGTACACGGCGGCGGTGGTGACCGGCAGCGGAGCGCCCGGTGCGGCTGCGGCCGGGGACGACGGCTCGCCGGCCGCGGGCGAGGAGCCGGCGGTGACGCCGGGGACCGAGCCGGTGCCGTCGGAGTCGACGCTGCTGGCCACGGTCAGCACGTTGCTGCCCACCCACCAGCCGATCGCGATGATCACGGCGAGGGCCAGCAGCGGCAGCCCGACGACGGCCAGGCGCCGGCGGGCGGTGGGGGCCGGCTCGTCGTCCGCCTCCTCCTCGTCGGGGAAGGTCTCCTCCCAGTCGAGGTCGTCCTCGTCGTCGACGGCGGGGGTGTACCGGGCGGCCAGCGGCCGGGCCATCGCGCGCCCGGGGACCGGCGGGAGGGTGTGCGGGTCGAGCCGGACCGGGCCGCCCGGGTCGTCCGCGGCGTCGGCCAGGTCGCGGCGGTCGCGCAGCTTGCGCATCCAGCCGCTGTCGGTCAGGCCGTCGGGGCGGGCTGCCTCCTGCGGGGCCGTGCGCGGGCGCTCGGCGAGCAGCGCGACCATCGCGCCGGCGCTGGACAGCCCGTTCGCCGGGTCGGTCGAGCGGGCCCGGCGCACCAGGGCGGCCAGGTCCGGAGAGGCGATCGGGGTGGGGCGGCCGGCGGTGAGGCACAGCTCCAGCAGCGCGCCCAGCGCGGCGATGTCGCCCTTCTCGGTGCTGGTGGCGGCCGGCACGGACAGCAGCCCGACGAGGCCACCGGGGCGCAGCACGACGTGCTCGGCGGTCAGCCCGCCGACGGCCAGGCCGACCCGGTGGGCCTCCGCGACGCCCTCGGCCAGGCGGCGGACCACGGCGCTGGCCTCGCGCTCGCCCAGCGGCCCGCTCTCGGCCAGCCGGTCGGAGAGGCGGGTGCCCTCGATCCACTCGTTGACCACGTAGGCGGCGCCGCCGGGCTCGGTGCCACCGGTGCCCTCGGCCGCGTCGTAGACCATCGCCAGCGCCGGCGTGGCCAGCCCGCCTGCGGTCAGCGCGCGGTTGATCCACTCCCGGGCCGCGGGGCCGCCGGGGGTGTGCACGCGCAGCGCGACGTCCCGGTTGAGCACCCGGTCACGGGCCCGCCACGAGCGGATGACGCCGGTGGGGGTCACCTCGTCGGGGGCGACCTGGTCGAGCGGGCGGTAGCGGTCGGGCAGGCCGGTGGTCGTGGACGTCACGGACGCTGCCGACCTCCTGCTCTGTCCTGCCGAGGACGACGCCCCCGTGCCCGGCACCGGTGGTCTGGTCACCGTGATCGCCCGAGCCGCGCCCGGACACCGGCCAGGCCGTCCCGGACCTCGGGGACGCCGACCACCACGGCACCCGCGACCACCGCGCTGCCGATGACCACGGTACCGAGGAGGACCGCTCCGAGCGACCCCGGGACCGACTCCCCCAGCGACCGGCCGGCGAGGGAGACCGCGACCCAGCCCAGGACGCCGGCGACCAGCGAGACCAGGGCCATCCGCGCGACCGTGCGGCCGGCGTCCGGGCCGGCGCGGACGCCGAGCTTGCGGTGCAGCGCGATGCTGCCGGCCAGCCAGCCCATCAGGTACGTGGTGCTGGTGGCGATCATCAGCCCGGCGACGACGTGCTCGGGGCTGACCAGCGCGGGCACCAGCAGCAGCAGCGGCACCCGGACGGCGACCATGGCCAGCTGGATGAACGTCGGCGTCCGGGCGTCCTTCATGGCGTAGAAGACGCGCAGCTGCAGGAGGGTGACCGCCATCGGCAGCAGCCCGAAGGCGCCCCAGGCCAGCGCGATGCCGATCGCGTGGGCCTGCTCGACGCTGGTGTTGCCCCAGCCGAAGGCGACCGTGGCCACGGCGGGGCCGAGCACCACCAGGACGGCGGTCACCGGCAGCAGCCCGGTGGCCGACAGGCGGGTGCCCAGGGTGAGGTCGGCGACGACGCCGTCCAGGTCCTGGCGGGCGGCGGCGCGGCTCATCCGGGGCAGCAGCGCGGTCAGCAGGGCGACGCCGATGATCCCGTAGGGCATCTGGAACAGCAGGCTGGCGATGGCGAAGGCGCTCGAGCCCAGCCCGCCCTCCCGGCCGGCGGCGTTGGCCACGCGCATCGCGATGATCACGCCGACCTGGCTGATCGCCGCGTAGGCCACGACCCAGATGCCCAGCGAGCCGGCCTCGCGCAGCCCGGTCCCGCGCAGCCCCCAGCGCGGGCGCAGCGGGACGCCGGCCTTGTGCAGCAGCGGCAGCAGGACCAACGACTGGACGGCGATGCCGGCGGTCGTGCCGATGCCGAGCAGCCACACCTGGTAGTCGCTGATGGTGACCGGGGTCAGCTCGCCGGGGCCGCTGGCGGCGATGAACAGCGCACCGGTGGCGATGACCACCAGGTTGTTGAGCACCGGCGCCCAGGCCGGGGCGCCGAACACCCCGCGGGAGTTGAGCACCGCGGCGGCCAGCGCGCCCAGTCCGTAGAAGACGATCTCCACCAGCAGCAGCCGGGCCAGCCAGTTGGCCAGCGCGACCTGGTCGGCGTCCCCGCTGATGTCGGCGAGCCGGGTGAGCAGGGGTGCCCCGAGCACGCCCAGACCGGTGATCACCAGCAGGCCCGCGGTGGCGACCGTCATCAGCCGCTGGGTGTAGCCGACGCCGCCGTCGGGGTCCTTCACCTGCGCCTGCACCAGCAGCGGGACGACGACCGAGGACAGCACGCCGCCCAGCAGCAGCTCGTAGACCAGGTTGGGCAGGGTGTTCGCGGTATTGTAGGCGTCGTTGACCAGGGTCACGCCCAGCGCCGCGGCGATGACCACGGTGCGCAGCAGCCCGGTGAGCCGGCTGACCAGGGTCGCGACCGCCATCGTCCCGGCGGCCCGCAGGATCCCCTTGCTGCCGCCGGGGGCGCCCTCGCGTTCGGTGACCTCCGCGTCGTCCTCGTCGACCCGCTGGACCGGCGGGAAGGCGGGGATGAGCTGGGTGTCGTCGGGCCCGGGGACGAAGCGGCGCACGCGGGTGGACGGCGGGACGGGCGGCAGGTCGGTGCGCCGGCGCGGCACGACCGGGGGCAGCCCGGCCACGGGGGCGGGGTCCAGCGGCGCCACCGGCGGCAGCGGCCGGCGCGCCGGCGGCGGGGGCACCTGCGGCAGCTCGGCGCCGGTGCGCGGGCCGGCGCCCGACGGCCGGACGGAGGGGTAGTTCGGCGGCAGGGGCAACGGCCGCGGCGGGACCCGGGAGGGTGCGCCGTCGGCGGAGGAGCCCGCGTCGCGGGGCGGCGGCGGGGACGCCGGGGGCGCGGTCTCGGGCCCGCCGACCCCGCGCACGCCCTTGTACGGCGGCGGCGGGAGCGAGACGGGCGGTCCGGGACGGACGGGCGGGCGGGCGGCACCGTCGGCGTGGGAGCGGTCGCCGGGGCGCTGCTCGTCGCCCGGCTCCCGGGACCCGGCGGCGGCGCGCTGGTCCTCCGCGGAGCGGGCGCGGGGTCCGTCGCTCACACCGGGCTCCGGGTGGGCGGCAGGCTGGCGCCGTCGGCCGGGGACGCGTCGCCGCCGGCCTCGCCGCGGCGCCGGGCCAGCACGAAGTTCACGGCCCGGCGCAGGAAGAGCAGACCGAGCAGGCTCGCGGCGCCGATGGTGAGCCCCAGCGTGATCGGGCCGTAGGCGGTGCTCCGCACCTGCATCCGGACCTCCTCCCCCAGCAGCTCGCCGCCGGGGGTGGTCAGCCGGGCGGTGACGGCGAAGCCGCCGGACTGCTGGACCCGGGAGGGCACCTCCAGCTGACGGCGGGAGTCGGGCTCCAGGGTGGTGACGCCGATGTCGTCGGTGGTCAGCTGCACGTTCTCGCGGGTGATGAGCTCGAGCTCCACGTCGATGGGGAAGGGCAGGTCGTTGCGCACGGTGAGCACCAGCGGCGCGTCCTGGGAGGCGAGGCTGTACGTGCCGTCGACCGGGGCGACCAGGGTGACCTGGCGGCGCAGCGCGTCGAAGGTGTCCCGCAGCCGGGCGGCCGAGGCGGTGAACCCGACCGGGTCCCCGCGCCAGCCGGCCGAGGCGGCGCGGGCGATGGCGGCGTCGTAGCCGGCGAGCACGGTGGCCGGCTCGGTCACGGCAGCGGCGAAGTCGTCGCGCACCCGGGCGGTCGCGGCGACCACGCCGACGTCGTCGGTCGACAGCGGCGTCCCGGTCCCCGCCTCGGGCACCAGGTCGCCGGCCGGCCCGGGTGTCGTGGCGGCCGGGTCGGCGCCCGTGCCGGCCAGGTCGGGCACCGGGACGGCGGCCAGCCACGGCTCCTGGACGGTGTCGGCCATCATCGCCGCGACGGTCGCCGGGTCGGGGTCGATGCGGCGCGGCGGGACGACGAGCAGCGTCGAGGGCGCGTCCGTCGTCTGGGTGGCCAGCGCGCCCAGCTCGGCCAGGAAGCTCTGCTCGGTGAGCCGCCCCGTGTCGGTGCCCTCGGTCGCCTCGGTCACGAGCTCGGTGAGCCGCTGGTCGGCGACCAGGGCGGTGACCGGCCCCGCCGCGGTGGGCAGGGTGCTGGCCGGTGCCGCCGAGCCGCCCGCGGCGCCGACGGCGCGGTCGCCCGCGGTCAGCGACCCCTGGGCGAGCACGACGGTCCGGGCGCCGCCGCTGCGCAGGGCGTCCAGGGTGTCCGGGCGGACCGCGCCGTCGACCGGCCAGGCGACGTCGGTGCGCGGGGTCACCCCGAGGACGTCGCGGACGATCGCGGCGCCGGCCCCCTCGGCGGTCGCCTCGGTGGTGCCGGGGACCCCGGGCTGGCGGGCGGTGCCCTCGGGCGTGCCGGGCAGGGCGCGGGTGAGCACGTCGGTCGCCCCGGCGGCGACCACCGCGTCGCCGTCCACGTCGGCGTAGGGCAGGGCGACCACCGACGTGGCCGCCGCGGTGCGCAGCCGCCCGAGCAGCTCGGCGGCGTCGGCGGTGCCGGTGCCCTCGGCGTCACCGACGCGGTAGGGGCCCGCGGCCATGACCGCGAGCTCCTCCAGCAGCGCCGGGTCGACGGCCAGGGTCACCGGCACGGCCGGCCGGGACTCACCGGGCGCCCGGGGCAGCCGGTCCAGGACGTCGAGGGCGCGGTCGAGCCGGCCGCCCTCGGCGACCTGGGCGGCCAGCTCGTCGTCGAGGAAGGTGCCGGCGGGGTCGCGGTGCGGCCGGTCGGTGATCGGCCAGAGCCAGGCGACCGTGGTCCGCCGGTCGGACGGCGCTCGGACGACGAGCTGGGTGGCCAGCTCCCCCACCCGCTCCTCGGTGCCCTCGCTGCTGACCCCGTTGACGTTGACCAGCACCGGGTAGACGCCGTCCTCGGTGAGCTGCAGCGCCTCGGCGGTGGTGGCGTAGTCGAGGGTCAGCGACTGGCCGGGGGCGAGCCCGCTGTCGACCTCCTGCCAGGGCGCCGCGGCGGTCGCTCCCGCGGTGTCGGCGGCGTCGCGCTCGGCGTCCAGGCCGGCCCGGGTGCGCAGCACGTCGCCGCGCTGCAGCCGCACCGACAGCTCGCGGTAGGTGGTGGGACCGTCGTTGACCAGGGTGAGCCGGAGCTGGACCGGGGCCCCGGGGGTCACCGTGCGGGGCTCGAGCTGCTCGACCACCACCCGCACCGGCCGGGTCGCCTCCGTGGCGGCGCTGGCGGCGCCACCGTCGTCCGGCGTCGCCTGGGCGGCCGGCAGGCCGACGACGCCGGTCAGCACCGTCAGCACGGCCCCGAGGACGGCGACCCGCCCCGCGGCCCGGGAGCCCGGCAGCGTCGCGCAGGAGGCGGCGCCGAGGCCGGGGTGGCGGCCGTCGGCGCGGCCGGCGGCCCGCCGCCTCACGCGCTGTCGGCCAGCAGGCCCGGCGCGCGCTCCACCAGGGCGCGCTCGTCGGCGTAGGCCAGCCGCCCGCCCAGCTCGGTCAGCGGCACCCAGGCCACCTCGGTGACCTCCACGTCCTCGTCGGACAGCGCGCCACCGGTGGCCCGCAGCAGGAAGTGGTGGACGGTCTTGTGCACGCGCCGCCCGTCGGCGACGAACCAGAAGTCGATGATCCCCAGCGGCGCGACGACCTCACCGATGATGCCGGTCTCCTCGGCGACCTCGCGGACGGCGGTGTCCTCGGGCGTCTCGCCCTCCTCGATGTGCCCCTTGGGCAGGGACCAGAGCAGGCGGCCACGCCGGTCGGTGCGCCCGATGAGGGCGGCCCGCGGTCCGGTCAGCGCGTCGTCGGCGACCACCAGGCCGCCGGCCGAGGTCTCGTCGACCCGGCGCAGGCGGCGGCCGGGGCGCTGTCGCCCGCCCGTCCCAGCCATGCGGAGAGGGTAGCGCGCGCGACCGCACTACCCTCGATCGTCGTGTCCGTCGAGCATCCGCGTCGCCCTCCCGCCCAGCCCGTCCCCGCGGCGGTGCAGGCGACGGTCCGCGAGCTCGTCGAGGTCGAGCCGGTGCTCGTCGAACTGGGTGAGCGGTTCACCGCGGCCGGCTTCGAGGTGCACCTCGTCGGCGGGTCGGTGCGCGACGCGCTGCTGGCCGCGGGGTCGTCGTCCCCGGTGCCGGCCGGTGACCTGGACCTGACCACCGACGCCCGGCCGGAGCAGACCCTGGCGGTGCTGCGCGGCTGGGCCAGTTCCACGTGGAACACCGGGATCGCGTTCGGCACGGTGGGCGCCGAGATCCGCGGCACGCGGGTCGAGATCACCACCTTCCGGGCCGACCGCTACGACCGCGAGTCCCGCAACCCCGAGGTGGCCTGGGGCGACTCGCTGGTCGACGACCTGGCCCGTCGGGACTTCACGGTGAACGCGATGGCCGTGTCGCTCGGGCCCGACCGGGCGGTCACCGACCCCTTCGGCGGGCTCGGCGACCTGCTCGCCCGCCGGCTGCGCACGCCCGGCCGTGCCGAGGACTCCTTCGCCGACGACCCGCTGCGGATGCTGCGCGCGGTCCGGTTCGTCGCCCAGCTGCAGCTCACCCCGGACGACGAGGTCGTCGCGGCGATGACCCGGCTGGCCCCGGAGCTGGCCCGGATCACCGCCGAGCGGGTGCAGCACGAGTTCTCCCGCACGCTGCTCAACGACGCCCCCCGCGAGGCGCTGGACCTCTTCGTCTCCACCGGGCTGGCCGACGTGGTGCTGCCGGAGCTGTCGGCGCTGCGGATGGAGATCGACGAGCACCACCAGCACAAGGACGTCTACGTCCACTCGCTGATCGTGCTGGACCAGGCGATCGCGCTGGAGCGGGCCGACCCGGCGTCCCCCTCGCCGGACCTGGTGCTGCGGCTGGCCGCGCTGCTGCACGACATCGGGAAGCCGGCCACCCGCCGGCACGAGGAACGCGGCCGGGTCTCCTTCCACCACCACGAGGTGGTCGGCGCCAAGCTGGTGCGCAAGCGGCTGACCGCGCTGAAGTACCCCAAGGAGGTCGTCGAGGCCGTCGCCCGGCTGACCTTCCTGCACCTGCGGTTCCACGGCTACGGCAAGGGCGAGTGGACCGACTCCGCCGTCCGCCGCTACGTCACCGACGCCGGTGACCTCCTCCCCCGGCTGCACAAGCTGGTGCGCTCGGACTCCACGACCCGCAACAAGAGGCGGGCGGCCGCGCTGTCGGCGACCTACGACTCGCTCGAGGAGCGGATCGCGGTGCTGTCGGAGGCGGAGAACCTGTCGCGGATCCGCCCCGACCTCGACGGCAACCGGATCATGGAGCTGCTGGACATCCCGCCGGGCCGCGAGGTCGGCGAGGCGTGGCGCTTCCTCAAGGACCTGCGCCTGGAGCGCGGCCCCCTGGAGCCCGACGAGGCCGAGGCCGAACTCCTCACCTGGTGGCGCACCCGCTCGTGAGTGGAGTCCCACGGCGCCAGAAACGCACCGCTGGGACTCCATGACCGGGCACCTGTGGATGACGGGGCACTGGTCCCGCGGCTTCGACCACGCTCGTCGGGTGCCGTCCGAACCGCCCACCGTGTCCACGCGGGCCCAGCTCGCGACCCAGGGGGTCACGCGGCACCGCGTCCGTCGGGCCCTCGGCTCGGGTCGCTGGCTGGAACCGGTGCCGGGCGTGGTCGTACGCCACTCCGGGAGCCTCACCCGGCGGGAGCGTCACGAGGTCGCGCTCGCCTGGGGTGGCCCGGGCGCGCGGCTCTCGCACTCGACGGCGTTGTGGCTGCACCGGGCGCGGATCGAGGAACCCCGGGCCGCTCACCGGGTGGCGGGGTGCGCGGGGACTACCGGCAACCCGCCGACGGCGGGCTCGTCGAGGTCTCGGTGCCTCACGGGCGGCACCTCGAGTCCACCGGCTTCGTGGTCGTCCACCAGACCCGGCGTCCGTTGGGCGATCAGGTCGTGTCCGGACTCCCCGTCACCGGTGCAGCCCGGGCCGCCGTCGACGTGCCGCTGTCGGCCCGTCGACGTCAGGACGTCGAACACGTGGTCGCCGACGTCCTGCAGAAGGAGCTCACCGACCTGGCCGAGCTGGCGGCCGAGACCCGAGCGGTGGGCCGGCTGGTCACGCCCTGGCTGCGTCAGACGCTGACCGACGCCCTGCGTGGCATGCGCTCGGTCGGCGAGGCCGACCTCCGGCGCGTGATCCTGGCCGCGGGACTACCGGAGCCGGAGTGGAACGCAGCCGTGTCCACCCCGTTCGGCGCGTTCCACCTGGACGCCTACTGGCGAGCCCAGCAGGTGGGCGCGGAGGCGGACGGCACGGCGTTCCACCTGTCGGCCCGTGACTGGCAGGCCGACCTGGTCCGCCAGAACGCCGTCCACGTGACCGGCATCCGGCTCATGCGCTTCCCCGTGCCTCGACTGCGTTCCGCCGGTCAGGCCTGCGGCCGCGAGCTGTGGGCGGCACTCGGGCTCTGATGGAGTCGGAGGGGTGCGATTCTGGCGCGCTGGGATTCCATGGCGCCGTGGCGGGCCCAGCGGGAGAAGGCGAGGGCGGTGAGGAGGTAGCCGGCGCCGACGGCGACGAGCACCGGCCAGCTGACCCCGGTCGCGGGCAGCAGCAGTGCCCCGACCAGCAGCGCCAGCACGTAGAAGACGTTGAACAGGGTGTCGTAGGCGGAGAAGACCCGGCCGCGGAAGTCGTCGTCCACCGACTCCTGCAGGGTGGTGTCGACGCAGATCTTCACGCCCTGCGCGACGAACCCGAGGGTCAGCACCGCGGCCACGACGGCCGGCGGGGTGAACAGCCCGCCGAGCACCAGTTGGCCCACCCCGGCGAGCAGCAGCAGCGCGATCACCCACGGCGCCTTGCCCCACCGGCGCACCGCGGCCGGGGTCACCGCGGCGGCCAGCAGCGTGCCGGCCGCGCCGGCGGCCAGGACCTCGCCCAGCCCGGCCAGCCCACCCGGGAACAGCCCCGACTCGTCGGTGAAGCTGTTGCGGTAGAGCAGCAGGGTCATCAGCGTGAGCAGCCCGTAGAACACCCGGTGCACGGCCATCACCGACAGGACGGCGGTGGCCGGCGGGTGGGCGAGCATGTGCCGGGCGCCGGCGACCATCCCGTGCAGGACGTCGCGGGCGCTGACGGTGGCCGCGAGGGTCAGGTGGTCGGGCCCCAGGTACGGCCGCGGGAAACCGGAGACGACCGCGGAGGCCACCAGGTAGGGCACCGCGGACACCAGCGCCAGCAGGGCGTAGCTGGCCGAGCCCGAGCCGGCCAGCTCGGTCGCCCCGATGGCCACCCCGCCGCCCAGCACCGCGGCGATCGCGCCCGAGGTGGTGGACAGGGCGTTGGCCGAGACCAGTGACGGCTCGTCGGTGACGTGCGGCAGCCCGGCCGACAGCGCCGAGAGCACGAACCGGTTCACCGAGAAGACGAGCAGCCCGGCGACGTAGAAGCCGGCCCCGGTCACCTCGGCCAGGATCAGCGCGGCCACGCCCAGGACCAGGACGGCGCGGACGAGGTTGGCGACCAGCAGCACCTGCCGGCGGCTCCAGCGGTCCAGCCACACGCCGGCGAACGGGCCGACCAGCGAGTACGGCAGCAGCAGGACGGCGAAGCCGGCGGCCACGTCGAACGGGTCGGTGGCCTGCGAGGGGTTGAACAGCACCGTCCCGGCGAGCGCGGCCTGGAACACGCCGTCACCGAACTGGGAGGACAACCGGGTCGCCAGCAGCCGGCGGAAGTCGCCGCGCAGGAGGAGGTGACGCACGGTCGTGGGCGCCTGCTGCACTCCGCCAACACTACGTCGCCGGTGGTGACCTGCCAGCCCAGCGCGGGCCACCGGTGGACGGCGCACCCGACGCCGGCCGGCAGGTCGGCGTGGCGCCCCTCACCGTCGAGGCTGATGCACACTGGAGGGGATGAACCCGGTGCCCTCGTCACCCGATCCCGAGCGCCGTCCGACCGCCGAACAGGCATCCGGACGCCGCCGGTCCACCGACGCACCCGCGCTGTCGGTCGGCACCCTGGACGACGTCCGTCCTGGCTCGTTGCTGGTCGCACTGCCCGGGCTGACCGACCCGACGTTCACCGGCTCCGTGGTCTACGTGCTCGACCACTCCGACACCGGCACCATCGGCGTCGTGCTCGGCCGGCCCAGCGAGGTGCGCATCGGCGACGTCCTGCCGGGCTGGTCGGAGCTGGCCGTGGCGCCCGAGGTGTTCCACGTGGGCGGGCCGGTCGAGGCCGACACCGCGCTGTGCCTGGCCACCCGCCGCGGCAGCTCGCCGCTGCCGGCCGACAGCGGCCTGCGGCAGGTGTCCGGCGCGGTGCACCTGGTCGACCTCGACAGCGACCCCGATGCCCTGGACGGCGAGATCGGCGGCCTGCGGGTGTTCGCGGGCTACGCCGGCTGGTCCAACGGCCAGCTGGCCGCCGAGCTCGCCGAGGGCGCCTGGGCCTGCGTCACCGGCCTGCCCGGCGACGTGCTGACCGGCGCGGCCGGTCCCGAGCTGTGGCGGTCGGTGCTGCGCCGTCAGTCCGGCCGGCTGGGCGTGCTGTCGACCGCTCCCGCGGACCCCAGCGCCAACTGACCCGGCGTGTCGGGTCGACACCTGCGCGTGTCGACTTCCCGTCCCCGGCCCTCAGCTGGTAGGAAGGAACCCGCAAGAGGGGGCGGCCTGGGGAAGAGGCCGCCCCCTCTTGTGCTGTCTGTCGGCCCTCGCTCAGAGCCCCAGGGTCGCGGCGATCTCCGGGTGCGCGGTGAGGTCGACCGTGTCGGCGTCGGCGGGCAGCGGGATCTCCCGTTCGCCGTGGTCGGACAGGTCGATCGTGACCTGGAAGTCCTGCAGCTCCGTCACGTACCGCAGCAGCAGCCGGCTCTCCGCACCCACCGCGATCGTGGCGCCGGTGCCGCTGCGGAAGACCGAGGCCAGCTCGCCGTCGACCTGCTCGGCGCCCTGCCAGGTGTAGGCACCGAACGACCCCGGGTCGTCGGCGCTGGGGGCCGACAGCCGGGTGACCATCTGCACCAGCACGTCCAGCAGCGACGCCGTCCCGTTCGCGTTCGCCGCGGTGACCGGACGGCGGACGTAGGTCGCGGCCGGGAGCCCGGCGCCGCCGAGCGCCTCGGCCAGCCCGGGCACGTCGCCCTGGTACAGCTCCTCCTGGCTGAAGAACAGCGTGCGCGTCTCCTCGGGCCGGCCGTCGCCGTAGGTGGTCACGGCCTGGGCGCGGCCGATGCTCCGGGCGAAGTCGACCTCGCCGGTGAGGGTCAGCACCGCGCCCTGGGCGTACGGGGCGCGGACCTCGAAGTCGGCGCCACCGGCCTCGCGGTCGGCGTGGAGCACCTGGCTGAGGACCTCGGCCTCCTGGGTGCTGACCGGGTCACCCGGCGTCCGCTGCGCGGCCTCGTCCTCGCCGCAGCCGGCCAGCAGGACGGCGACCACACCGAGGACCGCGACCCGGGACGACAGGCGCGCGAGCGGACGGGGACGACGGAGCGGGTGCATGCCCCCAGCGTAAGGACCTCCTCGCCCCCCACCCCTCGCAAGCTCGGCATGGGCCCCTGCGAGGAGGCCGAACAGATCAGGGCCCCGGACCGTGAGGTCCGGGGCCCTGTGCAAGACCTGCGTCAGCGCTCGACGTCGCCGCGGATGAAGGCCTCGACGGCGTCCCGGGCGGTGCTGTCGTCGTACTGCTCCGGCGGGCTCTTCATGAAGTACGAGGACGCCGACAGGATCGGGCCGCCGATGCCGCGGTCCTTGGCGATCTTCGCGGCGCGGACGGCGTCGATGATGATGCCGGCCGAGTTCGGGGAGTCCCAGACCTCGAGCTTGTACTCCAGGCTCAGCGGGACGTCGCCGAACGCGCGGCCCTCGAGGCGGACGTAGGCCCACTTGCGGTCCGACAGCCACGGCACGTGGTCCGAGGGGCCGATGTGGACGTTGTCCTTGCCCATGTCCCGGTCGACCTGGCTGGTCACGGCCTGGGTCTTGGAGATCTTCTTGGACTCCAGGCGCTCGCGCTCGAGCATGTTCTTGAAGTCCATGTTGCCGCCGACGTTGAGCTGCATCGTGCGGTCCAGCTGCACGCCGCGGTCCTCGAACAGCTTGGCCAGCACCCGGTGGGTGATGGTGGCGCCGACCTGGCTCTTGATGTCGTCACCGACGATCGGCACCCCGGCGGCGGTGAACTTGTCGGCCCACTCCTTGGTGCCGGCGATGAAGACGGGCAGGGCGTTGACGAACGCGACGTTCGCGTCGATGGCGGCCTGCGCGTAGAACTCGGCGGCCTGCTGCGAGCCGACGGGCAGGTAGCAGACGAGGACGTCGGCGCCGGACTCGCGCAGCGCGGCGACGACGTCGACCGGCTCCTCGTCGGACTCCTCGACGATCTCCCGGTAGTACTTGCCCAGGCCGTCGAGGGTGGTGCCGCGCTGGACGGTCACGCCGAGCGGCGGGACGTCGGCGATCTTGATGGTGTTGTTCTGGCTGGCGGAGATCGCCTCGGAGAGGTCGCGGCCGACCTTCTTGCCGTCGACGTCGAACGCGGCGACGAACTCGACGTCGGAGACGTGGTAGTCGCCGAACCGGACGTGCATGAGGCCGGGGACCGTCGCGGTCTCGTCGGCGTCCTTGTAGTACTCCACGCCCTGGACGAGCGAGGCGGCGCAGTTCCCGACGCCGACGATGGCGACCTTGACCGATGCCATGGACTGTCTCCCTCCGGCGGACCCGCTGCGGGCCCGGACGATGTGTGGTGCGGATCTGGTCGTGCTGATCAGGTGGTGCTGGTCGAGCTGTGCGGTGCGGGTGGTGCCGTCCTGGGGGGCGGCGGGCCGGCCGCCGGTGGTGCCGCACCGGGGTCGGTGCGCTCGCTGTCGATCAGCTCGGTCAGCCACCGGACCTCGCGGTCGACGGAGTCCAGACCGTGGCGCTGGAGCTCGAGCGTGTAGCGGTCGAGCCGCTCCTGCGTGCGGCGCAGCGAGTCCAGCAGCCGGTCGCGCTGGCGCTCGAGCGTGCGGCGGCGGCCCTCGAGGATGCGCAGCCGGACGTCGGAGGCGGTGTGGGCGAAGTTGGCGAGGTGGACGCCGAAGCGGCCCTCGTCGTCGTAGGCCTCCGGCCCGGCCTCGCTGACCAGGTCGGCGAAGCGCTCGCGGCCGGCGTCGGTGATCGTGTAGACGACCTTGCCCCGCCGCCCGGTGAGCGCGGGGGCGTCGGCGGGCAGCAGCGCCCGCGGGGTGGGCTCGTCGCTGGAGATCAGCCCGGCGGCGTGCATGCGCTTGAGCGCGGGATAGAGCGAGCCGTAGGAGATGCTGCGCCGCCCGCCCAGGACGGCGGCGAGCTCCTTGCGCAGCTCATAGCCGTGCACGGGCGACTGGTGCAGCAACCCCAGGATGGCGAACTCGAGCACCGTGTCACCTCACTCTCGGCCGGTCGATGTATCGGGACGATACATCCGGCCGCGGTACCGAGCGCAAGTCGGAACGGACCCGGTCGGGACCGCGCGTGTCCGTCCCGACATCGCGGGAGGGTCGTCGCGCGGCCTCCCGCTGCGTACATTGACCCCGTGCCCCGGGCGCCGAGCCGCTCCCCGGACGGGCAGCACGCACGAACCGGCGCCGCGTCGCGACGGAGTGGTCGCCACACGGCTGGGTCCGGTGTGCCGTGTGGTGCGCACGTGCCGGATCCCGGTCCGCTCCCTGCCCGGGCACAGCCGGAGACGGCATCCTGGGTGGGCCGGGCGGAGCGACACCCTCGCCACCCGACATCCCACGAGCTGCAGGAAAGGGGCCACCGCGTGCCTCCCTTCGACGAGACCGCCCGCGTCGGCCCCAGTGCCGGTCAGGTGCGCCGCCCACCGGCGGCCCGGGCGGCGAACGGTGGCGGCGCCGCCGGACCGCGCCGTCCGGCAGCGCCGAGCCGCAGCCGGGCGACGGCCTCCCGCAGTGGTGAGGCGCGCCCGCCGGCGGCCCGGTCCGGTGGGGGTGGCGGGCGACCGCCGGTCAAGCCGCCGACCGGGGGACGCCGTCCCGGGGGCTCGGGCAGCGGCGCGGGCCGCCCACCGGGCGGGGCGGGGAAGAAGCGCACCGGCAAGCAGCGGCGGCGTCGCTTCCTCAAGTTCGTCGCCGGTGCGTTCCTGGGCATGCTGGTGCTGCTCGGCGTCTTCGTCGGGGTCGTCTACGCCTCGACCGAGGTCCCGTCGCCGGACTCGATCACCAACAAGCAGACGACGGTCCTCTACTACGCCGACGGCGTGACCGAGATGGCCCGGCTGTCCGACGGGGAGAACCGCACCAGCGTGCCGCTGGCGCAGATCTCCGAGCCGGCCCGCAACGCCGTGCTGGCCGCGGAGAACCGGGGCTTCTACTCCGACCCGGGCATCTCCTTCACCGGCATCGCGCGGGCGGCGTGGAACAACGTCACCGGCGGCTCCACCCAGGGTGGGTCGACGATCACCCAGCAGTACGTGAAGAACGCGATCCTGAACTCCGACCAGACGTTCAGCCGCAAGTTCAAGGAGCTCTTCCTCGCGGTCAAGCTGGACAACGAGTACTCCAAGGACGAGATCCTGGAGAACTACCTCAACACCATCTACTTCGGCCGTGGTGCCTACGGCATCGAGACCGCGGCGAACACCTACTTCGGTGTCCCGGCGTCCCAGCTGACCGCCGAGCAGGGCGCGGTGCTGGCGGTGCTGATCCGCAACCCGAGCGCCAACGACCCCGAGACCAACCCCGAGGGCGCGCAGAAGCGCTGGGGCCTGGTCCTGGACGCGATGGTCGAGGCCGGCTGGGTCGACCCCGCCGCCCGGACGCCGATGGCCTACCCGCCGGTGCAGCCGAGGACCGGCGCCAACCTGGGCATCCCGTCCGGGCCGGAGGGCCTGATCGTCGAGCAGGTGCTCGACGAGCTGACGGGCCCGGGCATGGGCTTCGAGAACGTCGAGGGCGCGGGCCTGCGGGTCACCACCACGATCGACAAGGGCCACCAGGACGCCGCCGTGGCCGCCGTGAACGACGTCATGGACGGTGAGGACCCGGGTCTGCGGCAGGCGCTGGTGGCGGTCGACCCGCGCACCGGTGGCGTGGTCGCCTACTACGGCAACAAGCAGCACGGCAGCGACGACCCGACGGTCGACACCACCGACTACGCCCAGGCCTACAAGCAGCCCGGCTCGTCGTTCAAGCCCTACACCGTGGCCACCGCCCTGCAGAACGGCTTCAGCGTCGACACCCGGCGCGACGGCACGTCGCCGCAGGAGTTCCCGGACCGCGAGCGCGAGGTGGTCAACTCCGGCAACGCCCAGTGCGCCGCCTGCACGATCAAGGAGGCGGTCACCCGGTCGCTGAACACCACCTTCTACGGCCTGGCCTACGACCTGGGCCCGGCGAAGGTGGCCGAGCAGGCGCGGGCAGCCATGGGCATCGGCGAGACCTGGCCGGACGACGGCTCGGTCCCGGAGACGCTGCGGGGCAAGACGTCGCTGGCCAGTCCGGAGAACGGCCAGACCGGTGGCGCGATCGGCATCGGTGAGTACGAGGTCCGCCCGATCGACCAGGCCGTGGGCTTCGCGACGCTGGCCGCCGGCGGGATGTACCACGAGCGCCACTTCGTGGCCCAGGTCGCGGACACCACCGGTGCGGTGCTGCGGACGGTGACCGGCGCCGAGAACGCGCGGCCGGTCATCCCGGCCGAGGTCGCCAGCGACACCACCTTCGCGATGGAGGACGTCGCCAAGTCGTCCAAGCGGGCGCTGGAGGGCAACCGCCCGGTGGCGTCGAAGACCGGCACCCAGGGCCTGGGCGCGGAGAACTCCGACGCCTGGATGGTCGGGTTCACCCCGTCGATCTCCACGGCCGTGTGGATGGGCACCCAGGGCATCGCGCCCATCCGCGACGCCCAGGGCAAGATCATCTACGGGTCGGGGCTCCCCGGTCAGATCTGGCAGCAGTTCATGGACGCCGCGCTGGCGGGCACGCCCGAGGAGCCGCTGCCCGCCAAGGCGGTGATCAAGGCCGACCCGCAGGTGGACGACGTCGCCGAGGCGACGACGGAGGCGCCCGCCTCGACCAGCCAGGCGCCGGTGACCCAGGAGCAGCAGCAGGCGACGCAGGCCCCGGCGCCGTCGACCGCGGCCCAGAGCACCGGTGCGGCGGAGTCGCGGGCCCGGGAGCGGGCGCGGGCCGAGGCCGAGCGGGCGCGTCAGGCGGCGGCGAGCAACAGCAGCGCCGCGGCGGCGAGGTCCACCGCGTCGACGAGCAGCGTCCCGGAGCCCACCGCGACCCCGGAACCGCAGCCGGCCCAGCCGTCGGCGCCGGTGCAGCCGATCCCCACCCCGAGCACCAACTGACGCAGGCACACTGATCGCGTGACCGCACCGCCGACGGGCCCGTCCTCCGCACTCCCGGAGGGCGGGCCCGTCGCGTCGGGCGCCTCCGCGTCGAGCCGGCGGCGGGTCGACGTTGCCGTCCCGGCCGACCCCGACCGCGTCGTCCCCAGCTGGGTCGACCCGGTCGCGGCGCAGGCCAGCGAGGCCGTGGGCGGCCCGTGGGGGCGGCACGCGGTCACCGGACGGGCGCTGTTCTGGACGCCGCTGCGGGTGTGCCTGCTGTTCACCGTGGTGGTGCTCGGCCTGGCCTGGGCCAAGCAGGCGCCGTGCGCCTCCGGCGACTGGTCGGGCTCGAAGCAGTACACCCACCTCTGCTACAACGACGCCGTCCCGCTGTTCGGCATCCACGGGCAGGACGAGGGACTGGTGCCCTACCTGGACTCCGCGGTCGAGTACCCGGTGCTCACCGGCGGCCTGATGCAGCTGGCCGCGGTGGTGGGCCGGGCCTACGACGCGCTGGCCGAGGGGCCGGGGCTGCTGCCGGACACCGTGCCGGTGGAGACCTACTACGTCGTCACCTGCCTGCTGCTGTCGGTGCTGGCCCTGCTGGTCACCCGCGGCGTCCTCGGGCTGACCGGCCGCCGCCCGTGGGACGCGGCGATGGTGGGGCTCTCGCCGCTGCTGCTGGTGCACGCCTTCACCAACTGGGACCTGCTGGCCGTCGCGCTGACCACCTTCGGGATGCTCGCCTGGGCGCGCCGCCGTCCGGTGCTGGCCGGGGTGCTGATCGGGCTGGGGATCGCGGCCAAGCTGTACCCGGTGCTGTTGCTGGGCGCCCTGTTCGTGCTGTGCCTGCGGGCCGGGCGGTTGCGGGCGTGGCTGTCGGCCACCGTGGCCGCGGGGCTGGCCTGGCTGGCGGTGAACCTGCCGGTCGCGCTGGCCGCGCCCGAGAACTGGGCCCGCTTCTTCAGCCTCAGCGACACCCGGCCGGCCAACCCCGAGAGCGTCTGGGCGATGCTGCTGGACCTCACCGACGGGCAGGCGCTCGACGGCCCGCTCGCGGCGGGGCAGACGCCCTCGGTGCTCAACGCGACCGTCGCGGTGCTGATGCTGGCCGCGTCGGCGGGGGTCGCCTTCCTGGCCCTGGCGGCCCCGGTCCGGCCCCGGGTGCCGCAGCTGGCGTTCCTGCTGGTCGCGGCGTTCCTGGTGTTCAACAAGGTGTGGAGCCCGCAGTACTCGCTGTGGCTGCTGCCGCTGGCGGTGCTCGCCCGGCCGCGCTGGCGGGAGCTGCTGGTCTGGCAGGTCACCGAGGCCCTGGTCTGGCTCACGACGATGCTGTACTACCTCGGCACCGACAACCGCGGCATCGGCGTGGAGTGGTTCTACCTCTCCGTCGGGGTGCGCGACGTCGTCGTCCTCGTGCTCGCCGGCCTGGTGGTGCGCGACGTCTGGCGGCCCGACGGCGACCTGGTGCGCCGCAGCTGGCCCGGGATCGACGACCCCGCCGGCGGCGTCCTGGACGGCGCCCCCGACCGGGTCACACTGCGACGCTGGCGCGCCGCACCGCGGCCCGGAGCCGTGCCCCTGTCAGGGTGAGCCGCTGAGCCGCTGAGCCGCTGAGCCGCTGAGCCGCTGAGCCGCTGAGCCGCTGAGCCGTTCGGTCGTGGGACCCTCCGGGCCCCACTCCTCGCGGTCCCCAGTGGCCGGGCCCCGCCGTCCGCCGACGGGTGGTGGTCCCGGTCCGTCGTCCGCTGCTCCGCCGGTCGTCCGGGGGTCAGCCGAGGGCCTCGCGGAGGAGGGTGATCTCCTCGGCGTGGCCGGCGGCGTCGCCGGGGGTCTCCAGGACCACCGGCGCCCCGGCGGCCCGGGCGACGCCGACCAGCAGCTCGAGCGGGATCTCCCCCGACCCCAGCGGTGCGTGCCGGTCGCGGCCGGAGCCGGCGGGGTCGCGGCTGTTGTTCAGGTGCACCAGGTCGATCCGCCCGGTGATCGCACGGACGTCCTCGACCACCCGGGTGAGGTCCCAGCCGGCGGCCCAGGCGTGGCAGGTGTCGAGGACGAACCCGGCGCCGAACTCCCCCACCGCGTCCCAGAGCCGGGCGACGGCGGCGAGCTCGCGGGCCATCGCGTTGTCACCGCCCGCGGTGTTCTCGATCAGCACCGGGACGCCGAACCCGCCGTCCTCGGCCTGCCGGGAGAACGTCTTGCGCCAGTTGTCGACGCCGGCGGCCGGGTCGTCCTCCGCCAGCACGTGCCCGCCGTGCACGACCATGCCGGCCGCGCCGATGGCGGCCGAGGCGGCGGCGTGCTGGCCGAGCAGCTTGCGGCTGGGGATGCGGATCCGGTTGTTGGTCGAGGCCACGTTGACGATGTACGGCGCGTGCACGAAGACGGCGACGTCGGAGGCCAGCAGGTCCGCGGCGTCCGGGCGGTCCAGCGGCTTCTTCCAGCCCTGCGGGTCGGCGAGGAAGACCTGGACGGCGTCGGCGTCCATCTCCGCGGCCCGGGCCAGCGGGCCACCGTCGTCCAGCTCGTTGGTCTCGGTCAGGCCCGGTCCGACGTGGACACCGATCAGCTGCTCAGCCACCCGGCGACAGTAGTGCCGCGACCGGTGGGTCCACAGGTCGGAGCCGGGTGGTCCGGCTCGCTGGTAGCCTGTGCGGTGCTCGTCCCGTCTGCTGCCCGCTCCCGTGGGTCTGGACGGGGTGCGCGACGCGTGTACGACCCTCCTGCTGCAGATCCCCTGCGGCCGCTGAGACCAGAGGAGGTGGGGTTCTCCGTGCGTCACTACGAACTGATGATCATCCTCGACCCCGAGCTCGAGGAGCGCACCATCGCTCCCAGCCTGGATCGATTCCTGACCGTCGTCACCAACTCCGGTGGCACCGTCAAGACCGAGATCTGGGGCCGCCGTCGGCTGGCCTACGAGATCAAGAAGAACGTCGAGGGCATCTACGCCATCGTCGACATCCAGGCCGAGCCTGCTGCTGTCGCCGAGCTGGACCGCCAGCTGAACCTCAACGAGTCCATCCTGCGCACCAAGCTGATGCGGCCCGAGGTCCACTGACCATGGCCGGCGAGACCGTCATCACCGTCATCGGGAACCTGACGGCCGACCCGGAGCTGCGGTTCACCCCGTCCGGCGCCGCCGTCGCCAACTTCACCGTCGCCTCGACCCCCCGCACCTTCGACCGTCAGTCGCAGGAGTGGAAGGACGGCGAGGCGCTGTTCCTGAGGTGCAACGTCTGGCGCCAGGCGGCCGAGAACGTCGCCGAGTCCCTCACCCGCGGTTCGCGGGTCATCGTGTCGGGGCGGCTCAAGCAGCGCTCCTTCGACACGAAGGAGGGCGAGAAGCGCACCGTCATCGAGCTCGAGGTCGACGAGATCGGCCCCTCGCTCCGCTACGCCACGGCCAAGGTCACCCGCGCTGCCCGCAGCGAGGGTGGCGGCGGCGGCGGTGGTTTCGGCGGCGGCAACGGTGGCGGTGGCGGCGGCGGCGGCTTCTCCGGCGGCGGTGCGAGCGACCCCTGGTCGACTCCGCCGGCGTCCTCCGACGAACCGCCCTTCTGAAAGGACCCCCTCGCTCCCCAGGCCACGCTCCGCGCGCCCTGGGCCCCGGCGAGGGGGCCACACAACATCTCTGAACGACTCTCCCTGGAGAACCCCAAGTGCCGAAGCCTCCCCCCCGCAAGATCAAGAAGAAGGTCTGCCAGTTCTGCAAGGACAAGGCGACCTACATCGACTACAAGGACACGACCCTGCTGCGGAAGTTCATCTCCGACCGCGGCAAGATCCGTGCCCGCCGCGTCAGCGGCAACTGCAGCCAGCACCAGCGTGACGTCGCCGTGGCCGTGAAGAACAGCCGCGAGATGGCACTGCTGCCCTACACCTCCACGGCGCGCTGACCATGAGCACCATGAAGCTGATCCTGACCGCCGAGGTGACCGGTCTCGGTTCCTCCGGCGACACCGTCGAGGTCAAGGGCGGCTACGGCCGCAACTACCTCCTGCCCCGTGGCCTGGCCATGGTGGCCACCCGTGGGGCCGAGAAGCAGGTCGCCAGCCTGCGCCGGGCGCGTGCCGCCCGTGACGTGCGCACGCTCGAGGAGGCCCAGGCCGTCGCCGCCCGCCTCTCCGGGCTGACCGTCACGCTGCCGGCCCGTTCCGGTGACGGCGGCCGTCTGTTCGGCCGCATCACCACCGCCGACGTGGCCGCTGCGGTCACCGCCGCCGGTGGCCCGGAGCTGGACCGTCGTCGCATCGAGCTGCCCAGCAGCATCAAGAGCGTCGGCACCCACACCGTCACGGTGCGGGTCCACCCCGAGGTCAGCGTCCCGGTCACCCTGGACGTCGTCGCCGGCTGAGTTCTCCCCAGCACCATCCCCACGAGGGGCGTCGGACTCCGGTCCGGCGCCCCTCGTGGCGTTCCCGGGGGCCGGTCGCCGTCCGCTCGTGTCGACACGGTGTGCGGAGGCGGTCGTGTCGACACCGGGGCACGGTCGCCGCCCCGACAGCCGGTTGCTGCATGGTCACCGTGCGTGCGGTGCGCGTGTGACCAGCGGGAACGATACGACACGCCGGTGGTGAAGGACACCCGCTGGTCGGCCGGATTTCTTCCGTCCACAGCCTGCGCACGGACCGAGTGCAGGTGGCGGGCGGGTTGACGGGACACGACGGGGCCGGTCCCCTGCGGTCTCCACACGGTGACCACCGCAATCCACCGACTTGTCCACAAGTTGTGCAGAGAGGCGTGCACAGCGGTGTTGGACGGACCCCCTCCCGGGTTCCTACCGTCGTCCCCGGCTCCCGCCGGACCGAGGACTGTCGGCACCCGGTGGTAGACGTGTGTCGAACAGCTGTTCGAGCAGGGCGCGTCGCGCCGGTGGTCCTCCGGGCCCCCGCGCGCGGCAGAGGAGGGTGGACCACGTGGCGGTACTGGACGACATCAGCAGGCCGCGGGCCGCGGCTCCGGAGTACGACCGGCAGCCCCCTCAGGACGTCGCTGCCGAGCAGTCGGTGCTCGGCGGCATGCTGATGAGCAAGGACGCCATCGCCGACGTGGTGGAGGTCCTGCACGGTGCCGACTTCTACCGCCCGGCCCACCAGATCGTCTTCGACGTGATCCTGGACCTGTACGGCCGCGGGGAGCCCGCCGACGCGATCACCGTCGCCGCCGAGCTCAACCGCACCGACCAGCTGTCCAAGATGGGCGGCGCGGTCTACCTGCACACGCTCATCGCCTCCACGCCGACCGCGGCCAACGCCGGCTACTACGCCGCCATCGTGGCCGAGCAGGCCGTGCTGCGGCGGCTGGTCGAGGCCGGCACCCGCGTCGTCCAGCTCGGCTACGGCGCGGCCGGTGGCAAGGGCGACGTCGACGACATCGTCGACCGCGCCCAGCAGGAGATCTACGACGTCACCGAGAAGCGGATGAGCGAGGACTACTCGCGCCTGGCCGACGTCCTGCAGCCCACCATGGACGAGCTGGACGCGATCGCCTCCCGCGGTGGCACCGCCCGCGGTGTCCCCACGGGCATCCGCGACCTCGACGAGCTGACCAACGGCCTGCAGGCCGGGCAGATGGTCGTCATCGCGGCCCGGCCCGGTGTCGGCAAGAGCACCCTGGGGCTGGACATCGCCCGCTCGGCGACGGTCAAGCACCACATGCCGGCGGCGATCTTCTCGCTGGAGATGAGCAAGCACGAGATCACCATGCGTCTGCTGTCGGCCGAGGCGAAGGTGCCGCTGCACCACATGCGCGCCGGCTCGCTGTCCGACGAGGACTGGTCGAAGCTCGCCCGCCGGATGGGCGAGATCGCCGACGCCCCGCTCTACATCGACGACTCCCCGAACATGACGATGATGGAGATCCGGGCCAAGGCGCGGCGGCTCAAGCAGCGCAACGACCTCAAGCTCATCGTCATCGACTACCTCCAGCTGATGACCTCGGGCAAGAAGGTCGAGAGCCGCCAGCAGGAGGTCTCGGAGTTCTCCCGTGCGCTCAAGCTGCTGGCCAAGGAGCTCGAGCTGCCGGTGATCGCGATGAGCCAGCTGAACCGTGGGTCGGAGCAGCGTCAGGACAAGAAGCCGATGCTGTCCGACCTCCGTGAGTCCGGCTCGATCGAGCAGGACGCCGACATGGTGATGATGATCCACCGCGAGGACATGTACGAGAAGGAGTCCCCGCGGGCCGGCGAGGCCGACATCATGCTGGTCAAGCACCGCAACGGCCCCACCGCCAACGTCACCGTCGCCTTCCAGGGCCACTACAGCCGCTTCGTCGACATGGCCAACTGACCGGTCCCCTGCCCCGTCGCGCCGGGCGGCGCGGTCCGGTGCAGGTGCCCGCTGCCGGCCGCGCTCCGGTGCGTCACCGGTGCGCGTGTCGTCGCACGATCGGGTGGATCGGCTCCAGTCGGGGCCCTCCGGTGTCGATGTCCAGGATGTCGTCCGTAGACCGATCCTGGGAGCCCACTCGTGCACACACTCCTCACCGGCCTGTTGAGCAAGGTCGCCTCCGCGGGTCTCACCGCCAAGGTGGCCGCCGGTGCGACCGCCCTCGTGGTCGCCGGTGGTGGTGCGGCCGCGACGGCGCAGGCCGTCGAGTCGACCCCGTCCGCCGGTACCGAGGTCTCCGCCGAGCCCACGGACACCCTGGTGACCGACCCGGTCGTCACCGATCCGGCCCCCACCGGGCCCGAGGTCACCGACCCGGCTCCCACGGAGCCTGAGCCGAGCGAGCCGGCCCCGACCGAGCCGGCCCCGACCGAGCCGGCCCCGACGGAGCCGGCCCCGACGGAGCCGACGGAGCCCGAGCCCGCGGAGCCGGTGGTCCCCGAGCCCGACGTGACCGAGCCCGACGTGACCGAGCCCGAGGTGACCGAGCCGGAGGCGCCGCAGGCGGCCCACCCGGACAACCACGGCGCCGCCGTCTCCGCGGTCGCCCACGACAAGAGCGTCACCGGCCGGGACCACGGCAAGGCCGTCTCGGAGGCCGCCCGCGCCGGCAAGGACGCGGACGACGAGGCGGACGAGGTCGAGGTCGAGCAGCCGGAGGCCCCCGAGGTGGCGGCCGAGACGGGCGGGAACGGCAAGGGCAAGGGCAAGGACAAGGGCTGAGCCCGCCCGCAGGGCAGTGAGCCGACAGAGGTCGGGCGACGTCCGCCCGGCCCCTGTCGCCGTCCTCACGCCGGGTGGCCGCGCGTCGCTGCGGAGGATCCGCCCCGCGCGCTCGTAGCGTCGGGAGTCGATCGACTCCCGGGGGCTCCACGTGAAACACCGCATCGCCGTCCTGCTCGCCGCGACGGCGCTGGGCACCGCCGGCTGCCAGACCATCGCTCCCGCGACCACCCCGGACGCCGTCTCCGAGGCCGCGCGGCAGGCGCAGGCCGGCGCGCCGACCGCCGGTGAGGCCGCGGCCGACGTCCTGGCCCGGCTGGCGGTCAAGGGCCGCGCCCCGGAGACCGGGTACGACCGCGACCGGTTCGGGCAGCAGTGGGCCGACGTCGACCGCAACGGCTGCGACACGCGCAACGACGTCCTGGCCCGGGACCTGACCGACGAGGCGTTCAAGCCCGGCAGCGACTGCGTCGTGGTCACCGGCACGCTCGCCGACCCCTACACCGGGCAGACGATCCGGTTCGAGAAGGGCGACGGCAGCAGCGTCGACATCGACCACGTGGTCGCCCTCAGCAACGCCTGGCAGACCGGCGCCTTCGCCTGGGACGAGGCCCGCCGCACGGCGCTGGCCAACGACCCGATGAACCTCCTCGCGGTCGACTACTCGGCCAACCGGCAGAAGGGCGACGGCGACGCCGCGACCTGGCTGCCCGACGCGCGCGGCTTCCGGTGCACCTACGTCGCCCGCCAGGTCGCGGTGAAGGCCGGTCACGGGCTGTGGGTGACCCAGGCCGAGCACGACGCCATGGCCCGCGTCCTGGAGACCTGCCCCGGCCAGCCGGTCCCCGCTCCTGATGCGGCGCCGGCCGACGGTCCCGCGGAACCGTCCACCGCGCCGACGGACGGGTCCGCGGGCCCGTCCGCGACCCCGCCCCCCGGGCCGTTCCCGAACTGCGCCGCCGCCCGCGCCGCCGGAGCCGCCCCGCTGCACCGCGGCGACCCCGGCTGGTCCGACAGCATGGACGGCGACGGCGACGGCACCGCCTGCGAGTGACCCACCGTGGCGGGTGCAGCGCGGTCGTCGGGCCGCGGCGGTGGAGCTGCGCGGGGCGCCCGCCGTCGCGGGTGGTGGTCCCGCCGGTCGGCGCCGGGGAGCCGGCGGTGCCGGTCCGCCACCCACCTGTGCCCGGGGTGAGCCTCCCCCCGGGGCCGAGAGTGGCCACTCCCCCCGGGGACGGCGGTCAGTCGCGGAGGTTGAGCTGGTCGTGCTCCAGCGCGAAGGCGTCGAGCTTCTCGGGAGACGGCGTCCGGCCACCGGCGTGCAGCTGCACCAGCCCGGTGAAGTAGTCCTCCCGCGGGATGCCGGGGGTGAACAGGATCAGGAAGCGCGCGCCGACGTCCGGCCCGGCCGACCGGAAGCCGTGCACCGACGAGCGCGGTACGTACACCAGGTCCCCGGCCTCGGCCGTCGTCCACGCGCCGTTCGCGAGCACCTCCAGCGAGCCCTCCAGCACGTGGAAGGACTCGCTGAACGTGCGGTGCAGGTGCGGACCCGGCCCGCTGCCGCCCGGCGGCATGGTCACCTCGAACAGGCCCAGGTCGCCGCGGGTCTGGCTGCCGGTGGCGATGAACCGGGTGCGGCCGGCGGACGCCTGGTCCTCCTGGCGTGACCAGGTGGCCGGATCGGGCAGGTACGTCATGGCCCGTTCCTACCCCTGGGCGCGCACGGCCACCAGGAGGTCGCGGTCCGGGGCGAACCCCCCCCCGGGGGCGAGAGTGGCCACTCTCGCCCCCGGGGGGCGTCAGCGGAGGACGGCGACCAGGAAGTCGGCGTCGGGGGCGAAGGGCCGCAGGTCCCAGGTGGACAGCAGCAGGTCGGCCTGCCAGCCGGTCGCCCGGGCGTCGGCGAGGAAGTCGTCGAACGCGTACCCGCGGCCGGCGCCGAAGCCGAACGCCGCGCGGCCGCCGTCGGCCAGGTGCGCCCGCAGCCGCCGGAGCACCTCGCGCCGGGTGCTCGGCGCGAGGAAGGCCATCACGTTGCCGGCGCACACAATGCCGTCGAAGCGGTCGGGCAGGTCCAGCTCGGCCAGGTCGCCGACGAGCCACCGCGGACCGGGGTGGTCGGCCTCGGCGGCGGCGATGAGCACCGGGTCGCCGTCCACGCCCACCACGGTGTGCCCGGCGTCGTGCAGCACGGCGCCCACCCGGCCCGGGCCGCAGCCGGCGTCGAGCACCCGGGCGCCGCGCGGGAGCATCGCGTCGACCAGCCGGGCCTCCCCGGCCAGGTCCGCGCCGCGGGCGGCCATCGCCCGGAACCGCTCGACGTAGCGGTGCGAGTGCTCGGGGTCGGACTGGGTGATCTGCGTCCATGCGCTCGGCTCGACCATGGGGGCATCATCGACGGTCGGCCGCAGCGGCGAGGGAGGGGGACCGACGTGCGACGTGAGCCGAGCATCCTGCACCTGGACCTCGACGCCTTCTTCGCGGCCGTCGAGCAGCGCGACAAGCCCTCCCTGCGGGGCCGGCCGGTCGTCGTCGGCGGCACCGGCGGGCGGGGCGTGGTCTCGACCGCCTCCTACGAGGCCCGCGTCTACGGCGCCCGCAGCGCCATGTCGACCATCGAGGCCCGCCGCATCTGCCCGGCCGGCACCGCCTTCCTCGGCCCCCGGTTCGCCGCCTACAAGCGGACGTCGGAGGTGGTGATGGCGCTGCTGCGCGACCTGTCGCCGCTGGTCGAGCCGGTGTCGATCGACGAGGCCTACGTCGACCTGGCCGCGGGCGGGCACGACCTGACCGTCGAGGGGCTCACCGCCCTGGCGCGCGACCTCAAGGAGCGCATCCGGACCGCCACCGGCGGGGTCACCGGGTCGGTGGGCATCGGGACGTCGAAGTCGCTGGCCAAGATCGGGTCGGAGCTGGACAAGCCCGACGGGCTCACCGTCGTCCCGGCCGGGTCCGAGCTCGAGGTGCTGCACCCGCTGCCGGTGCGGGCGCTGGGCGGCGTCGGCCCGGTCACCGCCGAGCGGCTGGCGCAGATCAAGGTGTCGACCGTCGGCGACCTGCACCGGCTCTCGCTCGTCGACCTGACCAGCCTGGTGGGCCAGGCCAACGGCGCCGGGCTGTACCGGCTGGCCCGCGCCGACGACGACCGGCCGGTGGTCGCCGACCGGGAGGCGAAGTCGGTCAGCGCCGAGGAGACCTTCGCCCGCGACGTCACCGACCCCGCCCGGCTGGCCGCCGAGGTCGACGCACTGGCCGGCCGGGTCGGCACGCGGCTGCAGCGCTCGGGCACCTCCGGGCGCACGGTCACCCTCAAGGTGCGCCGCTACGACTTCAGCACCCTCACCCGCTCGCAGACCCTCGCCCACGCCGTCGACGACCCGCGGCAGATCGCCGAGGTCGCCCACCGGCTGCTCGCCGCCGTCGACCGCACCGGGGGGCTGCGGTTGCTCGGCGTCGGCGTCTCCGGGCTCTCGGTCTACGCCCAGGGCGACCTCTTCGCCACGGAGGCCGCACCGGTCGCCGACGACGTCCCCGTCCCCGACCCCGAGCCGGTGCCCGAGGACCCGCGGCCGGGCCCCGCGGTGGTCGCCTGGTACCCGGGGCAGGACGTCGCGCACCCGGAGCACGGCGCGGGCTGGGTGTGGGGCAGCGGGCTGAACCGGGTGACCGTGCGGTTCGAGGGCCCGCTCACCGCCCCCGGCCCGGTCAGGACGCTGGCCGCGGACGACCCGGACCTGCAGCCGGCCGACCCCCCGGACTGGACCCCCTGAACGGGTGGACCAGCCCCCTGGGGTGAGGCGCACGGACCCCCGGTCACGCCAGACTCGCAGCGTGCCCCTGGACCCCCAGCTCCCCTCGGACGACGACCACCTCGTCGACCGGTCCCCGGGCGACCCCGCCGAGCCCGCGCAGGACCCCACCCTCGACGAGGCCGGCCGCGAGCGGGCGCTGCGCACGGCGGCCGAGCGGGGCGACGCCCCCGCCGCCCTGGCGCTGGCGCACCTGCTGCGCGAGGACGGCCGGCACGGCGAGTCCTGGCACTGGGCGCAGCTCGCCGCCGACGCCGGGAGCCTGTCCGCCGCCGGGACGCTGGCCTGCTGGCGCTGGGTGGAGAGCCGCGACCCCGCGCTGGAGCCGCAGCTGCGCGCCGGCGCCGACCACTCGCACTCGGCCCGGGCCGGCCTCGCCGACCTGCTGCGCACCACCGGGCGGGTCGAGGAGGCCCGCACCGTGCTCGAGCGCGGCGCCGTCCGCGGCGAGGTCGCCAGCTGGCTGCCGCTGGGCAACATCTACCGCGAGGAGCTGGACGACGTCGTCGCCGCCGAGGCCGCCTACCGGGCCGGCATCGAGGGTGGCGACCTGCACTCCCACCACAACCTCGGCGTCCTGCTGCTGGGCACCGGCGACGTCGACGGCGCCATCGAGCACTTCTCCATCGCCGCCGCGGGCGGCGACGAGCTGGCCGCCCGGGTGCTGCGCGAGGTCCTGTACGAGGGCTGAGTCAGCTCAGCGGGTGGGCCCAGCCCTCCTGCCCGTGCGCCGACCGCCAGAACTCCAGCTCGTACCGGGTGGCCAGGGCGAACGCCCGGTGCATCGCCGGCACCTCCGACGGCGTGGCCGCCGCGGCGTCGTCGACCAGCTGCCGCGCGCGCCGGGTGGACTCCTGGAACGCCGGGTCGTCGTAGGTGGCGACCCAGCGGGCGTAGGGGTGCCCGGGCGTGCTGCGCGCCGTCGCGGCCAGCCGGACGCCGGTGTCGGCGTAGACCCAGTAGCAGGGCAGCACCGCCGCCGCGGCCACCGCGTAGGACGCGGTCGCGGCCGTGGCCACCAGGTAGGAGACGTAGCCCAGGCACGTGGGTGAGTGCAGCAGCTCCGCGGACGCGGGGCCCAGCAGCTGCGAGCCGAGCAGGTCCGCGTGCAGCGCGGTCTCGACCGTGCGGGTGACCGACGCCGAGTCCGCCCAGAACGCCGCGGCGTCGGGGTCGGGGGCGCGGGCGGCCAGCAGCGCCAGCGCCCGGGCGTACCCGGCCAGGTACAGGGCGTCCTGTTCGAGGTAGTGACGGAACGCGGCCGGGGCGAGCGTGCCGTCGCCGAGCTCGGTCAGGAAGGCCAGCTCCTCGATCGTCGTCCGCAGGTGGGCGGTGCCGGCCCAGGCGTCGTCGGTGAAGGTCACGCCTCCCACCACCCGGCGAAGTGGTGCACCGGGCCGTGGCCGGAGCCGACGCCGAGAGCGGCGCCCGCTTCCAGCGCCGCCTGCAGGTAGGTGCGCGCGCGGTCGACCAGCGGGGCCCAGTCGGGCTCCCGGCCGGCCAGCCGGTCGTGCGCGGCGAGCGCAGCCAGCGCCGAGGACAGCGTGCAGCCGGTGCCGTGGGTCGAGGTCGTGTCGACCCGCGGGCGCCGGGTCTCCAGCACCCCGCCGGCGGTCACCAGGACGTCGACGCTGGACTCCCCGCCGAGGTGGCCGCCCTTGAGAAGCACCGCCGCCGGCCCGAGGGCCAGCAGCGCGGTGGCCTGCGGCGCCAGCTCCTCGACCGAGGTGGCCGGCGCGACGTCCAGCAGCGCGGCGGCCTCGGGCACGTTGGGGGTCAGCAGGTCGGTGACCGGCAGCAGGTCGGTGCGGACGGCGTCCACGGCCTCGGCCGAGATGAGCCGGTCGCCGCTGGTGGCGACCATGACCGGGTCGCAGACCACCGGGCCGCCGGGCCGGCCGGCCAGCACCCGGGCGACCTCGCGGACGACGTCGGCGGTGCCCAGCATGCCCAGCTTGGTGGCGTGCACGCGGACGTCGGCGAACAGCGTCTGCAGCTGCAGCGCCACGAAGTCGGCCGGGACGCCGTGCACCCCGGTGACCCCGCGGGTGTTCTGCGCGGTGAGCGCGGTGAGCACCGCGGTGCCGTAGGCGCCCAGCGCGCTGAAGGTCTTCAGGTCGGCCTGGACGCCGGCGCCCCCGCTCGGGTCGCTGCCGGCGACGGTCAGCGCGACGGCCGCGCTCATCGGGCGGTCTCCTTCCGCAGCAGCCGGGCGGCCTCGGCCGGGTCGGCGGCGGCGCAGATGTCGGAGACCACGCAGATGCCGTCGACCCCGGTCACCAGCGCGGCGTTGT
Organism: Modestobacter sp. SSW1-42; assembly: GCF_046635825.1. Lineage (NCBI taxonomy): Bacteria > Bacillati > Actinomycetota > Actinomycetes > Geodermatophilales > Geodermatophilaceae > Modestobacter > Modestobacter sp. SSW1-42. Next base: position 100,194 of record NZ_JBISCA010000006.1, on the reverse strand, counting down.
CGGCGTGGATGCCCCCGATCGCCACCGTGACCAGGCCCGCGGCCCGGGCACGGTCGGCCAGTGCGCGGACGCCGGCGGGCTCGAGCGACCCCCCGGCGTCGGGCTTGGTGGGCGTGGACCACACCGGGCCGATGCCGACCAGGTCGACGGTTCCGTCGGGCAGCGCCAGGACCGCGTCGAGCTCGGCGTCGCTGCCGGTGGAGACCCCGACCAGCGCGTCAGGCCCCAGCAGTGCCCGGACCTCGTCGGCGGGCAGGTCGTCCTGGCCCACGTGCACGCCGTCGGCGCCGGCGACCAGCGTCACGTCGACCGCGTCGTTGACGAACAGCGGCACGTGCGGCGTCGCCTCCAGCACCGCCTGCACCGCGCGCGTCAGCGCCAGCAGCTCGCGCCGGCTCGCGGTCTTGTCCCGCACCTGGACGGCGGTCACCCCACCGGCGACGGCCTCGGCGACCACCTCCGGCACCGACCGGGGCGCGCAGAGCAGGGTGTCGGTGACCAGGTACAGCGCCGGGTCGAACCGCCGGGTCACCAGCTCACCTGCGCCCGGGCCAGCGCGTCGCCGTCCACCGCGTCGAGGGCGTCCAGCCACAGGGCGGCGAAGGTCCCGGGGCCGGCCGCGGTCGCGGCGGCGGCCTCGGCGGCCAGCGCCACGTGGGCGTGCGCGGCGACGGCGCCGGTCAGCGCGTCGCCGGCGGCGGCCACGTAGGCGGCGACCAGCCCACCGAGGGCGCAGCCGGCGCCGGTGGTGCGGGTGAGCAGCACCGATCCCCCACCGACCCGGACCACCCGGTGCCCGTCGGTGAGGACGTCGACCGGCCCGCTGACCGCGACGACCGCACCGGTGCGCCGGGCCAGCTCGCCGGCGGCGTCCAGGGCGTCCTCGGGGCCGTTGACGCTCTCCACGCCGCGGCCGCCCTTCCCGGCGCCGGCCAGCGCCAGCACCTCCGAGGCGTTGCCGCGGACGACGGCGGGCGCGAGCCCGACCAGGTCGGCGGCGAGCTCGGTGCGGAAGGTCAGCCCGCCGACGGCGACCGGATCGAGCACCCAGGGGGTGCCCGCGTCCCCGGCGGCGCGGGCGGCGATCCGCATGGCCTCGGCGGTGCGCTGCTGCACGGTGCCCACGTTGACCAGCACCGCGGAGGCGACCGCGGCGAACTCGCCGGCCTCGACGGGCTCGTCGACCATCGCCGGCGCCGCGCCCACGGCCAGCAGCGCGTTGGCGGTGATCGTCTGGACGACGGTGTTGGTGAGGCAGTGCACGAGCGGTGCGGTGTCGCGCAGCGCCGCGTTGGCAGCGCGCAGAGAGGTGGCGTCCACGCCGTGACATCCCTTCGCCAGCGGGAGCTGGAGCAGGTTCGACGGGTGTGATCTCAGTCCCGGTCGGGACACCCCGTGTCGGCTGGCGACGCTAACACCACGGTCGCGACCGGCCGCACCGCCGGTGCACCCGGGCCCCGGCCCCACGACACCGGATGGCGCACCGTCGCAACTGCCCGGTTCGGCATCCGGGCCGCCCTATGCTCCGGCGACCGGGACGTCCCACCGCCGGCCGGTCGACCGGAGACCCCGGACGGCCTCGGTTCGTCCGCACCGCCGGTGCCGACCGCCTGCTGCGTCGCAGGCCCCGCCGTCCGGGGTGACGCCCGCCCGAGAGCCCCCGTCAGAGAGCCCGACCACGTGACCGCATCCCGCTCCACCGCTGCGCCCCCGGCCCGCGTCGGCCTGCGCAGCACCGGCGCGGCCCTCGTCGTCAGTGCGCTGGCCCGCACCGTCCTCGGCGTCCTCCTGCTGCTGGTGCTCGTCGCCGTGCTCCCCGCCGTGGTGGGCTGGCGGTCCACGCTGGTCACCTCGGGGTCCATGGCGCCGCAGGTGCAGCCCGGTGACGTGACGGTGGTCCGCCCCGTGGACACCGCCGACCTCGAGCCCGGTCAGGTGCTGCTCGTCGACGCTCCGGGCTCCCCCGGCAGCCTGCTGCTGCACCGGCTGGAGTCGGTCGAGGAGGACGGGCTCCGCCTCCGGGGTGACGCCAACCCCACCGCCGACAGCGCGCTGGTCGACCCGGCGAGCGTGCACGGCGTCGGGACCCTGCGGCTGCCGAGCCTGGGCCTGCCCGCCCTCTGGGCCTCCCAGCAGCGCTGGCTCCCGCTGTCCGCCGTGGTGGTGGGGCTGGCCGCCGTCACCGGCCTGGCGCTGCTGCACCGCTCACCGACCGCCGACCGTGCGCGTCCGGTGTCGGGACGGCGCGGTCGCTGGGCGTGCGCGGGAGCTGCCGTGCTCGGCGTGGCCGTCCTGCTCCCGGGCACCGCCACGGCGGCCTTCAGCGCCACCACCGGCAACGGACCGGTCTCGTTCCGCTCCGCGGTCTACTACAGCTGCGCCTCGGCGGCGGCGGGTGCGGGTGCGGCGCAGTACCTGGACCTGCAGGAGACCAGCGGCACCGTGGCCCGCAACCGGGGCTCCTTCTCCGGGGACGGCAGCTACGTCGGCGGGGTGACGTACAACGTCCCCGGGCCGGCGTGCCACAGCGCCGCGCGGGCGGTCCGGCTGGACGGCACGTCCGGCCTCGTCCAGTCCTCGGTCGGCGTCACCCTCCAGGCCGGGACGTCGTTCACCACGCAGCTGTGGTTCGCGACCACGACCGCGCGGGGTGGGCACCTGATCGGGTTCGGCAACGGGACCAACGGCGCCACGTCGAGCGCCCGGGACCGGATGGTCTACATGACCAACAGCGGTCAGCTGCGGTTCGGTGTCTACGACGGGACGCCCAAGACCGTCCTGTCGCCGGCGCGCTACAACGACGGCAGTTGGCACCTGCTCACCGCCACCTTCGAGGCGGGCACCGGGCCCGGCGCCGGGCTGCGGCTGTTCGTGGACGGCGCGCTGGTCGCCGAGGACCCCGCCGCCACCGCGGCGCAGCCGGGCACCGGCTACTTCCGGGCCGGGTACGACGACCTCGCGGGGTGGCCGGACGTCCCGACGAGCAACTGGTTCGCCGGCTCCATCGCCCACATGAGCGTCTACGCGACCAGGCTGCTGCGCGCCGAGGTGGCCGACCAGTACGCCGCCGTCGGCTGAGAGATCGGGACGGCAGCGTCCGAAAAGGGTGCTCGCCGGGGTGAGACGACTTGATCATGATGCGCTGACCTGCGACTCTGGCCGCCAGAGACCCAGGGGGAGGGCGCATGGACCCGGTTGCCGTGGCCTTCCTCGCCGTCGGCGGACTGGGCCTGCTCGTGCTCGTCGTCTCCCTGCTCGCCGGGGAGCTCGGCGACCTCGGGCACGCCGACGCCGACGGCCCGTTCTCCGTCCCGGCGATCGCCGCGTTCCTCGGCGGCATCGGGTTCGGCGGCGCCGCGGCGTCCGCGCTGCTGCCCGAGCTGCCCGGGCCGGCCACCGTGCTGCTGGCGCTGGTGGCCGGTCTGGTGGTGGCCCTGCCGCTGGCGGCCGGCGCCGTCCGGCTCTCCGCCGCGCTGCGCGACATGCCCACCGAGCCCACGCTCACCGCTGCCCGGCTGCTCGGGGCCCAGGGCGTCGTCATCAGCCGGGTTCCCCCTGGCGGGTTCGGCGAGGTGCGGCTGGCCGTGGCGGGGCAGCAGCTGAAGTACCACGCCCGCAGCGACGTCCCGCTGCCCGCGGGCACGCCCGTCTACGTCGTCGACGTCCCCACGGAGACCTCCGTGCACGTCGTCTCCACCGCTCCGGAGACGACCGTCCCACTCCCAGACACCGGAGGAACCCCGTGACCCTGCTCATCGCCATCGGCGGCATCGCGCTGCTCGTGCTGCTGCTCGTCCTGCTGGTGCTCTCCCGGATCAAGGTCGCCGGGCCCAACCAGGCCTTCCTGGTCACCGGCCGGCAGGGCCGCTCGGTCACCAGCACCGACGGCGCGGTCAGCCGCGACATGTCCGGGCAGAAGGTCGTGATGGGCGCCAGCGTCTTCGTGCTCCCGGTGGTGCAGAAGCTGCACTCGATCGACCTGTCCAGCCGCCGCATCCCGGTCGGCATCCGCGGCGCGGTGAGCCTGCAGGGCGTCAAGTGCGACCTCGAGGGCGTCGCGATCGTGAAGGTGGGCGGCAACGAGGGCGCGATCCGGGCCGCGGCCCAGCGCTTCCTCAACCAGCAGGAGGGCATCGACACCTTCACGTCCGAGGTGCTCGCCGGGGCGCTGCGCTCGATCGTCGGGCGGCTGACGATCGAGGAGATCATCCGCGACCGGGCGGCGTTCGCCTCTGCCGTCGCCGAGGAGGCCGAGTCCTCTCTCACCGGCCAGGGCCTGGTGCTCGACACCTTCCAGCTGCAGGACATCCAGGCCGAGGGCACCTACCTGGCCGACCTGGGCCGCCCCGAGGCCGCCCGGGTCCTCAAGGAGGCCTCCATCGCCGAGGCGCGCGCCCGGCAGGCCGCGCAGCAGGAGCAGCTGCTCGCCGACGAGGCGATCGCGATCTCGCAGCGCCAGCTGGCTCTGAAGCAGGCGGAGATCGACGCGGAGATCGACGCCGCGAAGGCCCGCGCCGCCGCGGCCGGCCCGCTGAGCCAGGCCGCCCAGGACCAGGAGGTGCTCGCCGCGCAGGAGAAGGTCGCCGAGCGCACCGCCACCCTCACCCAGGCCCAGCTGGACACCAAGGTGCGCCGTCCGGCCGACGCCGAGCGGTACCGGGTGGAGCAGGAGGCCGAGGGGCGCAAGAACTCCGCGATCCTCACCGCCGAGGCGCAGCGGCAGGCCACCATCGCCGCGGCCCAGGCCGCCGCCGAGCAGGCGCGGCTGTCCGGTGAGGGCGAGCGGGCCCGCCGCAGCGCGCTGGCCGAGGCCGAGGCCATCGAGGGCGCCAAGCGTGGTGAGGCCGAGAAGCTGCGCCGCCAGGCGATCGCCGACGCCGTGGAGCGTGAGGGCGCCGCCGAGGCCGCCGCGATCCTGGCCCGCGGGCAGGCCGAGGCCGCCGCGATGGACGCCCGCTCCGACGCCTTCGCCAACTACGGCGAGGCCGCCATCCTGGACCTGCTGGTCAAGGTGCTGCCCGACGTGGTGTCGGCCGCGTCGGCCCCGCTGGCCGCGGTCGACAAGATGACCGTCATCTCCGCCGACGGCGCCGGCTCGCTGGGCCAGTCGGTCGCGGCGAACGTCGCGCAGGGTCTGCAGCTGTCCGGCGACCTCACCGGCCTGGACGTCGCCGGGATGCTGCGCCGGCTGGGCACCGGGGCCACCGACGGCGGGCCGGCCGCGCCGGTGACCCACGTGCCGCTGGACGGTGCCAGCAGCAACGGCTCCTCGGCCGACGGGCACCGCTGACCGCTCCCGCGCTCCCGGGTGGCCCGGCCCACCTGGCCACCCGGTGGGGCGTGGCCGCGGCCCCAGTCCGTCACCCAGCGGAGTGACCGAGTCACTCAACGTCTGCCCGCGTGAGGCCGTTGCTCCTACCGTTCCCCTCAGGGACCGCGGCAGGAGCCGGGCCCCATGCCGACGCCGGGAGACCGAGGATGCGCAGCGCCACCGCTCGACGTCCGCGCTCTGCCCGCGCGCGGGCCCGGCTGGCGGCGGCCGCCTCGGCCGTCGGCGCCCTGCTGCTGGCCGTCACCGTGGTCTGGCAGTCCGCCGCGGCCGGCTTCACGACGACGACGCCGCCGCTGACCGCCACGGCGGGCGCCGCCACCATCACGCTGGCCGACGACGACGCGGGGTCCGCGCTGTTCAGCGTGGCCGGTCTCAAGCCCGGTGACAGCGCGGGCACCCGGTGCATCACCGTGCGGTCCACGAGCTCCCGGCCGGTCGACGTGCAGGTGTTCGTCGAGGGCATCAGCGACCGGACGCTGGCCGGCTGGCTGGACGTCGGCGTCCGGGTGGGCACCAGCGGGGGCTTCGCCGGCTGCACCGGCTTCCGCTCCCAGGCCCAGGTCTTCTCCGGCCGGCTGACGGGCTTCCCCACCCGCTGGGCCACGGGGCAGCCGACCTGGACCGCGGCCGCCGCCGGGCAGGCCCGGACGTACGAGGTGACGCTCACCCTCGACCCGAACACGCCCACGACCGCCCAGGGCCGGACGGCCGCGGTGACCTTCGTCTGGGAGGGGCGCACCTCGTGACCCCGCCCGGCGGGCTCCGCGACTCGCAGCCGGCCCTCGTCGTCAGCGCGCTGGCCCGCACGGTCCTCGGCGCCCTGGTGCTGCTCGTCCTGGTCTCCGTCGTCCCGGCGGCGGCCGGCTGGCAGTCCACCGTGGTCATGTCCGGGTCGATGGCGCCGAGCGTCGAGCCCGGGGACGTGACACTGGTGCGCCCGGTCGATGCCGCCGCCCTCGAGCCCGGTCAGGTCCTCCTCGTCGACGACCCTGACGTCCCCGGCGGGCTGCGCCTGCACCGGCTGGTGGCCGTGACCGACGTCGGCCTCCAGCTCAAGGGCGACGCCAACGCGACGCCCGACGGCTCGCTCGTGGACGCCGCGGCCGTGCACGGGGTGGGCGCCCTGCGGCTGCCCGGCCTCGGCCTGCCGGTCGTCTGGGCGTCCGAGGGGCGCTGGGTGCCGCTGTCGGGCGCCGTGCTCGCGCTGACCGCGCTGCTCGGGCTGGCCCTGCTGCACCGCTCCTCCGACGACGACGAGCCCACGGACCCCCCGGGCCGGGCGCGGTCCGGTGCGGCGGCACCGCCGGCGCGGACCGCGGTGCGCGCCACGACGGCGGTGCTCGCGGTCGCGGTCCTCGTGACCGGCACCGCCTCGGCGGCCTTCAGCGGCAGGACGACCACCGCGAGCAGCGTCGGCACGGCGCCGTACTTCACCTGCGCCGCTGCCGCCAGCGGCGAGACGGCCGCGCAGTACCTGGCGCTGCAGGAGACCACCGGCACGGTGGCCTACAACCGCGGCACCTACAGCGGCAACGGCACCTACGCCGGCGGGGTCACCCTCGGGGTGCCGGGGCCGGTGTGCAACAGCGCCTCCGGCGCCGTGCGCCTCGACGGCAGCTCCGGCTTCGTCCACACGCCGATCAACGTCAGCAACCCGCAGACCTTCAGCACCCAGCTGTGGTTCACCACCACCACGGGCCGCGGCGGCTACCTCGTCGGGTTCGGCAACGGCACCAACGGGGACACGTCCTCGACCCGGGACCGGCTGGTCTACATGACCAACGCGGGCAGGCTCACGTTCGGCGTCTACGACGGGACGCCGCAGACGATCACCACCCCGGGCTCCTACAACGACGGCAGGTGGCACCAGGTCACCGCGACGTTCTCCCCCTGGACCGGCGCCCGGCTGTACGTCGACGGCAAGCGCGTGGCCACCAACGCCTCGATGAACGCGGCTGAGGCCGTCTCCGGGTTCTTCCGGGCCGGGTACGACAGCCTGTCCGGCTGGCCGGACCCGCCGACGAGCCCGTACTTCGCCGGCTCGATCGCCCACCTGGGCATCTACGCGTCGGCGCTGACCGACGCCGAGGTCGCGGCACAGTACGGCGCCGCCAACTGACCGACCCGGCGCCGGGCGTCCTCCCGGTACAGGTCACCATCTCCGGGTGACCGAGCTGCCCCCGCTGCGCACCGCCCGCTTCTCTGAGCTGACGCCGGCCGAGCTGTACGGCCTGCTCCGGCTGCGGGTCGACGTCTTCGTCGTCGAGCAGGCCTGCCCGTACCCGGAGCTCGACGGCCGCGACACCGAGCCGACGACCCAGCACCTGTGGTTCGCCGACGACGACGGCACGGTGCTGTCGACCATCCGGGTGCTGCACAACGGCGAGGACCGCGCCATCGGCCGGGTCGCCACCGCGGTGTCCGCCCGCGGCCGGGGGATGTCGGCCCGGCTGGTCGAGCGCGGCATCGAGCTGTGCGAGGGCCGCACGATCGACATCGGCGCGCAGGCGTACCTCGAGGGCTGGTACGAGCGCTTCGGCTTCCGGCGGTCGGGCCCGGACTACGACGAGGACGGCATCCGGCACCTGCCCATGCGCCTCCCCGCCCGCTGACCCGCCCCGGCCCCCTCGCAGGGGCCCGCCGCGAGCCTGCGAGTGGTGGGGGACGAGGGGGTCCTTCAGCAGTCCGAGCCGGTCAGGGACGCCGCGGGCAGCCAGTCGGCCTCGAGCAGCTCGGCGATCTGCTGGAGCCCTGCGGTGTCGCCGCCGGCGGTCGAGCCGGTGACCGCCAGCCGCTCCACCATCACCCGGGCGACGTCCTCCTCGACGGTGTCGGCGGCGAACGCCACCCGCCACGGGGAGACCTGGTGGTCGCGGTGGGTGCGGCCGGTGACCTGGCGGGCGGCGATCCCGGAGAACCGCGGCTGGTGGAACAGCCCCACCCGCGGCGTGGTCGAGGCGGTGAGCCCGCCGGGCAGCTGCTCGCCGGCGTGCAGGCTGATCGAGGCGGTCACGGTGAACACGCACACCGGCGCCTGCCCGGTCTGGAACCGCAGCCGCTCGGCCTCGACGTCGAAGCGGTCCCGGCCGTAGATCCCGGCCACCGCGATGCCGCCGTCGAGCAGGGCCTCGCGGATCGGGTCGGCGGCGGTCTCGACGAACTCCACCGAGACGGCGACCTGCCGGTCGGCCTCGACCTGCGCCTTCACCCAGTCGACGGTGGCCGCGGCCCGGATCAGCCCGGCCTTCTGCCGGAAGCGCAGCAGCGCCGCCCGGCCGCGCGCGGTCTCCCGCTTGCGGCGGGCCAGCTGCATCTCGGCCCGGAACTCCGACCACTCGGCCTCGTACTGCGCCTGCTCGATCGGGGTCAGCTCCACGGGGGTGCCGGTCACCGACACCGGCCCCCACGGCGCCGGGCGGTGCAGGGTGGCCGGCGGGTCGGTGTCGGCCAGCCAGCTGCGCAGCCGGGCCAGGTCGGCGCGGCGCTCGTCGGCGTCCTCGGTCCAGCTCCAGCCGTAGCGGGCACGTTCCACGTGGAACCCGTGCGCGGCCAGCCGGGTGGGCAGGTCCGACCACTCCTTGAGCGGCTCGCCGTGGACGGCGGCGAAGTGCGGCGCCAGGTAGGGCAGCTCCAGCGGTGAGTGCGCCGGGGTGGCGGTGGCCAGCAGGACGTAGGGGGCGTCCCTGACCCGGCCGGCGCCGGAGACGGCCTTCCAGTGCTTCCACCGCTGCGTCGTCGTGTGCCGCACCATGTGCGCCTCGTCGGCGATGACGACGTCGAACCGGCTGCCGGTGGCCCTGAGCGCGCCGTCGACCTTGCCGAGGCGGTCCCAGGTGGTCACGCACCAGCGCAGCCCGGCGTCGCCGAACGCGGCGATGGACCGCGCCCAGTGCGGCACCGTGATCGCTGCGGGCCGGTCGGCCACGACGAGCACGGTGCGCACCGGGCGCTGGGCGGCGATCTGCTGCACGGCCAGGACGGCGGTGCCGGTCTTGCCGACGCCGGGGTCGTCGCCGAGCAGGAACATGCGGCCACCGGCGGCGGCGTGTGCGGCGACGACCGCGGCGCCGGTGGTCTGCTCGGCCCGCGGGGTCATCGACCGACCGGGTGGCACCGGGCGCGGGTCGGCGTTCAGCTCGTCCTCGACGAACCGCTCGAAGCTGTACGGCGCCGGGTCGTAGGGCGCGAGCGCCGGGGGCAGGGCGGCGCCGACGTACACGTGCGTCGACAGCCCGGCGTGCCAGGTCGCACCGGGCGCCGGGGCGCGGAACGGCACGGCCAGCGCCCAGACCCGCTGGCCGGGCGGGGCGGTGGGCAGGCCCGCGGTGGCCTTCGCCGCCGTCCTCCGCGGGGCGGCCTTCGCCGGGGCGGCCCGCTTCGCGGGGGCCTTGTCGGCGGGCGTCGCCTTCTTCGCCGGTGCCGCCTTCTTCGCCGGCGCCGTCGCGCGCGGGGTCGTGGTGCGGGTCGAGCTGGTGGAGCGCCGTCGGCGTCCGGGCACGGGGATCTCCTGCGGTCGACGGGCCGGTCGCTGCGACGGTAGGCGGGGCCACCGACGATCCGCGGCAGCGACGCCGGTCGCGGGGCGTCTGGTGGGATGGGGGCATGACCGATCCCGTCCGGCTGTCCGCGCGCACCCTCGGCGACAGCGGTCCGCGGGTGGTCTTCGTGCACGGGCTGTTCGGCCAGGGCCGCAACTGGACGACGATCGCGCGGCAGCTGGCCGAGGACGGCCACCGCGTCACCCTGCTCGACCTGCCCAACCACGGGCACTCGCCGTGGACCGAGCAGGTCGACTACCTCGACATGGCCGGGCTGGTCGCCGCCGAGCTGACGGCGCTCGGGGAGCCGGTCACGCTGGTCGGCCACTCGATGGGCGGCAAGGTCGCGATGCACGTCGCGCTGCGCTCTCCCGAGCTGCTGCGCGCCCTGGTGGTCGTCGACATCGCCCCGGTCGAGTACCCGGAGACCGGCGGGCGCAGCGACGACCCCGACGAGGAGGCCTCCCCGTTCGCGGCGTTCATCGCGGCGATGAAGGCGATCGACCTCGACGCGCTGGCCACCCGGGAGGAGGCCGACGCGGCGCTGCGCCCGGCCGTCCCGAGCACGATGGTGCGGTCGTTCCTGCTGCAGTCCCTCGTCCGGGACGGCGTCGGCGCGGGCGGGGGGTGGCGCTGGCGGCTCAACCTGGACACCCTGGGCCGCGACCTGGCGCGGCTGCGCGGCTTCCCCGAGCCCCCGGCCGGCGCGCACTACGACGGGCCGGTGCTGTGGATCGCCGGGGCGAACTCGCACTACGTGCTGGACCCCGACCGCCCGCGGATGGCCGAGCTGTTCCCGCTCGTGCGCCTGGTGCGGGTGAAGAACGCCGGGCACTGGGTGCACTCCGAGCAGCCCGAGGTGTTCGTCGAGACCGTCCGCCGGTTCCTGCAGCAGGTCGAGACGTGACCGGGCTCGCGAGGTCACGCATGGACACAGCACCCCGGGTCGCGGCGTGACCCTCCACCCGCGGCCGGTGCCGCTGATCGGCGACCCGACGGCGGCCTCCGAGCGCGCGGCCGACCCGACCGGCTGGGCGTTCGACCCGGCCGAGCGCGACGCCTTCCACCGGGTGGTCGCCGCCCGCCGCGACGTCCGCCGCTACCGCCCCGACCCGGTGCCGGCCGACGTCCTGGAGCGGGTGCTCACCGCCGCGCACGCCGCGCCCAGCGTCGGGCACAGCCAGCCGTGGCGGTTCGTGGTGGTCACCGACCCCGGGGTGCGCGACCGGGCCGCCGTCCTCACCGACCGCGAGCGGCTGCGCCAGGCCGCCCAGCTCGAGCCCGACGCCGCCCGCCGGCTGCTCGACCTCAAGCTGGAGGGTGTCCGCGACGCACCGCTGGGCGTCGTCGTCTGCTGCGACCGACGCACCCCGGCCACCGGGGTGCTGGGCCGCGCCACCTACCCCGACGCCGACCTGTGGAGCTGCGCCGCCGCGATCCAGAACCTGTGGCTGGCCGCCCGCGCCGAGGGTCTGGGCCTGGGCTGGGTGACGCTGTTCCGCCCCGCCGACCTGGCCGGGCTGCTGGGCCTGCCCGACGGCGTCGAGACCCTCGGCTGGCTGTGCCTGGGCTGGCCCGACGAGCGCCCGCCCTCCCCCGGCCTGGAGCGGGCCGGCTGGTCGCAGCGGCTGCCGCTGGCCGACGTCGTCATGGCCGACCGCTGGGCCGGTGCCGCTCCCCCGCCGTCCGCGCTGCGCGGACCCGACCAGCCCGACGTCGTCGCCGCTCGGGACGGCGGTGACCGGCTGCTCACCCCGCCTGGCTCGCTCGGCGTGCTCGACGCCGCCGTCGACCGGGCCGTCGCCCTGGGCCGCGGCGGGGTGACCGGCGGCGTGCTCGTGCTCGCCGCCGCCGACCACCCGGTCGCCGCGCACGGCGTCTCCGCCTTCGACCCCCGGGTCACCCGGGACGTCACCGAGGCCGCCGTCGCCGGGACGGCGGTCGGGGTCACCGCCGCCCGCGGCGCGGGGCTGCGGGCCGTGGTCGTGGACGCCGGGGTCGCCGGGGCGCCGGTGCCCGGGGCCGTCGACGTGCGCCCGGCCGGCCCGCGCGGCGACCTGGTCGACGCCCCGGCGATGACCGCCGAGGACACCGCGGCCCTCGTCGCGGCCGGCCGCGCGCTGGGCGCTGAGGCGGGTGCCGGCGGGCTGGTGGCCCTCGGCGAGGTCGGCGTCGCCAACACGACCGTGGCCGCGGCGCTCGCCTGCGCGTTGTTGCACGTGGAACCAGCGGCCGTCGTGGGGCTCGGCTCGGGCGCCGACTCGGCGATGCTCGCCCGCAAGGCCGCGGTGGTCACCGCCGCCGTGGCCCGGGCCGGGCGCGTCGGCGACCCGCTGACCGCGCTGGCGCAGCTCGGCGGCCCGGAGCTCGCCGTCCTGGCCGGGGTCGCCCTCGGCGCGGCCGGGGCGCGGGCGGTGGTCGTCGTCGACGGGTTCGCCGCGTCGCTGGCCGCGCTGGCCGCCGTCCAGCTGGAGCCGGCCGTGCAGGCGAGCCTGGTCGCCGGGCAGCGGAGCCGGGAGCGCGGGCACGACCTGGTGCTGCAGGCGCTGGGCTGCGAGCCGCTGCTGGACCTCCGGCTGCGTGCCGGTGAGGGTGTCGGGGCCGTGCTGGCCGCCAGCCTGCTGCTGCAGGGCCTCGCCGTCCGGCGGACCGCCGCCCGCGTCGACCGCTGAGCGGACCCGGGAGGGCCCCGCGGTCCGGGCCGCGGGAACAGGGTCCGACGTCCTGCCCGGCGTGGGCGCGCGCCTCTGCGCCGGCCGGACGCCCGTGCCGACCATGGGACCGACCGCGTGCCAGAGCCCCCGGAGGTCGTCATGTCACCAGCCGTGCGGGCGCTGCCCGTCGCCGTCACGAGTGTGCTGCTGGGAGCCGTCCTGGCCGTCGCCGGGCCGGTGGACGCCCGGGCCCAGGACGTGCCCTTCGTGCACGAACTCGTCGACCTGCTGGTCGTCGGACCGCCGACGGCGAGCAGCCCCTTCGACCCGGCCGCCTTCGAGCACTGGACCGACGACGACCGGGACGGCTGCGACACGGGTGAGGCCGTGCTCATCCGGCAGTCCCGGGGCGAGACGACGGTCGACAGCAGCTGCCGGGTCGTCGCGGGCTCCTGGAGCACCTGGACGGGCACGGAGGTCACCTCCGGCGAGGACGTGCAGGCCGCTCCGCTGATCCCCTGGGAGGAGGCCTGGCGGTCCGGTGCCAGCGCGTGGACGCCTGCGCAGCGGCGCGCCTTCGCCAACGACCTGGCCTTCGACCGGACGCTGACCGTGCTGACGGGCGAGGAGGAGCGGCTCCGCGCCGCCCAGGACCCGGCCGGCTGGCAGCCGGCACCCCAGCTGCGGGCGCGCTACGCGATCGAGTGGGCCCTGGTGAAGTACCGCTGGAACCTCTCGGCCGACCCGGCCGAGGTGGCCGCGCTCCGGGCCGCCGTCCCCGCGGCGAGCTCGGGTGTGGCGTTGCCCGTGCGGATGGACGTGCCACCTCCGGTCGCTGCGCCGGTCAGCGGTCCGGTGATGCGGCACGGCCAGCAGCTGGCGTCGGGGCAGGCGCTGACCTCAGCCGACGGCCGCTACACCTTCGTGATGCAGGCCGACGGCAACCTCGTCCTCTACGCGCCCGGACGGCGGGTCCTGTGGAGCTCGCACACCTACGGCCGGCCCGGCGCGGTGTTCCGGCTCGAGGTGGACGGCGCCGCGGTCGTCCGCGCCCCGGGCGGGCAGGAGCTGTGGAACTCCGGGAGCGCAGGTGGCCTGGCGTCCACGCTGCAGGTGCAGGACGACGGCAACGTCGTCCTCCATCGCCGCAACAACGCCGTCGGCTGGTACTCGGGCTGGGACCGGTGGACGCTGACGCCCGGCCAGCAGCTGACGACCGGCCAGCAGGTGACCTCGCCCGACGGGAGGTACTGGCTGGTCCTCCAGCCCGACGGCAACGCGGTCGTCTACGTCTCGGCCACCGGACGGCCGGTCTTCGCCACCGGGTCCTACGGGGCTGCGCGCCTGGTGGTGCAGGGCGACGGCAACCTCGTCGCCTACCGCTCCGACGGGGTCGCCCTGTGGAGCTCGGGCACGTGGCAGGAGGGCCCCAGCACGCTGGCGATGCAGGACGACGGGAACCTGGTGCTGTACCGCCGGGACGGCTCGCCGTCCTGGTACTCGGGCTGGGACACCGGTCGCTGGGCCACCGGGCCGTCCGACGGCACCATCGTCCCCCGCCGGCGCTGACCGGCACCCGGCGCCGGACGGTCCGTGCTGCGCACGGTCACCCCACGGAGGGTCGGTGCTAGTGGGCGGTGCGACCGTTTCCTACAGTCCGGGGCCACGGCGGCCCATCGGGCGGCACCAGCGCGGGGACGGCAGATGAGCCAGCACGACGACCACGAGGGCAAGGACCGGCAGCCCACGGAGCCCTTCGCCCAGCCGCCGTACGGCCAGGTCCCGCAGCCGTACGGCCAGCCGCCGTACGGGGCGCCCCCGCCGTACGGGGCACCGCAGCCGTACGGAGCGCCCCCGCCGTACGGGGCACCGCAGCCGTACGGGGCGCCCCCGCCGTACGGGTACGGCTACCCGCCGCCGCAGCGGACCAACGGCATGGCCATCGCCTCGATGTTGCTGGGGATCCTCTGGATCTACTGGATCGGCAGCGTCCTGGCCCTGGTCTTCGGCTACGTGGCCAAGCGGCAGATCCGGGAGCGCGGCGAGGGCGGCGGCGGCATGGCGACCGCCGGCATCGTGCTCGGCTGGGTCGGCATCGGCGTCCTCACCCTCGTCCTGGTGTTCTTCGTGGCGGCCAGGACGTCGAGCTCCAGCTGACGGGGTGGGCCTGGGGCCGGGCGAGGACCGTGATCGTGCTCGGTGCTGGTGTGGTCGGGGCAGTGGGCTGGTGGATCGACTCCCGGCCTCGGATCCGCGCGGTGACCGCCCAGGCGATCCTCGTGCGGCGGGGACGCCGGGTGCAGACCATCACCCCGGCCGACCTGCTGGACGTCGTGCCGCGGTACACCGGCCCCTACGGCCTGGAGCTCACCGTGCGGGACGCCGAGCCGCTCCGGTTCGACGGCACCGCCCAGGGGTTCTCCATCGCCGATGCCCAGGCCGCCGCCCTCCGCCGCTGGGCGGGCCGGGACCGCTGACGCGGCCCGCCCACAGGGGTCGAGCCGGGCGAGGTGACGTTGAGCCGCGCCACGGCACGGCTCCACGTCCGCCCAGCCGGGTCGACCCGGCTGGGCGCCGGCCCCGCGAGCCCGCAGGGGTCAGCTGAACAGGCCGCGGACGTCGTCGGCGGTGAGCGCACCGGAGGCCAGCGCGCCGTCGTCCACGACGCGGGAGAAGAGCTCCTGCTTGCGGGCCTTGAGCTCCATGACCTTCTCCTCGATGGTGCCCACCGCCACCAGCCGGTAGACGATCACCGTCTTGTCCTGGCCGATCCGGTGCGCCCGGTCGACGGCCTGCGCCTCGGCCGCCGGGTTCCACCACGGGTCGAGGACGAACACGTAGTCGGCCTCGGTGAGCGTCAGCCCGAAGCCGCCGGCCTTGAGGCTGATGAGGAACGCCGGCGCCGTCCCGGTGCGGAAGGCCTGGACGGCGGCGTCGCGGTCGCGGGTGGTGCCGTCGAGGTAGACCCAGTCGATGCCCTCGGCGGTCAGCCGGTCGCGGACGCTGCGCAGGAAGCGGGTGAACTGGCTGAACACCAGCACCCGGTGGCCCTCGGCGACCACCGCGCGCAGGTGGTCGAGGAAGGCGTCGGCCTTGCTGGAGCGCACGTCGGCGTAGGCCGGGTCGATCAGCGCCGGGTCGAGGCTCAGCTGCCGCAGCAACGTGAGCGACCGGAAGATCGTCATCCGGTTCTTCGACATGTCCTCGACCAGGCCCAGGACCTTGCTGCGCTCGCGCTGCAGGTGGGTCTGGTAGAGCTTGTCGTGCTCGGGGTTGAGCACCACCTCCAGCACCTGCTCCTGCTTGGGCGGCAGGTCGGCGGCCACCATCTCCTTGGTGCGCCGGCGCACCAGCGGCCGGATGCGCCGGCGCAGCAGGGCCAGCTTCTCCGCGTCGCCGTCCCGCTCGATCGGGACCCGGTAGTACTCGGTGAACCGGGACGGGTCGGGGAACAGCCCGGGCGCGACGATCGAGGTCAGCGCCCACAGGTCCATGACGCTGTTCTCCAGCGGCGTGCCGGTCAGCGCGAACTTCACCGGCGCCGACAGCTGCCGGGCGCACTGGTAGGTGCGCGACTGGTGGTTCTTGACGAACTGCGCCTCGTCGAGCACCAGCGCCCGCCAGGGCAGGCCGGTCCAGGAGTCGGCGTCGATGCGGAACAGCGCGTACGAGGTGATGACGACGTGCGCGCCGGCGACCTGCGCGGCCAGCGACCGGCCGGTGCGGCGCTCGGTCTCGGCGACCGTGACCACCCGCAGCCCCGGGGCGAACCGCGCCGCCTCGCGCGACCAGGTCGACATCACGCTGGTCGGGGCGACCACCAGCGCCGGCGCCTCGTCGAGCTCGCCGGCCTCGTGCGCGCGCACCAGCAGGGCCAGGGTCTGCAGCGTCTTGCCCAGCCCCATGTCGTCGGCGAGCACCCCGCCCAGCCGGTTGTCCCAGAGGAAGGACAGCCAGCCGTAGCCCTCGTGCTGGTAGGGCCGCAGCTCCGCGGCCAGCCCGGCCGGGACCGGCGGCGGCGTGGCGTGCTCGGCATCGATGAGCCCGCGCACCTCGCGGTGCCAGCGCTCGCTCTGTGCCTCGACCACGCCGAGGCCCATCAGCTGCTCCCAGACCGCGGCGGCGTAGCGGCTGACCTGGACGCCGTCACCGGGGACGTCGCGCAGCTCGCGCGCCTCCTCGATGAGCAGCCGCAGCTGCTCGAACTCCGGGCGCATGAGGGAGAAGTGCGTGCCGCTGAGGAGCACCAGCCGGGTGCGGCCGGCGGCGAGGGCCTTGTAGAGCGTCTCGAAGGGCACGCTCTGGCCGTCGACGGTGACGCTGACGCCCAGGTCGAACCAGTCGGACTCCCGGGTGTCGCGGGCGGTGAAGCTGATCTGCGGCGCGGAGGTGTTCTGCCGGTAGTCCGGCGGCGTGCCCACGACCGTGACGTCGACGCCGGGGTCGGCGCGCAGCGCGGGCAGCACCTCGGTGGTGAACTCCAGCGCCTCCACGCCGGCCAGCTCGACCGAGGCGGCCAGCTCGCGCTCCGTCGTCCACAGCTCCGGCAGCCCGCCGACCGGGCCGGGCAGCGCCTCGACCAGGGCCTGCTCGGCGGCCGGGTCGCGACCGTCGCCGGGGGTGGACGGGTGCCCCGGCGGGTGCGAGCGGTCGGGGCCGTACTGCACCGCCCACGTGACGCACACCGTGGCGTCGCCGGGGTAGCGGACCTCGGCGGCCAGCCGCGGCGGGACGACGTCGGGCAGGTCGACCGAGCCGTCGACGGAGACCACCGGCACGGTCTGGGCCAGGCCCGGGTACCAGTCGCGCAGGAACCGCTCGACGTCAGGAGCCGGGATGGCGATCGACCCGCCCCGGGCCACCAGCCCGGCCAGCGCCGGGGGGACCGGGGAGTCGAGCCGGGCGAGCACCAGGCCCGGGGCGCCGTCGGGGGCCTGGTCGCGGGGCGGGCCGTCGACGGTGACCCCGTGCGGCGGGACGCCGAGGAACGACAGCGCCGCCGGGTCCACGGGCCGCCCGTCGACCCGCAGCAGCGCCGACAGCTCGGTGCGGTCGTCGTCGCGGCGCAGGTCGACGGCGACGTCGGCGTCCTCGGGGGCGAGCACGACCGGCCGGGGCGGGCGGTCGGCGGTGAGCAGCGCGACGCCGTCGGACACCGCCTCGGCCAGCAGCCGCCACAGGCCGGGGCCGAACTCGTGCAGGTACACGTCGACCGGCGCGTAGGAGTAGTACTGCCCGCGCGCGGCCTGGTGGGTGGCGTGCAGCGCGCGCAGCGCGGCCAGGTGGGCGGGGTCCCAGCCCGCGCGGACGCTGTCGTACTGCAACTGCTTCCACGAGACGCCGCTGCGCACCCACTGGCCGCGCTGGCCGGGGGTGACCGGGCGCAACCGCACCAGCCGCTGCCGGGTGCCGGGGGCGCCGACCGAGGCGCGCCCCCGGCCCGGCTCCTGCTCGACGACCTCGAACTGCAGCCCGAGGGGTGCCGCGGCGCGCGGGACCCGCTCGGCGGCCGCCGTCACCAGCTCTTCGAGCTCCTGCTCCCAGCTGCGCTCCGCGCCGCGCAGCCGGCCGCCCGGCGCACGCTGGACCTGGGGCCGCAGGTACAGCAGCACGGCCACCGCGTGCTTGCAGTCGTCGCCCACCGGGCAGGTGCACGCGCCGGCCCAGCCGACCCGGCCGCCGTCGGTGCGCACCACCGTCGTTCGGTAGGGCGCCTCGGCGCCGCCCTGCACCAGGCCGGTGACCCGGCGGGCGTCCTCGGCGACCCGGACGTCGAGCACCGCGCGGGCGACGTACCGCCGGGCGCGGTCGAGCACGTCGGGCCCCACGGCGTCGGCGAGGGCCGCGTCGGTGACCATCTCCCGCCAGTCCCCGAGCACCCCGACAGGCTACGGCGGTGGGCCGACAGACCGGTCCGCCGCGACGGGGTCGGCGCGGGCGCCTGCCCCGGTGCGGTCGCCGGAGGTGCGCGATGATGCTCGGGCGCGCCGGTCGACGGCGCGCCGAGACGGACCGGACAGGGGCGGGGACCAGCTGGTGAGTGACGAGACGGGCGCCCGGCAGCGGCAGGCCGCTGTCGACTTCGCCGCGGTCTTCGCCGCGCAGCCGACCGCCTACCTGGTCATGTCACCCGACCTGGTCATCGTCGAGGCGAACGCCGCCTACCTGGAGCTGCTCGGCCGGACCCGGGGGGAGCTGGTGGGCCGCTACGTCTTCGACGCCTTCCCGCCCGCACCGGAGGCCCTGGACGCCGACGGCGTCAACCCGCTCCAGGCGTCGTTCGAACGGGCCCGGGACACCGGGGTGCCCGACCAGATGCCCCTGTTCCACTACGAGGTGCACGACCACGCGCTGGGCCGGGCGGTCCCGCGCGCCTGGTCGCTGATCAGCGCGCCGGTCCTCGACGCCGAGGGGCGCACGCAGCTGGTGCTGCAGCGTGTCGAGGACGTGACGGAGTTCCTGGCCGAGCGGGAGCGCCTCGCGGCGCGCCGGGACGACGGCAGCTGGGCGCGGCTGGACGTGCTCGAGGCCGACCTCTTCGCCCGCACGCAGGAGCTGCGGGCCGTGCTGGCCTCCCAGGAGGCGACCGCCCGCCGGCTCGCCGCGATGGCGCAGGTGGTGCTCCAGTCGACCGAGGCCGAGACCGTCGAGGACGTCACCGACGTCCTGGCCGGCGCGGGCCTCGCCGCGATCGGCGCGGACGGCGGCGCGATCTGCCTCCGCGACGACGAGCGCGGGGTCGTCGACCTGACGCTGACCCCGTCTCTGGGCGAAGGAGCCCAGCGGCGGTACGGCACCCTCGGCCTCGGCAGCCGGTTGCCCGGGGCCTGGTCGGCGCGCACCGGGGAGACGGTGGTCCTGGACGGCCAGGCCGCGGCGGAGGCCTGGGACCCCGGGATGCGGGAGGCGATCGAGCAGTCGGGGCAGCGCTCGTGGATCGCCGTGCCGCTGACCATCGGAGGGCGGCTGCTCGGGTCCCTGCTGGCCGGGTGGGAGGACGAGCGCGCGGTCCCCGACTCCGAGGTCGAGCTGGTGCAGGCCTTCGCCGCCCAGTGCGCCCAGGCACTGGACCGGGTGCAGGTCCTGACCCGCGAGCGGCGGTCGGCCGAGCGCAGCCGGCGGCTGGCGGAGGACCTGCAGCGCAGCATGCTGACCGAGCCCGTGCAGCCCGACCACGGCCAGATCGCCGTCCGCTACCTGCCGGCCACCGGCTCGGCGCAGGTGGGCGGCGACTGGTACGACGCCTTCCGGCACGCCGACGGGTCCGTCGACCTGGTCATCGGCGACGTGGTCGGCCACGACATCGGTGCGGCCGCGACGATGGGGCAGCTGCGCAGCCTGCTGCGCGGCATCGCCGTCTCCGGTGCGGCGGGCCCCGCGCAGGTGCTCGACACGATGGACACCGCGATCGCCCAGCTCGGGCTGGCCACCTACGCCACCGTGGGCATGGGCCGGCTGGAGCGGGACCCGTCCGGCGCCACCCGGCTGCGCTGGGCCAGCGCCGGCCACCCACCCCCGGTGGTGCTCGACACCGACGGCCGTCACGTCCCCGTCCCCGAGGCGCCCGGCCGGCTGATGCTCGGCGTCGAGCCGGCCGTCACCCGCGGGGAGAGCGTGCTCGACCTCGACGACGGCGCGACCGTGCTGCTCTACACCGACGGGCTGGTCGAGCGGCCCGGCAGCGACCTGGACGCCGGGGTCGCCGCCCTGCGCGAGGTCGTCACCGAGGCCGCCGACCTGCCGCTGGAGGAGCTCTGCGACCGGGTGGTGGACCGGCTCGTCGACGGCCGGCCCGCCGACGACGTCGCGCTCGTCGCCGTCCGGCTGGACCGGGCGTCGGCGGGCAACTCCGGCCGCACGCCCGCGCAGTACGCCGCGGCGCACGCCGGCTGGCACAGCGACAGCCCGGTCCCGGCGGTGTCGGGCGCCCGGCTGACCCTGGAGCTGGCGTCCCTGCGCGGGCTCAGCGGGGTGCGCCGGCAGATGCGGCAGTTCCTGCTGTCGTCCGTGGACGCCGGACCGGGCGTCGAGGACGCCGTCGAGCGGGCGGTCCTGGTGATCGACGAGCTGGCGTCCAACGCGCTGCGCCACGGGGCACCGCCGGCGAGCCTGCACATCGCCGACGAGGACACCCGGTGGATCGTGCTGGTCACCGACAGCGCGCCCGGGCGCCGGCCCACCCCCGCACGGGGCCGGCGGGAGGGGCAGGGGGGCTACGGGCTGTACGTGGTCGAGGACCTGACCGCCGACCACGGCGTCCACTACGCGGCCGAGCGCAAGGTGGTCTGGGCCGTCCTGGACAAGCAGCTGCCGCCGTCCTGAGCACGGGCGGACGGCCGGAGAGGGTGACCCGGGTCGCGCGGGGAGGGTCCCCGGCGCGAAGATCACACCCATGAGCTCCGACCGCGCCGGCCAGCCCGCCCAGCCCTCCGACCTGGTCGACGTCCCGCACCTGGTGACGTCGTACTACGCGGTGCAGCCGGACCCGGCCGACGTCGCCCAGCAGGTCGTGTTCGGCACGTCCGGGCACCGCGGGTCCTCGCTGGACGGCGCGTTCAACGAGGCGCACATCCTGGCGACCACCCAGGCCATCTGCGAGTACCGCAGCCAGCAGGGGTACGACGGCCCGCTGTTCATCGGCCGCGACACCCACGGCCTGAGCGAGCCGGCCTGGGTCAGCGCGCTGGAGGTGCTGGCCGCCAACGACGTCACGGTCCTGGTCGACGCCGCCGACCGGTACACGCCCACCCCGGCGGTCAGCCACGCGATCCTCACCGCCAACCGCGGGAAGACCACCGGGCTGGCCGACGGCATCGTCGTCACCCCCTCGCACAACCCGCCCCGCGACGGCGGCTTCAAGTACAACCCGCCCTCGGGCGGCCCGGCCGACACCGACGCCACCGGCTGGATCGCCCGCCGGGCCAACGAGCTGCTGGCCGCCGGGCTCGAGGGCGTCCGGCGGGTGCCCTTCGCCCGGGCCCGCGCCGCCGCGCAGCCCTACGACTTCCTCGGCACCTACGTCGACGACCTGCCGAACGTGCTCGACATCGACGCGATCCGCAGCGCCGGCGTGCGCATCGGCGCCGACCCGCTGGGCGGCGCGAGCGTCGACTACTGGGGTGCCATCGCCGAGCGGCACGGCCTGGACCTCACGGTGGTCAACCCGCTGGTCGACCCGACGTGGCGCTTCATGACCCTCGACTGGGACGGCAAGATCCGGATGGACTGCTCCTCGCCGTCCGCGATGGCCTCGCTGATCGACAAGCGCGCCGACCACCAGATCGCCACGGGCAACGACGCCGACGCCGACCGGCACGGCATCGTCACCCCCGACGGCGGGCTGATGAACCCCAACCACTTCCTCGCCGTGGCGATCTCCTACCTGTTCGCCCACCGTCCCGAGTGGGGCGCCGGCACGGCCGTGGGCAAGACGCTCGTGTCGAGCTCGCTGATCGACCGGGTCGTCGCCGACATGGGCCGCACGCTGGTCGAGGTGCCGGTCGGCTTCAAGTGGTTCGTGCCCGGCCTGCTCGACGGGTCGGTCGGTTTCGGCGGCGAGGAGTCCGCCGGCGCGTCCTTCCTCCGCCGGGACGGCGGCGTGTGGACCACCGACAAGGACGGCATCCTGCTCGCGCTGCTGGCCTCGGAGATCCAGGCGGTCACCGGCAGCTCGCCCTCGCAGCTGCACTCGTCACTGACGGAACGGTTCGGCGAGTCCGCCTACGCGCGGATCGACGCGGCGGCCACCCGCGAGCAGAAGGCGGCGCTGGGCAAGCTCTCCCCCGACGCCGTCACCGCCACCGAGCTGGCCGGCGAGCCGATCACCGCCAAGCTCACCCGGGCACCGGGCAACGACGCCGCGATCGGCGGGCTGAAGGTCACCACCGAGAACGCCTGGTTCGCCGCCCGCCCGTCGGGCACCGAGGACGTCTACAAGGTCTATGCCGAGTCGTTCAAGGGCCCCGAGCACCTGGCCCAGGTCCAGGCCGAGGCCAAGGACGTCGTCACCGCCGCCCTCTCCGCCTGACCCCGCCGTGGGGCCAAAGTCGCGACTTTGGCCCCACGGAGGTGCAGGCTCGGGAGCCGGGTCGCTCGCGGCTCCCGTCTGACGGGGGCCGAAGTCGCGACTTCGGCCCTCGGGGGTTGCGGCCCTGGTCGACGTCAGGCGTCGAGGGCGTCGCGGACCCGGCGGACGACGGAGTCCAGGTCCCGCAGGTCGGGCGCGCTGAGCCGGATGACCCGCCAGCCCGCCGCGACCAGGACGGCGTAGCGCCGGTCGTCCTCGATGATCTTCTCGGCCTCGAAGTGGTGGGCACCCTCGTACTCGACGACGAGCTTCGCCTCCGGCCACGCGAGGTCGACCTTCGCGAGGAACTCCCCGCCGTCCAGCACGTGGAACTGGGGCACCGGCCGCAGACCGGCCAGTACCAGGGCCACCCGCACGCGCGACTCGGGCGCGGACTCCGCCCGCGGGTCGACCAGGCCGAACGCACGCCGCACCCTCGTGACCCCCCACTCCCCTGCAGCGCCCTCGAGTCGTGACATCAGGGCTGCGGTGGTGACGGGCCCGCGCCGGACCATGGCGTCGAGGGCGGCAACAGCTGTGCCGAGCGGTTCCAGCGCGGCGACGTCCCACGCCGTGCGGAGCGGTGAGGTGACGGGCACGCCCTCGACGACGTCGACGTCCGCTGGCGCCAGCACGGTCCGGTGGACCCGGACGCCGCGTGGGCCGGCCCACCGGACCTCGGCGGGCCGCAGCACGGTGACCGGGTCGTGCAGGCCGGCGAACGGGGCGCCGTGCCAGGCGGCCGCCGAGTGGCCGCCGATGGCGGTGCCGGCCGGGAGCAGCAGTGCGACCCCCGTGGCACGGAGCCGGTGGTCGAGTCCGATTCCGGGGTCGGCGTACACGCCCTGCACCAGACGGCGGTAGCCCAGGGACCGGAGCTGTTTGCGGGTGATCGCGCCCTCGGCGATCGCGTGGCTGGCGATGAACACGCCGTGCAGGGGTCGTCGGGACACCGGTGCACAGTGGCCGACCGGCACCTGTCCCCGCTGCCGCCGTCCACAGGGGGGCCAAAGTCGCGACTTCGGCCCCCCTGTGGTGGGGATGAGGCGCCGTCCCGGGTGCCTCGTCCCGGCGGTCTTCGCCCGGGGCCGAAGTCGCGACTTCGGCCCCGGGGGTGGGGTCAGCTGACGTCGTCGTCGACCCAGTCCAGGGACTTGGTGACGGCCTTCTGCCAGTTGCGGTACAGCCGCTCGCGCTCCTCGGCGGGCATTGCGGGCTCCCACCGCTTGTCCTCGGCCCACTTCGCGGTCAGCTCGTCGAGGTCGGACCAGAAGCCGACGGCCAGGCCGGCGGCGTAGGCCGCGCCCAGCGCGGTCGTCTCGGCGATCTCCGGGCGGATCACCGGGACGTCGAGGATGTCGGCCTGGAACTGCATGAGCAGCTCGTTGCCGACCATCCCGCCGTCGACGCGCAGCTCGGTCAGGTCGACCCCGGAGTCGGCGTTCATCGCGTCGAGCACCTCGCGGGTCTGGTAGGCCGTGGCCTCCAGGACGGCGCGGGCCAGGTGGCCGCGGTTGACGAAGCGGGTCAGCCCGACCACCGCGCCCCGGGCGTCGGCCCGCCAGTGCGGGGCGAACAGGCCCGAGAACGCCGGCACGAAGTAGGAGCCGCCGTTGTCCTCGACCTCGCGGGCCAGGGTCTCGATCTCCGGCGCGCTGGAGATCATCTTCAGGTTGTCGCGCACCCACTGCACCAGCGAGCCGGTGACCGCGATCGAGCCCTCCAGCGCGTACACCGGCTTGGCGTCGCCGAGCTGGTAGCACAGCGTGGTGAGCAGCCCGTTCTTCGACGGGACGGCCTCCTCGCCGGTGTTGAGCAGCATGAAGTTGCCGGTGCCGTAGGTGTTCTTGGCCATGCCCTTGGTGAAGCAGACCTGGCCGAAGGTGGCCGCCTGCTGGTCACCCAGGGAGCCGGCGATGGGCACCCCGGCGAGGAAGCCGGACTTCCGGCCGACGCCGTACTCCTCGGAGTTGGACCGGATCTCCGGCAGCATCGAGACCGGGATCTTCATCTCCGCGGCGATCTCGGTGTCCCACGCCAGCGTGCGGTAGTCCATCAGCATCGTGCGGGAGGCGTTGGAGACGTCAGTGAGGTGCTTGCCGCCGTCGACCCCGCCGGTCATGTTCCAGATCAGCCAGGAGTCGATGGTGCCCATGAGCAGGTCACCGGCCTCGGCCTTGGCCCGCGCGCCGTCGACGTTGTCGAGGATCCAGCGCACCTTGGGGCCAGCGAAGTAGGTGGCCAGCGGCAGGCCGACCTTGGCCTTGTAGCGGTCGGCCCCGCCGCCCAGCGCGCCGAGCTCCTCGCAGATCTTCCCGGTGCGGGTGTCCTGCCAGACGATCGCGTTGTAGACCGGCTTGCCCGTGGTGCGGTCCCAGACGACCGTCGTCTCGCGCTGGTTGGTGATGCCGACGGCGACGATGTCGCTGTTGCTGGCGTTGCCCCGGGCGAGGGCCTGGCCGACCACCTCGCGGGTGTTGACCCAGATCTCCTCGGGGTCGTGCTCCACCCAGCCGGCCCGCGGGAAGATCTGCTCGTGCTCCTTCTGCCCGACCGCGACGACCTTCCCGTCGTGGTCGAAGAGCATGCAGCGGGTGCTCGTGGTGCCCTGGTCGATGGCTGCGACGTACTGCGGCATGTCGATTCCCTCTCGTGTCGTGTGCGGTCAGATGGAGACGTGGGAGAAGGCGCCGGCGAGCACGGCTCCGATGATCGGGCCGACGATCGGCACCCAGGCGTAGCCCCAGTTGCTGCCGCCCTTGCCCTTGATGGGCAGCAGGGCGTGGGCGATGCGGGGGCCGAGGTCGCGAGCGGGGTTGATCGCGTAGCCCGTCGGCCCACCGAGGCTGGCGCCGATGGCCACGACCAGCAGGGCGACGGCGAGCGGACCGAGCTCGCCGGGGGTGTCGCCGAAGCGCAGGATGACGTAGATCAGCACGAACGTCGCGATGATCTCGGTGACCAGGTTGTCGACCGTGCTCTTGATCGCCGGGCCGGTGGAGAAGGTGCCCAGCTGCGTGCCGGCCACCTCGGGCTGGTCGTAGTGCCGCCGGTAGGCGGCCCAGGCGAGGACGGCGCCCACGAAGGCGCCCACGAGCTCACCGGCGAAGTACGTCAGCGTGCTGGCCAGGGTGATGTCGACGCCGGGGGCGTACTCGTCAGCGCCGCTGACCCACAGGCCGATCGTGACAGCGGGGTTCAGGTGCGCGCCCGAGGTGGCCGCGCCGTAGACGCCGACGAAGACGGCCAGGCCCCAGCCGAAGGAGATGAGCAGCCAGTTCGGCCCGTTGCCGAACGTCTTGGCCAGCGCGACGTTGGCGACGACGCCGACGCCGAGCAGGATGAGCAGTCCGGTCCCGATGACCTCGCTGCCGAAGACGGTCCAGAGACCGACGGTGTCCACGTGTAGGCGCTCCTCACGACGGGTCCGCTGCACTGCGGACCGTGGATGTCGCGACCCGGTGGCGTGATCGCCGTCACCAGGCCGTCCAGCGGACCGTAGAAGCGCTGGTGTGACCCGGACAACACGGCCGGTACGACATGGTCGTACCGGGTCAGGGAGCGCCCCACGCGATGCTCAACCGGACCGCCCGCTCCCACGTCGGGTACTCGGCGGTGAGCGCCTGCGCCCGGCCCGGGGACGGCGTCCACTGGGCTGCCCGGTGCCAGTTGCGCCGCAGCGCCTCGACGTCCGACCAGACCCCGACGGCGAGCCCGGCTGCGTAGGCGGCGCCCAGCGAGACCGTCTCCCCCACCATCGGCCGCACCACCGGGGTGTCGAGGACGTCGGCGAGGAACTGCATGAGCAGGTTGTTGGTCGTCATCCCGCCGTCGACCCGCAGCGCCGGCAGCGACAGCCCCGAGTCCGCGGCCATCGCCCGGACGACGTCCCGGGTCTGCCACCCGGTGGCCTCCAGTGCCGCCCGCGCCAGGTGCCCCTTGGTGACGTAGGAGGTGAGCCCGGCGACCAGACCGCGCGCCTCACCGCGCCAGTGCGGGGCCAGGAGCCCGGAGAACGCCGGGACGACGTAGCAGCCGCCGTTGTCGCTGACGGTGCGCGCCAGCGTCTCGACCTCCGCGGCCGAGGAGATGAGCCCCAGCCCGTCGCGCAGCCACTGCACCAGCGCGCCGGCCACCGCCACCGACCCCTCGAGCGCGTAGTGCACCGGCTCCCCGGCCAGCTGGTAGGCGACCGTGCTGATCGAGCCCGACCGGGTGCGCACCAGTTCGGTCCCGGTGTTCTGCAGCAGGAAGCTGCCGGTGCCGTACGTGCACTTGGCCTCCCCCGGGGAGAAGCAGGTCTGGCCGAACAGCGCGGCCTGCTGGTCGCCGAGCGCGCCGGTGATCGGCAGCGCCGGGGACAGCGCCGTCGCCGTGCCCAGGACGCCGACCGAGGGGCGGATCTCGGGCAGCATCGCGGCCGGGACGTCGAAGAAGGCGAGCAGGTCGGGGTCCCAGCGGCAGCTGCGGACGTCCATCAGCAGGGTGCGGCTGGCGTTGGTCACGTCGGTGACGTGCACGCCGCCGTCCGGGCCGCCGGTGAGGTTCCAGATCAGCCAGGTCTCCATCGTGCCGAACAGCAGCCGGCCGGCCTCCGCCCGCTCCCGGGCGCGGGGCACGTGGTCGAGGATCCAGCGCAGCCGCGGCCCGGAGAAGTAGCCGGCGAGCGCCATCCCGGTGCGTTCGGCCACCAGCGCGGCGTCGGGCCGGGCAGCCAGCGCGGTGACCAGGTCGTCGGTGCGGGTGTCCTGCCAGACCAGGGCCCGGGTCACCGGCCGGCCGGTCTCCCGGTCCCACACGACGGTGGTCTCGCGCTGGTTGGCGATGCCCAGCGCCATCACCTGCCCGGTGCCCGGGACGTCGGCCAGCACCTGGGCCGCGGTGCGCTGAGTGTTCGCCCAGATCTCCATCGGGTCGTGCTCCACCCAGCCCGGCCGCGGGAAGTACTGCCGGTGCTCCCGCTGGCGCACCGCGACCATCCGCCCGCCCCGGTCGAAGACCAGCGACCGGGTCGACGTCGTCCCCTGGTCGACGGCGAGCACGTAGCGGTCAGGCACCGGGGGACCCCAGCTCGCGGGAGACCGCGTGCGCCGCGTCGGTGACCATCGCCAGCACCAGCGGGCGCGGGACACCGCGGACGTCGAACAGGGCGCTCTGCGGGCCGGTGACACCGAGTGCGGCGACCACCAGCCCGCCCGCCCCGCGCACCGGTGCGGCGATGCTGCCGACCTCGGGCTCGTGCTCGCCGCGGTCGGCCGCCCAGCCGCGGGCGCGCACCTCGGCCAGCTCGGCCAGCGCCGCGGGCAGCCGGGGCCCGGACCGGGCGCCGGTGTGCGGGTGTCGGTGCGCGCGCAGCACCTTGCCCAGCGCGCAGCCCGGCGGCAGCGCCGTCCCGACCTCGAGCAGCTGGGCGGAGTCGTCGGGCCGGAAGACGTGGTGGACGACGACGACCTCGTCGCCGGAGAGCGTGGCCAGCCGGACGGCGTGCCCGCTGCGGGCGGCCAGCGCGTCGGCCCAGTTCGACGCCCGGGCGCGCAGCTCGTTGGCGTCCAGGGCGGCGCCCAGCCGCAGCAGCGCCGCGCCGAGGCTGTAGCGGCCGGTCGCCGGGTCCTGCTCGACGAAGCCGACCAGCAGCAGGGTGCGCAGCAGGCTGTGGGCGGTGGTCTTGGGCAGACCGACCGCCTCGGCGATGTCGGTGACGCCGAGTGTGCCGCCGGACCCGGCCACCACGTGCAGGATGGCCGCCGCCCGCTCGATGGACTGCACGCTGCCGGGCACGGCGCGACCGTAGGCCATGGCAGCGCCCCGTGGAGCGCGCCCGGCTGTGCGACATCGTCGGACGGCGACCCTCGGCGTCGACGCCCGGACCGACCTACCGTGGAGTGCCAGAGGCCACAGCGACGTGCGCCGGCCCGGCACGAGGAGCAACAAGATGACCGCTGTCCCCCCGCTCGGTCCGCAGCAGCGTGCCGAGGCCTGGGCCGAGCTGGCCCGGGGCGAGTTCGAGGTCCTCGTCGTCGGCGGCGGGGTGACCGGCGCCGGCGTCGCGCTGGACGCGGCCACCCGCGGCCTGCGCACGGCCCTGGTCGAGGCGCGTGACTTCGCCAGTGGCACGTCGTCCCGCTCGTCGAAGCTCTTCCACGGCGGCCTGCGCTACCTGGAGCAGTTCGACTTCGGCCTGGTGCGCGAGGCGCTGCACGAGCGCGACCTGTCGGTGAACCGGATCGCCCCGCACCTGGTCAAGCCGGTGCCCTTCCTCTACCCGCTGACCCACCGCGGCTGGGAGCGGCCCTACGTCACCGCAGGCCTGGCGCTCTACGACGGCCTGGCCCGGTTCGGCGCGCTCTCGGAGCCCATGCCCGGGCAGAAGCACCTGACCCGGACCGGCGCCCGGCGCATGTTCCCCGCGCTCCGGCCCGACGCCCTGGTCGGCGCGGTGCGCTACTACGACGCGCAGGCCGACGACGCCCGGCACACCCTCACCGTGGCCCGCACCGCCGCCGCCTACGGGGCGACCGTGTTGAACTCCGCCGAGGTCGTCTCCTTCACCCACGCCGGCGGCCGCGTGGTCGGCGCCCGGGTGCGCGACGTCGAGACCGGGCAGGAGGTCGACGTCCGCAGCGAGGTCGTGGTCAACGCGACCGGCGTCTGGACCGACGACCTGCAGACGCTGGTCGGCGGGCGGGGGCGGTTCCACGTGCGGGCCAGCAAGGGCGTGCACATCGTCGTCCCGCGCGACCGGATCAACGGCGAGGCCGGCCTGATCCTGCGCACCGAGAAGTCCGTGCTCTTCGTGATCCCGTGGGGCAGCCACTGGATCGTCGGCACCACCGACACCGACTGGTCGCTGGACAAGGCGCACCCGGCGGCGTCGAAGGCCGACATCGACTACATCCTCGAGCACGTCAACACGGTCCTGTCGGTGCCGCTGACGCACGCCGACATCACCGGCGTCTACGCCGGCCTGCGCCCGCTGCTGTCGGGCGAGGAGGAGTCGACGAGCCAGCTCTCCCGCGAGCACGCCGTCGCCCGCCCCATGCCCGGCGTCATCGCCGTCGCCGGCGGCAAGTACACGACCTACCGGCCCATGGCCGCCGACGCCGTCGACGCGGTGGCCGAGGACGTCACCCGCCGGGTGCCGCCGAGCGTCACCGAGGACATCCCGCTGGTCGGCGCCGAGGGGTACAAGGCGATGGTCAACTCCCTCGACGCGCTCAGCGAGCGGTGGGGCCTCCCGCGGTTCGCCGCCGAGCACCTGCTCAACCGGTTCGGGTCGCTGACCCCGGAGGTGCTCGCGCTGGCCGCCGACGACCCGGCGCTGCTCCAGCCGGTGCCCGGCGCCGAGGAGTACCTGATGGTCGAGATGGTCTACGCCGCCGCGCACGAGGGCGCCCTGCACCTCGACGACCTGCTCGCCCGGCGCACCCGCATCTCCATCGAGACGCCGCACCGCGGGGTCGACTGCGCCGAGGCGGTGGCCCGCGCCGTGGCCGGCGTCCTCGGCTGGGGCGAGGAGCGGATCGGCGCCGAGGTCGACAGCTACCGAGCCCGGGTGGAGGCCGAGCGGCGCTCGCAGGAGGCCGCCGGTGACCAGGAGGCCGACGCCGCCCGCGTCGCCGCTCCCGACACCCGCGCCATCGCCGTCGGCCGCGCCCTGGCCTGACCGCGCGCAGCGGTGATCAGGTGACCTGATCCAACTCCGTCCCCCCGCGCCAACGCTGGTGCGGGGGGACAGTCGTCGGTGCAGGGGGACCAGGTGCGACCGGCTCGGGACGGCGGAACCGGGAGAGCTGCGAGGTCCCCGATGCACTGCTGTACCCAATACAGTTCTGCATCGTGACGGACGCCGACCAGGAGCGCCCCCGGCGGCGCCGCGAGGCGACCGTGGAACGGCTGCTCGACGCCGCGCTGGAGACCTTCGCCGAGCAGGGGTTCGCCGCCTCGAGTGTCGTGGACGTCTGCAGCCGCGGTGGGTTCACCCGCGGGGCGTTCTACTCCAGCTTCCGCAGCAAGGACGAGCTGTTCGCCGCCCTGATGCACCGCGAGGTCGAGCGCGACCTGGCCCGCGCGGCCGACATGCTCGACGGCCTGGGCCACGAGCCCGACCCGGTCACCGCCGCCGTCGACCGCAGCCTGGCGCTGTTCCGGGTCGGTCGGGTCTGGACGCTGGTCACCACCGAGTACGTGCTGCACGCCGCCCGCCACCCCGAGGCCGCGGACGTGCTCCGCCGCCACCGGCGGCAGATGCAGGAGAGCCTGGTCGAGGTCATCACGCCGGCGCTGGCCGAGGCCGGTCTGCACCTGCGCGTGCCCGCCGCCGAGCTGATGCGGGCGGTCTTCGCCCTGCACGCCGGCATGACCGTGCTGTCGCTCACCGACCCGGCCGAGGCCGACGGGCTGCGGCGCGACGCGCTGCTGATGCTCGTCCGCGGCGCCGTCAGCACCACGCCGACCACCCCCTCACCCGGCTGATCCAGGAGAACCGATGTCCACCCTGCTCTACCGCCTGGGCCGCGCCGCCTACCGCCGGCGCGCCCTGTTCTCCGCGGCCTGGGTGGTGGTCCTCGGCGTCGTCGTCACCCTGTTCCTGACCATCGGCGGGGAGTTCGACGACGAGTTCACCATCCCCGGCTCGGAGTCCCAGGCGGCGCTCGACCTGCTGGGGCAGGCCTCGCCCGGCGCCGCCGGTGCCGGCGCCCAGCTGGTGTTCATCGCCCCCGAGGGCACCACCGTGGCCGACCCGCAGCTCGCCGCGGCCGTCGGGCAGGTCGTGGCCGCGGCCGCGCAGGTGCCTGACGTCGCGGCGGTGCAGGACCCCTTCACCAGCCAGGCGATCAGCCCCGACGGCCGGGCGGCGCTGGCGACGGTGCAGTACGGCGTGAGCGCCGACCGGCTCTCCCCCGACGCCCTCGAGCAGCTGCAGGAGGCCGGTGGCGCGGCGACCGCGGCCGGCCTCGAGGTCGAGGTCGGCGGCAACGCGTTCAACACCGGCGCGGTCACCGTCGGCCCCACGGAGCTCGTCGGCGTCGTCGTCGCCGTCCTGGTGCTGGTGCTGACCTTCGGATCGCTGCTGGCCGCCGGGATGAACCTGCTGACCGCGCTGGTCGGGGTGGGGATCGGGCTGACCGGGCTGCTGGCGCTGTCCGGGGTGATCACGCTGTCGTCGACCGCGCCGACCCTGGCGCTGATGATCGGCCTGGCGGTGGGCATCGACTACACGCTGTTCATCCTGTCCCGGCACCGCTCGCAGCTGGCCGCCGGCATGGCACCCGAGGAGTCGGCCGCGCGGGCCACCGGCACCGCCGGGTCGGCCGTCGTCTTCGCCGGGCTGACCGTGGTCATCGCTCTGGCGGGGCTCGCGGTCGTCGGCATCCCCTTCCTCACCGTCATGGGCCTGGGGGCGGCCGGCACCGTGCTGGTCGCCGTCCTCGTCGCGCTCACCCTGCTGCCGGCGCTGCTCGGCTTCGCCGGCGCCCGGCTGGTGCCGGGGCCCGGGTCGCGGGCCGCCCGCCGCGAGCAGGCGCTGACCGAGCACACCGGCGCGCCGGCCCGCACCGGCGGGGCCCGCTGGGGCGCGTTCGTCACCCGGCGGCCGGCGCTCGTCGTCGTGGTCTGCGTGGTCGGCCTGCTGGTCATGGCGGTCCCGGCGCTGCAGCTGCGGCTGGCGCTGCCCGACGCGGGCACCGCCCCGGCCGAGAGCACCGAGCGGCAGGCCTACGACGCGGTCAGCCGGTACTTCGGCCCCGGCGTCAACGGGCCGATCCTGGTCTTCCTCAGCGACCTGGACCCCGCGACCGCCGAGCAGACCGTAAACGAGGCGGCCGTGACCATCGGCGGCACGCCCACCGGGGCGCCGGGGCAGTTCGACGGCGGCCTGGACGACGTCGTCTACGCCGCGCCCCAGCTGCTGCCCGGTGGCACGAACGCGATCCTGCAGGTGGTGCCCGAGAGCGGCCCGCAGGACGAGGCCACCACCGACCTGGTCACCGCGCTGCGCGACGCCGGCCGCGACCTCGAGGCCCGCACCGGCGCCCAGGTCGCGGTCACCGGGCAGACCGCGGTCGCCATCGACGTCTCCGACCGGCTCACCCGGGCGCTGCTGCCGTTCACGCTGGTCGTCGTCGGCCTGGCGCTGGTCCTGCTGCTGCTGGTGTTCCGCTCGGTGCTGGTGCCGGTCAAGGCCGCGCTGGGCTTCCTGCTGTCGGTGGGCGCGTCCTTCGGCGCCGTCGTGGCCGTCTTCCAGTGGGGCTGGCTGATGGACCTCTTCGGCGTCCCGGCCACCGGCCCGGTGATCAGCTTCATGCCGATCCTGCTCATGGCGGTGCTGTTCGGCCTGGCCATGGACTACGAGGTCTTCCTGGTCTCCCGGATGCGCGAGGAGTTCGTGCACGGCGGGGCGCCCCGCGCGTCGGTCGTGGCCGGCATGCGGCACGCATCGCGGGTCGTGGTCGCGGCCGCGCTGATCATGTTCGCGGTGTTCGCCAGCTTCGTGCACATCGACGACGTGACGGTGAAGGCGATCGCGTTCGGCCTGGCCGTCGGCGTGCTGGTCGACGCCTTCGTCGTCCGGATGACCCTGGTGCCGGCGGTGCTGGCGCTGATGGGCCGGTCGGCCTGGTGGCTGCCGCGCTGGCTGGACCGCGCGCTCCCCGACCTGGACGTCGAGGGCGCGAGGCTCGAGGCGGCGCGGGAGCCCGCCCCGGCCGGGCGCAGCTGACCGGCCCTCCGGTTCCACGTGGAACCGGAGGGCAGGCCATGCTCGGTCCATGAGCGCTCCTCCTCCGGACGTCGTCGACCTCGTGCGCGAGCTGGTGCGCCGGCCCACCGTCTCCGGGGACGCCGCCGCGCAGCGGGAGGTGCTCGGCGTCGTCACCGAGGTGCTCACCGCCGCCGCCCCCCACCTGCAGCGGCGGGAGGGGGCGGACCGGGACCAGCCCTGGACGCTGCTCACCTCCCCCACCGACCCGGGTCGGCCGCGGCTGCTGCTGGCCTGCCACGTCGACACCGTCCCGGCCGCGGACCCCGCCGGCTGGCAGCGGGACCCCTTCGGCGCCGACCTGGACGACGGCCGGGTCTGGGGCCGTGGGGGTTCGGACATGAAGGCCGGGCTGGTCGCCGCGGTGGCGGCGCTGGCGGCCGCCCCCGAGGGGACGCCGGTGGCGCTGCTGCTCAGCAGCGACGAGGAGATCGGCTCGCGCGGGGCGGCCGCCGCGGCCGCTGCCGTGTCCGCGCTGGAGGTGGGGGCGGTCGTGGTGCCCGAGGCCACCGGCAACCGGGTGGTCCTGGGTCACCGGGGGGCGCTGTGGCTGGCCGTCCGGGCCCAGGGGCGCGCAGCGCACGGCAGCACGCCGGAGCGGGGGCACAACGCGCTGCTGGACCTGGTCGCCGTCCTGGGCCGGGCGGGGCAGGCGCTGCCGCTGGCCGAGGAGCCGTTCCTCGGCACGGAGACGTGGAACCCCGGGGTGCTGCGCAGCGGCACGGTGCCCAACGTGGTGCCCGACCGCGCGGAGGTGCTGGTCGACCAGCGGACCGTCGGCGACGGCGCGGCCCTGCTGGCCTGGTGGCGGGCCCAGCCGGAGGTCGCCGGGGTCGACGTGCTCGTCGACCTGCCCTCGGTGCGCACGTCCGCCGAGGACCCGTGGGTCGCGGGGCTGCCCGCTCCGGTGGACCCGGCGCCGGCGACCTACTTCACCGACGCCTCGGTCCTGCGGCCGGTGGTCGGCGACGCCCCGATCGTCGTCTGGGGGCCCGGCACCCCGGCGGCGATGCACGCGGTCGACGAGCACGTCGAGGTCGGCGAGCTGCGCCAGGCCACGGCCACGTTCACCGAGGTGCTCCGCCGCTGGCCCGGCTGAGGCGCCGGCCCCGGGGGCTCACCGGCCGGTGCTCTCCCGCACGGTGAGCGAGGGGGTCAGGGCCACCCGGGACGGCGGGGCGTGTTCGTCGCCGAGCACGCGGGAGAGCAGGCGCACCGCCTCGGCGGCGATCTCGGGCTGCGGCTGGCGCACGGTGGTCAGCGGCGGGTTGGACAGCGCGGCGAAGGGGACGTCGTCGAACCCGGTGACCAGCAGGTCCTCGGGCACCCGGACGCCGGCGCCGGTGCAGGCCTGCAGGACGCCGAAGGCGATGAGGTCGTCGGCGCACACCACG
Source organism: Modestobacter sp. SSW1-42 (assembly GCF_046635825.1). Lineage (NCBI taxonomy): Bacteria > Bacillati > Actinomycetota > Actinomycetes > Geodermatophilales > Geodermatophilaceae > Modestobacter > Modestobacter sp. SSW1-42. The sequence goes on along the minus strand of NZ_JBISCA010000006.1, from coordinate 65,454 downwards.
GCGTCCGGTCGTGGCCCCTCGCGCAGCAGGTGCTCGGCCGCCTGCCGCCCCCAGGCGATCGAGTACTCGCCCAGGTGGACCCCGGCGACCGTGAGGCCAAGCCGCCCGGCGTGCCGGCGGAAGCCGGCGACCCGGAGCTCGGTCGAGGAGTTGGTGAGCCGGGAGCTCACGAAGGCGGCCGACCGGACGCCGCGGCCGGCCAGGTGCTCCATCACCAGGCCCAGCGCGGCGTCGTCGTCGACCCCGACCCAGTCGCTGTCGACCCCGGAGACGTACCGGTCGACCTGGACCAGCGGCAGTTCCTGCGCGGCCCGGCGGACGGCAGCGGTGCTGAGGCTGCCGTGCACGGGGCTGATGACGATCCCGTCGACCTGCCGGGCCACCAGGCTGCGCAGCCGCTGCGCCTCGAGCTCGGGGTCGGAGCGGGAGGAGCAGAGGAAGAGCTGGCGGCCGGCCTCCTGCAGGGCGTGCTCGACGTGCTCGACCAGCCCGGTGAAGAACGGGTTGGTGATGCTGGGGACGACCATCCCGACCGTGTCGGTCCGGCTGCGCCGCAGCGCGCTGGCGATGCCGTTGCCGGCGTAGCCCAGCTCGTCGGCGGCGCGGCGGACCTGCTCGGCGACGGCCGGGGACACCGGCTTGGCGCCGGACAGGGCGCGGGAGACGGTGGCGGTGGACACCTGCGCCCGCTCGGCGACGTCCCGGATGGTCACCCTCGCCACGCTGGCCGTCCTCCCCGTCCTCCGCCCCGGCGGGACGCGTCCCCATCCTGTCTGGTCCCGGGCGCCCAGGCGCGGGCGCGAGTGTTCCTCGCTCCGATGTCCGTGGGATGTCGGGTCGCTGACCAGTGGAAACACGAATGTAAACGATTGCCTCTTGACGGCGACAGGGGCTCTCCCACTAGCGTTCCCCTCGTCCTGCAATCGATTACATGAACGGGTGTGGACGTGTCAGCTCCGCTGGGTGTGTACCCGCGCAAGCCGTCGGCGATGGCCGAGCTCTTCGCCTCCGAGAAGACGCTCATCGGCGCCGTGCACCTCCCACCGCTGCCCGGGAGCCCGTCCTACCGGGGCCAGTCGGTGGCCGAGCTCAGCCGGTTCGCCGTGGAGGAGGCCGCCACCTACGTGAGCAACGGGTTCGACTCGGTGATCGTGGAGAACCACTGGGACCTGCCCTTCCTCAAGCCCGGCGAGCACGGGTACGAGGTCGCCGCCGCCATGGGCGTGATCACCGCCGCGGTGGTGGCCGAGCTCGGCTCCCGGGTCGGGGTGAGCGTGCTGTCCAACGCCGGCACCTGCTCGGTGGCCGCGGCGTGGTCCGCCGGCGCCGGCTGGGTGCGGGTCAACCAGTGGGCCAACGCCTACGTGGCCAACGAGGGCTTCATCGAGGGCCAGGCCGCCCGCACCACCCGGTACCGGCACGAGATCGGGGCCGACCCGGTCAAGGTCTTCGCCGACGTCCACGTCAAGCACGGCGCCCACGCCATCGTCGCCGACCGCACGCTGGCCGAGCAGACCGAGGACGCGGAGTTCTTCGACGCCGACGTGCTCATCGCGACCGGGTCGCGCACCGGTCACGCCACCTCGGTCGAGGAGGTCGTCGGGATCCGCGACCACACCCAGCTCCCCGTGATCATCGGCAGCGGCATCGACCCGGGCAACGTGGCCGCGCTGCTGGCCGAGTGCGACGGCGCGATCGTGGCGTCCTCGGCCAAGGAGAACGGCCGCTGGTGGGGCCGCGCCGACGCGGGGAAGGTGCGCGCCGTGGCCCGGGCCGCCGGCAAGTGATCGTCTTCTGCGGGTACGCCAACCTCGACGTGGTCGGCCGGGTGCCCCGCTTCCCGCAGCCCGACGAGCGCGTGCACGCCGCTGCCGTCGAGCACCTGCCCGGCGGCATGGCGGCCAACGCCGCCGTCGCGGCCGCCCGGGCCGGCGCCCCGGTCGCCTTCGCCGGCGTGGTCGGGGACGACCCGCTGTCCGACCGGTTCCTGGCCCAGCTCGCCGCCGAGGGGGTGGACACCGGCTGGACCGACCGTGGGGGCTTCCTGTCGACTGCGATCGTGCTGGTCGACGGCGCCGGCCGGCGTTCGGTGGTCAGCGAGGACGACGCGCTCGGGGGCGCCCACGTCCAGTCGGTCGCCGACCGGCTCGCCGGCGCCGGGGGCGGGCTCCTCTACCTCGACGGCTACCGCGCGGCGGAGCTGGGCCGCGCCGTGCGCCCGGGCGTCTCCCTCGCCGTCGACCTGGACGGCTGCGACGACCCGGCGACCGCGCGGGAGGCGGTCCGGCTGGCCGACCACGTCGTCGTCGGGCGCGGCCGCCTCACCGGGCCGCTGGACGTGCCGGCCACCGGGTGGGCGGAGCTGGCCCGCTCGTCCGGCACCGTCCTCGTCGTCACCGACGGCGCGCGGGGCTGGTCGCTGCACGGGCCCGACGGCGCCGTCTCGCAGGGCAGCGCGCTGACCGTCGACGTCGTCGACGACACCGGAGCCGGCGACTGCTTCAGCGGCACCTACCTGGCCGGCCTGGCCGGTGGGGTGACCCCCGTGGCGGCGGCCGTCCGCGCCGGCATCGCCGCCAGCCTGTCCTGCACCGTGCCCGGCGCCCGCGGGGCACCGGCGCCCGCGCTCGTCGACGCCGCGCTGAGCGGCCCCCCGGTCCCGGCCCCCTGACCTCTCGCCGCACCACCCGCACCACCGCAGCACCTGCTCCCCCGCACCGCGATCCCGCACCGACCCGGCACCGCAACCTGGAGGACCCATGAACCGCCCCCTCGCCCTCGCCGCAGGCGCCTGCCTGCTCGCCCTCGCCGCCTGCGACAGCGCCCCGGCGCCGTCCGGCGACCCCGCCGCGGCGCCCGCCTCGGGCAGCTCGGCGTCCGGCTCGCTCCCCGAGCCGTCCGCGCAGCCGGCCGGGTGCGAGACCCCGGACGGCCCGCTGCAGGTCGGGCTGGTGACGATCAACCTCCAGGCGCTCTTCTTCAACCAGATCAACACCGCCGCGCAGGCGATGGCCGACGGCCAGGGCGTCGAGCTGCAGGTCATCAGCGGCAACGACGACTCCGTGACCCAGGCCAACGCCATCGACACCCTGGTGGCCGACGGCGTGGACGCGATCATCGTCGACGCCATCGACACCGAGGGAATCAAGCCCTCCGTGCAGGCCGCCGACGCCGCCGGCATCCCGGTGGTCGCCGTGGACGCGATCGTCGACGACCCGGCCGTGGACGCCCAGGTCGGCACCGCCAACGCCGAGGGCGGGGCGGCGCTGGGCGAGGCGCTGCTCGAGGCGTCCGGTGGCGAGGGCGAGGTCGGCATCGTGGGCGCCCTGAACTCGACCATCCAGCTGGAGCGCCAGCAGGGCTTCGAGGAGGCCGTGACCGGCGGTGGCATGACCATCGGCACGGTCGTCGACGGCAAGAACGTGCAGGAGACCGCCCAGTCGGCCGCGGAGAACCTGCTGACCGGCAACCCCGGCCTCGAGTACGTCTACGCGACCGGTGAGCCGGCGCTGATCGGCCTGGCGGCCGCCGTCCGCGGCCAGGGCGCCCAGGACCGGGTCGACGTCGTCGGCTGGGACCTCTCGGACCCGGCCGTCCAGGGGCTGCGGGACGGCTGGATCACCGGCGTCGTGCAGCAGCAGACCTTCGAGTTCGGCTACCGGGCGATGGCCGCGGCGATCGACCTCGCCTGCGGCAACCCGGTCGAGCGGGACCAGCCGGTGCCCACGGAGATCGTGACCCCGGACAACGTGGACGACTTCACCTTCTACCTGGAGGGCTGAGCGGTGGCGCTGCCTGACACCCGCGGGGACCTCCTCGTCGAACTGGCCGGCATCACCAAGTCCTACGGGCCGGTGAAGTCGCTGCAGGGCGTCGACCTGACCCTCCGCCGCGGCGAGGTCCTCGGCCTGGTCGGCGACAACGGCGCCGGCAAGTCGACCCTGATGAAGGTGCTGGCCGGGGCGGTCCAGCACGACGAGGGCGAGATCCGGGTGCACGGCAGCCCGGTGCGCTTCGCCAACCCGTCGGACGCCCAGGCGGAGAAGATCGGCATCGTCTACCAGGACCTGGCGCTGTGCGACACCCTCGACGTGGCCAGCAACCTGTTCCTCGGCCGCGAGCCGCGCCGCGGGCCGTTCATCGACCGCGGCCGGATGCACCGGGACGCGGCCCGCATCCTGGCCGACCTGCACGTCAAGGTGAAGAGCACCCACCAGGAGATCGGCACGCTCTCCGGCGGCCAGCGGCAGACCGTGGCCATCGCCCGGGCCGTCTCCTTCGCCCCGGACGTGCTGATCCTCGACGAGCCGACGGCGGCCCTGGCCGTCGCCGAGGTGGAGTCGGTGCTCCGGCTCATCGGCGAGGTCGCGGCGCAGGGGGTCGGGGTCATCCTGATCACCCACCGCCTGCAGGACCTCTTCCGGGTCTGCGACCGGATCACCGTCATGTACGAGGGGCGCAGCGTCGACGACGCGGCCATCGCCGACCTGGACATCGAGACCCTGGTCGGCCTCATCACGCGGACGCCCGCGACGCGACGCACCGAGGGGACGCCGGCATGACCACCACCGAGACCACCGTCGCGCCCGAGCCCACCGTGGCCCGGCTGGCCCAGCAGCGGTCGTTCTGGCAGCGCACCAACAAGGCCACGCTGGTGATGGCCGGGGTCACGCTGCTCGTGTTCGTCTTCTTCGCCGTCGCGGACGAGAACTTCCTGACCTTCGCGAACCTGTCCAACCTGGCCACCCAGGTGGGGCCGGTGCTCATCGTCGCCGTCGCGATGACCTTCGTCATCACCGCCGGCCAGATCGACCTGTCGGTCGGCTCGATCGTGGCGTTCACGGCGGCGATCTCCGCCCAGCTCCTGGTGGCCGGCTGGGACTCCTCGTTGGTCATCGTGGCCGCGCTGCTCATGGGCCTGGGCTGGGGGCTGGTCAACGGCTGGTTCACCGCCTACCAGGGCATCCCGGCGTTCATCGTCACGCTGGCCACGCTGTCGGTGGTCCGCGGCATCGCGCTGTTCCAGACCGAGGGCTTCTCGGTGCCGATCGAGTCCTACACGCTGGTGGCGAAGCTCGGCACGGCCCGCTGGCTGGGCTTCTCGGCGACGGCCTGGATCGCCCTGGTCGTGGTGGTCCTGGGCTTCGTGCTGCTGCACGCCACCCGGTTCGGCCAGTACGTGATCGGCATCGGGTCGGCGCAGGAGTCGGTCCGCCGGGCCGGCGTGAACGTCAAGCTGGTCACGATGAGCGCGCTCGGGTTCTCCGGGCTGGCCGCGGGGCTGGCCGGGCTGCTCATCGCCGCCCGGCTGGGCTCGGGTTCGGCCAACAGCGCCCAGGGCTTCGAGCTCACCGTGATCGCCGCGGTCGTGCTCGGGGGCACCAGCCTGCTCGGCGGCCGCGGCACCATCGTCGGCACGCTGATCGGGGCGCTGCTCACCCAGGTCATCGCCAACGGGCTCACCCTGCTGTCGGTCAGCCCGTACCTGACCCCGATCATCACCGGCGCGGTGCTGGTCCTGGTGGTCTGGATCAACCTGCGCGGCAAGGACCTCGGCTGGTTCCTCCGTCGGCTCACCGCCCGCCGGTGACCGGCGTCCGCACCGTCACCGGCGACGTCGACCCGGCCGAGCTGGGGCTGGTGCTCCCGCACGAGCACCTGGTCAACGACAACGCGGTGGCCTTCCGCCCGGCGGCGGACCCGGAGCTGCGCGCCCTGCTGGACGCGCCCGTGTCGGCGGACCTGGCCTGGCTCTTGGCCGACCACCCCTACGAGAGCGCGGACAACTGCCGGCTGGACGACGCCGAGGCGATGGCGGCGGACCTGCGCACGTTCGCCTCGGTCGGCGGGCGGACCGTCGTCGACCTGACCCCGCCGGGCATCGGCCGGGACCCCGAGCGGCTCCGGGAGCTGTCCCGGGCCACCGGCGTCCAGGTGGTGATGGGGTCCGGCTGGTACCTCCAGGCCACCCACCCACCGCACGTCGCGACGTCCACGGCCGACCAGCTCGCGGCCGAGCTGGTCGCCGAGTTCGACCCCGCGCACGAGCTGCGGCCCGGCGTCATCGGCGAGATCGGGGTCTCCCCCGCGTTCACCGACGACGAGCGCCGGGCGCTGCGCGCCGCCTGCCGGGCCCAGCGTGAGGTCGGGGTGCCGCTGTTCGTCCACCTGCCCGGCTGGCAGCGCCGGGCGCACGAGGTGGTCGACCTGGTGGTGGACGAGGAGGGCGTCGACCCCGGCGCCGTCGTGCTCTGCCACATGGACCCCTCCGGCGCCGACCGGGACTACCAGCGGTCGGTCGCCGCGCGCGGCGTCGTCTGCGAGTTCGACATGGTCGGGATGCCGTTCGACTACCCGGGGGAGGGTCAGTCGCCCTCGCCGGCCGAGACGGCCGCCGCCGTCGCCGCCCTGGTCGCGGCCGGTCACGGTGACCGGCTGCTGCTCTCCCACGACCTCTTCCTCAAGGCGATGCTCAGCCGCTTCGGCGGCAACGGGCTCGCCTACGTCCCCGTCGTCTTCGCCGACCGGCTGCGCCGCAGCGGGATCGACGCCGACACGGTGGCCGACCTGATGACCGCCAACCCGCGCGCGCTGTTCGAGCGCGCCTCGAGAGGACTCTGACGTGGCCCGCATCCTGATCGCCGGCGAGAGCTGGATGACCACCTCCACCCACGTGAAGGGCGTGGACGAGTTCTCCGTGCACTCCTACGTCGAGGGCGTGGGGCCGCTGCGCGACGTGCTCACCGCCCGCGGGCACGACGTCGTCCACCTGCCGGCGCACCTGGTGCCCACGCAGTTCCCCGGCGACGCCGCCGCGCTGTCGGGCTACGACCTCGTCGTGCTCTCCGACATCGGCGCCAACTCGATCCAGCTGTCCCCCCAGGTCTTCGAGCGGTTCCAGCCCGGCGAGGACCGGCTGGCCGCGCTGCGGACCTGGGTCGGGGACGGCGGCGCGCTGCTGATGATCGGCGGGTACCTGTCCTTCAGCGGCTTCCAGGCCCGGGCGGCCTTCCGGCAGACGGTGCTGGCCGACGTGCTGCCGGTCGAGATGCTGGCCGAGGACGACCGGGTCGAGGCCCCCGCGGGTCTGGTGCCCAGCGTCGTCGACCCCGGTCACGCGGCCCTCGGCGGTGCCGGGGACGCGTGGCCCGCACTGCTGGGCTACAACCGGGTGGTCGCCAAGGACGACGCCGAGGTGCCGGTCCGGGTGGGCGAGGACCCGCTGGTCGCGCTGGGCACCTTCGGCAGCGGGCGGGCCGGGGCGTTCACCTCCGACTGCTCCCCGCACTGGGCGCCGCCGGCCTTCTGCGAGGAGTGGCCGGGCTACGCCGACCTGTTCGACGGGCTGGTGCGCTGGTTGGCGCGCGCGTGAGCTCCCGGTCCGCGGCCCTGGTCGACCGCAACGCCGCGCTGCTGGACCGCGCTTGCGGCATCCGGTTCGTCCGGGAGGCCACCGACGGCACGCTGGGCGCCGGCGACCTCGCCCGGTACCTGCTGGTGGAGGAGGCGTTCGTGCTGACCGCCGCCCGGGTGCTCGGCCGGGTGGTGTGGGAGTCCACCACCTGGTCGGACCTGCTGCCCTCCGCCCGGTCGCTGACCAACCTCGTCACCGAGCAGCGCGACTACTTCGCCGCGGTCCGCGACCGGCACCCGGCGACGGGTGGGCCGGCGGCCCTGGCGCGGGCGCAGGTGCTGTCGGACGTCGTCCTGCGGCAGGTCGCCGAGGCCGGGCGTCCGGCCGCCCTGACCGGGATGCTCGCCGCGGAGACGATGTACGCCCGCTGGTGCACCGCCGCCGCGGCGCAGCCGGCCCCGCGCGACCCGGACCTGCAGGACTGGGTCGCGCTGCACGCCGCACCGGCCTTCCTGGCCCAGGTGGACGCGCTGCGGGACGACGTCGACGCCCTGGACCCCGGCACGGTGGACGACGCGGCGCTGGACCGCTGGTTCGGCGCCGTCCTGGAGGCGGAGATCGCCTTCCACGACGCGGTGCACGCCTGATCGTCCCGGTTCCACGTGGAACCGGGACGACCGGCAGCGCGGGGGTCCGGACGCCGTGATGGGATCGGGGCCGTGACTGGTGAACCGGACGTCCCCGCCCAGGTGATCGACCCCCGGGCGATGCGCGACGTGCTGGGGCACTTCGCCTCCGGCGTGACCGTGGTGACCGCGGTGGGCGCCGACGGGCCGGTGGGCTTCACCTGCCAGTCGTTCAGCTCGCTGTCGCTGGACCCGCCGCTGGTCGCCTTCGCCCCCGCGCGCACCTCCACGACCTGGCCGCGGCTGCGCGAGGCCGGCCGGTTCTGCGTCAACGTCCTGTCCGAGGACCAGCGCGCGCTCTCCGGGCAGTTCGCCCGCTCGGGCACCGACAAGTTCGCCGGCGTCGGCTGGGCGCCCAGCGCGCACGGCTCCCCGGTGCTCGACGGGGTCGTGGCCTGGATCGACGGCGAGCTGTGGGCCGAGTACGAGGGCGGCGACCACACGATCGTCGTCGCCCGCGTGCTCGACCTGGGCGCCGACGCCTCGCGCACGCCGCTGCTGTTCCACCGCGGCGGCTACGGCCTCCGGGAGGCGCCGCTGGACCCGGCTAGCTGAACCGCAGGGCGATCACCGCGACGTCGTCGCGGCGGTCGGGGTGCGGGCCGACGGCGTGCACGCACAGGTCGACCGGGGAGGCGTCGACGGGTGCCGCGGCCAGCCGCGCGACGAGCGAGGCGATCCCCTGGTCCATGTCCTCGCCGGGCCGCTCGATCAGGCCGTCGGTGTAGGCGATCAGGGTCGAGCCCTGCGGCAGCGCGACCTGGCGAGAGGCGCGCACGTGCGCGGCGTCGACGCCGATCAGCAGCCCGGTGATGCCGTCGAGCATCTCGACGCTGCCGTCGACGTGCCGCAGCAGCAGCGGCGGGTGGCCGGCGTTGGCCAGCGTCAGCCGCCACGGCTCGGCCGGTCCGGTCGGACGCACCGCGCGGCCATAGACCATGGTCGCCATCGGGGCCACGTGCAGGCCCTGCACCAGCCGGTCGACCCGGCCGAGGATCTCCCCCGGGTCGCCCTCGCCGGCGTCCCAGGCGCAGGCGCGCAGCAGGCCGCGCAGGTGGCCCATCGCCGCGGCCGCGGTCACGTCGTGGCCGACCACGTCGCCGATCGCGATGCCGACGCTGCCGTCGGGCAGGTGCAGCATGTCGTAGAAGTCGCCGCCGACGTCGGCGCTGCTGGAGGCGCTCAGGTAGTGGGCGGCGGCGGTGATGCCGGGGATGGTCGGCAGCTCGGGCAGCAGCGACCGCTGGAGCGTCTCGGCGACCGTGTGCTCCTGCTGGTACAGCCGCACGTTGTCCATGGCCATCGCCGCGCGCCGGGAGAGGTCGCGGGCCAGGTCGAGGTCCTCGACCCCGAAGCGCCGGTCCTGGCTCTCGGCGACCAGCGTGAGCGCACCCAGCGTGCGCCGGCGGGCGACCAGCGGGACGGTGAGCTGCGAGGAGGCGCCCAGCTCACCCAGCACCGCCCGCAGCGCCGGGTCGGGAGCGGCCGCGGTCATCAGCTCCGGCGTGAACTCCGGGACCAGGACCGGCTCGTTGGAGGTGAGGGCCCGCCGGATCGGTGCGGCATCCGGCAGGTCGGCGAGGCGCAGCGCGGCGAACCGGGCCAGCTCGTCGGTCAGGCCACGGCGGTGGGCGGAGGAGGTGCCGGTGACCGCGCCGTGCTCGTCGACCAGGGTGACGAACACCCAGTCGGCCAGCAGCGGCACGCACAGCGAGGCCAGCCGGCTCAGCAGGTCGTCCATGTCTAGGGTCGCGCTCAGCGTGCTGGTCGCCTCGGCCATCAGCGCCAGCCGGCTCTGCGCCACCTCGGCCTGCACCCGGGCGGCCTCGGCGGACGCGTGCGCCTCCTCGGCGTCGCGGCGGGCGGCCTGCTCGGCGGCGAAGGCGGCGCGGCGGTCGTCCTCGACCCGGACGCGCTCGGTGACGTCGGTCTGCACGCCCACGAAGCTGACCAGCTCGCCCTCGCCGTCGAACACCGGCGTGATCGACAGCTGGTTCCAGAAGGCCGTGCCGTCCTTGCGGTAGTTCAGCAGCGTCGTGGTCACCGGCTGCTGGCCCTGCAGCGCCTTGCGCAGCTGTGCCACGCTGTCGGAGTCGGTGGCCGGGCCCTGCAGGAAGCGGCAGTTGCGCCCGACGCTCTCCTCGTAGGAGTAGCCGCTGATCCGGCTGAAGGAGGGGTTGACCCACACCAGGGGGTCGTCCTCCTTGCGCGGGTCGGTGATGGTGAAGGCGATGTCGGTGGCCACGACCGCGCGCTCCCGCAGCGCCTGCAGCTGGGCGTCGGCGTCGTCGGCCGTGTGCGGCTCGTCGATCTGGAGGAAGACCACCAGCGACAGCCGCTGCTGGCTGCCGTCCTGCGACAGGGGGAAGCCGGTGACCCACAGGACCCGGTCGCGGTCGTCGTCGGCGGCCTGGGCCCGGGCCCCGTCGGAGCTGCGCCGGGCGGACAGCCGCACGGCCTCGCCGGCCACCGGGCGGCCGGCCGCCACGAGGGACAGCGGGCTCGCGGTGTCCTCCAGCGGGGCGCCGCCCAGGTCGGTGAGCCCGGCGGAGGCGCCCCAGGTGTCGACCGGCGCCGGCAGGCCGATGTGGCCGGCCAGCTCGTTGGCCGCGGCGTTGGCGTAGGTGACGGTGCCGGCGACCTGGTCGATCACCAGGACCGCGACCGGGACGTCGGCCAGGACGCCCGGCAGGGCGGCCTGCGCGCTGCGCTCGGAGTCGCTGCCGGTGACCAGCGCCTCGGCGGCGCCCACCAGCGAGGCCTGCTGCGTGCGGTCGGTCGGCTCGGACCCCGAGGTCAGGCTGCCCGCCAGAGCGGCAGCGGCCTCAGGGGGGACCTGGCCGGGGGCGGACTCCCCCGGTCGTCTGTCGGACGGCACCAGCAGAGCCTACCGAGGGGGTCCGTTGCGTACCACCGACCGGCCGTCTGAGCACGCCTTTCGGGTGGCGCGTCGCCCGGCGGTGAACGGGGTAGGGACCGACGACGCCCGGCGTCCGGCAGTGCGGACGACGGCCACGAGAGAGGACGCGTCATGGGACTCCTGGACAGGCTCTTCGGACGCGGCCAGCGCACGAGCTCGCCGTACGGCCCCGGACAGCAGCAGTACGACCAGGGCGGCTACGGGTACGCGCGTCAGCCGGCCCCCGCGGCGCCGGCCGGCGGGCAGCAGCCGGCCCGCTCGGCCGACGAGCAGGCCATCGAGCGCTACCGCTACCTGCTGCGCACCGCCCCGCCGGACCAGGTGGAGGCCGCGCACGCCGAGGCCTTCGCCAAGCTCACCCCCGACCAGCGCCGGCAGGTCCTCGAGCAGCTCTCGGCCGCCGGCCCGGCCTCGGAGCGGCCGCGCGGTGACGACGCGCAGAGCCTGGCCCGCGCGGCCACCCGCGCCGAGATCCGCCAGCCCGGCACCCTCGAGCGGGTCTTCGGCGGTGGTGGCGGCTACGGCGGCGCTCCGTACGGCGGCGGTGGGTACGGCGGCGGTGGGTACGGCCCCGGCTACGGCCGGGGCGGTGGCTTCGGCGGCGGCATGGGCATGGGCAGCATGATCGGCGGCAGCATGCTCGGCACGATCGGCGGGCTCGTCGTCGGCACGGCCGTGGCCGACGCCCTCTTCGACACCGGGCTGGGCGACGGCGGCCTGTTCGGCGGCGGCGACGAGGAGGCCTACGCCGAGGGCTACCAGGACGGCGAGCAGGCCGACGACAACGGCGACGGCGGCGGGGACGGCGGTGACGGCGGCGGGGCCGACTACGACGCCGGCGGCTACGGGGACGGCGGCGGCTTCGACAGCGGCGGGGACTTCGGCGGCGACTTCGGCGGGGGCGGCGACATCTGACGCCGCGGCCCGGCCCTGCGGGGCCGGGCCGTCAGGCCGCGTCGGGCCGGTCGGCGTCCTGCTCGGCCAGGTGGCGCAGCCACAGCAGCCCGAGCACCGGCAGCACCAGCGGGACGAACCCGTAGCCCTGCCCGAAGCCCGACCACACCGTCGCGTCCGGGAACGCCGCGGGGTCGACCAGCGAGAGCGTGCCGACGACGAGCACGCCGGCCAGCTCGACCCCGCAGGCGGCCATCGCGGTGCGCCGTCCGCTGCGCCCACCGCGGGCGAGCCCCACGGTGGCCACGAGGTAGACCACGGCGGCCAGCGCGGAGAGCAGGTAGGCGATCGGCGCCTCGTCGAACTGCACCGCGAGCTGGACGACGGCGCGGGCACCGGCGGCCAGGGCGAAGACGCCGTAGACGGCCACGAGCACCCGGCCCGGGCCGCGCGCGGTGTCGGTGCCGGACGGCTCGGGCGCCGGTCCGCCCAGCGGGGAGTCAGCCACCGGTGACCGCCCACAGGTCGACCAGCCGCCACAGCATGACCGCGACGGTGAGCGCGGCGACCGCGAGCACGGTGCCCGCCCAGCGGGTGGGCTCGCTGCGCGCCCACAGCACGCCGGCGATCGGCAGCAGCACGACACTGCCCAGGTAGGCCAGGAAGGTGCTCAGCTCGGCGGGGCGGTGCCCACCGGCCATCCCGGCGACGGCGAGCCCGCCCTGCACGAGCAGCAGCAGCTCGAGCACCCCGGCGGTGGCCAGGTGGGCGGTGCCGATCCGGCGGTGCAGCGCCGTGCTCAGCGCGCCCACACCGGCCAGCACGACGGCGACGACGGTGAGGACGACGACCAGGGGCGTGCTCATCGGCGCCGGCCGGGAGGTGAGGAGTGCACCCCGTCATCCTCCCGTGCCTCGACCGGTCCGCCCCTGGCGGGAACCCCGCCGACCACCGAGATGGCCACGTCGGTGGTCGGCGGAGCCGGGGATCAGCGGTGCACGGAGGACATGTCCGGGTAGCGGTCGCCCGCGGCGGCCCCGGCCGGGGCCGCCGCGTCGAGCGCGCGCAGGTCGTCGCCGGTGAGCTCGACGTCGGCGGCGGCGGCGTTCTCCTCCAGGTAGGAGACCCGCTTGGTGCCCGGGATCGGCACGATCGTCGGGTTGCCCGCGTGCCCGGACTGCGCCATCACCCAGGCCAGCGCGAGCTGGGTGGCGGTGACGCCCTTGGCGTCGGCGATCTCGCGCACCCGGTCGACCAGCTCGAGGTTCTGCTCGAAGGCCGCGCCCTGGAAGCGGGGGTTGTGCCGGCGGAAGTCGTCGGGGGCGAGGTCCTCGACGCTGCGGATCTGCCCGGACAGGAAACCGCGGCCGATCGGCGAGTAGGCGACGAAGCCGATGCCCAGCTCGGCGCAGACGGCCAGCACGCCGTCGTCCTCGGGGTCGCGGGACCACAGCGAGTACTCGGTCTGCAGCGCCGTCACCGGCTGGACGGCGTCCGCCCGGCGGATCGTGTCCGGAGCGGCCTCGGAGATGCCGGCGTACCGGATCTTGCCGGCCTCGACGAGCTCCTTGAGCGCGCCCCAGGTGTCCTCGATCGGCACCGCGGTGTCGACCCGGTGCTGGTAGTAGAGGTCGATGACGTCGACGCCCAGGCGCTGCAGCGAGGCGTCGCAGGCCGCGTGCACGTACTCGGGCCGGCCGTTGATGCCGAGGAAGGTGCCGTCCTCGGCGCGCTCGTTGCCGAACTTGGTGGCCAGCGTGACCTCGTCGCGGCGCCCGGCGATGGCCTGCCCGACGAGACGCTCGTTGGTGAACGGGCCGTACATGTCGGCGGTGTCGAGGAACGTGACGCCGAGGTCGAGGGCGCGCTGGACGGTCCGCTCGGCCTCCGCCTGGTCACCGGTGCCGTAGAACTCGCTCATCCCCATGCAGCCCAGTCCCTGGGCGGAGACGGTCAGGTCGCGGAGCTGTCGCATCTGCATGGCCGGTGCGTGCCCCTGATGTGCACCGGTCAACCAGTGGCGGCGACCCGGCGCACGGGGCAGACCACCGGGGTGCCGGAGGTGGGGTCGCGCAGCACGGCGGCCTCGACCCCGTACAGCTCGCGGACCAGCCCGGCGGTGACGACGTCGGCCGGTGGGCCCTCGGCGACGACCCGGCCCGCGCGCAGGGCGACCAGGTGGTCGGCGTGCCGGCAGGCGGTGGACAGGTCGTGCAGCACCAGCACCACCGTGCGGCCCTGCGCGGCCAGGTCGTGCACCAGCTCCAGCACCTCGAGCTGGTGGCCGAGGTCCAGGGCGGAGGTGGGCTCGTCGAGCAGCACGACCGCGGTCTGCTGGGCCACCACCATCGCGATCCACGCCCGCTGCCGCTGCCCGCCGGAGAGCTGGTCCAGCGGCCGGTCGGCCAGGTCGAGCAGGTCGGCGGCGGCCAGCGCCCGCTGCACGGCGTCGGCGTCCTCGGGAGACCACTGGCGCAGCAGCCCCTGGTGCGGGTGCCGGCCGTAGCGCACCAGGTCGCGGACGGTCAGCCCGTCGGGGGCCGCGGCCGTCTGCGGCAGCAGCCCGATCCGCCGGGCGGCGTCCTTGGGCTTGAGGGTGGCGAGGTCGCGGCCGTCGAGCAGGACGGCGCCGCCCTGCGCCTCGTGCACCCGGGCCAGTGCGCCGAGCAGCGTCGACTTGCCGCAGCCGTTGGGCCCGACGATCGCGGTGACCCGGCCCGGTGGCAGCTGCAGGTCCAGGGCGTGGACGACGCGGGTGCCGTCGTAGCCCAGGTCCAGCGCCCGGGTGGCGAGGTCGGCGGCGGCGTCCTGGGTGGGCGGGGCCTCGAGCGTGCTCACGCGATCCTCCTCGAGCGGGTGGTCAGCAGCAGCCACAACAGGTAGGGCCCGCCCACGACGGCGGTGACCAGGCCGGCGGGCAGCTCCAGCGGCGCGGCCACGGTGCGGCCGGCCAGGTCGGCCAGCAGCACCACGAGGGCGCCGGCCAGCGCGGCGCCGAGCACCGGCACCACCCGGGGGCCGGCGGCCTTGCGGGCGATCTCCGGGGCGAGCAGCGCGACCAGCCCCAGCGGCCCGGCGGTGGCCACCGCGAGCCCGGCGGTGACCACGGCGGTGGCGATGACGGCGATGCGCACCCGGCGCACCCGGGTGCCGAGCCCGACGACGACGGCGTCGGCGAGCCGGAGCAGCCGCAGCTGCCGGCCCAGCACGACCGCCACCGGCAGCGCCAGGGCCAGCCCGACGGCGAGCACCGCCACCGACGTCCCGGAGCGGCTGTTGAGGCTGCCGACCGACCAGGGGAAGGCGGCGTTGGCGTCGTCGATGGCGGCCCGGGCGAGCATCAGCTGGGTGACCGCGCCGAGTGCCGCGCCCACGCCCAGGCCGACGACGAGGAAGCGGTACCCGTGGGTGCCGGCCCCGCCGGCCAGCCCCAGCGCGAGAGCGGCCGCGGTGGCGGCGCCGACCAGCGCGAAGGCCGAGGGCGTGACGCTGGTGGAGACGGCGACGACGCTGGCCACGGCGAAGGCGGTCGCGCCGTCGTTGAGGCCGACCGTGTCCGGGGTGGCCAGCCGGTTGCGGGCCAGGGTCTGCAGCAGCACCCCGGCGGTGCCCAGCGCCGCGCCGACGGCGAGCGCGGCCGCCACCCGGGGCAGCCGGAGCCGCTGCACCAGCAGCACCTCCCGGTCGCTGCCGGAGCCGAACACCGCCGGCAGCGTGTGCGTCAGCGGCAGCCGGGCGGTGCCCACGGCCAGGCTCACCGCGACCGCGGCGACCACCAGCACCGCCAGCGCGGTGGCGGCCACGGCGGCCCGGCGGTCGAGCAGCACCGAACGGCCGCCCACCGCCAGCCGCCAGGTGCCCGGGGGCGCCGGGGGCGCCGGGGCGGCGGTGCGGGCGGGAGGCCGCGGCAGGGTCGTGGTCACAGCGCGGGCATCCGGGTCGACCGCACGACCGCCACCAGCACGGGGGCACCGATCATCGCCGTCACCACGCCCAGCGGCATCTCGTAGGGCCGCACCAGCAGCCGGGAGGCGACGTCGGCCAGCAGCACCACCGCCGGCCCCAGGACGACGGTCACCGCCAGCACCCGGCGCAGGTCCGGGCCGACGAGCGCACGGGCCAGGAACGGCACGACCAGCCCGATGAACACGACCGGGCCGGCAGCGGCGACCGCGCCGCCGACCAGCAGCGCCACGGCGACCATGGCCAGCGCGCGGGCCCGGGCGGGGCGGTGGCCCAGGCCGCGGGCCACGGTGTCGCCGAGGGCCAGGGCCGACAGCGGCCGGGCGGCGAGCAGGGCGATCAGCAGGCCCGCGGCCAGCACCGGGCCGACCTGGGTGACGGTGTCCAGGTCACGGCCGGCCACCGAGCCGACCGTCCAGAAGCGCACCTCGTCGGCGGTCCGCTGGTCCAGCAGCAGCACCACCGAGGTGGCCGCGGACAGCAGCCCGGACAGCGCCGCGCCGGCCAGCACGAGCCGGACCGGGTCGTCGCCGGCGCCGCGCAGCCGGGCGGCGCCCACGGCCAGCAGGCACCCGGCGCCCGCGCCCAGGACGGCGACCCACGGCCCCATCGAGGCAGCGCTCGCGCCGGAGGCGATCACCAGCACGACGGCGAAGGAGGCCCCGGCGCTGACGCCCAGCAGCCCGGGCTCGGCGAGCGGGTTGCGCGCAGCGGTCTGCAGGACGGCGCCGGCGACCCCGAGTGCGATGCCCACCGCGACGGCGACGACGGTGCGCGGCACCCGCAGCTGGAGGACGGCGAACCGGGCGTCGTCGTCGCCGCCACCGGCCAGCACGGCCAGCGCGCGGGCCGGCCCGACCTCCCCCGCGCCGACCGCGAGGCTCGCCAGCACCGCCAGGGCGAGCACCGCCCCGGCCGGCACGAGGCCGCGCACCACTACCCGACGCACCCGCACTCCCCCGCTCCCCCCGGCCTCGTCGGCCGATGCTTAGGGCAGGCTAACCTACCGCCGCGGCGCCGACGGACGGTGCCGTACCCGAACCGTGGAGGACCCCTGTGACCCATCTGCCCGGAGTGCGCCGCCGTCCGGTCCGCACCGCCGCGACCCTGGCCGCGGCCGCCCTGGCGCTGGCCGCGTGCGGCAGCAGCGAGCCGACCGCCGGCACGCCCGACGCGGCGAGCGAGGCCGCCGCCACCGGGACCACGGTCGGTACCGCCTTCGGCGAGGTCGCCGTGCCGGCCGACCCGCAGCGGGTGATCACGCTCGCCGAGCCCGCGCTCGACGTCGCGCTGTCGGTCGGCGTGACGCCGGTCGGCACCACCGCCAGCCGCGGTGGCAACGCCGCGCCCGCCTACCTGGGGGAGGCCGCCGCCGCCATCCCGGTCGTCGCCACGGTGGCCGAGCCCAACCTCGAGGCCGTCCTGGAGGCCGAGCCCGACCTGATCCTGGCCGCGGCCGGGCTGGCGCAGGACCGGTACGACGCGCTGTCGGCGATCGCGCCGACCGTCGTCCCGGACACCGCCACCGGCGACGACTGGCAGGAGCCGCTGCACGTCTACGCCCGGGCGCTCGGCGCCGACGACGAGCTCACCGCCGACCTCGACGCGATCACCGCCCGGGCCGAGACGCTGGCCGCCTCCGGCGCGCTCGACGGCAGCGCGGCCGTGCTGCGCTGGATGGCCAACGGTGCGCTGGTGATGAACTCCGCGCTCATGCCCGGCGCCCTGCTGCAGGCCGCCGGCGCCGACCCGCTGCCGATCGCCGACCTGGGGGCCGAGCCGCACAGCGACCCGCTGTCGCTGGAGAACCTCGGCCAGGTCGACGCCGACCGCCTGTTCGTCGCTGCCTTCGGCGCCGACGGCAAGGGCGCGCTGGAGGCGGCTAAGAGCCAGCCGGCCTTCACCCAGCTCGGCGCCGTCCAGGCCGGGACGACGTCGGAGGTCGACGGCTCGGTGTGGAGCAGTGCCTCCGGCCCGACCGCCGCGGACCTGGTCATGGACGACATCGAGGCCGCCGTCTCCTGACCTTCCGGACGGACGCCGCTCGCGCGCAGGGCGGCGTCCGTTCCACGTGGAACAGGGCCTCCGGCCGGTCGTGGAACAGGGCCTCCGGCCGGTCGTGGAACAGGGCCTCCGGCCGGTCGTGGAACAGGGCCTCCGGCCGGTCGTGCAACGAGCCCCCGGCCGGTCGTGCAACAGGGCGCCCGGTGGCATGCTCCGCTCCGGCCGCGGCGTGCGGCCGGGGACCCGGGGAGGACCGCTGACCGGCTACGTGGCCGCCGCGCTCGGCGGCGCGCTCGGTGCGCTGGCCCGCTGGGGCCTCGGCCTGGCGCTCCCCCACGCGCCCGGCACCTGGCCCACGGCCACGCTGCTGGTCAACCTGACCGGCTGCCTGCTGCTCGGCCTGCTGTCCTCCGCGCTGTTCACCCGCCACCCCCACTCCCCCTGGCTGCGGCCGTTCCTCGGCACCGGCGTCCTGGGCGGCTGGACGACGTTCTCGACCTTCGCCGTCGACGTCGTCCAGCTGGCCGAGGCCGGCCGCGGGGTCGCCGCCGTCGGGTACGTGCTGGCCTCGGTGGTCGGTGGGGTGCTGGCCGCGGCGGCCGGCGTCCGGCTGGGCCGCGCCGTCCCCGCGCCGCGGGCGGAGCGCCGGTGACCGCGCTGCTGGTGGTGCTGGGGGCGGTCGTCGGGGCGCCGCTGCGGCTGCTCGCCGACCGGGTGGCCACCGCCCGCCGCGGCGGGGCCAGCGTGCTGGGCACGCTCACGGTCAACGTCGTGGGCAGCGCGGTGCTCGGCGTCCTGCTCGGCCTGAGCGACGTCCCGCCGGCCGTGGTGGCGCTCGTGGGCACCGGGTTCTGCGGCACGCTGACCACGTTCTCCACCTTCGGCACCGACGTCGTCCGGCTGGTCGAGCAGCGTGTCGTGCTCCGCGCGGCGGCCTACGGAGCCGGGTCGCTGGTGCTCGGACTGGGCGTCGCGGCCGCGGGGTACCTGGCCGTCCACTGAGCGACGGGACGTGATCATCACCTAGGGTCGGTGGGGATGAGCGAGACAGCGGGAACGCAGGTCCGGGCCGACAGCCCGGTGGTCGTGGTCGCGAACCGGTTGCCGGTCGACCAGGTCACCGACGCCGACGGGACGACGCGCTACCAACGCAGCCCCGGCGGCCTGGTGACCGCACTGGAGCCCTTCGTCGCCGGCCGCGGCGGCGCGTGGGTCGGCTGGTCCGGGGCGGCCGGTGACGCCCCCGAGCCCTTCGAGTCCGGCGGCATGCAGCTGGTCCCGGTGCCGCTGTCGGCGGAGGAGGTCGACCGCTACTACGAGGGGTTCTCCAACGCCTCGCTGTGGCCGCTCTACCATGACGTGGTCGAGAAGCCGGAGTACCAGCGCAGCTGGTGGAACAGCTACGTCGAGGTCAACAAGCGCTTCGCCGACCGCGCGGCCGAGGTGGCCGCCGAGGGCGCGATCGTGTGGGTGCACGACTACCAGCTCCAGCTGGTCCCGGCGATGCTGCGCCAGCGGCGCCCCGACCTGACCATCGGCTTCTTCCTGCACATCCCGTTCCCGCCCTTCGAGCTGTTCACCCAGCTCCCGTGGCGCTCGGCGATCATCGAGGGCCTGCTGGGCGCCGACCTGATCGGCTTCCAGCAGCCGGCCGCGGCGGCCAACTTCGTCACCCTCGCCCACCGGCTGCACGACCTGCCCACCGAGGGCAGCACGGTCAGCTACGACGGCCGCACGGTGACCGCCAGGGCCTTCCCGATCTCCATCGACGTGGCCTCCTTCGACGAGCTCGCCCGGTCGCCGGAGGTGCTCGCCCGCGCGGAGCAGATCCGCGAGGAGCTGGGCCGGCCGGAGAAGATCGTGCTGGGCGTCGACCGGCTCGACTACACCAAGGGCATCAGCGTGCGCCTGGAGGCCTTCGGCGAGCTGCTGGAGGAGGGCGCCGTCGAGGCGCCGGGCACCGTCTTCGTGCAGGTGGCCACCCCCAGCCGCGAGCGGGTCGAGCACTACGTGACCATGCGGGAGACCATCGAGCAGCAGGTCGGCCACATCAACGGCCTGTTCGGGTCGACCGCCGGGCCGGCCGTGCAGTACTTCAACCAGTCGATGCCCCGCGAGGAGCTGGCCGCCATGTACCGGGCGGCCGACGTCATGCTGGTCACCCCGTACCGCGACGGCATGAACCTGGTCGCCAAGGAGTACGTGGCCGCCCGCGGCGACGACCAGGGCGTGCTGGTGCTCAGCGAGTTCGCCGGCGCCGCGGCCGAGCTGCAGCAGGCGCTGCTGGTCAACCCGCACGACATCGACGGCGTCAAGCACCAGCTCCTGCGCGCCCTGCGGATGGACCCGGCCGAGGCGGCCGAGCGGATGCGCGCGATGCGCCGCCACGTCAGCGAGCACGACCTCGACCACTGGGCGAACACCTTCATCGACTCGCTCCAGGACCACGTGTGACCGGTCTGGACGCGGCCCTCGAGGAGCTCGCCGGGCGGCGCCCGCTGCTGCTGGCCAGCGACTACGACGGGGTGCTCGCCCGCCTGCGCGACGACCCGGGCAGCGCCGTCCCCGAGCCCGGCATCGCCGGCCTGCTCAGCCGGCTGGCCGCCGTCGAGGGCGTCACCGTGGCCCTGGTCAGCGGGCGCGGGGTGGCCGACCTGCAGGCCACCAGCGGGCTCGCCGGGCCGTTCCGCTGGGTGGGCAGCCACGGTGCCGAGTTCGACGGCCCGCTGCCCGGCGACCTGTCCGCCCGCCGCGACGCGCTGGCCGACGCCCTCGCCCCGCTGGTGGCCGCCGTGCCCGGCGCCCGGCTGGAGGTCAAGCCGGCCAGCGCCGCGGTGCACGTCCGCACGGTCGCCGACCGGGACGCCGCCGTCCGGCTGCTCGCCGACGCCGCCGCCGGACCGGGGTCCGACCCGTCGCTGACCGCCAAGCCCGGCAAGGACGTGCTGGAGCTGGCCGTCACCGACGCCGACAAGGGGTCCGCGCTCGTGCGGCTGCGGTCGGAGCTGGGCGCCGAGGGCGTGCTCTACCTCGGCGACGACGTCACCGACGAGGACGGCTTCCGGGCGATCGAGCCGGACGGCGTCAGCGTGAAGGTCGGCACCGGCGAGACGGTGGCCCGGTACCGGGTGCCCGACCTCGACGCGGTCCGCGAGCTGCTCACACGGCTCGCCGGGGTGCTCGCCGCCTGATCCGGGCCGGAGGTGACTCGGAACTCCCGGGGGCATAGCGTTCGGGAGTGATCACCGTCACCTCCGAGCCGGAGGTCCCCCGACCGTGCCGCTGACCCGCAGGTCGTTCCTCGCCGGTGCGCTCGCCGCCCCCGCGCTCGGGGTGCTGGCCGGCTGCGCGGGCACCGTCGTCCAGCCCGGCGACCTCTCCCGGCTGCGGATGATGGTCCCGGCCAGCCCGGGCGGCGGGTGGGACACCACCGCCCGCACCCTGCAGCGGGTCATCCAGTCCAGCGGCGTGGCCCGCAACGTGCAGGTGTTCAACGTCGAGGGCGCCGGCGGCACCATCGGCCTGGGCCAGCTGGCCCGCGAGGACGACGACGCGCTGCTGATGATGATGGGCCTGGTCATGGTGGGCGCCGTCGACACCAACGACTCCAGCACCCGGCTCACCGACGTCACCCCGATCGCCCAGCTGATCGGCGAGACCGAGCTGATCGTCGTCCCGGCCGAGTCGCCGTACGAGGACCTCGCCTCCTTCGTCGAGGCGTGGAAGGCCGACCCGCGCGGCACCCCGATCGCCGGCGGCTCGGCCGGTGGCACCGACCAGATCCTGGCCGGGCTGCTCGCCCAGGCGGCCGACATCAACCCGCGCGAGGTCAACTACATCCCCTACTCCGGTGGTGGCGAGTCGCTGTCGGCGCTGCTGGGCAACCAGGTCGCCGCCGGCATCTCCGGTACCGCCGACTACGGCTCCCAGGTCACCGCCGGCACCCTCAAGGGCCTGGCGGTCTCGACGGCCGAGCGGTCCGGCCAGGTGCCCGACGTCCCCACGATCATCGAGAGCGGCTTCGACGTCGAGGTGACCAACTGGCGCGGGCTGATGGCCCGCCCGGGGATGAGCGAGGACGCCCGGGCCGACCTCATCGGGGTGGTCCAGCAGGCGCACGACACCGACGAGTGGGCCGAGGCGCTGGCCAACCGGGGCTGGCTGGACACCTTCCAGACCGGCGACGAGTACGGCGAGTTCCTCGCCGCGGAGGAGACACGGGTGCGACAGGTGCTGATCGAGATCGGGCTGATCGACCGATGAGCAGCGCGGTGACTCCCCCGCAGGCGCCGGAGCAGACCGGGCGGCAGACCGGCGAGCTGGTGATGGCGGTGCTGCTCGCGGCGCTGGGCGTCTACCTGCTGATCGACGCCGGCGCGATCGCGGTGCCGGGTTCGAGCAACACGGTCGGCCCGCGGTTCTTCCCCTACGCCGTCGGTGCGCTCACGCTGGTCACCGGCGTCGGGCTGGGCTTCCGGGTCCTGCGCGGCGACCGCGGCCCGGCCGACGACAGCGAGGACGTCGACCCCGACGCCCCCACCGACTGGCGCGCGGTCGCGGTCATCGCGGTCGCCTTCCTGGCCCACGCCCTGCTGATCAACGTCATCGGCTGGCCGCTGGCGGTGGCGCTGATGTTCGCCGCGGTGTCCTGGGCGCTCGGCGCGGTCGGCGTCGTCCGGCCGTTCCTGATCGGCCTGACGCTGGGCTGCGTGGCCTGGATCGTCTTCGTGAAGGCACTGAACGTGGCGCTGCCCGGCGGCACGGTCCTCGAGTTCCTGACGGGCTGGTTCTGATGGCCTTCGACGACCTGCTGGGCGGGTTCGCCGACGCGATCACCCCGCTCGACCTGCTCTTCGCCCTGCTCGGGGTGCTGCTGGGCACCGCCGTCGGCGTGCTCCCGGGCATCGGGCCGGCGATGACGGTGGCCCTGCTGCTGCCGGCCACCTACGTGCTGGAGCCCACCAGCGCGCTGATCATGTTCGCCGGCATCTACTACGGCGGGATGTACGGCGGGTCGACGACGTCGATCCTGCTCAACACCCCCGGTGAGTCCAGCTCGATCATGACCGCGCTCGAGGGCAACCGGATGGCCAAGGCCGGCCGCGGGTCGGCCGCGCTGGCCACCGCGGCGATCGGCTCCTTCGTCGCCGGCACGATCGCCACCCTGCTGCTGGCGCTGGTCGCCCCGACCGTGGTCGAGCTGGCCATCGGGGTCACCGCGGCCGACTACTTCGCGCTCACGGTCATCGCCTTCGTGGCGGTGGCGACCGTGCTCGGCTCCTCGCCGCTGCGCGGGTTGGCCTCGTTGTGCCTGGGGCTGTACCTCGGGCTGGTCGGCACCGACGTCATCACCGGGCAGGAGCGCTTCACCCTCGGCGTCCCGCAGCTGTCCGACGGCATCGACGTCGTGGTGGTCGCGGTCGCGCTCTTCGCCGTCGGGGAGGCGCTCTACGTCGCCTCCCGGCTGCGCCGGGGCGCGGTGCACGTGATCGACCACAAGGGCAACTGGATGACCCGCGACGACTTCCGCCGCTCGTGGGGGCCCTGGCTGCGCGGCACCGCCTACGGCTTCCCGTTCGGGGCGCTGCCGGCCGGTGGCGCGGAGATCCCGACGTTCCTCTCCTACGCCACCGAGCGGAAGCTGACCAAGCACCCGGAGGAGTTCGGCAAGGGCGCCATCGAGGGCGTGGCCGGGCCGGAGGCGGCCAACAACGCCGCGGCCGCCGGCGTGCTCGTCCCGCTGCTGACCCTGGGCATCCCGACCTCGGCCACCGCGGCGATCATCCTGGCCGCCTTCCAGGGCTACGGCATCCAGCCCGGCCCCACGCTGCTGACCACCGAGGGCCCGCTGGTGTGGACGCTCATCGCCTCGCTGCTCATCGGCAACGCGATGCTGCTGGTGCTCAACCTGCCGCTGGTGGGCGTGTGGGTGAAGCTGCTGCGCATCCCCCGGCCCTACCTGTACGCCGGCATCCTCACCTTCGCCTCGCTGGGCTCCTACGCGGTCAACGCCGACCCGCTGGACCTGGTGCTGCTGCTGGTGCTCGGGCTGCTCGGTTTCGTCATGCGACGCTACGGCTGGCCGGTCGCCCCGGCGGTCATCGGGCTGATCCTCGGCCCGATCGCCGAGGCCAACCTGCGCCGCGCGCTGGCCATCAGCGACGGCGACCTGGGGGTGCTGGTCGACACCTGGTTCAGCCGCATCGTGCTGGCCCTGGCGCTGTTGGCCCTCGTCGTCCCGATCGTGCTGCGGGCCGTCCGCGGCCCCCGGACGACGCCGCACGACCTGCAGCACGCCGAGGACCACGTCGAGGAGAGGACCGCACGATGACCGAGCAGCAGGAGCCCGTCGTGGTCGTGGGCCTGGTGCCCAACCCCCGGGGCCAGGCCGCGCTGGCGCACGGGCTGCGGGAGGCCCGGCTGCGCGGCGCGCGGCTGGTGGTGGTCAACGCCTCCCGGGGCGACGCCCTGGTCGACGAGGAGTACCTGCAGGGCGAGGCGCTGACCCGGCTGCACGAGGAGCTGGCCGGCTCCGGCGTCCCCACCGAGGTGCGCCAGCCGGTGCACGGCCGGGACGTCGCCGAGGAGTTGGCCACGGTGGTCGCCGAGACCTCCGCCGAACTGCTGGTCATCGGGATGCGGCGCCGGTCGGCGGTCGGGAAGCTGCTCATGGGCAGCGCCGCCCAGCGGATCCTGCTCGAGGTCGACTGCCCGGTGCTGGCCGTCAAGGCCCCGCCGCGGGAGCCCTGACCCCGGCCGCAACACGCGTCCCACCGGGCCTCCCCCGGCCCTGCCCCACCACCGTGACCGCCGTTCCCCCGGGACGGCGGTCACGGTCGTCCCGGGCCCTGCCGATGGCTCCCAGTACGCCGCAGTACCCCCGCTGACCAGGGCGGACGGGCACTGCAGGAATTGTCGACAAGTGCACGAAGAACCATTCTGAGTGCATGACGCTGCAATTCCGGGAAAGCGTGCGCATTCCGTTTCATTCACCTTGAGGTGGATCGGAGGGCGCCGAAACAGCCATCACCGGACGGGGCAGGCCCGCACGGCGCACCAAGGGAAGAGGCAGGCGTGGACGGTCTGGACGACATCGTCGAGGAGTTCCTCGTGGAGAGCCACGAGAACCTGGACCAGCTGGACCAGGACCTCGTCGCCCTGGAGCAGGACCCCCGGTCGCGGGAGCGGCTCTCGAGCATCTTCCGCACGATCCACACCATCAAGGGCACCAGCGGGTTCCTCGCCTTCAACCGGCTCGAGGAGGTCGCGCACGTCGGGGAGAACCTGCTGTCCCGGCTGCGCGACGGCGCGCTGGACCTGACCCCCTCGCGCACCAGCGCGCTGCTGATGATGACCGACATCATCCGGGCGCTGCTGGCCGCCATCGAGGCCTCCGGCGGTGAGGGCACCGTCGAGGTCGCCGAAACCGTCGCGGTGCTCGCCGCCGCCCTCGAGGACGTCCCGACCCCCGCCGTCGAGGAGGCCGTCGTCGAGGCGGCCGAGGCCGTCGTCGCCGCCGAGGCCGTCGTGGAGGCCGTCGAGGCCCGGGTGAAGAAGCCCGCCGCCAAGCGTGCCCCGGCCAAGCGGGCCTCCCGCGCCAAGGCCGCCGTCCCGGCGCCGGCCCCGGTGCCGGCGGTCGAGCAGGTCGCCGCCCCGGTGGCGCCGGCCCCGGTCGCCGAGGCGCCCTCCGCGCCACCGGTCGCCCCGCCGACCGCGGCCGCCGCCCCCGTCGCCCCGCTCGCGCCCGAGCCCGGCACCGCGGAGGCCGGCCCGAAGTCCCGCGGCGTCGCCGACAGCACCATCCGGGTCGACGTCGACCTGCTGGACAACCTGATGCTGCTCGTCGGTGAGCTGGTGCTCACCCGCAACCAGATCGTCCAGTACGTCGGCCGGCAGAACGACCAGGACCTGATCCGCGCCTCGCAGCGGCTGAACCTGATCGCCAGCGAGCTGCAGGAGAGCGCGATGAAGACGCGCATGCAGCCCATCGACCACATCTGGTCCAAGCTCCCCCGCGTCGTCCGCGACCTCGGTCTGCAGCTGCACAAGAACATCCGGCTGGAGATGGAGGGCAAGGACACCGAGCTGGACAAGACCCTGCTCGAGGCGGTCAAGGACCCGTTGACCCACCTGGTCCGCAACTCCGTCGACCACGGCATCGAGGCCACCGCCGACCGCATCGCCGCCGGCAAGTCGCCCGAGGGCGTGCTCACGCTGCGCTCGCGGCACGAGAGCGGCCAGGTCGTGGTGGAGGTCGCCGACGACGGCGCGGGCATCGACCCGGCCAAGATCGGCCGCAGCGCGGTCAGCAAGGGCCTCATCACGCCCGAGGCGCTGGCCCGGATGAACCCGCAGGACCTGCTCCAGCTGATCTTCGCGCCCGGCTTCTCCACCGCCGCCGCGGTCACCAACGTCTCCGGCCGCGGGGTCGGCATGGACGTGGTGAAGACCAACATCGAGGGCATCGGCGGCACCATCGAGGTCGAGTCGACCGTGGGCCGCGGCACCTGCATGCGGCTGCGCATCCCGCTGACCCTGGCGATCGTCCCGGCGCTGACCATCGAGTGCGCCGGCGACCGCTACGCGATCCCGCAGATCAGCCTGCAGGAGCTCGTCGCCCTGGACGCCGAGAAGGCCTCCGCCGCGGTCGAGGAGGTCGGCGGCGCGTCGGTCTACCGGCTGCGCGGCGAGCTGCTCCCCCTCGTGCGCCTGGCCGACGTCCTGGGCCTGCCCTCGGACCGGCACGACGGCCACGTCGTCATCGCCGTCCTCCGCTCGGAAGGGCGCCGCTTCGGACTGGTGGTCGACCGCGTGATCAACACCGAGGAGATCGTCGTCAAGGCGGTCAGCAGCCAGCTCAAGGCGATCGGCCTGTACTCCGGGGCGACCGTGCTCGGTGACGGCGCCGTGGCGCTGATCCTCGACGTGCAGGCGCTGGCCCGCCGGGCGCTGCGCGCCGAGTCCGCCGACCGCCAGGAGACCCGCGCCGCGATCACCGCCGCCATCGCCTCCCAGGAGCGTCAGCGGATGCTGCTGGCCGCCATCGGCGGCGGCCGCCGGGTCGCGATCCCGCTGGACACCGTCACCCGCCTCGAGCAGGTGCGCAGCGAGACCGTCGAGCGGGTCGGCTCGCGGGAGGTCGTGCAGTACCGCGGCGCGATCCTGCCGATCGTCCGGCTCGACCGGCACCTGGGCGCCTTCGGCAACGACGACCGGGAGACCCTCGAGGTCATCGTCTACGCCGACCACGGGCGCAGCGTGGCCATCGTGGTCGAGGAGATCCTCGACATCGTCGACGGAGAGGCCTCGGTGCACAGCGACATCGACGACCTGGGCCTGCTGGGCTCGGCCGTCATCGGCGACCGGGTCACCGAGCTGCTCGACGTGCGGGCCGCGATCCTCGCCGCCGACCCCGCCTTCTACAACCCGGTGCCCGGCACCGACTCCTTCGGCGCCCTCGACGGTGCCGGTTCCCACCTGATGGAGGTCTGACGTGAGCACCGCCACCGACGCCCGCACCGTGCCCGCCACCAGCCAGCTGGCGACCTTCTGGCTGGACGGCGACCTCTACGGCGTGGAGGTCGAACACGTCCAGGAGGTGCTGCGCAGCCAGAGCATCACCCGGGTGCCGCTGGCCCCGCCGGCCGTCGCCGGGCTGATCAACCTGCGCGGTCAGGTCGTGACCGCCATCGAGCTGCGCGAGCGGCTCGGCCGCCCGGCCCGCCCGGCCGGCGAGCAGCCCGTCGTGATCGTCGTCCGGCTGCACGGCGAGGCCGTCAGCCTGCTGGTCGACAGCATCGCCGACGTCGTCGACGTCAACGTGCGCGACTTCGAGGCCCCGCCGGACACCCTCGACGGCAGCGCCCGCGACCTGATCCGCGGCGCCTACAAGCTGGCGGGCCAGCTCCTGCTCTCCCTCGACGTCAACCGCGCCGTCGGCACCTGAGGAAGGACCCCCTCGCCCCCCACCGCTCGCAGGCTCGCGGCGGGGCCCTGCGAGGGGGCCTGACCCTCGCCCCCCACCGCTCGCAGGCTCGCGGCGGGGCCCTGCGAGGGGGCCTGACCCTCGCCCCCCACCGCTCGCAGGCTCGCGGCGGGGCCCTGCGAGGGGGCCGTCTCCACCCCCGGTGAGCCGGGGGTGGGGGCACCACCGCTCCACCCGCACCGCTCCCCCGCCGCCGCGCCGCCGGCACCCGGGGGCCGTTCCACCTCGCCCCAGTCCGCGGGCCCGTACCGATCACCCCAGTCAGCCAGGAGCCCGACCATGAGCAACGCCGCCCTCCCCGCCCGGTGGACCCGGTGGTTCACCGACCGGCCGCTGGGTCTGAAGATCGGTGCGGTCCTGACGCTGCTCGTCGTGGTCGTCGCCGGCACCAACGTGCTGTCGATCTCCCGCATGCGGGACATGAACGCCGTGCAGGAGGAGATCTACACCGAGAACCTCCGGCCGCTGAACGACCTGGCCGCCATGCAGCGCGCCGTCGCCGCCTACCGCTCGCGGGTGCTGCAGTACCCCGTCTACACCCCCGCCGACCGGCCGGCGATCACCGAGCAGGCCGAGGAGAAGCTGGCCGACCTGAAGGCCGCGGTCGCCGACTACACCCCCTTCATCATCGACCAGGCCGCCGCAGCGACGTTCCAGACCGAGTTCCAGAAGCTGGTCGAGCTCAACCGCACGCAGATGGTCCCGGCCGCCGACGCCGGCGACCTGGAGGGCTTCGGGCGCATCTACAAGGACGTCGCCGCGCCGATCGTCAGTGACTTCTCCCAGGCGCTCGAGGACGAGGGCGTCGCCCAGTCCGCGCAGGCCCAGGCCCGCAACGCCGAGGCCGCCGCCGCCGCCGACCGCGCCGTGCTCGTCGTGGTGCTCACGGCCCTGGTCGGGGTCCTCCTCGCCGCCGGGATCGGCGTGTTCATGATCCGCCGGCTGCTGTCCACCGTCCGCTCGGTGCAGGCCACCGTCGAGGCGATGGCCACCGGCGACCTGACCGTGGTGCCCGAGGTCCGCGACCAGGACGAGATCGGCCGGATGGCCGCCTCGCTGGCCGCCGCGCAGGCCAACCTGCGCTCGGTGATGGCCTCGGTCGTCGCCTCCTCCGACGCGGTCGCCGCCGCCTCCGAGCAGCTGTCGGCCACCTCGGCCCAGATCTCCTCCTCCGCCCAGGAGACCTCGGCGCAGTCCGGGGTCGTCTCGGCCGCCGCCGAGGAGGTCTCCCGCAACGTCGCCACCGTCGCCGCCGGTGCCGAGCAGATGGGCGCCTCCATCCGGGAGATCAGCCAGAACGCCAACGAGGCCGCCCGGGTCGCCGCCCAGGCCGTCGCCGAGGCCGAGACCACCAACGCCACCGTCGTCAAGCTCGGTGACTCCTCCCGCGAGATCGGCAACGTGGTCAAGGTGATCACCTCGATCGCCGAGCAGACCAACCTGCTGGCGCTCAACGCCACCATCGAGGCCGCCCGCGCCGGGGAGGCCGGCAAGGGCTTCGCCGTGGTCGCCAACGAGGTCAAGGAGCTGGCCCAGGCCACCGCCCGGGCCACCGAGGACATCACCCGCCGGGTCGAGACCATCCAGGGCGACACCAGCGGCGCCGTCACCGCCATCGGCCGGATCTCGGAGATCATCGGCTCGATCAACGACTTCCAGCTGACCATCGCCAGCGCCGTCGAGGAGCAGACGGCCACCACCAACGAGATGTCCCGCTCCGTGCAGGAGGCCGCCGGCGGCTCCACCGAGATCGCCACCAACATCACCGGCGTCTCCACCGCCGCCTCGTCCACCACCGAGGCGCTGGGCCAGACCCGGCAGGCCGTCGACGAGCTCTCCCGCATGGCCAGCGACCTGCGCACCACGGTGGCCCGCTTCTCCTACTGACGCACCGACCCCCGCGGCCGCTGCTCCGTCCCCTTCCCCGGGCGGAGTGGCGGCCGCGGTCGTGTGTGCGGAGCGCGTTCCCGGAATGGTCGGTGAATTGTCGACAAAGAACCCTCCCGGACGGGTTGCCGACCATTCTCGCGAGCCGGGTGCGACACGCAGGAGAAACCGGTAACGGCAGTTCTCGCATGCCCCAGAGTGGTGTTCGGGAAAGAACCGACGACCGCACGGTGAACGGCGGACGACGGCCCTCCCCTCTCCCGCCGTCCATCCCCGGACCGGGGACCCGTCGCCGCCCTGGAGACCCGTCATGCGCTCCTCCGCACCCACCGGCCCGCTCGCCTGGTTCGCCGGCCGCCCGCTCGCGGTCAAGTTCGGCGTCCTGCTCGGCGTCGTCGTCCTGGCCTTCGGCGCCCTGCTCGCCGCCCTCCTCACCTCCAACGCGACCGTGCGCGAGGCCAGCGGGACCCGGACCGCCGTCGGGGACGCTGAGGCGCTGGTGCTGCAGCTGGACACCCGCGCCAGCGAGCTGAAGGTCGACGGGCTCAAGGCGCTGGTCAGCCCCGACCCGCGCGAGCAGCTGACCGACCTGCAGGACGACAGCGCGACCGCCGAGGGCCTGCTGGACGAGCTGGGCCGGCTGCCGCTCGCCGGGGAGGCCGCCACCGCCGTCGTCGGCCTGCAGGACACCTTCGCGACCTACACCACTGCGCTGCGTGCCTTCACCGACGGCGCCGTCGCCGACCAGGCCGGCGCCCGGCTCCGGTACGAGGAGGTCCAGGCCGCCAACGACGTCTCCGACGCCGCCGTCAGCGAGGCCAAGGACGTGCTGGACGCCGCCTCGGACGCCGCCGACGCCGAGGTGCAGGCCGCGATCGACCGCGCCTCCCGGCTGGGGCTGCTCACCGCCCTCGCCGGCCTGCTGGTCATCGCCGGCATCTGCCTGCTCACCCAGCGCTCGCTGGCCCGCCCGCTCGGCCGCGTGCAGGCCTCCCTGGCCGCCATGGCCACCGGCGACCTCACCGTCGACTCCGGCGTGACGGCGCAGGACGAGGTGGGCCGGATGGCCGCCGAGCTGCGCACCGCCCAGCAGCACCTGTGCGCCGTCGTGGCCGCGGTCGCGGCGTCCTCGGACGCGGTGGCGGCGGCGTCGGAGGAGCTGTCGGCGTCGGCGGCGGAGATCTCCGCCTCGGCCGACGAGACCTCCGCGCAGTCGGCGGTGGTCTCCTCGGCCGCCGAGGAGGTCTCCCGCAACGTCGCGACGGTGGCCGCCGGCGCCGACGAGATGGGCTCGGCGATCCGCGAGATCAGCCAGAGCGTCAACGAGGCGACCCGGGTCGCCTCGCAGGCGGTCGTCGAGGCGCAGACGACGACGGAGACCATCCAGGCGCTGGGCACCTCGAGCCAGGAGATCGGCGCGGTGGTCAAGGCCATCACCAGCATCGCCGAGCAGACGAACCTGCTGGCGCTCAACGCGACCATCGAGGCCGCCCGCGCCGGCGAGGCGGGCAAGGGCTTCGCGGTCGTGGCCAACGAGGTCAAGGAGCTGGCCCAGGAGACCGCTCGGGCGACCGAGGACATCGCCCGCCGCGTGGAGGCCATCCAGGCCGACACCACGCGCGCGGTGACCGCGATCGGCGGCATCTCGGGCGTGATCGGGCAGATCAACGACTTCCAGCTGACCATCGCCAGCGCGGTGGAGGAGCAGACCGCCACCACCAGCGAGATGTCCCGGTCGGTGCAGGAGGCCGCCGGCGGCTCCACCGAGATCGCCACCAACATCACCGGCGTCTCGGCGGCCGCCTCCGCCACGACCCAGGCGCTCGGGCAGACCCGGCTGGCCGTGGACGAGCTGTCCCGGATGGCCAGCGACCTGCGCGGCAGCGTCGCGACCTTCACGTACTGACCGCACCGGCCGCCCCGCCGTCGACCATTCTCCGGGATTGTCGACAAAGGGGCGGACCGGAACGGTCGCCGTCCTTTCTCGCCCCTCCTGTGCGACACGTCCCCACCACTGGGGCGTGCCATTCCCGTCCGGTACACGATGGTTCCGGAACGACGGGAGCAGCTCGCTGCCGAAGACGCGGCAGACCCATTCCCCCACCTGATCGACCCTTCCCCACCCCACTCCCTGGAGAGACCCATGTCCGGTAACCCGCTCGCTCGATCCGGCTCCCCGTGGGGCGACCGCAGTGTCCGGACCAAGGTGCTCGCCGCGGTCGGCGCGGCCGCCGTGGCGGGCACCTGCATCGGGGTCGTCGGCATCCAGTCGCTGAACGAGGGTGCGGCCAACAGCGAGGACCTCGTCGAGAACCACTTCGCGGCCGTCGCCGTCGTCGGGGACATGGTCGACGACCTGCAGCAGCTCCGGGTCGTGTCGCGCAACGCCGCCCTCGCCCAGACCCCGGCCGACACGCAGCAGGCGCTGGACCAGATCCCCGGGATCCTCACCTCCTACGAGGAGGACGAGAGCGTCTACACGGGCCTCGAGGTGGACGCCGACCGTCGGGCCCTCGCGGCGGAGGCCGGCGGCCTGGTCGACGACTGGCAGGACTTCTCGCAGACGACCCTCGCCCCGCTGGCGCTGGCCAACGACGTGCCCGGCTGGGTCACGGCCAACAACGGCAACCTGCTGCTGACCGACGCCACCGCGGTGCTCGGTGAGCTGCGCGCGGCCGAGAACCAGCTGGCCGCCGAGGCGGCTGCCGAGGCCGCCGGCGCCGCCTCCTCGGCGCGCACGCTCGTCCTCGCCGTCCTGCTCGTGGGCATGGCCCTGGCGCTGCTGCTCGGCTGGTTCGTCGCGAACGGGGTCGCCCGGGCCACCCAGCGGGTGCGCGACGTCGTCGAGGGCCTCGCCGCCGGCGACCTGACCCGCAGCAGCGGGCTCACCACCCGCGACGAGCTCGGCACGATGGGCCGCGCCCTGGACGACGCCGTCGGCAACCTGCGCCAGGTCATGAGCGCCGTCGCCGCCTCCTCCGACGCGGTCGCCGCCGCCTCCGAGGAGCTGTCCGCCTCCTCCGCGCAGATCTCGTCCTCGGCCGAGGAGACCGCCGCGCAGTCCAGCGTGGTGTCCGCCGCCGCCGAGGAGGTCTCCCGCAGCGTGGCGACCGTCGCCGCCGGCGCGGAGGAGATGGGCGCCTCGATCCGGGAGATCAGCCAGAACGCCAACGAGGCCGCCCGCGTGGCCGCGCAGGCCGTCGCCGAGGCCGAGACCACCAACGCCACGGTGGTCAAGCTGGGCGACTCCTCCCGGGAGATCGGCAACGTGGTCAAGGTGATCACCTCGATCGCCGAGCAGACGAACCTGCTGGCGCTCAACGCGACCATCGAGGCCGCGCGGGCCGGTGAGGCGGGCAAGGGCTTCGCCGTGGTCGCCAACGAGGTGAAGGAGCTGGCCCAGGAGACCGCGCGGGCCACCGAGGACATCGCCCGCCGGGTGGAGGCGATCCAGGGCGACACCAGCGGTGCCGTGGCGGCGATCGGCCGGATCTCGGAGATCATCGGCTCGATCAACGACTTCCAGCTGACCATCGCCAGCGCGGTGGAGGAGCAGACCGCGACGACGAACGAGATGTCGCGCTCGGTGCAGGAGGCCGCCGGCGGCTCCACCGAGATCGCCACCAACATCACCGGCGTCTCCACCGCGGCCGGCTCGACCACCCAGGCGCTGGGCCAGACCCGCCAGGCCGTCGACGAGCTGTCCCGGATGGCCAGCGACCTGCGGGGGAGCGTGGCCCGCTTCACGTACTGACCAGCCACCACGGCGGCCGTCGCACCTCCTCCCGGGGTGCGGCGGCCGCCGTCGTCGTGTCCGGGGCCCGGTGCGGTCACCGGCCCGTGTCGACTCGTCGTCAGAGGGCGGCGGTCACCGGTCTTCTTGCAGGTCGACGCCCCGACACGCCGGTCGGGAGCGGTCCGGCGGCGCCCGCGCTGCCCCACGATCCATCCCGTCACCGCCGGTCCCACCGGCACCACCTGCCCCAGGAGGCACCCCCGTGAGCGCACCGTCCCTCTTCGCCCGGTTCCGCGTCCGCGGCATCCTGGGCAAGATCCTCTCGGCGGTGGCCCTGGCGGTCCTGGTGGCCGTCGGTGTGGGTCTCGTGGGGCTGACCAGCCTGCGCGGGTCGGCCGACGCGACCGAGCGGATGTACCGCGACGAGCTGGTCGGCACCGTCGACGTGGAGGCGGTGCGCGCCGAGCTGTACGCCCTGCGGCTGTCCTCGGTGAACTACGCCGTGGCCACCGACTCCGCGGCCCGGCAGCGGTACATGGGCGACCGGCAGCAGGCGTTCAGCCTGCTGGCCCGGGCCGCCTCGCACTACCTCTCCACCCACCCGACCGCGCAGAGCCGTGAGCTGATCGACGGCGCGCTGGCCAGCCTCAACGAGTACAAGGCGGCGCTGCCGGCGCTGGACGCCCTCGCCGACAGCGGCGACCTCGCCGCCTGGGCGGCCGTGCGGGACGCCCAGGTCGCCCCGATCGCGGAGTCGATCGTCGCCGACCTCGACCAGCTGGCCGCGCTGCGCCAGGAGAACGCCGCAGCCAGCGCCGCCGAGGCCACGGCCTCCTACGAGCGCACCCGCTGGGTGCTGCTCGGCGCCGTGGCCGCCGGGGCCGCGATCGCCCTGGCCGTCGGCGTGCTCATCGCCCGGCGGATCACCGCCGGCCTGCAGCGGGTGCAGCACGCCGCGGAGGGCCTGGCCGTCGGCGACCTCACCCGCACCGCCGACGTCCGCTCGGGTGACGAGGTCGGCCGGACGGCGGCAGCGCTGGACGACGCGATGACCGGGCTGCGCTCGGTGATGACCTCGGTGGTGACCTCCGCCGACGCGGTCGCCGCCTCCGCCGAGGAGCTGTCGGCGTCCGCGGCGCAGATCTCGGGCTCGGCGCAGGAGACCTCCGCGCAGTCCGGCGTCGTGAGCGCGGCCGCCGACGAGGTGTCCCGCAACGTGGCCACCGTCGCCGCCGGCGCGGAGCAGATGGGCGCCTCCATCCGCGAGATCAGCCAGAACGCCAACGAGGCGGCCCGGGTCGCCGCCCAGGCGGTGGGGGAGGCCGAGACCACGACCGAGACCATCACCGCGCTCGGCGCCAGCTCCAAGGAGATCGGCGCGGTGGTCAAGACCATCACCTCGATCGCCGAGCAGACCAACCTGCTGGCGCTCAACGCCACCATCGAGGCCGCCCGGGCCGGGGAGGCGGGCAAGGGCTTCGCGGTCGTGGCCAACGAGGTCAAGGAGCTGGCCCAGGAGACGGCGAAGGCCACCGAGGACATCGCCCGCCGCGTGGAGGCCATCCAGGCCGACACCACCCGGGCCATCGCGGCGATCGGCGGCATCTCGGGCGTGATCGGGCAGATCAACGACTTCCAGCTGACCATCGCCAGCGCGGTCGAGGAGCAGACCGCGACCACCAGCGAGATGTCCCGGTCGGTGCAGGAGGCCGCCGACGGCTCCACCGAGATCGCCACCAACATCACCGGGGTGTCGGCCGCGGCGTCGGCGACCACCTCGGCGCTGGGCCAGACCCGGCTGGCGGTCGACGAGCTGTCCCGGATGGCCAGCGACCTGCGGGGCAGCGTCACCCGGTTCACCTTCTGACCGCGCCCCGGTGCGAGGTCGGGCGACGGCACGTCTGGGACAGTGGCCGCCCGTGACGTCTCCCGACCCGCTCCGGTCGCTGCTGCGCGACATCCACCTGCTGGCGCCCGACCAGCTCTCCGCCGCGGTCGCCGCGCACGGGCGGGCGCTGGGCGCCCGGGAGACGGTCGTCTACCTGGTGGACTACGAGCAGCTCCTGCTGCAGCCACTGCGCGGGGAGGGGGTCCCGGAGCGGCAGGAGCTCAGCGTCGAGGGGTCGCTGGGCGGCCGGGCGTTCCGCCGCGTCGAGGTGGTCCCGTCGCCCGGGCACTCCGCGGGGCACCGGCTGTGGGTCCCGCTGCTCGACGGCGTCGAGCGGCTCGGGGTGGTGGAGTTCGTCGTCGACCGGGTCACCCCGGAGGTGCAGGACGACCTGCTGTCCTACGTCGGTCTCATCGCCGAGCTGGTCGTGGTCAACGACGGCTACACCGACATCTTCGCCCAGCTCCGCCGGCGCCGGACGATGAGCCTGGCCGCCGAGATCCAGTGGGACCTGCTCCCCCCGCTGACCTTCGCCTCCGACCGCGTGGTGATCGCCGGGGCGCTCGAGCCGGCCTACGACATCGGCGGGGACACCTTCGACTACGCGGTCAACGGGCCCACGGCCGACCTGATGGTGCTCGACGCGGTGGGGCACGGGCTGCCCGCGGCGCTGCTGGCCATGGCGGCCGTCGGGGCCTACAGGCACGCCCGCCGGGAGAACCGGGACCTGCCCGACGTCGCGGCCGCAGTCAACGCGGTGATCGCCGAGCAGTTCACCGGCAGCCGCTTCGCGACCGCCGCGATCGCCCGCCTGCACCTGGACACCGGGCAGCTGCGCTGGGTCAACGCCGGGCACCCCGACCCGCTCGTCGTGCGCGACGGCGCCCTGGTCCACCCGGGCCCGTGCCGGCCGCACCCCCCACTGGGGCTGCAGAACCGCAAGCCCGACGTGTGCGAGTTCCAGCTCCGGGTCGGCGACCGGGTGGTGCTGTACACCGACGGCATCGTCGAGGCCCGTTCCCCCGAGGGCGAGTACTTCGGCGAGGAGCGGCTCGCCGACTTCGTCCGGCGGGCCGACGCGGACGGCGACACCGCCCCCGAGACGCTGCGGCGGCTGATGCGCCACGTGCTCGTCCACCAGGCCGACCACCTCCAGGACGACGCCAGCATCGTCCTGCTCGAGTGGCGGACCGGCGACGAGCGACAGCTCCAGCTGTAGCGGTCTCCTCCAGACCTTCGCGGTTTACGTTGTAAACCGCGAAGGTCTAGGCTCCCCGCCCGTGGACCTGGACGAGCTCGCGCGGCTGACCTCCGACCTCGGGGACGCCGTCGCCGCGCTCGGCGACGCCGCCCGCCGGGCCGGGCAGGACGTGCCCGGGGTGCCGCTGCAGCTGCGCCCCGGCCCGGACCCGCTGCGGGTCCGGGCAGAGCGGGTGCTGGCGCTGCAGGAGGAGCTCGCGGCCCTGCTGGGCCCGCGGGGGGACGCGCCGCTGCGGTCGGTCACCGTCGGGCTCGTCGTCCCGCCCGGCGCCTGGCAGGTGTCGGCGGGGGAGCGGGGGGTGGTCCGCGACCGGGCCCGCGTCGCCCTCGACCGGGCCGCCGCGCGGCTGGGCCTGGTCGTGGTCACCGAGCCCGAGGAGACGGTGACCGAGGACGAGCGGGGCGGCGTCGTGGTCACCCTGACCGCCGGCGGCCGCTCCTCCTGAGCCGCCCTCAGCCGTCGGCGGGGTCGGGCCCGGCCGTCGGCGGGACGACGCGGGGGCCGGCCTCGGCCGGGCGCGGACGGTCCTGCGGGTGCAGCCGGATGGCGACCAGGGCGACGTCGTCGTCGGGGGTGGTGTGCACCAGCTGGTCGATCAGCTGGTCGCACAGCTCCTGCAGCGGCCGGCCGGCGAGCCGGGCGGCGGCGGCCCGGAGCAGGTCCATGCCGTCGTCGAGCACCGAGTCGCGGCGCTCGATGAGCCCGTCGGTGTACAGCAGCACCGTCGTCCCCCGGTCCAGGCTGATCACCGACTCGCTGCGCTGCGCGGTGGGGTCGACGCCGAGCATGAGGTCGCCGCGCCAGGTGGCGAGCTCGGCGACCGTGCCGTCGGGGTGGACGACCAGCGGCGGCGGGTGTCCGGCGTTGGCCCACCGCATCCGGGTGACGCCGCGCGCCAGGTCGTCCACGCCCTGCTCGAACCGGGCCAGCGCCACGGTCGCGTAGGTGTGCAGCTGCAACTGCGTCATCGCGGCGTCCAGCTGGCCCAGGAGCTGCGCCGGGCCGGCGTCGCCGGTGACGGCGATCCCGCGCAGCATGCTGCGCAGCTGGCCCATCGACGCCGCGGCCGCCGTGTCGTGCCCGACCACGTCGCCGATCACCAGCGTGGTCGCGCCGTCGGGCTGGACGAACGCGTCGTACCAGTCGCCGCCGACCCGGGCGGCCTGCGCGGCCGGCAGGTAGCGCACCACGATCTCGGCGTGGTCGGGCTCCGGCGGGGCGGTGAGCATGCTGCGCTGCAGCTCCTGGGCCAGCTGCCGCTGCTGCTCGTACAGCCGGGCGTTGTCCAGCGCGAGCCCGGCCCGGTCGGCGACCTCGGTGGCGGTGGCCAGGTCGGCCGGGTCGACCGCCCGGTGCCGGTCGTGGCCGAGCACGAGCGCGCCCAGCACCCGGTCGGGGCCCCGCACCGGCAGCACGGTGAGGTGCTCGGGCGCCAGCAACCGCAGCACCTCGCGGGCCCGGCCGGTGGCCACGCTGCCCAGCGCCGGGCCGGCCAGCTCACCGCCGGCGAGGGAGACCGGCAGGCCGGTCGCGACGGCGCGCAGCAGCGGGGCGGTGGCGGGGGAGGACTCGAGCGCGGCCGCCGCGTACCGCCGCACCAGTGAGGTGGAGGCG
Organism: Modestobacter sp. SSW1-42; assembly: GCF_046635825.1. Classification (NCBI taxonomy): domain Bacteria; kingdom Bacillati; phylum Actinomycetota; class Actinomycetes; order Geodermatophilales; family Geodermatophilaceae; genus Modestobacter; species Modestobacter sp. SSW1-42. The sequence goes on along the minus strand of NZ_JBISCA010000006.1, from coordinate 27,262 downwards.
GGGTCGGCGTGCGCCCCGCCGGCGTCGGTGAGGCTGCCGTCCTCGCCGAGCAGGGCGACCGTGGCCCAGCTGGCCAGCGCCGGCACCAGCAGCCGGGCGATCCGGCCCACGGCCGCCGGGGCGTCCAGGGTGCCCACCAGCTCGTCGCTGACCCGGGCCAGCAGGGCCAGCCGCTCCACCGCGGCGCGGCGGGCGGTGACCTCGGAGAAGTAGAGCCACAGCCCCTGGGTGGTCGGGACGGCCTGCACCTCGTACCACTGGTTCAGCGGCTCCGGGTAGAACGCCTCCACCGTCTGCGGCCGGCGGGAGGACACGGCGCGGCGGTAGGCCCGGCCGAAGTCGTTGTCGACGTTGGCCGGGTAGGCCTCCCAGTACGACCGGCCGACCAGCTCCTCCCGGGAGACGCCGAGCATCGACCCGGCGGCGGCGTTGACGAACCGGACGGTCCACTCGGTGTCCAGCTCGACGAGCCCGATGGGCATCGTCTCCAGCGTCTGGGCGTCGGCGTCCGCGCCCTCGTCGTCCGTCCGCCACCAGCGGGCCATCGCACCTCATCAGCGTGTTCGATCGTTCGATGACTTGACGACTTCATCAAGTGATCGGAACGCTACCGGGCCGCCCTATGCTCGGCTCATGCCGTTCACCCCGGGCCGGCCACTCGCCGAGGCCAAGGCCGACCTGTTCAAGGCCCTGGCCCACCCGGCGCGCATCCGGGTGCTGGAGCTGCTGGCCGAGTCCGACCGCACGGTGGGCGAGCTGGCCGCGGCCACCGGGCTGGAGCTGTCGCACCTGTCGCAGCAGGTGGGCGTGCTGCGCCGGGCCGGGGTCGTCGACAGCCGCCGGTCGGGCAGCAACGTCATCTGCACGCTCTGCGACCCGCAGACCGCCGAGCTGCTCGCGGTCGCCCGGCGGATGCTCACCGCCCACCTGCGCCAGGGGCAGGCGCTGCTGGAGGCCCTCGACGGCGCGGATGACGCCGTCGCGCTGGCGGACGCCGCCCGCGGTGCCCGCACCGCCTGAGGGCACCGACCGGGTGACAGTGGTTGGAACACGCTGTCACCGGGCACTGCCCGTCGGTCAGGAACGCGCGGCGCTCCCCGTTCGCTGTCCCGCGAGCGGGTGATCGAGGCGTGGCGGTGGGTGGCGGCGGGGCCGCACGCTCGTCGCACCACTTCCCTGGAGGCGACGTGCCCTACTCCCTGGTCAGCGCAGCGACGCTCGGCTTCGACCTGGTCCGACTGCCCGGCGGCGCGCAGGTGGCCGACGTCCTGCTGACCGGCCTCGGCGCCGACGCCGGCACCCTGCACCGGCTGGCCGGCGCCCACCCGGCGGCCGGCCGCCCCGACGCCGAGCGCGCCGCGCTGGCCGTCCGGGCCCGCCGCGCGCACGAGCTCGCCGCCGCCGGCGTCCCCCAGCTGCGGGACATGGCCGAGCCCACCGGGGACCTCGACGACCGCTCCGCGAAGCTGGTCACGCTCCTGGAGCGCAGCACGATCGGCAACACCCCGGCCCTCGAGCGCCTCGTCCGGGACGACGTCCTGGGCCCGGAGCACTCCGTCGTCGCCGACTGCGACCCCGCGGTCGCGGCGCTGGCCGCCGACGTCCTGGCCGACGCCGCCACCGGCTGGTGGGCCTCGGAGGCGCTCGACGCCCCGACCCGCCGGGAGCTGACCGGCCCCTACGCCACCGGCACCGCCTGGGAGCCCGGCCCGCGGCCGGATCTCGGGCCGATGGCCGGGGGCCTCGCGGAGCTGCTGGACGCGGTGCGCGGCGCCGGCGAGGGGGACCGCCGCCGCTGGCGGGCCGCCGTCGACGCCGGCCGGGCGCAGCGGCGCCCCTGGGCCGCGGCGATGCACGGTGCCGCCTGGGCCGCGCACGTCTCCGGGCGCACCCGCACCCTGGCCGCCGCCCAGCTGATGACGGTCGCGGCCTTCGTCGAGGGCGGGTTCTCCGCGCGCGACGGCGCGGAGGGCGTCTGGAACGCCCTGGCCGGCTGCGTGCAGGGGCTGGCCATGGCCGACCTGCTCGACGAGGAGTCGCTCACCGTGCTCGGCGCGCCGTGGACGTCGGTCACCGGGCGCGCGCTGCCGCAGGGCAGCTGACCCCTCGGGGGGTTGCGTCCCCCCGGATCTGCAGCACACGCAGGAATCCGCTCAAGCCCCGGCACCCCGTGCCGATACAGGGAGGGAGCGGCCCACCGGCCGGTACCTACGGCTGCGGGGGAACGCGTGGAACAGATCAAGGTGATGGTCGTCGACGACTCCGTCGTCGTCCGCAAGATCGTGACCGACGTGCTCTCCGCGGACCCGATGATCAACGTCGTCGGGACCGCGCCCAACGGCCGGCTGGCCGTGGCCAAGCTCGAGCAGCTCAAGCCCGACCTGGTCACGATGGACATCGAGATGCCGGACATGAACGGCATCGAGGCCGTCCGGGCCATCCGGGCCACCCGCAACCGGGTGCCGATCATCATGTTCAGCACGCTCACCGAGCGCGGCGCCTCCGCCACGCTGGACGCGCTGAGCGCCGGCGCGAACGACTACGTCACCAAGCCGGCCAACGTCGGCAGCGTCGCGCAGTCGATGGAGAGCGTGCGCGAGCAGCTGGTCCCCAAGATCAAGGCGCTCACCGGCCGCCCGCTGTCCGCGGCCGCTGCCGCGCCGGCGGCCGCCGCGCCGGTCGCGGTGCGCCCGCCGGTGGCCCGCACCCGCGCCCCCAAGGCCCCCGCCGTCCTGGTCATCGGCTCCTCCACCGGCGGGCCCGAGGCGCTGACCAAGGTGCTGCCGCTGCTGCCGGCCACCCTGCCGGTGCCGGTCCTGCTGGTGCAGCACATGCCCCCGGTCTTCACCCGCCAGTTCGCCCAGCGGCTGGACCGGCTGTGCGCGCTCGACGTGGTCGAGGCCGTCGACGGCACGCTGCTGGCGCCGGGCACCGTGCACATCGCCCCCGGTGACTTCCACCTGACCGTGGGCACCAGCGGCGCCAGCAAGCGCACTGCGCTCAACCAGGCGCCGCCGGAGAACTTCTGCCGCCCGGCCGTCGACGTGCTGTTCCGCTCCGCCGTCGCCGCCTACGACGGCGCCGTGCTGGGCGTCGTGCTCACCGGCATGGGCTCCGACGGCCGCATCGGCGCCGGCCTCATCCGGGACGCCGGCGGCAGCGTCGTCGCCCAGGACCAGGCCACCTCCGTCGTCTGGGGCATGCCCGGCGCCGTCACCCAGGCCGGGTTCGCCGACGAGGTCCTGCCGCTCGGCCGGGTCGCCGAGGCGATCACCCGGCTCCTGCCCACCCCGCGACCCGGCGCCTCGTTCGCCGCCGGCCGCGCCGCCGTTCCGATGGGAGGCATCCGATGACCCTGACCGCCACGAGCTTCGACTGGGTGCGCCAACTGGTGCACCGCGAGAGTGCGATCGTCCTGCAGCCCGGCAAGGAGTACCTGGTCGAGGCCCGGCTGCTCCCGATGGCCCAGCAGCGCGGCCTGTCCGGCGTCAGCGAGCTGGTCGAGTCCGTCCGCAAGACCCCCGACCCGGCGGTCACCCGCCGGATCGTGGAGGCGCTGACCACGAACGAGACGTCGTGGTTCCGGGACGGCGACCCGTTCACCTCCTTCACCAGCACGGTGCTCCCGCAGCTGCTGGCCGCCCGCCGTCCCGACGAGCGGCTGCAGATCTGGTCGGCGGCCTGCTCCAGCGGGCAGGAGGCGTACACGCTGGCGATGCTGCTGTCCGACGCGCTGCCCAACGCCGCGACGCGGGTGTCGATCACCGCCACCGACCTCTCCCGGCAGATGGTCGAGCGCACCCGCGCCGGCCGGTTCAGCCAGCTGGAGGTCAACCGCGGCCTGCCCGCCTCGATGCTGGTGCGGCACTTCGCCCGCGCCGGCAACGAGTGGGAGATCGCCCCGGCGCTGCGCCGGATGGTGACCGCCAGCGAGTGCAACCTCGCGGCACCCCTGCCGCGGATGGGCCCGTTCGACGTGGTCTACCTGCGCAACGTCCTCATCTACTTCGACCTGGCCACCAAGCAGGGGATCTTGAACCGCGTGCGGCAGATCATGCGCCCCGACGGGTGGCTGTTCCTCGGCGCCGCCGAGACGACCCTCGGGGTCGACGACAACTGGGAGCGGGTCGTCCTCGGCCGCGGCTCCGCCTACCGACCCCGGAAGGGAGCCTGACCATGCGTGCTCTGGTGATCGACGACTCTCGCGCCATGCGGCGCATCGTCGGCACGATCCTCAAGGACTTCGGCTACGAGGTCCGCGAGGCCGGCGACGGCCGCCAGGCCCTCGACGTGCTGGAGGAGGGGTTCACCCCCGACCTCTGCTGCATCGACTGGAACATGCCGGTGATGGACGGCCTGCAGTTCGTCATGTCCGTCCGCGCGAACCCGGCGTACCGGCAGGTGACGCTGATGATGGTCACCACCGAGAGCGAGACCGGCCAGATCGTCAAGGCGCTGGCCGCCGGTGCCCACGAGTACCTGATCAAGCCCTTCACCGCCGACGCGATGCGGGACAAGCTCGCGCTGCTCGGCCTGCTCCCCGAGGAGGTGTCCGCGTGACACTGCAGGAAGCCCAGCTGATCTCCGAGCTGCTGGACGTCGCGACGGTGCAGAGCATCGCCGACGAGGTCTGGCCCTCGCTGGTCGGCGACGGCGAGGCCTTCGTGCCGGTGCCCGTCGCCCCGCCGGCCGAGGTCGTCAGCGCCTGGGTGACGATCTCCGGCCCGTGGGACGGCGCCGTCGTCGTCACCTGCGCCCCGGCCACCGCGGCCGCGCTCACCGAGTGCGTCCTGATGACCCGCCCGCCCACGGTCGTGGACGACGAGGACGTCGCCGACGCGCTGGGGGAGCTGGCCAACGTGCTCGGCGGCAACATCAAGTCCGTGCTGCCCGGGCCCTCGGCCCTCGGGCTGCCCCAGATCGGGTCCGCGCCCTCGACCGGGCGGCTCGACGACGTCGTCCGCGTCACCGGTCAGTGGCGCGGTCAGTCCCTGACCATCACCGTGCAGGGCGCCACCGGGGCGCCGCACACCGAGCGGAACGAGGTGCCGCAGCAGTGAAGATCCTGGTGACCGACGACAGCCGAGTCATGCGGCAGATCGTCATCCGCACCCTGCGTCAGGCCGGGTACGACGACCACGACATCATCCAGGCCGAGAACGGCCGCGAGGCCTTCGAGATGGTCGGCTCCGAGCAGCCGGACCTGGTCCTGTCCGACTGGAACATGCCGGAGATGACCGGCATCGAGTGCCTCGAGGCGCTGCGGGCGTCGGGCTCGCAGGTGCCCTTCGGCTTCGTGACCTCGGAGGGCTCGCCGGAGATGCGGGACAAGGCGGCCAACGCCGGCGCCCTGTTCCTCATCGCCAAGCCCTTCACCGAGGACACCTTCCGCGACGCGCTGGACGGGGTCATCGCGTGAGCGCCCCCACCGCCCCCGCGCTGCTGCCCAACCCCAAGGACGTCCGGGACCTGGTCGAGGGCCTGATCGGCAAGGACGTCACGGTCGGCAACGGCGACCCGATCTCGCTCAACGACAAGCCGGCCGTGGCCGTCTACGTCGACCCGACCATGGCCACCACCGCGCTGGTCCTGGTGGACGTCCCCCTGGCCGCCTGGTGCGCCGGCGCCTTCGCGCTGCTCCCCAAGGGCGGGCTCGAGGACGCCATCGACGAGGGCGAGCTCTCGGACATGCACCTGGAGGTGCTGTACGAGGTGGTCAACGTGATGGCGGCGCTGTTCAACGGCGGCGGCATCACCCACTCGAAGCTCTACAAGCTCTACGCGCCCGGCGAGGCGCTCCCCGGTGACATCGCCGGGCTGGCCGCCGCGTTCAACCGCATCGACCTCACCGTCGACGTGGCCGGGTACGGCAAGGGCTCGCTGTCGATCGTGCTCGCGCACTGACCCCAGCGGCACCGCACCACCGCACGACCCCGGGACCCGGGGAGCAGGGCAGCCGCCCCGCTCCCCGGGTCCTCGTCGTCCCCGGCCTCGTGTCCGCCGTCACACCCCGGCCGAGCCGGGCCGCCCGGTCCGCGCGATGATCTCCCGGCACATCCACGACCTGCGCAGGGAGATCCGACCATGGCCACACGCAGCACGTCCGGGGACGGCGGCGCTGACACCGGCACGCCCAGCCGCCGGCGCGACCGCACCCATTGGCTCTACCTGTCGGTGATCGCCGCGGTCGCCCTGGGCATCGTCGTCGGACTGGTGTTCCCCGACTTCGCCGTCGGCCTCAAGTGGCTGGGCGACGCCTTCGTCAACCTGATCAAGATGCTGATCGCCCCGGTCATCTTCTGCACCATCGTGCTGGGCATCGGCTCGATCCGGAAGGCCGCCCAGGTGGGCAAGGTCGGCGGCCTGGCGCTGGGCTACTTCATCCTGATGTCCACCTTCGCCCTGACCATCGGGCTGGTCGTGGGCAACCTGCTGCACCCCGGCGACGGCCTCCAGCTCTCCGAGGAGCTGCGGGCACGCGGTCAGACGCTGGCCGAGACCGCCGAGGGCGAGGGCGGCACCACCGACTTCATCCTGGGGCTGATCCCCGAGACGCTGGTCTCGGCGCTGACCGACGGCTCGGTGCTGCAGGCGCTGCTGGTGGCCCTGCTGGTCGGGTTCGCCATCCAGTCGATGGGCACGGCGGGCGAGCCGCTGCTGCGCGGGATCGGCCACTTCCAGCGGCTGGTCTTCAAGGTGCTGTCGATGATCATGTGGGTGGCGCCGCTCGGTGCCTTCGGCGCCATCGCCGCCGTCGTGGGCGCCACCGGCGTCGACGCGCTGAAGAGCCTCGCGGTGCTCATGCTCGGCTTCTACGCGACCTGCCTGATCTTCGTCTTCGGCATCCTCGGCGCGGTGCTGTGGGTCTTCGCCCGGGTCAACGTCTGGAAGCTGCTCAAGTACCTGGGCCGGGAGTTCCTGCTCATCGTCTCCACCTCCTCGTCGGAGACCGCCCTGCCCCGGCTCATCGCCAAGATGGAGCACGTCGGGGTCTCCAAGCCCGTGGCCGGCATCGTGGTGCCGACCGGCTACTCGTTCAACCTCGACGGCACGGCCATCTACCTGACGATGGCCTCGCTGTTCATCGCCGAGGCGCTGGGCGACCCGCTGTCGATCGGTGAGCAGATCGGCCTGCTGGTGTTCATGATCATCGCCTCGAAGGGCGCCGCCGGCGTGACCGGCGCGGGCCTGGCGACGCTGGCCGGTGGCCTGTCCTCGCACCGGCCGGAGCTGCTCGACGGCGTCGGCCTGATCGTGGGCATCGACCGGTTCATGTCCGAGGCGCGCGCGGTCACCAACTTCTCCGGCAACGCGATCGCCACGGTGCTGGTCGCCCACTGGACCAGGGAGCTCGACCGGGAGCAGATGGACGCCGTCCTGGCCGGTGACCGCCCCTTCGACGAGGCGACGATGGTCGACTCCGGGCACGGCGACGACCGCGGCCTGGCCGCCGCCAGCGGGGCCAAGGACACCGGGGAGACGCCCTCCCCCCGCTGACCGGGGCCGCCGCCGTGCGGTCACCCGGCCGGGTGGTCCGCGGCGGCGTCCCGGGGCGGCATCGCCGTCCGGGGGCGGGTGATGGTGCAGAGTGTCCTGATGACCGCCACCGGCGCCCCGGCGCCCACCGACCTGCTCGTGCGGGCGGTGCAGGGGATGGCGCGCCCGCTCTTCGTGCTCGACGACGCCTGGCGGTTCAGCTACATCAACCCCTCCGGGGCCGCGCTGCTGGGCCGCACCGTCGACGACCTGGTCGGCCGGGTCGTGTGGGACGAGTTCCCCGAGGCCCGCGGCAGCGAGTTCGAGCGCAGCTACCGGCACGTCGCCGAGACCGGGGAGCCGGCGAGCTTCGAGGCCTGGTTCGCCCCGCTGGACGTGGTGTTCCAGGTCGACGCCTTCCGCACCGACGGTGGCCTGGTCGTCACCTACGACGACGTCACCGCCCGCCGGCGCACCGAGCAGGCCCGCGAGGAGGCCGCCGCCGCCCGCGAGGAGGAGGCCGCCCGCGCCGCGGAGGCCGCCGCCGAGGCCGCGCTGGCCGGCCGGCACCTCCTGCTGCTCGGTGACGTCAGCCAGGCGATGACCTCCACCCTCGACGTCGAGGAGGCGGTGCACCGCTTCGCCGACCGGGTCGTGCCCACCCTGGCCGACTGGTGCCTGGTCTCCGTGGTCGAGGACGGCGTCCGCCGCGACGTCGGCCGGGCGCACCGCGACCCCGCGCAGCAGCCCGCCGTCGACCGGTACGCCGACCTGCGGGTGCGCACCAACCGGCCCAACGCGCCGGTGCCCACCTCGCTGCGCAACGGCGAGCCCGTGGTGATCCAGCAGCTCACCGACGAGGCGATGCGGTCGATGGTCGCCGACGCCCGGGCGCTGGCGGCGGTGCGCGAGCTGCGGCCCAGCGCGGTGGCGGTCTACCCGCTCATCGCCCGGGGGGAGCTGTTCGGCGCGCTCACCCTGGTCAACGGCCCCGAACGAGGCCCGTTCACCGACCTCGAGCTGAGCACCGCCGCTGTGGCCTCCGTCCGGGCGGCGCTCGCGCTGGACAACGCGCGGCTGGCCGGAGCGCAGGTGCGGGTCGCCGAGCGGCTGCAGCGCAGCCTGCTGTCGGACCCCGTGCAGCCCGACCACCTGGAGATCGCCGTCCGCTACCGGCCGGCGACGAAGGGGGTCGCCATCGGCGGCGACTGGTACGACTCCTTCCAGCAGCCCGACGGCGACACCGTGCTGGTCATCGGCGACGTGGTCGGCCACGACCTGGAGGCCGCCGCCACCATGGGGCAGCTGAAGACGACGGTCCGGGCGATCGCCTACGACCGGCAGGAGCGCCCCGCGCAGGTCCTGGGCCGCGCCGACCGCGCCGTCGCGGGGCTCGGCGTCGCGCCGCTGGCCACCGCGCTGGTCGGCCGGATCGAGCAGGACGACGCCGACCGCGCGGCCGGGCGCCGCCGGCTGCACTGGGCCACGGCCGGCCACCCGGCGCCGGTGCTCGTGCAGCCCGACGGCACGGTGGTCGACCTGGACGCGCCGGTCGGGCCCCCGCTGGGCACCGACTGGCCGGGGGAGCGCGCCGACGGCGCGGTCGACCTGCTGCCGGGGTCGACCCTGCTGCTGTTCACCGACGGGCTGTTCGAGCGCCGCCACGCCGACCTGGACGCCGGCCGGGCCCGGCTGCGCGACGCGGTCGCCGCGCGGGCCGGCGAGCCGCTGCCGGACCTGTGTGACGGCCTGCTGGCCGAGCTGCTCGCCGACGGCGCCGAGGACGACGTCGCCCTGCTCGCCGTCCGGGCGCACCCCAAGAGGCGCTGACCCGCGCTCAGTCGGTGCGGACCGCGGCCTCCCGCACCGCGGCCGCGACCGCGGCGACGCCCTGCGGGCTCCACAGCAGCGAGTCGTGGTCGGTGTCGGGCACCTCGCGGGCGGTGACGTGGGCGCCGGCCAGCCCCAGGCCGGCCAGCCGCACCTCGTCGTAGAGCCCGGGGGCGCCGCCGTCCATGCCGCGGGTCGCCCACAGCAGGGTCGCCGGCACCGGCAGGTCGGTGGTGGCCTCCAGCACCGCCTCGTTGCGCAGCATGTCCGCGCCGTCGACCCGGACCGCCTCGAGGGAGACGACGCTGCGCAGCTGCGGCCCGGTGCCGGTGAGGTCGCGGGCCAGGAACGCCGCGACGGCCGGGTCGTCGACCCACGGGCCCACGGTGGGGTGGTCGGCCCAGAACGAGCGCACCGCCGCCTCGTCGGGGAACGTGGCGCCCAGCCGGTCCAGGGTGGGGCCCAGGAAGGCGGCCAGCATGTCGTCATTGTCGGCGGCCGGGGGGACGGGGAAGGGCAGCCCGCCGTCGACGAGCACCAGCCCGTGCACCAGGCCGCGGGCGGTGCCGGTGGTGGCCAGGGTGGCGACGAAGCCGCCCATCGAGTGGCCGACCAGCACGGTGACGTCGGCGCCGGACCCGCCGTCGGCGCCGAAGGCCTCCAGCAGTGCCGCGACGTCGGCGGCGTGCGCGCCCAGCCCGTAGGGGCCCGGGAGCCCGGCGCTGCGGCCGCGGCCACGCAGGTCGGGGGCGACGACCTGGCAGCCGCCGGCGAGCGCGGAGGCCACCGGCGCCCAGACCATCGCGTTGCTGGTGATGCCGTGCAGGAGCGCGACCAGCGGGGCGGCGGGCGCGTCGGCGGCCCAGTACAGCGCCGCCAGGTCACCCCCGGCCACCGGGACGGTGATCTCCTCGGGCATCCGGACCTCGGCAGCGGTGCTCACGGCGTCACCCTGCCCCGGTCACCCGGTTGTCGCACGGGGAACCGGGTGGCTCACTCGGGAGCGTGCCGGAGCAGGTAGCGGCCGAAGTGCGGGACGGTGAAGGCGATCTGGCCGCGCTCGGCGGAGTAGACCAGGCCCTTCTTGATCAGCGAGTCGCGGGCGGGGGAGAGCGAGGCGGGCTTGCGACCCAGGGTCACCGCGACGTCCGACGTCCCGACGGCCGCGCCGGTGGGGCCGCCGAGCTCGGCCATGGCGTGCATGTACTCCCGCTCGGCGGGGGTGGCGCGGTCGTAGCGGGAGCCGAAGAAGCCGACCGCCAGCTCGGCCTCGGCGGCCGGCGCCCCCATCGCGACGTCGGCGGCGGTGATGGGGGAGGAGGCGGCGACGTCCCAGGTGACCTTGCCGTAGGCCTGCACGAAGTAGGGGTAGCCGTCGGCGGCGTCGTAGAGGGCGTCGAGCGCGGCCGGCTCGAAGGTGACGTCCTCGCGCTCGGCCGGGGCGAGCAGCGCGCGGTCGGCGGCGTCGCGCTCGAGTCGGTCGATCCGCAGGTAGCGGAACAGCCGCTCGGAGTAGCTCTTCGACGCCGACAGCACCGCGGGCAGGTGGGGGAGCCCGGCGCCGACGACGATCAGCGGGGCGCCCTGCTGGGACAGCTCGTGGCAGGCGGCGCAGATGGCCGACACGTCGTCGGCCTGCACGTCCTGCATCTCGTCGATGAACAGCGCCACGCCCTTGCCGACGTCGGCGGCGATGCCGGCGACGTCGCTCAGCAGCTCGACCAGGTCGATCTCCATGTCGCCGGAGTCGGCCCGGCCGGTGGTGGCCGGGACGTCGATGCCCGGCTGCCAGCGGTCGCGCACCTTCGCGTCGGCGGGCGCCTGGCGCTGGGCGAAGGCCTTCAGCGTGCCCAGGACGGCGTCGGTGGACTCCTGGTCGGGGTGCCGCAGCTCGCGCAGCGCCATGTGCAGCGCGGCCGACAGCGGGCGGCGCAGCGACTGGTCGGGCCGCGCCTCGATCTTCCCGGTGCCCCAGCCGCAGCTGATGGCGGCCGAGCGCAGCTGGTTGAGCAGCACCGTCTTGCCGACGCCGCGCAGGCCGGTGAGCACCAGCGAGCGCTCCGGCCGCCCGCGGGCGATCCGCTCGAGGACGACGTCGAACGCCGAGAGCTCGGTGTCCCGGCCGGCCAGCTCGGGCGGGCGCTGCCCCGCGCCGGGTGCGTAGGGGTTCCGGACGGGGTCCACGGTGAGCAGGTTATGCGGGTGTCTAGCCCCGGCGCTAGAACGGGGTAGAACTCCTGATCGAGCAGCTCCGCACGGCGCCCGGGGTCAAGGGGACGCCGTGCGGGCCGGGTCTCGTGTCGGTTCTCGCACTCTCTTCACATAGAACTAGACAGCGCTAGAGAGCGGCAGCATCCATCATCTCGACCGCCGTCTGACGCTCTCTAGCTCCCTTGCTAGACAGCCCCAGACGACGTCAGAGGGTGGTGTCGCACCGCCTCTCGCCGTCGTGTCCACCGTAGCAGGGATTTCGAACACGTGTTCGAAGAACGGTCAGCTGGGCGCCCGGGCAGCACCGCGGCGGCGGAGCTGCCACCACCGGGCCAGCCCCAGCCCGGCCAGCACCAGCCCGACCGGGACCAGGCTGAGCAGGAGACCGCCGCCGCCTCCCGCGGCGCCGAGGGTCGCCCCGATGCCCACGTGCAGCACCGACCCCGGGACCACCCCTGCCGTCGACCCGAGCAGGTAGGGGCCGCAGCGCATGCCGGACAGGCCGCCGGCGTAGCTGACCAGGGTGAACGGGGCGACCGGCAGCAGCCGCCCCACGAGGACGGCGACGGCCCCCCGGCGGGTGAGCAGCGCGTCGGCCCGGGCCAGTCGCGGGCCGGCCAGCCGGGTCACCGTCTCCCGGCCGAGCCAGCGGGCCAGGCCGAAGCCGGCCAGGGCGGCCAGCACGCCGCTGGCCACCGACAGGGCCAGCCCGGCCCAGAACCCGGCGAGCACCCCGGTCAGCACCGACAGGGCCGTGCGCGGCACCGGCGCCAGCGGGGCGAGGGAGAGGGCGGCGAGCAGCAGCACCCAGCCGGCCGGGCCGCGCCGGTCCAGCCAGGCGCGCACCGTGCCCACGTCCGGCACGTCGACGAGCACCGCCAGCACGACCCCGCCGGCCAGCAGGGCGAGCAGGGCCGCGGCCCGCAGCGCCGCCCCCCGGGGCAGTCGCCGCGCCGCCGGGGCCGTGGGGACGGGAGCCACCGGGTCAGTGTGCCCCGGACGGCGCAGCGCCCCGCCGGGAGCCGATCCCGACGGGGCGCGCGATGGCCGGTCCGTCAGCCGCCTCTCGGCGCGTGGTCGCTCGTGGCGACGAAGGGGTGGGGCCCGGGGGTCTGTCCGGACCGGCACCCTCTCCAAGCAGATGACAGCGGGAGTTGTTCCCATCAGGCGTGCCGGGCGGTTCGCTGCGCGCCGCCGCGCGGGTGCGGGCGCTAGCGTGCCCGCCGTGAACACGATCGGGAAGTTCGCCCTCCGGGTCGTCGTGCTGGCCGTGATCATGTACCTGGTCACGCGGCTGGTCGACGGCATCGACGTCCTCGGCAACGAGGACGGCACCTTCGGCGCCACGGGCACGTACCTGTGGGTCGCGCTGCTGTTCGCCGTGGTCAACTCGATCGTCGGGCCGGTGCTCCGGTTGCTGTCGCTGCCCTTCGTGGTGCTGACCCTCGGGCTGTTCCTGCTGGTCGTCAACGCCGCGCTGCTGGGCATCACCGCGGCGCTGTCGGACCGGCTCACCGTCGACGGCTTCGTGCCCGCGCTGCTGGGCGGGTTCCTCATCGCCGTCTGCAGCTGGATCGCCGAGCTGCTGCTGCCGCTGGAGGTGCGTGGCTGACGCGGACAGGGACGCCGCGCGGCACGCCGATGTGCGTGCAGCGCGGCGGGGCTGCGGCTAGCGTCGGTGAGCATGGCTGGCCTGGGTACGGAGTCCGATCGGTCCGCTGCTCCTGACCTGCTCGCCGCCGCGTCGGTGACCGCCGACGGGCCGGTGGACATGGCCTCGCTGGAGGCCGCGCAGGACGCCAAGCGCCGGCTGCTGGACCTCGCCGCGGCCGCGGCCGGCGGGCTGCTCGGCGAGGAGCCCGACGACGTCCCGGGCATCGGGCCGGCCGACGCCGCGGCCCTGGTGCACCGCTTCTACGCCGGCGAGCCCGCGGCCGAGGTGGTCGGGCACGACCCGGCCGACCTCGCCGTCCTGGCCGTCGACCACCTCCGGCTGGCCGCCCGCCGGCCGGCCGGCACACCGCTGCTCGACGTGCACCGCACCGCCGAGGGCCCGGCCGTGCTGCGGGTGGTCGTCGACGACATGCCGCACCTGGTCGACTCCGTCACCGCCGAGGTGGTCCGCCAGGGCATCGCCCCCGAGCACGTCGTCCACCCGGTCGTGGTCGTGCGCCGCGACCCCGCCGGGCAGCTGCTCGCCTTCTGCGACAGCGCGGACGCCGGCGCGTGCGGCGCCGACGCGCTCGCCGAGTCCTGGATGGCCGTCGTCCTGTCCGGCCAGGTCGACGAGGAGTCCGCCGGCGACCTGCTCGAGGGGCTCGCGACGGTGCTGTCCGACGTCCGGCGCAGTCACCTGGACGCCGGTGCCCTGGTCGCGCGCACCCGCGAGGTCGCCGCCGTCCTGGAGGCCCTGCCGGCCGCGGGGGACGCCGGCCACCGCGCCGCGCACCCGGCGGAGGACCCGGTCGAGGCCGCGGCCCTGCTGCGCTGGCTGACCGAGGGCAACTTCCTGTTCCTCGGCGCCCGCACCGTCGAGCTGACCGGCGGCCCGGACGCTCCCGGCGTCACCGTCGTCCCCGGCTCGGAGCTCGGGGTGCTGCGCAGCTCGCCGCAGCGTGCCACCTCGGTCGCCCCGGCGGCGCTGGCGGCGCTGGGCTCGAGCGCCCGCCGGGTGCTGGTGACCAAGGGTGACGCCCGCTCGACCGTGCAGCGCCCGGCCTGGCTGGACCTGGTGGTGGTCGACCTGCCGGCCGGCGCCGGCGGCCCGGCGCGGCAGCACCTGCTCGTGGGGCTGTTCCCGACGGAGGCCTACAGCAGCAGCGTCCGCGACGTCCCGCTCGTGCGGCGCACCGCGGAGGCGGTGCTGGAACGCTCCGGCGTCCCCGCCGACAGCCACTCGGGCAAGGAGCTGCTCGACGTCCTGGAGACCTACCCGCGCGACGAGCTGCTGCAGGTCGACACCGAGGAGCTGCTGCCGGTCGCGCTGGCCGTGCTGCACCTGCGGGAGCGCCGGCAGACCCGGCTGTTCCTGCGCCGCGACCCCTTCGGCCGGTTCTTCTCCGCCCTGGTCTACCTGCCGCGCGACCGGTACACGACCCAGGTGCGGCTGACCATGCAGCGGCTGCTGCTGGAGACCCTGGGCGGCACGAACGTCGAGTTCACCGTGCGGTCCAGCGAGTCGGTGCTGTCCCGGCTGCACTTCGTCGTCCGGGTGCCGGTGAGCCGACGGGGTGGGGCGACGCTGCCCGAGGTCGACGTCCCGGCCCTGGAGGCAGCGCTGTCGGCCGCGGCCCGCAGCTGGACCGACGACCTCGCCGCCGCCCTCGCCGAGCGGCACGGCGAGGACGGCGCCCGGCTGCTCGCCCGCGTCGCCGACGCCTTCCCCGCCGCCTACCAGGAGGACTTCCCGGCCCGGGTGGCCGTCGAGGACCTCGCCCGGCTCGACCGGCTCGCCGTCGGCGGGATGGACCTGCGGCTGTGGACGCCTGCCGACGCCGCCGAGGGCGACCGCCGGCTGACCGTCTACCGGGTGGGCGAGCGGCTGCTGCTGTCCGACGTCCTGCCGGTGCTGCAGCACATGGGCGTCGACGTCGTCGACGAGCGGCCTTACGAGATCGACCGCATCGGCGCGCCGATGGCCTGGGTCTACGACTTCGGCCTGGCCGCGCCCACCGCGCAGGTGCCGCTGGCCGGCACGCTCCCCGAACGGTTCACCGACACGGTCGCCGCCGTCTGGGCCGGCCGGGCCGAGGACGACGGCCTCAACGCGCTGGTGCTGCTGGCCGGGCTCACCTGGCGGCAGGTGGCGGTGCTGCGCGCCTACGTGCAGTGGCTGCGCCAGGGCGGACTCCCCTTCGGCGCGGGCTACGTCGAGCGGGTCCTGGCCGCGCACCCCGGCGTCGTCGCCCGGCTGGTCGCGCTCTTCGAGACCCGCTTCCACCCCGACCTCGCCGCCGGCCGGGACGTGCGCACCGCCGCGCTCGTCGGCTCCCTCACCGAGGCGATCGGCCAGGTCGAGAGCCTGGACGCCGACCGGGTGCTCACCGCGCTGCTGTCGGCGGTGCAGGCGACCCTGCGCACCACCGCGTTCACCGCCGACGTGCTCACCGGCGCCGCCCCGCTGGCCCTCAAGCTCGACCCGCACGCGCTGCCCGACCTGCCCGAGCCGCGGCCGGCCCGCGAGGTGTGGGTGAGCTCGCCGCGGGTGGTGGGCGTGCACCTGCGCTTCGGCGCCGTCGCCCGCGGCGGGCTGCGCTGGAGCGACCGGCGCGAGGACCTGCGCACCGAGGTGCTGGGCCTGGTCAAGGCGCAGACGGTGAAGAACACCGTGATCGTGCCGACCGGCGCGAAGGGCGGCTTCGTCGTCCTGCGCGGGCCCGGCGAGGGCGCCGACCGCGACGCGGTGCTGGCCGAGGGGCAGGCCTGCTACCGGCTGTTCATCGGCGCGCTGCTGTCGCTGACCGACAACCTGGTCGAGGGCCGGGTCGTGGCCCCCGAGCGGGTGGTGCGGCACGACGGCGACGACACCTACCTGGTGGTCGCCGCCGACAAGGGCACGGCGACCTTCTCGGACCTGGCCAACTCCGTGGCCCTGGAGCGCGGGTTCTGGCTGGGCGACGCGTTCGCCTCGGGCGGCTCGGTGGGCTACGACCACAAGGCCATGGGCATCACCGCCCGCGGCGCGTGGGAGTCGGTCACCCGGCACTTCCGCGAGCTCGGCGTCGACGTGCAGAGCCAGGAGGTCACGGTCGTCGGCATCGGCGACATGTCCGGCGACGTGTTCGGCAACGGCATGCTGCTCAGCGAGCACCTGCAGCTGGTGGCCGCCTTCGACCACCGGCACGTGTTCGTCGACCCCACGCCCGACCCGGCGGCGTCCTTCGCCGAGCGGCAGCGGCTGTTCACCCTGCCGCGGTCCTCGTGGGCCGACTACGACCGCGGGCTGATCAGCCCTGGCGGCGGGGTCTGGCCCCGGACGGCGAAGTCGGTGCCGGTGTCCGAGCCGATGCGCGCCGCGCTCGGCCTCGACGACGCGGTCACCGCGCTCAGCCCGGCCGAGCTGGTGCGCGCGGTGCTGCTCGCCCCGGTCGACCTGCTGTTCAACGGCGGGATCGGCACCTACGTGAAGGCGGCGTCGGAGAGCGCGCTGGACGTCGGCGACAAGGCCAACGACGCCGTCCGGGTCGACGGCGCGCAGCTGCGGGTGCGGGTGGTCGGCGAGGGCGGCAACCTGGGGCTGACCCAGCGCGGCCGGATCGAGTACGCGCTGGCCGGCGGCCGGGTGAACACCGACGCGATCGACAACTCCGCCGGCGTCGACACCTCCGACCACGAGGTGAACATCAAGATCGCGCTGAACCGGGTGACCGACGAGGGCCGGCTGGACCCGGTCGGCCGCGCCCGGCTGCTGGGCGAGATGACCGACGACGTCGCCGGCGACGTGCTCGGCGACAACTACGCGCAGAACGCCACCCTGGCCGGGGAGTCCGCCGCGGCCCGCGGCCTGCTCGACGCCCACCAGCGGTACCTGCGGGCGCTGGAGCGCTCGGGCCGGCTGGACCGCCAGGTGGAGGCGCTGCCCGACGACCGGGCGCTGGCCGAGCGCCGCCGCGACGGGCAGGCGCTGAGCAACCCGGAGCTGTCGGTGCTGCTCGCCTACGCCAAGATCGAGGTCGCCGACGCGGTGCTGCACTCCGGGCTGCCCGACGACCCGGCGCTCGAGCACCTGCTGGTCGACTACTTCCCCGAGCCGCTGCGCCGCCGGTTCCCCACGGCGCTGACCAGCCACCCGCTGCGCCGGGAGATCATCACCACCGCGCTGACCAACCGCACGGTCAACACCGCCGGGGTCACCGGGCTGTTCCGGCTGGCTGAGGAGACCGGCGCCCCGCCGGCGGCGGTGGTGCGGGCGCACGCGGTCGCCCGGGCGGTGTTCGACGTCGACCGGCTGTGGGACTCCCCGCGCGACCTCGACAACCGGGTGCCGGCCGCCGTCCAGGTGCAGCTGCGCACCGAGGCGACCCGGCTGGCCGAGCGGGCCACCCGCTGGCTGCTGCGGGTCCCCGAGCTGACCGCCGAGCCCGCGGGCAGCCTCGCCCCGGTCGTCGAGCGGTTCGCCGCCCCCGTCGCCGAGGTGTGCGCGGGGTTGTCGGGCTGGCTGCTGGGCGCCGACGCCGAGGCCCACGCCGAGCGGGCGGCCGAGCTGCGGGCGGCCGGGGTGCCGCCGGAGCTGGCCGCCGAGGTCGCCGTCGCGCCGCTGCTGCCGACCGCCCTGGACCTCGCGGTGGTCGTCGAGGACACCGGTGCCCCGATCGCGCTGGCCGCCCAGGTGTCGCAGTGCCTGGCCGAGCTGCTGGGGCTGGTGCCGCTGCGCGAGCTGGTCATCGCGCTGCCCCGGGACCGCCGCTGGCCGTCGATGGCCCGGGCGAGCCTGCGCGACGACCTGGCCGCCGAGCAGGCCGCGCTGACCGCCGACGTCCTGGCGCTGCGCGAGTCCCACCCCGGCGACGACGAGGAGGCGGTGGCCGCCGAGCTGGTGCAGCGCTGGGCCGGCGCCTGGGACGTCACCCAGCAGCGGTCGGCGGCCCAGCTCGCCGAGGTGGCCGGCGGCGACCGGCACGAGCTGGCCGAGCTCGTCGTCGCCGTCCGGACGCTGCGCGGCCTCCGCCGCCGCCGCTAGGCCCGCCGGGCAGCAGCTCGTCCAGCCCGGCGCGGTCGGTGAGGTCCTCCGGTGCGGTCATGGGGCCATCGTGTCGGGGGGGCCATGACACTCGCCGGTCCGCAGCAGGCATGAGCGGGCGGTCGGTAGGGCACAACCGGCTGATGAAGACCGTCGTGATCGCCGTCCTCGGCGGCCTGCTGACCCTCGCCGGCATCGGGCTGCTCGTCCTCCCGGGGCCGGGCTTCGTCCTCGTCGCCGCCGGCCTCGCCGTGCTGGCCACCCGCTTCTCCTGGGCGCAGAAGCCCCTGGACTACGCCAAGGACAAGGCCGAGCAGGGGATCGAGGAGGTCGGCAAGAGCCCGCTGCGCGCCGCCGGCGCCGCGATCGCCGCGCTGGTGCTCGTCGCGCTGGGCGTCCTCGCACTGGCCGGGGTCGACCTGCCCTTCGTCAACGCGTTCACCGCCGTGGTCCTGATCCTGTCCGGGCTGTTCCTGATCGGCACGATCTTCTACGCGCGCCGGCAGGAGGCCCTCGAGGAGGCCAAGGCGCACCGCCCCGCGGCCACCCCGGGCAGCGGCGGCGCCTACCGGGCCTCGGTCCCCCGCAACCGCGACTGACCGCGTCCCGGCCGGCCGCTCAGGCCGGCCGGGTCACCGCGGCCGCGGGCACGACCAGGGTCAGCTCGGTCTCGCGCTGGTGTTCCACGTGCAACCCCGCCCGGCGCAGCAGCGCCCGCAGCCGGACCACGGAGTCCGGCTCGCCCGTGGTGGTCGCCAGCAGCCGCGCCAGCCGCCCCTTGTGCGCCTTGTTGAAGTGGCTGACCACCGCCCGCGTGCCGTCGGGCCGCTCGCTCAGCACCTGCACGGTCACCGCACCCGGCACCGGCGCGAGGTCGGCGTAGGCGCCCGACCGCAGGTCCACCACCAGCTCGTCGCCGGTGGCCAGCACGTCGCTGAGGACCGGCTTCCACAGCGCGCGGAGCGTCGGCAGGCCGGGCAGCGCGCTCCCGGCCGACAGCCGGTAGGCCGGCACGGCGTCCTCGGCGCGCACGACGCCGAACAGCGCGGAGCCCACGGCCAGCCGGCGCGCGGCCCGGGCCCGCTGCCCGCGGGTCAGCGAGCGCACGTCCAGGGCGTCGTAGAGGACGCCGGTGTACCGCTCGATCGCCGGCATGGTCGGGCTGGTGCGCAGCGCGGCGTTGCGCGCGATCTCCTCGTCCTGGGCGGGGGAGAGCCCCAGCGCCGCGCGGGCGGCGGGGACGTCGGCGGCCAGCGCGACCACCGCCGCCACCAGCTGTTCGCGCACCGGGGTCAGCTCCGGCGCGGTCAGCGCGGCGAGGTCCAGCGGGGCGCCGTCCCCGCCGGGGTGCTTGGTCTCCGAGGGGGGCAGCAGCACGAGCACGGGGACCGACGGTACGTGCCCGCCGCGGGTGGTGTGCGAGGGTCCGGTGGGGGCCGTGCCGGTGGTTCGGGAGCCTCCTGCGGCGCTGCTCGGGGCGTCGTCCGGCTCGGTGATCTACCGTTCGTCGATCCCTGCGCGCACCGTGCGCGCAGGTCGTGGCGGAGACGAGGGGGTGGGGCGGTGCTCGTGCTCGACAGCGCGGCCGTGTCCACCCGGGGCCCGCGGCCGGACAACCAGGACTCCGCGATCGCCGGGCCGCTGCTCATCGCCATCGCCGACGGGGTCGGCGGCAACGTCGGCGGGGCCGTGGCGTCGTCGCTGGTCGCCAACTGGCTCGCCCCGCTCGCCACCGGCAGCACCGGCGACGGCGCCGACGACCCGCTGCGGGTCGTGGCCAGCGCGAACGAGCGGATCCGGGCGGCCTACACCGAGCGCCCGCGGCTGCGCACGATGGCGACCACGATGACCGCGGTGCTCGTCGACCCCCAGGGGCTGGCGCTGCTGCACATCGGCGACTCACGCGGCTACCTGCTGTCCGACGGCCGGCTGACGCAGGTCAGCACCGACCACACCCTGGTGCAGGCGCTGATCGACGCGGGCTCGCTCACCCCGGCCGAGGCGAAGGTGCACCCGCAGCGCTCCGCCGTCTACGCGGCCCTGCACGGCGCCTACGACGACGTGGCCGCGGTCGACGTCCTCCGGCTCGACGCCCGCCCCGGCGACCGGCTGATGGTCTGCTCCGACGGCCTGTCCGACGTCGTCCCGCCCGAGGTGCTGTGCGACCTGCTCGACGCCGGCGGCACCCCTGCCGAGACCGCCGCCCGGCTGCGGGACGCCGCGCTGGCCGGGCCGCCCACCGACAACATCACCGTGGTCGTCGCCGACGTCCGCGAGGCCCCGGCGGAGGGCGGTCCCCGGCGGATCTGCACCGTCGGCGCGGCCACCGAGCTGCGCGAGGAGACCGCGGAGGCGCTGGAGGCCGCCTGGCCCGGCCCGGTGCCGGTCGGCCTCGTGCAGCACCGCCCCCGGTGACGGCCGCCGACGATCCGCGGCGGCTGGCCGCGGTCCGCGCCACCGACCTGCTCGACGCGGAGTCCACGGTCTCGTTCGACCGGCTGACCGAGCTCGCGCGACGGCTCACCGGCGTCCCGATCGTCCTGCTGACCATCGTCGACGACGCGCGCTCCTGCTGGCTGAGCCGGCAGGGGCTGCCGCCGGGCAGCCCGGTCGAGGGCCCGCTGGAGGACTCGTTCTGCCAGCACGTGCTCGGCGGCGACCCGCTGCTGCTGCCCGACGTGCGCCTGGACGCGCGCACCCGGCACAACCCCGCGATCGCCGAGCAGGGCGTCCGCGCCTGGGCCGGGCACCCGGTGCTCAGCCCCGACGGCCAGGTGCTGGGCAGCTTCTGCCTCATCGACACCGAGGTGCGCGCCTGGACGGCGGCCGATGCGGCGTTGCTGGCCGACCTCGCGGCGATCGCCTCCCGCGAGGTCGAGCTGCGGATGGCGACCCTGCAGGCCGAGCGGGCCGGGGCGCTGGCGCGGGCGGAGGCCGACCGGGCCGCCGTCCTGGCCCGGATCGGTGAGCTCCTCACCGCCGGCCTCGACCCCGCCGAGGTGTGGCAGGCGATCGCCACTCTGGCCGTGCCCGCCCTGGGCGACCTCGCCCACGTCGGCACGGTGGACCGGGACGGCGGGCTGACACCGGTCGCCGCCCGGCACGCCGATCCGGCCCGGCTGCCGCTGCTGCAGGAGTGGGTCGGCGCGGCTGGTCGCCGGGTGGGGGAGACCGCCGGCCCCGGGCACGTGGCCGTCACCGGGCGGGCCGAGCTGATCGACGTGGCGGACGCCCCCGGGCTGAACGGTGCACAGCGGGCCGCTGCCGACCGGCTGGAGGTGGCCAGCGCGCTCGTGGTGCCGCTGCGCAGCCGCGGCCGGGTCGCGGCCGTGCTGACCATCGCCCGGACGCGCGGCTCGCAGCCCTACAGCGCCACCGACCGCGACCTGGTCACCGCCCTGGCCGACCGCGCCGCGCTGGTGGTCGAGAACGCGCGGGTGCACGCGCGCGAGCGCACCGTGTCCGAGACGATGCAGCGGGCGCTGCTGCCCGCGCTGCTGCCCGAGCCCGACCACCTGCAGCTGGCCTCCCGCTACCAGCCCGCGGGCCTGGCGCAGCTCGTCGGCGGCGACTGGTACGACGCCTTCGTCGACGCGGCGGGCGCGACCAGCCTGGTCATCGGCGACGTCGCCGGCCACGACGTCGACGCCGCGGCCACGATGGGCCAGCTGCGCACGATGCTGCGGATGGCCGGCCACGACGCCGCCCGCTCGTCGGCCGGCGTCCTCAGCGCGGTCGACGCGGCCTGCGAGACCCTCCAGCAGGCGGTGTTCGCCACTGCGCTGGTGGCCCGGATCGAGGGCCGCGTCCCCGACGGGACCGGCAGCCGCGTCGTCCGCTGGTCCTCGGCGGGGCACCCGCCCCCGCTGCTGCTGCACGTCGACGGTACCGTCGAGCTGCTCACCCACCCGGTGGGGCTGCCGCTGGGCGTGCTGCCGGACCGGGCGCGCCCGGAGCACGAACTGCTGCTCGAGCCCGGGGCGACGCTGCTGCTCTACACCGACGGGCTGATCGAGCAGGGCGAGGACGGCGCCGGCGAGCGCGACCTCGACCGGGGCCTCGAGGAGCTCGTCCGTGCGCTGAGCGCCGCCGCGGCGCTCGACCTGGACGTCGAGGCGCTGTGCGACCGGCTCGTCGACGTCCTGCTGCCCGCGGCCGGCGCGGCGGACGACGTCGCGCTCATCGCCATCCGCCCGCAGCCCGAGGAGTGACCGCCCACCGGCTCAGGTCCAGTAGAGGAACCGGGCCTCCGGCAGCCGGTCGGCCACCGCGTCGGTGAACCAGCCGCGCAGCTCGGACATCGTGTCCTTGGGGTAGACGTGCTTCACCGCACCGAACTTGCCGCGCTTGGTGGTGCGGGACCCCTCGTCCATCTCCAGCTTGGTGCGCGGGTACCACTCGGTGAGCGTCGCCTTGCTGTTGGGCGTGAACCGGTGGGTGATGCACTCGACGGTGAGGTCGGTGCCGGCGGGCAGGACGGCGGCGACGTCGTCGAGCAGCTGGCCGTACTCCTCGCGCCAGCCCTCGACCGGCATGATCGGGGCGATGGTGAGCCCCACGGGGTAGCCGGCGGCGGCCACAGCCGACAGCGCCGCGATCCGGGCGGGCACCTTGGCGGTCGCGCCCTCGAAGCGGCGGTCCACGGAGGCGGCGTTGACCGAGAAGCGCAGCCGGGTGCGGCCGTTGTGCGGGAGGTCGAGCAGCCCGGCGACGTCGTCGAACTTGGTGGTCGCCCGCAGCTGCACCCGGCCGGGCCAGTCGTGCGTGCCGAAGTACGACACCGCGGTGGCCAGCCCGCCGGTCAGGTGCTCCAGCGCCAGCGGGTCGGTGTAGCAGGAGGCCTCGAACGTCGTCCCCTCCATGCCGCGCTCGGCCGTGCCGGAGGTGATGGCGCCACGGCCGACGTAGGCGTCCAGGTCGGTCAGCACCTCGTCGAGGTCGGCCCAGACGCGGGTGATCGGCGGGCCGGACAGCGACCCGGCGAGGTAGCAGTACTGGCAGTGCGCGGGGCAGCCCTCGGCCAGGTCGAAGCGCCAGTCGGCGGACGGCGGGATCGGCTGCAGCTCCCGCTTGGACGCCGGCGGGACGACGACGGCGAGGGTCTGCTTGGCCGCCATGAACGCCGCGCGGTCGCCGTCACCGCGCAGGTTGGGCAGCCGGTCACCGCGCAGCAGCTCGATGTCGGAGACCCCGGCGGCCTCGAGGCGGTCGATGATGCGGCGGCCGTGCGGGCGCTCGGCGGCGGAGCGGGTGACCAGGACGCGGGACGGCGTCCAGAGGCGGGTGGCGGTGGGGGAGGGCACGGCGGGGGCGACGGCAGCGGTCATCGCTGGTCCCAACGACCCGGGCGGCGCCCTCCTTCCTGGTCATGCGGCGCGTCGTCGCACCACGTCGCGGTGGGCGATGAGTGCCCAGACGGCGTGCTGCAGGTCCATCCGCTCACCGTCGGAGGGCAGGGCCGCGGGCAGGGTGCTCCCGGCGGGGACCAGGTCGTGCAGGGGGTCGTGCAGGGGGTCGTGCAGGGGGTCGTGCCGTGGGTCGGGTGCGGTTCCGCGGGACCGCAGCGGGGTCACGGCAGCGACCTCCCCGGCTGCGACCTCCCCGGCGCCTGCGTCGCCGGGGAAGGGACCCCAGGGGCGGTGCCCGTCGGAGGCCACGGCCACCAGCCGGCCGCCCCGGCGGCTCAGCGCCAGGTCGTGATCGTGCACCAGCCCGTGGTCGACGTCGCAGAGCAGGACCAGGTTCGACACGTCGGTACGGCCGCCGTGCAGCCAGTGCCGCAGGTGGTGGGCGTGCAGCCGCTCGATCCGGGTCTCCTCGCAGCCGGGGCGGGCACAGCCGCCGTCGCGCACCAGCAGGGCGCGCCGCTGGGCAGCGGTGGCGTACCGGCGGACCCGGCCCTGCGCCAGCACCTCGGCGCCGTCGGTGACGACCGCCGTCACCGACGCGTCGCAGGCCAGCCGGCGGGCCTGCGACGGGCTGAGAGCCGGTCCGCCCTCGAGATGGGCCCGGCCGGCCGCCTCGTCGTCGGCCAGGACCGCCGCGTCCACGACGACGACCACCTCGCGGCGCGGTGGGTCACCTGCCCGGCGGTCGGCCTCGGCGGCCGCGGAGGCCAGCCGGGTCAGGGCGCGGCACCGCCGTTCGGTGAGGACGGGCAGCGGTTCGACGTGCGGGCCGTCGGCGGCCGGCTCCTCGCCGGGCTGTCCCGGCGTCCCGGTGTCGGCGGCGCGGCGGCGGGCGGCTCGCTCACGGCGGGCGTCGCGCTCGGCCAGGGACTCGACCGCGGCCAGCAGCTCGGCGCCCTGCTCGGGCTCCATGCGCACCTGGATGGAGACCATGCCGTCGTCGTCGGTCCACCAGGAGAAGCGACGGCGGTCGGCGACCCGCCCGGCGGTGACAGCGTCGGCCCGGCGCCAGGCGCGCACCGTGCGCTCGACCTGGGAGGCGGTGGCGTGCCGGGCGAACGCGA
This sequence comes from Modestobacter sp. SSW1-42, assembly GCF_046635825.1. Taxonomy (NCBI): domain Bacteria; kingdom Bacillati; phylum Actinomycetota; class Actinomycetes; order Geodermatophilales; family Geodermatophilaceae; genus Modestobacter; species Modestobacter sp. SSW1-42. Next base: position 2,594 of record NZ_JBISCA010000006.1, on the reverse strand, counting down.
CCAGTTCGGCCTCCGTCCCGGGCTCGGCGACCCGGGTGATCGCCCGCACCTTCGAGTAGGACAGCTCGCCGGCGGAGAAGGCCGCCGACACGGCCGGCAACCGCCGCATCGCGCGGGCCACCCGGACGTGCTGCCGGGCGGTGCCCGGGGTCAGCCCGCACCGCCAGGCCAGCCAGTGCGCGCACGAGGTGACGCCGACGCCTGCCCAGCCCTCCCGCTCGTCGAACTCGGCGACCAGCACCAGCCAGGCCGCCGTCGCCGCTGCCAGCCGCACCGCCCCGGCGAGGATGCGGTCGGCGAGCTGGTCGAGCGGCTCGGGCGGTGCGGTGGCGGTGGCGGGACCAGCGGCGGCGGGCGTCGATTCGAACACGTGTTCGACCCTAAGGGTGCCCACTGACGGTTCCGGCTGGCCCACGAACCGGTGCGTGGCGCAGAGCCGAGCAGGGTGCACGGGAACGCCGGGACGGTTCCGCGGAACCGTCCCGGCACGTCGTCCGGATCGACCGGAGAGGGCGAGCGGAGGGCTGGCCGGTGGGGTCAGTCGGCGAGTTCGACGACCACCGGGGCGTGGTCACTGGCGCCCTTGCCCTTGCGCTCCTCGCGGTCGATCCGGGCGTCGGACACCCGCCGGGCGAGCGCGGGGGAGCCGAGCACGAAGTCGATCCGCATGCCCTCGCGGCGGGGGAAGCGCAGCTGCGTGTAGTCCCAGTACGTTTCCGCAGGGCCGACGGACCTGGGAACTCGCCCGCATTGCCGCGCTGACCTGGACGAATACACTGCAGTCAATCAGTGCCCCTCAGTGCCAATAGCGAGGTCTTGTGCCCCAGATGTGCCCCGGAGGGTAGCGGGGTCATGAACGCCGCCCGCAGCCGGAGCAGGCCGGTTGTGCGGGAGCGGCTGGCGGTGCGGTCGCACGCTGCGGTGTGTGCCACGACCGGCGCGTTGATCGGACTGGGTGGTTCGTCGGTTGGCTTGGTGTCCCTTTGGACCCAGCATGTTCCTCCGCCGGCTTGGGTCAGATGGCCGGCGGTATGCCGCCCGAGCAACGGAGCCGGCGCGTTAACGTGTCCGGCTCGGATCAACCGAATGCGCGGAGCCCGCGGATTCGTCGTCAGCGGTGGCGAGACGTAGCCGTCGACCTCGGTTCGTTTCGTAGTGGGTCTCCAAGGCGAGGTAGCCGAGCAACTTTTCGAGCTGCTCGTCGGTCGCTGTGAGGATGACCCGTGCCCCGTCGCTTCGCGCCCCGCAAATAAGCGTTCTTCGTCGACGTCGAGCAGCATCGGCTCGCCCAGGGCCGTGGCCGCGTCCTCTGCGATGTTGATGTCCCGCGGATCGTTCGACCCGGGTGGCCGTAGGCGCAGGTCGTAGGCGGTGTGCCGTTCTATTGGGAGACGTGCGGAGGTGGATTCGTGCATCTCGACTGAGTTGCTCGGCACTGTCCCGGAGTTCGGATTGAAACGAGAGTGTTGATGACCGTTGGAATGGTTCTCTAACGTGAGGAAGGGCGAGTGACGGACCGGCTGCTGACGACTTCGCGTGGCGGCTCGGGTGCAGCAGCCGGCTACATGTCCCAAATGGACATACCGCTCAACCGCAGTTTCCAGGCGCCGACGCAGCGAGCGGCATCGAGGAGGGGTGCGACACTAAGGCACTACCCCGCCTCACCCGAGGACAAGACCGCGGCCGGTACCGTCGCCAGGCAGTCTGGACCTCGCGGCGCCTGCCCGATCCGACTATGGCGAGTGCGGCCTTCCGATGCGCAGAAAGACGCGCAAAATAATCTGCACAGCTGTCATCGTCGGCGCACTGGACAACTGGGCATCGCTCAACTTGGACAATGCGGTCATGGCCTCACGGATTGTCGCTCCTGGATCGGCGGCGTGCACGACCGCAGGCTGTGGCAGCCCTCCGGCCCGCCACAGCAGGTCGGCCGCCAGACGACAGTCCGCCGCGACCCTGCCAGGTACTCGGTCGCGATCGGCGCCAACCGCCTCGAGCAGCGACGCAGCCGCCCCGAGAAGCCGGGTGGCCTCGTCGCTGTCGCCACCGGCCATCGGAACGTCCCCGCGTCGAGTGAAGGGCACTGCGGCCAAACCACACGACCGCCGTGTACGGCGAGGTAACGCGACAGGCAGTGCACGGGTTCCCAAACGTCCCACCGCATGGGGCCGAGCGGTGGCCCGCGGATGGATTACGTGGTGGACAGTTGCTTCGGCCCAGCGTCTTTCCGTCGTCCGCCCCGGAAACCGCGGCTGTGGGTATGGCACGAGCACCGGGGCCGGCGCGTTGACGTGGCCGCTCGTCACCGCAATGCGCAGGGACTGCGGAGCTCGTCGTAGGCGGCGCCGAGACGCAGCCGTCGACCCCGATTCGTCTCTTGATCGGCCGCCGAGGCGAGGTAGCCGAGCAGCTTCTCGAGCTGTTCGTCGGTCGCAGTGAGGATGACCTGCGAACCGTCGCTTCGCGCCCCGTGACGGCGCTCAGCTGAAAGTCCCCAGACCTGCTCACTGAAAGTCCCCACCCGTGGAGCTCCGCCGAGACGGCGGGGGCTCCTCCGAGGATGGCGGTCTCTGACCACCGCACCACCTCGAAGG
>NZ_JBISCA010000005.1:424775-443810 GCF_046635825.1 Modestobacter sp. SSW1-42 | reverse complement strand
TAAGCCTTTCAGCGCCGATGGTACTGCCCCGGGGACGGGGTGGGAGAGTAGGACGCCGCCGGACACAACTCCCAGGAACGGGGTCACAGCATCAGCTGTGGCCCCGTTCCTGCATTCCCGGACCGATGTCCGAGAACCCTCTGCAGTCCCTGGCTTCCTCCGGCGGCGCAGCGCCCGACACGGTGAGGCGCTCGGGCAGTGGGTCGGTCCCGCTCAGGCGACGCTCCGGCAACAGCCGGCAGTCTGTCCGCTCACCCGCGGTCCTGTCGAGGCGGCAGTCAACCTGCCCCGCGGGCGACGTCCGGGCGTACACGTATCCGCGTGACGGAACTCGATGTGCCGTGCGGGTCGCACCGAGCGCATCCGCCCGCCGACTGCTCGGCGCCGACCGCGCTGGCGTCGCCGGCCCGAGCGAGGCGCTGCCTCGGCGCAGGTCAACGGCGCCGGTCGGGCGGTGCAGTGCTGGCACCGACGTTGTCGGCCAGCCACCGGTTCAGCTCGGCGAACTCGCGCCACGCGTCCCGGACGCGGTCGACGGCGGCGCGCTCGTGCAGCCAGTCCGCCGGCGTCCACGACTGCGACGCGTGCAGCGAGCGGTGCCGCAGCAGACCGATGCGGGGGTGGTCCGCGGCGTAGCCGCGCGGGGCCCGCACCAGCTGGTCGCCGTCGATGGAGAAGCCGGCCGCGCGCAGCCGCTGGACCTCACGGTCGAGCCGCGGGCCCTGCAGGTCGTCGGTCACCGCGCGCCGGTAGCGCTGGACCTGGTCCGGCTGCAGCCGCCAGCACCCACCGGAGACCAGCAGCCCGTCGGCGGACACCTGCACGTACAGCGACCCCACGCCGGCGCCGTCCCGGTGCAGCACGGCGCCCTGGTGCGTCTTGTACGGCGTCTTGTCGTGGCTGAAGCGGACGTCACGGTAGGGGCGGAAGAGCTTCGGCGTGCCGAACTCGGCCGTCAGCTCCTCGGTGAGCGCCAGCATCGGCCCGCGGACGTGCGTCTCGTGCTCGCCGCGGTGCCTGGTCCAGTACGCCTTGCTGTTGTCGGCTTCCAGGCCCTCGTAGAAGACCAGTCCCTCGTCGGGGAAGCCGGTGAAGCGGGGAGAGCTCACGGTTTCCCTTCTCGTTCGGCGGCGGGTCCGTCCCCGTCCAGGCGGGTGTGCCAGCAGAGTTGCCGCACGACGTCGTCCGCGGACTCCAGGAGGCGGACGGCGCCCTGGGGAGCCCAGCCGGCCGCCTCGAGGAACCGGGACGTCACCGTGTCCTGTTCCGCCAGCCACGTGGTGAGCGTGCTGACCTCCGCGGCGCGGGCCAGGTCGGTGACCGCGGCGAGCAACCGGCTCCCGTGCCCGCGCCGTCCCCACCGCGGCTCGACGAGCAGCACGGTGACCTCCCGGGCGTCGCCGTCCGGGGCGGTCGCGGCGAAGCCGACGACGGTGCCGGCGTCCACGGCGACGAGCACGGTGTGGGCGGGCGACGGCGGCGCGGCGATCGCCGCGCGCCAGGTCTCGGCGGCGGCGGTGTCGTCCCAGGCGGCGAGCACATCGGCCGGCAGCAGGCGCCCGAAGGCCGTCCGCCAGGTCACCAGCTGCACGCGGGCGATCGACGCGGCGTCCTCCGGGCGGGCCGGGCGGACGGAGACGTCGGCCGAGCCGGTCAAGCGCAGCGACGGGAGGTCCACCGCCGCAGCCTAGGCCGCAGCCGGCGCACCCGGCCGGGGCGGCGACCGTCGGAGGCAGCGGGCAGGATCAGCAGCCGTGCAGACACCCGTCGAGCGGATCCCGGCACCCCTGGCCCGGCGCATCGCGCTGGCGGCCCAGGGCTTCGCCGACCCCCGCCCCACGGGGCCGGTGGGCACCCGGCAGCTGCGGCGCACCATCGAGCGGTTGGGCGTCGTCCAGATCGACTCGGTCAACGTGGTCTCCCGCTCGCACTACCTGCCGTACTTCAGCCGGCTCGGGCCCTACCCGCGCGCCGCGGTGGACCAGCTGGCCGACGCCCGGCACGACGTCTTCGAGTACTGGGCGCACGAGGCGTCCTTCCTGCCGGTGCGCCTGCAGCCCTCCCTGCGGTGGCGGATGGCGGCGGCCGAGCAGGAGGCTTGGGGGTCGATGACCCGCGTGCAGCGGGAGCGGCCCGAGTACGTCGCCGCCCTGCTGGAGCGGATCCGGCGCGACGGGCCGCTGCGGGCCAGCCAGCTGGCCGAGGCGCGGCCGAACCGGCCCGGCACCATGTGGAACTGGCACGAGGGCAAGGCCGCGCTGGAGTACCTGTTCTTCACCGGTGCGCTGACCGCCCGCGCGCGCACCGCCGGGTTCGAGCGCGTCTACGACCTCACCGAGCGGGTGCTGCCCGCCGCCGTGGTGCAGACGCGCACCCCCGAGCGCGGCGACGCCGTCCGCGAACTGGTGCGCACCGCGGCCCGGGGGCTGGGCGTGGCCACCGAGACCGACCTGCGCGACTACTTCCGGCTCTCGCCCGCGGACGCCCGGACGGCGATCGCCGAGCTCACCGACGCGGGGGAGCTCGCGCCGGTCGAGGTCGCCGGCTGGGGCCGTCCCGCCTGGCTGGTGCCCGACGCGCGGCGTCCGCGGTGGGTCCGTGCCCGGGCCCTGCTGTCCCCGTTCGACTCCCTGGTCTGGGAGCGCCCCCGCGTCGAGCGCCTCTTCGGCTTCCGCTACCGGCTGGAGATCTACACGCCGGCCGAGAAGCGGGTGCACGGCTACTACGTGCTCCCCTTCCTGCTCGGCGACGCACTCGTGGCCCGGGTCGACCTCAAGGCGGACCGGAAAGCCGGTGTCCTCCGCGTCCAGGCCGCGCACGCCGAGACCGGCGTCGACGTCGCCCGGGTGGCCCGCGAGCTGGCCGCGGAGCTGCGACTGATGGCCGCCTGGTCGGAGCTGGACTCCGTCGAGGTCGCCGGCGCCGGTGACCTCGCCCGGGACCTGACCGCCGCTCTCGTCGTACCTGGCACCTAGCATCGGTCTGCCCGTCGCGGACCCGTGCCGCGGCGTCGGCGGCATCCCCGAGCAGACCAGGAGCGTGCGTGACCCAGCAGCCGGACACCCAGTACGAGGACCTGCTCCGGCGGGTGCTGGAGCACGGCACGGCCAAGTCCGACCGCACGGGCACCGGCACCCGCAGCCTGTTCGGCGAGCGGCTGCGCTACGACCTGTCGCAGGGCTTCCCGCTGGTGACGACCAAGTCGGTGCACTTCCGGTCGATCGCCTACGAGCTGCTGTGGTTCCTCCGCGGCGACGGCAACGTCCGCTGGCTGCAGGAGCACGGCGTCTCGATCTGGGACGAGTGGGCCGCCGAGGACGGCAGCCTCGGCCCGGTCTACGGCGTGCAGTGGCGCTCCTGGCCCACCCCCGACGGCCGCGAGGTCGACCAGATCTCGCAGGTGCTGGACACCCTGCGGTCCGACCCGGACTCGCGGCGGATGCTGGTCTCGGCGTGGAACGTGGGCGCGTTGCCGGACATGGCGCTGGCCCCCTGCCACGCGCTGTTCCAGTTCGACGTCAGCGGCGGCCGGCTGTCCTGCCAGCTCTACCAGCGCAGCGCCGACCTCTTCCTCGGCGTCCCGTTCAACATCGCCAGCTACGCGCTGCTGACCCAGATGGTCGCCCAGCAGGTGGGGCTGGAGCCCGGTGACTTCATCTGGGTGGGCGGTGACTGCCACGTCTACGACAACCACGTCGCGCAGGTGACCGAGCAGCTGACCCGCGAGCCGTACCCCTTCCCGCGGCTGGAGATCGACCCCGCGCCCTCGCTGTTCGAGCACACCTACGAGCAGTTCCACCTGCTCGACTACCGGCACCACCCGGCCATCCGCGGCAAGGTGGCCGTGTGACCGACCCGGGTGCCGGGCGCGGCACCGTCCGGATGGTCTGGGCGCAGGCGCACGACCGGGTGCTGGGCGCCGACGGCACGCTGCCCTGGCACCTGCCCGAGGACCTGCGGCTGTTCAAGGCGCTGACGATCGGCTCGACGGTGGTCATGGGCCGCCGCACCTGGGAGTCACTGCCGGCGAGGGTGCGGCCACTGCCCGGCCGGCGCAACGTCGTCCTGAGTTCCACGCTGTCGGCCGCGGACGCCGGGGTGCCGGTGGCCCGGTCGGTCGCCGACGCGCTGGCGGGGGAGGACGACGTCTGGGTGATCGGCGGTGGCGGGGTCTACGCCGGCCTCCTGCCGCACGCGGCCGAGGTGGTGGTCACCGACATCGACGCGGCGTTCCCCGGCGACGCCTTCGCCCCCGCGCTGGACGCCGGCTGGCGGCGGGCCGCCCGGGTGCCGGGGGAGGGGTGGCTCCGCTCGTCGTCCGGGCTGCGGTTCGCCGTCTCGGTGTGGACCCGGACCGACGGCGTCCCGGCGACGGCACAGGTGGTGGCCGACGCCCTCGCCGCGGTGCCCGAGGACGACGGCACGCCCTCGTAGGCTCAGGATCGTGCCCGCCATCGCCCCGCTGAGGGTCCAGGTCATCGCCCAGACGCAGTTCACCCCGCCGGCGGACGTGCCGTGGGAGACCGACGCCGAGGGCGGGCAGGCGCTGGCGGAGTTCGCCGGGCGGGCTTGCTACCAGTCCTGGTCCAAGCCCAACCCGGCGACGGCGACCAACGCCGGCTACCTGCGGCACATCCTGGAGGTCGGGCACCTGTCGGTGCTCGAGCACGGCTCGGTGACGATGTACCTGACCGGCGTCTCCCGGTCGCTGACCCACGAGCTGATCCGGCACCGGCACTTCTCCTACAGCCAGCTCTCCCAGCGCTACGTGCCCGAGACCGACGCCGCGGTGGTCGAGCCCGCCGCCATCGCCGAGGACCCGGTCCTGCACGCGAAGTTCCTCGCCGCGACCGAGGCCGCGGTGGCCGCTTACACCGAGCTGCTCGAGGGGCTGGAGGAGCGCTTCGCCGACGTCCCGCACGCCACGCTGCGCCGCAAGCAGGCCCGGCAGGCCGCCCGGGCCGTGCTGCCCAACGCCACCGAGACCCGGATCGTGGTCACCGGCAACTACCGCGCGTGGCGGCACTTCGTCGCGATGCGGGCCAGCGAGCACGCCGACGTGGAGATCCGGGAGCTGGCGGTGGCGTGCCTGCGGGAGCTGCAGCGGGTCGCCGGCAACGTGTTCTCCGACTTCCGGATCAGCGCGCTGGCCGACGGCACCGAGGTCGCGGCGAGCCCGTACGTGACCGAGGGCTGACCCACCGGCACCGCGGGAGCGACCGGGGAGGTGGCGGTCGGTAGATTCGTGCCATGACCACCGATCCCGCCCGGCCCTTCGGGCGTGTGCTCACGGCCATGGTCACCCCGCTGGCCGAGGACGGCTCGATCGACCTCGCCGGCGCGCAGGAGCTGGCCGCGCACCTGGTCGACCGGCAGTCCCACGACGGACTGGTGGTCTTCGGCACCACCGGTGAGTCGCCGACCATCAGCGACGGCGAGCAGCACGCCGTCCTGGAGGCGGTGCTGGACGCCGTCGGCGACCGAGCCGTCGTCATCGCCGGCGTGGGCACCAACGACACCGCCCACTCGATCGAGAAGGCGCAGTCGGCCGCCCGCCTGGGCGTGCACGGCCTGCTGGTCGTCACCCCGTACTACAACAAGCCCCCGCAGGCCGGGCTGCTGCGGCACTTCACCGCCGTCGCGGACTCCACCGACCTGCCGGTCATGCTCTACGACATCCCGCCCCGGTCGGTCGTCCCGATCGAGGTCGAGACCCTGGTGCGGGCCGCCGAGCACCCCAACATCGTCGCGGTCAAGGACGCCAAGGCCGACCTGGGCGCGGTGATGTGGACCCTGGCCCGCACCGACCTCGCCTACTACTCCGGCGAGGACATGCTCAACCTGCCGCTGCTGGCCGCCGGCGCGGTGGGCGTGGTCAGCGTGGTCGGCCACCTGGTCGGCACCCGGCTGGCCGAGCTCATCGCCGCGGTCGAGGCCGGCGACCTGGCCACCGCCCGCGCGGTCAACGAGGCGCTGCTGCCGGTCTACACCGGCGTCTTCCGCACGCAGGGCACCATCATGATCAAGGCGGCGCTGCGCGAACTGGGGCTGCCGGCCGGCCCCGTCCGCCCGCCGCTCGTCGACGCCACCCCCCAAGAGCTGGAGCAACTGCGCATGGACCTCGCCGCCGGGAACGTCACCCTGTGACCACCGTGATGCCGCCCACGGGGCAGCCCGCCCTGCAGCCCCACCTGGACCTGAAGGCGCCCCCGCCGCTGCCGAAGGGCGGCCTGCGGGTCATGGCCCTGGGCGGGCTGGGCGAGATCGGCCGCAACATGGCCGTCCTGGAGTTCGACGGCCAGCTCATGGTCATCGACTGCGGGGTGCTCTTCCCCGAGGCCGAGCAGCCCGGCGTCGACCTGATCCTGCCCGACTTCGGGGTCATCGAGCACCGGCTGCACGAGATCACCGCCGTCGTGCTGACCCACGGGCACGAGGACCACATCGGCGCCGTCCCGTACCTGCTGCGGCTGCGCAAGGACATCCCGCTGGTGGGCTCCCGGTTCACCCTGGCGCTGGTCAAGGCCAAGCTGCGCGAGCACCGCATCGACCCGGTGCTGGTCGAGGTCGCCGCCGGCGACGACCACCTGGCGGGTGCGTTCCACTGCGAGTTCATCAGCGTCAACCACTCGATCCCCGACGCGCTGGCCGTCGCCGTGCACACCCCGGCCGGCACGCTGGTGCACACCGGTGACTTCAAGATGGACCAGCTGCCGCTGGACGGCGTCCTCACCGACCTGGGTGCCTTCGCCCGGCTCGGCGTCGAGGGCATCGACCTGCTGCTGGCCGACTCCACCAACGCCGAGGTGCCCGGCTTCGTCACCTCCGAGCGCACCATCGGCCCGGTCCTGGACGACGTCTTCGAGCGCGCCACCCAGCGGCTGATCGTCTCCAGCTTCGCCAGCCACGTGCACCGCATCCAGCAGGTGCTCGACTGCGCGGCCAAGCACGGGCGCAAGGCGGCGTTCGTCGGCCGCTCGATGGTGCGCAACATGGGCGTCGCGCAGGACCTGGGCCTGCTGCACGTGCCGCCGGGCCTGATGGTCAAGCTCGACGAGGCCACCGCGATGCCGCCGGAGCAGGTCGTGCTGATCAGCACCGGGTCGCAGGGCGAGCCGCTGTCGGCGCTGGGCCGCATGGCCCGCGGCGACCACCACCAGATCACCATCGAGGCCGGCGACACGATCATCCTGGCGTCGTCGCTGGTGCCCGGGAACGAGACCTCGGTCTACAAGGTCATCAACCAGCTGGCCCGGCTCGGCGCCACCGTGGTGCACAAGGAGACGGCGAAGGTGCACGTCTCCGGGCACGCGCCCGCCGGTGAGCTGCGCACCCTGATCAACGTGGCCAAGCCCCGGCACCTCATGCCGGTGCACGGCGAGTGGCGGCACCTGCGGGCGCACGCGGCGCTGGCCGAGCAGACCGGCATGCGCCGCGACCAGATCCTGCTCGCCGAGGACGGCGTGGTCGTCGACCTGGTCGACGGCAAGGCCACCATCGTGGGCAGCGTGCCGATCGGCAACGTCTACGTCGACGGGCTCAACGTCGGCGACGTCGGCGAGGAGTCGCTGCAGGCCCGCCGGATCCTCGGCGACGAGGGCTTCGTGGCCCTCACCGTGGTCATCGAGCCCTCCACCCGCACCATCGTGCGGCCGGTGCACCTGTCCACCCGCGGCTTCTCCGACGACCCGGGCGCCTTCGACGAGGTGCTCGAGCTGGTGGAGAAGGAGCTGGGCCGGGCGATGGAGGACCAGTCCGCGGACGCCCACCGACTGTCGCAGGTCATCCGCCGAACGGTCGGCAAGTGGGTGTCGGACAAGTACCGCCGCCGCCCGATGATCATCCCGACGGTCCTCGAGGTCTAGACGAAGGACCCCCTCACCCCCCACCACTCGCAAGCTCGCGGCGGGACCCTGCGAGGGGGCCGGGGTGGCCGCGGTGCGGTCCGGCAGGATCGCGATGTCAGACGCGCTCGGCGGTGACGACGAGGTTGTCGACGTAGCTGCGGGCGCCGCGGTCGAAGTCGCCGGTGCAGGTGACCAGCCGCAGCACGTCGGCGGTGGTGGCACCGAAGACCGCCGCGGTCGGGAACCGGTCCTTGGGCACCTGCTCGGTCCCGGTGACGGCGTAGCGGGCGACCGAGCCGTCGGCCACGGTCACCTCCACGACGTCGCCGGCGACCAGTTCGCGCAGGTCGGAGAAGACCGCCGGCCCCGCGGTCGAGTCCACGTGCCCGAGGAGGACGGTCGGGCCCCGTGACCCCGGCCGGCCGCCCCCGGTGAACCAGCCCGCGTCGTCGGGGTCGACGGGCACCTCGGCCGTGCCGTCACCGGCCAGCCCCAGGTCGACGAGATCGCGGCGCACCCCGATGGCCGGGATCGACACCGCCACCGGCTCCGGCACCGCAGCCGGGTCGACGATCGTGCGCGCCGCGGGCCCCGCCGGCGGTGGGGACACCGCCACCGCCGGCGGGGAGCTCGACGGGCTGCCGGCCTGCGGCGCGGACGCCGGGCCCACCGCCGCACCGCCGCACCCGCTCAGCGAGAGTGCAGCACAGCCGGCCAGCAGGGCCCCGCGTCCGGACCGCACCGGGTCAGCTCCGGGCCGTGCGGCGGCGGACGGCCACCGCGGCGGCCCCGGCCAGCACGACCGTGCCGCCGAGCGCGGCCAGCGGCGCCGGCGAGGACCCCTCCGTCGCCGTCCCGCCGGCGCCGGTCTCGATGCCGCCCACCGGCACCCGGGTCAGCTGCCCGCGCACCGCGCCGGCGGCGAAGGCCGAGGTGTGGGTGTCGGTGGAGAAGGCGGCGGGATCGGCCTCGATCTCGGCGAGCGAGAAGCCCTCGCCGGTGTCGGTGCCCTCCGGCGCCAGGCCGGTGGTGAACGGCCCCTGCAGGCAGCCGCTGCTCACCAGCTTCCCGCTGCCGTCGTCCTCGGGGTCCGGGAGGGCGATCCGCGGCGGGCCTGCCTTGCCGGCTGCGGCCTGGTGGACGTGCGTCGCCGTCTTGGCCGGGCTCTGGTACGGCGGGGTCACGCCGGTGAGGGTGATGTCGTAGCAGATCACCTCGAGGTCGGAGTTGATCCGGTACATGAAGGTGCCCGAGGCGCCGGGCTCGCCGGGGGTGGCCACGCTGTCGGCGTTCACGACCATGTCGGGGGTGGCCATCGCGGTGAAGGCGCTGGTGAAGGTGGCCGGCTCGGCCACCTCGGTCTCGGCGGAGGCGGTGCCGGCGCCGGTGAGGACGACGACGCCGACCGCTCCGGCGACGGCGGAGGTACGGGCTGCGAGGGAACGGGTCACGGTGGCTCTCCATCGGTCTCGGGACGGGTCACCGGGGTCTACGCGGCCGGGTGTGACCGCGTTCACCGATCGCGTCAGAAGTCCGAGGAGACGACCACCGCGCCGTCGGCGTCGAGCACGCGGAACCCCACCGCGTCGTCCCGCAGGACCGAGGAGTTGAGGTTGCAGTCCAGCTCCGCGGGGCCGGTGCCGAGGAACTCGCCGGCCGGGACCTCCGCGCCGTCGTCGGCGCGCACGCTCACCCGGTAGACCTCCCCGGCGGTGAAGCCCGCGCCGGACAGCTTCACCTCCACGCCCCAGGTGTGCGGGACGACGTCGGCGGTCGCGGTGATCGCGGCGTCGTCCACCTGCACCGCCACCCGCTCCAGCGGGGGCTGCGGCGGGACCGGGCGCACCAGCCAGCCGACCCCGAAGGCCGCGGCGGCCACGGCGGCGACGGCGGCGAGCGCCCACCCGCGGCGCTGGGCACGCCGGCTCCCGCTCTCGGCCGCGATCCGGGCCAGCACCGCGTCGCCGAGGCCCGGCGGTGGTGCGGGCAGCTCCTCGAGCCGGTCGGGGTCGACGTCGGCCAGCCGCGCCGCCACCGGGGCCAGCTCGGCGAGCTCGGCGCGGCAGGCGGCGCAGCCGTCCAGGTGCGCGCGCACCGCGGCGCGCTCGGCGGGGTCGCCGCCGCCCAAGGCGTAGGTGCCGAGTTGCTCGCGCAGCGCGCGGTGGGCCGGGCCCAGTGGTGCGCTCACGGTTCCACCCCCATCTCCTCCATCGCCAGTCGCAGCGCCTTGAGCCCGTAGAAGACCCGGCTGCGCAGTGTGCCCACCGGGACGCCGAGCTCCGCGGCCACCTCCGCGTGCGGCCGGCCGCGCAGGTGCGTCTCCACGATCGCCGCCCGGTGCTCCGCGCCGATCCGGCGCAGCGCCTCCTCCACGACCCAGGCGTCGACCAGCCGTTCGTCGACCGGCGGCGCGGATGGGCCCAGGTCGTGCCCGGTGCCGTCGGTGAGCTCGCGCTGCCAGGGGCGGACCGCCCCGCGGCGGACCTCGTCGACCAGCAGGTTGCGGGCGATGGCGAACAGCCAGGTGCGCAGGCTGGCCAGCTGCGGGTCGTAGGACGCCGCCGAGCGCCAGGCCCGCAGGAACACCTCCTGCACGACGTCCTGGGCCGCACCCTGGTCGCCGAGGTGGCGCAGCGCGAAGCGGTAGAGCTCGGGCCCGTGCGCGGCGTAGGCGGTCGGGACGTCGAGCCGCGCGGGCTCACCGGGGCGCAGCTGCCGCACCATGCCGTTCCCTCCGTCGCCGACGTCCTGTCCCGGCATACGGCTGCGGGGCGGGATCGGTTCACCGGACGGGTGAGCGGAGTGGGTCCGTCGGCGGCACGCCGACGGACCCACTCCACCTCAGCCGCGCACGACCTCGATCGGGGTGATCCCCTCGGCGGCGGGCAGCTCGAAGCCGAGCACCTGGGCGTAGAAGGACAGCTCGCCGTCCAGCGCGGCCCGGATGTTGTCGGCCTTGCGGAAGCCGTGCTGCTCGCCGGCGAAGAGCAGGTAGGCGTGCGGCACGCCCTTGGCCCGCAGTGCGGCGACCATCATCTCGGCCTGCTCCGGCGGCACGACCCGGTCCTCGTCGCCCTGGAACACCGCCAGCGGGGTGTCGAGGGCGTCGACGTGGTGGATGGGGGAGCGCTCGGCGTAGACGTCGGCGCCGGCGGGCCACGGTGCGATCAGCCCGTCGAGGTAGCGCGACTCGAAGGAGTGCGTGTCGGCGGCCAGCGCGGCCAGGTCGGCGACGCCGTAGTGGCTGGCGCCGGCGGCGAACACCCCCGGGCGGAACGTGAGCGCGGCCAGCGTCGTGTACCCGCCGGCCGAGCCGCCGCGGATCGCCAGCCGGGCCGGGTCGACCCGCCCCTGCTCGGCCAGCCACCGCGCGCAGGACACGACGTCGTCGAGGTCGGCGATGCCCCAGTTGCCCTGCAGCGCGTCGCGGTAGCGCCGGCCGTAGCCGGTCGAGCCGCGGTAGTCGACGTCGGCGACGGCGAAACCGCGGGAGGTCCAGTACTGGACGCCGAGGTCGAGCACGGCCCGGGCGGCGGCGGTGGGCCCGCCGTGCACCAGCACCAGCAGCGGCGGCCGCTCGTCGTCCGGGCCGGTCACCTGCGGGTTGGCCGGCGGGTAGTACAGCGCGTGCGCCTCGCCCACCCCGGAGTCGCCGGCCACGGTCGGGAAGGTGACGTGCTGCGGGCGGGAGAACCAGGCCGGGTCCAGGCCGAGGTCGCGGGCCGGGCGGAGCACCTCACCGGCGCCGTCGAGGGAGGTGCGCAGCACCACCGGCTCCGACGTCGGTCCGCCGGCCACGCACACCACGGCCTCACCGGCCGCGCGCACCTGGCCGAAGGAGGCGTACTGCGACGGCAGCTCGCGCACCGTGCCGTCGGCCTCCCGGACGGCGAGCCGGTCGGCGCCGTCCCGGCCGTAGGCCAGCGCCACCCGGCCGCCGGAGAGCAGGGCGAAGCGGCTCTGCCCGAACACCCACTGCGGGCCGGCGATGTCGCTGCCGGGGTCGAGCACCAGTTCCATGCCGCCGGCCGGCGTCCAGCGGTAGAGCGCCCACACGTCGGTGCGGTCGGCGAAGAACCACAGCGAGCCGTCGGCGGCCCAGGTCGGCTGCACGACCGACTCCGGCCGGGCCCCGGACCGGCCGCCGGCGACCACCGTCTCGGTGCCGTCGGGCGCGCGGACGACGAGCTCGGCGGCGTCCCAGGGCATGTCCGGGTGCTGCCACTGGAGCCAGGACAGCGAGCCGTCGGCGGAGTGGCGGGGGTCGGAGACGAAGTCGGTGCCGCCGACGAGGACCTCGGTCGTGCCGTCGACGGCGATCCGCACCACCTCGTGGACGACGTCGGCGGAGGCGCCGCTCGCGGTGTGGGTCTCCCGGACGGCGAGCACGGCGGCGCCTGCGTCGACGACGGACAGGTCGGCGTACCGGACGCCGGCGGGCAGCTCCGGCTCGGGCGTCACCGCCACCGGCTCGCTGCTGCCGGCCGCGACCCGGTACAGCCGCTGGTCGTCGTAGGAGGTGAACCAGACGGCGCCGGCCGCGACCGTCCACGCGCCGCCGCCGTACTCGTGCACCCGGGTGCGGGCGTTCCACGGCGGCGGGAGCAGGTCGGCCGTCGTCCCGTCGGGGGAGCGGCGGACCAGCGCGGTGCGCCCGCCCTCGCTGGGGCGGCCCTCGGCCCACCAGACGTCGTCCCCGTCGACGACCACCTCACCGAGCCGGGCGGCGGCGCGCACCACGAGCTCGGAGGTGATCGGGGTGGGCCAGCTGCCGAAGGGGAGCGTCTGCGTGGGGGCGGTCACCGCCTGACCGTAGCCAGGCCGCGACTGGTCACACAGAGCCGGATGTGGACACGCGGCCGGGAATGGGCCCGGCGTCCCCGCTTCCGGATTACCGTCGGCGCATGCCTGCTCGCGCGACGACGTCGAACCGGGCGCCTGCTCGCGGCGGCAGCTCTGCCCGCCCGCGCGCGGGCGGCTCGACCGCCAAGAAGCGGCCCCCGGCCAAGAGGACCGGGGCCACCGCCGCCCGCCGTCCGGCACCGAAGAAGCCCTCACCGCTGGCCGGCAGCCTCTGGCGCGGCGCGTCGGGCGCCTGGGGGCTGCTGGCGCGCGGCGCCGGCGGGGTCGCCCGCTCGGTCGCCCGGCCCGCCGAGACCGAGCCGCTGGCCCCCGAGCACCGCCGCGACGGCGTGGGCCTGGCCGTCCTGGGCCTGGCCATCGTGCTCGGCGCCGCCGCCTGGACCGACGGGATCGGCCCGGTCGGCGCCGCGCTGACCGACGCGGTGCACTGGGCGGTCGGCTCGCTGACCATGGTGCTGCCCGTCGTCCTGTTCCTCGTCGCCGTCCGGCTGCTGCGCCACCCGCCGCACCCCGAGGCGCGCGGGCGGCTGCTGATCGGCTGGCTGAGCGTGGTCGCCGCGGTCGTCGGCATCGCGCACGTCGTCGGGGGCGAGGACACCCGCTCGGGCGCCGGCGGGCTGACCGGCTGGGCCGTGGGCACCCCGCTGGCCGCCGGGGTGGGCAGCGTCGTCACGGTGATGCTGCTGGTCCTGCTGGCGTTCTTCGGCCTGCTCGTGGTCACCGCGACCCCCGTGCACCAGGTGCCCGAACGGCTGCGCGGCTGGCTCGACCGGCAGCTCGGCCGCGACGACGAGGACGCCGACTACGACGCCTTCGACGAGATCTACGAGGACGAGGAGCCGGCCGCACCGCGCAGCCGCCGCAGCCGGAAGAACGCCGTGGCCTCCCTCCAGGACACCCTGGACACCGGCGACATCGACCTGCCCACCGTCGACCACGGCGCGCTGGACGAGGCGCCGCTGGCCGTGGTGAAGGAGCCGCCGCCCCCGCCGGTGCCCACGCGCCGCCCGGCCGTGGTCGACCGCACGGCCCCGCCGGAGGACCTGCCGCCGATCGAGGAGCCGCAGCAGCTGCGGATCGAGCCGGTCGAGGGCACCTACACGCTGCCCTCGGTCAGCGTGCTGCGTCCCGGCACCCCGCCGCGGGCCAAGTCCAAGGCCAACGACGTCGCCATCGAGGCGATCACCGGTGTGCTGGAGCAGTTCAACATCGACGCCGCCGTCACCAGCTACACCCGCGGCCCGACGGTCACCCGGTACGAGATCGAGCTGGGCAACGCGGTCAAGGTCGAGAAGATCACCGCGCTCACCAAGAACCTCGCCTACGCGGTCGCCAACGACAACATCCGCATCCTGGCCCCGATCCCGGGCAAGTCCGCGGTCGGCGTCGAGGTGCCCAACACCGACCGCGAGACCGTCAGCCTCGGCGACGTGATGCGCTCGCAGGTGGCCAAGCAGGACCCGCACCCGATGCTGGTCGGCCTGGGCAAGGACATCGAAGGCGGCTTCGTCTGCGCCAACCTGGCGAAGATGCCGCACCTGCTGGTGGCCGGCGCCACCGGCGCCGGCAAGTCCAGCTGCATCAACTCGCTGCTGACCTCGCTGCTGCTGCGGGCCACGCCCGACCAGCTGCGGATGATCCTGGTCGACCCGAAGATGGTCGAGCTCACGCCCTACGACGGCATCCCGCACCTGATCACGCCGATCATCACCGACCCCAAGAAGGCCGCGACCGCGCTGGCCTGGCTGGTCGAGGAGATGGAGCAGCGCTACCAGGACATGCGCGCCACCGGGGTGCGGCACATCGACGACTTCAACAAGAAGGTCGAGCGCGGCGAGATCACCGCCCCGCCCGGCAGCGAGCGCGTCTACCAGCCCTACCCCTACATCCTCACGATCGTCGACGAGCTCGCCGACCTGATGATGGTGGCCCCGCGGGACGTCGAGGAGTCGATCGTCCGCATCACGCAGAAGGCCCGCGCCGCCGGCATCCACCTGGTGCTGGCCACCCAGCGCCCCTCGGTCGACGTCGTCACCGGCCTGATCAAGGCCAACGTGCCCTCGCGGCTGGCGTTCTCCACCTCCAGCCTCACCGACAGCCGGGTCATCCTCGACCAGCCGGGCGCGGAGAAGCTGATCGGCATGGGCGACGCCCTGTTCCTGCCGATCGGCGCCGGCAAGCCGATCCGCGTCCAGGGCGCCTACGTCTCCGACGCCGAGATCGAGGCGGTCGTCGAGTTCACCAAGCGGCAGGCCGAGCCCGAGTACCGCGAGGAGGTCTTCACCGCCGCGCCGGGGGAGAAGAAGGAGATCGACGAGGACATCGGCAGCGACCTGGAGCTGCTCGTCCAGGCCGTCGAGCTCGTCGTCACCAGCCAGTTCGGCTCCACCTCGATGCTGCAGCGCAAGCTGCGGGTCGGCTTCGCCAAGGCCGGCCGGCTGATGGACCTGATGGAGAGCCGCGGCATCGTCGGGCCGTCGGAGGGCTCCAAGGCCCGCGACGTGCTGCTCAAGCCCGACGAGCTGGAGGCCACGTTGTTCCTCCTGCGCGGCGGCGGCGGCGAGTGATCCCAGGCCACCGAGCGGGAACCGGCCCCCGTGCAGGGGCCCGTCGCGAGCATGCGAGCGGCGGGGGACACGGGGGTCCTTCAACTAGGATGTACCGGTGCCTGCCCTGCCCCGCCCCATGACGTCCCCCGAAGGGCAGCTCCTCGCCGCTCAGCACACCGGCGCACGGCGGGTCGCTGTCGTCACGCTGGGCTGCGCCCGCAACGAGGTGGACTCCGAGGAGCTCGCCGGCCGGCTCGCCGGTGACGGCTACGAGCTGGTCGCCGACGCCGAGGACGCCGACGCGGTCCTGGTGAACACCTGCGGGTTCATCGAGAGCGCCAAGAAGGACTCCGTCGACGCGATCCTCGCCGCCACCGACTCCGGCGCGCAGGTGGTCGCGGTGGGCTGCATGGCCGAGCGGTACGGCTCCGAGCTCGCCGGCGCGCTGCCCGAGGCCACCGTCCTGGGCTTCGACGACTACGCCGCGATCGGCGACCGGCTCGACGACGTCCTCACCGGCCGCCCGCTGGTGCCGCACACCCCGACCGACCGGCGCACCCTGCTGCCGATCAGCCCGGTGCAGCGCACGGCCGCCGTCCAGGCCCCCGACGCCCCGGCCATCCCCGGCCACGACTGGCTGCGCCGCAAGCGGCTGGCCAGCGGGCCCTCGGCCGCGCTGAAGATCGCCTCGGGCTGCGACCGGCGGTGCTCGTTCTGCGCCATCCCGGCCTTCCGCGGTTCGTTCGTCTCCCGGCCCGCCGGCGAGGTGCTCGGCGAGGCGCAGTGGCTGGCCTCGCAGGGCGTCACCGAGATCGTGCTGGTCAGCGAGAACTCCACCTCCTACGGCAAGGACGTCGGCGACCTGCGCTCGCTGGAGAAGCTGCTGCCGCAGCTGGCCGCCGTCCCGGGCATCGTGCGCGTGCGGGTGGCCTACCTGCAGCCGGCCGAGCTGCGGCCCGGCCTGCTGGAGACGATCGCCAGCACCCCCGGGGTCGCGCCGTACTTCGACCTGTCGTTCCAGCACTCCTCGCCGACCCTGCTGCGCCGGATGCGCCGTTTCGGCGGCACCGACGACTTCCTCGGCATCATCGCCCGGGCCCGCTCGCTGGCCCCCGGCGCCGGTTTCCGCACCAACGTCATCCTCGGCTTCCCCGGCGAGACCGAGGCCGACGTCGCCGAGCTCGAGCGGTTCCTCGTCGAGGGCCGGCTCGACGCGGTCGGCGTCTTCGGCTACTCCGACGAGGACGGCACCGAGGCGCTCACGCTGCCCGGCAAGATCGACCAGGCCGAGATCGACGCCCGCGTCCGGCGGATCACCGACCTGGTCGAGGAGCTCACCGCCCAGCGGGCCGAGGAGCGCATCGGCACCGTCGTCGAGGTCCTGCTCACCGACGACCTGGGGCCTGAGACCGAGCCGGGCACCTGGGGTGGGCACGCCGCCCACCAGGACCCGGACGCCGACGGGACGACGACCGTGACCGGGGTGCCCGCGGGCGCCGTGCCCGGGCAGGTGGTGCGCGCCGAGGTGGTCGACACCGAGGGCGTGGACCTCGTCGCGCGGGCCGTCGTCCACACCGGGTCGACCGCGGTGGACCCGACGCTGGCCGTGCCGGCCGGGGTCTGAGCCGTGAGCGCGCTGGTACCGGACGGGGCGGCCGATCCGGCAGCGACCCCGCCGCAGACCGCGCGCCTGGTCAACCTGCCCAACGCGCTGACCGTGCTGCGGCTGGCCGTCGTGCCGCTGTTCGCCGCGCTGCTGCTCGCCGACGGCGGCATGGACGACGGCCGCCGCGCCTGGGCCACGCTGTTCTTCGCGCTGGCGATCATCACCGACCGCTACGACGGCATGATCGCCCGGCGCACCAACCAGGTCACCGAGTTCGGCAAGCTCGCCGACCCGATCGCGGACAAGGCGCTCACCGGCACCGCCCTGCTGGGGCTCTCGGTGCTCGGGCTGCTGCCGTGGTGGGTGACCATCGTGGTGCTGGTCCGCGAGGTCGGGGTCACCCTGCTGCGGTTCTGGGTGATCCGGCACGGGGTCATCGCCGCCAGCCGGGGCGGCAAGGCCAAGACCGTGCTGCAGGCCCTGGCGATCGGCATGTACATCCTGCCGCTGGACGGGCTGTTCGGCTCCGCGCGCTGGTGGGTGATGGCCGCGGCGCTGGTCCTCACCGTGGTCACCGGCATCGACTACGTCTACCGGGCGCTCACCCTCCGTCGCACCAGCGCTCGCGCGATGGCCGCCGCCGCCGCGCGCCGCGCCGCCGGTGGCACCGGCACGGCCGGCACCGGTGAGGCCAGGCGGGACACCGCGGCATGAGCACCCCGCCGGCGCAGGACCGGTCGGCGGTGCAGCGGGTGCACGAGGCGCTGCTCGCCCGCAACGAGACCGTCGCGGCCGCCGAGTCGCTCACCGCGGGGTTGTTCTGCGCGAGTCTGGCGTCGGTCCCCGGGGCCAGTGCCACCCTGCGCGGCGGGGCGGTCGTGTACGCCACCGACCTCAAGACCACCCTGGCCGGGGTGTCCCCGGAGCTGCTGGCCGCGCACGGGCCGGTCAGCGAGCCCACGGCGGCCGCGCTGGCCGAGGGCATCCGCAGCCGCTGCGCCGCGACCTGGGGTGTCGGGCTGACCGGCGTGGCCGGCCCCGACCCGGTCGACGGGCACGCCCCGGGGCGGGTCTACCTGGGCCTCAGCGACGGGCTGGTCACCGTCGTGCACGAGCTCGACCTCCCCGGCGACCGGGCCGCCGTGCGTGCCGCCGCGGTGGAGACGGCGTTCCGCCGGCTGCTCGCCCGGCTCGGCGAGCACCCCCTCCCGTAGCCCTCGATGCGGGGAACGCCGGGCGTGTGCGGAGCGTTACGCCTGGAGCGGACGAGCCCGACTCTGCACGGTGACCCGGGTCTCGGCCGCGTACGGTGAGCACACGGTGTCCGGCGGTCCTCCGACGGCGCCGCAGCTCGTTCGACTCGCTCGCCAGAGTGGACAGGAGACGGCCATGACGCTGCTGCGGACCCAGCTCGGCAACACGCTGCGGGGTCACCGCCTGCGGCAGCGGCGCACCCTGCGCGACGTCTCCGGCGAGGCCCGGGTGAGCCTGGGGTACCTCTCCGAAGTGGAGCGCGGCCAGAAGGAGGCCTCCTCCGAACTGCTGGCCTCCATCTGCGACGCCCTCGACGTCGAGCTCGCCGACCTGCTGGCCGAGGTGAGCCTGGAGATGCGGCTCGCCGACCCGGTCGACCGCCCGGTGCGCCCCGTCGCGCTCGCCCGCCCCGGCACCCGCGAGGACGACGCGGCCACGGCCGCGGCCGACGAGACCTCCGAGCAGTCCGGCGGTGCCGTCGAGGCGCCGGTCGCCGAGCCCGCGCTCGCCCTGGTCGGCGGCGGGCAGGCCGCCCGCGGCGCCGGCCACGCGCGCGGTGCCGTCTCGCTCGCTGCCTGAGGGAGGACCCCTCTGCGCCCACGCCTCGCAGGCTCGGCGTGGCCCCTCTCCAGGGGTCGGGGTCGGTGGGGCGGGTGGGACTGAACGCGGCGCCGTCCGGGAGGGCCGGAGGGGGCTGGTCGTCGGGGCGCTGATCCGTACAGGCTGGTCAGCGGCTCGCCACGGTTCCGGTCACCGGCGTCCCGAACCGTCCAGGACGGGACGCCGCGCGCGACACGACCGACGCTCGGTGTCCACCTCCTTGACCCGGTGCGACCGGGAAGGCACAAAGAGTCCATGTCTTCCCCCGGATCCCGCTCCTCGCAGCCGCAGCACCCCTCGCTCCCGGTGCCGGCCG
>NZ_JBISCA010000005.1:225368-424675 GCF_046635825.1 Modestobacter sp. SSW1-42 | reverse complement strand
CACGACCGACGCTCGGTGTCCACCTCCTTGACCCGGTGCGACCGGGAAGGCACAAAGAGTCCATGTCTTCCCCCGGATCCCGCTCCTCGCAGCCGCAGCACCCCTCGCTCCCGGTGCCGGCCGCCGGCGCGCGTGGCGGGGTCACGGTGCTGGAGGCCCACGCCGCGGAGGCGGCCGCCGCCGAGGCCGCGGCCGTCGGCGGACAGCACCTGACCACGCCGGTGCCGGCCGGCGCCGCGTTCATGCAGCCCCCGGCCCCGGGTCACCAGTACACGGCCCCGGTGCCGTCGCTGGCCGTCGCCGTCCCGGCTCCGCGGCCCACCGCGACCGGTCCGCGTCCCGACCCGCGCCGTCCCGCCGCCCGCACCGGCGTGGCCATGAGCCGCACCCGTCGCGGCCTGCTGCAGGGCGCCCGCTCCGCCTTCGCCGAGCGCGGGGTCAAGAAGACGACGATGCAGCACATCGCCGCGGCGGCGAACGTCGCCAAGGCCACGCTGTACAACCACTTCCGCACCAAGGACGACGTCGCGCACGCGCTGATCGCCTTCGAGCTCGACCGCCTCTCGGCGCTGGCCGCGGAGCTGCCGCTGACCGTCGCCGTCCCCGCGCTCGCCGAGGAGGTCGGCGGCCACCCGGTGCTGCGCCGCCTGGCCGAGAACGAGCCGGAGACCCTGGTGCAGATGATGGCGCTGGACGCCGACCGCTGGGGCGACATCGTGGTGACCCTCGGGTCGGCGCTGCGGATCTCCCGCCCCGAGGCCGAACTCGTCTGCCGCTGGCTGCTGGGCCTGGTGCTACAGCCGGGCACGGTGCAGGAGCGGGCCGCGCAGGCCGCCGTCGTCACCGGGCAGCTCGTCGGCTGACGCCGGGAGCATCGAGGGAGCGCCGGCGACCGAGGCGCGGACCGAGGGTGCTCGTCGGCTGACGCCGGGAGCATCGAGGGAGCGCCGGCGACCGAGGCGCGGACCGAGGGTGCTCGTCGGCTGACGCGGTCCCTTGGGACCCGCTCCGGTCGCACGGCGGCCGGGGCGGCCGTCGTCGTCCCGGCGCACGTCACAGCCGGAGCCGCCGCCCGGTGGGACCATCCGTGACAGGGTGGCCGGGCGGCGCCTCCACGCCCCCACCTCCTGACCGACCACCCCGGGAGTGCGCGATGCGGTTCCTGTTCCGACCCCCGGCCACCGAGGCCGCCGGCCTGCTGAGCCTGCCGTGGGACCAGCCACTCGAGGAGTGGGACGAGGACCTGCTGCTGGAGGTCCCGCAGCGGGGCATCTCCCGGCACGTCGTCCGGTTCACCGTCAGCGAGGGCACGGTCTACGCGCTCAAGGAGATCGCCGAGCCGCTGGCGCGGCACGAGTACGCACTGCTGGGGGAGTTCGAGGCCGAGGGGCTGCCGTCGGTGACCGCGCTGGGCATCTGCTTCGACCGGCCCGACGACCAGCAGGCCATCCTGGTCACCCGGTACCTCGAGTACTCGATGTCCTACCGATACCTGTTCTCCGGCCCGCGCGCCGGGGAGCCCGACCGGCTGCTGGACACCCTCGTGCAGCTGCTCGTCCGGCTGCACCTGGCCGGCGTCTACTGGGGTGACTGCTCGCTGTCGAACACCCTGTTCCTCCCGGACGCCGGCACGTACACCGCCTACCTGGTCGACGCCGAGACCGCCGAGCGCTACCCGACCCTGTCGGCGGGCAAGCGGGCCTACGACATCGAGCTGGCCCGCGAGCGGCTCGGGGCCGAGCTGATGGACCTGCAGTTCGGCGACCTGCTGCCGCCCGAGCTCGACCCGGTCGAGATCGCCAACAGCCTGCCCGGCCGCTACGAGGCGCTGTGGGACGAGGTGACCCGCGAGGAGGTCTTCCGGGTCGACGAGCAGGCGGTCCGGGTGGCCGAGCGGCTGCAGCGGATCAACGACCTCGGGTTCGACGTCGGGGAGATCGAGCTGGTCACCTCGTCGGAGGGTGCGCGGCTGCGGGTGGAGACCCGGGTGTCCGAGCCGGGGCAGCACCGGCACGAGCTGTTCCGGCTCACCGGGCTGGAGGTGCAGGAGAAGCAGGCGCAGCGGCTGCTCAACGACCTGCGTTCCTACCGGGCCTACCTCGAGGAGCGCACCGGCGACGCGGTGCCCGAGGCCGAGGCCGCGCAGAGCTGGCTGACCGACGTCTACCAGCCGGTCGTCCGTGCGGTCCCCGAGCACCTGGCCGGTCGCCTGGAGCCGGCCGAGGTGTTCCACGAGGTCCTGGAGCACCGCTGGTTCCTCTCCGAGCAGGCCGGTTTCGACGTCGGCACCTGGGCGGCGGCGCGCTCCTACGTGCAGAACGTCCTGCCCCGGACGCCGGCGGTGCTCACCACCCCGTCGGTCATCGCCGCTCACCGCGTGGTCCCCGCCCACCAGCCGGCCTGAGCCCGCCGCCCGACGCCGCCGTCCGGTTGACACGAGGTGTGGCCCGGGCCACGCTCCGAGTCCACGGGGACAACGGGGTCTCCGTGGCCCTACGGAGGCGGTGCACCGTGCCGGACGCGTTGACAGGTCGGGACGACGCAGGGCGGAGTGGGCGAGCGGGCCCGTTCCGCCGGCGGAGGTGGCGGCGGGCCCTGGCAGGGGCGGCCGCGGCCGGGGTGCTCGGCTCCACGCTGGCGGCCTGCGGCGGTGGGTCCGGCGGCACCCCGACGCTGACCTGGTACATCAACCCCGACGCCGGTGGGCAGGCCGAGATCGCCGCCCGCTGCACCGAGGCGGCCGCCGGGCGTTACACCATCGAGACCGCGACCCTGCCGCGCGAGGCCTCCGGGCAGCGCGAGCAGCTGGTCCGGCGGCTGGCCGCCAACGACTCCTCGATCGACATCATGAGCCTGGACCCGATCTTCGTGCCGGAGTTCGCCCAGGCCGGCTTCCTCGCCCCGGTGCCCCCCGAGCTCGCCGGCCGCGTGACCGAGGACGTCGTCCCGGCCGCGGTGGAGACCTCCACGTGGGAGGACCAGCTGGTCGCCGTCCCGTTCTGGTCGAACACCCAGCTGCTCTGGTACCGCAAGTCCGTCGCCGAGGCCGCCGGGCTGGACATGACCCAGCCGGTCACCTGGGACCAGGTGGTGTCCGCGGCCCAGGAGCAGGACAAGCTGATCGGCGTCCAGGGGATCCGGGCCGAGGCGCTGACCGTGTGGTTCAACGCCCTCATCGAGTCCGCCGGCGGGTCGATCATCGCCGAGAACTCCACCGACCCCGAGCAGGTCACCCTGGGCCTGGAGTCCGACGCCGGGCGGCGGGCGACCGAGCTGATGCGCGACATCTCCAACAGCGGGCAGACCGGGCCGGCGCTGTCGACGGCGAACGAGGACACCACCGCCACCGGCTTCGAGTCCGCCGACGGCGGCTTCATGGTCAACTACTCGTTCGTCTACGCCCGGGCCCTCGGCAAGGTCGAGGACGGGACGATGGACCAGGCCACGGTCGACGACTACGGCTGGACGTTGTACCCGCGGGTCGACGAGGGCACCGAGAGCGCGCCGCCCTACGGCGGGATCAACCTCGGCGTCGGTGCACTGAGCGAGCACCCCGACCTGGCCTACGACGCGACCGAGTGCATCACCTCGACGGAGAACCAGGCCTTCTACTTCGTCAACGACGGCAACGCGGCCTCGGACACCACCGTCTACGACGACCCGGAGGTGCTCGAGGCCTTCCCGATGGCCGAGACCATCCGGGCCTCACTGGAGCAGGCCGCGCCGCGGCCGCTCACCGCCTACTACAGCGAGGTCACCGGCGGGCTGCAGCGCAGGTACCACCCGACCGGGTCGGTCGACCCGGAGACGACGCCGCGCGAGGCCACCGAGTTCATCACCGCGGTGCTGCGGAAGGAGCAGTTGCTGTGAGCGAGCGTGCGAGCGAACCGATGAGCGCGGCACCCGGAGGAACGATGCCGACGAGCACCAGCGAGGAGGCATCGTGACCCAGACGACCCTGCCGCCGGTGGAGAAGACCCAGCCGGTCTCCGCCCCGGGGCACACGACCAGCGACCGCTCACGCAGCGAGCGCAAGCTCGGCTGGCTGCTGGCCGGCCCGGCACTGGCGGTGATGCTGCTGGTCACCGCCTACCCGATCCTGCAGGCGGTCTACGACTCGCTGTTCGACTACCGGCTCACCGACCCGGACAACCGCTCGTTCACCGGGCTGAGCAACTACGTCGTCATCCTCACCGACTCCACGTGGTGGATCGCGATGGCGGTGACGGTGCTCATCACGCTGGTCACCGTCGCCATCGAGCTGGTGCTCGGGTTCGCGCTGGCCTTCGTGATGGCCAAGGCGCTGAAGGCGATCCGGCCGGTGCTGCGCGCGGCGATCCTCATCCCGTACGCGGTCATCACCGTCGTGTCGGCGTTCGCCTGGCGGTTCGCCTTCGCCATCGACACCGGGTTCGTCAACAGCTGGTTCGGCTGGCTGCCCGGCATCGGCACCGACACGGACTGGTTCGGCGGGCAGGGCTCGGCGCTGCTGGTCGTGTGCCTGGCCGAGATCTGGAAGACCACGCCGTTCATCTCGCTGCTCCTGCTCGCCGGGCTGGCCCAGGTGCCCGAGGTGCTGCAGGAGGCGGCCAAGGTCGACGGCGCCACCTGGTGGCAACGGCTGCGCAAGGTGACGCTGCCGAACATGAAGGCCGCCATCATGGTCGCGCTGCTGTTCCGCACGCTGGACGCGTTCCGCGTCTTCGACTCGATCTTCGTGATGACGGCGGGGGCCAACAACACCGAGTCGGTGTCGTTCCTGGCCTACCGGCAGACCATCTCCCGGCTGGAGATCGGGCTGGGGTCGGCGGTCTCGGTCCTGCTGTTCCTGGTGGTCGTCGGCATCGCGGCGCTGTTCATCAAGGGCTTCAAGGTCGACCTGGCGCAGGCTCGGGGTGAGCGCTGATGTCGACCAAGGAGAAGGGCTGGTGGATCGTCGCCGGCGTCGCGATCGTCATCTACGCGCTGTTCCCGGTGGCCTGGATCGTGTCGCTGTCGTTCAAGGCGCCCGGTGACCTGGCCAACGGCCAGTTCCTCCCCACCACGCCGACGGACGAGAACTACTCGACGATCTTCACCGGAGCCGGGGCCGACCTGTTCCTGCCGGCGCTGCGCAACTCGTTCGGGATCTGCCTGATCGCGACGTTCATCTCCTGCGTGCTGGCGATGTTCGCCGCCTACGCGATCGCCCGGCTGGACTTCCCCGGCAAGAAGCTGATCCTCGGCACCGCGCTGGGGGTGGCCATCTTCCCGGTGATCTCAATCGTCACGCCGCTGTTCAACCTGTGGCGCAACATCGGCCTCTACGACACCTGGCCCGGGCTGATCATCCCGTACCTGTCGCTGACCCTGCCGATCTCGATCTGGACCATGTCGGCGTTCTTCCGCGAGATCCCCTGGGAGATGGAGCAGGCCGCCCAGGTCGACGGGGCGACGACCTGGCAGGCGTTCCGCAAGGTGATCGTGCCGCTGGCCGCACCCGGGGTCTTCACCACGGCGATCATCGCGTTCTTCATCGCCTGGAACGACTTCGTCTACGGCATCTCGCTGACCTCGACCAGCACCGCCCGACCGGTGCCGGCCGCCCTGGGTCTGTTCTCCGGGGCCTCGCAGTTCGAGGACCCCACCGGCGCCATCGCCGCGGCAGCGGTCATCGTGACCATCCCCGTCGTGGCCCTCGTGCTCATCTTCCAGCGGCGCATCGTCGCCGGCCTCACCAACGGCGCCGTCAAGGGCTGAGCACCCCCCACCCGCTCCGCCGGCACCGCCGCCGTCCCGAACGACAGGAAGGACCAGTTCCATGGCCGCCATCGAGATGAAGCACATCGTCAAGCAGTACGGCGACGGGTTCCCCGCGGTCAACGACGTCAGCCTGGACGTCGCCGACGGGGAGTTCATGATCCTGGTCGGGCCCTCCGGCTGCGGGAAGTCGACGCTGCTGCGGATGATCGTCGGGCTGGAGGACATCACCAGCGGCGACATGGTCATCGGGGGCACCCGGGTCAACGACAAGGCACCGCGGGAGCGGAACCTGTCGATGGTCTTCCAGAACTACGCGCTCTACCCGCACCTGACGGTGTTCGAGAACATCGCCTTCCCGCTGCGGCTGGCCAAGATGGACGACGCCGAGGTGCGCCGGCGGGTCAACGAGGCCGCCGACGTGCTGGAGCTGCACGAGCACCTCGAGCGCAAGCCGGCCAACCTCTCCGGTGGCCAGCGGCAGCGCGTGGCGATGGGGCGGGCGATCGTGCGCCAGGCCGAGGCGTTCCTGTTCGACGAGCCGCTGTCGAACCTGGACGCCAAGCTCCGCGGCCAGATGCGCACCGAGATCTCCCGGCTGCAGCGCCGGCTGGGCATCACCACCGTCTACGTCACCCACGACCAGACCGAGGCGATGACCCTGGGCGACCGGGTCTGCGTGCTGCGCAAGGGCAAGATCCAGCAGGTCGCCTCGCCGCGGGAGCTGTACGAGCAGCCGGTCAACCTCTTCGTGGCCGGGTTCATCGGCTCCCCGCCGATGAACTTCCTGCCCGCCACCGTCGACGGCGCCCGGCTGACGACGCCGTTCGGCACCATCGACCTCGACGAGCGCCGGGCGGCCGCGGTCGCCGGGCACGACCTGCTGCTGGTCGGCATCCGGCCCGAGTACTTCGAGGACGCCTCGCTGGTCGACGAGGCCAAGCGCCCGGTGGGCACGGTCTTCCGCGCGCGGGTCGACGTCACCGAGTGGCTGGGCGACCAGCAGTACGCCTACATCCCCTACGAGGCGCCCGACGCCATCCGGACGCAGCTGCGCGACCTGTCCAAGGAGCTCGACGCCGAGGAGCTGCGCACCCAGGCGATCGTGTCGATCGACTCGACCAGCCGGATCCGGGAGGGCCGGGAGGCCGACTTCTGGCTCGACACCCGCAAGGTGCACGTGTTCGACCCCCACTCGGGCGAGAACCTCACCCGCGACGCCGACGCCGGCGCCGAGCTGACCCGGATGGCGACCGAGGACCGGCTCGAGCAGGTGGGGGAGGCGCGGGAGCGGGCGGCCGGCGGCCAGGCCGGTGGTGGCCGGGGCGGCGGCGCCCGGACCGGCGCCCACTCGGTCGGGGCGGCCTGACCGGCCGCGGTACCCCTGTGCGGGTGCCCCGGCGCGGCGGGGATGATCGCGCCGGGGTTTGTCGCGTGTCCCGGCTGCGCACTCCCCGACAGACCCTGGCCGGACCGTTGGAGGCACCCGCATGGACATCACCGCGACCGACGAGTGGGCGGCTCTCGCCGACCACCACCGCGAGGTGGCGCCCCGCACGCTGCGCGAGCTGTTCGCCGAGGACGCCGAGCGCGGCACCCGGCTGACCGGCACCGCCGGCGACCTGTACGTCGACTGGTCCAAGCACCGGGTCACCGACGAGACGGTGCGGCTGCTGGTCGCCCTGGCGGAGAAGGCCGGCCTGCCCGCGAAGATCGAGGCGATGTTCACCGGTGAGCACATCAACGTCACCGAGGACCGGGCCGTGCTGCACACCGCGCTGCGGGCGCCGGCGTCGGCGCCGCTGACCGTCGACGGGCAGGACGTCACCGCCGACGTGCACGCGGTGCTCGAGAAGATGGGCGACTTCGCCGACCGGGTGCGGTCCGGTGAGTGGCGTGGCGCGACCGGCGAGCGGATCACCGCCGTGGTCAACATCGGCATCGGTGGCTCGGACCTGGGCCCGGCGATGGCCTACCTCGCGCTGGCCGACTACAGCGACCGCGGCCTCACCGCCCGCTTCGTGTCCAACATCGACCCCACCGACTTCGCGGAGAAGACCCGCGACCTCGACCCGGCGTCGACGCTGTTCGTGGTCTGCTCCAAGACCTTCACCACGCTGGAGACGCTGACCAACGCCACCGTCGCCCGGGACTGGCTGCTCGCCGGTGTCGGCGAGGTGGAGGGCGCGGTCGCCAAGCACTTCGTCGCGGTGAGCACCAACGCCGACGCCGTCGCCGAGTTCGGCATCGACACCGACAACATGTTCGGCTTCTGGGACTGGGTCGGCGGGCGGTACTCCTTCACCTCCGCCGTCGGCCTGTCGCTGATGGTCGCCGTCGGCCGCGAGCACTTCGGCGAGATGCTGGCCGGCTTCCACGCCGTCGACGAACACTTCCGCCGCACCCCGCTGGCGGAGAACCTGCCGGCGCTGCAGGGGCTGCTCAACGTCTGGTACACCGACTTCTTCGGCGCCCAGACCCACGCGGTCCTGCCCTACAGCCAGTACCTGTCGCGGCTGCCCGCCTACCTGCAGCAGCTGACGATGGAGAGCAACGGCAAGTCCGTGCAGTTCGACGGCGAGCCGGTGACGACGTCGACCGGCGAGGTCTACTGGGGCGAGCCGGGCACCAACGGCCAGCACGCGTTCCACCAGCTGCTGCACCAGGGCACCAGCATCGTCCCGGCCGACTTCATCGGGTTCGGCGAGCCCAACCACGACATCGGCGAGATGCACGACCTGCTGATGGCCAACATGTTCGCGCAGAGCTCCGCGCTGGCCTTCGGCAAGACCACCGAGGAGGTCGCCGCCGACGGCACCCCCGCCGACGTCGTCCCGCACAAGGTCATGCCGGGCAACCGGCCCTCGACCACGATCCTGGCGCCGAAGCTCACGCCGGCCACGCTGGGTCAGCTGATCGCCTTCTACGAGCACACCGTCTTCGTCGAGGGCGTCATCTGGCAGATCGACTCCTTCGACCAGTGGGGCGTGGAGCTGGGCAAGGTCATGGCCCGGGAGCTCGCGCCGGCCCTGACCAGCGAGACGGCGCCGCAGATCGACTCCGATCCCTCCACCGTCGCGCTCGTGCAGCACTACCGCCGCCTCCGCGGCCGCCCCTGACGCCGGCGCCCGCCGCCGCCCGGGCGCCCCGTACGTGGATCAGGTGACCTGATCGACGTCTGTCCCCCTGCACCAGCGTTGGTGCGGGGGGACAGCTGTAGGTGCAGGGGGACGCCCATCGGTGCAGGAGGACGTCGTGCCGCCGCGTCAGCGGTGGCTGGCCGGGTACCGGTCCTGAGACGATGATCAGCGACAGCGTTGCCCGGCTCGCGCCGTCCGCCACCCGGTGGACCGCCGCCCGGGATCAGGAGGAGCCATGCCGAACCCGTTCGTGAAGCTGTGGAAGTACCTCACGGCCTCGGCCAACGACCAGATCGACCAGCGCGCCGACCCGAAGATCCAGATCCAGCAGGCGATCGAGGCCGAGCAGCAGCGGCACCAGGCCCTGGCCAACCAGGCCGCGGCGGTGCTGGGCAACCAGCGCCAGCTGGAGATGCGGCTCAACCGGCAGCTCGGTGAGGTCGAGAAGCTCCAGTCCTCGGCCCGGCAGGCGCTGAACCTGGCCGACCAGACCCGGGCCGCCGGCGACGCGAACAAGGCCGCCGAGTACGAGCAGGCCGCCCAGGCGTTCGCCACCCAGCTGGTCAGCGCCGAGCAGGCCGTCGAGGACCTCAAGCGCAGCCACGACGAGGCGCTCGCCGCGGCCGAGCAGGCCAAGGGCGCGGTCGAGACCAGCCGGATGCGGCTGCAGTCGACGCTCGCCGAGCGCACCAAGCTCATGAGCCAGCTGGAGCAGGCCAAGATGCAGGAGCAGGTCTCGGCCTCGCTGCGCTCGGTCAACGAGCTGTCCGCGCCGGGCAACACGCCCTCGCTCAGCGACGTCCGCGACAAGATCGAGGCCCGGTACGCCAACGCGCTCGGCCAGGCCGAGTTGGCGCAGGACTCGGTCGAGGGCCGCATGCTCGAGGTGCAGAAGGCGACCATCGACGTCGCCGGTGCGTCCCGGCTCGCCGAGATCCGCGCCTCGATGGGCGGCGGCACGCAGGCCATCGGCGGCAACCGGGCCGCCGGGGCCATCGAGTCCGGCAACGGTCCGGTCAGCGGGACCGCGCTGGGCGCGGACCAGTCGGCCGAGCGGCCGAACCCGGCCTGATCCCCGGCACGGTGCTGACCTGAGCCCCGCCGTCCGGCTGGACGGCGGGGCTCCGTCGTGCCGTGGGTCAGGTGGCGGCGATGGACGCCGGGTGGCCGGGCTCGCCGGTGCGGGCCAGCGGGTCGATCGGGCTGCGCGCGGCCTGGCAGTTCGGGCACCAGTAGGTGACCCGCTCCTGGGTGTCCGGCCCCTGGTCGCCGAGCAGGATCGTCGTGCGGCAGCGGCGGCACGGGCGGCCCTTGCGGCCGAACACCCAGTGGTCCTCCCCGCGGCGGGTCGAGCCGGTCGTGCTCTGCTCGGGGTGGTCGCGGTTGGCCTGCATCAGCGTGCGGGCACGGGTGACCAGGCCGGGCAGGTCGGGGACGTCGGCGACCCGGGTCCACGGGTGGGTGCGGGTCATGAACAGCGTCTCGACCTTGTAGAGGTTGCCGATGCCGGCCAGGTTCCGCTGGTCCAGGATCGCGACGCCGATCTGCTCGTCGGGGTGCGACCGCAGCCGGCGCAGCGCCTCGTCGAGGTCCCAGTCCGGGCCCAGCACGTCAGGGCCGAGGTGGCCCACCAGCTCGCCCTCGGCGCTGGTCGGCACGATCCGCATGTCATGCAGCCGGTACCCGACGCAGTCCCACTGGTCGGTCGAGAGCACCGCCCGGATGCTGTGCGCGGGCCCGCCCTTCCACGAGCTGCCCTTGCGGTAGATGTGCCAGCTGCCGTCCATCCGGTAGTGCGTGCGCAGCGTGCGGCCGTCGGCGAAACGGGTCAGCATGTGCTTGCCGCGCGGCACCACCTCGGTGACCGTGGCACCGGCCAGGTCGACCGTGGCCAGCTGGGGGACGCGCAGTTCGCCCGTGGTGAGGGTGGCGCCGGCCAGCGCGGTGTTCATCCGCTTGGCGGCCAACCAGACGGTGTCTCCTTCGGGCATCTCCCCATGATCCCCGGCGGTGGCCGGTCGTGCCTCAGTACGAGGCGCGACGTGGCTCGGTGCCGGGCAGGCCGGTGCGGGCCCGCGGGTCGGCCGGCACCGGGGTGGCCTGGCAGGTCGGGCACCACCAGGTGACCCGCTCCTGCAGGTCCGGGCCCTGGTCACCGAGCGCGATCGCCGTGCCGCAGCGGCGGCACGGGCGGCCCTTGCGGCCGGCGACCCAGTGGTCCTGCCCGCGGCGCAGGATGCCGGTGGTGCTCTGCTCGGGGCGGTCGCGGTTGGCCAGCATGAGCATGCGGGCCCGCTCGACCAGCGCCCGCAGGTCCGGGACGTCGGCCACCCGGGCCCACGGGTTCACCCCGGTGAGGAACAGCGACTCGACCTTGTAGAGGTTGCCCGGGCCGGCCAGGTTGCGCTGGTCGAGGACGGCCACCCCGATCTGCTCGTCGGGTCGTGCGCGCAGCCGGCGCAGCACCTCCTCGACGTCCCAGTCCGGGCCCAGGACGTCGGGGCCGAGGTGGCCGACCAGCTCGTCCTCGCGGGACGTCGGGACCAGTGCCATGTCGTGCAGTCGGAAGCCCACGCACTCCCACTGGTCGGTGGTCAGCACGGCGCGCACCTCGAACGCCGGCCCGCGCCAGCGCGTCCCCGGGCGATGGACGTGCCAGCTGCCGTCCATTCGGTAGTGCGTGTGCAGGGTCCGGCCGTCGGCGAGGCGGGTGAGCATGTGCTTGCCGCGGGGCACGACCTCGGTGACGGTCGCGCCGGTCAGGTCGACCGCGGCGAGCCGGGGCACACGCAGCTCGCCGCGGGTGAGGGTGGCGCCGGCCAGTGCGGTGTTCATCCGCTTCGCCGCCAGCCACACGGTGTCTCCCTCGGGCACGCCGTCCATCGTCCCCGGCCCGGGACGCTCGTGCCCGTGCCACCATCGCCGGGTGCTGTTCTCCGGACCGCCGCCCGAGCCCGTCGCGCCGCCGCCGGTCGTGCGCGCTCTCGCCGGTGGCGGGCCGGCCACGGCGGTCTGGCAGAACGAGGCCGGGGGAGTCACCTGGCAGCTGGGGTCCGGGGTGGGGCGCCGGTTCCTCACGTGGGCACCGGCCGGCAGCGGGCTGCCGATCCCGCGCGAGGCCGAGCGGCTGCGCTGGGCGTCGCGCTTCTCGCCCGTGCCCGTCGTGCTGGACGCCGGCAGCGACGCCGACGGCGACTGGCTGCTCACCGCCGGGCTGCCCGGCGACAGCGCCGTCGACGCGCGGTGGAAGGCCGACCCGCTGACCGCGGTGCGGGCGATCGGTACCGGCCTGCGCGCCCAACACGCTGGTGGCCGAGGACGGTGCGTGGGCCGGGCACGTCGACCTCGGTTCCCTGGCGCTGGCCGACCGCTGGGCCGACCTGGCCGTGGCGACCTGGAGCACCCGGTGGAACTACGGCCCGGGCTGGGAGCAGCCGCTGCTCGATGCCTACGGCATCGCCGACGACCCCGCCCGGACGGCGTACCACCGGCTGCTCTGGGACGCCGGCCCCTGACCGCTGCCCCGGGCGGGTGACCGGGCTGTGAACGCGGTGACAGACGGGAAGAGAGCGGACACCGGCAGCGCTCTGCGACCCGTGACCGTGACGATCCGCCTGCGCAGCCTGCCGGTTCGACTGACCGGGAACGCGGTGGCCCGACAGCCCGCCGCCCCCGCGCCCGAGCCGGTGACCGTGACTGTCGCCCGGGTCGTGCGCCCCGAGGAGCACGAGGCGTTCGAGCAGTGGGCGGCCGACGTGCAGGAGCTGGTCGGCCGCTTCCCCGGCGCCCTGGGGTCGTCGCTGCTGCGGCCCGGTCCGGCCAGCGACGAGTACCACCTGGTCTACCGGTTCAGCGACGACGCGTCCCTCGCGGTCTGGGAGCGCTCTCCCGAGCGGCAGGCCGCGTTGGAGCGGGTCAGCCGGCTGGTGGAGCAGGAGCGCACCGCCCGCGCCGTGGGCCTGGAGACGTTCTTCGCGGTGCCGGCCCGCCCGGGTCCGGCCTGGCGCAGCTGGGCGCTCACCGTCGCCGTCGTCCTGGTGCTCACGTCGAGCTTCCAGCTGGTGGCGGTGCCGTTCGTCGGGGGCTGGCCGTGGCCGGCCCGGTTGCTCCTGTCAGCGCTGTACGTGGTGACGGCGCTGCGGCTGCTCATGCCGCGGC
Source organism: Modestobacter sp. SSW1-42 (assembly GCF_046635825.1). Taxonomy (NCBI): domain Bacteria; kingdom Bacillati; phylum Actinomycetota; class Actinomycetes; order Geodermatophilales; family Geodermatophilaceae; genus Modestobacter; species Modestobacter sp. SSW1-42. The sequence continues at coordinate 411,638 of NZ_JBISCA010000005.1, read as the reverse complement.
TCAGCCGCTGGCTCGGCCCCTGGCTGCAGGGCACGCGCCGCCGCTGACCCCGCCGGTGCTGTCCTGTCAGGGCAGACGAACCCGGCGAGCGCCCACCGGCCCGCGCCTGACCCGCCGCCCGCGTGCTGCGGGACAGGTCAGCGGCGGAGGCGGAGACCCTGCGGGGTGGCGATGAACCCGGCGGCCTGCAGGGCCGCGCTGAGCGCACCGGACTCGTGCACCGAGGCGCCGTCGGCCTTCTGCACGGTGATCCGGCCCAGCGCGCCGGAGGCCACCGCGCTCGACAGCGCCGTGGCGGCCTCCTTGAGCGCGGTCTCCTCCTCGGTCCACGACAGCAGCGTCTTGCCGCCCCGCTCGACGTAGAGCACCAGCTCGCCGTCGACCAGCACCACCAGCGCCCCGGCCTTGCGCCCGGCCCGGTGCCCGCTCTTCCTGGTGGACGCGGTGCCCTCGCCGAGGTCGACGCCCTCCTCGGCGGCCGTGCCGGTGCCGGGCCGCTCGGGCCACGGGAGCGCCGCGCCGTAGACGTTGGCCGGGTCGGTCGCGGCCAGCACGACGGGGCCGGCGGGCACCCGGTCGGGGCTGGCGAAGCTGCGCAGCCGGTCGACCGAGCCCGGGGTGCCGAACTGCGCCGCACCCAGGGTCTCGACGAAGTAGCCGCGGCGGGCTCGGCCGTTCTCCTCGAAGGCCCGCAGTACCGGGTACACCGCGGAGAACCCGCCGGTCACCTGCTCGGCCTGCACCGCACCCCGGGTCAGCACGCCGTGTCGCTCCAGCAGCGCCTCGGCGCGGGCGGTGGTGCGCTTGGTCGTGTTGGTCTCCAGCTCGGGCAGCCGCGACCAGCGCCCGGCCATCGACGGCGGACCGGTGCGGCTGGGCATCGCCGGACGGCCCAGCCGGGTGCGCCCGTACCGGCTGCGGTCGAGCCGGGCCCGCGGCGCGGCCGGCGTCTTCTTGTGCGTCCCGCCGCCGGACAGCCGGGTGCGCAGCGGGGCGAGGGTGTCGTTGGTGAGCGCCCCGGCCCACACCAGGTCCCAGATCTCCTCGGCCAGGGCCGGGTCGTCGGTGGCGCCCACCCGGTCGGACAGTGTGCGGAAGAACATCGCCTGCCCGCCGGCGAGCTCGTCGAGCACCAGCTGGCCGACCCCGCCCTCCAGCACGGCGCCGGCCGGCGGCTCGGGCAGCAGCAGCGGTGCCAGGTCGGCCGGCACGAGGGTGACCCAGCCGTCGCCACCGGACAGCCCGCCGGCCCCGGCCCACAGCACCTCGCCGGCGCTGGTCAGCTCGTCGAGCATCGCGGGGGAGTAGCCCTGCACCCGGGAGGGCAGCACGAGCGTCTCCAGCGCCGACGCCGGCACCAGCGCGCCGGCCAGCTGCTCGACGACCGCCAGCACGCCGTCGACCCCGCGCATGCGCCCGCCGACGGACTGCCAGCTCGGCGTGAACCGGGCCAGCGTGTCGGTCGGGACCGGCTCGACCTCCTGGCGGAGCTTGGCCAGCGACCGCCGGCGCACCGAGCGCAGCACCTCGGCGTCGCACCACTCCTGGCCGATGCCGCCGGGCCGGAACTCGCCGGTGACCAGGCGGCCGGTACCGACCAGCCGCTGCACGGTGGCGGTGACCACGGCGACGCCGAGCCCCAGCCGGGCCGCGACCTCAGGCGGGGCGAACGGGCCGTGCGTGCGGGCGTAGCGGCCGATGAGGTCACCGAGCGGGTCGGCGACCGGCTCGGTGAACGCCTCGGGCACCCCCACGGGCAGCGCGGTGCCGAGCGCGTCGCGGAGCCGGCCGGCGTCCTCGATGGCGACGTACCGCTCCTCTCCGGCGATCCGCACGACGAGCGCGCGCCGCGAGACGACCAGTTCCTGCAGCCACGCCTCGGGCACCCCGCGGGCAGCGGCCTCGGCGACGGTCAGGTCGCCCACGCCGCGCAGCAGGTCGCTGGCGCCGTCGACGTCGCGCGGGTGCCGCTGCTCGGGCAGCCGCTGCAGCTCGGCCTCGATCTCGGCCATCGCGCCGCCGTCGAGCAGCTCGCGCAGCTCGGAGCGGCCCAGCAGCTCGGCCAGCAGGCCGGTGTCCAGGGCCAGGGCCTGCGCGCGGCGCTCGGCGAGCGGGGCGTCGCCCTCGTAGATGAACTGGCCGACGTAGCCGAACAGCAGCGACTGGGCGAACGGCGAGGCCGTCTGGGTCTGCACGTCGACCAGCCGCACCCGGCGGGCGCGCACGTCGCTCATCAGCTCGACCAGGCCGGGCACGTCGTAGACGTCCTGCAGCACCTCCCGGACCGCCTCGAGGGTGATCGGGAAGGAGGAGAACTCGCTGGCCACCGACAGCAACTGGGCCGCCCGCTGGCGCTGCTGCCACAGCGGGGTGCGGCGGCGCGGGTCGCGGCGGGGGAGCAGCAGCGCGCGGGCCGCGCACTCGCGGAACCGGCTGGCGAACAGCGCGGAGTTGCCGACCTCGGCGGTGACCTCACGCTCGACGTCGTCCGGGTCGAGCAGCGCGAGGTCGGCCTCCGGCGGCTCGCCGGTGGTGTCGGGCAGCCGCAGCACGATGCCGTCGTCGGCGTGCATGGAGGCGACGTCGACGCCGTACCGCTCGCGCAGCCGGGCGGCGAGCACCAGCGCCCACGGGGCGTTGACCTGGGCGCCGAACGGGGAGTGGACGACCAGCCGCCAGTCGCCGAGCTCGTCGCGGAAGCGCTCGACCAGCAGCGTGCGGTCGTCGGGCAGGTGGCCGGTGGCGGCCTTCTGCTCGGTCAGGTAGGCGAAGAGGTTGCTCGCCCCCCACGCGTCGAGCCCGGCGGCGCGGGCGCGTTCCATGCCGGCCTCGGGGGTGGCGGTGCCGACCTCGCGCAGGAAGGCGCCCAGCGCGCGACCCAGCTCCAGCGGGCGGCCCAGGGTGTCGCCGTGCCAGAACGGCATCTTGCCCGGCTGGCCGGGGGCGGGGCTGACCAGCACCCGGTCGTGGGTGATCTCCTCGATGCGCCACGACGACGAGCCGAGCAGGAAGACGTCGCCGACCCGGGACTCGTAGACCATCTCCTCGTCGAGCTCACCGACCCGGCGCCCACCGTTCTCACCGGCGCCGGAGACGAGGAAGACGCCGAACAGCCCGCGGTCGGGGATGGTGCCGCCGCTGGTGACCGCCAGCCGCTGGGCGCCGTTGCGGGCGGTGAGGGTGTCGGTGACCCGGTCCCAGGTCAGCCGCGGGCGCAGCTCGGCGAACGCGTCGGAGGGGTAGCGGCCGGCCAGCATGTCCAGCACCGCGTGCAGCGCGGAGTCCGGCAGCGAGGCGAACGCCGCCGACCGGCGCAGCACCGCCGAGACCTCGTCGACCGTGCGCGGGCGCTCGGAGACGATGGCCACGATCTGCTGGGCCAGCACGTCGAGGGGGTTGCGCAGGTAGCGGGTGGACTCGATGGCCCCGGCCCGCATCCGCTCGGCGACCACGGCGCTCTGCACGAGGTCGCCGCGGAACTTCGGGAAGATGACGCCCTCGCTGACCGCGCCCACCTGGTGGCCGGCGCGGCCCACCCGCTGGAGTCCGGCGGCCACGTTGGGCGGGGACTCGACCTGGACCACCAGGTCGACCGCGCCCATGTCGATGCCCAGCTCCAGCGAGGAGGTGGCGACGACGGCGGGCAGCTGGCCGGACTTCAGCGCCTCCTCGACGATCGCCCGCTGCTCGCGGGAGACCGACCCGTGGTGGGCCGAGGCGACCGGCTTGACGTCGGTCGGGACCCCGGCGCCGACGCCGGTGCCGGCCTGGGCCATCAGCTCGGCCGGGTTGGCGCCGTGCGGCATCGGCTCCCCGGTCGCCCGCTCGTAGGCCAGCTCGTTGAGCCGGCTGGTGAGCCGCTCGGCCAGCCGGCGGGAGTTGGCGAAGACGATGGTGCTGCGGTGGCCCTCGATCAGGTCGAGCACCCGCTCCTCGACCGCCGGCCAGATCGACGTCCGTGGCTGGTTGCCCGCTGCGGAGCCGGACAGCTCGCCGGTCGGCTGGCCCAGCTGCGACATATCCTCGACCGGGACGACGACCGACAGGTCCCACTGCTTGGTCGAGGGCGGGGCGACGACCTGCACCGGGCGGCCACCGGCCAGGAAGGTCGAGACCTCCTCGATGGGGCGGACCGTGGCCGACAGCCCGATCCGCTGCGCGGGTGCGTCCAGCAGCTCGTCGAGCCGGTCGAGGGAGACGGCCAGGTGCGCGCCGCGCTTGCTGCCGCAGACGGCGTGCACCTCGTCGAGGATCACCGTCTCGACCCCGCGCAGCGACTCCCGCGCCTGGCTCGTGAGCAGCAGGAACAGCGACTCCGGCGTGGTGATCAGGATGTCCGGCGGGCGCTTGGCGAACAGCCGGCGCTCGTCGGCCGGGGTGTCGCCGGACCTGATGCCGACGGTGATCTCGGGCCGCTCCAGGCCCAGGCGCGCGGCGGCCTGGCCGATCCCGGTCAACGGCGCCCGCAGGTTGCGCTCGACGTCGACGGCCAGCGCCTTGAGCGGGGAGACGTAGAGGACCCGGCAGCGGCGCAGCGGGTCGTCCGGCGGGGGAGTGGCGGCCAGCCGGTCGAGGGACCAGAGGAAGGCGGCCAGCGTCTTGCCCGAGCCGGTGGGGGCGACGACCAGGGCGTGCTGGCCGCTGCTGATCGCCGTCCAGGCGCCCTCCTGCGCGGAGGTCGGGTGCTCGAACGCGCCGGTGAACCACGCCTGCGTGGGCGCGGAGAAGCGCTCCATCGCGGGGGTCGGGGCGGACGGCATGGTCGACACGCCACCAGTGTCCACGCGGGTGCGACAGTCCGCCCCGGCCAGCAGGGCCGTCACCCGCCCCGAGGAACGCCCACGAGTCGCCGTGTCGACTCGTCGACAAGGGGATGATGATCACCTCGGCGGATTACGCGCGTGTAGTTACAGCGTTGTGATCCACATGGCGATGCAGCGGGCGGGGGTGCAGTCCTCGAGCGTGCGCTGGGTGGGGTACGACCTCGACGAGCACGTGCTGGAGATCGGGTTCGTCAACGGTGGCGTCTACCGCTACCCCGGCGTCCCGCCGGAGGAGGCGCTCGCCCTGCTCGAGGCCGACAGCATCGGCCGCCACCTCAACACCGTGGTCAAGCCGCGGTACGCCGCGCACCCGGCCCGCCGCGCGGGCTGACCGGCTGTGGCTCAGCGCCGCATGTTGCGCACGGTCAGCACGATGCCGACCAGGAGCGCGAGGGCGAAGGCGACCTGCAGGAGGGTGTCCCAGGTGCCCGAGCCGGTCATGCGCCGAGCCTAGGGCGTCACGGCCGGGCGGGCGTGGGTACCGTCGAGGCGTGCGGCTGCAGGAGTTCAGAGCTCGGATGGAGAGCCAGTTCGGGTCGCTGCGCGCGCAGTACGTCGCCAACGACCACGTCTTCGGCACGCTGGGCGGCCGGTCGGCGCTGGAGGCCATCGACGCCGGGGTGCCGGTGCGCACCGTCTGGCTGGAGATCTGCAAGGAGTACGACGTCCCGCCGAAGGACCGCTGAGCCCTCCGGCGGGACGCCGGATGGTCAGGAGCTGAGCACGCCCTGCACGTAGGTCGACAGCGGCGTCGTCGGCCGCTCGATGAGCTCGGACAGGGCGGTGCTGCCGGTGTCCAGCGCGCCCCGGGCGATCGCCTGGTCCAGGCCGACGACGAAGTGCGCCGTCCCCTCGGGCAGGCCGGCGTCCAGCAGCGCCTGGACGTGCTGGTCCGCGGTCAGGTCCGTGTAGGTGACCTCGCGGCCGGCGGCGGTGGCGACCGCGGCGGCCAGGTCGGCGAGCGTGAAGGCGTCGTCGCCACCGAGCTCCAGCACGCCCGTGGCGGGGGAGCCGGCCGTGAGGACGGCGACGGCGGCGGCGGCGTAGTCGGCGCGCGTGGCGGCGGCGATCCGGCCGCTGCCCGAGCTGCCGGTCAGGCTGCCGGTCTGCGCGGCCTGGGCGATCTGCTGGTCGTAGTTCTCCAGGTACCAGTTGTTGCGGAGCACGACCGCCGGGATGCCGAAGTCGGCGATCAGCCGCTCGGTCGCGACGTGCTCCGGGGCGAGCGGCAGCGGGGTGTCGTCCGCCTTGCTCGCGCTGGTGTAGACGAGCAGCCCGACGCCGGCGGCCTTCGCCGCCTGCAGGACGTTGGTGTGCTGGGCGACGCGCTGGCCGACCTCGCTGCCGGAGACGAGCAGCAGCCGATCGGTGCCCTGCAGCGCCGTCTCCAGCGCAGCGGCGTCGCTGTAGTCGGCCTGGCGCACCTGCACGCCGCGCGCGGACAGGTCGGCGACCTTGTCGGGGGTGCGGACGACGGCCACGACCTCGGCGGCCGGCACGCCGGCGTCGAGCAGGCCGGTGACGACGAGCCGGCCGAGGTGGCCGCTGGCTCCGGTGACGCTGATCATGCGCTCTCCTCGCGGGTTTGTACTAACTCCTGGTTAGCGCTTTCGTCGGCACAGTACCCTCGGGGTCGAGGTCCGACGCGACAGGAGTGGTGATGAGCACGTCCGAGCAGGCGGCCGACGTCTTCAGCCGCGCCTGCCCCTCCCGTGAGGTCTTCGAGGACGTGACCGGCAAGTGGGCGGTGCTCGTGCTCTCGGCGCTGCACCAGGGGCCGCACCGCTTCGGCGAGCTGCGCCGCCGGGTCGACGGGGTGAGCGAGAAGATGCTGTCCCAGACACTGCAGGTGCTCGAGCGTGACGGCCTGGTGCACCGCGAGGTCCGCTCGGCCACGCCGCCGCACGTCGAGTACACCCTCACCGACCTGGGGACGGCGCTGGCGCCCCGGCTGCTGGCGCTCATCGGCTTCGTCGAGGACGCCCTGCCGCAGGTGCTCGCCGCCCGCGCCGCGCGGGACGAGCGCGGCTGAACCGACCGCGTCCGGGGTGTCGCGGACGGGTGGCGGCGTGTCGCTGGAGTCGAACACGTGTTCGGTCTACCGTGTCCACAGATTCGGTGTCCGTCCACAGATGCGCTCCGGCTCGCGAAAGTGTCAGACCCCCGCCCTAGCGTCGGCGACGACCCGCTACAGCGACATCCGAAGGTGGCCACCATGGCAACGCTCGACCGCGACAAGGCCCTCGACATGGCCCTCGCTCAGATCGACAAGCAGTTCGGCAAGGGCTCCGTCATGCGCCTCGGCGACTCGCCCGAGGTCGCCATGAAGGTCATCCCGACCGGCTCCATCGCCCTCGACATCGCCCTCGGCGTCGGCGGCCTGCCGCGCGGCCGGGTGATCGAGGTCTACGGTCCCGAGGCCTCCGGCAAGACGACGGTCGCCCTGCACGCGGTGGCCAACGCCCAGGCCGCCGGCGGCATCGTGGCCTTCATCGACGCCGAGCACGCGCTCGACCCCGACTACGCCCGGGCGATCGGCGTCGACACCGACGCCCTGCTGATCAGCCAGCCCGACACCGGTGAGCAGGCGCTGGAGATCGCGGACATGCTGATCCGCTCCGGCGCCCTGGACCTGATCGTCATCGACTCCGTGGCCGCTCTGGTGCCCCGCGCCGAGATCGAGGGCGAGATGGGCGACAGCCACGTCGGTCTGCAGGCCCGGCTGATGAGCCAGGCGCTGCGCAAGATCACCGGTGCGCTGAGCAACTCCGGCACGGCGGCGATCTTCATCAACCAGCTGCGCGAGAAGGTCGGCGTCGTCTACGGCTCGCCGGAGGTCACCACCGGTGGCCGGGCGCTGAAGTTCTACTCGTCCATCCGCCTCGACGTCCGCCGCATCGAGACCCTCAAGCAGGGCACCGACGCGGTCGGCAGCCGGGTCCGGGTCAAGGTCGTCAAGAACAAGGTCGCCGCTCCGTTCAAGCAGGCCGAGCTCGACCTGATCTGGGGCACCGGCTTCAGCCGCGAGGGCGGCCTCATCGACATCGGTGTGGAGCAGGGCTTCGTGCGCAAGTCCGGCGCTTGGTACACCTACGACGGCGACCAGCTCGGCCAGGGCAAGGAGAACGCCCGCAACTTCCTGCGGGACAACCCCGACCTCGCCGACGAGATCGAGAAGAAGATCAAGGAGAAGCTGGGCATCGGCGTCCCCAAGGTGGACGCCGGCGTGGCAGCAGCCGAGCCGGCCGACTTCTGATCCGCTGATGATCGGTCCGCTGTTCGACGGCGCCGCGGGTGCCGACCCCGGCCAGGACGAGCCATCGGTCGACGACGCAGGTCGTCGGTCCGGTCGCCGCTCCGGCCGGGGTGGTGCCCGCGGTGCCGGTGCCGGTGCCGGCGGCTTCGGTGACGGCGGTGGCTCCGGTCGTCGGGGTGAGCGGAGCGGTGGTCGCGGGAAGAGCGGGCGGGCCAGTGGTCTGCAGTGGAGTTCGCGCGCCACGGACGCCGAGGGTGCGCCGGCCGAGCCGGAGGACCTCGAGGCCCAGGCCAAGGGCATCTGCCTGCGCGCGCTGACCGGTACGGCCAAGACGCGCAAGCAGCTGGCCGACCTGCTGGCCAAGAAGGAGATCCCGGCCGACGTCGCCGACGCCGTGCTCGACCGCTTCACCGACGTCGGCCTGATCGACGACGCCGCCTTCGCTGCCGCCTGGGTGTCCAGCCGGCAGTCCGGCCGCGGACTGGCCCGGCGGGCCCTCGCCTCCGAGCTGCGGGCGAAGGGCGTCGACGGGGAGGTCGCCGCGGCGGCCGTCGCCGAGGTCGACCCGCAGGCCGAGTGGGACTCCGCCCGGGCGCTGGTCGCCCGCAAGATGCCGTCGATGCAGCGGCTCGACCGGGTCACCGCCGAGCGGCGGCTGATGGGCATGCTGGCGCGCAAGGGCTACGGCGGCGGCCTCGCCGGCTACGTGGTCCGAGAAGCGCTCGACGACGCCGGCAAGGCCGAGGACGCCGCCGCCGAGGCGGAGCCGTTCGACGACGACGAGCCGAGCTGGTCGCCCGCGGAAGCGCCGGTGTGGACCGCGGCGCGCTCGGCCGCCCGCTCCGCGCTGCGCTCGACAGCACCGGTGAGCAGTTTTGCCCAGTCGTCGAGCACCCAGCCGTCGGGCACCCGGCCGTCGGGCACCCGGCCCGCGAGCACGGAGCCCGCGAGCACCGAGGTGGGCGAGGGGCAGGCCCGTCGCATCGGACGCTCGCGGTCCGTGACCGGTCCCGCCGAGGGGTTCGCCGACCTGTTCTGAACCGGCGGTCGGCCGGCGGTCCTGACCTGACAGCCCTGAGCCGGCGGGTCTGATCGAGCGGTCCTGAGCCGGCGGTGCTGACCGCACGGTCCGGGGCCAGCGGTGCTGACCGCGCGATCCGGGGCCAGCGGTGCTGACCGCGCGTTGGTGCTGCCGGCGACGGGCGGGGCGGCCGGGGGCGACACCGGCGGACACGCGCTGGCCGTCACCTGGGTCGAGCGCGCCGTCGACCGACGGCGCGTGCTGCGGTGCTCCGACGGCGACCTGGTGCGGCTGCCGTCCGCCAGCACCTCGGTCGAGCTGGTCTCCGCCGACACCGGCTCCGTCAGCCGTCGGCTGGGCTCGCACGGCGATCCGGCGAGTCGGCTGGGCGACGGTCGGGAGGCGGCACGAGACAGGACCAGCCGGTGCGACAGGGGTCGCACCGGCTGGTCGTGGTCGCCCGTCGACGCGAGCGACCGGCCGCGATGTCGGCCGGGGGTCCTGGGGGATGCGCGGGCCGCGTCCGCGGACGGCCCTCGCACCCGGGCGGGCGAGGTGCCCGCTCAGCGGCCGGTCAGCGGTCCAGCCAGGCGGTGACGTCGATGGCCACGCCGCCGGCGGCCTCCTCGTCCGGCACCAGCCAGCGACGGCTGCGCTCCTGGCCGGCACCGAGCCACAGCTGGATGGCGGTGTCGAACTGCGACATGGTGAGCTCCTTGGCGCTGGTCGAGGTGCTGACCGGTCCGAGGAACGTCACGTCGGACTCCTGGCCGTTCCCGTACAGCAGCACCACCCGGCACCGCGAGCGACGGTGCCGCGCCGGGGGCACGGCCTCCCGCACGATCGCCTGCTCCGCACCCGCGGCCTTCGCGAAGCCGGTCGCGCTGGCGCGCAGCTTGGTGACGAAGATCTGCGTCGTCGTGGCCAGGTCCTCGTCGTCCTCGAGGTCGTGGTGCATGTGGCGCGGAGCGGTGGCGGTGGAGGTCACACCTCTCATCTCGGCAGCCCGGCGCGTCCGGATCACCGGCGCAATGTGCCAAGTCGGGCTGACGGGTCCGGCAACACCACCGGTCCGGCGAGGCCGGCGCCGGTCGAGGAGCTCGCGGGGAGTGCATCGACCGGCGGGCCCCGAGGCGGGACGTCACCCGGCGCGCGCCCGGCGTCCCGCCGCGGCCACCCGGTGGTCCTCCTCGACCGTGCCCGCGCTGACCCGACGCCGCCGGCGACCGCCCCTCGGGCATCGGTCAGCGCCCCGCGCTCGGCAGGCGGTGGCCTGCGCGGGGGTGGTCAGCCGGGCCCCGGTGTCCTCCTGCCGCTGGTGTCGGGGAGTCCGTGCGGGCGGTCAGAACACGCGGATGCCGACCTCCGCGGGGGCGCCGAGGAGGGCGTCGATCTCCTCGTCGAGCCTGACCAGGGTCAGCGACGCGCCGGCCATGTCCAGCGAGGTGCAGTACTCGTTGACGTAGCTGCGCGTCACCGTGATGCCCCGCTCGGCCAGCTGCTGGTGCGCGCGGCGGAACAGGATGTAGAGCTCGCTGATCGGTGTGCCGCCGAGCCCGTTGATCATCAGCGCCACCTCGTCGCCGGACCGGTACGGCAGGTCGTTGACGACGGCCTCGAGCAGCTCGTCGACGATCGCGTCGGCCGTCGCCATGGGCTTGCGCTCCCGGCCCGGCTCGCCGTGGATGCCCACGCCCATCTCGATCTCGTCCTCACCGAGCTCGAACAGTGGGGACCCCTTGGCCGGCGGGGTGCACGCGGTCAGCGCGACGCCCATGGTCCGGGTGACGTCGTTGACCTTCTTCCCGACCCGGACCACCTCGTCGAGGTCGTCCCCGCGGGCGGCTGCAGCGCCCACCGCCTTGATGACGAAGAAGTTGCCGGCCACGCCGCGCCGTCCGACCGTGTAGGTGGAGTCCTTGACCGCGACGTCGTCGTTGATGGTCAGGATCTCGACCTTCACGCCCTCGGCCTCGGCCATCTCCCTGCCCATGTCGAAGGCCATCCGGTCGCCGGTGTAGTTGTTCACCAGCAGCAGCACGCCCTTCGGCGAGGACAGCAGCTTGGCCGTCTCGTAGACGTAGTTCATCGGCGGCGCGGCGAACACGTCACCGGGGCAGGCGGCGTCGAGCATGCCCTCGCCCACGACCATCACGTGGGCCGGCTCGTGCCCGGAGCCGGAGCCCTGCACGACCGAGACCCGGTCGTCGCTGGGGGAGTCCGCCCGCATGATCAGGTTGTGCTCGGGCACGTACCGCAGGCTGTGCGGGTTGGCCAGCGCCAGCCCCTCCAGCATCTCCGGGACGAAGTGCTGGGGGTCGTTGACGAACTTCTTCATGACGCTCCCTCTCTCTGCCAGGCCTCGTTGACCCGTTCGATGAGCACCGCGAGGCCCATGGCCCCCGCGTCGACCGAACCCCTGCTCCGCTCCCCGGTGTAGGACGCGCGTCCTCGCCGGGCGACCATGTCGACGGTGGCCTCGGCGGCCTCCCGGGCGGTCACCGCCATCGCCGCCAGGGCCTGCGCGGCGTCCGAGCCGGCCGCCACCTCGGCCTCCAGCCGGTCGGTGACCGGGACCAGGACGTCGAGCAGGGTCTTGTCGCCGACGTCGGACTGACCGCGGGCCTTGATGCCCTCGACGGCCGAGCGCAGCATCGCCACGACCTGCTCGCCGGTCAGGGTGTCCGTGGCGCCGGCGGTCATCCCCGCGCGCAGGAACGCCGTCCCCCAGATCGGGCCGGAGGTGCCGCCGATCCGCGCGGTGATCACCATGCCGATCTTCTTCAGGAACGTGCCGATGTCGCTGCGGTCGACGTCGTCCCAACCGGCCAGCACGTTCTCGAAGCCGCGGGCGAGGGAGTAGCCGAAGTCGCCGTCGCCGACGACGGCGTCGAGGTCGCCGAAGTACCGCTCGTTGTCCACGGCCGCCTGGGCGATCGTGCGGACGACGAGGTCGACCTGCTGCTGTGCCGTGCTGCTCACGCCGTTCCTCCCTCGGGACGTCGGCCGGACACCGCGCCCAAGCAGGCCTGGGCGTCGGACAGCAGGACGTGGTGGCCGGGGTGGGCCCGGCCCCGTGCGGCCAGGACCTCGATCGCCGGCCGGTCGGGCTCGCCGAGCTCGGACACCACCAGCACGGCCTCGTCGAAGACCTCGTCGCGGGTGTAGCCGTTGACGGTGACCAGGCAGGGCAGCCCCGCTCCGGTGGCGGCGAGCAGGCCGTTGCGGGAGTCCTCGACCACGAGCGTGTCGTCGCGGGACAGCCCGAGGGTCTCGACCACCAGGTCGTAGATCGCCGGGTCCGGCTTCTTGGCCGGGACGACGTCACCGGCGAACACCGGGATGCCCGTCGCCGTCCCGGCCCCGACGGCCTGCTCCAGGACGGCGCGGACGGACTCCTCGGCCGACGTGGAGGCCACCGCGACGGTCCACCCGGCGTCGAGAGCGGCACCGATCAACCGGGCGACGCCGGGCCGGGCCGGCACCTCGCCGGCGGCGACGAGCGCGCGGAACCGCGCCGTCTTCGTGCGGTGCCAGTCGGCCAGCAGCCGCCGGCGGGCCTCCTCGTCGTCCGGGACGCCCGCGGCGCGCACGAAGTCCGGGTCCGCGAAGAGGCTGGCCATGCGCTCCTTGCCCCCGCCGATGGCCAGCTTCCGCCCGTACTCCTCCTCGCTCCAGCGCACCGGCAGCCCGTGCTCGGCGAAGGTCGCGTTGAACGCGGGGAGGTGGCCGTACCGCTCGGTGTCGGCCAGCACCCCGTCGCAGTCCAGGACCACGGCGCTCACCAGGCGCGCCCCGAGCTGCCGAAGGTGCGCATGTGCTCGGCTGCCATCTCCACCACCGCGGCCCGCTGGTGCGCGAAGTAGGACGGCGGGTCCCACTTCCCCCGGGTCTCGGCCTCGCGGAGGAACGCCAGCCCCGACTGCAGGAACACCTGCTTGAGCGCGGTGGAGATGTTGACCTTGGCGCAGCCGCGGGCGATGAGGTCCTGGAACTGCTCCGCCGACAGCCCGGTGCCGCCGTGCAGCGCCATCGGCACCCCGGTCGCCGCCACGAGGTCGCTGACGCGCTGGTGGTCGAGGACGGGAGCGGCGGTGTACTGGCCGTGCGCGTTGCCGATCGCGGGGGCGAAGCAGTCGACCCCGGTGCGCCGGATGAAGTCGACGGCCACCTCCAGCGACTGCACGACCGGGGCGGCGTCGGAGCCGATGCCGTCCTCCACGCCCTGGATGCCCTCGATCTCGCCCTCGACGTGCGCGCCGCGGGCGTGTGCCTCGGCGACCACCTCGGTGGTCTGCCGCAGGTTCTCCGCGACGTCGAGCTCGTGGGCGTCGAAGAGCACCGAGTTCCACCCGCCGGCCAGGCAGTCGCTGATCACCGCGCGGTCCGGGCAGTGGTCCAGGTGCAGGGTCACCGGCACGTCGACGTCGCGGGTGAGGGTGGCCACGATGTCGTACAGCTGACGGCGGCCGTACGTGCGCACGGTCTTGACCGAGGTCTGCAGGATCACCGGCGACCGCTCCTGGACCGCCGCCGCGAGCACCGCCTCGGTGCTCAGGTCGTTGACCACGTTGAACGCCGGCACGCCGTACCGCTCGGCCAGCGCCCGGTCGAGCAGCTCCTTCATCGGGACGACGGGCACCGGGGCTCCTGTTCTCGGGGCGGTGACTGCTGCGCCGAGTGAAGCGTGTCCCAGGTCACAGGTCCATGGGGTGGATCACCCAGTCACCGGTCCGGCAGCCAGCCCCGCTCCAGGGCGGTCATCACCGCGGCGGTGCGGCTGTGGGCGTCCGTCTTCTGCAGCACCGCCGCCACGTGCTTCTCGACCGTCTTCGGTGACAGCACCAGGGCGGCGGCCACCTCCCGGTTGCTCATCCCGCGGGCGAGCAGGGCGAGCGTCTCCCGCTCCCGCCGGGTCAGCGGCGACCCCGCGCCGGGCGGCGCGGTGCGGCCGTCGCCGTCCGGGTGGGCCAGCAGGTGCGTCAGCGAGGGGTCGTCGACCCCGGCGCGCACGAGGGCGGGGACCGCGGACTGGGTCAGCAGCTCGAGCTCGTCGACCTCGGCGACGGTGAACCGGCGCGGGCGGCAGGCGAAGACGACGTTCGCGCCCACCACGTCACCGCGCCACCACAGGGGCACGGCCACGACGGCGCCGGCGTGCGCGGCGCCGCCGGCGGCGAGGTGGCCGGCGCGCACCTGCCCGTAGCTGGGCAGGACGACCGGACGGCGTCGCGCGACCACCTGCCCGGTGACGCCCTCGTCGAGGGAGAAGCTGCTGCCGAGCCGGCAGGACGTGCCGCGCTCGGCCCGTTTCGCGTACCGGGCCCGGGAGCGGTCGACCAGCGAGACGCTGCCCGCCGCCGCCTGGACCAGGTCGGCGCTGGTGGCGATCAGCCGGTGCAGCAGCGCCGTGACCGGGGCGCACTCCAGAGACGTCGTCGCGCGCGGGCCCACTGCCATGCGACTCCTCGTCGAGTCCGCGGCCGACCGTGGCTCCGAGCGGGTCCACCCGTCCGCCGCGCGCGGACCGGGGCGGTCGTGCGCGGCGCCGCCGCCCGACAGTACGAGCGCGGGCCGTGCAGCGCAGCACCTCCGCGCGCGGCACCTGCGGACGCGGCAGCCCCCGCCGTCCGGGGGACGACGGGGGCTGCCGGGTGCTGGTGGCGTCAGATCGCGGGGCCGCCGGTGGCGCCGTCCTCGAGCACGGCGGGTGCCGCGGCCGCGGCCGTCCTGGCGTTGCGCCGGGTGCGCCGCTCGACGTACTTCGCCAGCTGCGACAGCAGCACGTTGATGACGATGTAGATCAGCGCGGCGGCGACGTAGAGCTGGAACGTGTAGTCGTTGCCGAAGCGCGGGGTGAAGTACTCGACCAGGCTGCGGGCCTGCCGCAGCAGCTCGAAGTACCCGATGATGAAGCCCAGCGAGCTGTCCTTGAGCAGCACCACCAGCTGCGCGATGAGGATCGGCAGCATCCGGCGCACCGCCTGCGGCAGCAGGACCAGCGTCATCACCTGCGACTTGCGCATCCCGACGGCCAGGGCCGCGTCGCGCTGCCCGCGGTCGACCGACAGGATCCCCGCCCGGACGATCTCGGCGATGACCGCCATGTTGTAGAGCACCAGCCCGGCGGTGAGCGCCACGTAGGTGCTCAGCCGGATGCCGAAGCCCGGCAGGACGAAGTACAGCGCGAAGATCACCACGAGCAGCGGGATCGCCCGGAAGAACTCGATGACCGCCGAGACCGGCAGCCGCACCCAACGGTGGTCCGACAGCCGGGCCACGGCCAGCAGCAGCCCGAGCGCGGTGGCCACCACCGCCGCGACGGCGGCCGCCTGCAGCGTGCGCAGCAGCGCCTCGAACAACCGCTGCGGGACGTTGGTGCTGGGGTCGAACAGGATCGCCCAGCGCTGGCCCTCGAGCTGGCCGTTGCCGCCCAGCCGCACGAGCACGAAGGCGACGATCGCCAGCACGAGCACCGCGCCGACGACGGTGCCGATCCGGATGCGGGCCCGGGCCCGCGGGCCGGGGACGTCGAAGAGGACGGGCGTGGTCATCGGAGGATCGCCACCCGGCGCTCGATGCGGTGGATCCCGTAGGCCGACGGCACGGTGATCAGCATGTAGCCGACCACGACCGCCAGCAGGATCAGCAGGATGTCCCCGGCGTTGGCGTTGGCCAGCCGGGGGAGGGTCGCGGCCAGCTCCGTGGTGGCGAAGCCGGCGGCGATGGAGGTGTTCTTGACCATGGCGATCCAGACGTTGCCGAGCGGGGGCACCACGGTCCGGAAGGCCTGGGGGAGCACGATCTCGCGCAGCGACTGGCCGAACGTCAGGCCGATCGCGCGGGCGGCCTCCGCCTGGCCGGGTCCGACGGCGTTGATGCCCGAGCGCAGGGCCTCCGCGACGAAGGCCGCGGTGTACATGCCGACCGACAGCACGGCGCCGACGTAGAAGCTGACCACGAAGTCGATCTGCGGCAGCCCGAAGATGATGAAGAAGAAGACGACCGTCAGCGGGGTGTTGCGGAAGGTCTCGACGTAGAAGGTCGCCAGCCCGCGCAGCGGCGGGATCGGGCTGACCCGCATGGCCGCGAGCAGCGTGCCCAGGACCAGCGCGAGCAGGCCCGCCAGCAGGGACAGGCTCAGCGTCGTGAGGAAGGCGTCCCGCAGCAGCGGGAAGTTGTCGATGAAGAACTGCACTGCGCCTCCTCTCGAGGCCGTGGCGCGGCACCGCCGGGCGGGTCACCCCACCCGGCGGTGCTGCGGGAGGTCAGTAGCGGTCGACGGTCGGCGGCTCGGGCGCCTCGGTGCCGGAGATGGCACCGGCGGTGGCGTCCCACGCGGCGGCCCAGGAGCCGTCCTCGAACGACTCCTCGAGGGTGTCGTTGATGAAGTCGCGGAACTCGTCGTCGCCCTTGGCGATGCCGATGCCGTAGGGCTCCTCGGTGAAGGGGTTGCCCACGAGCTCGAAGCCGTCGGGGTTGCCCGCGACCAGGCCGGTGAGGATGACGTTGTCGGTGGTGACCGCGTCGACCTGGCCGTTGGTGAGGGCGTCGGCGCACTTGGAGTAGACGTCGAAGAGCGTCAGCTGGGCCTCGGGGTACTTGGTGCGGATGTTCTCCGCGGGCGTCGAGCCCTCGACCGAGCAGACGTTCTTGCCGGCGAGCGCCTCGGGGCCGTCGATGCCCTCGGGGTTGCCCTTGGCGACCATGATGTCCTGGCCGGCCTCGTAGTACGGGCCGGCGAAGTCGATCAGTTCCTTGCGCTTGTCGTTGATCGTGTAGGTCGCGACGACCATGTCGACGCGGTCCTCGGTGATGGCCGACTCGCGGTTGGCCGACACGGTCTCGACCCAGGTGATGCCGGAGGGCTCGATGCCCAGCTTGCCGGCGATCAGCGCGGCGACCGAGGCGTCGAAGCCCTCGGGCACGCCCTCGGGGTTGAGCAGACCGAAGCCGGGCTGGTCGAACTTGGTGCCGATCCGGATCGTCCCGGCCTCGGAGAGCTCGGCCATCGTCGTGCCGGCGGCGAACTCGGCGTCGGTCGCGACGGTGGGGGCGGCGCTGGCGGCCTGCTCGGCCTGGTTGCCGGCCTCGCTGGAGCAGCCGGTCAGCACGACGCCGGCGGCCGCGACGGCGGCTGCGACTCGGGTGATGCGCATGGAGGGTCCTCTCGTGGGGGTGCGGGTGGTCAGTGGTTCAGGATCTTGGAGAGGAAGTCCTTCGCCCGGTCCGAGGACGGCGCGGTGAAGAAGGTCTCCGGGACGGCGGACTCGACGATCCGGCCGGCGTCCATGAACACGACCCGGTTGGCCGCGCGGCGGGCGAAGCCCATCTCGTGGGTGACCACGACCATCGTCATGCCGTCCCGGGCCAGCGACGTCATCACGTCGAGGACCTCGTTGATCATCTCCGGGTCCAGCGCGGAGGTGGGCTCGTCGAAGAGCATCACCTTCGGGTCCATGGCCAGCGCGCGGGCGATCGCCACGCGCTGCTGCTGACCACCCGACAGCTGGGCGGGCACCTTGTCGGCCTGGTGCCCGACGCCGACCCGGTCCAGCAGCTCGCGGGCGCGCTTCTCGGCGTCGGCCTTCGACTGCTTGCGGACCTTGATCGGCCCGAGCGTCACGTTCTCCAGGATCGTCTTGTGCGCGAAGAGGTTGAAGCTCTGGAACACCATGCCGACGTCGGCGCGCAGCCGGGCGAGCTCCTTGCCCTCCTCGGGCAGGCGCTTGCCGTCGATGGTGATCTCACCGCTCTCGATCGACTCGAGGCGGTTGATCGTGCGGCACAGCGTCGACTTGCCCGACCCCGAGGGGCCGATGACGACGACCACCTCGCCACGGTCGATCGACAGGTCGATGTCCTGCAGGACGTGGAGTTCGCCGTACCACTTGTTGACGCCGGACAGGCGGACGAGAGGCTCTCCGGTCTGACGTTCGGTCACAGCGGGTGACCCTAAGCGGCTGGCAGGGGCCGGGACGATGCCAGGCCATCACGAAGCTGTAACGAACCTGCCGGTTCCCGGACAGTTCCCGGCCAGCCGAGTTCTCCGTCACGTTCCGTGCCCGGCTGCGGGCCCGGACGGGCCGCGCCCGCCGGTGCCCGCGCCGCACCTCCGTACGATGCGGTGGTGGACGGCAAGACCTACCTCGTGCGCACGTACGGCTGCCAGATGAACGTGCACGACTCCGAGCGCCTCTCCGGCCTGCTCGAGTCGGCCGGTTACACGGCGGCCCCCGAGGGCACCGACGCCGACGTCGTCGTGCTCAACACCTGCGCCGTCCGGGAGAACGCCGACAACCGGCTCTACGGCAACCTCGGCCACCTGCGCCCGGTCAAGGACGCCCACCCCGGCATGCAGATCGCCGTCGGCGGCTGCCTGGCGCAGAAGGACCGCGGGGAGATCGTCCGCCGCGCGCCCTGGGTCGACGTCGTGTTCGGCACGCACAACGTGGGGTCGCTGCCGGCGCTGCTGGAGCGCGCCCGGCACAACGAGGAGGCGCAGGTCGAGATCAAGGAGGCCCTGGAGGTCTTCCCCTCGACGCTGCCGGCCAAGCGGGACTCCGCGCACTCGGGCTGGGTGTCGATCAGCGTGGGGTGCAACAACACCTGCACGTTCTGCATCGTCCCGGCGCTGCGCGGCAAGGAGAAGGACCGCCGTCCCGGCGAGATCCTGGCCGAGGTGCAGGCGCTGGTCGACCAGGGCGTGCTCGAGGTGACCCTGCTGGGCCAGAACGTCAACGCCTACGGCGTCGAGTTCCGCGCGCGGGGCGCCTTCGCCGACCTGCTGCGGGCCACCGGCCGGATCGAGGGCCTGGAGCGGATCCGCTTCACCAGCCCGCACCCGCGCGAGTTCACCGACGACGTCATCGAGGCGATGGCCGAGACGCCGTCGGTGTGCCACCAGCTGCACATGCCGCTGCAGTCCGGCTCGGACGACGTGCTGCGCCGGATGCGCCGCGGCTACCGCCGCGACCGCTACCTGGGGATCATCGACCGGGTGCGGGCGGCGATGCCCGACGCGGCGATCACCACCGACATCATCGTGGGCTTCCCCGGCGAGACCGACGCCGACTTCGAGGACACCCTCGACGTCGTCCGGCAGGCCCGCTTCTCCAGCGCCTTCACCTTCCAGTACTCCAAGCGCCCCGGCACGCCGGCGGCAGAGATGGAGGGGCAGCTGCCCAAGGAGGTCGTGCAGGAGCGCTACCTGCGGCTGACCGCGCTGCAGGACGAGATCAGCTGGGCGGAGAACCAGGCGCTGGTCGGCCGGCGGGTCGAGCTGCTGGTCGCCGCGGGCGAGGGCAGCAAGGACGCCGCCCGCGGCCGGCTCTCCGGCCGGGCCCGGGACGGCCGGCTCGTGCACTTCACCACCGCAGACGGCGTCCGGCCCGGTGACGTGGTCGAGACGGTCGTGACCGCGGCCAAGCCGCACTTCCTCGTGGCCGACGGGGCACTGCTGTCCCACCGCCGCACCCGGGCCGGCGACGCCACCGAGGCCGGCACCCGTCCGACCACGCCGGGTGTCTCGCTCGGCATGCCCTCGATCGGCGTCCCGGCCCCGCTGCCCGCCGCGGTCGCCTGCAGCTGAGGGCCCGTCACCCCGAGGAGGTGACGGGCCCGTCGCTCACCGGCCGGGGTGCAGCAGGACCTTGGTCCAGCCGTCCTCCCGCTTGTCGAAGCTGTCGTAGCCCTCGACGGCCTGGTCCAGGCCCAGCTCGTGGGAGACGATCCAGCCCGGGGTGGCCCGGCCGGTGACGATCAGGTCGCGCAGCTGCCGGTTGTACCGCTTGACCGGTGCCTGGCCGGTGCCCATCGACTGGCCCTTGGTGAAGAACTGGCCGTACTGGAAGGGGATGCGCCCCTCCTTGGCCAGGTCGCTGGAGGCGCCCGGGTCCGAGGGCATGTAGACGCCGACGACGCCAATCCCGCCGCGCGCCTTCACGACCTGCACCAGGTTGTCCAGCACCAGCTCGGGGTGCTCCTCGCCGGTCGCGTCGTGGGCCTGGTAGCCCACGGCCTCCACGCCGCGGTCGACGCCGACGCCGGAGGTGGCGTCCATGATCTGCTCGACCGGGTCGCCGGCGCTGAAGTCGATCGGCGTGGCACCGACCTGCGCGGCCAGCGCGAGCCGGTCGGCGGCCTTGTCGACGACGAACACCTGCGAGGCGCCGCGCAGCATCGCGCTGTGGGCGGCCATCAGGCCGACGGGCCCGGCGCCGAAGACGGCGACGCGGTCACCGGGGACCTGGCCGGAGAGCTCCACGCCGTGCCAGCCCGTGGGGAAGACGTCCGACAGCATCGTGAAGTCGTTCTCGTGCTCGGTGCCCTCGGGGAGCTCCAGCAGGTTGAAGTCCGCCCACGGCACACGCAGGAACTGGGCCTGGCCACCGTCGTAGGGGCCCATGTTGGCGTAGCCGTAGGCCGCGCCGTCCATGCCCTCGGTGGGGTTGGCGCGCAGGCAGAACGACGACCAGCCCTCGAGGCAGTTGCGGCAGGTGCCGCAGCCGATGTTGAACGGCACCGACACGCGGTCGCCGACCTTGATCCGGCCGACGCCGGAGCCGACCTCCTCGACGACGCCCATGTTCTCGTGGCCGAGGACCTTGCCCTCCTCGACGTTCGTGCGGCCCTCGTACATGTGCAGGTCGGACCCGCAGATGTTGGTGGTGGTGATCCGGACGACGACGTCGGTGGGGGCCTGGATCGTCGGGTCCGGGACCTCCTCGACGGCGACGTCCTTCGGGCCTCGGTAGACGACTGCCTTCATTGGTGGGGCTCCTCGTGCTCGTCGGATGGGGACCGAACCGCGGCGGGGCGCGGGGTGGAGCCGGGCGGGACGCCCGGTGGCGCACCCGGCGGAACCGGTCCACCAGCTGCTACCCGACTGGTTGCACCCCACACCGACGTGGGCGATCGGATGCGCCCACCCGCATGTCCCGCCACGCGGTGTGGCCCGGCCATGACCGCCCGCTCACGCAGCAGGGCCCGTCACCGGGGACGGTGACGGGCCCTGCGGTGCTCCTGGCGGAGCAGGTGGTCCTAGCGCCGGGACGAGGCCTTCTCCGCCTCGGCGAGCCACTCGCGGCGGGTGGCCAGGTTGGCCTCGGCCTCGCTGATCCGCTTGGCGTTGCCGGAGGCCTGGGCCTTGGCGAGCTGGTCCTCGGCCTTGGTGACCGCGGCCCGCATCGACGTCAGCAGCGGGTTCTCCGGCTCGACCCGCGGCCGGCTGGACTCGGCGGCGCCGCGGACCTTCTCCTCGACCGCGCGCATCCGGTCCTCCAGCTGGCGCATGACGCCGCGGGGCACGTGGCCGATCGCGTCGTAGCGCTCCTGGATCTTGCGCAGCGCGTCCTGCGCGGGCCGGGGGTTCTTGCCCACCTCGATCTTCTCGGCCTCGGCGAGCAGCTCCTCCTTGGCCTTCTGGTTGGCCGTCTCGTCGCTGCTGCGCGCCTGGTCGTTGGCGGTGCGGGCGGCGAAGAAGACGTCCTGCGCCCCGCGGAACTTCTTCCACAGGTCGTCGTCGGTGTCCCGGCCGACCCGCGGCACGGCCTTCCAGCGGTCCATCAGCGCGCGCATCGCGGCGCTGGTGGGGCCCCACTCCGTGGACGTCGACAGCCGCTCGGCCTCGGCGATGAGCTCGCTCTTGGCCGCGCGCGCCTCGGCGCGCTGGGTGTCCAGCTGGGCGAAGTGCGCCCCGCGGCGGCGGCCGAAGGCGTCCCGCGCGGCGGCGAAGCGCTGCCAGAGCGCCTCGTCGGTCTTGCGGTCGATGCCCTTGATCGTCTTCCACTCCTCGACGATCGCCTTGAGGCGGTCGCCGGCGGCCTTCCACTGCGAGGAGTTCTCCGCGATGTCCTCGGCCTCGGCGGCCAGGGCCTCCTTGCGCTGCACCTGGACGGCGCGCTGGGCGGCCTTCTCGGCGCGGTTCGCCGCGACCGCGGTGTCGGCCATGCTGACCATGGCGCGGGCGCGGGCCGAGAGGCTGTCGAGGTCGCCGACGGCCTGGGCCAGCGGGATGGTGTCGGCCAGCTCCTGGGCCTTGGTGCGGATCTCGCCGGGGTTGCCGGTGTGCGCGGCGAGCCGCGCCTCGAGCAGGGTGACCTCGGTGGCCAGGTCGTCGAAGCGGCGGCCGTAGTGGGCCAGGCCCTCGGCGGGGGCGCCGGCCTGCCACGAGCCCACGGAGCGCTCGCCGCCGGCGGTCTTGACGTAGACGGTGCCGTCCTCGTCGACCCGGCCCCAGGCGGAGGGGTCGGAGGCGGGCATGGCCGGGACGACGCTCGGGACGTCGCTGGGGGCGCGGCCGCCACCGGCGGGGGCGGGGGCCGGGCTGGTGGGGGCGTCCTGGGGCTCGGCGGCGTCAGGGGTGGCGCCCAGCGGGCCCTCGTCGACCGGGGCGACCTCGGTGACCGCGACGTCCTCGGCCGCCGGGGCCGGGGCGTCGGTGTCCACCGGCGGCACGGCGTCGGCCTCGGAGGTCACCTCCGCGGGCGGGGCCTGCTCGGCGACCGGTCCCGGGTCGTCGGCGTCCGGGACGGCGGCGTCGGGGGTGGCACCCAGCGGCCCCTCGTCGACCGGGGCGACCTCGAGCACTGCCGTCTCGGGCTGCTCCTCGGGTGCGGTGGCGGGCTGCTGCGTCCGGTCTCCGGTGTTCTCCGTGCTCGACACGGTGAGGAGTCTCCCACGACTCGTCCGCGACACTCCCTGGCGTGAGTCCTCCTCCGGTCACGGTCGCCTTCTGCCCGCAGACGCCGCTCCTGCTCCCGGCCGTCTCCGGCGCACCGGACGCCGCGCTGACCGCGCTCCGTGCGGCGACCGGCGCGGCCGTGGCGACCCTGCTGGCCGCCCCGCCGGCCGTGGTGCTGGTCGTCGGTGACGGGCTCGACGGCGTGCGCCTCGGTCCCGGGGACGCCGGTGACCTGCGCGGACTGGGCGTCGACCGGGAGCTGCCCTTCGCCGGGCCGGCCGTCGCCGGCGGTCGGCGGGCGCCGCTGCCGCACCTGCTCGGGGCGTGGCTGCTGGACGCCGCCGGGCACACCGGGCCGCGGGTGGGCGTCGGGCCCGGTGACCTGGGCGCGGCGCTGGCCGGTGCGAGGGGCCCGGTGGGCGTGCTGGCGATGGGCGACGGCTCGGCCCGGCGCACCGAGAAGGCGCCCGGCGCCCTGGACCCGGCCGCCGCCGGCTTCGACGCCGCGGTGGCCGCTGCCCTGGCCGCCGGTGACCCGGCCGCCCTCGCGGCGCTGGACCCGGGGGAGGGGGAGCGGCTGCTGGCCGCCGGCGTGCCGGTGTGGCGGGCGGTCGGGACGGCGCTGGCCGGGCGCACCTGCCTCGCCGAGGTGACGTACGACGCCGCGCCCTACGGTGTCGGCTACCTGGTCGCCACCTGGTCGCCGCGGTGAGCGGGCTGCCTCCGGTGGTCGCGGTCGTCGGCCCGACCGCCACCGGCAAGACCGCGCTCGCCGTCGCGCTGGCCCACCGGCTGGGCGGGGAGGTGGTCAACGCCGACTCGATGCAGCTCTACCGCGGCATGGACATCGGCACCGCCAAGCCCACCGTCGCCGAGCGGGGCGGCGTGCCGCACCACCTGATGGAC
Organism: Modestobacter sp. SSW1-42; assembly: GCF_046635825.1. Classification (NCBI taxonomy): domain Bacteria; kingdom Bacillati; phylum Actinomycetota; class Actinomycetes; order Geodermatophilales; family Geodermatophilaceae; genus Modestobacter; species Modestobacter sp. SSW1-42. The sequence goes on along the minus strand of NZ_JBISCA010000005.1, from coordinate 387,948 downwards.
CTCTGGCACGTGCGGGAGCCGGCGTCGGTGGCCGAGTACCGGCTGCGGGCGCGGGCCGAGGTCGACCGGCTGCGCGCCGCCGGCGTCGTCCCGCTGCTGGTGGGCGGCTCGGGGCTGTACGTCCGTGCGGTCCTCGACGAGCTGGACTTCCCCGGCACCGACGCCGCCGTCCGGTCCCGGCTCGGCGAGGAGCTGGCCGCGCAGGGCGCTCCGGCGATGCACGACCGGCTGGCCGCGCTCGACCCGGCCGCGGCCACGGCGATCATGCCCACCGACGGACGTCGGGTGGTGCGGGCACTGGAGGTCATCGAGCTCACCGGCGCCCCCTTCTCCGCCCGCCTGCCGGAGCCGCGGGCGCACTACCCGGCGGTCACCGTCGGGCTGGACCGCGAGACCGCCGAGCTCGACGAGCGGCTGGCCCGCCGGGTCGACGCCATGTGGGCCGCCGGGTTCGTCGCCGAGGTCGAGCAGCTGGCCGCCGACGGCCTGCGCGAGGGGCCGACCGCGTCGCGGGCGCTGGGTTACGCGCAGGTGCTGCAGCAGTTCGACGGGCTGCTCAGCCCGGCCGAGGCGGTCGAGCGCACCGTGGTCACCACCCGCCGGTTCGTCCGCCGGCAGCGCTCCTGGTTCCGCCGCGACGCGACCACCACCTGGTTCGACGCCGCCCGCCCCGACCTGGTCGACGCGGTCGAGGCGCTGGTCGGCGCCCGTACGATCGAGCGGTGATCGACAGCGACCCGCGGGTGCTCCTGGGCCACGGCACGGAGAACGACTTCGTCGTCCTGCCCGACCCCGACGGGACGACGTGGCCCGAGGCGCGGCTGGACGCCGAGCTGGTCCGCCGGCTCTGCGACCGGCGCGCGGGCCTGGGCGGTGACGGCGTCCTGCGGGTCGTCCGCAGCGCGCACGTGCCCGACGCCCCCGCCGTCCTGGGCGCGGCGCTGGGCGAGTGCGAGTGGTTCATGGACCACCGCAACGCCGACGGCTCGCACGCCGAGATGTGCGGCAACGGCATCCGGCTCTACCTGCACGTGCTGCTCACCGAGGGCCTGCTCGACCGCGCGGCTGCCGAGGCCGGCGTGCTGGTGGGCACCCGGGGCGGCCCGCGCCGGGTCGGCGCCCGCGCGGACGGGAGCTACTGGGTCGACATGGGCCCGGCCGTGCCGCTGGGCCGGGGCGAGGCGCGGATCGGTGGGGCCGTCTTCCCGGGGCTGGGCGTCTCGATGGGCAACCCGCACCTGGCCTGCCTGACCGACGTCGAGGTCGACACCCTCGACCTGACGGTGTTGCCCGGCGTCGACCCGGGGATGTTCCCCGACGGCGTCAACGTCGAGCTGGTCAACGTGCTGGCCGCGGCGGACGCCCCCGGCGGCGCCTCGGCGCACGTCCGGCTGCGGGTCTACGAGCGCGGGGTGGGGGAGACCCGGTCCTGCGGCACCGGCGCCTGCGCCGCGGCGTGGGCGGCGCTCGACGCCGGCGGCCGGACCGCCGGGACGGTCGTGGTCGACGTCCCGGGCGGCCGGCTCACGGTCGGGTTCGACGGGACGACGACGGTGCTCTCCGGCCCCGCCGTCGTCGTCGCCACCGGCGTGCTCACCCGGGAGTGGCTCGCCGGCTGACCTGCTCAGGGCTGCGTCGTCCGGGCTCCGCGGCTCAGGGCTGCGTCGTCCGGGCTCCGCGGCTCAGGGCTGTGCTGCGCCGCCCTCGGCCGCGTCGTTGTCGCCGGGGGCGTCGCCGTCGTCGCCGCGCGGGGTGCCGCGGCCGGTGTCCTGGTCGGCGCCGCCCAGCGGGTTGCGCGGGACCGCGAGGCCGACCGGGTCGCGGCCCGGGTCGTCGAGTTCGCCGTCGGAGTTGGTGGCGGGGCTGGTCATCGTCGTCCTCCTCGGTGCGGGTGCGTCCCCCGCGACCTACCCGGCGCCACCGGAGCCAACCGGCGCGGCGGTGGCGTCGAGCGCGCGGGGCAGGTCGCGCATGCCCGGCAGCGGGCTGAGCAGCACCGGCAGGCAGGCCACGGCGCCACCGGCGGCGGCGACCCACAGCGCGGGCAGGACGCCGAGCCATTCGCCCAGCACGCCCCCGAGCAGCCCGCCGACCGGCATGGTGCCGAAGACGATGAACCGCACCGAGGCGTTCATCCGGCTCAGCAGCCGGGGCGGGCACAACCGCTGCCGGAAGCTGACCTGGGTGACGTTGTAGACCACGGTCGCCCAGCTGAGCACGAACCAGCCGGTGGTCAGCAGCACGACCGGGGCGCCCACCGCGGCCAGCGGCACGAACACGCCGGCCGCGGCGAAGACGACCGCCGAGAGCGGGATCGACCGGCCCTCGCCGACCCGGCGGGCGAACCGGGCCGCGGTGGCCGCGCCGAGCAGCCCGCCGACCGCCCCGAGGGAGAAGACCAGCCCCAGGGTCGCCTCGGACAGGCCCAGCGAGCGGATGACGTACAGCACGAGCAGGGCGGTGGTCATCGACCCGAACAGGTTGGCCGTGCCGGTGCAGGCCACGATCCGGCGCAGCAGCGGGTGCCGGACGACGAAGGACAGGCCCTCGGCGATCTCGGTGCGCAGCGGTCGCCGCGCCGCCCGGTCGGGCACCGCGTCGGGGGTGCGGATCCGGCCGATGAACAGCGCCGAGAGCAGGAACGAGGCCGCGTCCACCGCGATCAGCAGCGGGGCCCCGAGCACCCGCAGCAGCACGCCGGTGGCGCCCGGACCGGCGACCTGCGCCACCGCCCGGCTGGCCTCCAGCTTGCCGTTGCCGTCGACGAGCTGGTCGCCGTCGACCAGCGCGGGCAGGTAGCTCTGGTAGGCGACGTCGAAGAACACCGTGGCGGTACCGGTGACCGCGGCGACGACGAACAGCTGGCCCAGGGTCAGCAGGTCGGCCAGGTACGCCACCGGGAGCGTGGCCAGCACCAGGGCGCGGACCAGGTCGGCGGTGACCAGGACGCGCTTGCGCCGCCAGCGGTCGACCCAGGCGCCGGCGGGCAGCCCGATGAGCAGGAATGCGGCCGTCTCCAGCGCGGTGAGCACGCCCATCTGCAGCGGCGTCGCCTGCAGCAGGGTGACCGCGACGACCGGCAGGGCCAACAGCGTCACCTGGGTCCCGACCTGGCTGACCGTCTCGGCCGCCCACAGGTGCCGGAAGTCGCGGTGGCGCAGCAGGCTGCGGTCGGTGGTCACGGGCGCAGCCTGAGCATGGGATTGGGAAGTGTCAATCACTGCTCGGCGCGTCGCCCTAGGCTGGCCGCGTGAGCGGAGCTGCAGGAGAGGGGCGCCGGCGGGCCACCGACGCCGAGGCCCGGGCGCTCGCCTCCGCCGTCCGGCTGCGGATCCTGCGGCTGTGCCGCGACACCGCGCTCACGAACAAGGAGCTCGCCGCCCGGCTCGACCGCAACCCGGCCACCGTGCTGCACCACGTGCGCACCCTGCTGCAGACCGGGTTCCTGGCCGCCGAGCCCGAGCGCCGCGGGCCCCGCGGCGCTCGGGAGGTGCCCTACCGGGCGACCGGCAAGAGCTGGCAGATGGACGGCGCCGGCGGCCCGGGACCCCGGCGCGACCCCGCGCTGGGCGCCTTCCTCGAGGAGGTGGCCGAGGTGGGGGAGCGGCGGCTGGAGAGCACCCGGCTGGCGCTGCGGCTGACCGCGGCGGAGAAGGCGGAGCTCGAGGACCGGATGCAGGAGCTGCTCGACGAGTTCGTCGCCCGGCCCGCCGACCCGGACGGGCAGAAGTGGTCGCTCTACCTCGGGATGCACCCGGAGCTCTGAGGTGTTGTACCGGGCACGATGCAGACAACTCGCTCGCCCCGCACGCAGGGGCATGCCACGCTGGAGACGATGACGACAGCCCAGAACCGCGCGATCCTCGCTGACGCCGAGGCCCGGGCCGACAAGGCCGCCCGCTCGCGCGAGACCACACCCACCCCCGGCGAGTGGGACCTCCCCGGCGAGACCCCCGGGTCCTACGCCCTCGAGGAGCGCGGCGCGCTGCGCCGTGTCGCCGGCCTGTCCACCGAGCTCGCCGACGTCACCGAGGTCGAGTACCGGCAGCTGCGCCTGGAGCGCGTCGTGCTGGTCGGCGTCTGGACCGAGGGGACGGCGGTCGACGCCCAGCGCTCGCTGGCCGAGCTCGCCGCCCTGGCCGAGACCGCGGGCTCGGAGGTCCTCGAGGCGCTCGTGCAGCGCCGCGACAAGCCCGACGCGGCCACCTACGTCGGCTCGGGCAAGGCCAACGAGATCCGCGACATCGTCGCCGCGACCGGCGCCGACACCGTGATCTGCGACGGTGAGCTGACCCCCGGCCAGCTCAACCAGCTGGAGAAGGTGCTCAAGGTCAAGGTCGTCGACCGCACGGCCCTGATCCTCGACATCTTCGCCCAGCACGCGACCAGCCGGGAGGGCAAGGCCCAGGTCGAGCTCGCCCAGATGCAGTACATGCTCCCGCGCCTGCGCGGGTGGGGTGAGTCGCTGAGCCGCCAGGCCGGTGGTCGTGTCGCCGGCGGTGGCGGCATCGGCACCCGTGGCCCCGGTGAGACGAAGATCGAGACCGACCGGCGGCGCATCCGGTCGCGGGTCAGCAAGCTGCGCAAGGAGATCGCCGGCATGGCGACCGCCCGCACCACGCAGCGCAACTCCCGCGACCGCAACGCGACGCCGAGCGTGGCGATCGCCGGCTACACCAACGCCGGCAAGTCCAGCCTGCTCAACCAGCTCACCGACGCCGGTGTGCTCGTGCAGGACGCGCTGTTCGCCACCCTGGACCCCACGGTCCGGCGGGCGGAGACCCCCGACGGCCGGGAGTACACGCTCACCGACACGGTCGGCTTCGTCCGGCACCTGCCGCACCAGCTCGTCGACGCGTTCCGGTCGACGCTGGAGGAGGTGGCGGCCAGCGACCTGCTGCTGCACATCGTCGACGGGTCCGACCCCGACCCGCTGGGCCAGATCAACGCCGTTCACGTCGTGCTCAACGACATCGACGCGTCCTCGGTCCCCGAGCTGATCGTGGTCAACAAGGTCGACGCGATGAGCGAGGAGGACGTGCTCCTGCTCCGTCAGGCGCTGCCCGGCGCGGTGTGGGTCTCGGCCTGCACCGGCGAGGGCATCGAGGCGCTGCGCGACATCATCGCCGCGCGGCTGCCGCACCCCGCGGTCCACGTCGAGGTGCTGGTGCCCTACGACCGGGGCGACCTGGTCGCCCGGGTGCACCGCGACGGTGAGGTGCTCGAGGAGGTCCACGAGGCCGAGGGCACCCGGCTGGTGGCCCAGGTCGACGCCGGCCTGGCCGCCCTGCTGGAGCAGTACCCCGCGCCGGCCCTCGAGGCCTGAGCGAGGACCCTGCTGCCCGCCCCGGCAGCGGGACGACAGGGCCGTGCCGCACTGCGGCACGGCCCTGTCGCGTCTCCGGGGCCGGCCGTCGGGGCCGGTACGGTGACGCGGTGGCCAGGAGCGGAGCGTCGCGACCGCTGACCCGGCCCGGGGACGCCGCCGCGCCGGTCACCGGCACCGGCCGGCCGCCGTGGTGGCTGCTCGGCGCCGCCGCCGTCGTCCTGGTGGCGGTCACCGTCGACCTGCTCGCCGGGGGCGTCCTGGAGGCGCTGGACCTGCGGGTGTCCACCGTCGTCGACCGCTGGGACCTGCGCGACTCCGCCGCCTACTGGCCGGTCTGGGTGTTCACCCAGGCCGGGGGGCGCGGCACGGTGCTGGTCCTGCTGGCCGCCCTCGTCGCCTGGACCGCGGTCCGCCGGCGCACCTACGTCCCCGCGCTGCGCATCGTCGTGGCGCTGGTGCTGCTCACCGCCGTCGTCTACGCGTTCAAGTGGGGCACCGGGCGGACCGCCCCCGAGTACCCCGGCTCGTTCTTCCACCGGGGCGGCGGCAGCTACCCGTCCGGTCACGTGGCCAACGCGGCCCTGATGTGGGGGGTGGCCCGCTGGCAGGCCGTGGAGTTCGGGCTGCCGCCTTGGGTGCAACGGGCCTGCTGGCTGCTCGCCGTCGTCGGGCCGTTCGTCACCGGCGTCACGATGGTCGCGCTGAACTTCCACTGGGTCACCGACGTGGTGGCCGGGCTGGCCGTCGGCGTGCTGCTCTTGGGCGTGGTTCATGCGATCGACGCGCTGCCGGTGTCACGCTGGGCCCGTGCCAGAGCGGGCCGACAGCAGGGTTGACCGCGCCCGCCGCCGGACCCGGGTGGCCGGGGCGGCGCTGAGCGCACCCCTGGGCGCCCTGGCCGTGCTGCTGCCGGCGACCCCCGCCGCCGCCGACGACACCTACGGCGCGCCCACGACCCGGTGCGAGATCACCGACGAGCGGCTGCCGGAGATCTCCGGGCTGGTCGGGGTCGGGAACGCGATGCTCGCGATGAACGACGGCGGTGACCAGGCCGAGGTCTACGTGCTCGACGGCGCCTGCGCGGTCGGCGAGGTGCGCACCGCCGCGGTCGACCCCTACGACCCCGAGGACCTGGCGCTCGGCGCCGACGGCACCGTGTGGCTGGCCGACATCGGCGACAACGACCAGCAGCGGGAGACGGTCGCGCTGATCGGCCTGCGTCCCGACGGCAGCAGCACGCTCACCCGGCTCACCTACCCCGACGGCCCCCACGACGCCGAGGCGCTGCTGCTGGCCCCGGACGGGACGCCGTACCTGGTGACCAAGGAGGTGCTCGGCGCCAGCTCGGTCTACCGGCCGGCCGAGCCGCTGGCCGACGGGGTGACGCTGCCGATGACCCGCGTGCTCGGGATGGGCTTCACGCTCACCGGCACGCCCGGGGGACCGGTCGGGCGCGCCGGACAGCTGCTGGTCACCGGCGGCGCGGTCTCCGCCGACGGGCAGCGCATCGCGTTGCGCACCTACACCGACGCCTACGTGTGGCCGCTGGCCGACTCCGACGTCGCGGGGGCGCTGAGCGGGCCGCCGGTGCGGGTGGCGCTGCCGGACTCCCCGCAGGGCGAGGCGATCGCCTTCGCCGGCAACGACCGCGACCTGCTGGTGACCAGCGAGGACCTGCCGGCCGTCGTCACGCTGGTGCCGGTGGCCGCCGCCGCGGCCCCCGCCCCGGCCACGGACGCCGCTCCGGACGACGCCGCTGCCGCACCGCTGGACCTGGGGGGCGGCGTCAGCCCGGTCACCGCGGGGCTGATCGCGGCCGCCGTGGCCACGCTGCTGGTCTGGATCGGCGGCCGGCTCCGCCGTCGGCAGGGCTGAGCGAGGACCTCCTCGCCCCCCCCCGCCTCCTCTCAGGGGCCGCTTCGAGCCTGCGAGGAGTGGGGGAGAGGGCGTCCTCGCTCAGACCCGGCGCAGGACGGTGACGACGCGGCCGAGGACGGTGGCGTCGTCGCCCGGGATCGGCTCGTAGGCCGGGTTGTGCGGTATCAGCCAGACGTGCCCGTCGCGGCGCTTGTAGGTCTTGACGGTGGCCTCGCCGTCGATCATCGCGGCGACGATCTCGCCGTTCTCCGCGGTCGGCTGCTGCCGGACGACGACCCAGTCGCCGTCGCAGATGGCGGCCTCGACCATGGAGTCACCGGCGACCTTGAGCATGAAGAGCGTGCCGTCGCCGACCAGCTCGCGGGGCAGCGGGAACACGTCCTCCACGGCCTGCTCGGCCAGCACCGGGCCACCGGCGGCGATCCGGCCGACCAGCGGCACGTACGTGGGGGTGGGGGTGGTCTCGTCGGTGCCGGTCGCGGCGGTCGGCGTCTCGGCCGGGGACTCGGTCATCACGCTGGTCTCGCCCGGCATGCGGACGTCGAGGGCGCGGGGCCGGTTCGGGTCACGCCGCAGCCAGCCCTTGCGCTGCAGCACCGAGAGCTGGTGGGCCACCGAGGACGCCGACGACAGGCCCACGGCCTCGCCGATCTCGCGCACGGAGGGCGGGTAGCCGCGGCGGTCGATGGAGTCGCGGATGACCTCCAGCACGCGGCGCTGGCGCTGGGTCAGGCCGTCGCCGGCCTCCCCGCGCTCGGGGAACTCGCGGACGGCGGCGACCGCTCCGCTCCCCGCGGTGGTGGCGTCGGTGCCAGGGGCGTCGGTCGTCGTGCGGCTGCGCCGCGAGGACCTCGTGCCTCCTGCCGTGGGGCCGTCGGCCGCCATGTGTCCTCCTCGTCCGGCTGCCGGGGCAGCAGTTCCCGGTCGCTGCCCGGCACCGGAGGGCCGGGAGCAGTCCGGTCAGCGATCTCGGGTGCACGGTAGCGGGTCACACCGGTGTAGTTCAAACACCTGTTCGAAGGAGTCGCGCGTCCAGGGGTGGACTTGTCGGAGGGATGCGGTAGACATCGCACAGACGTTCGAATCGAACAGGCGTTCGAGGCGGCCGCTGCCTCGGGGGGACCGCCTGGGCGCACCGGGCGTCCGACGACGTCCCACCGCCAGACCTCCAGGAGTGCCCCCGATGGTCAGCCCACAGCTCGACACCCCCGTCCTCTCCGTGGTGCCCGTCCCCCCGGTCCCCGCCGCGCCCGTGCGACGGCCGGCCAGGCCCGTCGCCCGGGTGGCGCCGTCGTGCTCCGAGCCGCTCGCCGGCCGGGGGCCGCAGCCGGTCGCCCCGGTCACCGGGCGCCGCGACCCGGTGCGCCCCGGCGCCCGGCCGGCCCGGCTCGACGGCCTCGCCGCCGGCCGTCCCGTCCGGGGTGGCTGCGCGGTCGAGGCGCGCCCCGTCGTGCGGGTGCGCCGCCGGGGTGTCGACCGGCCGCCGCCGGCGCCGCTGCGGCTCACCGCCCGTGGCCGGCGGGTCGTCGCCGGGCTGTCGATGGCGATCGGGCTGTCGGTCGCCGCGGCCACCGTCGTCACCGTCGAGCTCGGGCGCGAGACCGGACTGCAGCTGGCCGGCTCGAGCACCGTCGTGGTGCGGTACGGCGACACGCTGTGGTCCATCGCGCGCGACGTCGCCCCCGACGAGGACCCCCGCGCCGTGGTCGACGCCATCGTCGAGCTGAACGGTCTGTACAGCGTCGACCTGATGCCCGGCGCGGAGCTCCAACTGCCCTGAGCCGCGCTCCGGCGACCCTGGGTCACACCGTCTCCCGGCGTGGCGTGGCGAAGTGCCTGGTGCGGGCGGTGCTGCTGCGACGAGGGGCGACGCGCCGGACCCCAGGGGTTGCACCTGTAGTGGTGCGGGGCTAACCTCACCCCAACATCTTGTGTGACAGAGGTGTAGTTCTTCTCCACAGGCGCTTCCCCAGGTCAGCCCCAGGACATCCACCGGATGTCCCCCGGGCGGTCCACAGGAGACGTCACCACGGTCGCCCCGGCGGCCCGCCGATCGAGGAGGTGCCCGGTGCGCTGTCCGTTCTGCCACAGCCCTGACAGCCGGGTCGTCGACTCGCGGGAGACCGACGAGGGCGCCACCACACGCCGCCGTCGGTCGTGCCCGGTCTGCGGCCGCCGGTTCACCACCGTGGAGGAGCCGGTGCTCGCCGTCGTCAAGCGCAGCGGCGTCAGCGAGCCCTTCGACCGCAACAAGGTCATCGCCGGCGTGCGCCGGGCGTGCCAGGGGCGCCCGGTCGACGAGGGGCAGCTCGCCGTCCTCGCCGCCAAGGTCGAGGACGCCGTACGGGCCACCGGTGCCGCCGAGGTCCCCAGCAACGAGGTCGGCCTGGCCATCCTCGGGCCACTGCGCTACCTCGACGAGGTCGCCTACCTCCGCTTCGCCAGCGTCTACCGCTCCTTCTCCTCCGCGGCCGACTTCGAGAAGGAGATCGCCGAGCTCAAGCGGCTCCGGCCCGAGGTCGCCGACAACGGTCCACCCGGCGACGACGCCGGGTCGCCGGCCGGCTGACGCCCCGCCCGCCTGCCGCGCACCGCCTGCCCGCTCCGCAGCTCACCGCCCGCCCACCCGGGCCCGCCCGCACCGCCGGGCACCTCCACCACCGGCTCCCGGCAACCGCCGACTCAGCAGCCATCCAGTTCAGCACGCCTCACCAGGGGAGCACGCTTTGACCGAGACAGCCGACCGCCTCTCTCCCAGCCGGAACCGCCGCACCGCAGGCAAGGCCCCCGTCCGGGGCAAGGGCCTGAAGGTCAAGCGGGTCTTCACCACCGCTGGGGTGCACCCCTACGACGAGGTCGTGTGGGAGCGCCGCGACGTCGTCATGACCAACTGGCGGGACGGCTCGATCAACTTCGAGCAGCGCGGGGTCGAGTTCCCCTCCGAGTGGAGCATCAACGCCACCAACATCGTCACCACGAAGTACTTCCGTGGTGCCGTGGGCAGCCCGCAGCGCGAGACCAGCCTGCGCCAGCTCATCGACCGCGTCGTGCTGACCTACGGCGCCGCCGGTCGCGAGCACGACTACTTCGCGTCCGAGGCCGACGCCGAGGTCTTCGAGCACGAGCTGACCTGGATGCTGCTGCACCAGGTGTTCAGCTTCAACAGCCCCGTGTGGTTCAACGTCGGCACCGCCTCGCCGCAGCAGGTCAGCGCCTGCTTCATCCTGGCCGTCGACGACACGATGGACTCGATCCTGAACTGGTACCGCGAGGAGGGCCTGATCTTCAAGGGCGGCTCCGGTGCCGGCCTGAACCTCTCCCGCATCCGCTCCTCCAAGGAGCTGCTGTCCTCCGGGGGCACGGCCTCCGGCCCCGTCTCCTTCATGCGCGGCGCCGACGCCTCCGCCGGCACCATCAAGTCCGGTGGCGCCACCCGCCGCGCGGCGAAGATGGTCGTGCTGGACATCGACCACCCGGACATCGAGGAGTTCATCGAGACCAAGGCGCGCGAGGAGGACAAGATCCGCGCGCTGCGGGACGCCGGGTACGACATGGACCTCGGCGGCAAGGACATCACCAGCGTCCAGTACCAGAACGCCAACAACTCCGTCCGCGTCAACGACGAGTTCATGCGCGCGGTCGAGAACGGCACCGAGTTCGGCCTGCGGGCCCGCTCCGACGGCTCGGTCATCGAGACCGTCGACGCCCGCGAGCTGTTCGGCAAGGTCACCAAGGCCGCCTGGGAGTGCGCCGACCCGGGCATCCAGTACGACGACACGATCAACGACTGGCACACCAACCCCGAGACGGGGCGGATCAACGCCTCGAACCCGTGCTCGGAGTACATGAGCCTGGACAACAGCTCGTGCAACCTGGCGTCGCTGAACCTCATGAAGTTCCTCAAGGACGACGGCACCTTCGACTCGAAGAACTTCGTGAAGGCCGTCGAGCTGATCATCACCGCGATGGACATCTCGATCTGCTTCGCCGACTTCCCGACCGACCCGATCGGTGAGACCACCCGCGCCTACCGCCAGCTGGGCATCGGCTACGCCAACCTCGGCGCGATGCTGATGGCCACCGGCCACGCCTACGACTCCCGTGGTGGCCAGTCGCTGGCCGCGGCGATCACCTCGCTGATGACCGGCACCGCCTACCGCCGCTCGGCCGAGCTGGCCGGCGTCGTCGGTGCCTACGACGGCTACGCCCGCAACGCCGAGGCCCACGCCCGGGTCATGCGCAAGCACGCCGCGGCCAACGACGCGATCCGCCCGGTCGGTGCCGACGACGCCGACGTGCTGAAGGTCGCCACCGCCCAGTGGCAGGAGGGTCTGGCCATCGGCGCGGAGAACGGCTGGCGCAACGCGCAGGCCTCCGTGCTGGCCCCCACCGGCACCATCGGCTTCATGATGGACTGCGACACGACCGGCATCGAGCCGGACTTCTCGCTGGTCAAGTTCAAGAAGCTGGTCGGCGGCGGCTCGATGCAGATCGTCAACCAGACGGTGCCGCGGGCGCTGAAGAGCCTGGGCTACCAGGACGAGCAGGTCGAGGCGATCGTCGAGTACATCGCCGAGCACGGCCACGTCGTCGACGCCCCGAGCCTGCGCCCGGAGCACTACGAGGTCTTCGACTGCGCGATGGGCGAGCGGTCCATCTCCCCGATGGGCCACGTCCGCATGATGGCCGCAGTGCAGCCGTTCATCTCCGGCGCGATCAGCAAGACGGTCAACATGCCCGAGTCGGCCACGGTCGAAGAGGTCGCCGACATCTACTTCCAGGGCTGGAAGATGGGCATCAAGGCGCTGGCCATCTACCGCGACAACTGCAAGGTCGGCCAGCCGCTGTCCGGCGGCAAGGGCAAGAACGACGGCACCAAGGACGAGGTCGCCGTCGCCGAGACCGCCCCGGCGGCCACCGCCCTGGCCCACCCGGTGCGCAAGCGCCTGCCCAAGAAGCGCACCAGCGTCACCACGTCCTTCAGCGTCGCCGGCGCCGAGGGCTACATGACCGCGGGCATGTACGAGGACGGCAGCCTCGGTGAGGTCTTCCTCAAGCTGGGCAAGCAGGGCTCGACCCTGGCCGGCGTGATGGACGCCTTCTCGATCGGGATCTCCCTGGCCCTGCAGCACGGGGTGCCGCTGGAGACCTACATCCAGAAGTTCACGAACATGCGCTTCGAGCCGGCCGGCATGACCGACGACCCGGACATCCGGATCGCCCAGTCGGTGATGGACTACATCTTCCGTCGCCTGGCGCTGGACCACCTGCCGGTGGAGACCCGGGCGGGCCTGGGGATCTTCTCCGCCGAGGAGCGGGCCGAGCAGGTGTCCGGTTCCTACGGCACCTCCGCCTCGACCGCCACGGTCACCGAGGACGACGTCGACCTGGAGGCCCTGCGTGGCTCCGCGCCGACCGAGACCGCGGCCCCGGCGAAGGCCGAGGCCCCGGTGGTCAAGGAGTCCCCGAAGCAGGCGATCAAGGAGGCCCACTCCTCGGCCGAGCTGCTCGAGCTGGTCACCGGCACCGCCACCGACGCGCCGCTGTGCATGACCTGCGGCACGAAGATGCGCCCCGCCGGCAGCTGCTACGTCTGCGAGGGCTGCGGCTCCACCAGCGGCTGCAGCTGACCTGCGTCGGTGCGGGGCTCCCGCTGAGCCCGCTCCCGGTTCCCTGACCTCGGACCGGGAGCGGACAGCGGGGCCCGCCACCCGCACGGACCGTCCTCCGGCCCGGCCCCCTGTTCCCTCAGGGTGCCGGGCCGGAGGTCTGTCCGGGGTCCGGCCGCTGACCTGCCCCGGCCCGCCGGGCCGGCCGTCAGGCGGTGACGGTCGCGTCGGGGAAGAGCAGCGGCGCCCAGTTCCGGTGTGCGGTCCGGCCGAAACCGGGGTCGATGCCGAGCAGCAGACCGTCGGCGGCGCTGATCGCGACGTGCCGGTCGGTCAGCTGCACCTGGATGCGGTCGCGCAGCTCGGGCGCCCGCAGCAGGGGCTCACCGCGCTGGACGGTGACCACGCTGGAGTGGCCGTGCACCTGGGTGAACGGCATCCGCACGCCCAGCACCTCGTCGGCCACCCAGGAGGCGGCCAGCTCGGCCCCCGCTTCGGCCCACATCGGCCCGGCCGACAGATCGGGTGCGCCGCCGCCGAGCATCGCGCCGGCCCGCCACAGGGTGGCCGGGTCCGCATCCCGCAGCCCGTTCAGTGACCTCGCGGCGGCGTCCGCGGTGCGCGGGCGGCCGAGCCGGCGGTGCAGCCCGGACGTCAGCCCGGCGTGGGTGACCAGCACCTGCTCGCCGTCGCCCAGGGTGACCGCGGCGGCGACCCGCATCCGGCCGGTGGCCCACCAGCGGCGCAGCGTCTCCGGCACCGCGGCCGGGAGCACCTCGGGCCAGTCGAACGCCGGGGTCTCCACGTACTGGCCCTCGTGGTTGCCGGCCAGCTGGTGCCACTGCCCGGGCTGGTCGGCCAGCAGCCGGTCGACCAGCGCCACCACGCCCGCCGAGTCCGGACCGCGGTGCACCAGGTCGCCGACCTGGACGACCTGCAGGTCGTCCGGCAAGTGGCAGGTGTCCGGCTCGGCGCCCAAGCGGACCAGCGCCTGGGTGAGCTGCGGCAGGTGCCCGCCGATGTCCCCGATGACCGCGACCCGTCCCACGATGCCCATCGTGCGCGAGGGCCCCGGCCGGGCCGACCCCGGGTCGTCCGACCGAGCGCCTGTCGGTCCTGGCGGACGCGCGGCTGACCGGCCGGTGTCGCGGCGGCGGCGGCCGGTGCCGCGGCGGCCGGTGTCGCGACGCCGGTCAGCCGGCCAGGACGACGAACAGCTGCCGCGGGCCGTGCACGCCCTCGACCCGCTGCAGCTCGATGTCGCTGGTCGCCGACGGGCCGCTGATCATCGTCAGCGGCCGGACCGGGTCGAGCGCGGCGATGCCTTCGGGCACCCCGGCCACCACCTGGTCGGCGGTCACCACGCAGACCAGGCAGTCGGGCAGCAGCGACAGCGCCCGGCGTCCGCAGGCGGGGGAGCCGTCGAGCACCAGCGTGCCGGTCTCGGCGATCGCCACGGCGACCGCGGTGACGGCGGCGGCCCGGTCGGCGAGCTGCACCGCGGGCCGGTCGTCGTCGACGTCACAGCCCGCCGGGCGCCAGGCGGCGTCCAGGCCCGGGGCGACGACCACGTCGGCGGCCGCCCAGCCCTCGCCCAGGCCCCGGTCCAGCGCGGCGCGCACGGTGGTGCCGACGTCGTCCGGTGCGCAGCGGAGGACCGTGGCCCGGTAGTCCTCGACCCGGTCGACCAGCAGGTCGAGCCGGGCGGCGTCCGCGGGGGAGTCCCCGGCCCGCCGGTAGTCGCGGACCACCTCGGGAACCGGCGCGCGGTCCTCGCCGAGCGCCGTCTGGATCCGGGCGAGCACCTCCTCGCGGGCGCTCACCGGGTGCTCCTGGATGAGCTCGTGCTCTGCTCACCGTGGTGAGCAGAGCACGAGCACCGGCGGGTGGAGGTGCTCACTGGCCGTGCTCCTCGGTCCACTGCTGCACGAACGTGCGGGTCGGCGGGGTGGGCAGGTCGCGGCTGCGGGTCCAGCCGGAGACCGGCGGCGGGAACGCGGTGGGCAGCGTCGGCTTCCCCCGCGCGATCAGCCGGCCCAGCCGGGCGCCGCGCTGGGCGAGGTGCCAGAGCCGCGGGTGCGACATGACCCTGGCCAGGCCGCGGAAGGCGACCGCCTCGGCCGTGGGCCGCTCCTGCGCCTCGACGTGCTCGGCGCGCAGGTGCACCAGGATCGAGGGGATGTCGATCGCCACCGGGCACACCTCGTAGCAGGCACCGCACAGCGAGGAGGCGTAGGGCAGCGAGGCGTTGTCCTCGACCCCGGTGAGCTGCGGCGACAGGATCGCCCCGATCGGGCCGGGGTAGACCGAGCCGTACGCGTGCCCGCCGGTGCGCTCGTAGACCGGGCAGACGTTCAGGCACGCCGAGCAGCGGATGCAGTGCAGCGCCTCGCGGCCCACCTCGTCGGCGAGCACCGCCGTCCGGCCGTTGTCCAGCAGCACCAGGTGGAACTCCTGCGGGCCGTCGCCGGGGGTCACCCCGGCCCAGGTGGAGGTGTAGGGGTTCATCCGCTCGCCGGTGGACGAGCGGGGGAGCAGCTGCAGGAACACCTCGAGGTCGGTCCAGGTGGGCACCACCTTCTCGATGCCCATCACCGTGATCAGCGTCTGCGGCAGGGTCAGGCACATCCGCCCGTTGCCCTCGCTCTCGACCACCGACAGCGTGCCGGTCTCGGCGACGCCGAAGTTGGCCCCGCTGACCGCGACCCGGGCGCGCAGGAACCGCTCGCGCAGGTGGGTGCGCGCGGCCATCGCCAGCTGCCGGGGGTCGTCGGTCAGCTCGGGATCGACGCCGGGGATGGTGCGGGCGAAGATCTCCTTGATCTCGGCGCGGTTCTTGTGGATCGCCGGCACCAGGATGTGGCTGGGGGAGTCCTCGCCCAGCTGCACGATCAGCTCGGCCAGGTCGGTCTCGAACACGTCGAGGCCCACGGCCTCCAGCGCCTCGTTCAGCCCGATCTCCTGGGTGGCCATCGACTTGACCTTGACCACCTCGGTGGTGCCGGTGGCCTGCACCAGCGCGGTGACGATCGCGTTGGCCTCGTTGGCGTCGCGGGCCCAGTGCACGGTGCCCCCGCGGGCGGTCACCTGGCGCTCGAGCTCGACCAGGTGCTCGTCCAGCCGGGCCATCGTCGCGGCCTTGACCGCCTTGCCGGCGGCGCGCAGCTGCTCCCAGTCCGGCACCTCGGCGACCACCCCGGCCCGCTTGCCGCGGATGGTCGCGGTGGCGTGGCCGAGGTTGGCCCGCAGCTGGCCGTTGCGCAGCTCGTGCCGGGCGGCGTCCGGGAAGGACTCGGTGCCGCGCAGGTGGCCCACGCCCCGGGGTGCGGTGGGCAGGCCGAGGAAGACCGGCGCCTTCGGCGGGACGGTGGCGGTCACGCCCGCACCGCCGGGGTGGTCCGCTGATCAGGGGTCACGGCGTCCTCCGTGGACGCCAGGATCTCGGCCAGGTGGACGGTGCGGGTGCCGGCGCGCAGCCGGGACAGCCCGCCACCGATGTGCATCAGGCAGGACGCGTCGCCGGCGGTGCACACCTCGGCGTGCGTCGACAGCACGTTGGCCATCTTGTCGGTGAGCATCGCGGTGGAGGTGTCGGCGTTCTTGACCGCGAAGGTGCCACCGAAGCCGCAGCACTGCTCGGCCCCGGGCAGCTCGACCAGCTCGAGACCGCGCACCGCGCGCAGCAGCTGCAACGGCCGGTCACCGACCTCCAGCAGCCGCAGCGAGTGGCAGGTCGGGTGGTAGGTGACCCGGTGCGGGTAGTAGGCCCCGACGTCGGTCACCCCCAGCACGTCGACCAGGAACTGCGACAGCTCGTAGGTGCGGCCGGCCAGCTCTTCGGCGGCCTGCGCGAGCGCCTCGTCGCCGGCCCGCCGGGCCACCGCGGCCTGCTGGTGGTGGATCGAGGCCACGCAGGAGCCGGACGGCGCGACGATCGCCTCGCTGCCGGCGAAGGCCCGCACGTGGTTGGCCACGATGCCCAGCGCCTCGCGCCGGTAGCCGGTGTTGACGTGCATCTGACCGCAGCAGGCCTGCGTGGGCGGGACGACGACGTCCTGCCCGAGCCGCTGCAGCAGCCGGCCGGTGGCCATCCCCACCGACGGCGTCAGGGTGTCCACCAGGCAGGTGGCGAAGAGCGAGACCTTCATGGCGCCTCCCCGGGCGGCGGAACGGCGACCGCCCGCCGGGGACGCTACCCGCGCCGGGTCCGGCCTCCGGTGGCCGTGCCGGGCGGGATCGCGTGTCCTGGCCGGCCGCTGACACCGCCTGCATCCCCGGCCGCCGCGACGGGTAGCGCTGCGGTCATGACCCAGAGCAGCCAGCAGCAGCGCGTCGCCGTCGTCACCGGATCGGAGTCCGGCATCGGCCGGGCCACCGCCGTCGCCCTCGCCGAGGCCGGCCACGACGTCGGCCTCACCTGGTACCGCGACCAGGCGGCGGGGGAGGCGACGGCGGAGGAGGTCCGGGCCACCGGCCGCCGCGCCGAGCTGCGCCACCTCGACCTCACCCGGCTGCCCGCCGCCGCCGACGTCGTCGACGACCTGGCCGAGGCGCTCGGCGGCATCGACGTGCTGGTCAACTGCGCCGGCACCGGTGACGCGACCCTGCTGGTCGACACCGCCTACGAGGACTGGCTGCAGGTGCTGGACACCGACCTCAACGGCGCGTTCCTGTGCCTGCAGCGCGCCGCCCGGCGGATGATCGCCGCCGGCCGGGGCGGGCGGATCGTCAACATCACCAGCGTGCACGAGACCCAGCCCCGGGTCGGCGCGGGCGCCTACTGCGCGGCCAAGGGCGGGCTGGGCCTGCTCACCAGGGTCGCCGCGATCGAGCTCGCCGATCACGGCATCACCGTCAACTCCGTCGCACCCGGGGAGATCGCCACCCCGATGACCGGTCAGGAGGACGAGGACCCGACGGCGCCGGACAAGCGGCGTCCCGGCATCCCGGTCGCCCGCCCCGGCGACGCCCGGGAGATCGCCGCGGTGGTCGCGTTCCTCGCCTCCCCGGCAGCCGCCTACGTCAACGGCGCCTCCTGGCCGGTGGACGGCGGGATGCTGCAGATGGGCCCGATGGCCGGCTCGAACATGACCACCGACGACTGGCGCACCCCCTGACCGACGACCGGCCCGACGACGACCTGGACGCCGCCGCCGAGGCGCTGTACGGCGTCCCGCCCGAGGAGTTCGTCGCCGCCCGCACCGCCGCCCGGGACCGCGCCCGGGCGGCGGGGGACAAGGCCCTGGCCACCGCGGTCGCGGCGCTACCCAAGCCCACGACCGCGGCCTGGGTCTGCAACCTGCTGGTGCGCCGTCAGCCGGAGGAGGTCGCCCAGCTCGCCGAGCTGGCCGAGCTGCTGCGCGCGGCCCAGGTGGGCCTCTCCGGTGACCAGCTGCGCGAGCTGGGCCGGCAGCGCAACCAGCTGGTTGCCGCGCTCGCCCGGCAGGCCCGCGGGCTGGCCCACGCCGAGGGGCACGACGTGAGCAGCGCGGTGGCCGAGCAGGTCGAGGCCACGCTGCGGGCCGCGGTCGCCGACCCGGACGCGGGAGCCGCGCTGCGGGCCGGCCGGCTGACCACCGCGCTGTCCTACAGCGGGTTGGGCCCGGTCGACCTCGGCGGTGCGGTGGCCACCCCGGTGCGTGCGGCGGCACCGGCGCGCCCGTCCCGGTCCACCGGCCGCCGGGACGCCGAGGAGGAGCGCCGCCGGGCGGCGGCCGAGCAGGCGCGACGAGAGCTCGACCAGGCCCGCCGGGACGCCGAGGAGGCCACCACGGTGGCGCGGGACGCCGCGGCGGCCGCGGCGACCGCCGAGGCCGAGGTCACGGCGGCGGGGGAGCGGCGGGACGAGCTGCAGCAGCGGGCCGAGGAGCTGGAGCGGGAACTGCGCCGGGTCCGGCGGGCGGCTGAGGAGTCCGCGGCCGCGGTGCCCCGGGCCGAGCACCGCCGGGACGCAGCCAGGCGGCGGGCCGAGACGGCCGCGGCCATCCGGGACCGGGCCGTGGCCCGGGTGCAGGAGCTGGCCGCGGCGTCGGACGACTGAGCCCCGCACGGCCGACGGCCCGGCCCCCGCGGGTGCGGGGACCGGGCCGTCGAGCGGGTGGTGCGGTGTGTCAGGCGGACTCGCGCCCGGTGACGTCGACCTTCTCGCCGTAGTGGTGCCGGCCGCCGGTCTTGGAGACCTCGAAGTCCGAGCCGAGCTCCTCCAGGGCCAGCCGGCCGTAGACCTGCTGCTGGGTGGCGATGCGCTGCGAGCGCCCGCGGCCCAGGAAGCTGACCGCCCAGTGGAAGACCGTGTTGAAGCGGTTCTTGAAGCCCACCTGGTACATGACGTGCACCGCCAGCCACAGCACCCAGGCCGGGAAGCCGCTGAACTGGAACTTCCAGGTGTCGGCCACCGCGTCGAAGCGCGAGATGGTGGCCATGCTGCCCTTGTCGAAGTACTTGAACTCCGGCGCGGTGGGCCGGCCGGCGACGCGGGCCTTGACGGCGGCGGCGGCGAACTTGCCGCCCTGGATGGCCACCTGCGCGACACCGGGGAGGCGGTTGAGCGACATCATGTCGCCGACCACGTGGATCTCCGGGTGGCCGGGGAGGGTCAGGTCGGGCTGGACGGAGATGCGCCCGGCCCGGTCGACCTCGGCACCGGTCTGCTCGCCGAGCAGCTTGCCCAGCGGGCTGGCCTGCACGCCGGCGGCCCAGATCTTGGTGGCGGCGTGGATGCGGCGCTCGTGGCCGTCCTTGTCCTTGAGGACGATGCCGTCGGCGTCGACGTTGGTGACCATCGCGCCGAGCTGGATCTCCACCCCGATCGACTTGAGCTTCTTGGCCGCGGCCTCGCCCAGCTTGTCGACGAACGGGGGCAGCACCTTCGGCGCCGCGTCGAGCAGGATCACCCGGGCGCTGGTCGGGTCGATGTGCCGGAAGTCCTTGCGCAGCGTGCGGCGGGCCAGCTCGGCGATCTGCCCGGCCATCTCCACACCCGTGGGGCCGGCGCCGACGACGACGAAGGTGAGCAGCCGGTCGATCTCCTCCGGCGCGGTGGCCAGCTCGGCCAGCTCGAAGGCGCCGAAGATGCGGCCCCGCAGCTCGAGGGCGTCGTCGATGCTCTTCATGCCCGGCGCGAACTCGGCGAACTGGTCGTTGCCGAAGTAGGACTGGCCGGCGCCGGCGGCGACGATCAGCTCGTCGTACTCGTGCACGCTGGTGCGGCCGAGCACGACCGAGGTGACCGTGCGGGCGGTGGTGTCGATGTCGGTGACCTCACCGAGCACCACGCGGGCGTTGTCCTGGTCGCGCAGGATCTCCCGGGTGGCGGGGGCGATCTCGCCCTCGGAGAGGATGCCGGTCGCCACCTGGTAGAGCAGCGGCTGGAAGAGGTGGTGGGTGGTCTTGGCCACGAGGGTGATGTCGACCGGGGCCTTCTTCAGCTGCTTGGCTGCGAAGAGGCCACCGAAGCCGGAGCCGACGATGACCACCCGGGGCCGCCGTCCGGTGGACTGGGTTGCGGTGGTCACGCTGCCTCCTGATGTCGTCATGATGACTGTCATCCTCCCACTACTGCGTTCGATCGCGCGGCCGCCCTCTGCGTCCGGGGCGGCGTCGTCCCTCACACAGTCGGCACTCAGGTGAGCAGCCTGGAGGCGAACGGTGTTCCCACACCCGTGTGGGTGCCTGGTCTCGGTCTGGACGAACGGTCCTCCGCCCGGGTCCGGCGGCGCACCGGCGGGCGTGTCGTGCTGCTGCCCGGGATGGGCCGGCGGGGTCCGGTCGGGTCGCTGCCGGAGCTGACCGCGCGGCTGCAGGCCGCGCTGGGTCCGGGGCCGGTGCTGCTGGTCGGTCACTCGCAGAGCTGCCAGGTGGTGGCCGCGGTCGCCGAGCGCGACCCGCGGGTGGCCGCCGTCCTGCTGCTGGGCCCGACCACCGACCCGCGGCTGCGGCGCCCCTGGGCGCTGGCCGGGCGGTGGGTGCGCACCGCCCTGGGTGAGCCGTGGTGGCAGGCGCCGCTGGTGCTGGCCCAGTGGCTGCGCACCGGGCCGCGGGCGATGACGGCCCTGTGGCGCCGGCTCTCACCCGACCGGGTCGACGAGCGGCTGCGCCGGGTGGGCGTGCCGGTGCTCGTCGTCCGCGGGTCGCGGGACGCGCTGTGCCCGCCGGAGTGGGCCGCCCACCTGGCGGACGCCGCACCGCGGGGGCGGCTGGTCGAGCTGCCGGGTGCGGGGCACATGACACCCCACACCCGGCCGGACCAGCTCGCCGCCCTCGTCCGCGCGATGCAGGCGGTCTAGGCGGCGACGTTCTCGCGGGCCTTGTGGGCCTTGCGGGCGTTCTTCGCGGCCTTGCGGGCGGCCTTCTTGCGGGCCTTGGCCTTCGCCTCGCGGGGCGTGCTGCCGCCGATGGTGATCTGGGCGTCGCGGCCGGACAGGCCCTGGGTGATCAGGCCGACGCCGATGCCGAGCATCCACACGTCCTTGGCGATGGTCAGCCCCTCCTGGGTGGGGGCGACGCTCTTGCCCGGCTTGGTCATGCCCGGGGTGCGCAGGTAGAGCCCGAGCAGGCCGGCGGACAGGCCGGTGAGGGCCGCGCCGGCGACGGCGGCGGGGACGAACGGGGTGAGCAGCGCGGCGCCGATGACGATCTCGGACGTCGACAGCGCCTTCGCGAACGTCTTCGGCGGCACCTTGCCCAGGAACGGGTAGGTGCCGGCGGCGAAGCCGTGCAGGCCGGCGGCGGTGCCCTCGTCCGCGCCGCGCTTGCCGAGGCCGGAGTTCAGGATGAAGGCGCCCGTGGCGAGCCGGGGCGCGATCTCGCTGGGGGTGATGGGCAGACGCATGAGGACCTCACTGGCGACGGGGACGATGGAACTCTCAACATCATCGTCGCCCCGCCGTCGCCGCCGCGAGCGGGGACGGCCGTCCGGGATCAGCTCACCTGGTCGTGCGTGCTCCTGGCTCACGGCAGACGGTGAGCCAGGAGCACGCGCGGTGAGCCAGGAGGGGGACGGGCCGGTGGTGGCCGTCCGCAGGGGACGACCACCACCGGCCCGCGGTGGTGCTGAGGTCAGCGGCCGGTGCGGCCGCGTCCCCGGCCGGCACCCGAGGGCGCCTGGCCGGCCCGCGCGGCGAGCTCGGCCCGGGTGCGGGCCGGGCCGGCGGAGCGGGTCTGGCCGCTGCGCCCACCGGCCGACGAGCCGGACGACGACGCGCCGGACGCGCCGCCCCCGCCACCGCTGCGACGACGGCGGCCGCCGTTGGCGCCGCCACCGCTGCCCTGCGGCTGCGGCTCGGCCACCGGGGCCGGCTCGACGTAGGGCGCGGCCGGGCCGGTCAGCGCGGTGATCTCCCGGGCGCCGGGCTTGATCGCCGAGACCTCGGGGGTGATGCCGGCCTGGCGGGCCAGCGTGCGGACCTCGCCGGCCTGGTCGGGCGTGGCGATGGTGACCACGATGCCGCCGGCGCCGGCCCGGGCGGTGCGGCCCGAGCGGTGCAGGTAGGCCTTGTGCTCGGCCGGCGGGTCGACGTGGACGACGATCGCCACGTCGTCGACGTGGATGCCGCGGGCGGCGATGTCGGTGGCGCACAGCACCCGGGTCTCGCCGTTGCTGAACGCCTCGAGGTTGCGCTCGCGGGCGTTCTGGCTGAGGTTGCCGTGCAGGTCGACGGCCGGGACGCCGGCGGCGGTGAGCTGCTTGGCCAGCTTCTTGGCCTGGTGCTTGGTGCGGGTGAACATGACCGTGCGGCCCAGGCCCGAGGCCAGCTCCTGCACGATCTGCCCCTTGTCGGCGGCGTCGACCCGGAACACGTGGTGGGTCATCGTCGACACCGGGGCGACGGCCGGGTCGACCGAGTGCGTGGTGGGCCGGTCGAGGTAGCGCTTGACCAGGACGTCGACGCCGTTGTCCAGGGTGGCGGAGAACAGCAGCCGCTGGCCGACCTCCGGGGTGCGGTCGAGCAGGCGCTTGACGCCGGGCAGGAAGCCCAGGTCGGCCATGTGGTCGGCCTCGTCGAGGATGGTGATCTCGACGGCGCCGAGGTCGGCGTGACCCTGCTGGATGAGGTCCTCGAGCCGGCCGGGGCAGGCGATGAGCACGTCGACACCGGCGGCCAGGGCCTGCACCTGCGGGTTCTGCCCGACACCACCGAAGACGACGGTCGAGCGCATGCCCAGCGCGCGGGCCAGCGGGTCGACGACGGCGTTGACCTGGTTGGCCAGCTCGCGGGTTGGCACCAGGATCAGCGCACGCGGCCGCTTGGCCTGGCGCTTGCTGGTGGAGGCCGCGAGCCGGGCGACCAGCGGGATGGAGAAGGCCAGGGTCTTGCCCGAGCCGGTGCGGCCGCGGCCGAGCACGTCGCGGCCGGCGAGCGTGTCGGGCAGCGTCGCGACCTGGATCGGGAACGGCGCGGTGATGCCGCTGGCGGTCAGCACCTCGACCAGCGGGGCCGGGACGCCCAGGTCGGCGAAGGTGGCGTCGGTGGGCAGCACGGTGGCGTCGGCGCCCACGGGCACGACCGGGGCGACGGGCACGCGCTCGTCGGTGCGGGGCGCGGACTGCTGGCCCTCCGGGCGGGGGCCGGTGCCGCGGCCGCGGCCACCGCGGCGGCGGCGGGCGGCGTCACCCTCGGCGGCGGGCCCGGCCGGCGCGGCCGGGCGGGCCGGTGCGGCGGTGGGGCGGGAGCCGGCGTCGGCCGCGGGGGCGGTCGCCGGGGAGGTGGCGCGACGGCGGGGGCGGTCGGCGCCCTGGGCAGGGGGGAACGGGCTGGTGGTCATCTGGTGGTCCTCAACACTCCGGTGGCTCCCGTTCATCCACCGGGCGGGGCCGCCACAGGGGGCCACGTCGCTCCGGGTCGGACGTCGGGTCGCCGGCGCGCCTCGGTGGCGCAGCCTCGCGCCGACGTCGAGTCCACCTGCTCTCGGATGAGCGGGGGGCGGCGCCGGTGCCCTCACTCTGCCAGACGTGATCACCTCCCGGGCCGAACCGGGAAAGGAACTGGTCACACGGGGGTGGGCGCCCCGTCGCCGGCCGTGGCGCGCGCACCCGGCCTCCGCCCCGGCGCCCGGACTGTCGTGGCCGTCCGGACCCACCCCGTGCCCTGCCTCCCGCCGCTGCCCGGGGTGACAGCGCGCTGGGCCGACCGCGGGTCGGGCATGCTGCGCGCGTGCCGGACCCGACCGAACTGCGCCGCCGGGTGCTCGCCGCCTGGACCGACTCCCCGGCCCGCTTCCGGGAGGACGCCAACGCCGAGGAGGACCTCGTCCGCGGCGGCTACCGCGACCGGCTGCTCGTCGAGCTCGCCCAGAACGCCGCCGACGCCGCCGCCCGCGCCGGCGGGCCCGAGCACCTGCGCCTGGAGCTCGCCGGCGAGGAGCTGCGGGCGGCCAACACCGGCGCCCCGCTCGACGACGACGGCGTGCAGGCGCTGGCCTCCCTGCGGGCCTCGGCCAAGCGGGACGCCGCCGACAGCGTGGGCCGCTTCGGCGTCGGGTTCGCGGCGGTGCTCGCGGTCAGCGACGCACCGGCCGTGCTGTCCACCGGCCGGTCGGTGCGGTTCTCCGCCGCGGCGACCCGCGCTGCCGTCGCCGCCGTCCCCGCGCTGGCCGACGAACTGGCCCGCCGCGACGGCGCGGTCCCGGTCCTGCGGCTGCCGTTCGACGCCGAGGGTGCACCGCCGGCCGGCTTCGCCACCGAGGTCGTGCTGCCGCTGCGGCCGGGCGGCGCGGACGCCGTGCGGGCCGCGCTGCAGGCGCTGGACGCCGAGCTGCTGCTGGCGCTGTCCGCGCTGGGCCGGGTCGACGTCGTCGTGGACGGGGCCGTCCGCACGCTCACCTGCGCCCGGGACGGCGCCCGGGTCCGGCTCGGCGACGGCGCCCGGACGACGACCTGGCAGCTGGTGCAGCGCACCGGCGAGCTGTCCGAGGCGCTGCTCGCCGACCGCCCGGTGGAGGAGCGCGGTCGCCGCAGGTCCACGGTCACCTGGGCGGTGCCGCTGGACAACGACGGCGTCCCCGCGCCGCTGCCCGGCCGGCAGGTGCTGCACGCGCCGACGCCCAGCGACGAGCCGCTGTCGCTGCCCGCGCGGCTGATCGCCCCCTTCCCGCTGGGCCCCGACCGGCGGCACGTCACCCCCGGCCCGGTCACCGACGCGCTGGTCGCGGTGGCCGCCGAGGGCTACGCCGAGCTGCTGGCCGGCCTGCCCGCCGACCCGGCGCTGCTGCGGCTGGTGCCCGGCGTGGGCCTGGCCGCCGCCGCGCTGGACGCCGCGCTGTGCCGGGCGGTGCTCGACCGGCTCACCGCCACCGCCTGGCTGCCGGCCGCCGACCCGGAGGAGCAGCGGCTGCGGCCCGACCGCGCCGTCGCCCTCGACGACGCCTCCGACGAGCGGGTGGCCGCGCTGGTCGGCGTCCTCCCCGGGCTGCTGCCGGCCGGCTGGTCGCGGCGCGCCGACGCCCGGGCGCGCGCGGCGCTCGGCGTGCGCCGGGCGGGGCTGGCCGAGGTGGTCGAGGCCGTCCGCGGCGTGCGGCGGCCGGGGGAGTGGTGGGCCGGCCTGTACGCGGCCCTCGACGGCGCCGACCGCGACGAGCTGGCCGCGCTGCCGGTGCCGCTCGCCGACGGCCGCACCGCGCAGACCCCGGCCGGCGTGCTGCTCGCCGACGCGTCGCTGCCGGCCGACCGGCTCGCCCCGCTGGGCCTGCGGATCGCCGACCCCGCGGCGGCTGCCGGCCCGGCCCGGCGGGTGCTGGAGCGGCTCGGGGCCCGCCCGGCGACGGCGGCCGCGGTGCTCGCCGACCCCGACGTCCGGGCCGCGGTGGAGGTCTCGCTGGACCGGGCCGACGACGGCGAGGACGTCGAGCCGCTGGCGCGTGCCGTGCTCGCCCTGGTCGCCGCGGCGGGCACCGCCCCGGGGGAGCTGCCGTGGCTGGGCGAGCTCGCGCTGCCCGACGACGACGGCGGCTGGGCGCCCGCGGCGGAGCTGGTGCTGCCGGGCTCGCCGCTGGCCGACGTCCTGGTCCCCGGCGCGCTGGGCGTCCTGGACCCCGACCTCGCCGCCGGGCAGGACGCCGGCGTGCTGCGGGCGGTCGGCGTGCTGGACACCTTCGCCGTCGTGACCACCGCGGACCCCGACGAGCTCGACGTCGACCGGGCCGAGGAGTGGCTCGACGCCGTCCTGGACCGGCTGCCCGCCGACGCGCCGCCCCCGGACTGGCCCGCGCTCACCGCCGTCCGCGACCTGGAGCTGGTGCGCGACTGGGACCGGGCGCTGCCGCTGCTGGCCGCCCTGCCCGCCGCCGCCCGCGCCGACGTCGACCTCGGCGGCACCGTCGTCCCCGGCTACCTGCGCTGGTGGCTGCGCACCTCACCAGTGCTGGACGGCGTCCGGCCCGACCGGCTGCGGGCAGCCGACGGCGTGGAGTTGCAGGGACTGTACGAAGCGGTGCCCGAGCTGCCGCCCGCCGTGCTGGAGCTGCTGCGGCCCGCCGCGACCGTGGCCGACCTGCTGGCCGACGTCGACGACGCGGTCGAGCTGCTCGACCGGCTGGGCGACCCGGCGCGCACCGTCGGCCCGGCCGTGCTGCGCACCGTCTACGCCCGGCTCGCCACCGCGCTGGACGGCGTGGACGTCGAGCCGCCGGCGCGGGTGCGGGTCGCCCCGGACCGGGTCGGTGACGAGGCCGTGGTGCTGGACGCGCCGTGGTTGCAGTTCCTGGTCGACGCGCCGCTCGTGCCCGCCGGCGGTGCGCCGGAGGCGGTCGCGGACCTGCTCGACCTGCCGCTGGCCAGCGAGGTCGAGCAGACCCGGGTGACCAGCCGGGCTGCACGCACCGTGCCCTGGGCGGAGGTGCCCGGCGCCGGGCTGGCCGCCGCCCGGCTCGGGCTGGCCGAGCTGCCCGGGTCGGTCGCGGTGCACCCCGTGCTCACGGTCAGCGGCGGCCGCAGCGTCGCGTGGTGGCCCGGAGCCGACGTCGACGCGGTCGACGGCACCCCGGCGGCGCTGGGCCGCGCCCTGGCCTGGCGGGCCGGGGCGTGGCCGCTGCGGCAGGCGCTGGCCGAGGCGTTCGCCCATCCCCGGCGCGCCGCCGAGCTCGCCGCCGAGGACTCCGTCGGCTGAGCCGCGATCATCGGCGAGTGGCTGCCGGACACGCCGGCCCGCCTCACCACTCGCCGATGATCGACCGGCCCTCGCCCCCGTGCTGGGGCATCAGAACCAGCGGGGGGCCGCCTGGGCGCCGGGGGCGTGGCCGTGCCGGCTGTCGGCCCGCGGGCCGTGGCCCTCGCTGCGGCCGCCCGAGCGCGGCGCCGGCTGGGCGGCCTGCCACGTCTCGTACAGCGACAGCCAGTGCGCCGCGGTCAGCGCCGACGGGCGGGCGGTGGGCGAGAGGCCCGCGGCGTGCAGCCAGCGCACACCGCCGGTGCCGGGGAGCTGGCTGCGCAGTGCGGCGCCGAGGGCGGGCTGCCGGCCGGCGAGCACGCCGTGGACGAGCCGGTCGAAGCCGGTCCGGGCGTCCTCGGGCAGCTGGGCGCGGGCCTCGGCGGCGGGGCCGTCGACGGCAGGGGTGGGTCGTGACACGGGGTACCTCCAGGACGGGGTGGCGGCGGCCGGGCGGCGCGCCGGGACGAGCGGGGTGGTCGGCCGGTCGGTGCCGGCGGACGGCGCAGCTGCCCGGCAGCCGCGGTCAGCTCATCGGGGATGTGTCCGTGTCAGGAGCCCATGCCGGGGACGGTACGGACGGCGGCGCGCCGTCGTCCACCGGTTTCCCGAGCGGTCAGGACGGGGTGTCGGCCTGCCGCGTCTGCTCGCCGCGCCTGGCGGCCTGCCGCGCCTGGTGGGCGGCGAAGCGGGCGGCGTCCTTCTCGCGGGAGGGGGCGGTGCGCTCCCACTTGGCCTGGCGCCGCCGGGACCGGGCGAGCTCGCGGGCCTCGAAGTCGGGGTGCTGGTCCCAGCTGCTGGCCAGCTGGACGACGACCACGGCCGCGGCGCCGAAGATCAGCACGACGGCGCCCAGGATCGGGTCGACCGTGAAGGCGAGCACGCTCAGGACCACCCACGCGACCCCGGCGACGACGGTCCACTTCGACATGGGCACCAGTATCCGCCCCGTGGCTGTGCGGCCGGGTGCGGTGATCGTCACGGCTGTACCCGGGCGTGGGTGCCTGCGAACACGCCGACCCGGAGGGCTGTTCCGCTCGGCGTGGCGCGGTCCGCCACGCCGGGGGCCCCTTGTGCGCGACCGATCGGGTGCCTAGCGTTGGCGTCGCGGTTCAACCACCAGCCGCGACCGAGTGCTCGTCTGCTCGGCGCACACGGTCGGCCCCTGCTGCCGACCCTGGCCTGCCGGAGGTATGCATGACCGCACTCCCCATCGACCTCGACCCCACCCGCATCGACGTCCGTGCCGCTTCGTCGGCCGACGGCGCCGAGATCACGGTCAGCGGCGAGATCGACTCCACCACCGCCCCCGGGCTGCGCACGTGCCTGCTCGAGGTGCTCGACCGGCCCGGGACCACGACCGTCGACGTCGACCTCACCGGCGTGACGTTCCTCGACTCGGCCGGGCTGTCGGCCCTGGCCACCGCGCACCGCGCCGCCGAGGCCGGCGGCCGCACGCTGCGGATGCGCGTCGGCGGCACCCGCGCCGTCGTCCGCCCGCTGCAGATCACCGGCCTCTGGGACGTCTTCACCGTCATCGACTGACGGAGGACCTCCTGCCCCCACCACCCGCACGCCCCGCGGCGGGACCCTGCAGGAGGCCGGACGACGTGGTCGAGTACTGCTGGCGCGGCCGGTTCACCAACGCCGACGTCAACGCGCTGCACGCCGAGGGCTTCGGCCACCGCGTCCTCGACGACGACTGGGTCGCCCAGGTCGAGCGGTACAGCCTGGGCTGGGTGACCGCCGTCGACGACGGTGAGCTGGTCGGCTTCGTCAACGTCGCCTGGGACGGGGGCGTGCACGCCTTCCTGCTCGACACCCTGGTCCGCGCCGACCGGCGGCGGCGGGGGATCGGTGCAGCCCTGGTGCGTGCCGCGGTCGACGGCGCCCAGGGCACCGGCTGCGAGTGGCTGCACGTCGACTTCGACGAGCACCTGCGCGGCTTCTACCTGGAGCGGTGCGGCTTCGTGCCCACCGGCGCCGGCTTGATCGCGCTCGCCTGACCGCGCTCGCCTGACCGCGCTCGGCCGACCGGTCAGGGTGCCGCAGCCCGGGTCGAGCCGGGCGACCGGACCTCAGGCCGGGCCACGGCGCGGCTCCACCTCCGGTGGCGCGGGTCGACCCGCACCACCGCCCAGCCGTGACCGCCCAGCCGTGACCGCCCAGCCGTGACCGCCCAGCCGTGACCGCCCGGCCGTGACCGCCCGGCCGTGACCGCCCGGCCGTGACCGCCCGGCCGTGACCGCCCGGCCGTGACCGCCCAGCCGTGACCGCCCAGCCGTGACCGCCCGGCCGTGACCGCCCGGCCGTCGGGTCAGCTGGCCGGGTCGCGGTCGGGGTAGCGGGCCCGGGCGAGTGCGTAGACCCCGAACGCGGCGAACCCCACGGCCACCGCGGTGAGCAGCCACTGCCCGGTCGGGACGGCGCCGATGGCGTTCATCGCGCCGTCGAGCCCGGTCGCCGTCGACACGTCGGAGGTGGCCGCCGCGTACACCAGCAGCCCACCGGAGACGGCGAAGGCGATCCCCTTGGCCACGTAGCCCACCGAGCCGATGTGCTGGATGAACGGCTCGACCCGGTCCGGGGCGGCGTCGAGGTCGACGTCCCGCATGAAGCCGCCGGTGAACCCGCGCACCAGCGTGTACAGCCCGACCGCCACCACCCCGACGCCCACCGCGACGACCAGCGCTGCGCCGCCGGGGATGCGCAGCGCGTCGTCGGTCAGCTTCCGGAACCGGGCGGCGGCGTCGTACTCCGCGCCGACGGCGAAGAACAGCCCGGTCACCCCGAGCACCGCGTAGACGACGGCCTTGGCGCCGCACTTGGCGCACACGACCGCCACCCGCCGCCGGTGCCCCGGGCGGAGCAGCCCGGTCCACCAGCGCAGCACCTCGGCGGCCTGCCAGAACGACAGCGCGAGCATGCCCAGGCCGATCACCCACAGCAGCACCCGCCCGCCGGGGGAGCCGGCCACGGTCTGCAGCGCCCCGGTCTGGTCGGCGTCCTCGGTGCTGGGCTGCACGAACCAGGCGATCCGGAAGGCCAGCCAGCCGATGAGCACGTGCAGCACGCCGTAGGCGACCAGCCCGACCCGGGCCAGGTGGGTGAGCACCGGGTGGTCGGTGACCTCGCGGGCGCGGGCCACCGCGTCGTGCACCCGCTGCAGGACGGCGCTCACGAGGGCTCAGGTGCGCTCGGGGAAACGAGCCCGGAAGAAGCAGAAGACGCCGAACGCGGCGATGCCGAGGGCGACCACGGTGAGCAGCACCTTGCCGAAGGGGGCGTCGAGCAGGGTGCGCATGGCGCCGTCGAGCCCGCTGGCCTTGGCCGGGTCGAACGTGATCGCGGCCCAGCCGAGCAGGCCGCCCACCAGGGCCAGGGCCACGCCCTTGGCCGGGTACCCGACCTGGCCGAGCCGCTCGATGACCCGGCGCTGACCGGCGCTGGCCTGCGTGGTGTCGATCTCCTTCATGAAGTGCCCGGTGAGGCCCTTGCGCACGTGGTAGACGCCGACGCCGATGACCACGAGGGCGGCGACGCCGACGAGGAACCGGCCACCGGGCCAGCTGAACACCCCGGCGACCGTCGACTGCTGCTGGCCCGAGCTGGACTGCCCGCCGCCGGTGGCGAACCGCAGCGCGGTGACGGCGAGGAAGACGTAGACGACCGCCTTCGCGACCGCCTTGACCACCTTGCCGGCGGCCTTCTTCCGCGCGTCGCCCTGCGCCTGCAGCCCGGCCCGGTGCCGCAGCACCTCGGCCAGCTGCCAGACCGCCAGCGCGGCCAGCCCGACGACCAGCACCCACAGCAGCGCCTTGCCCAGGGGCTTCTCCGCCAGCGTCGCCATCGCCCCGGACTGGTCGGCCGACCCGCCGCCCCCGCCCCAGGCCAGCTGCAGCGCCAGCCAGGCGATGAGCAGGTGCACGACGCCGTAGGCGATCAGGCCCACCCGGGCCAGCCGCTCGAGCGCCTGGCTGTCGCCGGCCCGCTCCGCCGTGTTCCCCGAGGTGCCCATGACCGTCTCCTCCCGTCGCCGCGCGTTCGACGACCGCCGTCCCGCCACGGACGCCGGTGCTCGACGAGCACCCGCGGTGGCGCCGGACAGCCTCGCACGGAGGAGGGGCCGCCGCTGGACGACGATCAGCTGACCGGGTGCCGGGCCCGGGTGAAGCAGTACACGCTGAACGCCGCGAAGCCCGCCGCGATCGCGGTCAGCAGCCACGGGCCGCCCTGCGTCGACACGATGGCCTGCAGCGCTCCGTCCAGGCCGGTCGCCTGCTCGGGGTCGGAGGTCACCGCCGCCCAGCCGAGCACCACGCCCACGGCGGCGAACGAGACGCCCTTGGCGACGAACGCCGCCTGGCACACCCGCCGGGTCGCCCGGCCCAGCCCGGGCGGGAAGCCGTCGAGGTCGAGCTCGTCGAGGAACCCGGCCCGCCAGCCCTTCTGCACCTGGTGGACGCCGACGGCGACCAGGACCACGCCCGCGCCCACGACCAGCCACTCGCCGCCGGGCAGGGCCAGCACGCCGCGGGCCGACCGCTGCTCGTCGTCCCGCTGCTGGCCGCCGGTGAGCGCGGCGCGACCGGCCAGCCAGGTGAGCCAGCCGTAGACCAGCGCGCTGCCCAGGGTGCGCAGCAGCTGGAGCACCGCGGCCCGCCGCTCGGGGCCGGGGTCGGGGACGGCGCGCCGGTGCCGCAGCACCTCGACCGCCTGCCAGACCGTGAGCGCGGCGAACCCGACGGCCAGCAGCACCAGCAGCGAGCGGCCGGCGGTCGACCCGGCCAGCACGGCGAGGGCGCCGGTGGGGTCGGCGGTGCTCTCCTGCGCGCTGCTGCGCGGGCCACCGCTCCGCCAGGCGAGCTGGAGCACGAGCCCGGCGACCAGCAGGTGCACCACGCCGTACCCGGCCAGCCCGACGCCGGCCAGCCGACGGAGCGTGCTGCTGTGCGCCGCGTCGTGCACCGCGTCGGTCGTGCCCACTGCCACCCCGTCCCGGACCTGGTCCCGGTCCGCGCACAGGGTTCCACGCGCGCCCACGGAGCGCCCGCCGCCCACGGCGCGGGATGGGGGAGACTGGGGTGGTGACGAACGCCGTGACCGCCGGCCGGCTGGCCGGGACCTCCCCGTCGACCCCCGCCCAGGCCCGTCCCGCGTGGCTGCGCCCGGCCGCGCTGGGCGTCGCGCTGCTGGCCCTCGCCGCACTGGCGGCCGGCTGGTCCGGAGCCGGTCCGCGGCTGCTGCTCGGCCTGCTCGGCGTGGCCGCCCTGGTCCGCGGGGCCACCCTGCTGCGGGCGGCCCGCACCGGCGACGTCGACCGCACCGTGGCCGTCGCCGGCGCCGGGGCCGTCTGGCTCGGGCTGCTCGCCGGGGCGGTCGCGCTGCTGTCGGCCACCGCCACCGGCTGGGTCTTCGTCGCCGCCGCGGTGCTCGCGCTGCCCGCGCTCGCCGCGCTGTCCGCCGTCCGCCCCGCGGTCGCCGCCGCCGGTGCCGGGGTCGTCGCCGTGGCCGCCGTGCTGATCGCCGTCCTGGGCGGGGTCGACGCCCTGCTGGACACCGGCCGCGTCCTGGCCGTGGTCGTCGTCGCGCTGGCCGGCGTCGGCTACCTGGTCGCCGCCGTGCGCGCGGCCCGCGAGGCCGCCGCCCCGGCGCCCGCGGCCGGCTGCGGTGGCTGCGCGTGCAGCGCCGGTGGCGGCGGGTGCGGCGCAGCCGCCCTGCGCTGACCCGGCGACGGCCATCGGCCGTCCAGTCGTTCCCCGCACGACACGTGCCCGTCACGGGCGCTGCCTAGCCTCGAGACCGCGGCGGGCAGCCAGGTGTCCCTGGTCCGCCGGCACGTCGACGCCGGCACACCCCCGGCGGGCTGGGGAGGACCACCATGAGCGACACCATCGAGCGCACCACCTGGACCTGCGACAACTGCAGGCACCCCAACGAGGCGTCCCGACGGCGCTGCACCGAGTGCGGCACCACCCGCGACTGACCTCCGCGGCCCGACACACCGGGCGAGGGGTTACGCCGGCGCCGCGCTGGTGACCGGCAGGGCATGGCAGACCTCCTCGACGTCGCCGGGCGGGTGGCCGCCGTCCCGCTCGCCCTGCTCGCCCGGGCCCGCGGCGGCCGGCCGATGCACCCGCGCGGTGTGGTGCTCGCCGCGCGGCTGACCCGCACCGGCCTGCCGCGTCCCACCGGCGTCCCCTGGCTCGACGAGGCCGGCACCGACGACGTCCTGGTGCGGTTGTCCCGCGGCGCAGGGCTGCCGCCGCGGCTGCCCGACCTGCTCGGCTTCGCGCTCCGCGCCCCCGGCGAGCGGCCGGTGGACCTGCTGCTGTCCTCCTCCGGACGGCGTCCCTGGTCCCGCCGGGTGCCGGTGCTGCGCCGCGACCCGGCCACCACCTACGGGTCGATCATGGGCTACCGGAGCCCGGCCGGGCCGGTGCTGCTGGCCGCGGCGCCGGTGGCCGCCGGCGTCTTCGACCTCGGCGCGCGGGTCGGCCGCGGACCGGAGCAGCCCTTCGGCCGGGTCGAGCTCGGCGCGCAGACCGAGCCGCCGGACCCGCCGCTGCACTTCGACGCCGTGCTCCACCCGCCGCCCGGGCTGGTCGCCGACGGCCCGATGGCCCGGTTCCGGCGGCCGGCCTACACGGCGGCCCGGGCGGCGCTCGGCGAGCCGCTGGACGCCGTCCGGCCCCCGGCGCGGTGAGCGGGCACGTCTTCGTCGTCGGCGCCGACCTGATCCGGCTGTCCTGCGACGACGTCCTGGTGCCCACCGACCGCGGGATGCGCGTGGACGCCAGCTGGCTGCCGCTGCTGCCCGCCGGTGCGCTGGCCGCCTCCGACGACGACGGCGCCACCGTCGCCGGCTCCTGGGCGCCCGGCGCCCGGGTGCGCGAGGTGCCCGGCTGCGGCGAGCGGCGCGCTTGGCTGGTCGACACCGTCGAGCACGAGGACGACGGCGGCCGCGGGCTGAGCTGGCTGCTGGAGGGGGCGCACGAGGCGCTGGCCGCGGTGGCCCGGCGCCCGGTCGAGCGGCCCGCGCACGGCCGCGCCCGCCGGCTGGTCGGCCTGCCCGCGCTGGGCACCGGCTGGGGCGGTGCCGCGGGCCGGCGCGGGGCGCTGCTGCAGCAGCTGCTGCCGGTGCTGCGGCAGGCCGCGGCCGAGCACGGCTACGACGTCGCACTGGTGCTGCGCCGGCCCAGCGACCTGGCCGCCGCGCAGCGGGTGCGCCGCGCCGAGGGCGGGGGCTGGGCGCTGCCGGCGTCGCTGCGGCAGGTCGCCGAGGAGCTCGGTGCCCGCGCGCGGGCCGGCGAGCTGGCCGTCTTCCTGGGCGCGGGGGTGAGCGCGGCCGCCGGCCGGCCCACCTGGGAGGCGCTGCTCGACGAGCTCGCCGAGCGAGCCGGCCTGGGGGCCGACCTCACCGCCGGGCTGGCCGGGCTGCCGCCGCAGGACGCCGCCGCGCTGCTGGCCCGTGAGCTGGGCCGCGACGAGCTCGCCGCCTACGTGCAGCAGCGGTTCGGCCCCGGCCCCTACGCGCTGGCGCACGCCCTGGTCGCCGGGCTGCCGGTGCGCGAGTTCGTCACCACCAACTACGACCCGCTGGTCGAGCTGGCCGCCGCCGACGTCGGCCGGCCGCTGCGGGTGCTGCCCTTCACCGAGGCCGCACCCGGCGAGCCGTGGCTGCTCAAGCTGCACGGTGACGCCGCGCACCCCGACAGCATCGTGCTCACCCGCGAGCAGTACCTGGAGTTCGGCGACCACCGGACGGCGCTGGCCGGGGTGCTGCAGACGCTGCTGCTGACCCGGCACGTGCTCTTCGTGGGCACCTCGATGCTCGACGACGACCTGGTCCGGATCGCCCACCAGGTGCGCAGCGTGCTGGCCGACCCCGCGGCCGAGGCCCGGCGGCGCAACGGCACCGTGCTGGCCCTGCAGGAGGACCCGGTGCGCGCCCGGCTGTGGGAACGCGACGTCGACACCGTCGCGATGGGGGACGCCGGCGTCCCCGGACCCGAGGCGGCCCGCCGGCTCGAGGTGCTGCTGGACCTGCTGGGCTGCCTGTCCAGCCCACCCACCGGCTACCTGCTCGACCCCGCCTACCGCGGCCTGCTCGACGCCGAGGAGCGGGCGCTGGCGGCCGCGCTGGGCGACGTCGCCACCGCGCTGGCCGGCAGCTCCGGGCAGAGCTGGGCCGGGCACGAGGTGCGCCGGGTGCTGCGGGACCTGGGCCAGCAGGACCGCTGACCCCCGCGGGCAGCGCGTTTTGCCGGGGACCGGCTGGGCACCGGGGCTCCCATGACCCGCAGGCCCCGGCTGGACCAGTCGCTCCCCATGCTCGCCAAGGGCTACGCGTGGCTGCCCGACCGGCGTCGCGCGGCCGGCCGGGACACCGTGCGCACCCGGGTGATGTTGCGCCCGGCGCTGGGCGTCGAGGGCCCGGCCGGGGCGCGGTTCGTCTACGACGAGGACCACGTGCGCCGCAGCGGCGCGCTGCCCGAGCCGGTGGTCAGCACGCTGTTCGGGCACGGCGCCGTGCACACCCTCGACGGCGAGGCGCACCGGGTGCGCAAGGCCATGTTCGTGCACCTGCTGATGGGGGAGGGCGTCGCCGCGCTGGTCGACCGGGTCGCCGGCGCCTGGGACGACGCCACGCACCGCTGGGCCCGGCAGGAGACGGTGGTGCTCTTCGACGAGGCCGCCCGGGTGCTCACCCGCGGGGTGTGCGACTGGGCCGCCGTCCCGCTGACCGACGACGAGCTGCCGGCGCTGGTCCGTGACCTCACCACGCTGGTCGACGGCTTCGCCACCGGCGCCCCGCGGCACTGGCGGGCCCGCCGGGTCCGGCAGCGCCGGGAGGCGTGGCTGGCCGGGATCGTCGAGGACGTCCGCTCCGGCGCCCGGGCGGTGCCGGCGGGCTCGGTGCTGGCCACGGTCGCTTCGCACCGCGACTCCGACGGTGAGCTGCTCGAGCCCCGGGTCGCCGCGGTCGAGGTGCTCAACGTCATCCGGCCGACCGTGGCCGTCTGCTGGTTCGTGGCCTTCAGCGCGCACGCCCTGCACCGCTGGCCGCAGCACCGCGCGCGGCTGCGCGCCGGCGACGCCGCCTTCGCCGAGGCGTTCGCCCACGAGGTGCGCCGCTTCTACCCGTTCGCGCCGTTCATCGGCGGCCGCTCCCCGCGCGAGGTCGAGTGGGACGGCGAGACGGTGCCGGCCGGGTCGATGGTGCTGCTGGACCTGTGGGGCACCGACCACGACCCGCAGCTGTTCCCCGAGCCCTACGCCTTCCGCCCCGAGCGGTTCCTCGCCGGCGACGAGGTGCGCGAGATCGGTGCCTGGGAGCTCGTGCCGCAGGGCGCCGGCGACCCGCGCACCGGCCACCGCTGCCCGGGGGAGGACATCACCGTCGCGCTGCTGTCGGCCCTCGCCGTCCGGCTCGCCCGGCTGGAGTACGAGGTGCCCCCGCAGGACCTGGCCATCTCGCTGTCCCGGATCCCGGCCCGGCCCGCCAGCGGCGTGGTGCTGTCCGGCGTCCGGACCGGCTGAGCCGGTTCCGGTACCGAAGGGCGCGGCGAGGCTGTGCCGGGGCCGGGCGGATGGGTACGGTGACGCCTGTGAGCGTCCGCACGCGGAACGACGTCCGTGTGAGCGGCGCGCCCGGCGGCCGGCCGATGGTCTTCGCGCACGGCTACGGCTGCGACCAGCACATGTGGCGGTACGTCGCCCCGGGCTTCGAGGTCGACCACCGGGTGGTCACCTTCGACCACGTGGGCTTCGGCAACTCCGACCTGAGCGCGTACGACCCGGTGCGCCACGCGTCGCTGCGGGGTTACGCCGCCGACGTCGTCGAGGTGCTCGCCGAGCTGGAGCTGACCGACGCGGTCTTCGTGGGGCACTCGGTGAGCGCGATGATCGGCGTGCTGGCCCACCAGCAGGCGCGGCAGCACATCGGCGCCATGGTGATGGTCGGCCCCAGCGCCCGGTACGTCGACGACGGCGACTACGTCGGCGGCTTCTCCCGCACCGAGATCCGCGAGCTGCTGGAGAGCCTGGACGCCAACCACCTGGGCTGGTCGGCGACGGTGGCCCCGCAGGTCATGGGCAACCCCGACCGCCCGGAGCTGGCCGCCGAGCTGACCGCCGCCTTCTGCCGCACCGACCCCGACGTCGCCCGGCAGTTCGCGCGCATCTCCTTCCTGTCCGACAACCGCGCCGACCTCGCCTCCGTCGACGTCCCGACCCTGGTGCTGCAGTGCGCCGAGGACGTCATCGCGCCGGTCTCCGCGGGCCGGTACGTGCACGAGCACGTCGCCGGGTCGACCTTCACCCAGCTGCGGGCCACCGGGCACTGCCCGCACCTCAGCTCCCCGGAGGAGACCTCCGCCGCCATCCGGGCCTGGTTGTGACCGATTCCCGGGCGACCGCGCGCCCCACCGCCGGCGACCGCCGGCTGGGCGACGGCGTCCGGGAGGCGCTCGACGAGCTGCTCGACGACGACCCCACCAACCTCTAC
Source organism: Modestobacter sp. SSW1-42 (assembly GCF_046635825.1). Lineage (NCBI taxonomy): Bacteria > Bacillati > Actinomycetota > Actinomycetes > Geodermatophilales > Geodermatophilaceae > Modestobacter > Modestobacter sp. SSW1-42. The sequence goes on along the minus strand of NZ_JBISCA010000005.1, from coordinate 350,481 downwards.
GAGAACGCCCCCTGCGGGTACGTGTCGATGCTGGCCGACGGCACGATCGTCAAGGTCAACCAGACGCTGTGCAGCTGGCTGGGCCGGCCCCGGGATCAGGTGCTGCGCACCCGGCTGCGCGACCTGCTCAGCATCGGCGGCCAGGTCTTCCACGACGCCCACCTCGAACCGCTGCTGCGGATGCACGGCACGGCGCGCGAGGTCGCGCTCGACGTCGTCCGGGCCGACGGCTCGCTGCTGCCCTGCCTGGTCAACGCGGTGGAGGTGCGCGACCCGCACGACCGGCCGCTGATCGTCCGCGCCACGCTGTTCGAGGCCAGCGCCCGGCGCCGCTACGAGCTCGACCTGCTGGCCGCGCAACGGGCGGCCGAGGTGTCGCAGGTGCGGTCGCGCACCCTGCAGCAGTTCGTCTCCGAGCTGGCCGCCGCGGTCACCACCGAGGACGCCGCGGCCGTCGTCGTGCACCGCAGCCGGCGGGCGGTCGAGGCCACCGGCGCCGCGCTGTGGCTCGTGGCCCCGGACGCCCGCCGTCCCGACACCGGGGAGCCGGTGACGGTGCTGAGCGCCGCGGAGAACGTGCCGGCCGCGCTGCTGTCCGCGCTCGACGCCACCTCGCCCGGCCGTGTCGGGCTGGTGCTCAGCTCCGGCGTGCGCACCGTGCCGGTGACCGAGGCGCTGCACGCTGCGTGGCCGGACCTGGCGGCGGCCGCGGACGCGGCCCGGGTCACCGACCTCGTCGTCGTCCCGGTGACCGCCGACGGCTCGCACCTGGGCGCGCTGCTGCTCACCCTCGGCGAGGAGGAGGACGGCGACCTGATCAGCCTGGTCGAGCCGGTCGCGCACCGGTCGCTGCCCACCGCCGACGTCGAGCTGCTGTGCACCCTGGGCCGGCAGGCCGGGCAGGCGCTGGAGCGGGCCCGGCTGCACGAGGAGACCGCCCGCCAGGCGGAGCGGTCGGGCTTCCTGCTCGACGCGGCCCGGATGCTGGCCCGCGCGGCCGGGGTGGGGGAGACCGTCGAGCGCCTGGCGGAGATGGTGGTGCCACGGCTGGCCGACCTGTGCGTGCTGGACCTGGTCGGCGAGCACGGCCTGGCCCGGGTCGTGGCCCGGCACGGCGACCCGCAGCGCCAGCCCTTCGTCGACGCGCTGCGCGCCTGGGCGCCGCCGCACCGTGACCTGCCCGCCCCGGCCCGGACGGCGCTGGCCGAGGGCCGCACCCGCTGGTTCACCGCCATCGACGAGGCGGAGCTGGCCGCGATGGCGCGCAGCCCCGAGGAGGTCGCCGCCGCCCGCGCCCTGGAGCTGATCAGCCTGGTCGCCGTCCCGCTGGTCGCCGAGGGCCGGTCGCTGGGCGTGATGACGCTGGCGGTCGACCGGCGCCGGCGCCCGTTCACCGCCGCCGACGTCGAGCTGGCCGAGCAGCTGGGTCTGCAGGTCGCGCTGATGATGGCCAAGGCCCAGCGCTTCGAGCTCGAGGCCCGCACCTCGCACACCCTGCAGGCGACGCTGCTGCCGCCGGCCCCACCCGCGGTGCCCGGCATCACGGTGGCCGTGCGGTACCTGGCGGCGACCTCCGGGGTGGAGATCGGCGGCGACTTCTACGACGTCGCCCCGCTGCCCGGCGCGCACGTGGCGATCGCGGTCGGCGACGTGGTCGGGCACGACATCACCGCCGCGGCCACGATGGGCCAGCTGCGCAGCGTCTACCGGGCGCTGCTGGTCGAGGCCCCGCCGCCGGCCGCCGTCATCGACCGGCTGCAGGCGAGCTGGCCGCTGCTGGGCCTGCAGCGGATGGCCACCGCCCTGTTCGCCACCCTGGACCTGGCCACCGGGGTGCTGCGGGTGGCCTCGGCCGGGCACCCGCCGCCGCTGCTCATCGCCGACGGCCGGGCGGGCTTCCTGCCGGTGGTGCCCAGCCGGATGCTCGGCGCGCCGCCGGCGCCGGCGGTGCAGTGGAGCGGCGTCGTCCCGCCCGGGGGCACGCTGGTGCTGTTCACCGACGGCCTGGTCGAGAGCCGGGCCAGCGACATCGACGCCGGCCTGGAGCGGCTGCGCGCGGCGGCCGGCCGGGCGGCGGCCAGCGACCCCGACGAGCTGTGCGACCGGCTGCTCGCCGACCTCGCCGGCACCCACCGCGCCGACGACATCGCCCTCCTCGCCCTCACCCGCGACGGCTGAGAGCCGGCGCGCGGCGAGTGTGCGCCCAGCTCCGCCGTCGTGCGGTGATGGCGGCCTCGACGCCCGGGAGGCAGCCATCGGCGCACGATGACGGGTGGACGCCGCCCGGCCGCCGCCTCAGGCCGGGACGAGGGTGGAGAGCTCCTCGGGCAGCTCGCCGGGGTGGACCACGGCCAGCCGCTGGGTGGAGCGGGTGAGCGCCACGTAGAGGTCGCTGTACCCGCGCACCCCCTCGCTGAGCACCGCGCACGGGTCGACCAGCACCACCGAGTCGAACTCCAGGCCCTTGGCCTCAGCGGGCACCAGCACCACCGGCGCCCGCCGGGAGTCGGCGTCGGCGCCGGCCTGCGCGTCGGGCAGCTGCGCCCGGACGGCGTCCAGGGTGGCGGCCAGCCGGCTCGGCGGCACGATGACCGCGACCGTCCCGCCCAGCCCGGCGAGCTCGGCGGCGACCTCGGCCACCCGGCCGGGCAGCTCGGCCTCGGCGGCCTTCTCCTCGGTGGGCGGGACGCCGGTGCTGCGCACGGACCGCGGGGCGGAGGTCTGCGCGCCGCCGGCCGCCAGGACGGCGGCGGCGACGTCCATGATCTCCGTGGGCGTCCGGTAGTTCACGGTCAGCTCGGCCAGCCGCCAGTGCGCGTCGCCGACCGAGGGCCGCAGCGCCTCGCCCCAGGCCTGCGCGCCGGCCAGGCTGCCGGTCTGGGCCAGGTCGCCGACGACGGTCATCGACCGGGTGGGGCAGCGGCGCACCAGCAGCCGCCAGGTCATCGCCGACAGCTCCTGCGCCTCGTCGACGACCACGTGCCCGAAGGTCCAGGTGCGGTCGGCGGCGGCGCGCTCGGCGGTCGTGCGGTAGTCGACCTCGGCGTTGCGGGCGGCCAGCGACGCGGCGTCCAGCAGGTCGCCGGCGGTGAGCTCCTCGCCCTCCTCGTCGTCCTCGAGGTCGGTGGAGCGGGAGCCGTGCAGCATGTCGAGGGTGTCCTGCGCCTCGGCCCGCTCCCGGCGCAGCCGGCGGGCCTCGGCGGCCCGCTCGGCGCTGTCGTCGTAGCCGAGCAGCTCGTCGGCCTCCTCCAGCAGCGGCACGTCGGCCGGGGTCCAGGGGGAGCCGGCCGGGCGCAGCAGCAGCGCCCGGTCTTCCTCAGTCCAGTTCTTCGTCGCCCGCTTCAGCCGGTCGGCCGAGGAGAGCAGGTCGCCGACCAGCTCCTCGGGGGTGAGCTTCGGCCACAGCTCGTCGACCAGCCGGCGGACGGCGGGGTCGGAGGCGATCTCGGCGCGCAGCGCGTCGACGTCCCGGCGGTCGAGCAGGGTGTCCCCGCCCCGCACGTCGGCGCCGATCCGGCCCACGTACCGCTCGGTGACCAGGTCGGCCACGGCGCGGGCGAAGGCCGGGCGGCCCAGGTTGTGCTGCCGGGAGGCCCGGCGCCCGGCGGTGCGGGCCCGGGTCAGGTCGGCCGGGCGCAGCGAGATGCGCACCCCGTCGATCACCAGCTCCCGGACGCCGCGGCCCAGCGTCTGCCGGTCGCGGACGGCGGCGGTGAGGACGTCGACCATCTGCAGCCGGCCCTTGACCTCCGCGGTCTGCGGCGACTCGGTGCCGCGGGCGTCCAGGCCCGGGCGCAGCTGTCCCAGGCCCGCGAGCAGCACCCCGGTCTCGCCGAGGGACGGCAGCACGTCGGCGATGTAGGACAGGAACGTGGGCGTGGGGCCGACGACGAGCAGGCCGCTGCGGCCCAGCCGCTCGCGGTGCGTGTAGAGCAGGTAGGCCGCGCGGTGCAGCGCCACCGCCGTCTTGCCGGTGCCCGGGCCGCCCTGGACGACGAGCACCCCGCGGGCGTCGCTGCGGATGATCGCGTCCTGCTCGGCCTGGATGGTGGCGACGATGTCGGTCATCCGGCCGGTGCGCTCGGCGGTCAGCGCGGCCATCAGCGCCGCCTCGCCGGTGAGCGCCGGGCCGTCGCCGGCGGTGGCGGCGTCGATGCTGAGCACCTCGTCGTTCACCGCGACGACCGTGCGCCCGCGGGTGCGCACGTGCCGGCGGCGCACGACGCCCTCGGGGCGGAACGGGGTGGCCGTGTAGAACGGCCGGGACGCCGGCGCGCGCCAGTCGACGAGCGCGGGGTCGCCGGCCGGGTCGTCGGCGGGCAGGCCGACGCGGCCGATGTAGAGCGGCGCGGGCTGCTCCTCGCGGTCGAGCCGGCCGATCACCAGCCCGTGCTCGGCGGCGTCCAGGGCGGTGATCCGCTGGGTCTGGAAGCTGGCCGCGGCCTCCCGCTCGCCGAGAGCCTGGGGGTTGATCGCGGGCATCGCCAGCGCCTGCTTGAACCGGTGGACGGCGTGCTCGCGGTTGGCGTCCAGCCGGCGGTACAGGTCGGTGACGGCGGCCTGCTCGGCGGCGAGCTCCGGGTCCGAGGCGGGGTCGGTGCCGGAGGAGGGGCTCGACAAGTCCTGCAACTCCTACGCGTGAGGGTCCGGCGAGCCGTGATCGGCGACCGCCCATCCTGCCACCGGCCGGTCCTCGCCCGGCGTCCGGTCGCCGGGGACAGCGCGCCCGGACGACGGGGCGCGGGTCGAGCCGGTCCACCGGACGTCGAGCCGCGCCGTGGCCCGGCCCCACACCCGGTGGCGCGGCTGGACCCGGGCCGGCGGCGGTGGCTGCCCGTCCGGTTGCCACTCGACCCGGCCGGGCGCCGGTCAGAGCCGGGACGTCGTCGCGTCGTCCTCGGCGCCGGCGCAGTACTGGTCGAGCACGGCGCGGAACACCGGCTCCCCGGGCGCGGCGTGCGCGAACAGCGTCATCGACGAGCGCAGCTTCTGCGCGTCGATGCCGCCGAGCACGGCGACCGGGTCGGTGGTGTCCAGCGCGGTCAGCGCGCGGGCGCACTCCAGCAGGCGGGGGCCGAGCACCGGGTGCGCCAGGTACGCCCGCGCCTCGGCGAGGTCGCGGACCGCGTAGCGCTGCGCCGTCTCGCTGCGGCCCAGCCCGGCGAGCTGGGGGAACACGAACCACATCCAGTGGCTGCGCTTGTGCCCGGCGCGCAGTTCGGCGAGGGCGGTGTCGTAGGTCCCGCCGGCGTCCTGGGCGTGCACGAAGCGGGTCAGGTCGGGGGCGTCGGTCACCTCTCCCGCGTGCCCAGGACCGGTGGCCGGCAACCGGTCGACGGTCCTCGGCGCACCGGGACCGGTCGACCCGTTGCGCGACGGCGTGACCGAACCGAGACTGGTCGCAACACTCCGTGTTCGACCTGCGACGTCATGTGGTGGTCACCTGGGACGGGTCTCCCGTTCACAGGTGCTGCCTACGTTCGGCCCGCTCCACCCCGCCCCTGCCCCCTTCGTGAGGACACCTCGTGCTCCTGCCCCCTGGCAGCCCCCGCACCACCGTCCGGCGGATCACCTTCGCCGCCGCGGCCGCGGCCGTCACCGTCGTGACCGTGCCGGCCGTGGCCTCCGCCGCGCCGCCCACGACCCCGTTCCTGTCCGAGTTCCACTACGACAACGGCGGCACCGACGCCGGCGAGTTCGTCGAGGTCCAGATCCCGGCCGGCACCAGCTCGGCCGGCCTGTCCGTCGTCCTCTACAACGGCGGCAACGGCGCGGTGTACGACACCGACGCCCTCCCGGTGGTCACCGCCCCCGCGGACGCCCCGGCCGTCGCCGTCGTCGACTACCCGGCCAACGGGGTCCAGAACGGTGCCCCGGACGCGATCGCGCTGGTCCGCGGCACCGAGGTGCTGGAGTTCCTCTCCTACGAGGGCACCATGACCGCCACCGGTGGTCCGGCCGCCGGCCTGACCAGCACCGACGTCGGCGTCAGCGAGGCCGGCACCGAGGACGCCGGCCAGTCGCTGTCGCGCACGGCGACCGACGACGGGCTGTCCGCCTGGTCCGGCCCCGCCGCCGCCACCCGCGGCACGGTGAACACCGCCGCGCCGGGCCCGGTCGAGCCCCCGCCGGCGTCCGGGGACGTCTGCGACGTCCCGGTGACGAACGAGATCGGCGACGTCCAGGGCACCGGCGCCGCCACCCCGCTGGCCGGCTCCACGGTCACCGTCGAGGGCGTCGTCGTCGGCGACGTCCCGGGGCTCTCCGGCTTCTACCTGCAGGACGCCGGAGACGGCGACCCCGCCACCTCGGACGGCGTCTTCGTCTTCTCCGCGGTCGCGGTCGACCTCGGCGACACCGTCGCCGTGACCGGTGTGCCCGAGGAGTACTTCGGTCAGACCCAGATCCGCGCCGAGGCGAACGTCGGCGTCTGCGCCGACGGCACCGTCGCCGACCTGCCCGCGGCCGCGCCGCTGGACCTGCCCGCCGACGACGCCGCCCGCGAGCGGCTCGAGGGCATGCGCGTCGCACCCGCCGACGAGCTCACCGTGAGCGAGGTCTTCGACCTCACCACCTACGGCGAGCTGACCCTGTCCGCGGGCGGCCTGCTGGTGCAGCCGACCGAGCTGGCCCGCCCCGGTGCGGGTGCCGACGCCATCGCCGCCGAGAACGCCCGGCGCAGCATCACCCTCGACGACGCCCAGAGCAGCCGGGTCACGGTGACCACGGCTCCCTACCTGACCCCGACCACCCCGGTGCGGGTCGGTGACGAGCTGTCCTTCACCGAGCCGCTGGTGCTGGGCTGGGGCTTCGACGCCTGGCGCCTGCAGCCGGCCGACGGGACCGCGGACGGCGTCTTCGCGCCCCAGGACACGCGCCCGGCCACCCCGGACGCGGTCGGCGGCGACGTCCAGGTGGGCGCGTTCAACGTGCTCAACTACTTCCTCACCATCGGCGGCGTCGGCCGCGGGGCCACCAGCCCGGCCGAGCTGGAGGAGCAGGCCGGCAAGATCGTGCCCGCGATCAACGCCCTCGACGGCGACGTGGTCACCCTGATGGAGATCGAGGACACCGACTCCACCGGGCTCACCCCGGGCAACGCCGACACCGCGGTGGCCGACCTGGTGCGCCGGCTGAACGCCGACGCCGGCGCGGAGAAGTGGGCCTTCGTGCCGTTCCCGCAGGAGCTGTACGCGGTCGACCGCGACGTCATCCGCAACGCGATCATCTACCAGCCCGCCGTCGTGACGCCGGTCGGTGCGTCGGTCGGCCTGGTCGACGAGACCGTGTGGTCGAACGCCCGCGAGCCCATCGCGCAGACGTTCACGAAGGACGGCGACGCGTTCACCGTGGTCGCCAACCACTTCAAGTCCAAGGGCGGCACGGGCACCGGCGACAACGCCGACACCGGCCAGGGGTCGTTCAACGGCGACCGCGTGCGGCAGGCGGCGTCGCTGGCGGCCTTCACCGACCGGCTGCGCACCGAGACCGGCGACGCCGACGTCGTGCTGCTGGGCGACTTCAACGCCTACACCCAGGAGGACCCGATCGAGGCCCTGCGCGCCGCGGGCCTCGTCGACCTGGGCGAGCGGTTCGACGCCGGCCGCTACAGCTACGTGTTCGACGCGCTGTCCGGCTCGCTGGACCACGCGCTGGCCACCGCCGAGCTGACGGCGAAGGTCACCGACGTCACGCACTGGAACATCAACTCGGTCGAGTCGTTCGCCTACCAGTACACCGGCGACCCGGAGCTGTACGCGGCCGACCCGTACCGCTCCAGCGACCACGACCCGCTGCTGCTCGGCATCGACCTGGCGGAGGTCGTGACCCCGACCCCGACGCCGGAGCCCACGCTGTGCCAGGGCCTCGTCCCGACCATCGTGGGCACCGAGGGCGACGACGTCCTGCGGGGCACCAACGGCCGTGACGTGGTCATGGGCCTGGGCGGCAACGACACCATCACCGGCGGCAACGGCGACGACGTCCTCTGCGGCGGTGCCGGCAACGACACGATCACCGGTGGCAACGGCGACGACGTGCTGCTCGGCGGTGCCGGCGACGACACCCTGCGCGGCGAGAACGGCAGCGACACCCTGATCGGCGGCGCCGGCACCGACGTCCTCGACCAGGGCCGGGGCAAGGGCCGCGAGGAGCAGGCAGGCGCCGACTCCTGACCTGACCGCACCGCTGACGGCGGCGTCCCGCACCCGCGGGGCGCCGCCGTCCGTGCGTCCCGGGCAGGACGGGCGGCCGCGCCTCCCACGACCGGCCCGAGCCGACCGGGATCGTGGTGCGCGCCGCGGCGCGGGTTCCTCGACCACCTGACGGCAGGCGGTGGCTGCTCGGCGGCCGGGGTGCGGAGGGCCGCCCGCCCCCGAGAGTGGCGGCCCTCCGCGGTCCGTCGGCCCCGCGGGGCCGTGCACAGCGCCGCGTGCAGGTGGGTGTCCGGGCAAGAGCCTGCGGGTCCGCTGAGCGGTCCGCATCCCGAGCCGGCTCCCCGCGCCCGTCCTGGGCGCCGGGTCGACCGGCCCGAGCCCCGCTAAAGGCCGGTCACGCCGGCGCTCGACCACTCCTCGGTCTGCTGCCCGAGGGCGACGGCGGTGGGCAGCCGCAGCGTGCCGGCCAGCCAGACGAGCAGGTCGTGCAGCCGCAGCCGGGTGAGCGGGGCGGCCGGCAGCAGCGCGGCGACGGCGCGCTCCAGCGCGGCGAAGGCCGCGGCGTTGGCCCGCAGCTCCCGGTGCACGACCGCGGCCACCCCGCTGTCGCCCTCGCGCAGGTGCGGCACGGTCTGCAGCCACGTCGCCCGGGTCAGCAGCGGCACCAGCTCCGGACGGCGGTGGTGCAGCGCGGCCAGCACGTAGCGGGGCTGCGGCTCGGGCAGCTCGCCCAGGGCCCGCAACGAGGCGCCCACGGTGCCCGGCTCGCCCAGCACCGACAGCTCGTCGTCGGGAAGCTCCCAGAACGCCCGCCCGTCCGCGCGGGCGGCCAGCGCGTCGGCCGCCGGCTGCGCCTCGTCGAGGGCGCGGCGCACCGCCGTCCAGCCCTCGGGGTCCAGCCGGCCGTGCAGCCCCTCGGCGACCAGCACGTCGTCGTCGCCGAGCGGGCCGGGAGCTGCCGGCCGGGCGTCGAAGCGGTCGTAGCCGAAGGCCGGCACCTGCACCCACCGGCCGTCGCGCTCGTTGGGGGAGCGGTACCGCAGCGGGCGTCGTCCGCGGGCGTACCCGAGCACCGCCGCCAGCGCCGTCGGCCCGGTCAGCGGGTCGGGCCCGGCGCTGGGCAGCTCGAGGACCTGCCGGACGCCGTTCAGCGGCAGCGTGCTCACCCGCACGGTCATGCCCGCCAGCATGCGCCCGACACCCCCGTGGTGGGGGTGCCGGGCGGCTGGTCAGCGGTGGCCGATGCCGCCGGGGCCGTGCTCGGCGGGGACCTCCTCGCCGGCCGCGACCGGCCCGGGCGGGGTGCCGTCGCCGAACGGGCTGCCGCCCAGCTCCTCGCGGCCGTGCGGGGTCAGCCAGTTCGACGTGTCCGGCCCCAGCGGGATCACCTGCGTCGGGTTGATGTCGGCGTGCACCACGTAGTAGTGCTCCTTGATCTGCGGGAAGTCGGTGGTGTCACCGAACCCCGGGGTCTGGAACAGGTCGCGGGCGTAGCCCCACAGCGCCGGCATCTCGGTCAGCTTCTGCCGGTTGGCCTTGAAGTGGCCGTGGTAGACCGCGTCGAAGCGGGCCAGCGTGGTGAACAGCCGGACGTCGGCCTCGGTGATGGTCTCGCCCATCAGGTAGCGCATGTCGGTGAGCCGGTCCTCCAGCCAGTCCATCGCCGTCCAGAGCCGCTCGTAGGCGCGGTCGTAGGCCTTCTGCGAACCGGCGAAGCCGCAGCGGTACACCCCGTTGTTGACCTCGGTGTAGACCCGCTTCATCACCTCGTCCATCTCGTCCCGCAGGTGCTCGGGGTACAGGTCCGGGGCGCCCTCGCGGTGGAACTGCGTCCACTGGGTGGAGAAGTCCAGCGTCATCTGCATGAAGTCGTTGGTGACGACGGCCTTGGTGGGCAGGTCGACCATCGCGGGCACGGTGATGCCCCGCGGGTACTCGGGGTCGCGGGCGAGGAACGCCTCCTGCAGCCGCTCGTAGCCCAGCACCGGGTCGCGCCCGTCGGGGTCGAGGTCGAAGGTCCAGCTGCGCGCGTCGTGCGTGGGGCCGCAGATGCCCATCGAGATGGCCTGCTCGAGCCCCAGCAGCCGCCGGACGATCGCCGCGCGGTTGGCCCACGGGCACGCGCGGGCGATGACCAGCCGGTAGCGGCCGGCCTCGACCGGCCAGCCGCTGGAGCCGTCGGCGGTGATGCGGTCGGTGATGTAGTTCGCGTCGCGCTGGTACTCCTTGCCGGGTTCGACGTAGCCACTGCCGCTCTGCGTGGTGCTCATGCCCCCAGCGTCGCCGACGTCGGCCCGCCGCGCGCGTCCGGCCCCCCGCCGACCCGACTCCACCCGTGCCCGGGACGCCACCGGCCCCGCTCCCCGGCGACGGGGTCGCGGGGAACGGGGCCGGCAGGGAGCAGGGGGTGAGTCAGACGGCGCGGATCCGGCCCTCGCCGCCGACCGGGTAGTCGGCCGCGGTGACCCGGCCGCCGAGGTCGACGGTCAGGTACGTCTGCAGCGCCTGCTGGTAGGTCACCGGCAGGACGGAGAAGGCGACGCCGTCGAAGGGGTAGCCGTCACCGCCGCGCAGGGTGAAGTCGTTGGTCGCCACCGAGATGGTGCTCAGCGCGCCGGTGGGCACGCCGTTCGTGACCAGCTTGGTGCCGTCGTCCAGCGTCAGGTCCACGATCCGCGAGCCGACCGGCTGCGCCGCGCGGTAGGTGACCCGGTAGCCCGCGACCTGCGCGAAGCCGCCGTCCGGGGTGAGGCCCCGCTCGACGCCGGCGAGGAACTGGGAGACCGGCATGGCCGGGGCGACGGCGACGAAGTTGGCGAACGGCAGCACCGTGTAGGTGTCCAGCGCGCTCAGCGGCCCGGCCGGCAGCACGCTGGCGTTGCGGATGCCGCCACCGTTCTGGATGGCCACCACCGGCGGGGTCACCCCGGCGGCCGCGGCCTCCCGCCGGCCGGCGGCCAGCAGCGAGTCGGCGACCAGGTCGCCGAGGTTGGTCTCCCGGCCGCGGACGTCGTTGCGCAGGCCGTTCAGCGGCACCTCGCTCGTGGCGACCACCTGCTCCGCCAGGGACGAGACGTACTCCTGGACCGGCTCCACCACCTGGGCGTTCACCGCGGCGTCGGGCGCGACGGCGTCCGGGCCCTGGGCGGCGACCGGGATCGGCCGCGACGCCGCGTCGTCGACGCTGGTCACGACGCCCTTCGCGTCGAAGTTGACGACCAGCCGGCCGACGTAGGTGTAGGTGGCCGCGGTGGTGACCACCGGGACGACCTTGCCGTCGGCGTCGGTCGGGGTGAGCGGGTACGTGCCGGCGGGGGTCACGCCGTTGGGCACCAGGGGGTCGCCGGCGTCCGCGAGCAGCTCGTGGCCGCCGCCACCGACGATGACGTCGACGCCGCGCAGCTGCCCGGCGAGGGCGACCTCGTTGTCGATGTCCTGCAGGTGCGAGACGAGCACGACCTTGTCGACGCCCGCCGCGGCGTAGGCGGCGGCCTGGGCGTTGGCGATCCGGGCCAGGGCCGGGTCGACCGTCACGCCGCGCGAGCTGGTGAGCCGGGGGAGCTCCGGGGTGGTCAGGCCGATGATGCCGATCCGCTCGCCCTTGACCTTCTCGACGTGGGTGCTGACGATCGTGCCGTCCTGCACCTGGGCGAGCAGCGCGGGCTCGGCGGCGAAGCCGAGGTTCCCGGACACGACGGTGGTCCCGGACCCGATGTCCTCGAGCCAGCGGGCCAGGTAGTCGGGGTTCTGGTCGAAGTCGTGGTTGCCGAGGATCGACACGTCGAAGCCGGCCGCGGTGAAGGCGGTGGCGTCGAGGACCGGCTGCGCCGCGTCCGTGCCGCTGGCGGCCAGCTGCGCGCCGGGCAGGAAGTTGTCGCCGGCGGAGATGGTCAGCACGCCGCGCTTGCCGGCCTGGCCGGCGCCCGGCTTGCCGGTCACCGCAGCCGCCTGCTGCTGCTGGACCAGCTCGACGAACCGGTCGGCGCCGCCGTAGGTGCCGCCGTCGGTGCCGGTGATCGGCAGCAGCGCGGACTCCAGGTCGTTGGCGTGCAGGATCGTCAGGGTGAAGTCCACCTTGGATGCCGCGGCCTGGGGGGCTGCGGAGGCGGTGCCGGCCAGCAGGCCGGTGGTGAGCGTCGTGGAGGCGAGCGTCAGGACGACGGCGCTGCGGCGCAGGGAGCGGGAGGTCATGTCTCTCCGGGGTCGGGAGGGTGGGCCGGACGGCACGTTGCCACAGCTCGGCGGCCTGGCCGACGTGTCCCTCGTCACGCCACTGCGTCGTCGTCACGTCACATCGAGTCAGTGCGCTGTTCACCCGGGCGGCCCATGCTGCGCGGTGGTCGGCACTTTCCCGGTGACCTCCGTGCCCGGGCCCGAGCCGCGCGTCCCGGGCGGGGACCAGCGGATGGGTACTGTTCCCGAGTGGCGAACGGACCTGTACGACCGCCCTGGCTCGGCAACTGGGGCGTGCAGCTGCTCGGCATCGGCCTGGCGCTCTACAACGCCGTCCAGCTCGTCCTGCACGTGGTCGACGGCGACTACGGCTCGGCGTTCCTGAGCTTCGCCTACACCGTCGTCTTCGGGTACGTGGCGCTGGAGTCGTGGCGCACCCGCCAGGACCTGGCCGCCCGGCGCGCCGAGGAGGGGTCGGCGCCGACCGACGGGCCGGCGCCGACCGACTGATCAGGCGCGCTCGGCGTCGGGTGCGTTGACGGCCGCGGCGTCGGGGGCGTCCTTCAGGAACAGGTACCAGTACGTGGTGGCCACGAAGACCACCGCGCCCACGAGGTTGCCCGCCCCGGCCAGCAGCCAGTTCAGCAGCGTCTCGCCCCAGGTGATGTCCGGGACGCCGGCGAAGATGGCCGCCGGCAGGAAGAACATGTTGGCCACGACGTGGTCGAAGCCCATGGCCACGAACGCCATGATCGGGAAGAAGATCACGATGACCTTCCCGGCGACGTTCTTGGTGGCCACCGACATCCAGACGGCCAGGCAGACCAGCCAGTTGCAGCCCATGCCGCGCAGGAACGTCTGCCACGGCGACTCGTTCAGCGCCTTGCCCTGGGCGATCCCGGCCAGCCGGTCGTAGACCAGCCCGGCCGTGCCCGCGGTGTTGGCGCCGCCGATCACCCCGGTCTGCACGGCGAGGAAGAAGGCGACGAAGAGCGCGCCGATCAGGTTGCCGATGAGCACCAGGACGAGGTTGCGGGCGACCGACCCCAGGCCGATCTTGCGGTTCATCGCCGCCAGCGGCACGAACATCATGTTGCCGGTGGCCAGGTCGGAGCCGGCGATGAGCACAAGCACCAGGCCGAGGGTGAAGGCGCCGCCGAGGAACAGCGTCGGCAGCGTGCCCCAGGTCGCGGGGTCCAGGCCCGCGGAGACGGTCATCGCCACCAGGCCGCCGAAGGCGATGTAGGCACCGGCCAGGAAGGAGCTGACCAGCACCCGGTCCCAGCTGCGGTGGACCTTCTTCGCCCCGGTCTCGGCAGCCGCCTGGGCCATCTCCTGCGGTTCGCGGTCGGTCATGTGCTTCTCCCGGGCTCGGGGTCCTCGGCCGCCTCGGTCTCGGCTGCCCCGACCAGCCTCGCCCCCGGCGCGTCGTCCCGCTCGTTGGAGGGTGCAACCAAGTGTCGCGGGGCTGGCGCAGCAGCGGCCGGGACGGGAGGCTCACCGGCATGGACCTGAGCGTGGGTGTGCGGCGAAGTACCTGGTCGTCCTGGTGCTGGTCGCGGTCGTGCTGTTCGTCGCGGTGCGCCGCGTGGGGGCCCCGGCGAAGCCCGCGGAGGAGGCCCGGCCGGTCCGCCGGTCGTCCGGTGACGGCGGAGCGCCGATCGGCTGGGGTGGCGACGGCGGTACGTCCTACGACAACGGGCCCGGCCACGGCCACGGCCACGCGAGCGGTTCCGACGGCGGGGCCGGGGGCTCGGACGGCGGCTCCGGTGGCGGCGACGGTGGTGGCGGTGGGGGAGGCGGCGGCGACTGAGCGCCGCCCGGTCAGTCGGCGGCGCGGGCCGCGGGTCGGGCGGGCACGTGCATCCGCTCGCCCTGCGGCCCGAACAGCGCCAGCAGCTCCACCGGCGTCGGGCCGGGGTTGCTGAGCAGGTGCGGCACGTGGGTGTCGAACTCGACGACCTCGCCCGGGGTGAGCACCAGCTGCTGGCTGCCCAGGTGGAGCACGAAGCGGCCGTTGAGCACGTAGATCCACTCGTACCCTTCGTGCGTGCGCAGTTCGAGGTCGCCGGAGGGCACGCCCGGCGGGATCACCATCTTGTAGGCCTGCAGCCCGCCGGGGCGCCGGGTCAGCGGCAGCATCGTCATGCCGTTGCGCTCGATCGGCTTCGGGTGCACCCGCGGGTCGGTCGAGGGCGGCTCGTCGAGGAGCGAGTCCAGCGGCACCTGCAGCGCACGGGTGAGCGGCAGCAGCAGCTCCAGGGTGGCGCGGCGCTGCCCGGACTCCAGCCGGGACAGCGTGCTGATCGAGATGCCGGTGGTCTCCGACAGCTGGGTCAGGGTGGTGTCCCGCTGCAGCCGGGCGGCCCGCAACCGCGGACCGACCGACTGCAGGACGGCGTCGACGTCGCTCATCGGTTCATTGCCACATCGGCAAGGCCGATTGTCAAGCGACCGCGGACTCCATCGCCTCGGAGACGGTGATCGCGGCGTTGACCAGCGCCAGGTGCGACAGCGCCTGCGGCAGGTTGCCCAGCAGGTCGCCGGTCGCCGGGTCGAGCATCTCGGTCAGCAGCCCCACGTCGTTCGCGGTGCCCATCAGCTCGTCCATCAGTGCCCGGGCCTCGGCGACCCGACCGCACAGCGTCAGCGCCGACACCATCCAGAACGAGCAGGCCACGAACGTGCCCTCCTCCTCGGCGGCGCCGCTGAACCGGTAGAGGTGCGGGCCGGCGCCCAGCTCCGCGCGCAGCGCGTCCAGCGTGCGGCTCATCCGGTCGCCGCGGTCGAAGCCGCTGATCGCGTGCAGCACGATCGAGGCGTCCAGCTGGTCGCTGCCGGGGTACCAGAGATAGGCGCCGCGCTCCTCGGACCAGCAGTTGTCCTCGACCCAGCGGCGGATCCGCTCGGCCTCGCTGCGCCACCGGGAGTCGTCGCCGGGCACGTGGCCGCCCTCGGCGAGCTCGACGGCCTTGGTCAGCGCCATCCACGCCCCGAGCTTGGAGGTCGTGTAGTGCCGGAGCTCGGGCAGCTCCCACATGCCGGAGTCCTTGCTCTGCCACCGGTCGCAGGTCAGGTCGGCGATCTCGGCCAGCAGCCGCCCGGTGTGCGCGTCGAGCACGTTCCCGTTGGCCGTGTAGAGCGAGACGATGGAGAACAGGTCGCCGAAGACGCCCAGCTGCAGCTGCCCGGCGGCGTTGTTGCCCACGGCGACCGGCGTGCTGCCCCGCCAGCCCGGCACGTCGCGGAACTCCGCCTCGGGCACCAGGCCGCCGTCCAGGGCGTAGACGACCTGCGGCTCCGGGCCGTGCTCGCGGATCGTGCCCAGCAGCCAGCTGATCGCCCCGTGCGTCTCCTCGCGCAGCCCGAACCGGAACAGCGCGGTCAGCGCGTACGCCGAGTCGCGCACCCAGGCGTAGCGGTAGTCCCAGTTCTTGCTCGTGGTCAGGCTCTCGGGCAGCCCGGCGGTGGCCGCGGCGACCATCGACCCGCTCGAGGCGTGGATGAGCAGCTTGAGGGTGAGGGCGCTGCGCCGGACGGCGGTGTCCCAGGGGCCGTCCCAGTCGAAGGCGCGCATCCACGCCGCCCAGTTGGCGATGGTGCGGTCGACGCCGGCGTCGATGGCCTCGGCCGGCGGCAGGAACAGCGGCTCGCGCTCGGTGGCGACCACGGCCAGCAGGTGCCGGGAGTCGGGTGAGGTGGTGAACGTGGCGTCGATCCGGCGGTCGCCGGCGGTGACGTCGTCGGCGTCCAGGGTGCGGACGGCGAGCGTCACCCCGTCGACGCGCAGCACCGGACCCTGCGACGTCCGGTGGACCCACGGTGAGACGGTGTTCAGAGCCGTGCCCGGCCGGACGGCGGCGCGCATCGCCACGACGCCGTCCAGGCCCTCGACCCGGCGGGCGAGCTCCGACCACGGCAGCCGGCCGGCGATGCCGCTGTTGAGGGAGTCGGTGACCCGCACCCGGCCCGACGCGGTGGTGAACGTCGTCGTCAGCACGTTGGTGTGCTCGACGTACTCGCGCTCGACGGTGAAGTCCTCCGCCGGGCACAGCTCGATGCAGCCGCCGCTCTCGGCGTCCAGCAGTGCACCGAACACCGGCGGGGCGTCCATCTCCGGCAGCGGCAGCCAGTCGATCCGGCCGTCGCGCGCGATGAGGGCGATGGTCCGGCCGTCGCCGATCGCGGCGTAGGAGCGCAGGTCGGCGTAGCCGTCGGCGTCCCGCTCCTCGACCGAGCCGGACCCGGCGCCGTCGGCACCCCAGTGCAGGGTGGGACGGCGCCGGGGGAGGTCCGTCGGGCTCACGGGGTGGGCATCCCACCGTTGACGTTGAGGGTCTCGCCGGTGACGTAGCTGGACTCCGGCGAGGCGAGGAACACGTACACCGGGCCGAGCTCGGCCGGCTGGCCGGCGCGGCCCATCGGGGTCTCCTGACCGAACTCCGGCAGTGCCTCGGTGGGCTGGCCGCCGGTGGCCTGCAGCGGCGTCCAGAACGGGCCGGGGGCCACCACGTTGACCCGGATGCCCTTGGGCGCCAGCTGCTGGGCCAGCGCCTTGCTCATCGTGTTGATCGCGGCCTTGGTGGTCGCGTAGTCGACCAGGCCGGGGGAGGGCTGGTAGGCCTGGATCGAGCTGGTGTTGATGATCGTCGCGCCGGCCGGCAGGTGCGGCAGCGCCTCCTGCACGATCCAGAACAGCGCGTAGACGTTGGTCTTGAACGTCGCGTCGAACTGCTCGGTGGTGACGTCAGCGAGGTCGTCGACGTAGGTCTGCTTGCCCGCGACGTTGGCGACGATGTCGATGCCGCCGAGGGCGTCGAGGGTCTTGTGCACCAGCGCGCGGGCGGCGGACTCGTCGGAGATGTCGGCCGGGGCGAGCACGGCCTTCTGCCCGGCCTCCTCGATCAGCGCGGCGACCTCCTCGGCGTCGGTCTGCTCGCTGGGCAGGTAGTTCAGGACGACGTCGGCGCCCTCGCGGGCGAAGGCGATCGCGGCCGCGCGGCCGATGCCGGAGTCCGCGCCGGTGACCAGGGCCTTGCGCCCGGTGAGCCGCCCGGTGCCCCGGTAGCTCTGCTCGCCGTGGTCGGCCTTCGGCCCGAGCTCGGCGTCCAGGCCCGGCGCCTCCTGGTGCTCCTCGGGGAAGCCCTCGGTGCGGTACTGGGTGGTCGGGTCGGTGAACGTGTACTGGTCGGCCATGCACCCGGCGTGCCCCACCCGGCCGCGCGTCACACACCGGGCGCCGGAGCGGCCCGGCCTGGTCTGATGTCGGGGTGCTGCGCCACGACCCCGATCCCCAGGCCGACCCCGCCACGCTCGTCTACGCCTTCGGCGGCGCCGAGCCGGTGCTGCAGCTGCGCCCCGGCGACGTCGTGGGCACCTGGACCCGGGACTGCTTCGCCGGCCGGGTGGGCTCGACCGCCGACCTGGTCAGCGAGGTCTGCGACCCGCGGTACCTGAACCCGCAGACCGGGCCGTTCTTCGTCGAGGGCGCCGAGCCCGGCGACACCCTGGCCGTGCACTTCCTGAGCATCGAGCCGCGCGAGGCCCGCGGCTTCAGCTCCACGGTGCCCTTCTTCGGGGCGCTCACCGCCACCCCCGGGACGGCGATGCTGCACCCGGCGCTGCCCGAGCGCACCTGGGTCTACGAGCTCGACCGCGCCGAGCGGCTGGTGCGGTACGCCGCCCTGGACTCCGCGTTCACCGTCGACCTGCCGCTGGACCCGATGCACGGCACGGTCGGGGTGGCGCCGCCGCTGGGCGAGGTGCGCTCCTCGCTGACCCCGGGCAGCTGGGGCGGCAACATGGACACCCCGGAGATGCGGGCGGGCACCACCTGCTACCTGGGCGTCAACGTCCCCGGCGCGCTGCTGAGCCTGGGCGACGGGCACGCCCGCCAGGGCGAGGGCGAGACCTGCGGCGTGGCGGTGGAGTGCGCGATGGACACCGTCTTCACCGTCGACCTGGTCAAGGGCTCCCCGACGCCGTGGCCGCGGCTGGAGGACGACACGTACCTGATGAGCACCGGCTCGGCCCGCCCGCTCGAGGACGCCTTCCGGATCGCCCACACCGAGCTCGTCCGCTGGACGGCGGAGCTGCTCGACCTCTCCGAGCTCGACGCCTACCAGCTGGTGTCCCAGGCCGCGCTGACCCCGGTCGCCAACGTGGTCGACACGAACTACACGGTCGTGGCGAAGCTGCCCAAGTACCTGCTCGGCGGCGCGGTGGCCATGGGCGGGGCGCACGGCCGGCTGCGGCGCGCCGGCTGACCGGCCGGCGCGGCCGCCGCGTCAGCCGTTGCCGCGGCCCCGGTCCTTGTCGTCCTTGCCGTTGCCCTCGCCGTTGCCGCCACCCTCGTTCTCGTCCGGCTCGTTCTCGTCGGGTTCGTCCCCGTTCGTCTCGCTGGGGGACGCGGTCGGGGACGGGGTGGCCGACGGCGGAGGCGCCGGGGGTGCGACGGCGTAGACGACCGTCACCGTGGCGCCCGGCTCCAGCTGTCCGGTGGGCTGGAGGTCGACGACCGTCCCCACGGCCTCGGCCGGGTTCGGGCGCTCCTGCCGGACCACGGTGAGCCCGAGG
The DNA here is from genome assembly GCF_046635825.1 of Modestobacter sp. SSW1-42. Classification (NCBI taxonomy): domain Bacteria; kingdom Bacillati; phylum Actinomycetota; class Actinomycetes; order Geodermatophilales; family Geodermatophilaceae; genus Modestobacter; species Modestobacter sp. SSW1-42. The sequence continues at coordinate 331,576 of NZ_JBISCA010000005.1, read as the reverse complement.
CCGACCAGGTCGCGCTCGACCTCGTCGACGGAGCGTCCCAGGTGGTCGCGGGCGTCGACGGCGACCGTGCTCGGGGTCGGCGCGGCCGGGGTGGCGCTCGGGCTGGGCCGGGCGCTCGTCGTGGCCGTCGCGGACGGGGTGACCGAGGGCGCCGCCGACGAGGTGGACGACGGGGTGGCCGTGGTGCCCTCGCCGGACCGGTTCGTCAGCGCGACGGCGCCGAGCACGATCGCGGCGACGGCCAGCAGCGCCACCAGCGGGACGAGCCAGCGTCGGCGGCGGCGCGGCTCGGGCTGCTCCGGCGCGGCGCCGGCCCGGACGGGGGGCAGGGTGCGGGTGGTGGGGGGCGGCGTCGCCCCGGCAGCAGCGGCACCGGCCACCGCGGCGACTGCCACGGTGCGGTCCGCCGCGTCGTCGCGGTAGGCGGGCAGCACCGCCGTCCGTGCGCCGTCGGTGGCGGCGCGGCCACCGCGCACGGCGTCGACGGCGTCGACGGCGTCCCGGAAGGCGGCGCCGTCGCGGAACCGGCGGGCCGGGTCCTTGGCCATGGCGGTCTCGATGAGCTGCCGCACCGGGGCCGGCACGTCGCCGGGCAGCGGCGCCGGGGTGTCGTGGATCTGCGCCATGAGCACCTGCACGGAGCTCTCGCCGTCGAAGGCGCGCTGCCCGGACAGGCACTCGTAACCGACCAGGCCCAGGGCGTAGACGTCGCTGGCCGGGGTGGCGCGGGCGCCCTCGGCCTGCTCGGGGGAGAGGTAGCTCGCGGTGCCGATGACCTGGCCGACCTGGGTGAGCTGCTGGCTGGCGGCGCTGACGGCCACCCCGAAGTCGGTGACCTTGACGGTGCCGTCGTCGGCGAGCAGCAGGTTGCCCGGCTTCACGTCGCGGTGGACGACGCCGGCGGCGTGCGCGGCACCGAGCCCGGCGGCGCTCTGCCGCAGGACGTCGAGCGTGCGCTCGGGGCTCAGCCGGCGGTCGCGGTGCAGGACCGTCGACAGCGACTCACCGCGCACCAGCTCCATGACCAGGTAGGCCAGGTGCTCGCTGCGCGGGTCGGCGGCGGGCACCTCGCCGTAGTCGAACAGCGTGGCGATGTTGGGGTGCACCAGACCCGCGGCGAGCTGCGCCTCGGACCGGAAGCGGGCCAGGAAGGTGGGGTCGCCGGTGAACTCGCTGCGCAGCACCTTGACCGCGACGTCGCGGGCCAGCACGTTGTCCCGGCCCTGCCACACCTGGCCCATGCCACCGGTCGCGATGAGCCCGGTCAGCTCGTAGCGGCCCCCGAGGAGCCGGCCGTTCGGTTCCATGCCGTTCCTCTCACCGCACGTACCTCCATGAGACCAGCAGCCCGCACGGACGTCGACAGGGGGAGGGCCGTCGTCGCCCAGGTCACCCCCGGCTCCGGCTGACCGTGGGCCGTGCATCGGCTAGACAGTGCACATGACCGAGGTGACGAACTCCGACACTGGCTGGCTCTCCCGGGAGGAGATGGACTCCGCGCGCGAGCGGCTGCCGATCCTCTACGTCGACGCCGTCCCGGTCCGCGTGGACGACCACGGCGTGGTGACCGCGGTCGGGCTGCTGCTGCGCATCGGCGGCGACGGCCAGGTCAAGCGGGCCCTGGTGTCCGGTCGCGTGCTCTACCACGAGCGCGTCCGCTCGGCCCTGCTGCGCAACCTGGAGAAGGACCTCGGCCCGCTGGCGCTGCCGCGGGTCCCGGCGGCCCCGCAGCCGTTCACGATCGCCGAGTACTTCCCGACCCCCGGGGTCACGCCGTTCCACGACCCGCGTCAGCACGCGGTGTCGCTGGCCTACGTCGTCCCGGTCGAGGGCGACTGCGCGCCGCAGCAGGACGCCCTCGAGCTCACCTGGTTCTCGCCCGAGGACGCCCGCAAGCCCGAGGTGCTCGCCGAGCTGGCCAACGGGCAGGGCACGTTGCTGCTCCAGGCGCTCGCCCACCTCGGCGTCTGACCTCACAGCCACCGGGGGTACCGGTGGGGCGGCGGGCGACCGATAGCGGTTCTGCACTGAACCGAGAGGACGTCGTCTGCATGAAGGTCCGCAATCGCACCACCGGTGACCGGCTGGCCGTGCTCGCCGGTGCCCGGCTCGACGTGCTCCAGGTCGCCTCGGGAGCCCGCGCCAAGTTCGTCGCCCTGGGTGGCGTGCTGGTGAGCACGGGCGCGCTGGCGGCGCTGTCCACGGCGTTCGCGCTGCACATGGCGCTGGGCGTCTGGTGGCCGGTGGCCGCGGTGATCGGCCTCGGCTGGGGCGTGGTCATCGTCAATCTGGACCGGATGCTGCTGGTCGGGATGGCGCACGACTCCTCCTGGCTGCGCAATGCCCTGATGGCCGTGCCGCGCATCGGGCTCGCCGTCCTGCTGGGCACGGTCATCTCCACCCCGCTGACGCTGCAGGTGTTCAGCAAGGAGATCGACACCACGATCGTGACGCTGCAGGCCGAGGCCGCCGAGCGGTTCACCGACGAGCTGGCCGCCGACGCCCGCTACGCGCCGATCCCGGAGCTCGAGCAGCGCATCGCCGAGGAGCAGGCCGTGCTCGCCGGCGGTGGCGTGGCCGACCCGGACGCCGACCCGCGCGTCTCCGGTGCACAGGCCGAGCGGGACGCCAAGCAGGCCACCTACGACGCCGAGGCGCGGACGTACGCCGACCTGCAGGCCAAGGCGCAGTGCGAGCTCGACGGCACCTGTGGCTCCGGCGACGTCGGTCAGGGGGCGGCCTACTTCGGCGCCGCCGCCGCGGCCGCCGCGCAGGCCGACGTCCGGGACGCCGCCCGGGCCGAGCTGGACACCGCCGAGCGGGCGCTGCAGGAGACCCGGGACGCCGCGCAGGCCGACGCCGTCAGCGCCGGTGCCCGCAACCTGGCGATGGCCCAGGCCGCGCTGGCCACCGACACCGCCGAGCTGCAGCGGCTGACCGCGGCCAAGGTCGCCGAGCAGGCCGCCTTCGACGCCGAGAACGCGCAGAGCGACGGGCTGCTGGCCCGCCTGGAGGCGATGGACCGGCTGGCCGAGGACCGCCCGGCGGCCGGCACCGCGCACCTGATGCTGTTCCTGCTCTTCCTGTCGGTCGAGCTGCTGCCGGTGCTGATGAAGGTGATGCTCAACTTCTCCGAGCCCACCGCCTACGACCGGCTCGAGGTGCTCCGCGACGAGGAGGACGTCGCCGCGGAGGAGATCCGCCGCAACGGCCGGCAGCGCGCGCAGCAGGCCCGGGCCGACCTCGTGGTCGCGGCCGAGACCGACCGGATGGCCCGGGAGATCCTGGACCGGGAGATCGCCGCCCGCGAGGAGGCCGAGCGGGCCGCCGAGCGCCGGGCCCGCCGCCGCGAGGCCCGCAGCCTGCGCCGGGTGCTGGGCCGGCTGGTCGGCGGCTCGCGTCCGGCGGAGTCCGCCGAGCGCGTCTCCCCGCTGGAGCCGACCCTGGACACCGGTGAGCTCGAGGCGATGATGACCGCCCCGTCCGCCGTCCGGATGTTCGGCACCACGGCCTCCCGCCCGCCGGTCCCGGCGCCTCGCGCCGCCGACGCCGGCGTGCTGGCCGACAACTGAGCCCGACTCCTCGTGAGGACTCCCCGTCGCCCGATCGGGTGACGGGGAGTTTGCGCGACCAGGTTGTGCGCCATTCATCTCCTGTGACGTCACTCGCCGGTCCAGACCAGGGCCGCACCGCAGACGGGTCCCTCGCGGACCTGCTCGACCGCTGGACCGGCCCGGCCCTGGGCCTGGCACGCCGGATCGTCGCCGACGACCGGATCGCCGAGGACGTCGTCCAGGAGGCGTTCGTCGCCTACTGGCGCAACCCGGCGGCCTTCGCCTCCGCGCGCGGGTCGTTCGGCTCGTGGTTCCTCGCGCTGGTGCACCACAAGGCGGTGGACGCCGTCCGGCACGAGGCGTCCCTGCGCCGGCGCACCGACGCCGACGCCGAGGACCGCGCCCGCACCGACGAGCTCGGGTCGCCCGACATCGCCGAGGTGGTCGCCGACCGGATGGGCGACGCGCGGGTCCGCCGGGCACTGGACGCGCTGCCGGCGGCCCAGCGCGAGGCGCTCGTGCTCGCCTACTGGGGCGGGTACACCCAGCGCGAGATCGCCGCGCGCACCGGCGCCCCGCTGGGCACCGTGAAGACCCGGATGCTCGCCGGGATGGACCGGCTCCAGCAGGTCCTGGACGGCGGGGTCCTCACCACCGCGGGCTGAGGAGCACCCTGCATGATCGCGGCATGCCTGCCTCCGGTGTGCCGCTGCAGAAGCTCGGGTTCCTGACCATCGGGCTGTTCGACGACACCGACCCGCGCGCCGGCCACGAGACGACGCTGCGGGTCATCGAGCTGGGCGAGCAGCTGGGTTTCGACAGCGCCTGGCTGCGCGACCGCCACCTGCAGTACGGCATCAGCTCACCGGTCGCCGTCCTGGCCGCGGCCACGCAGCGCACCTCGCGGATCGAGCTGGGCACCGCGGTGATCCCGCTGGCCTGGGAGAACCCGCTGCGGCTGGCCGAGGACCTCGCGACGGTCGACGTCCTCTCCGGTGGGCGGCTCCACCCCGGCGTCTCGGTCGGCCCGCCGATGCACTGGGACGACGTGAAGGCCGCGCTGTACCCCGACACCGCCGACGTCGAGGACTTCTCCTACGAGCGGGTCGCCCGGCTGATGCGGTTCATCGACGGCGCTCCGGCGTCGAGCTTCCGGGGCAAGGAGGGCGTGGTCGAGGAGTGGTCCGACCGCGTGCAGCCGCACGCCGCGGGCCTGCGGTCACGCCTCTGGTACGGCGGGGCGTCGCTGCGCTCGGCGCAGTGGGCGGGGGAGAACGGGCTGAACTTCCTCACCTCCAGCGTGGTCAAGGCCGAGGTGACCGAGGACTTCGCCACCGAGCAGGCCGGCCAGGTGCAGGCGTTCCGGGCGGCCCACCCGGCCGGGCGGGTGTCGCAGGGCCTGGTGGTCATCCCCACCGACTCGGCGACGCCGGAGCAGCGGGCGAAGTACGAGGCCTACGCCGCCGAGCGCACGCCGCGCACCCGCTCGCCCCAGGGCCCCGGCCGGCTGATGTTCGCCGCCGACCTGGTGGGCACCGCGGAGCAGATCGCCGAGCAGCTGTACGCCCACGCCGGCTTCCGCGAGGTCGAGGAGGTCGTGTTCGCGCTGCCGTTCAGCTTCGAGGCCGACGACTACGTGCAGATCCTCACCGACATCGCCGGCGAGCTCGGCCCGGCGCTGGGCTGGACCCCCACCGCCTGACCTGCTCCTGGAGGGGCCAAAATCGCGATCTTGGCCCCTCCGTCGAGGGCGGCTGCGATTCGGGCGCTCCGGGGACGAGGGGTCAGGCGGGGAGCAGATCCGCCTCGGGACGGCGGACGGCAGGGCGCGGCGTCGCGGCGACGTGGGCGAGCGCTGCGGCGACCACGAGGGCGGCGGCGAGCGCGGGCAGCGCGAGGGCGGTCGCGGCGCCCAGGGAGTCGGTGACCAGGCCGGTGACGGCCGAGGCCACGGCCTGACCGACCACCACGGCCGAGCCGAGCATCGTCATGGTCGTCGCCGAGCGGCCCGCCGGGCTCAGCCGGGCGCCGAGGCCGTACAGGGTGACCAGCGTCGGGCCGATGCCGCAGCCGAGCACGGCCAGCGCGACCACCAGCGCCGGCACCGACCGCGCGGTCGCGAACAGGACGGCGGCGGCCAGCAGCAGCGAGCCGAAGCCGAGCCAGCGGGCGGGCAGCGGGAACCGCTCCGGCAGCGCCGCGGTGCCCAGCGCGAGCACGGCCGAGCCGATGCCCATCACGCCGTAGAGCAGCCCGGCCCGGTCGCCGTCGCCGTCGGCGGCCAGGAACCCGGTGAGCGAGGTCAGCGTCGCGCCGAAGAACAGGCCGACGCCGAGCGTGCCCACGACCACGGTGAGCAGCGGGAACCGCAGCAGCTCCCCGGCGGGCGCCTGCGCCGCGGCCGTGTGCGCCGTCCCGGGCTCCAGCCGGCCGGAGGGGTGCAGCGCGAACCAGGTGACGAACACCAGCGTCAGGACCGCGGCGGCGGCGACGGCCAGCCAGGGGGCGATCGCGGTGGCGAGCAGCCCGACCAGGAACGGGCCGACGACGAACACGGTCTCGTCGGCGGCCGACTCGTAGGCCATCGTCCCGTCGAGCAGCTTCTCGCGCCGGTCCGGGGCCACCGACCGGCGGATCAGCCCGACCAGCCGGGTGCGCGACATCGGGCTGATCTGGGGTGCGGAGACGCCGATCAGCACCGACAGCGCCAGCAGCACCGGGTCGGCCGCCGCGCTGGCGACCACGAACGGGAACGCGCCCAGCAGGGCGGCGTTGACCAGCCCCACCGGCACGAGCACCCGGCGCTGGCCGAGCCGGTCGACGGCCGCGCCCAGCAGCGGGCCGGCCAGCGCGGTGCCCAGGCCCGCGGCGGCGGAGTTGAGCCCGCCGAGGGTGAGCGAGCCGCGCTCGGCGACGACCAGGGTGAGCACCCCGACGGTCATCATCGCGAACGGCAGCCGGGCGATGAAGGCGAGCGGGAAGTAGGAGAGACCCGCGGAACGGACGAGCGCGTTGCCGGGTCGGCGCGTGTGGAACATGACCTCTGCGTGGGGGGATCAGGCGTGCCGCCTTGGTCCACCGGCGGAGCCGGCACAGCAGGTAGATGCACACGTTCTGTTCGGGTGTAACGCGATCGTAACCGGAGCGGTCCCGGGCGGCAGCCCGACTCACCCGCCCGGGCGGTCAGTCCGGGACGACCAGCCGCTCCCGGTGGGCGAAGACGGCGGCCTGGGTGCGGTCGCGCAGCTCGAGCTTGGTCAGCACCCGGCCGACGTGGGTCTTCACCGTCAGCTCGGAGACGGTGAGCTCGGCGGCGATCTCGGCGTTGGAGCGCCCGGTGGCCACCTGCTGGAGCACCTCGCGCTCGCGGTCGGTGAGCCGGGCCAGCCGCGGGTCGGGCCGCCGGTCGGGCGCGCCCAGCTGCCCGGCGAAGGTCTCCAGCAGCCGGCGGGTCACCCGCGGGGCGACGACGGCGTCCCCGCTGGCGACCGTGCGGATCGCGGCGACCAGCGCGGCGGGCTCGGTGTTCTTCAGCAGGAAGCCGCTGGCCCCGGCCTGCAGCGCGGCGAACGCGTACTCGTCCAGGTCGAAGGTGGTCAGCACGACGACCCGGCTGGGCAGCCCGGCGCCGACGATCTGCCGGGTGGCCTCGACGCCGTCCAGCACCGGCATCCGGACGTCCATCACCACGACGTCCGGGCGCAGCCGCCGGGCCAGCTCGACCGCCTCGGCGCCGTTGCCGGCCTCGCCGACCACGGTGAGGTCCTCGTGCGCGGCGAGCACCATGCCGAACCCGACGCGCAGCAGCGGCTCGTCGTCGACCAGCAGCACGGTGGTCACGGGGCGGCCACCGCGGCCGGCGCGGGCAGCACGGCCTCGACCAGCCAGCCGCCGTCGCTGCGCCCGGCGCGCACCGTGCCGCCCTGGGCGCCGACCCGCTCGCGCATGCCGATCAGCCCCTGACCGCGGGAGTCGCCCGGCGGGAGGGGAGCGGTGCCGTCGTCGCGCACCCGCACCCGCAGCCCGGCGTCGTCCCAGGTGAGGGTGACGTCGGCGTGCCGGGCGTCGGGGGCGTGCTTGCGGGTGTTGGTCAGCGCCTCCTGCACCAGCCGGTAGACGGCCAGCTGCGCGGTGGTGCCCAGCGGCGCCGGCGTCCCGGTGACGGTGAGCGTGGTGGGCAGCCCGGCGGCGCGCACCTGCTCGACCAGCGCCGGCAGGTCGGCCAGGCCGGGCGCCGGAGCCAGGGAGGCCTCGCCCTCGGCGCGGAACACCCCGAGCAGCCGGTGCATCTCGGCGATCGCGCTGCGCCCGGTGTCGGCGATGGCGGCCACCGCCTGCCGGGCCTGCGGGCGGCCGGCGTCGGTGGCCAGCGCGTAGCCGGCGCCGTCGGCGAGGGCGGTCATGACGGAGATGTTGTGCGAGACGACGTCGTGCACCTCGCGGGCGATCCGGCTGCGCTCCTCGGCGACGGCGATCCGCGCCTGCTGGTCGCGCTCCTGCTCGGCCCGCTCGGCGCGCTCGCGCAGCTGGGTCACCAGCGCGTGCCGGGTGCGCCGGTTGCGGCCGAACAGCGTCGCCGCGACGGTGATCGCGGTGAAGAGCCCGACCGGGTGGCCCTCGTCGGCGGGTGCGGCGCTGAGCGGGTCGCCGAGCAGGCTGCCCAGCACCAGCAGCTCGCAGACCGCCGCCGCGGCGGCCGCGGTGCGCAGCGGCCGCAGCTCGGCCACCGCGGCCAGGGTGACCCAGAGCGCCAGGTCGGCCGGCAGCAGGTCGTCGGCGTCCAGCCCGGCCGGGACCCAGTGCGCCGCCACGAGCAGCGCGGTCGCGGCGAACGCCAGCACCGGCGCGCGCCGGCGGGCCAGCGCGGGCAGCCACAGCGCGACGCTGAGCAGCAGCACACCGGGGGACACGTCGCCGTCGCGGACCCGCATCAGGGCGGCGGTGGTCAGCACCGCCAGCACCAGCGGCGGGCCGACCTCCCGCAGCAGCTCCCGCCGGCGTCCGTCCATGTGCGGGATGGTGCCTGCTGCGGCCGGCCGCGTCACGCGTCCCGGCGGTGCAGCAGCACCGTCGCGGCGCCGAAGGCGACCACGAGGTAGCCGACCAGCACCGCGAAGCCGGCCCAGGGGTCCAGCGCGTCGGGCGCCGGGACGAGGGCGAACACCTGGGCGCCGGCCTCGCCCGGCAGCAGCCGGACGACGTCCGGGCCCCAGCTGGAGGGCAGCAGCGCACCCAGGACGGGCAGCAGGAACACCAGCCCGAACAGCGTGGAGATCGCGCCGGCGGTCGAGCGCAGCAGCCAGCCCAGCGCCATGCCGGACAACCCGATCGCGGTGAGGTACAGCGCCAGCCCCAGCAGCGCGCGGACGACGCCGTCGGCACCCAGGCCCACGCCGAGGTCCCCGAGCGAGGCCTGCCCGACGAGGAACGACGTCCCGCCGGCCACCAGCGCGCCGAGGAACACGACGGCGGAGAAGACGGCGGCCTTGGCCGCCACCACCGGCCAGCGCCGGGGCACCGCGGCGAAGGTGCTGCGGATCGTGCCGGAGGAGTACTCGCCGGTGACCAGCAGGACGCCGAGCACGCCGATCGCCAGCTGGGCCAGCCGGTAGCCGGCCAGGCTCAGCCCCACCGGGTCGGTCAGCGACAGCCCGGGCGGGCCGCCGCCGTCCCCGCCGGGGCCGCCGGACTCGGCGGTCGCGGTGAACAGCCAGCCGAGGAGCACCATCAGGACCAGCCCGATGGCGAGGCTGAGCCAGGTGGAGCGCAGCGAGCGGAGCTTGACCCACTCGCCGCGCAGCAGGCCGGCGAGCCCGCCGCCGCGGGCGGCGGTGTGCGTGGCCGGGCGGTCGGGGGCGTCCAGGACGGCGGTCATGCGGCGATCTCCTCGTCGGTGCGGTACTCGCGCTCGTCGCGGGTGAGGGTCATGAAGGCGTCCTCCAGCGAGGGTCGGACGACGGTGAGCTCGTGCAGGGCGATGCCGGCGGCCAGCGCGCGCTCGCCGATGGTGGCGGCGTCCAGGCCGCGGACGTCGAGGACGCCGGTCTCGCCGGAGGTGACGCTGACGCCGTCGGCGGCCAGCAGCCCGGTCAGCTCGCCGGCCCGCGGGCTGCGCACCCGCACCGACTCCCCGCCGGCGTGCCGGATGAACTCGGCGGTCGACACGTCGGCCAGCAGCCGGCCGCGGCCCACGACGATGAGGTGCTCGGCGGTCTGCGCCATCTCGCTCATCAGGTGCGAGGAGAGGAAGACCGTGCGGCCCTCGGCGGCCAGCCGCCGGGTCAGCGTGCGGATCCACAGCACGCCGTCGGGGTCCAGGCCGTTGACCGGCTCGTCGAGGACGACGGTGGCCGGGTCGCCGAGCAGCGCGGTGGCCACGCCCAGGCGCTGGCCCATGCCGAGGGAGAAGCCGCCCACCCGCCGGTCGGCGACGGCGGTGATCCCGGCGAGCTCCAGCACCTCGTCGACGCGGGAGGTGGGCAGCCCGCCGGTGGCGGCGAGGGAGGTGAGGTGGGCGCGGGCGGTGCGGCCCGGGTGCAGGGCGCGGGCCTCCAGCAGCGCGCCGACCTCGCGCAGCGGCGCCCGGTGCTCGGCGTAGCGCTTGCCGTTGACCAGCGCGGTGCCGGACGTGGGCCGGTCCAGCCCCATGACCATCCGCATGGTGGTCGACTTGCCGGCGCCGTTGGGGCCGAGGAACCCGGTCACGACCCCGGGCCGGACGGTGAAGGTGAGGTCGGCGACGGCGGTCTTCTCGCCGTACCGCTTGGCCAGGTGCTGTGCCTCGATCATGCGGTCGAGTCTGCTGCGGCCGCGCTCGCCCGTCGTCGTCCGCGCGGCGGCTCTTGCCGCCCGCCGCCTACGCCTGCAGGAGTACGGCCTGGCCCCCGGCGGGGCCATGTTCGCGAACATGGCCCCGCCGGGGCCGCCGGGCGGCGGTGACCGGAGTCAGTCGACCGGTTCGGCGGCGGCCAGGTGGCCGGTGTGGGTGGCGTCGTCGGTGGAGGGGCGCTGGCAGGTGGGGCAGCAGAGGTCGTCGTCGCGGGTGGCCTCGGCGCGCAGCCGCTTGCGCAGGCGGCGCATCGAGGACTCGCCGCCGGTCAGCTCGCTGAGCCAGCTGTCCAGGGCGTCGTCGGTCCGGATGGTGCTCATGACGCTGGTCATCGGCAGTCCCGACCCCGGACGGAACCGGTCCCGCCGCCGGAGGAGTCACCCGGACGGGGTCTCCAGCCGCGGGCCGCCGGCGCCGATGCTCCCTCGATCCCTGTGTGGGACCTGAGCGAGACGGGACGCATCTGATGGGCGCAACACCGCACCTGCGCGGCGGGACGACGGCGACCGGCCGGGTCAAGGCGGTCGCCGTGCTGGCGGCCGCGGTGACCGGCTTCGGGACCGCGGCCGCCGTGGACGCACTGGCGCACGAGGACCTGCCGACCGCGGTCACCGCCGCGGACTTCGGCCCGGCCGGCGACGGCCTCACCCGGCTCGTGGTGAGCCCGGCGACCGACGGCCAGCTGACCGACGCGCAGCTGGCCGACCTGCAGGGCACGCCGCGCGTGGTCTCGGCGCAGCGGCTGTTCGACGGCTCGGCGCTGGTGGCCACCGAGGGGCTCACGCCGGGCGACCTGGCCGCCGTCGTCCCGGGGGCTCAGGTGATCGTGTCCGAACCGGGCACCGTGGCCGCCGCGCCCATCACCGACCCGTACTGGTCCCGCTACGGCTACAACCTGCTCAACACCGGCACGAACTCGCAGACGACGCCCGCGGTGGCCGGCGCCGACGTCGCCGCCCCGACCGGCTGGCAGGCCGGCACCGGCCGCGGCATGGTCGTCGCGGTCGTCGACAGCGGGATGATGGTGGACCACCCCGACCTGGCCGGCTCGCTGTGGACCGACCCCGACCAGCCGTGCGGCACGGTCGACACCGACCGCGACGGCCTGGCCGGCGACTGCCACGGCTGGAACTTCTACGCCAACAGCGCCGACGTCACCAACGGCGGCGGCGACAACAGCCACGGCACCTCGGTCGCCGGGGCCGTGGGCGCCCGGGCCGGCAACGGCACCGGCACCGCCGGGGTCGCGCCGGACGTCACGATCATGCCGCTGGTGGTCGGCTCCGGGCGCAGCGTCGACGTGTACGCCGGCGCCCAGGCGATCCGGTACGCCGCCGACCACGGCGCCGACGTCGTCAACGCCAGCTGGGGTGGCACCGGCGGCGTCCAGATCCTCACCGACGCCATCCGCTACGCCAACGACAAGGGCGTCGTCGTGGTGGTCGCGGCCGGCAACGACGCGCTGGACCGGGACGCCGTCCCGGTGTACCCAGCCAGCCTCGACCTGCCCAACATGGTGACCGTCGGCGCCAGCACGCCCGGCGACACCGTCGCCGGCTTCTCCGCCCACGGGGCGCGCGCCGTCGACCTGTTCGCGCCCGGCGAGTACGTGCTCTCCACCGCGAACGACGGCCAGTACCACCTGACCAGCGGCACGAGCATCGCCTCGCCGATGGTCGCGGCCGGGTACGCCCTGTACCGGGCGCAGCACCCCGCCGCCACGGCCACCGAGCTGAAGGCGATGCTCCTGGCCGACACCCAGCCGGTGCCCGCCTTCGCCGGCCGCTCGGTCACCGGCGGACGGCTGTCGCTCACCGCGCTGGGCAACGCCGCCGACGAGGTCCGCTACACGTTCACCGGCATGACCGCCCAGCCCGGCGTCGTGTCGCCGCAGGTCGCCGTCAGCGGCGACGCCCCGGCCGGCGACTACGCGGTCACGATCGGCCTGGGCATGGAGAACGGCGGCGAGGTCATGGCGGTCGCCGAGCAGGCGCTCACCGTGGACGGGCTGACGATGCCCACCGGCGACGACGGCCAGGCCACCTTCCCCCTCGGCGCGCGCCCCGGCCTCGGCTCGCTGGTGGTCAGCCCGACCGCGGAGCTGACCGGTGGCCGCTACGTGCTCATGGCGCAGCTGAGCCGGGACGGCGAGCCCGTCGGCCGCCCGTACGCCGCGCCGCTGCTGGTCGGTGCGGCCGCGGTGACCCCGCCGCCGGCGACCGCGGCCCCCACCGCCGGCCCGACGTCGTCCGCGGCGCCCGGGACGACGACGCCGCGGACGACGTCCCCGGCCAGCTCCGCCCCGGCGACGGCGGCGCCCACGACGCCGCGGGCGACCAGCACCGCGGCGCCGACGACTCCGGCCCGGCCGACCTCGGCCGCGCCCACGTCGGCAGCCCCGACCCCGGCGGCACCTCCGACCGCGGCCCCGACCTCGGCCGCGCCGACCTCGGCCCGCCCGACCCCGGCGGCGCCGACCTCCGCGCCGACGTCCGCCGCGCCTGCTCCGACCACGAGCCGGGCTCCGGTCACGAGCGCCCCGGCCCCCTCGGCTCCGGCGACCACCCGGCCGGCGACGCCGACCAGCGCGCAGCCGACGTCGTCGTCCGGCGTCCCGCAGCCGACGACGACCACCGCGCCGCCGTCCGGCTCGACGCCGCCGGGCACCGGCGGGACGACGCCCTATCCGGGGGTCGGGCCGTTCAGGCTGACGTCGATCAGCCCGACCCGCGTCGACGCGGCCGGTGGCACCCGGGTGACGATCACCGGTGGCGCCGTCCCGGCCGGGGCCCGGGTGCGGGTGGGGCTGACCGCGGCGGCGACGGTGACGAGCGTGAGCTCCGCCCAGGTGGTGTTCACGACGCCGCGGCTGGTCGCCGGCACGTACGACGTGTACGTCTTCGCCCCCGACGGCACCTCGTCGGTGCTGACCGCGGGCCTGACGTACGTGGCGTCCACCCCGGCGCCCTCGTCGTCCCCGGCGCCGACGCCGACCGTGACCCCGACGGCCCAGCCGACCCCGACGGCGACCCCGCCGGGACCGGTGGTCGGGCCGGGCGGGCAGCGGCTGGTGCGCTCGCCGCTGTTCGCCTCGCTGGCCCCGGCGGTGTGGAAGGTGAACTGCTCCTCGGTGTGCAGCGGCCTGGCCGTCTGACGCTCCCGACTGCCCCTGGTGCGTCCGCGTACCGGGGGCAGTCGGCTGTCGCGCGCCCGGGCGGGCTGGGAGAGTGCGGCCATGAGCCTGTACCGCGAGTTCGCCACCGTCGACGAGCTGACCGCCCAGTACGACATCGAGGCCACCGTCCCCGACTTCGGGGCCTACGCCGAGGACTACGTCGCCCGCAGCGCCGCCACCCGGCAGGCGCTGCGCGGCACGCTCGACGTGCGCTACGGCGCGACCCTGACCGAGACCTTCGACGTCTTCCCCGGCCGGGCGGACGGCGACGCGCTGCAGCCGGCGCTGTTCTTCGTGCACGGCGGCTTCTGGAAGGCCACCGACTCCAAGGTGTGGAGCTACGTCGCCGACGGCATGGCCCCGCACGGGGTGACGACGGTGGTGGAGAACTACACGCTGGCGCCGGCGGTCACGGTCGCGGAGATCACCCGCCAGCACCGGGCTGCGTTCGCGTACCTGTACCGCAACGCCGAGTCCCTCGGGATCGACCGGGACCGGATCGTCGTCGCCGGGCACTCGGCCGGCGGGCACGCGGTCGGCGCGCTGCTGGCCACCGACTGGGTGGGGGAGTACGGCCTGCCCGCGCAGCCCTTCGCCGGCGCGCTGCCGGTGAGCGCGGTGATGGACCTGCGCCCGCTGGTCTACTCGTTCGTGCAGCCCTGGCTCAACCTCACCGTCGAGGACACCCTGGTGCTCTCGCCGCAGCTGAACCTGCCCGAGGTCGCCCCGCCCACGCTCGCGGTGGTCGGCACGCAGGAGACCCCGGAGTTCGAGCGGCAGACCCGCGACTGGGCCGCCGCCTGCGCCGAGGCCGGGCTGCCGGTGGAGTCCCGCACCCTGGAGCGCAACCACTTCGACATCCTGGACACCCTCGCCGACCCGGACGGCGAGCTCGCGCAGGCGGTCCTGGGCTTCCTGGCGCCCCCGGTCAGCTGAGTGCGCGCTCGATCCAGGCGGCGGCGGCCAGCAGGGCGGCGTCGGCACCGGTGCGGCCGACGAGCTGCACGCCGAACGGCAGACCCTCGTCGGTGCGTCCGGCCGGCAGCGAGAGCGCGGGCTGGCCGGTGACGTTGAACGGGCCGGTGAACAGCCCCTCGACCTCGCCCTCGGGGGTGTCGATCGGCGGGGTCAGCTCCGGCGCGGCGTAGGGCGCGGTGGGCCCGAGCAGGACGTCGACCCCGTCGAGCAGGGCCGCGGCGGCGGGCAGCAGCTCGTCGCGGCGGGCCAGCGCCTCCTCGCATACGGCCGGGTCGGCCCGGCCGGCGGCCTGGAACAACCGGAGCGTGTCCGGGCCGTACCAGCCGGGCTCGGTGGTCACCCGCTCGCCGTGCACCGCCCACGCCTCGGGCAGCAGGACCGGCACGAGCAGGTCGCCCAGCTCGACCAGGACGGCGTCGTCGACCTCGACGACGGTGGTCTGCTCCCGCAGCCGGTCGATGAGCGCGCGGGTGCGGCGGGCCAGCTCCGGGTCGAGCGCGGGGGAGGCGAGCTGGCCGGTGAGGACGCCGATCCGCGGAGCCGTGGGGTCGGCGGGCATCGGGCGGTCGGCGATCACCGCGAGCACCCGCGCGGTGGTGGCGACGTCCCGGGCGAGCACGCCGACGTGGTCCAGCGACGGCGACAGCGGCGTCACGCCGTCCACCGGCACGAACCCGGACGAGGGCTTGAGGCCGACGACGCCGCAGTAGTGCGCGGGCAGCCGGATCGACCCGCCGGTGTCGGTGCCCAACGCGGCCGGGACGACGCCGGCGCCGACCAGCGCCGCGGACCCGCCGCTGGAGCCGCCCGCCGTCCGGTCAGGGCGGACCGGGTTGCGCGCCTCCGGCAGGTCGGGGTGCGGGGCGCCGGCGGCGTACTCGAGCAGCGAGGTGGTGGCGACGACGTCGGCCGCGGCGGCGCGCAGCCGGGCGACGACCGGGGCGTCCTGCGCGGCGGGGGAGCCGCCCATCGCGCTCGGGTTGCCGTCGCCCCGCACGGCCCCGGCGACGTCGATCATGTCCTTGACCGCGACCGGCACGCCCGCGAGCGGCCCGTGCGGCGCCCGCGCCGGTGCGTCGAGGACCTGGACGACGGCGCGCAGCGGGCGGCCCACGCGGTCCAGCGCCTCGCAGGTGGCGAGCAGGTCGAGGACGGCGGGGCCCGGCTGCCGCTCGCCGCGCTCGACCGCGGCCCGCAGCGCCTGCACGCGACCGGCCAGGCGGGGGAGCGCGGTCCACACCGCGGCCCAGCGCGGGTCGGCGGCGGGCAGGCCACCGAGGATCCGGGCGACGTCGTCCGGGCTGCTGGCCATGTCACTCCTTGCTGGGGGGCTGTGCGTGAGCGGCTGCTCACGGACTGTCCGTGAGCGCGCTCTCAGCGGAACTCGTTGGTATCAGAACCTGTACGGAGGCTGTATGCCACGTCACGCTTGCTGCATGACGTCAGCGGAAGTGGTCGGCAGCCGGCCGTCCCGTCGCGCACGGGCCCGCATCGTCGTCGCCCTGGATGGGACGGCGGCGACCTCGGCGGAGCTGGTGCGCGCCCTGCGGGACGCCGCGCGGCAGGAGGGCTCGGTGCTCGCCGTCGCGGTCGTGGGCCGCCGCGCCGACGACGTGGAGCGTGGGCTCGCCGAGGCCGCACTCGAGGAGCAGGTGGCCCGGGCGGTCGCCGAGACCGGTGTGTGCGGTCGCACCGAGATCGCGCTGCTGGACCCGGTGGTGTTTGAGGCGCTGTGCGACACCGCCCGCGGCGGCACGCTGGTCGTCGTCCAGGAGCACCACCGCACCGTGTTGCGGCCGGCACCCCCGCGCGTCGCCGTCCGTCCGCTCACCCGGCACGGCTGACCGGACGGCGCCTCAGACCGGCGCCGGCACCGTGTGCACGAGTGCTGCGATCTGCCGCTTGAGCTCGTTGAACGCCGGTGCGGTGACGTCCCGGTCGGCGAGGTCGACGGGGACGACGGCCTGCACGTGCCCGGGCAGCCCGTGCGAGGCACCGCCGGTCATCACCACGACCCGGTCGGCGAGGTAGACGGCCTCCTCGATCGAGTGGGTCACGAACACGACCGTCGTGCGCGTTTCGACGTGGATCCGCTTGAGCTCGGCCTGCAGGTCGGTGCGGGTGAGCGCGTCGAGCGCCCCGAACGGCTCGTCCATGAGCAGCAGCGAGGGGTCGTTGGCGAGCACCCGGGCGATCGCCACCCGCTGCTGCATGCCGCCGGACAGCTGTGTCGGGTACTTGTCGGCGAACCGGGTGAGCCCCACGGCGGCGATGAACCGGTCGGTCACCGCGGCGACCTCGGCCTGGGGCAGCTTCTTCCGCGACGGCCCGTAGGCGACGTTCTCCCGCACCGACAGCCACGGGAACAACCCGTAGTCCTGGAAGACGACGCCGCGGTCGGGGCCGGGCCCGGTGACCGGCGTCCCGCCGACCTCGACGCTGCCGGCGGTGGGCCGCTCGAAGCCGGCCAGGATGCGCAGCAGCGTGCTCTTGCCGCAGCCGCTGGCGCCGACCACGGCGACGAACTCCCCGGAGGCGATGGTCAGGTCGACGTCGGCCATCGCGGCGACGCCGCCGTCGTAGGTCTTGCCCAGGCCGCTGATGCGCACGTCGGCGGTGCGGCCGGCAGTCAGGTGGTCCATGTCGGCTCCTACTTGATCAGCGGACGGTCGCGGAACAGGACGCGGAAGACCAGCATCAACAGCCGGTCGGAGAGGAACCCGGCGACGGCGATGCAGATCATCCCGACGACGATCTGGTCGGTCTGGACGACGTCGCGGGCCAGGAAGATGGTCGAGCCCAGCCCGGTCGGGACCCCGGTGGTCTCGCTCAGCACGAGGATCACCCAGGACAGGCCCAGGCCCACCCGCATCCCGTTGACGATCGCCGGGGCGGCGGCCGGCAGCACGACCCGCAGCAGGCAGCCGACGGTCGACGTCCCGAGCATCCGGGCGGCCTCCAGCAGCCGCTCGGGCACCTGGCGGGCGCCGCTGATCGTGCCGAGCACGATCGGGAAGAAGGCCGACAGCGTGATCAGGAAGATCGAGGCCTGGTCGCCGTAGCCGATGAGCAGGGCGACCAGCGGCACCCAGGCGGTCGCCGGGATGGGCCGGAAGAGGTTGACCATCGGGTCGAAGAGGGCGTTGACCGTGGTGGACCGGCCCATCAGCACCCCGAGCGGGACGGCGACCGCCGTGGCCAGCGCGAAGCCGGAGAACACGCGCAGCGCGCTGGCCGGGAGGTCCTCCCAGAGCAGGCTGCTGAAGGCGTTGTCCCGGGTGCCGGCGACGTAGTTGACCAGCCCGCCGGCGACGTCGGCGGGGTAGGGGAGGAAGCCCATCCGGATGCCGAAGGGCAGCTCCCACTTCCCCTCCCGGCCCAGGTGCCAGACGAGCAGGAACAGCAGCGGGACCGGCAGGCCGAGCAGCACGGTGCGCAGCCGGCCGTTGCGCTTCGGTCGCGGCGCGGCCGGCGCCGTCGGGACGGCGGCCGACACGGGGACGGCGGTGGTGGTCATGGTGCTTCCTCCCGGCGGGGGCGGGACGCCGGCGCGGGCTGCGCCGGCGTCCCGGTGGGTCAGGCCTCGGGTGCGAAGGTGGCGTCGACGAGGTCGGTCGCGGGCGGGGCGGTCTCGATCAGCCCGAGCTCGACCATGGCGCCGGCCAGCGCCTCGACCTGGCCCTGGTACTCCTCGCTCAGGTCGGCGCGCAGGAAGAAGTTCTTCAAGGCCGACTCGAGCACCGCCTGGTCGCCGCCGAACTCCTTGACCATCTCCGGCAGCCACTCGTCGATGTTGTCGGTCATGTAGGCGGTCGTGGCGGCGTGCGTGTCGACGACCTTCTGCACCAGCTCGGGGTCCTCGGTCACCTTGGTGCCGGTGGTGACCAGGCCGATGTTCACCTTGCCGATGGGGGTGGCGTAGGGGTCGGTGATCGAGTGGCCGCCGGCTGCGGTGGCCAGGGAGACGGCGATCTCGGTGCCGAAGAAGGCGTCGACCGAGCCGCTGTTGAACGCCGAGGCCATCTCCGGCGGCGGGACGGCGATCAGCTCCAGGCTGGCGGGGTCGATATCGTTCTCGGCGAGGATCAGCCGCATCGCCACCTCGGGCGCGCTGCCCTGGATGTAGCCGACCTTCTTGCCCACCAGGTCGGCGACGGTCTGGACGTCGTCGCCGCCGATGAAGCCGGACCCGCCGTCGGCGGCCGAGGCGACGATCTTGAGGTCCCGGTCCTGCGAGATGCCGGAGATGGTGGCGGTGACGCCGGTGATGGCGAAGTCGACGGTGCCGGAGGAGACCGCGTCGGTCAGTGCCGGGGTGCTGTCGAGGGTGACCACCTCGAACTCGACGCCGTCGACGGCGTGGTCCTCGTAGAGGAAGGGTGCGTAGAAGTGCGGCTGGCCGCGCAGCGTGCCGACGGTGACCGTCTGGGTCTCGCCGCTGTCCGACCCGGCTGCCTCGGCGTCGGAGCCGCCGCAGGCGGGAAGGGAGAGGACGGCGGCGGCGACGGCGGTGCCGGCGATTGCGCGGCGGACGGCGGAGGGGCTCAACGGGTCTCCTCGGAGGCGGCGGACGACGCACGGTGCGCCGTCGCCGTGGACCTAACGGCCCTGGTGTGCGGGAGCTGTGTCGCCTCGGTAACGAGCCCATGACGTGACCCAGGTGTGACCTGCCGGCCCACGGGACCCCTGCCCCGGCCGCTGGCCGCCGCTAGTGTCCGCGAGGTGACGCAGCCCTCCGCCCCTGATGACGCCGCGACGCGGATCGCCGCCGGCTACGAGACGGCCGGTCCGTCGCTCGTGCTCGGCTCGGTGGTCCACGACGGCCGGCCGCACCCCGAGGCGCAGGTGCGCGTGCCGCTGGCGATGCTCAACCGGCACGGCCTGATCGCCGGCGCGACGGGGACGGGCAAGACGAAGACGCTGCAACTGCTGGCCGAGCAGCTGTCGGCGGCCGGGGTGCCGGTCGTGGTCGCCGACGTGAAGGGCGACCTGAGCGGCCTGTCGGCGCCCGGCGCCGGGGGAGACCGGGTCACCCAGCGGGCCACGAACACCGCCGATGAGTGGGCGGCGACGGCGTTCCCGACCGAGTTCCTGTCGCTGGGCGGGATCGGCCCCGGGGTGCCGGTGCGGGCGACGATGACCCAGTTCGGCCCGACGCTGCTGGCCAAGGTGCTGGACCTGAACGCGACCCAGGAGAGCTCGCTCGGGCTGGTGTTCCACTACGCCGACGGGGCGGGCCTGCCGCTGCTGGACCTCAAGGACCTGCGCTCGGTGATCAGCTGGCTGGTCAGCGACGAGGGCAAGCCCGAGCTCAAGGCGCTGGGTGGGCTGTCGTCGAGCACCGCCGGGGTGCTGCTGCGCGAGCTGATCGGCCTGCAGGAGCTGGGCGGCGACGTCTTCTTCGGCGAGCCCGAGTGGGAGCCGACCGACCTGATCCGGGTCGGCGCGGACGGCCGCGGGGTGATCAGCGCGGTCGAGCTGGCCGCGGTGCAGGACCGGCCGGCGCTGTTCTCGACGTTCCTGATGTGGCTGCTGGCCGAGCTGTTCGAGGAGCTGCCCGAGGTCGGTGACGTCGACAAGCCGAAGCTGGTGTTCTTCTTCGACGAGGCGCACCTGCTGTTTTCCGGCGCCAGCAAGGCGTTCCTGGAGTCGGTGACCCAGACCGTGCGGCTGATCCGCTCGAAGGGCGTCGGCATCTTCTTCGTGACGCAGAACCCGACCGACGTGCCCTCGGCGGTGCTGGGGCAGCTGGGCAACCGGGTGCAGCACGCGCTACGCACCTTCACCCCCGAGGACGCCGACGCGCTGCGCAAGACGGTGAAGACGTTCCCGAAGTCCAAGGACTACGACATCGCCGAGATGCTGACCTCGCTGGGCATCGGCGAGGCGGCGGTGACGGTGCTGTCGGACCGCGGGACGCCGACCCCGGTCGCCTGGACGATGCTGCGCTCACCGCGGTCGCTCATGGGCCCGGTCGAGCCGGCGGTGCTGCAGCAGGCGGTGGCGGGCTCGCCGCTGCAGGCGAAGTACGGGCAGGCGGTGGACCGGGAGTCGGCGTACGAGCGGCTGGCGGCCCGGCTCGCGCCTCCGCCGGCCCCGGTCGATGAGGAGCCCGCGCGTCAGGCGGAGCCCGAGCCCGAGGAGGAGAGCGTCGTCAAGCAGGTGCTCGGGTCGGCGGCGTTCAAGTCCTTCGCGCGCTCGGCCGCGTCGTCCCTGGGTCGAGAGATCACCCGCGGCCTCTTCGGCACCCGCCGGCGCCGCCGCTGACGTGCGGCGACCGGGCTCCGGGGCGCCCGCCTCGAAGCCCGCCGTCGCTGTCCGGGCGTCCCGAGCGCTTGACTGTCGGGATGGACCCCGTGCTCGACGCCCTGCGCTCACTGCCCGTGTCGCTGGACGAGGCCCGCACGACCGTGCCCGACGAGCCCGGCCTGTACGCGGTGTGGACACGGTTCGGTGCGCTGCCCGGGATCTCCGGCCCGCGGCACCCGACGGCGCCGCTGCAGCTCTTGTACGTCGGCACTGCGCCCAACGGCGTCGAGGCGAGGGCGACGTTGCGCAGCCGGGTGGTGGGGGAGCACCTCCGCGGGACGACGGCGACCTCGTCGCTGCGCCGGACGCTGGCGGCGCTGATGAGCGAGCGGCAGGGCTGGCAGAGCCGCTGGACGACGAAGCCGGTGCTGGTCAACCGGGACGAGCTGGCGCTGTCGGAGTGGATGGCGGAGAAGATCGACCTGACCTGGGCCGAGCACCCTGAGCCGTGGACGGTCGAGGCCGCGGTGGTCGCGGAGCTGGAGCCGCCGTTCAACCTGGCCGAGGACCCGGCCGACCCGCTGCACCCGGTCGTGCAGGCGGCACGCAAGCAATGGCGGGACGCCGCCCGGGCCGCCCGCCCCTGACCTGCCGGAGCGCCGCCCCGGCCGTGTGGCCGGGGCGGCACTCCGTCAGGCGCTGACTGGGATCTCGCCGAACTCGGCGACCGGGACGTCGGCCTCGGCCGCGGCGCGGACCTCGGCCGGGGTCGGCGGCAGCCCGATGCTCGGGGCGTGGCCGCGGAAGTTCGACAGCCACCAGCGCCAGTCGGCCGGCACCAGGTCGAAGGGTGCTTCGTGGCCGAGCTCGCGGGCGGCCCATACCGGCCAGTGCGGGTTGGACAGCGCCGGGCGCCCGATCATCGCGACGTCGATGAGCTCCTGGCGGATGACGGTGTCGGCGGTCTGCGGGACGCCGAGGTTCCAGCTGGTGGCGACCGGGATGCCGACCTCGCGGCGGACCCGGGTGGCGCGGGAGACGAATCCGGCCGGCTCGTTGAAGAACGAGGGGTTGACCATGTCGTCGGTGTTGCCGCCCATGGACAGGTCGGCGAGGTCCAGGCCGTGCTCCTTCATCCAGCCGATGGCCTCGATGGAGTCCTCGAACTGGGTGCCGGCGGGGTGGAAGTCGTCCGAGCCCAGCCGCATGGTGAGCGGGAGGTGCTCGGGCCAGACCTCCCGGACGGCGTCGAGCGCCTCGAGCAGGAAGCGCGCCCGGTTGCGGTTGCTGCCGCCGTACTCATCCGTGCGCTGGTTGGCGAGCGGTGAGAAGAAGCTGGCGGCCAGGTAGCCGTGCGCGAAGTGCATCTCCAGCCACTCGTAGCCGGCGTCGGCGGCGCGGCGGGCGGCGTCGGCGTAGCTGCGGTGCAGCGACTTGATCTCGTCCACGGTCAGCGCGTGCACCGGGAAGGAGTGGTCACCGCCGGCGGGGATGGCCGAGGGGCCGACGGTCTGCCAGCCGTCCGGGTGGTCCGGCGGGAGGGCCTTCCAGCCACCCTGGGCGTTGGTCTCCTTGTGCGGCGGGACCTCGCTGCCCTTGCGCCCGGTGTGGCCGAGCTGGATGCCCGCGACTCCGCCGAAGCGCTTGATGATCGAGGTGACTCGCTGGTGGCCTTCGACCTGGTCGTCGTCCCAGATGCCGGCGCAGGAGGTGGTGGTGCGGCCGTCGGGGGTGATGGCGATCTGCTCGGGGAAGACCAACCCGAAGCCGCCGGCGGCGCGGGCTCCGAGGTACATCACGTGGTAGTCGTCCATCTGGCCGTCGACCGAGCCGTACATGGTCATCGGCGACATGGCGATGCGGTTGCGCAGCGTCACGCCCTTGAGCGTGAAGGGGGAGAAGAGGTCGGGCACGGGCGGTCCTCTCGAAGTCGGTGACCCGAGGCAACCTCTCGCGGACGCCGGTCTCGTTACGAGCGCCGGGTACGTCGGTCAACTTCTCCGCACGGGGCTGCCCGGTGGGTGTGCGGATTGGGTCTGCGATGTTCCGGTCGCTTCAACATCGGCATCAACTCCGTGTTGGCCGTCCTGCGTTCGCTGCCCCTCCCGGTGTCCGTGGCCGCCCGGCCGCGTTGACGGAGCCAGACTTGTGTCTGGTGGGGCGCTTGCCTCCGCCCTCGCCCGAGGCGACACAGTCTCTCGTCTTTTGTCGGGCTCGGTCGCAGCAGACTCGTGCTGCACACTCGTCAGCGATCGCTCGTCGTCTGTCGTGAGGAACTCCGTGAGCACGCTCGGTAGCTTCATCTGGTCGATCGCCGACCAACTTCGCGGCCCCTACCGCCCCAACCAGTACGGCACCGTGATCCTCCCGTTCACGATCCTGCGACGTCTCGACTCCATCCTGGAGGCCGACCGCGCCACCGTGCGCGAGCTGGCCTCCAAGTACGACAACCCGAACCGGCTCAAGGTCGAGGTCACTAAGGCCACAGGACGGGCCTTCTACAACACCTCTAACTACTCGTTCGCGAACCTGCTGGCCGACGCCGACGGACTTGCGGACAACCTCACCGACTACGTCGACCGGTTCTCCGCCGACGTCGACGTGTTCGAGTACTTCGACTTCAAGAAGGAGATTCTCGCCCTGGAGAAGGCGGGTCTCCTGCGGGAGATCGTCAAGGCGTTCGGAGCGGTAGACCTGCACCCGGACAAGGTGTCGAACTCCGACATGGGGGACGCCTTCGAGTACATCATCCGGAAGTTCAACGAGGCCGCGAACGAGACCTCCGGGGACCACTACACCCCCCGGGACGCGATCAGGCTGCTGGTTGACCTCCTCTTCGCGGAGAAGGACGCCGCGCTGACCGAGGCCGGCATCGTCCGCACCCTGTACGACCCCACCGCCGGCACCGGCGGCATGCTCTCCCTCGCCGAGGAGCACCTCCTCGCCCAGAACCCCGACGCCCGGCTCAGCCTGTACGGCCAGGAGTACAACCCCCAGTCCTACGCAATCTGCAAGTCCGACCTGCTCGCCAAGGGCCACGACGCGACCAACATCGCCTTCGGCAACACCCTCACCGAAGACGCGTTCAAGGGCCGCCAGTTCGACTTCTGCATGTCCAATCCGCCCTATGGCGTGGACTGGAAGCAGTACGCCAAGGCCATCACCAAGGAACGCGACGAAGCCGGTCCCTACGGCCGGTTCGCCCCCGGGCTCCCGGCCACCTCAGACGGGCAGATGCTCTTCCTGCTCCACCTCGCTCACAAAATGCGGGCACCCGAGGACGGCGGCGGCCGGGTTGGGATCGTCATGAACGGCTCGCCGCTGTTCAGCGGAGGCGCTGGGTCCGGGCCCTCCAACATCCGCCAGTGGCTGCTGGAGAACGACCTGGTGGATGCCATCGTGGCGCTGCCGACCAGCATGTTCTTCAACACCGGCATCGCCACCTACATCTGGATCCTGGACAACACCAAGCACGCCGACCGCAAGGGACTTGTCCAGCTCATCGACGGCACCTCGTTCTGGACCAAAATGCGCAAGAACCTGGGCTCAAAGGGCCGCCAGATCAGCGACGTTGACCGCGCCAGAGTCGTCCAGCTGTACGCCGACTTCACCGACGCCGACCCCGACTACTCGAAGGTCCTGTCCAACAACGACTTCGGCTACTGGTCCATCACCGTCGAGCGACCCCTCCTCGACGAGACCGGGAACCCGGTCGTCGACCGCAAGGGCACCCCCAAGGCCGACTCGAAGAAGCGCGACACCGAGAACGTGCCCTTCACCTACGGCGGCTTCACCACCGGCGCCGCCGGCAGGGTCGAGGCCATCCAGGCCTACTTCGACGCCGAGGTGAAGCCACACGTTCCCGATGCCTGGATTGACTGGACTAAGACGAGGACCGGCTACGAGATCCCCTTTACTCGGCACTTCTACAAGTACGTCCCGCCCCGCCCCTTGGCCGAGATCGACGCCGACCTGGAGAAGCAGGTCGCCAAGATCCTCGAGCTCTTGCGCGAGGTGGAGCAGTGACGCGCTTCGGGCATGCGATGGAGAAAATCGACGAGCGCGTCCCTGGTGCTGACCTTCCCCTCATGTCCGTTTCCCAGACGAGAGGCGTTATCCGGCGAAGCGAACTGACGGACGCTCCACAGCGAGCCGAATCCCTCGACAACTACAAGGTTTGCAGAGCGAACGACATCGTCTTCAACAAGATGAGTATCCGCTCAGGTGCCATGGGCGTCGCTGCTGAGGACGGGTTGGTGACTTATCACTACGAGGTCATGCGACCGCGGGAAGGGACGGATCCGCACTTCGTCGCTTACCTGATGAAGTCATCATGGTTCACCGAGGAGCTCATCAAGCGCGAACGAGGAATCGGGGCAGGGGACCAGGCCAACGTTCGAACTACGGAGGTCCCGTTCTCGGTCTTAAAGACGATCGACGCCTACATCCCCGATCACGCCGAGCAGCGCGCCATCGTGGACTACCTCGACCGCGAGACCGCCCGCATCGACGCGCTCATCAAAGAGCAGGGGCGACTGATCGAAATGCTGCGCGGGCGGCGTCAGGATGTGATTCGGGCGGCGGTGCTCGGCACTGAGAACCCCTTCGCGCCGACGGCGGATACGGCGTTCACCGCGATCGGGCATCACTTCTCGGTGACCCTCGGGAAGATGCTTGACGCAGGCAAGGTGGTCCGTGCGGACGATGAGATGCTTCCATACATCCGCGCAGGCAACATTCAGGACGATGGGCTGAAGCTCAACGATGTCAACGAGATGCCCTACTCCGCCGCGGAAGCGGCAAATCTCAACCTCCTCGCTGGTGACCTACTGGTGGTCGAGGGCGGCGCGGTGGGGACGAATGAGGTCATTCGGCAGGACATGCCCGGCTGGTCTTTCCAGAAGACAGTCAACCGACTCCGCCCGATCGACGGCTGGTCCTCCGCGTGGTTGGGCTACCTACTGCGCACATACCGCGACATCGGAGTGATTGACATCGTTTGCAACAAGTCCACCATCCCGCACCTTACAGCCGAGAAGCTGCGGGCGATGCGTGTTCCGTCGGTGCCGCCAGAGGCGCAGATACGCGTCGTGGAGATGCTCGATCAAGAGACCGCCAAGATCGACACGCTCATCACGGAGTCGGAGCGATTCGTGGAACTGTCCAAGGAGCGGCGTGCAGCGTTGATCACGGCCGCGGTGACAGGTCAGATCGACGTGCGCGAGGTCGCGTGATGGGCGACCACAACGAGGTCGTCTTCGAGACCGAAATCTCCGACTACCTGGCTGCCCATGGCTGGCTGTCCTCGACAAACGACGCGGGCTATGACAGGGAGCAGGCGCTCTTTCCGGAGGACCTGTTCGCGTGGTTGGAGGCGACCCAGCGGACGGCCTACGAGAAGGCGTTGAAGGCGGCCGGATCGCCGGCGAAGTTCCTCGACGTGCTCACTACGGCCCTGGACAAGCCGCTGGAGCACGGCGGCGGCACGCTGAACATCCTGCGCAACGGGGTGCAGTACATCGGCGGCGGCCGGTTGAAGATGGCCCAATTTCGGCCCGAGACGACGCTAAACGAGACGACGAACGCCCACTACGCGGCGATGCGTGTTCGGGTTATGCGGCAAGTGCACTTCTCGACCGCCGACCAGCGCAGCATCGACCTGGTGTTCTTCGTCAACGGTCTTCCGGTGGCGACGGTGGAGCTGAAGACAGACTTCACCCAGTCGCTGGATGAGGCGATCCAGCAGTACCGCAAGAGCCGCAACCCGTTGACCAACGGCCGGCCGGAGCCGCTGCTGTCGTTCGGGCACCGGGCGCTGGTGCACTTCGCGGTCTCCAACGACCGGGCGGCGATGACCACCAAGCTGGAGGGGGAGAAGACCCACTTCCTGCCGTTCGACACCGGCTACGACGCCGGGGCGGGGAATCCGCCCGGCGCGGACGGGCGGTCGGCGACGGCATACCTGTGGGAGCGGGTGTGGGAGAAGGACGCCTGGCTGACCATTATCGGCCGGCTGATGCTCGTGGAAGCCAAGGAGGAGTGGGACGTCGCCACCGGCACCTCGGTGCGTCGTACGAGCATGCTGTTCCCCCGGTTCCACCAGTGGGAGGCGGTCACCGACGTCGTGGCCGCGGTCACTGAGGAGGGCGTCGGGCAGCGGTACCTGATCGAGCACTCGGCCGGATCGGGGAAGACCAACACGATCGCCTGGACCGCGCACCGGCTCGCTCGCCTGCACGTGGACAACAAGAAGGTCTTCGACTCCGTGATCGTGGTCGTGGACCGCACGGTGCTCGACGGGCAGCTCCAGGACGCGATCCGGCAGATCGACGGCACCGGCAAGATCGTGGCCACCATCAGCCCCGAGGACGTCCGCAAGGCGGGCGCAAAGTCGAAGTCCAGCCTGCTGGCAACGGCGTTGAAGAACGGCGAGCTGATCATCGCGGTGACGGTGCAGACCTTCCCGCACGCCCTGGAGGAGATCCGGGCCGACGCAGGCTTGAAGGGGAAGACGTTCGCCGTCATCGCCGACGAGGCGCACTCCTCGCAGTCCGGTCAGATTTCCTCGAAGCTGAAGCAGGTCCTGACCGCGGAGGAGCTCCAGGAGATCGAGGACGGCGGCGAGGTGGATGTCGAGGCCATCCTGGCCGCGGAGATGACCGAACGGGCCGAGTCCCCCAACATCTCCTACCTGGCCTTCACCGCCACCCCGAAGAACAAGACGCTGGAGCTGTTCGGCCGCAAGGGGCCCGACGGCAAGCCGCGCGAGTTCCACCTGTACTCGATGAAGCAGGCCATCGAGGAGGGCTACATCCTCGACGTCCTCAAGGGCTACCAGGCCTACGAGACCGCCCTGAAGATCGCCGGCAACGCCAGCAGCGAGGGCGAGGTCGAAGAGGGGGCGGCCCGCAAGGGCCTGATGCGGTGGGTGCGGCTGCATCCCACCAACATCAGCCAGAAGGTGCAGATCATCGTCGAGCACTTCCACGCCAACGTCGCCCACCTGCTCGAGGGCAAGGCCAAGGCAATGGTCGTGACCGACTCACGCAAGGCCGCCGTGAAGTACAAGAAGGCGATCGACGCCTACATCGAAAAGCGGGCCGCTGCGGACGCCTCCTACACCTACCGCACGCTGGTGGCCTTCTCCGGCGCGGTGCGGATGGGCGAGGACGAGGTCTGGGGCGCGGACTGGGGGCCGGCCCCGAGCAAGGACGACGACTTCACCGAGGCGAACATGAACCCCGGCGCCGGCGCCGACCTGGCCGCGGCGTTCAAGGGCGAGACCTACAAGGTCATGTTGGTCGCCAACAAGTTCCAAACCGGGTTTGACCAGCCGCTGCTCTCAGCGATGTACGTCGACAAGAAGCTGTCGGGCGTGACCACGGTGCAGACGCTGTCGCGGCTCAACCGCACCCACCGCACCGCCGGCGGGGAGCAGAAGCGCAAGACGTTCGTCATCGACTTCATCAACAAGCCCGAGGACATCAAGGCCGCCTTCGAGCCGTATTTCAAAAACGCCACCCTGGAGACGGAGACCGACCCCTACGTCGTCGTGCACCTGTCGACCAAGCTCGCCCAGGCCGGCATCTACACGGAGGACCAGGTCCGCCAGGTCGCCGAGCTGTGGGTCACCCGGAAGGGCAACAACGCCCTCTCCGCGGCGATCAGCCCGGCCCAGCACGACTTCGCGCGCCGCTACGCCCGGGCGATCGAGGAGGACGACAAGGTCACCCTCAACGCGCTGGACCTGTTCCGCAAGGACGTCTCGACCTACGTGCGGCTCTACGACTTCATGAGCCAGATCGTCGACTACGGCGACCCCTACCTGGAGATGCTCTCGATCTTCCTGCGCCTCCTGGAGCGGGTCATCGACGACACTTCCTGGGCGGCCGAGGTCGACCTGTCCGACGTGGTCCTGGTTGGGGTCAAGCACACCAAGGGCGCCGCGGTTGACATCTCGCTGACGGGCGACGGACAGCTCAAGGGCATCAGCGCCGCCGGCACCGGCACGAAGAAGGAGCCGAAGTTCGTCGCCCTTCAGATCGTCATCGACAAGATGAACGACCTGTTCGGCGCTGAGTCCTTCACCCAGTCACAAGTCTCGGGCTTCGTCGAAGCGCTCGTGCAGCGGCTCCTTGCCGACCCCGAACTGGTCAAGCAGACACGGGTCAACTCCAAGCGGCAGTTCATGGAGTCCCAGGACTTCACATCCGCGGTCACCGAGGCGGTCATCGACAATCAGGGCGCTCACAACACCATGGCCGACTACTTCTTCAGCGATGGGCCTGCGATCAACGGCGTCATCATCGCCTTGGCTGATGCTTTCTATGAGGCGGCGATTGACGAGCCTGCGAGCGCATGACTGCGTGCGGTCCGGAGGCCTACCTGGACCCAGAGGGTCAGTGGGGGAAGCTCTGGACGCCTGCCTACACGGAACTTGCTGCAATGCGGCTTTTGGCGGCCCCGTGACCTGACCCGTAGGTTGGAAACGTGGTACGCCGGCGCGGGAGTAGCGGTCAAGGCCTGATCGAGAACCCGCTGATCAGGAAGCGGCCCAGCGCGCTGCCTGCATAGCGTCTCCGCGTTTTGGCGGAGACCCTCACGCGCGTGCGCTTGCGGGACTGCGCGCCGTAGCAATCCCGTTCAACTCGACCGCAACGCTCAGGCGGCGAGCTCAACGAAGACCCGAGGGACGTCGACTGGGCACCTGGTCCTCGGCCCGTTCCTGCGGATAGGTATCCGTAGGCCCACAGGGTGACCTGGCGAAGGTGCCCCGTGGTCGCACTAAGGTCGCACGGCGCCAGACAGGCCAGCGCGGCCTGTCTGGCGCGTTAGTGTGAAAGTGCTGATTTCAGATCCGTGGCCGGCGAGTGCCCTAGTGAGGGATGGTTGTCCTCGGGCCCTCTGTGTGGTCTCCTGCACACCGACGAGGGAGGCGTCATGGCAGGGTCGATCGAAGACTGGTTCGCGGATCACGCGCGTGATCGCGGCGGATCCTCTGAGGATGAAGTCGTTGAAGCTCAGCTGCCTTGGGACGCCCAGTCGGCCAGCATGTCCACGACCCGATCGGCGCGCCGTGATGCTGGCATCCCCGATAGTCCACAGTCGCAGCGGCGATCGTCCTCGGCACGTGGCCGGAGAAGGCAGGAGCCGCAGGCGCCCCAGGAGTCTCATGCAGTGCCAGAGCCAGCCGAGTGGTTGCCGCCGATCTCGCGAAGCACGCGCCAGGCCATCCTCGCGTCCTCCAAGGCCTATCCGGGCGCTGACGCCAAGAGCCTCGCGGCATATCTCACGAGGAACGGCACGCCGGTCAGCCCTGCCGAAGTGACCGCGGTCAGGAAGGCTCCTACGTCGCCCCTGCAAAGCGGAAGTCACGTTAGGCGGGACCCGCTGATGGGGGAGAAGACGGAGAAGATCCGCCGCGCCGCCGCGACTCATCCCCACTTCGGAGCTGCGAGACTGTTTTCACTGCTCCGCTCTCGCGGCGTCACCGTTACTCAAAATCACGTCGATGCCGTGCTAGCGCAACTGCGCTCCGCGACTCAGGGGAGCCGCCCGAGCGCGGGCTCCTTGAAGTCGGTATCATTCAGTGACGTGTCCACGACGGCTCGAACAGACCGAGCTTCTGAGGCCGCTGCGCCGTGTCCTTCTTGCGGTGCTCGCCCCAGCGTCTTAGGCATCTGCCGCTGCTCGTGAGCGCCGAGGGGGCGGCCGGGGCAGAGTGGTCTCACGCCTCCTGTGGCCTGGACGCAGCCAGGGAGAAGGCAACTCCCCTCGGCCTGTGGGTGGGTCACAAGCCACAGGCCCAGGGGAGAGGCTGTCCGAAGTGGGCCGTTGTGCAGATGCCGACTTGAGTGCCTGAACGCCACGTCGTCGCGCTCAGGGCGAAGTCGATCACGCGGCCCAGGACGCGCGAAGCCAAGGGCGGAACTAACGACCTTACGATTTTCATTGATCACTCGGACGCGGCCGGATGGCCGGACGGCCGGACGGCCGGACGACACGAGGGTCAAGATGGTCGTGGAGGCGAGAGAAACGACCAGCAACCATCAAACACCACGCGCGAAGCCACGGACCGCTGGCTGCGGGCTCATCCGGTAGAGAAGTCCCAGGTGGTTGACCGAACCTACACAGAGGAGCGCCGCTACTTGAGCTCGATGCAGGGCTGGTGCGTTGCGGTGAAGGCGTGTGTGAGCAGTGGTCATGGCCTTCTGCGTCATGGTGACCCGGAAACCGCAGCCTTCAGAAGCAGACGTGAGCCGCCCCCATGATCGCGGCGGGCACATAGCCCACCATGCCGAGGTGGACCCTAAACATGCGGGGGCCATCGGACCCACCCTCGATGCCCAGGTGTTGCTCCGGCTCACCGTCATGCCTCAGCGGACCTGCCTAGCGCGCTGGGCAAGTGGAGTGGCGGCCAACTCCGCAGCCGAGCCTCAATGGCTAGTGGTCAGCCTGCGGAGATGCCAGATGAGCGAGTGGAACCGGTCCAGAGGGGCCGTCGGCCAACCAGAAGTACCAGCCGTCGACGCTGCTGCCGGCCGAGGCCACGGCCGCCGCGGTAGGCGTCTCGTAGACTTGGTCCCCGACTTCCAGGTCACCGTTCTCGAGAACCGTCGCGAGAACGTTCACGTAAGGTTCGGTAGGCATCAGCACCGCCCCTGAGGCGAGCAGTCCCTGCTCGATCATCTCGGCCAACGAAAACAGCACGGACGTCTCGGCGTGCGTCGACGCGTTCCCGGTTGTGGCTGACGCAAGTGATGGCTGCGGGTAGCTGGGCGTGTAGGAGCTGCTGCGCAACTGTGTGAAGGCGTCGCGGACGACGGCTCCCATCAGCTTGCGACGAGCAACAAGGAAATCGTCGTAGGCCATGTTCGTCCAGCCGTCGGGCAGGGCGTGAAGTCGCATCTGCTCGGCGAGCTTGTCGTTGGTAAAGCTGCGAGCGGCAACCTGGGCGGGCCAGTACGTCACGGGCGGGTCGTCGGAGACGGCAATATTGTCCGCCCACTCAACCAGCGCCATGTTGGCGATCTGGTTGACCTGCTTGGTATCGGTGATCTTCAAGGCGTCGCGCAGGTAGCCCTTGGGGAAGAGGTGGTGCCGCTCGATGCCCTTCTTCGCGACGATAGCCGGATCAAGCCGAGATCGGACCTTGCCGGTGCCCATTAGCGCGTCGGCATCGAGGATGTTCAGCGCGGCGATGTACGAGCTCAGTGCGGGGCTGCGTGAGGCTGAGGTCGCTAAGTCGTTGGGCAGCGTGATAGTCCAGTAGTCGGCCGATAGGGTGTCGTCGACGACACGGTCCAACACCTGAATGAAGCCGTCGGCGGTCCTCACGTCGGCGAAGCGGGCGAGGTCGGACTCGACCTGGCTCTCGAATGAGCCGGTGTAACGGCCGGTCACCTGAACCATGAAAAACCACCGGGCGATGACCTCGCGCAACTGCTGGACGCTCATGCCGTAGTCGACGCGACCGACGAGCCACAGGCCGTAGCTGTACAGGACGGCGCTCTCGCTGGTGATCATCTTCCCGCTGCGGTAGCCGGCTCGTTCTAAGCACTGCAAGAACTCATGCCAGTTGGTCAGGTTGAGCACATGCTCTTGAGCCGCCTTCAGCTCCTGAAACTGCTTGTCACGCTTGTCGGCCGACACCTGACCAGTGTCCAAGTCCTTGCCGCGCAGCAGGGTGTACACCGTCTTGAGGACTGCACGACGGAACGCCAAAGCCACCGACACGCGCAGCAACTGCGGAGGCTGAGGCTGGATGAACCAGTTGAAGGGCGACGCCTTGGCTATGGAAGGCTGCTTAGCCGCCCGGCAGAAGTCCTCGAGCTCAGCGCGGCCCTTGTCCCAGAACACGCTCATCAGCGTGAGGATGAAGTCGGCGCGGTTGAGCTTGACGCCTTCGGAGTTGATGCGCACGAAAATCTCGGCGACTTGTTCCTCGTCGACGTCCGCAGATAGCTCAACAACCTTGAACGGGTAGTTGTGCAGGTCGTACAGTCGGTCAATGGCGTCGTCGAGACGGTCCTCCTCAGCCTGGCTGAGGGAACGTTTGGTGCGCAGCCGGTCGAAGAAGGCGCGGACTGTCTTCTTCCGCCCTGCGTCGCCCCAAAGAGCCGACACGTCCGGAAGGAACTCGGGGTCCTTTTCGATTGCCGCGTCCGTGACACCAAAAGTGGCGTCCGTCGGTCGGAACGCGATGCGGACGCGCCCCTCGGTGTAGTCCTCGCGAACGACCTTCGTCCCCGTCAGGACCGCGAACAGGGAGGTCAGGCGCTGCTGCCCGTCGACGATCAGCAACCGAGGCGCAGCCTGCTTAACGTCAGTACCGATTTGCCGCGTGCCGGTGCCAGCACCAGTTTCCCAGAACAGCAGGTAGCCGACGGGGAAGCCGCGGTACATCGAGTCGAACAGGTCACGGACTTTGGCAGCGGGCCACACGAACGGTCGCTGGATGTCTGGCAGTGCCACCTCGCCGCGCTTGATGTCGCCGACAAGGCCGTTGAGGTTGTACGTCGTGTCCTTGAAGAGGGTGATCGGCATGTCAGGCTCCACTCCGCTGCGTACTCGTTGCCGCGCACTAGGCGTGGCCTCGCCAGGCTGCAATCTCACCACGCCGGGTACCGGAGCGGTGCGGTTGATCGGCGTCGAAGTGACCGGCGTCCACCCGGCGGTGCGAGTCCGCTAGTGGGAGAAGTGGAAGGACTGGCCGGCGAGGCCGTCGATATCGAGGGTGTACTCGATGGCCGTGGCGTCCTGCACGCTGTAGCCGTCCTTGAGGATGAACGCCCCTCCGGGAGCAATCACTTGCGGCCATCCGATCATGCCGACGACGTCTCCCTCCAGGACCACCGAGACCTGGTCGTCGGCACCGGTCTTTGTCACGTCGGAGAACACGAAGTCCGGTTCGAACGCCTGGCTAGTCGACAGGTTCCTGATAGTGACAGTGAAGTACACGTTGGCCTCGTGGAGCTCTCCCGCCTCGCCGCCCACCGCGGCCCGCGCGTCGAAGACGGTGGCCGCCTTGCTCGGGGTGAAGGACACCGGTGACCCGACGGTGATCTCCAGCGGGATGTCGCTGTTCCCAGCGGTCGAGCGGAAGCGAGCAGTCTCCTCAAAGTTGAGGTCGGCGTCCTCCGTCTCCTCCCAGGTCGACTCCGAGGGAGTCGGTGCGGATGGCTGCGCTGATGACGCGACATCGGCGGGGGAAGAACTTGCGGTGGCGGCCGTCGGCCGAGCGGTCGTGTTCTCGTCGTCGCCGAAGATCAGGCCGATGATCAGGCCGCCGACCGCAACCAGCAGCAGGAACGTGAGGGCAGCGGCCGCTGCAAGACTCTTCTTGGGCCTAGAGCGCCGGAACGTAAGGGCTGTGCGGAAGGCTCCCTGCTCACGGTTGACCAGTTGCCAGCCTGCCGCCTCCCACTTGGCGATAGCTCTGTCCTCGGTTCCCCGAATCGCTTGGACAGTCTTGTTGTCGTACCCCTTGGTCGCGGTCACGATTGCGGCCCCTCGCTCCCGAGCGTCACCACCGAAGGAGTTCGAGCATGGGGACGGCTTCCGGGCGCCGAGTAACACATGCGCTCAACATCCCACGTCTGAGTTCGTCGTCCCGGCGTCGTGGGGCTCGAGGTGCTCGAGGGACGATCAACCTCTCCGGCCTACATGGAGCAGATCGTGGGGACTCGTTCGCCTTTGGCTGGGGATCGCAGACTGGGGCGACGGGCGCCCCGCTCGGCGTCAAGTTGGATCCTGAGGTGGACGGGCAGCAGGAGCGTCAGGAAGATGTTGCCCGCAAGCGGTCGGTGCATGAGTTGACCAGGACTCTGTCGGACTGACCGGCCGAGTCCGGAAGGCGACGGCCGGGCAGGTGGTGAGCAAGAGTCCGCGCACTCGAAGCGTGTAAGGCTGCGGGTATCGCCGACCGGACCTGGCGGCGTGGACCAGGCGGCACGGTGGGGACCGGGCGCCGCCTCTAGGACTCCGCGCAGAAGCGCATCACCTTGAGCCTTCCCATCAGGCGGGCGCTGGTCTCCGCGGACGACTACTCGAAGGTTCTGACGGGGCCCTCCTGCTCTCGGCCTGGCTGTAGTCCCTGCGAATCAGGTCGCGGTCCTGCTCAACGATGATGAGACACACGCTCACTCGGCCGGCGGTTGAGCGATCGCGGCGGCTGGTGACCGGGTGAACCTGCTGGCGGCCTACGACCTAGGCGCGACTGTCGATGACCTGGCGGAGCGACTGATGATTGGACCGGCAAACGGTCCTCGAACACGTCGGCAATCGCCTTTGTCCAGCTCCTGAGGGGAAAGCGTGGTGGCCATAGTCCATCTGGCTAGCCCTCCGAGTGCCGTTCGTAGTTGCGATTGCGATCCGCTCGCCCAACGCCTACATGGCTGCGGTGAACCGGATGTACACGCCCGCGAATTCGACTGCCCGGGGGAGCAGTCGCGGGAGGGTCATCACCTCAGCTGACTCGCGATGTGCTCACCGAGTCCGCGAGCCAGTTCAACCGGGACGGCGTTCCCGATCTGACGTGCGATGGCCAGCTTGCCGCCCACCCACTGGAATTCGTCCGGGAAGCCCTGTAGGCGAGCGGCCTCGTGATGCGTTATTGCCCGAGGGCGGTCGGGATGGAGGTAGCGTCCCTTTTCTGGCTTGAAGAACTCGGTGCGAATGGTCACAGAAGGGCGATCCCAGTGCATGCGCCCCATCACGTCGAACGACCCGGAGTTGTGGCCGATCCAGCACGGCGCCTTCAAAAAATTCGGCAGGTCGCGACGGTCGCCGCCCTCGGGAATGCGCGCAAAGCGCTTGAGGGACACCTCGCGATAGTTCCTCGTGATGTGCAGGTCGGGAGTTTTGAAGACCCCTGGCAGGATGTGTCCAAACGCCTCGGTGGTCATCGAGGGCAGCTGCTGTTCCCCCGGGTCCACGTCCCCAGTCAGTCCCTCGAAAGCCTGGCGCACCGTTCGCCACTCGTCCTTGGGCACCGTCCCGTTGGGCACGTCGATCTTCGGTAGGTCCCGCAACGTGCCAATGACTATGAAACGCCGGCGGAGCTGGGCCGCCCCGAAGTCGGTCGCTCGTACGACCCGCGCGTCGATCTGATAGTCCTCGAGCATACCGCCGAGCTCGGTCTCCTGTCGGAGCAACTGAAACTCATCACTCGCTCCGAACCGGTCGACGTTCTCAATGAGGAAGGCCTTTGGCCGCACCTTGACCAGCGTCTCCATGTAATGACGCCAGAGTTCATTGCGGGGATCGTCGAGCCTGCGCCTGTTAAGGCTGGAGAAACCCTGGCACGGGGGGCCACCCACGACGACCTCTGCGTCCGGGAGTTCTCCCGTGACCCAGTCCTCGATCTTCCCCGGATAAACGTGGTCCTCACCGAAGTTGGCTGCATAGGTGGCAGCAGCGGCCAGGTCGTGCTCGACCGCTGCGACGGGTGTAAAGCGGCCGGTCTGCTTGAAGCCCTCGGTGAGACCGCCGCACCCGGCGAACAGATCGATGACCCGCAACGAAGCCTCGTCCGGGCGGTCTCCGTGCCCCTCGTCGACTGACTCGCTCACCGAAGTAGCACCCACCGTTCATGCCGGCGCGTGCCCTGTAGAGGCACGCGCGTCCTTCCCCACAACACTATCGACCGCGGGCTGGCACCGACGGTAAGCGCGCCCGATGACAGTTCCGTCACCGGGCCCGCAACCGAGCTCAACCGGGCGAGGTGGGTGCTTCCCACGGCGGGCGAGCACAATCGGACGAGTGACGGAGGGTGACCGCGTGGAGGCTCGCCCTCCTGCGTCGAGCCCTCAAGTGGCTGCCCGGATGAGTCGTGCCCGGCGGCGGGACACCGCCCCAGAGGTGGCCATCCGTCGTGAGGCGCATCGGCGCGGGCTGCGCTACCGGGTAGATGCGGCGTTGCCTGGCATGTCGCGGCGTAGAGCGGACATGACCTTCATTGGGCGGCGCGTTGCCGTCTTCGTCGACGGGTGCTTCTGGCACTCGTGTCCGGTCCACGGGACGACTCCCGCGGCCAATCGCGACTGGTGGGTGGCGAAGCTAGAGCGCAACCGAGAGCGCGATCACGAGACCGATGAACATCTGCACGACCTCGGCTGGACGGTGCTGCGCTTCTGGGAGCACGAGGACCCGATCGCCGCCGTTGACGTCATCGAGCATGCGGTCCGTCGAGACGGACCAGGTGGTCGGACGCTCGCGTGACGAGGCCGACGTCCTGTGCCCGGACGCTGAGCAGCTCGGCGGACTTCGATGCCGCCACCTGTAGTTGGCGCTAGCGCTCATCGCCGTGGAGCGACTCGAAGTCGGTGATTGCGCCCCGGCGGGAGAACCGCTTGAGGACGTGGATCAGGACTTCACGCTCGGCAACCCGACCGCGGTCGACCGACGGTCAAACCATCGGCGATGGTCCGTCTCAGCGCCCGACTGTCGCCGTTCGAGCGTGGACGGGTAAGGATGTGGTCGAACGCCGCCTCGCCGTAGGTCTTGAGCAGCCGGCACGGCTCCTTCTATGCGGCAACGAGGCGGGGGAGGCCCAGACTGGCCGCACAGCGGCCCTGCCGGCGACGAGTCCGCAGTGCTGGTTGAGCAAGTGGGCCACCCCGCTGTCGGTTTGCGTGAGACGCAATTGCACGGGCCGGGCCTCATGGCGCGGACGGCAGACCCGGCGGACGTTTGGGAACTGCTGCTGCTCATGATGTTCTTGAGGTCCGTCCCAGCGGTTGGGTCAGTACCCATGAAGGGATCACCGGTGAGCCGGTGGTGGTGGGTGCCCTGCGGCTGGCTAGCGTGACGCCGTGCGGGACGCTGGAATCACCATGCTCGACCTGTTCGCCGGCTGTGGCGGACTCACTCGGGGCTTCGTCGACGAGGGTGACTTCCGGAGCTCAGGGGCAGTCGAGTTCGATCGGTCCGCAGCGGCGACCTATGCGGCGAACTTCGACCCGACGGGCACGCACACCTTCGCCGGCGACATCGCCGATTTCCGGGACGTGCCGCCCGTCGACCTGGTGATCGGTGGGCCGCCCTGCCAGGGCTTCTCGGCGCTCGGCAGACGCGACCCCGCCGACGTGCGCAACCAGCTCTGGCGCGAGTTCGTCCGAGTGGTCAGGGACTCGGACGCCCGGATGTTCGTGTTCGAGAACGTCGACCGTTTCGCGAAGACACCCGAGTTCGACCTCCTGCGCGCTGCGGCGGGTGAGGGGGGCCAGCTGGCGGACTTCAGGACGCAGGTCTTCCGCCTGAACGCCGCTGACTTCGGGACGCCGCAGAAACGGATTCGCACGATCATCGTCGGTTCACGGATCGGTCCAGTGAGCGCGCCGGTCGCCAGTCATGCCCGGCGGCCCACCGCGAACCTGCCGAGGTGGGTGACCCTGCGTGAGGCGTTCCTGTCCGGACCGGTCGTCCTTGATCCGGGTGTGCGGGACGAGTGGTTGCCGGAGTCGTTCCTGGACTTCCAGGGTCGTTCGGTGCCTGGTGCGTTCAAGTTGCGGGATCTGCACGTGACCAAGCGGTACGACCTGACGTCCGAGATCCGCTACGCACACATCGCCCCGGGCCAAAGTCGACTGCAACTTCCCGAGGACCTGCAGTACCCCTGCTGGCGTCGTGATCCGGTCGGTCGGAGCGACGTGCTGGGCCGACTTCGGTGGGACGAACCAGGCGTCACCATCCGTACGGAATTCTTCAAGCCCGAGAAGGGGCGTTTCCTGCACCCACAGTGGGAGAACGGCGGGGACCAGGTCAACCGCGCGCTGACCCATGCTGAGGCCGCGGTTGTCCAGGGCTTCGACGATCGTCACGTCTGGTGCGGTAGCAAGGCTGAGATCGCTCGTCAGATCGGTAACGCAGTACCGCCGCCCCTGGCCCGTGCCATCGCTCGCGTGGTTGGCGACAGGCTCACAGCTGCCTAACTGCCGCCTACTCGTCGCGGCGTGGTTCTGCCGAGCTGAGGCGACGCCTGACGTCCGAGTGCGCGATGGACCGTGAGGTCCGCCGTTGCTCATCGGCGGCGTGGCCGTCGTAGGGGTGAGGTCTGAGCTGCGGCGCCTCTCGGGCGACTGCGTGCGCATGACCCTCACTGCCCGGTCGTCGCAACGTCTTCACCTCCTCGGTCACGGTGCATCGCGATTCTCACGACGCACCGTGGTAAGCGGTCGCCGTCCATCGCAGGACCTGGACACCACTGAGCCGAACGGGTCTGGAGTCACTCGAGGGGCGACTGTTAATTGTCATTACGCACCACTGTCGTCCCGCGATGTCATGATTCGCGGGTGACTGCGACCACACCCCTCTCCGGCGCGTGCATCGCAGTTGCCTGTTTGTGCGGGACCGTCGGCAGACGCCGATGGTGCTGAGCGACCACCCCCACATCGTGGGCACGGCGCAAGTCTCCCGGTGTGAAGTACGCGCCTTTGACGAGGTGAGCGGCGACCTGATCAAACGATTGCGACCCCACCGCCCGCTGGGAGGGGCCTC
Organism: Modestobacter sp. SSW1-42; assembly: GCF_046635825.1. NCBI lineage: Bacteria > Bacillati > Actinomycetota > Actinomycetes > Geodermatophilales > Geodermatophilaceae > Modestobacter > Modestobacter sp. SSW1-42. The sequence goes on along the minus strand of NZ_JBISCA010000005.1, from coordinate 292,293 downwards.
GTCATTCGTCAGTGGTCGACTTCTGAATGCCCGGCCGACCGGCCGAGTGGCCAGATCGCGCTGGACGTGCACCGACATCAAGACCAGGTCGCCGCGGAGGTGACTGATGCCCACCGACCCCGGGCCAACCGGCAGACCAGTGCTCGATGGCGCTTCGCACGACCACCCCTGACTCAAGGAGACCCTACGCATGGTGACCGCAGGCTCGGCATGGACAGCGGACGCCGGCCTCGTCCAGGAACTGTCACATCTCTTCGAGAGTGCGATCGCGTCGTACAGGGCCAACCCGCACCTGATTCCTGAGCACGCGAACCACGAGGAGTCGATCCGGGTCGGCGGCTACGCGAACCGGACGCTCCTCGAGCTGGTGCAGAACGCGGCTGACGCCATGTCGGGCGCACACGCGGACGAGGTCGCGGACAACGCCGGTCGGGTGGAGATCGTCCTCGATGCGGGTTCGGGCACGCTCTACTGCGCGAACGGAGGGCGTCCGTTCTCGAGGAGCGGGCTGACGGCCATCATGCACGCGCACCTCAGCGGAAAGCGCGGCGACGAGATCGGCCGCTTCGGCTTGGGATTCAAGTCGGTCCTGGCTGTCACCGACGCGCCGCAGATCTTCAGCCGCTCGGTGTCCTTCGAGTTCAATGCGCCTGAAGCCAGGGCCGCTCTGGCAGCGGTCGGCGCGAGCGTCAGGCGATACCCCATCCTGCGGACGGCGACAATGGTCGATCCGCAGGTGCACTTCAAGAGCGACCCGATCCTGGCCGAGCTGGGCAAGTGGGCCGCGACCATCATCAAGCTCCCGCAGGCACGTAATGTCGCGCGACTGCGACGGGAGATCGAGACCTTCTCGTCCGAGTTCCTCCTCTTTGTCGGGTCCGTGCGCGAGGTGCGTCTCCGAGTGCTGGGGGAGGAGGCGTTCGATACGAGCCACGTGTCGCGTGACCTGGGTCGTGGCGTGCTCAAGATCGAGCGTCCCGACGGAACCGGCGACGAGTGGATCGTCGAGGACAGGATGCACAGGCCGTCACTGGCAGCTCGTCAGGAGGTTGGTGAGGCGGTCTCACGTGACGAGGTAAAGGTGACGGTGGCTGTGCCTGTGCGTCACGCCCAGCAGCGCGTCGGACAGTTCTGGTCGTACTTCCCGCTGCAGGACCAGACGTCGGCGTCCGCGCTCTTCAATGCACCGTGGAGTGTGAACGACGACCGGACCACCCTGCTGCGCAACGACTACAACCGCGAGATCCTCACGACCTTGTCGGAGATGTTCGTCCGCGTACTACCCCGAGTGAGAACGAACGACGACCCGGCCGCCCACCTCGACTACCTGCCCGCTCGTGGTCGGGAGGAAAGATCTTTCGGTGACGCCGTGCTGTGCACGCACGTCCCACTTCAGTCCCGTGAGGGCGCGCTGATCCCGGATGCCAAGGGCCAACTCGTCGACGCAGGCGCGCTCCGTCCGCTCGACTTCTCGGTGAGCGTGCCCGAGGACATCCACGAAGCATGGATCGCCTCACCGAACACCGGCGATGACGTGCCGCACTGGCGTTGCTATACCTCGCCCACGCGCACCTCTCGTCTCCGTCAACTGCTCGCAGTAGGGGCGGACCCCGGGCTCCTGGAGGACGACGGTCGGGACATGAAGCGGGCCATCGAGCTCATGCCCAAACGAGGTCTGCTCTCCTGGCTCCGGGAATGGGCGGCCGGGGACGACCCCGTGTCAGCGGCTAACGCCTTCAGGTTCGTGATGGGTCACCAGAACCTGCCGGAGATCAACCAGGCCAAGGTCATTCCCACCAGCGACGGCCTTCGTGGACTCTCCGACAAGAGTGTTGTCTTCCTCGAGCAGGAGGATGATCTCGACATCGAGGCAGCGGTCTTCGTCGAACCTCGCTTCCTCGCACAACCTGGAGTGGAGAAGCACCTCCGGGCCGCAGGCTTCCGTGACCTGGATCCGCTCGCGATCCTCGGGGCGCGAGTGGCCGGCCTCTCGGCCTCGTCCGGCGATGACGAGCTCTCCCGCTTCTGGGATGCGGCTCTTGGGGTCAGCGCCCACGATGCGCTGGCTCTGCTCAAGGAACATCGGGATTCGCCGGTCAAGGTGCCGACCCGGGACGGTGGCTGGGCATGGCCACAGCAGGTCATGGACCTCGACGAGCCACTGACCGGCGCATATGCATCGATGATGTTGGACCGTCAGCGATGCGTCCCTACGGTGGCCTACTCGCTCGGAGTCGTTCGTGAGCCCGTCAAGGCGTACGGCCTGGAGGACGAACCCCTGTACGACGACTACCGCTCGTGGGTCCTACAGACGCTCAACGCGCGGCTCGGGCCGGGTGAGCGCGCTGTCGAGCGGATCGAGCTCTTTCCCAGTCAGGGACCTGGTCCTGCTTCGATGTTGCTGGTCCTGAGGGATGCCGACGCCACGCACGCCTCGCGGGAGGCCTGGACGCGTGGGCTGCTCGCCTTCGGCGATTCGGCATGGGACTGCGAGGACGTCGACTCACGCATCAGCTACCGGGTGCCCTCGCCGGTCCGATGGGCAGTTGGTCAGGCGGGCATCGTCAACTCCACCCGAGGTTTCCGTACACCGGGCGAGGTCGTCGCGCCATCCCTCGTGCAGTACCGGGATCTCCTTCCGCTTTTCGTCGGCCCCAGCGAGGTCGCCCACGCGCTTCGGCTTCCGGACGAGCTGAAGGACGTACCGATCCCGGTGCTCAAGGCAGCCCTGGACGTTGAACTGTTACCACCGACGATTCGCGACGATGTGCTCGTCGGCTTCATCTTGGTAGCGAGTCGGTTGGCCTATCGTGACGCGCATCCGCCACGCATCCCCGCCCGAGTGGGTCGTGCGGTCGAGGCGCGGTCACCCAAGGCGGTCTACCTGGCCGTCACCGACGAACAGCGCGACTTCCTCCTGTCGCGGCAGCGGCCGTTCCTCCGTACGAACGAGGAGGTGGCTGCCGAGCTGGTCGACGTCGTCGGTTGTCGGCGGTTCGAGGACAGCTTCGCCTTCTCCCTGCTGATCGAAGGGCAGCAGGTCGGGGAGCGGGTTCTCGACGTCTTCACGGGCCTTCGCACGTCGTTCGCTGCCGGACTGCCGGCCGGTGCCACGGTGACGCGTGCCGCCAAGATCACCAAGCGGGTGACCACCGAGGACGGGGTCGAGGACCAGTCACTCGAATGGCACCTCGATGGATCGGACCTCGTCGTCGACGGCACCGTGGACGACAAGCGGCTCCTCGAGATGGTGAGTGAGGCCCACGACCTCCGCCTCACCAACGCAGATCGAGCGATCGTGCTCAAGGCAGGACTCGAACACCGGCTCGAGCTGCTCCGTCAGCAGGCGCTGGCGGCCACATCGGATGTGGAACGGCTCGAGATCTACTTCGGTGATGACGATCTGCGCGACGAGCTGCCGAGGGGGCTTTGGCAGGCCCTGGACAGTCAGGGTCTGGTCAACTCGTCGACGTCCGTGGCCGACCTGTACCTCACGGTCTACGGGTCGGACTCGATCAAGTTCCTGGCCGAGCTGTTCAGACGTGAGGGATTCCCGGACGTCCCGACCACGTGGGCGGGTGGGGCCCCGACCATCTCCTGGCTGCGGCGCATGGGCTTCGGGTCCGAGTTCGCCGGACGTCGCGTCCAACCCCAGGACGACGAGTTCGTCGTGCCTGGCGCGGTCAAACTCAGCCGGCTGCACGACTTCCAGCAGGAGATCAGCTCCAAGCTCGGGGAGGTCCTCACCACGCGTGAGGACGGTCGCGCACTCAAGGTGATGGTCGAGCTGCCAACGGGGGCGGGGAAGACGCGGGTGGCCACGGAGACGGTCCTTCGTCTCTTCATCGAGGGGAAGCTCCGAGGCACGGTCCTCTGGATCGCGCAGTCCCAGGAGCTTTGCGAACAGGCGGTCCAGACGTGGAGCACGGTGTGGCGAGGTCTCGGTAACGAGAGACCGTTGACGATCGGACGGCTCTGGGAGACCAACGTCGTACACGAACCCGACACCGAGTTCAGCATCGTCGTCGCCACCGACGCGAAGCTCGACGTGATCCGTGAGAGTCCCGAGTACCAGTGGCTGAGCGATCCTGCCGCCGTCATCATCGACGAGGGCCATCGGGCGGGTGGCTCCGAGCGGTACACCCGTCTCCTGACTTGGCTCGGGGTCGCAGGGCGGGGTTGGGCACGTCCGCTGGTAGGGCTCTCCGCCACACCGTTCAAGGGGTTGTCCGAGGAGGCCAACCGGCCACTCGCGAGCCGTTTCGGCAACCGTAAGCTCCGTGCCTTCGACGCTGCGCCCTATCAGGAGCTGGCCGCTCGCGGGGTGCTGGCACGGGTCGAGCACGCAGTGCTCCAGGGCGTCGACGTCCAGCTCAGCAAGTCCGAGCGTGATGAGGCGAGCACGATGCGACGCATCGCCCCGAAGGTGCTTGACCGGATCGGTCAAGATCAGGCACGCATGTCGATCCTGGTCAAGGACATCATGGAACGTCCGGCCGACTGGCCCGTACTCGTGTTCACGCCGAACGTCCTTTCAGCGCAAGTCCTCGCGGCAACACTCCGGTACCAGGGCATCGATGCGGCATCGGTCAGTGGCCAGACCGGGCGTCAGGAACGACGGGACGTCATCGAGAAGTTCAGACAGGGCAAGCTCCGTGTCCTGACCAACTGCGATCTGCTGGTCCAGGGATTCGATGCTCCTGGCGTTCGTGCCCTGTACATCGCACGGCCGACGTTCAGTCCGAGTGCCTACATCCAGATGGCGGGCCGCGGACTCCGTGGACCCGCCAACGGAGGCAAGGAGGAGTGCCTGATCGTCGACATGGCCGACAACTTCGGTGACATCAACAGCCTCCTCGGCTTCCACCAGTACGAGGACCTCTGGCAGGAGCAGGCGTGATTCTCGTCCCGGACCTGACCGACATCGTCAAGGAATGCGACAGCGACGCCGAGCGCCTGGTCGCTCGGCTGCTGGCCGGCATCAACGGGGTCCCCGACGCAGTGGCGTTCCACTCGGTCAAGCTCCGCTCGCACGCCTACAAGCAGCAGGCCGAAGCCGACTTCGTCGTCCTCTGGAAGGGCGTGGTGGTCGTCGTCGAGGTCAAGGGAGGAGGGGTCAGGAAGGCCGAGGGCGTCTGGTACAGCGTCGACCGTCGGGGCGATTGGCACAGGTTGTCGACCTCCCCGATGGAGCAGGCGCGCTCGGCGATGTACGCGCTGAGGGGCATCCTCGAGGAAGAAGGTGTCGGGTGGATCGCGCACGAGGCCCTCGTCATCACGCCGGACATCGATGCACCGCCACATGCGGTCGAGTGGGAACCGACGCACTGGCTCGCGAAGGACGACATGAGTGTGGCCGGCCTGCAGGCCGCTCTGGACGCCGTGGTCGCCAGGAGCAAGGAGGCCCCGGCTGGTCGTAGGAAGGCCAGGGCTGACGTCCTGAGGGCGCGGCTGTTCGGCGAGTTCACCCGTATGCCGGTGATCGACGCGCAGCGTGGTGCCGTCCTGGAGGCGCAGAACCGGGCCACAGAGGACCAGGCGCGGGTTCTGGCGTCTCTCGCGCGCAATCAGCGCATGATGATCCTGGGCGGTGCGGGAACCGGGAAGTCTCTCGTGCTGGCCGAGGCCGCCAAGCAGGAGGCGAGCCAGGGGAAGAGGGTCCTGATCACCTTCCACTCCCCGTCATTGCTGCGCTTCTTCGAGCAGCGTGTCACCGACCGGGCCATCGAGGTGCTCCCGTTCGATGCCCTCACGCCAGGGGCGGAGTACGACGCGGTCTTCATCGACGAGGCGCAGGACCTCATGACGCCCGAGAGCATGGACCGGCTCGACTCGATCCTGGCGGGTGGCCGTGCAAGCGGGCGGTGGCGGATGTTCCTCGACCCGAACAACCAGGCGCACGTGGACGGCCGCTTCGATCGTGACGTCTACGAGATCGTGACTGCTGAGGCCTCCTCCTTCGACTTGGACAGGAACGTCCGCAACACGCGCTCGATCGTGCACGTGGTCCAGGAATACCTAGGTGCCGATGTAGGCGATCCAGGGATCGTCCACGGGGAGAGGGTCCAGTGGCACTGGTGCTCTCCTCCCGCCGACGTCGACGAGGCTTCGGACGTTGCTCGTCGTCTCGTCGCTGAGGGCGCGCCGAGGTCCGACCTCTGGATCATCGACGTGAACTCGGATGCAGTCCCCACATCGACCCGGGACGGTGTCACCCTCACCAGTCCGCGCTACGCCAAGGGCCTCGAGGCCGAACACGTCATCGTGTGCAACCTCCCGCGGGCGTTCGACGATGCCGGCATGGCGGCCTTCTACGTGGCCGTGACCCGACCGCGGGTCTCCTTGCACGTCGTGGCCTCGGACGAGGACAGGAAGGCACTTCAAGCGCTGGTCCGACAGAGAGTGGTGCTGCCATGAACCTCACTGCTGCACAGCGGTCTGCGCTCCGGCATCTGCGAGCGGCTTATGTGGGGCCATCCGAGGGCGACGAGGAGGTGCTCCTCAACCGGCCGCACCTCCAGTACGCCGTCGGCATGCTCTTCCCCGGTGAATCGGTGGTCAGAGAGACGGACGTCGCTGAGAACAAGGCACGATTGACGGCCGTCCCGGAAGGGGACGTCGAGGAGGACGCAGCCGGTGTCCCGCTCGCTGAGGACTGGCGTCCGTCGTCGGTCGCGATCTCGTTCGTCACCGACTCACCCGCCGCCGCCTGCTCACTCGAGGGCGGTACTTATGTTCGACTCTCCGACGACGGTCCGCCGCGGTGGCAGCGCCGGCCGTTCACCTTCAGTGCGGTGGAGCTGGCCGAAGGTCGCCCGCCGCACCAGATGAAGGCGGGCGATGTCCCCCTGGAGATCGGGGCGCGTTGGCGCCGGGTCGGAGGGGGCTATCTGGTGACGGTCCACGTGCGGGTGTCCGCCGGCTCAACAGGCAACGACACGCATGACATCGGGCTGATGCTGTTCCAGGTCTGCATGGCCGTGACGCCAGCGCCAGGTGCGCGCTTCCTTGAATACGACACATCCCGGAAGTACGACGTCGATGCCGAGTCTGCGGAGCTCCGACTCCGCTACCGGGAGCGACGGGTCTATGCCGTCGGTCACGGGATGGCGGCGGACTGGGTCCTCGAGGCCGGTGAGTGCGTCAAGATCTTCGTCGACCCGGTGCCGGCCTTCGTCGTTCCAACCGTCGAGACGACCGGCTTCGCCGCGGGGTCCGAGGAGGACGGGGCGCTCCGGCTGGACCGCTTGTCGCGCATCGATGAAGCACCCACCGACGTCCTGCGAGACCTGCGCGCCTTCGTGCGTTCCTTCGAACACTGGGTGTCCGGACAGGAGGCGCGTGTTGCCCAGGTCGGGGGCGAGAGCGAGGTCGCCCGCACGATCGTTGCCCGATCACGAGTGGCGGTCGGGCGGATGGAGTCGACGGTCGAGCTCCTCGCCAATCCGCGACAGGAAGAGCTCAGAAGGGCCTTTGCGCTCGGCATGGCGGCCATGCGGCTCCAGATGCGTCAGGGGAGCATCAATCGAGGGAAGGTCCCGGACGAGCCCAAGTGGCGTCCGTTTCAGCTCGGCTTCCTCCTCGTGGCGCTTGCGTCGACCGTTGACGAGTCGCACGAGGACCGGGACCTGGTCGACCTGATCTGGTTCCCCACGGGCGGCGGGAAGACCGAGGCATACCTCGGTCTCGCCGCCGTCGAAATCTTCCGGCGTCGCCTCGTCCATGGGGTGCAGGGTGGCGGCACGGCGGTGATCACTCGCTACACCTTGCGCCTCCTCACCGCCCAGCAGTTCCAGCGTGCCGCGTCGCTCATCTGTGCCATGGAGATCCTGCGCGGCTCCGATCCGAGGGCCAAGGGCATGGTGCCGTTCAGCATCGGGCTGTGGGTGGGCAACGACGTGACCCCCGCGACGTTTGCTCGCGCGAAGGCCGAGCTCGAGCGCCTGCACAAGGCGGCTCGTCCGGAGGAGGCGAACGGGTTCCAGGTGGAGAGCTGTCCCTGGTGTCTGGCACCCCTCGTTCCTCGGGACCGCAGCGATGATCGCAGTCGGTACGGGTTCCGCCTGGTGGGCAACGACCTCGTCATCCACTGCACCGACGGGACCTGCCGGTTCAGCTCCGAGCTCCCACTGTCGGTCGTCGACGACGACCTGTACGTCCGGCCGCCGACGATCCTCCTCGCCACGGTCGACAAATTCGCGAGGCTCCAGTTCAAGCCGCAAGCAGGTGCTCTGCTCGGGCTCAACTCGGTGCATCGACAGCCATCGCTGGTCATCCAGGATGAGCTGCACCTGTTGTCTGGTCCCCTCGGGACGACGGTCGCTGTGTTCGACGGCGTGATCCAGCTACTTCTCGGGAGCAGCGGATCGAGCCCGAAGATCGTCGCGTCGACGGCGACGATCCGGTCGTCCGACGACCAGGTCAAGAACCTGTACGGCAGAAAGGTGGCCCTGTACCCGCCTTCCGGACTGGACGACGACAGGACCTTCTTCTCCAAGCCCGTTGAGACCGGGGAGGGACGTCTGTACATCGGGCTGATGCCACAGTCGATGTCGCAGGCATCCTCGCTCGTCAGCTCGACGGCTCCGCTGGTCGAACTTCCTCGGGTGCTCACCGCTGAAGGGACGGACGCGTCCCTGGACAGCTACTGGACGTTGATTATGTACCACAACAGCCTGCGGGAACTGGGTCGCACCGGCACCCTCGTCCTTGACGATGTGAACGGGCGATTGGAGACGCGCGCCGACCGTCTTGGCATGGAGCACCGTGAGGTCAGGGCCGGAAGGGTCCTCGAGCTCACGAGCCGTCGGGGCCCGGATGAACTGCCGAACGACCTGCGCGAACTCCGTACGAGGGCCGACGATTCCGACCAGGCCATCGACGTCGTCCTCTCGTCGAACATGCTGTCGGTCGGCATCGACATCCCGCGGCTGGCGCTCATGCTCATGGTCGGGCAGCCGAAGACCACGGCGGAGTACATCCAGGCAACCAGCCGGGTGGGACGGGGCGACACCCACGGAATCGTGGTGACCCTCTTCCGTTCCAACCGCGCACGTGACCGTTCACAGTTCGAGAGCTTCAGGGGCTATCACGAGGCGCTCTACCGTGGCGTCGAACCCACCAGCGTCACCCCGTGGTCGTTGGCGTCAAGAGACCGCTCACTCGCCGGCGCCCTGGTCGCGCTGCTTCGAAATGCCGTGCCGGATCTCGCCGACGACTCCTCGGCGATCCGTATGGATCTCGACGACGGTCGCATGCGCCAGGCGATCGATCGAGTCGTGAGTGGCCTGCTCGCGGCCATCGAGCGGGCGGATCGCCTTGAGGCACCGGAGGCCGCAGCCGAGGTCTGGCGCCTCCTCCGGGACTGGGACGGTCGTGCCGCGTCGGCCCGCCAGATGGGCGGATCGCTGCCCTATGAACGGAGGCCAAAGGTGGACGAGGCGCTCCTGAAGCGATTCGGGCAGTCGGGTCAGGGTTGGTTGGTCGGTGACTCGATGCGTTCGGTCGAGCCAAGTGTTGCTGTCGAGGTCCAGGAGCCGATGGAGGAGGTGCACCGTGCAGAAGATCAAGCATGACCTTCGCCTGTCCGAGACCATCGCGCCGTACGGGGTGGGTGCGATCGTTGACGTGCGTGGCGAGTCGCTGATCGCGCCGGACACGTCATGGTGGGATCGCCGGTTCTCACCGGAGATCAGTTGCGACCGGTTGAGCGCACGGATCGGTGCCGGTGTCCTCCGTCAACCACCGACTCACGCGGGCCACGCCGGTAAGGACACGGCAAGCCTCCTGTACTGGCGCTTCCCGGCGTGGCGATTCTGCGAGCGGTGCTCGAAGCTGTCGATGTTGACGGGTAGGAACAAGGGCAAGTGGATCAACAAGTGTGAGTGCGGCGGGATCCTGGTCCCGATGCGGTACATCGCGATCTGTGAGAACGGAAGCCACGTGCAGGACGTCTCGTGGTTCAAGTGGGCGCATCGCGGTCACGACCAGGGTGTCACCGATGAGGTTCGCTTCTGTCGGGCCTACAAGGAGTTGAAGTTCGTACGTTCCGCGAAGTCGGGTGAGGGGCTCGGTTCACTGCGTGTCCTCTGTGGTGCGTGCAAGCGCTCGCGGCCCCTGTCGGAACTGGTGGGTACCGAGTCGCTCCAGCGCGACGGCATCAGATGTGACGGACGACAGCCTTGGGAGGACCCAGCCTCCGTCTCCGTTCCGTGTGAGCACCGGCTCGTGGCAGTGCAGCGGGGCGCTACAGGTAACTACCTAGCCGAGCGCATTTCGGCGCTCGACATCCCAGAGGAGCGTCCGCAGTCCCAGGAGCAGGCCGACCGCATCAAGGCCCACGTCTACTTCGAGAAGGTCGTTGCGGACAACGGCGGCCCCCAGGCGCAGATGGTCGCGGAGTGGATTGCCACTGAGATCGGTGTCCCCGTGGAGTCCGTGCTCCGGCTCGCGCAGGGTGAGGAGGAGGTCGACTCGCCCCTCCTGGACCTGAAGGATGGCGAATGGGCCGCATTCCTCAAGAAGCTGGAGGGGGGGCGGGACCGCAGCGGTGAGGACTTCGTGGTGGACGGCTGGCCCCTGTCCGGGGAGAGCCTCGGGCCCCGGGAGCTGACGCGTCGGCTCAGCGGCATCGGCCAGGTCCAGCGGGTGCGGGAGGTCCGAGCACTGTTGGGCTTCCGCCGCCACAACGCGGGTGCTGACCTCATCTCTGCAGACCTCGGCCCGGACCGTCGACGCCGTCCCGTCTATCCGGCCATCGAGCTCTTCGGGGAGGGGATCTTCCTCAGGTTCGACGAGGCTGCGTTGTCCGAATGGGAAGGCTGGTCCGAGGTCCGGGCACGAGCGGACATCCTCGTGAAGCGTCACGCGCAGTCGCCTTGGGCCCAGAGGCTCGACGTGCCCGAGCCTCGTTACATCGCCCTGCACACGATCTCCCACATGTTGATCCGGCGCCTGGCGTTCTCCAGTGGCTACTCCTCGGCGTCGCTGCAGGAGCGGATCTATGCCAACTCCAACCGGGCGGATCGGACTGCCGGCATCCTGATCTACACAGCGGCCGGCGACGCGCAGGGGACGTTGGGTGGTCTCGTCCGGTTGGGTGAGCCGTCGACGCTGCTCCCGTTGCTCATGGCCGCACTGGATGACGCGGATGTGTGTTCGAACGACCCGGTCTGCATCGAGAGCGATCGCCAGAGGTCTTCTTCGCTCAACCTGTCGGCATGTCACGGGTGTGCGCTGGTGAGCGAGACCTCCTGCGAGGCCGGAAACCGTCTCCTCGATCGCCAGCTGGTCGTCGGCGGAAGTAAAGTCCCTGGTTTCTTGGAATCCGTCGTCATCGAGATGCGCGAGGGCATGGGCGTGGCACCTGCCTCGGTCAGGTGATGGGCTACCTGCTGGCATCTACTCAGCCGAATGGGCCACAACGCTGCCATTCGCGCGGTGTTAGGGCATAGGTCGCTCGAAAGCGTCGCGTGAAGTGGCTGGCGTCGCTGAAGCCGCACGCCCGGGCAGTGGCTGCGATCGACCGCCGCCGGCCGGCGGGGGATACCAGCTGCGCCCGCGCCAGCTCCAGCCGCTGCCCGATCACCTCCTGCTCCAGGCTCAGCCCCGCATCGCTGAACAGCCGGTATAGCTGCCGCAGTGACACGTTGTGCGCCGCGGCGATGGTCGCGGGCGTCAGCGCCGGGTCGGTGAGGTGCTGGCCGATGTAGACCCGCACCCGCGTCAGCAACGTCTCCTCCCGCACCTCCCGACGGAGGGCGTCGTCGCCGGCGGCGGACACGATCAGCGCCCGCACCAGCTCCGCCGTCGCCGTCCCCAGGGACGCCGCACCCGGGTCGCCGGCCAGCTGCTCGGCGCGGCCGCACACCTCCTCCAGGTGCCTGCGCACCAGGTCATGCAGCGGGCTCGCCCGCAGCCTCGGGACGGCCCACCGGATCACGTCCACCGGCAGCGCGAGCTGCTCGTGCGGGACCATCACCGACCGCGAGCCACCGCCCACCGCGCAGCCGAACGCGTACGGCGCCGTCAGGTCGACCAGCATCAGGTCGCGGCCCTGCACCAGCTGCTCGTGGCCCAGCTGCGTGTACTCACCGCACCCGGCCGCCTGGTAGGCGATCGCGACGACGTCCGGCCCCTCCTGCTGCACGTGCCGCGGCGTGCGCACCAGCCCGAACGGCGTCGCGTCGGTGGTGAACACCGCCGCCCGGCCCAGCGGCACGAGGTGCATCAGGGCGTGCATGCGCTCGGGCGGCGTCCGCTGCTCGACGCGGCAGGGGAGGGAGGCCTCCAGCATCGCGGCGCGGAAGGCCTCGCCCCGCTCGGCGCGGGGCACGGTGCGCGTGTCCAGCAACAGCATCGGCGGCTCCCGGTGGTGTCGCCGTCGAGCCTGGCAGAAGCGCAAACACCGGGGAAGCGCTTCCGGCACGCACAGACCACAGGCGTGCACGCACAGCCGATCCGGGCCCGACGCCCGCTGCCAGGGTCCCTGGCATCCGCAGCCCCGGCAGTGAGGAGACCACCGTGCCCGCCCCCGACACCATCGTGCTCGTCCACGGCTTCTGGGTGACCCCGCGCAGCTGGGAGCACTGGAAGACCCACTACGAGGCCAAGGGCTTCCGGGTGCTCACCCCCGGCTACCCGGGCTTCGAGGTGGAGGTCGAGTCGCTCAACGCCGACCCGACACCGGTCGCCGCACTCACGCTGCCGCAGATCGTCGACCATTACGCCGCCGTCATCAGCGAGCTCGACAGCCCGCCGATCCTGATCGGGCACTCGGCCGGCGGCACGATCACCCAGCTGCTGCTCGACCGCGGCTACGGCGCCGTCGGCGTCGCGCTCAACTCCGCGCCGACCGAGGGCGTGCGCGTCCTCCCGCTGTCGCAACTGCGCTCGACGTGGACGGCGTTCAAGAACCCGGCCAACCGGCACCGCGCCGTCCCGCTCAGCGAGGAGCAGTGGCACTACGCCTTCACCAACACCTTCGACGCCGAGGAGTCGCGGCGGCTGTACCAGCGCTACGCCATCCCGGCGCCGGGCTCGATCATCTGGAGCGGCGTCCTGGCCAACCTGATGCCCGGCCCGCAGGACGCCCACGTCGACTACAAGAACCCGCACCGCCCGCCGCTGCTGTTCGTCTCCGGCGGCGAGGACCACATCATGCCGCCGTCCGTGCAGCGCTCCAACGCCGCGCACTACAAGGGCGACACCGTCACCGAGGTCCGCGACGAGCCCGGCTACCCGCACCTGCTGCCGGCCTCGCCAGGCTGGGAGCGCATCGCCGACGAGGTGCTCGACTGGGCCTTGGCGCACGCGACCGCGCCGCGGCCGGTGACCGGCGCGCAGTGAGGCTCACCCACGTCGGCGGGCCCACCCTGTTCATCGAGGTCGCCGGCTGGCGGATCCTCACCGACCCGACCTTCGACCCACCGGGACGTCGGTACCGCTTCGGCTGGGGCACCGGCTCGCGCAAGGTCGCCGGCCCCGCGCTGCAGCCCGCGGACCTGCTCCCGGTCGACGCCGTCCTGCTCACCCACGACCACCACGCCGACAACCTGGACGACGCCGGGCGCGCGCTCCTGCCGTCGGTGCCGGTGGTCGTGACGACGGCGTCCGGCGGGCGGCGGCTGGGCGCCCGCGGGCTGCGGCCGGGGGAGTCGACGGTGCTCACCGCCCCCGGGCGCCCGGACGTCGAGGTGACCGCCACGCCCGCGCGGCACGGCCCGCCGCTGAGCCGCCCGGTCGCCGGGGACGTCGTCGGCTTCGCGCTGCGCTGGGACGGCGGCTCGCTGTGGGTCTCCGGCGACACCGTGCTCTACCGCGGGCTGCGCGAGGTCGCCGAGCGGCTGCACGTCGACGTCGCCGTCCTGCACCTGGGCGGTGTGCGGTTCCCGGTCACCGGGCCGCTGCGGTACTCGATGACCGGCCGGCAGGCGGCCCGGCTGGCCGCGGTGCTCGACGCACCGGTCGTCGTCCCGGTGCACTACGAGGGCTGGAGCCACTTCGCGCAGGGCCGCGCCGCGGTCGAGCGCGAGCTGGCGCAGGCACCGGACGACGTCCGGCGGCGGTTCCGCTGGCTGCCGATCGGGGAGCCGGCCGAGGTGGAGCTGAAGACCGGATAGGTGTGGCTGTCGGGGGTCCGCCGGCTCGTCAGGCACCCTGGGTCCGCTCGCCGCGACCGGCGGGCCGAGGGAGGGATGCACGGGTGGAAGCAGCGCCGCCGTCACTGTTCGACGACGAGGTCGAGACCGGACCGGACCACGTCCGGCGGATCCCCGACGCGGAGCGCGCGCCGGTGCCGGTACGGGCAGAACGGTGGACCAGCCTGTCCGCCTGCGTCCTCGACGCGGTGTGGAGCGTGGGCGTCGACCACGACCGGGTCGTCGTCCCGCTCGTGCGCCGGGTGCTGGAGGTCGAGGCGACGGGTCCGCTGCTCGCCGAGACGCCGGCGGACGCCGACAGCCACCCGCTGCCCCGGCTGCTCACCCGCTTCCCCGACGAGCAGGCGCTGGAGGCCGCCGCGCAGAACCGGCAGCGGACGTCGACGCGCGGCGGCGTGACCAAGGCGGAGGCCGCGCTGCGCTACGCCCGGACCCTCGTCACGCACGGCGTCCTCGGCGTCGAGGACCTGCCGCGGCTGACGGCCGACCCGGCGCTGTGGGCGCGCCTCGACCGCGCGCTGAGCCGGGTCCCGGGGGAGGGGCAGCACGGCGCCCGGCGCAGCCACTTCTGGGAGCTCTGCGGCGTCGACGGCTCGGGCAGCAGCCAGGGCGGGGACAGCGCTTCGTGAGCATCCAGATGCGTGCCCTCGAGGTCGCGCTGCGGCTGGCCTACAAGCCGCGGATGGCCACCGCCGAGCGGGCGCGCAAGCGGCTCGCTGCGCCGAAGGGCAGCGCCGAGCCGCCGGCCCGGCTGCAGCAGCGGCACGACGTCCGCGCCCGGCAGGTCGACGGCTTCCCGGTGCACACCGTGCTGCCGTGCGGACGGACGCCGCAGCGCGCCGTCCTCTACCTGCACGGCGGCTCCTACGTCAGCGCCATCGCCCCGCAGCACTGGGCGCTCGTCGGCGCGCTCGCCGACGCCGGCGTCCGGGTGGAGGTGCCGCACTACGGGCTCGCCCCGCAGCACACCCACCGGGACGCGTATCCGTTCGTCACCGAGGTCCACCGCCGGCTCCTGGACGAGACGGACGACGTGACGATCGCCGGGGACTCCGCCGGTGGTGGGCTCGCGCTCGGCCTGGCGCAGACGCTGCCCGACGCCGGTCTGCCGCAGCCGACGCGCATCGTGCTGCTCTCCCCGTGGCTGGACCTCACGCTCAGCCACCCCGACCTCCCCGCCGTCGAGGTGCACGACCCGTGGCTGTCCAGCCGGGGGCTGCACGTCGCCGCCGAGGCGTGGGCCGGGGGCGACGACCCGACCCAGCCGCGGCTGAGCCCGGGCAACGGTCCGCTCGGCGGGCTCGCGCCGATCGACGTCCACGTCGGCACGCACGAGATCTGCCTGCCCGACGTCCGGCTGCTGATCGAGCGCGCCAGCGCCGCCGGCGTCCTCGGGCACGCGGAGGTCTGCGCGGGCGCCGTCCACGTGTACCCGCTGACCCCGACGCCGGAGGGGCGGGCGGCGGCCCGGGCGATCGTGCGGCGGATCGCCGGACACGGAGACGTTCCACCGGCGTCGCACAGCTGACACCCACCCAGGACGGCGCAGCCCTAGCGTCCGCGGCCACGAGTCGCTGACCAGGGAGATCTCCATGACGAGTGGCAGGAGCGGCGTCAGCTACGCCGCCGCGGACGACGGCTACTTCGAGAAGCGGGGCCTCAGCCGCACCGCCGGGTTCTGGGGACTGTGGGGGATGGGCGTCGCCGCCGTCATCTCCGGTGACTTCTCCGGCTGGAACTACGGCATCGCCGGCGCCGGCTGGGGCGGGTTCGCCGTCGCCTGCGTCATCGTCACCGCGATGTACCTGGCGATGATCGCCAGCATCAGCGAGATGTCCGCGGCCATGCCGCACACCGGCGGCGCCTACTCCTTCGCCCGCGCCGCGATGGGGCCGTGGGGCGGGTTCATCACCGGCCTGGCCGAGACGATCGAGTACGTCGCCACCACCGGCGTCGTCGTCTACTTCTCCGCCACCTACGCCGACGCCATCACCGACGAGCTGTTCGGGCTGTCGATGCCCGCGTGGACCTGGTGGGTGGTCCTGTACGCCGTCTTCCTGGCGGTGAACGTCGCCGGCGCCGAGCTGTCGTTCAAGGTCGCCACCGTCGTCGCCGTCCTGTCCCTGGGCGTCATCGCCGTCTTCGGCGTCATGGCGCTGTTCTCCGGGGCGCTGGACCTCGGCAGCCTCTTCGACATCGAGCCCGAGCCCGGCAACTCGACGTTCCTGCCGTTCGGCTGGTGGCAGGTCGTGCTCGCGCTGCCCTTCGCGATGTGGCTGTTCCTCGGCATCGAGGAGTTGCCGCTCACCGCCGAGGAGGCGCACACCCCGGCGCGCGACATCCCCAAGGCCGGCATGCGCGGGATGCTCACGCTCATCGTCTCCGGCGCCATCGTGGTCGTGCTCAACCCCGCCGTCACCGGGTCGGCCGCGATCAGCGAGTCGGGTGAGCCGCTGCTCGACGGGTTCCGCGCGATCCTGCCCAACAGCGACGTCGCGGCCATCCTGTCGGCGTTCGCGCTGATCGGGCTGCTGGCCTCGCTGCAGGGGATCATGTACGCCTACGGCCGCAACATCTACTCGCTCTCCCGCGCCGGCTACTACCCGAAGGCGCTGTCGGTCACCGGCGCCCGCAAGACCCCGTGGGCGGCGCTGCTCGTCGGCGCCGTCATCGGCTTCGCGGCCCTGCTCGCCGTCCAGTTCGGTGGGGACGCCGCCGGCAGCATCGTGCTCAACATCGCCGTCTGGGGCGCGGTCATCGCCTACGTGCTGCAGATGGTCAGCTACGTGCTCCTGCGCCGGAAGTTCCCCTCCGCCGAGCGGCCGTACAAGAGCCCGGTCGGCGTCCCGGGTGCGGTGTTCGCCGGGGTGATCGCGACGCTGATCTTCATCGGGGTCATGACCAACGAGGACTACCGCCCGGCGATCGTCGCCATCCTCGTCGTCTTCGTGCTCGGGCTCATCGGGTTCGCGCTCTTCGGCCGGCACCGGCTCGTGCTCAGCCCCGAGGAGGAGTACGCGATGACCGGTGGCCTGCACGGCGCGGTCGCCGAGACCGGCGAGCCGACGCGGACGCCGACGGCCTGACGGGCGCGCTGGTGGGGTGCGCGGTGCGGATGGTGACGGTGCTGTTCGGTTCATCGAGTAGTGCCCAGCCCCGGACCCGCATTCTGTCTGTTCCGGTTCCTGAGGACGGCTGAGTTCCGACATACGTTCGGCTCAAGCAGTCCACAGCAACGGGGAGACACGAGATGACGTACGCACCTGCGCCGGAGCAGACGCCCGGCCCGCAGACCCAGGGCAAGGTCAAGAAGCCGATCTACAAGCGCGTGTGGTTCATCGTGCTGGCCGGTCTGGTCCTCATCGGGATCGGTGCCAACCTGGGCGGCGGGGCGGAGAAGACCGCTGCTTCGGCCAGTGGCGCCGGCGCCTCCGACGCCGCCGCCCCGGCGGCCCCGGCTGCCGGGGAGCCCGTTGCTGCCGCGCCGGCCGCTGAGACGCAGGCCGAGGAGGAGGAGGAGGGCAACCCGGGCATGGGCGAGCCGGCCGCCGACGGCAAGTTCACCTTCGTCACGGACGCCGTCGACTGCAGCACCACCGAGATCGGCAACGAGTACCTCAACAAGACCGCGCAGGGCACCTACTGCATCGTCGACCTGACGATCACCAACACCGGTGACAAGCCGCAGAGCTTCTTCGGCGACAACGCCAAGCTGCTCAACGCCGAGGGGCAGGAGTTCTCCGCCGACAGCGAGGCCGCGATCTACCTCGAGGACTCCTCCTCGCTGTACGAGGAGATCAACCCCGGCAACACCCTGAAGAGCAAGGTCGTCTTCGACGTGCCGGCCGGCACGACGCCGACCGCGATCGAGCTGCACGACTCCGTCTTCTCCGGTGGGGTCACCGTCGACCTGCAGTGACACCGCACTGACCCAGAGGGGCTCTCCGCGCACCATGCGCGGGGAGCCCCTCTGCGGTCCCGACGGCGTGCCGTCGTCCCCCGTCGGA
Organism: Modestobacter sp. SSW1-42; assembly: GCF_046635825.1. NCBI lineage: Bacteria > Bacillati > Actinomycetota > Actinomycetes > Geodermatophilales > Geodermatophilaceae > Modestobacter > Modestobacter sp. SSW1-42. Next base: position 274,127 of record NZ_JBISCA010000005.1, on the reverse strand, counting down.
GCGAGACCACGCGGTCCCGGATCTCGAGCACCGCCGCAGGTGGCCGATGATCGACGGGTGGAGAAGTCAGTCGCACCCGCGGTGGCGACGCCGCGGGTGATGGCGAACGTCCTCAGCGTCTTCTACCTCGCCGGCGGCCTCGCCGGGCTGCTCGCGTCCTCCGGAGCCGTGGACGCCCCCGGGCGCGGCGTGCTCTTCGCGCTCTCGCTCACCGCGCTGGTCGCGGCCGCGGTGGTGGGCTGGTTCGGTCCGCGGTGGCCACGGGGCGCCTTCCACTTCGCGGTGGTCCTGGCGGCGGGCCTGATCGGCACCGCCGTCGTCGCCAGCCCCGACGGTCAGACCGCCGTCCTCGCCGGGGCGCTCATCACCCTCGTCGCCGTCGACGCCTGCTACTTCTTCCACCTGCCGCTCGCGCTGGCCCACCTGGGTCTGGCCGTCACCGTGGTCACCGCCGGGCTCGCGCACCATCCCCACGTCGACGTCCGCACCGCGCTGGCCCTCGACGTCATCGTCGTCGCGCTCGCCTACGTCGCCCGCGCGCTCGTGCTCCGCGCGTCCGGTGCCAGCCGCGACCCGCTCACCGGGCTGCACAACCGGCTGGGCTTCGACGAGGCGCTCGACGAGCTGATGACCAGCGTCGCCCGCAGCGGCTCGACGCTGTCCGCGGCGCTGCTCGACCTCGACCACTTCAAGCAGATCAACGACACCGCCGGCCACCAGGCCGGCGACCGCATGCTCTGCCAGGTCTCCGACGTCTGGCGCGCCCAGCTGCCCGCCGACGCCGTCCTCGCCCGGCACGGCGGCGACGAGTTCTCCCTGCTGCTGCCCGGGGTCGGCGGCGCCGACGCGCTGGCCCTGGTCCGCCGGATCAGCGCGCTGCACCCCGCGATCGGCCTGTCCTGCGGCGTCGCCGAGCACCGCGCCGGCGAGACCGGCTCGCAGCTCATGCGCCGCGCCGACCGCGCCCTCTACGCGGCCAAGGACGGCGGCCGCGGCCGCAGCGCCCTCGACGACGCGCACCAGCCGGGCCGCGCCGCGTCGTAGCCCCCGGGTCCCGCGGCGGTCGGCCAGCCGGCGTGAACAGTTCGTGACACCGCGTCACCCTGTCGGTGGGATTGGTTACCGTGTCTCAGCACGTGCACAGCCGGCTCACCGGGGGCCGGCTGACGAGCTGGGGGACACATGCACACGAGGACGACGGGCATCGTCGGCACCGCGGTACTGGCACTGACCTTCGCAGCAGCGGCACCGGCGGCGGCCGCGCCGGCGGCCGAGCCGCTGCACATCACCATGCTGGCCACCACCGACCTGCACGGCCACGCCCAGGACTGGGACTACTTCCGCAACGCCCCGTACACCGAGCGCTCCGGCGACACCACGGGCCTGGCCCGGGTCTCCTCGGCCATCGACTCGGTGCGCGCGGCGAAGGGCGAGGACAGCGTCCTCGTCGTCGACAACGGCGACTTCCTGCAGGGCACGCCGCTCACCTACCTCGCCGCCCAGCAGTCCGGCGAGGGCGAGCACCCCATGGCCGCTGCCTACGACGCCATCGGCTACGACGCCCAGGTCGTCGGCAACCACGAGTTCAACTACGGCCTGGACACCCTGGCCGACTACGTCGACGACGTCGACCACCCGGTGCTGGGTGCCAACGTCGTCGACGCGGCGACGGGTGAGCCGTACCTGCAGCCCTACACGCTGCAGAGGATGCACGTGCCCGGCAGCAAGCCGGTCACCGTCGGCATCCTCGGCCTCACCACGCCGGGCTCCGCGATCTGGGACAAGGGCAACGTCGAGGGCCGGGTCGAGTTCCGCGACATGGTCGAGACCGCGCAGGAGTGGGTCCCGATCGTCGACGCCCAGGCCGACGTCGTCGTCGTCCTCTCCCACGCCGGGGTCGGCGGGACGTCGTCGTACGTGTCCGACACCGTCCCGACCGAGAACCCCAGCGACGTCATCGCGCGCACCGTGCCGGGCATCGACGCGATGGTCGTCGGCCACACCCACCTCGACCGCCCGTCGCAGACGGTCGTCAACGAGGTCACCGGCCAGCCGGTGCTGCTCACCCAGCCCCACCGCTGGGGCGCCACCGTCAGCCAGGTCGACTTCTCGCTGACCAAGACCCGCGGCCAGTGGGACGTCACCGCGGCCACGGCGACCGCGCTGCGCACGCGGGACTTCCCGGAGGACCCGGCGGTCCTCGACGTCGTCGCCGGCGCGCACCAGGAGACCGTCGACTACGTCAACCAGGTCGTCGCCACCTCCACCGAGCAGCTCACCACGCTGACCAGCCGCTACGAGGACACCCCGATCCTCGACTTCATCCAGCAGGTGCAGACCGAGACCGTCGACGCCGCCCTCGAGGGCACCGACCGGGCCGACCTGCCGGTGCTGTCCATCGCCGCACCGTTCAGCCGCGAAGCCGTCTTCCCGCAGGGTGAGGTGACCATCCGCGACATCGCCGGGCTGTACGTCTACGACAACACCCTGGAGGCGGTCGAGCTCACCGGCGCCGAGGTGCGCGCCTACCTGGAGAAGTCGGCGGCCTACTTCACCCAGGTGCCGGCCGGCGGCGCCGTCGACCCCGAGACGATCACCAACGCCAACGGGACGCCGGACTACAACTACGACGTGCTCTCCGGCGTCGACTACGACCTGGACGTGTCCCGGCCCGCCGGCTCCCGGGTCACCCGGCTCGAGATCGACGGGACGCCGGTGGCCGACAGCGATCGGTTCGTCGTCGCGGTGAACAACTACCGGCGCTCCGGCGGCGGTGGCTTCCCGGCCGTCTCCACCGCGCCGGTCGTCTACAACGAGCAGCGGGAGATCCGCCAGCTGCTCATCGAATGGGCGCAGGAGCGCGGCGTCATCGACCCGGCCGACTTCTACACCGAGAACTGGCAGCTCGTCCGCAACGGTGAGCCGCTGCTCGGCTGATCCACCCGCACCACCTCCGACCGCAGCGCCGCCGGGCCCGACCCGGCGGCGCTGCGGCGCGCCCGGGGCGTGCCGGGAGGTGGCAGCCGCGCTGGTGGCCGGCTCCGGTGAGGGACGCCAGGGCCGGGGGAGGGCTTGCCGGCCGCTGCCCGTCCCGGGTCCGCGGCGGCCGGGCGCCGGGCCCGAGGGACCCGCCCGCGCCCGTCCCGCCCACCGAGCGGACGACCACCCGCCCGCCCACACCGACGACGGGGTTGTGGCGCGGCTCACCCGGGCGGGGGAGTGGCGGTCGCCGTCCCGGCCCGGACGGTCAAGCGGAACGAGGTCGGTGTCGAACCTGACCGGGTGAGCCTGCTGCGCGCCCCCGAGGTCGCCACCCCGCGCGCCATCGCCGGCATCCTCGCCGTCTTCTACCTGGTCGGCGGGACGGCGGGCCTCCTCATCACCTGGGGCTCGCACACACCCGGGACCGCCCGGACCGTGATGGTCGCGATGTCGGTCAGCGCCCTGCTGTCGGCGCTCGTCGTCCTCCGGTGGGGACGGCGGTGGGGGCGCAACGCCTTCCACCTGCCGATCGGCTCGGCGTCTGCGCTCATCGGCACCGGCGTGCTGTTGTCCCCGGACGCCGGCACCGCCGTGGCCACCGCCGCGCTGGTCGCGTTCACCGTCATGGACGCCGTCCTGCTCTTCAACCTCTTCGTCGCCGCGGTGCACACGCTGCTCGCGCTGTCGGGCATCACCGCCGCGCTCCTGGTGCAGAGCGACGTCGCGTTGCCCACCGCGCTCGCCCTCGACGCGGTGGTCGTCGCGCTGGCCGTCGCCACCCGGGTGCTGGTCATCCGCGCCTCCGACGCCTCCCGCGACCCGCTCACCGGGCTGACCAACCGACGCGGCCTTGACGAGGAGCTGCGCCACCTGCTCGCCGACCTGCCGCGGGACGGCGTCCGGCTCTCCGCGGCGCTGCTCGACCTCGACCACTTCAAGGCCATCAACGACACCCGCGGCCACGAGGCCGGTGACGAGGTGCTGTGCCGGGTCGCCGACGACTGGACCCGGGCCCTGCCGCACGACGCGGTGCTCGCCCGGCACGGCGGCGACGAGTTCGCGCTGCTGCTGCCCGGGTTCACCGGACCGGCCGCGCTGGAGCTCGTGCGCCGGATCTGCGCCGAGCACCCCGGCGTCCGGATGTCGGTGGGCGTGGCCGAGCACCAGGTCGGTGACTCCGCCGCCCAGCTGATGCGCCGCGCCGACCAGGCGCTGTACGCCGCCAAGGCCGCCGGCCGGGGCCGCTGCGAGCTGGACGGCGCCACCGAGGGCAGCCGGGACCTGGCCCGGGACCTGGCGCTGGCCGTCGCCGCGGGCAGGATCGCCGTGCACTTCCAGCCGATCGTCGAGCTGCGCTCGGGCACGGTCGTCGGCGTCGAGGCGCTGGCCCGCTGGACCCACCCCGAGCTCGGTGCGGTGCCGCCCCTGGAGTTCATCGGCGTCGCCGAGCAGCACGGCCTGATCGGCGCGCTCGGCCAGCACGTGCTGCACTCGGCCTGCGCCCAGCTGACCGCCCTGCGCCGGCAGAGCGGCCGGACGCTGCGGCTGGGGGTCAACGTGTCCGGCCTCGAGCTGTGCGACCCCGGCTACCCCGAGCGCGTCGCCGCCGTCCTGGAGGAGACCGGCTGGCCGGCCGAGGAGGTCGTGCTCGAGGTGACCGAGAGCCTGCTGGAGGCCGACTCGGAGGTCGCGGTCGCCGCGCTGCACACCCTGCGCGGCCTCGGCATCCGGGTCGCCCTGGACGACTTCGGTACCGGCTACTCGTCCTTCAGCCGGCTCGACACCCTGCCCGTCGACGTCCTCAAGGTCGATTCGTCCTTCACCGCCACCATCACCAGTTCGGTGCGGCGGGCGCAGATGCTGCGCAGCATCGTCGACCTCGCCGGAGCGCTCGGCCTCGACATCGTCGCCGAGGGCATCGAGACCGCCGACCAGGCCGACCTGCTGCGCAGTCTCGACTGCACCTTCGGCCAGGGCTGGCTGCACGGCCGCCCGATGCCGCTGCCGGTGCTGGCCGCGGAGCTCGCCGCCCGCCCGGTGCCCGCCCGCCGGCTCGCCGTCAGCGGCTGAGCGCCACCGCCGTCGGGACGAAGCCGACGAACTCCTCGGGGCGCTCCCACGCGGCGAAGTGGCCACCCGCGCTCCCGTGCTCGAACACCCGCAGGTCGAACTGCGCCGCGGCGACCGAGCGCGGCGCCTGCACGAGGTCGTGCGCGGGAACTGGCTGACCACGGTCGGGACGTCGATCCGGCCGGTCGGCGGGCTCTGCCGGGCGTAGGGCGCGAACGACGTCCCGATCGCCCCGGTCACCCAGTAGGCGGTGACCCGGGTGAGCAGCTGCTCGCGCGGGAACACCGACTCGACGTCGCCGCCGCAGTCGCTCCACGCGCGCAGCTCCTCCACGATCCAGGCCGCCAGTCCGGCGGGGGAGTCGCCGAGCGCGACGGCCGGCGTGTGCGGCCGGGTCGACTGCTCGGGCATGTACGCGCCCTCGGTCGGGGTGCCGGGCGGCCAGCGCGGTGGCGACGCCGCGGCCGATGTCGCCGCCGGAGACGGCGTGGCGTTCGTGCCCGAGCTCGGCCATCGCCTCGGCCACGACCCCCGCCATGTCGGCAGCGGGAGGGCCCGCTCGTAGCGCAGCACCGAGTCGGGCCAGCTGTGCAGCAGGACGACGGCGATGGCGTCGGGGTCGGCCGCGCGCTGGTGCACCAGGCGCATGCGTGCGGTGCGCTCCCACGGCAGGGCGCGGATCCGCTCCTCGTGCGGACGCCAGCCGTGGTCGGTGGCCCAGGTGCTGAGCAGGTCGGCGAGGTGGGTGGGCTCGGTGCTGCGGTCCCGACCTGCTGTGCCGGTGAGGTCGACGGGGCGCCAGGCCTGCAGGCGGCGGCGGAGGTCGTCGAGCACGGCCTGCTCGACGAGCGACGGAGCGGCGTCCATGGCGGGCAGCCTCGCGGCCCGCCTGTGGACAGAGCACCTCGGCTGTCGTGGGACTTCGGCAGGCTCGGGCCATGCCGATCTTCCGTCGCTCCCACGACCCGTTCGGGCTGCTGAGCCCGGCCATCGACGTCCCGCTGCTCACCGGCGGCCCGGCCGGCGAGGCGCCGGTCCCGCCGCTCGGGCCGCTGGTGCTCGGAGGTGTCAGGCTGCCTCCGGGGCGGCCCGCCTCCTCGCCGTCGCTGTGGCTCACCGACGACGTCGTCCCCGACGCCGTGCGGGCCTGGCGTCGGCTGGTGGACCAGTACCCGTCCACCGGCCTGTGGCCGTTGCTGCTCACGCCGCTCTCCGGTGAGGTGGCGCGGCCGTGGGACTCCGGCGAGCTGTACCCGGTGGACCTGGCCACGGTGGACGCCGTCGACGTGGAAGGGCTGCTCGGGGAGCGGTGGACGGACAGCGTCGTCCCCATCGGCGGGCCGACGGTCCACCCGGCGATCGAGCGGGCGCTCGCCCCGTTCGGGGCGGAGTTCCCCGGTCGTGCGCCGTCGCTGCCGTCGACAGCCGAGCCGGCTGTCGTGGCCGCCGCATCGGTTGCTGCCCCCAACACCCGGATCGGGCTGGTGCGGTGCCCGCGGCCGGCGGACGCCGTGGCCGCCATCGGCTGGTGCGGCGCGATCAACCGGCTGCAGTCGGAGGAGGTGTCGGCCGTGCTGCGCAGCTGGGAGGACCGGTTCGGTGTCGTCGTGGCCGGCCTGGCCTTCGCGACCGTCACGCTGCTCGTGCCGAACCCGCCGCGCGATGAATCGCACGCACTGTCGCTCGCGGCGGAGATCGCGGCCTTCTGTCCCGATGCGCTGTGGCAGGGGAGCGACGGGGCGTGGCTGGGGAGCGACGACACGCTCACCGGGCTGGCGCACATGCTCCTGCACCGCCCTGTCTGGCGGTTGTGGTGGGACTGAGTCGGTCGGCGGGCACGCGGCCGACCAGGCTCTGAGCCGGGAGTTCGGCTTGTCCGATGGTCGGTGGACCGATGGACTTCGAACACGTGTTCGAACGGCTCGGGAGGTGTCGTGGGAGAGCTGCAGTCGGCTCTGGACTCCCTCGCGGCCGACGACCTGACGCCGGTGTTCGGGCCCCAGCTGCTCGAGCGGCTGGCGCCTCTGCTGCGAGCGCACAACGCGCTCATGGTCGAGATCACCCGCACCGTGCGCGAGTGCGACAAGACCGGCGCCGCCGAGCACGACGGGCTCAAGACCATGCAGTCGTGGCTGCGCGGGCACGGTCGGCTGTCGACCAGGGCGGCGTCCCGGCTGGTGGCCGACGGGCGGGCGCTCGAGCACCTGCCGGCCGTCACGGCCGGGTTCACCGCCGGCGCCATCACTGCCGAGCAGGTGGGCGTCGCGGCCCAGGTGGCCACACCGGAGCGGCTGGCCCAGGCAGCGGCGCAGGGCGTGGACGTGCGTGGCTTCGACGAGGCGCTGGCCGAGGCGGCGGTCAACGCGCCGGCCCGGCTCCCGGAGGTCGTCGAGATGTACCTGGCCGCCCTCGACCCCGACGGACCCGAGCCCGACCCCACCGAGGGGCGCCGGCTGACCATCGCCAAGCACGCCGACGGCAGTGTGTCCGGCCGGTTCGACCTGGACGCCGTGGGTGGGGAGAAGGTCCAGGCGGCGCTGGAGTCGATCGTCCAGGCGGCCCGGCCGAAGGGCGACACCCGCACCCGCGCCCAGCAGAACGCCGACGCGCTCGTGCAGCTGTGCGACAACCAACTGGCCGGCGGTCACCTGCCGTTCCTCCGCAGCGAGAAGCCGCACCTCGTCGTCACCATCGGCATCGAGGACCTGCTCGACCCGAGCACCGCGCCACACGCCGCCGAGACCGGCTTCGGCGCGACGCTGTCGGCGGCCCAGGCCCGCTGGGCGGCCTGCGACGCCAGGGTCTCCCGGATGGTGCTGGACGCCGACGGGCTGCCGCTGGACGTCGGGCGGGCCAAGCGGCTGGTCCCCGCGCACATCCGCCGGGCGGTCGAGCGCCGCGACCGGCTCTGCGTCTTCGCCGGCTGCTCCGCGCCCACCCACTGGTGCGACGTCCACCACCAGCTCGAGTGGCTTCGCGACCACGGCGACACCAGCCTGGAGAACTCGGCGCTGCTCTGCGAACGCCACCACACGAAGGTCCACCACGGGTTCCGGGTCGAACGACCACCGGACGGCCGATGGCGCACCTACCGCCCCGACGACACCGAGATCGTCATCGGACCAGCGCTGCGGGTCTGACGTCTCGACGTGCCCGGGTCGAGGGCCTTCACGGCGTCGCGAGCGGCTGGTGTGACAGAAGGGTCGAAACCGGTACGACTCCGTCCGCTGAAGCGTCGGGGTGACGCTGCGCGGCTCTACGGTCGGCGGGCGCTGTCGGACCTGCCGGCGGCCTCGAACGGGGGTTCCACGATGTCCGCGATGGAAGAGCAGCCGGTCAAGCCCATGTACGCGCCGGCCCCGCCGCCGCCCGCCCACTACGCGCCGCAGCAGCAGGTCGTCAGCTACGGGCAGCAGCCGCAGCACCCGGCTCCGCAGCAGCACATGCAGTACGGCGTCGCGCCCCACGGCCGGCCGCTCGGCCCCGTCGGCAAGGTGCGCAGCACCTGGGCGGTGCTCGGCCTGAGCCTCATCACCTTCGGCATCTACGCCCTCTACTACCACTTCGCGACCCACGAGGAGATGAAGCAGCACTCCGGCGAGGGCGTCGGCGGCGCCATCGGTCTCGTGCTCTACATCTTCACCCTCGGCCTGGTGACGCCCTTCGTCCTCCCGAACGAGGTCGGCAACCTCTACGCCCGGCAGGGGCGGCCCCGTCCGGTCAGCGCCACGACCGGCCTCTGGGTCCTGCTCGGCTGGATCATCCTGGTCGGCCCGCTGGTCTGGCTGATCAAGACCAACGGCGCGCTGAACGCGTACTGGCGCAGCATGGGCGCCCGCTGATCCGATCCCGCTCGACGCCCCGCTCCTGACCACGGGAGCGGGGCGTCGCGGTCTCCGCCCGCCTGGTCAGAGGTAGCCGCCGATGTCCGGTGTCCGGTCGGTGAGGTCGGCCCGCTCCTCGCGCAGCGCGTACAGCTCCGCCAGCGTCGAGGCGCCGGTCGGCGCGGTCGCGGCGGTGCCGAGCCACGCCTGCGCCTCCGGGTGCGTCAGCCGGGCGAACTCCACCTTGCCCAGGCAGCGGCCCGGCCGGGTGATCGCCGGGTGCAGGCTGCCGACGTCCTCGTTGGTGGTCAGCAGCACGACCACCCGCAGGCCGTGGCCCAGGATGCCGTCGCACAGGTTGAGCAGGCGGCCCAGCGACGCACCGGCGCGCAGCTTGGCGTCGGTGCGCAGGTACTCGTCGCAGTCCTCGGCCACCACCAGCCGCCACTGCTGGTCGTCGTCCTCGCCGCGGTCGCCGTCGACGCCGGCGACCTCCAGCAGGTAGCCCGGGTCCTCGAACAGCCGCTCCGGGTCGGTCACGTAGTGCGTCTGGCACCAGGACGACCACTCCCGGCTCAGCGCCCGCGCCGCCGTCGTCTTCCCGGTGCCCGGCTCGCCGTGCCACAGCACCAGCCGTCCGGCCCGGCCGGCCACGTCCGGCATCGCCATCAGCGCGCCCAGCGGGCTCGCCGTGCGCGCGGCGTAGTTGCCGACCACGTCCGACCAGCCGGGTGCGGTCACCTCGCGGGAGGACATCGAACCGTCGCCGTCCTTCGACGCCGACCAGAACCGCATCCGCACCGTGCCCTCGGGCACCGCCACGGCCGCCCGCGCCGCCGCGACCACCTGGGCGACGACGGCCTCCACTCCGGTCGCCGTCGCGCCGCACGCCCGCACCCGGGTGACCGCCCGCCGCCGCTCCAGCTCCAGGATCACGCCGGGCAGCTCCACGCACAGCGTCGCGTGGTGGTCGAACCGCTGGTCGACCCGCAGCACCGCGCCCTCGGGCACCAGCGCGGCCAGGTCCTCGACCCCGCCGGGCACCGACTCGGAGCGGTAGTGCGGCAGCGCCCCGGTCCACTGCGCCTGGAGCATCAGCGCGGTGCCGACGTCCTCGACGTACTCCAGGGAGAGCCGGGGCACGACGGGCAGCGTCACGAGAGGTCTCCCAGCGGGTCGGGTGAGCGGGGCCGGTGGACCGTACGTCCGGCCACCGACAGTCGCGAGCCGATTCCCGGGCGTCAGGCGGCGACGATCAGCGGGCCGGTCGGCTCCCGGGTCACCCGGCTGGCGCGTACGGCCGTGCCCAGCGCGCGCTCCAGGTGGGGCACCAGCACCGGGTGCCGCCGCGGGTGGCCGAACACCGCCAGCGTGCGGGCGAACAGCTCGTCGCGGGTCATCCCCGCGCTCGCCCGGCACAGCGCCACCATCGCGTTGCCGATCTCCTCGGGCGCCACGTGCTCCAGCGGGCGCTCGTCGAAGCCGCCTTGCCGGCGGAAGCCGGTCCAGGTCGCCGGGTCGACGCCTGCCGGCCACAGGAACTCCGACCCGGCGTCGGGCAGCAGCGACAGCACCTCCGCCGTCCGGGCCGCGTTGACCCGGGCCACCCCGAACGCGGCGGCGGTCCGCTGCACCAGCCGGTCCCGGTGCACCGGGCCCTCGGCGGCGATCCCCGCCTCCAGCACCCGCCGCACACGCCCGGCGACCTCCGGGTCGCCGAGCTCGCGGAACGACCGCGGGGATCCTGACGACGGCGGCGTCCACGGTACGAACGGCTGCTCGCCGGCCAGCACGGCCGGGGCCACCGACGGCCGCGCCGTCGTCCGCACCGGCTCGACGAGGGCCGGGGCGGCCGGGGCGGCCGGGCGGGCAGTCGGCGGGGGGACGGGGACCAGCGGGTGGGCGCCCTCCTCGGCCGCGGCGACGGGCTCGTGCACGGTTGCCGGCACCGCCGCCACCAGCCGGTCGAGCACCGCCTCGCGGTCGGCCAGCCACGCCGGCAGCCACACCCGCGCCACCGCCGGCCAGCCCAGCCGCTCGCGCAGCACCTCGTCGGGCAGCCCGTCGGCGACCGTCGGCTGGGCCGCCCACGCCGGGCCGTCCAGCAGCACGGCCAGCACCGGGCGCTCCGGGGCCTCCGCCCGCGCAACGGTCAGGTCCAGCCGGGACGACGACAGCCCGACGTCGGTGCGCACCACCAGGCCACGGGCCCGCAGCGCGGCGGCGACGTCCTCGCGGTGCGGGTCGGGTGCGGCCAGCGTCCGGGGCAGCGTCGCGGCCCCGGTCACCACGTCGAGCCAGGCGCGCAGGTGCCGCACGCCGGTCAGCGCCGTCGCGTCGTCCCGCAGCTGCGCCGGGTCGAAGGAGGCGAAGACGACGACCTCGTGGCTGGCGCGCGCGGTCGCCGCCGCCAGCCACCGCTCGCCGCCGGCCCGGCTCAGCGGACCGAAGTCCCCAGGCAGGGCATCGGGCCCGCAGCCCAGCGAGAACAGCACGACCTCGGCCGCCGGGACGTCGGTGACCGGGACGACGGTGACGTGCCCGGGCTCCGCGTGGTCGGCCAGCAGCCGCTCGATCAGCGCCCGCTGCGGCTCGGTGAGGGTGACGACGGTGACCGGGCGGCCGGACCGCCGGCGCACCTCGGCCACCACCGCGTGCGCCTCGGTCGGGTTGGTGCCCTGCAGCTCGCCGGCCGCGCGCAGCACCGCACCCGGCACCCGGCGCAGCGAGACGGCCGGGCCGGTGGGGGAGGGGAGGGTGGCCAGCGACCCGGACAGGTGGGTGCGGTTGGCGAAGGCGACCAGCGACTCGTCCCGGCTCGCGTGGTGCACGGTCAGGTCGCGGCGGGGCACCCCCGCCCGCAGGCACGCGGTGGCCAGGTCGCCGGGCGCGGCGGCCAGCGGGTCGCCGACGACCACCGCCGTCCGGGCCCGGCTGAGCGCACCCAGGCCGGCGACGACCGGGAACCCGCCGTCGACGACGACGAGGTCGAAGCCGTCCGCGCCGGGCGGGAGCAGCCGGGCGACCGCGTCCGGGGAGGCCAGCACCACCTGCCCGTCCCCCGGGACGGCGGCCGCCCGCAGCGCGCGGGCAGCCGCCAGGTGGTCGCGGACCGCGGCGTCGAGGTCGGCGCCGGCGTCCGGGCCGGCTGCCGCGGAACGCTCGGCCAGCGAGGTCACCGCCAGCCCGCGGTCGAAGGCCGCGGCCGCGTCGGCCGCGGCGATCCCGCCGGTGAGCAGGACGCCGCGCAGCTCGCCGAGCCCGGCGGCGTCCAGCAGCCGCAGCTGCTGCAGCAGGTCGCGCCAGCGCCCCAGCGACGGCAGCCCGAACTCCTCCATCGCCCGCTCGGCCTGCGTGGTCTCCCAGCGCGGCACGAACCCGGTGCCGCACCACGCGGCCCATGCAGTCGGCGCGGGGCGCACCACCGCCAGCAGCCGGGCCAGGGCGTCGCGCAGCGCCGTCACGGCCGCGGCCGCCGCCGGGTCGTGCGGCGGTCCGGTGTCCAGGTAGCGGCGCAGCGCCGGGGTGAACGGCCGCGACCGGTCCATCGCCGCCCGCAGCTCGCGCAGCCGGGCCACCTGCCGCTCCACGAGCCCGGGGTCCAGCAGCGGGTTCCACGACCACGGCACACGCAGCCCGGCGACGTCCCCGGCGCAGTCGGCCAGCTCGCGCATCGCCGTCTGCACCTCCAGCAGCGACGCGGTGAGCTCCGCCAGTCCCGCCGGGTCGGCGACGGCGTCCGGCCGCAGCAGCGGGGCGAGCAGCTCGTGGACCGCGGCCAGCCGCTTGGCCCGCCCGATCCGTCCCGAGCCCGCGGCCGCCCGCGCCGACTCGGCGAGCTCCACCAGCGGCTGGTCGAGCGCCTCGGGCCGGGCGACGTCCAGTGCGGGGTGGGGGAGCGCGACGAAGGCGGCGACCTCCGCGACCAGCTGGTCGGCGGTGTCCGCCCAGTCGGGGAGCCCGGTGCGGTCCAGTTCGGCCAGGGGGACCGGGACGCCGGAGAGCACCGTGACCACCGCGTCGAGGTCCGCGGGCTGCAGCGCGGCGGCGACCACCCGGGCCAGCGGGCCGGCCGGGGGCAGCTGCGCGAGCGCGGCGTCGACGGCGACGACGGCGTCGGCCAGCACGACCGGGTCGAGCTCGGGGTCGTCGAGGAAGCCCCACGGGTGCCCCGGTCGTGGCCGGGTCGGGTCGGCCACCGCGGGCAGGCCGGCCAGCACCAGGCGGACGGCGGCGGTGGTGCGCACCGACGCGGTGGCCACGAACGCCTCGGGCACGGGCAGCACCGGGGCGTCGGGCTCGCCGTGCAGCAGGGCGCCGTGCGCGCGGTACAGCGACAGCCCGGCCGAGTTCGGGGTGTGCAGCCGGGCGGCGTGCGCGGCCAGCGCGCGGCGGGCGGCGGCCAGGTCGGCGGTGGTGTCCGTCCTGGTCGGCCGGGGCGTGCCCGGGACAGCCGCACCGGACAGGTCCTGCACGCGCCCGCCCAGGCCGGCGGTCCCGAGCCGGTCGGCCAGGACGGCCAGCGCGGCCGGGCGGGCGGCGACGACCAGCACCCGCCGACCGCGGCCGACAGCGGCCGCGGCCAGCGCGGCGACCGTCTGCACCGCGCCCGTGCCCGGAGCGGCGGCCAGCACGGTCGTCTCCCCGGCCAGGGCCGCCGCCACCGCCCGCAGTTGGGAGCCGTCGGCGGCGAGCGGGAGGGAGTCGGCCAGCGCGTCGAGGTCCGGGACGGCGTCCGCCGTGGGCGGCTCGGCGTCGCGCGCCCAGGTGGGCTCGGGGTGCAGCAGTGTGGAGACCAGCGGTGGGCGGCCCGGCCCGGCCGCGGCCCGGACGGCGTCCTCCCGGGTGCGCAGCGCCGCGGCCGGCACCCGGGCCAGGTCGGCGGTCGGCTCGACCCGGTGCGGCAGGCCGGCCAGGGCCAGGGCTGAGCGCAGCGCCCCCAGGTCGGCGGCCAGGTCGGGGACCGCGCCGACGGCGGGCACGTCGACGCCGAACCGGTCGCGCAGCTCGGCGAGCAGGCAGTCGTTGTACGCGGGCGCGCCCCCCGGCGCGGCGGCCACCCGGTGGGCGTCGCTGCCGGGCACGGGCGTGAGGACGACGGGCACCAGCAGCAGCGGGGACCGCACCGGCCGCCCCGCGCGCTCCCACACCACCGACCCCAGGGCCAGGTGCAGCTCGGCGGCCCCGGTCCGCGCCACGGCGCCGCGCGCCCGGGCGGTGAGCTCGCGCAGCCGCGGCAGGTAGGCCACCTGCGGCAGGTCGGTGTAGACCCCCGCATGCCGCTCCAGCAGCTCGGCGAGCTGGTACGGCGGGAGGTCGCTGCCGGCGCGGATGCCCCGGGCGCGCTGGGCGGCGCCGAGCTGGTCGGCCGGCAGCAGGGTGAGCGCCGTCCCGGCGGCCAGCAGGTCGGCCAGCGCCGGCAGCCGCAGCGACCGCACGCCCAGGGAGACGGTGCCGGCGCCGAGCTCCAGCAACGCGTCGCGGACGCCGTCGGGCAGGGCGAGCGGGTCGGCCGGCGGCTGCGGTGCGGCCGGCCGCCGGTCGGGGCCGGGGGTCCGCAGCGGCAGCGGGTGCACCCCGTCGGCTCGGGCGCGGTGCACGTCGGTGACCCCGAGGACCCCGGTCCGGTCACCGGTCAGCCAGGTGGTGGCCGGGATGCGGTGCAGGTCGCCGAAGGTGGCCGACGCGGCGCGCTGGGTGAGCATCGTGGTCTCGACCAGCTGCACCTCCCCGCGGTGCACCAGCTCGGCCAGGGCGGTCACCTCGGTGGTCGCGGTCGTGTCCGCGCAGCGGTCGGTGCGCCAGTAACCGAGGAAGGCGTGGTCGGCGCAGATCCACAGCAGCGGCCGCAGGCCGGCGTGCTCCAGCGCGGCGGCCAGGACGACGACGGTGTCCAGGCTGCTGCCGATGCGGTCCTCCAGCACCTGCGTCGGGGTGCGCACCGGCTGGGCGACGGTGGCCCAGCCCGGGCCGGGGTCGGCGGCCCGGATGCTGCGGCGGCGCATCGCCTCCACGATCGCGGCCGCCGTCTGGTCGACCCGCTCCGCACTGGCCGCACCGGCGACCGAGGCGTCTCCGGTGCGCCAGTACAGCGTGTCGGTGGCCGCGCCCACCAGGGCGGCGACGGCCGGGTCGTCGGGCCGCACGTGGGCGGCCAGCGTCTCCAGGGCCAGCGGCAGCGGAGCGGCCAGCCACGCACCGGCGGCCAGCACGGTCACCGGGCTGCCGGCCCGCCCGACCAGCTCGCCCGCGCACTCGGCGACCACCTCGACGCTGCCGATCCCGGGGGTGGTGCGCGCGGCGAGGACGTCGGCGTCCAGCAGCAGCGGGACGTCGGTCAGCGCGACCACCCGGCCCGGCTCCAGGTCGCAGCGCAGCTCGACCGGGGCGCCCAGCGGGCCGTCGTCGGTGGTGACCGCGACGGTGACGCGGACGTCGCGCAGCGGGCGGTCCCCGCCGGTGAGCGTCAGCCGGGTGACCACCGGGGCGCCGAGCCGGGCCAGTGCCTCACCGACCACGGGCACGGCGGCGACCGTGACGGACGTGCGGCCGGCTGCCGTCCCTTGCGGGACCGGCGGGGGGCCGGGGTGCGCGCCCATGGTCCCTGTCTACCCGCACCCCGCCGCGCGGGCGCGGACCCGGCAGCGTGCCTGTGACCGGTGGGGCGGGTGGTCCGAGCTGCCCGCCCCGCCCGCCGTCCGCTCCTCGTCCGGCGTCGACCGCCCCGGCGGTGACTCTCGTCTCGGCCCGCCCGTCCACCCGGAGGCGGGCGCCTGCGCATGGCAGTCTGGAGGTCGTGTCTGCCGCCACCTCCGGGTACGACGAGTCCACGAGCCCTCCCGGTCCGCAGGACGCCGACACCCCCCGCTCCGCCGAGCACGCCCGCCTCGCCGAGTCCTCCGACATGTCCGCGCCCTGGCGCATGTGGGGTCCCTACCTGGCCGGACGCCAGTGGGGGACCGTCCGCGAGGACTACTCCGAGGACGGCGACGCCTGGGCGTCCTTCCCGTTCGACCACGCCGTCGCCCGCGCCTACCGCTGGGGCGAGGACGGCCTGGGCGGCATCTGCGACCGCTACGGCTTCCTCAACTTCTCCGTGGCCATGTGGAACGGCAAGGACCCCGTCCTCAAGGAGCGGCTCTTCGGGCTGACGAACGCCGAGGGCAACCACGGCGAGGACGCCAAGGAGCACTGGTGGGCCGTCGACGGCACGCCGACGCACTCCTGGATGCAGTGGCTCTACCGCTACCCGCAGGCCGAGTACCCCTACGAGCAGCTGCGCGCGGAGAACGCCCGGCGCACCCGGCTGGAGCGCGAGTACGAGCTGTCCGACACCGGCGTGCTCGACGAGGACCGGTTCTTCGACGTCCAGGTCACCTACGCCAAGAACGCCCCGGACGACGTCTGCATCGTCGTCAGCGCCACCAACCACGGGCCGGACGCCGCCCCGCTGCACCTGCTGCCGCAGGTCTGGTTCCGCAACACCTGGTCCTGGGGCCACGACAAGCGCCAGGGCACGCTCACCCAGCTGCTCGCCCCCACGCTCACGGTCAACGGCGTGGAGGCGGTCGAGGCCGAGCACGGCTACCTCGGCCGCTACGTGCTGGCCGCGGAGGGCACCCCCGAGGTGCTGTTCTGCGACAACGAGACCAACGCCGTCGAGCTGTTCGGCGCCAAGCGCAACGCCACGAAGTACCCCAAGGACGGCATCAACCGCCGCGTCGTCCACGGTGACAAGTCGGCCGTGAACCCCGCCGACACCGGGACCAAGGCCGCGTTCTGGTACTCGTGGGACGCCGTCGCGCCGGGGGAGACCGTCACGGTCAAGCTGCGGCTGCGCACCGCCGAGCCCGACACGGAGATGTTCGGCCCGGCGTTCAACCGCGTGCTGCGCAGCCGCCGCACCGAGGCCGACGACTTCTACGGCAACGTCATCCACCCGGGGCTGTCCGACGACGACCGGCACGTCGCCCGCCGCGCCTACGCCGGGCTGCTGTGGACCAAGCAGCTGTACCGCTTCGACGTCGCGCAGTGGCTCGACGGCGACCCCGACGTCCCCGCGCCCGAGTCGCGGCGCGGCCGCGGGGGACGCAACACCAGCTGGCGGCACCTGGCGTTGGCCGACGTCATCTCCATGCCCGACGAGTGGGAGTACCCGTGGTTCGCCGCGTGGGACACCGCCTTCCACACCCTGCCGCTGGCGCACGTCGACCCCGACTTCGCCAAGGAACAGCTCGTGCTCATGTGCCGCGAGTGGGCGATGCACCCCAACGGCCAGCTGCCGGCGTACGAGTGGGCCTTCGGTGACGTCAACCCGCCGGTGCACGCCTGGGCGGCCTGGCACGTCTACCGGATCGACGGCTACCGCGACCGGGCGTTCCTCATCCGGGTGTTCACCAAGCTGCTGCTGAACTTCTCCTGGTGGGTCAACCGCAAGGACGCCGACGGCTCGAACGTCTTCGAGGGCGGCTTCCTCGGGATGGACAACATCGCGCTGTTCGACCGCTCCGCCCCGCTGCCCCCGGGCTACCGGCTGGAGCAGTCGGACGCGACGAGCTGGATGGCGTTCTACTGCCAGCAGATGCTCAAGATCGCCCTCGAGCTGTCCCGGTCCAACCAGGCCTGGGACGGCGTCGCGACCAAGTTCTTCGAGCACTTCCTCGCCATCGCCGAGGCGATGAACGCCTTCGGGTCGCAGGAGGTGAAGCTGTGGCACTCCGACGACGGCTTCTTCTACGACGTGCTCGTCGCCCCCGACGGGACGGCGGAGCCGCTGCGGGTGCGGTCGATGGTCGGGCTGCTGCCGATCCTGGGCGCCACCGACATCCCGGCGTGGGTGAGCACCCAGGTGCCCGACGTCGCCGAGCGCGTGCGGTGGCTGCAGAAGCGCCGTCCGCAGCTGATGGGCCCGCTGCGCAGCCGGTCGGCGGTCGAGGGCCGCAAGATCCTGCTGTCGCTGGTCGACAAGGACCGGCTGGCCCGCATCCTGCAGCGGATGTTCGACACCGACGAGTTCCTCTCCCCGTACGGCATCCGCTCGCTGTCGAAGTCCACCGGCCAGGTGATCGCCAAGGTCGGCGGCCGGGACGCGTCCATCGAGTACGAGCCGGGGGAGTCGCGCACCGGGCTGTTCGGCGGCAACTCCAACTGGCGCGGGCCGGTGTGGTTCCCGGTCAACGTGCTGCTCGCGGACAAGCTGCGCACGCTGGGCCGGCACTACGGCGACACGTTCACCATCGAGATCCCGACCGGGTCGGGCAACCGCTGCACGCTGGTCGACGCCGCCGACCTGATCGACTCCAGCCTCACCCGGCTGTTCCGCCCGGTCGACGGCAGGCGCCCGGCCGACGGCGACCGGATCGAGGCCAGCGACTCACCGCTGTGGCGGGAGCATCCGACCTTCAGCGAGTTCTTCGACGGCGACACCGGCGAGGGCCTGGGCGCCACCCACCAGACCGGCTGGACGGCGCTGGTCGCGCACCTGCTCAACCCGCGGCTCCCACCCGACC
Source organism: Modestobacter sp. SSW1-42 (assembly GCF_046635825.1). Lineage (NCBI taxonomy): Bacteria > Bacillati > Actinomycetota > Actinomycetes > Geodermatophilales > Geodermatophilaceae > Modestobacter > Modestobacter sp. SSW1-42. The sequence goes on along the minus strand of NZ_JBISCA010000005.1, from coordinate 255,742 downwards.
CCCGCTGGGCCGGCTGACCGCCGCTCGATGGAGTCCCAGGGGTGCGTTACCGGCGCGCTGGGACTCCATCGGTGGACAGCGCGTCGTCGTACCGCCCGCCGGGCGGCCCGGTCGGGTCGGTCACCGCGGCGGCAGCTCGGCGGCGGCGCCGGAGTCCCAGCTCAGGACGTCGGCCAGCGCGACGTCCGCCTCGACCGCGGCGACCACCGTGGCCGCCACCTGCCGCGGCTCGACGTCCGGTGCGGCCGGGCTGGGGTCCGGCAGCCGGCGCGGCGAGGCGACCGCCGACCGGGTGCGGGCGAGCTCGGCCTCCGACTTCACCCTCGACGCCGACGACCGCATCGCCGTCCCGACCATCGCCCCGTGAACGGCTGACGGAGTCCCAGCGCTGCGGATCCCGAGCGCTGGGACTCCATCAGTGGGCGTCAGGCGATGCGGCGGGCGGAGTTGTAGCCCCACATGCGGTCGACGTCGGCGATGCGCACGACGTCACCGCGGGTCGGGGCGTGCACCATCTTCCCGTCGCCGAGGTAGATGCCCACGTGGCCGACCGGGTTGTAGAAGAACACCAGGTCACCGGGGCGCAGGTCGGCCCGGGAGACGGGCGTGCCCGCGGTGGCCTGCGCGCGGGACGTGCGCGGCACCGAGACGCCGGCCGAGGCCGCGGCGTACTGGACCAGCCCGGAGCAGTCGAAGCCCCGGGTGGTGGACCCGCCCCAGACGTAGGGCGTGCCCTGCAGCGAGAGGGCGGTGTCGACGATCCGCTGGGCCGCGCCGTTCGGGGCGACGACCTGGCTGGGGGCCGACACCACGGGGGCGCCGGGAGGAGCGGCCGCCTGGGCGGCCATCGGGCTGAGCATGATGCCCGCGCCGGTGAGCAGGGCGAGAGCCGCCCCGCGGGTGGAACGACGGGACGTGGTGGTGCGCATGGTCGTCACGGACGACGTTTCTCCTGGTTCTCCGCAACCGCCTACCGAGTTAGCTGACGGGTTCGGGCGGGGAACTCGCCCGGCGCTGCGGCACGGGTGTGCCGGTCGCGCTTCACCCCAGGACTGCGATGGGTCCCCGGCCCGGGCATGGTGCCGCCGTGGCTCGGCGGCCGCCCGGTTCGGCGGTGCCCGCCGGCTCGTCGCCGGGTCGGCGACTGGTGGAACGCGGCGGGTGACGGGAACGTATGGCGGTCTCCCGGTGATCGCACAGCGGCCCGGCGGGGTCCCCGGACGCCGACGGCCGGACACGGCGCGCCATGGTCGCGCGACTCGCCGTGACTGACCTGCGCGGCTCCAGGCCGGTCCGCCGAGGAGCCGGCGGAAACGGCCAGGACAAGTTGGCCGACACATCTTCTGGTCATCGCGTGCCGGAAACGTACAGTCACCGACCGTTCACCCAGTTGTGGACGATCGAGGGGGTGGGTCGGGACCGTCCACCGGACGGGCGGACTCCCAGCAACCCCACAGCGATGCTGCCTAGTATCCGAGCCGAGAGAGCCGGGTCGGCAGGTGTCGGAGCGGCCCGCGAACCGATCAGAGGAGATCCAGGTGGCAGTCAGCCTCAGCAAGGGCGGGAACGTCTCACTCACCAAGGAGGCTCCCGGGCTCAAGACGGTGATCGTCGGCCTGGGCTGGGACGCCCGCACCACCGACGGCAAGCCCTTCGACCTCGACGCCTCCGCGATCGGCCTCGGCGCCGACGGCAAGGCCCCGGCCGACGAGTACTTCGTGTTCTTCAACAACCTGCGCAGCCCCGACGGCGCCATCGAGCACACCGGCGACAACCTCACCGGTGAGGGCGGTGGCGACGACGAGCAGATCAAGGTCGACCTCGCCGGCGCCCCGGCCACCCTCGACCGCGTCGTCTTCCCCGTCTCGGTCTACGAGGCCGACGAGCGCGGGCAGAGCTTCGGGCAGGTGCGCAACGCCTTCATCCGCGTCATCAACGCCGCCGACAACCGCGAGATCGCCCGCTACGACCTCTCCGAGGACGCCTCCACCGAGACCGCCATGGTCTTCGGCGAGCTGTACCGCAACGGCAGCGACTGGAAGTTCCGCGCCGTGGGCCAGGGCTACTCGGCCGGCCTCGGCGGCATCGCCCGCGACTTCGGCATCAACGTCTGACCTCCCCGGCCGGCGGCGGGCCCCGCCGCCGGCCACCGCGGACCCACGGAGCAGAGGAGTCGGACATGGGCGTCAGCCTCGCCAAGGGCGGCAACGTCTCGTTGACCAAGGAGGCCCCCGGCCTCACCGCGGCCGTGGTGGGCCTGGGCTGGGACGCCCGGACGACGTCGGGCTCGGCGTTCGACCTCGACGCGTCCGCGCTGCTGGTCAACAGCGTGGGGCGGGTGCTCTCCGACGAGCACTTCGTCTTCTTCAACAACCTGGTCTCACCCGACGGCTCGGTCGAGCACACCGGGGACAACACCACCGGCCTGGGCGACGGCGACGACGAGGCCATCCGGGTCGGCCTGGCCGCCGTGCCGCCCGACGTCGACAAGATCGTCTTCGCGGTCTCCATCTACGAGGCCGACGCCCGCCGGCAGTCCTTCGGCCAGGTCCGCAACGCCTACATCCGGGTGGTCGACGCCGACGACGGTGTCGAGCTCGCCCGTTACGACCTGTCCGAGGACGCCTCCACCGAGACGGCGATGATCTTCGGCGAGGTGTACCGGCGCGGCGGCGAGTGGAAGTTCCGCGCGGTCGGCCAGGGCTACCAGTCCGGGCTGGCCGGCATCGCCACGGAGTTCGGCGTCAACGTCGGCTGAGCGTGGTTGGCTGCACGGACGGCGCCCCGGCGCTCCGACACGAAGGGACCCCGAGGTGCCGATCGACTACACCAAGCGGCCGCGCGAGCAGGCCCCGGCGACGCCGGGGAGGGTGACGCTGACCAAGGCCGCGCCGACCGTGTCGCTGACCAAGTCCGGCGGCGGGGGCGGCGTCCTGCGGGTCAACCTCAACTGGACCTCCCGCCCGGCCGGCGGTGGCTTCCTGCGCAAGCGCGAGCCGGACGTCGACCTGGACCTCGGCTGCCTCTACGAGCTCACCGACGGGAGGAAGGGCGTCGTCCAGGCGCTGGGCAACGCCTTCTCCGTCACCGCGCCCGGCGCGGCCTCGCCGACCATCTGGCTCGACGGCGACGACCGGTCCGGCGGCAACGCGGCGGGGGAGAACCTGCACGTCGACCTGGCCCAGTCGGCCGCCATCCGGCGGGTGCTGGTGTTCGCCTACATCTACCAGGGCCCGGCGAACTGGGCCGCCGCCGACGGCCTGGTCACCCTCACCCCGGTGTCCGGGCCCACGATCGAGGTGCGCCTCGACGAACCCCGCGACGGCGCCCGCACCTGCGCCATCGCCCTGCTCACCCCCAGCGGCGGCGACCTCGCGGTGCGCCGCGAGGTCCGCTACGTCGACGGCACCCAGGCCCAGCTCGACGCGGCCTACGACTGGGGCATCCGCTGGGGCGTCGGCCGCAAGTGAGCCCGGCCCCGGGAACCCCGGACGCCCGGCCGTCGTCTGACCGGCCGGACCCCCACGTGCACGGCACGACCACAGAGGAGTGGCATCGATGAGCGTCAACCTGAGCAAGGGCCAGAAGGTCAGCCTGTCCAAGCGGGACGGCGGCTCGCTGACCCGCGTCCGCATGGGCCTGGGCTGGGACGCGGTCAAGAAGAAGGGCTTCTTCGGCGGCGGCAAGGCCCAGTCGGTCGACCTCGACGCCTCCGCGCTGCTGCTGGACGCCTCGGGCAACCTCGTCGACCAGGTCTGGTTCCGCCAGCTGCGCAGCTCCGACGGATCGGTGCTGCACACCGGTGACAACCGCACCGGCGCCGGCGACGGCGACGACGAGGCGATCCAGGTCGACCTGTCCCGGGTGCCCGCCTCGGTCACCAACGTCGTCTTCACGGTGAACTCCTTCACCGGCCAGGACTTCTCCTCGATCGCCAACGCCTTCTGCCGGCTCATCGACGAGACCACCGAGACCGAGATCGCCCGCTACGAGCTCACCGGCTCCGGCTCGCACAACGCGCAAATCATGGCGCGGGTGACCCGCGACGGCGCCGGCTGGTCGATGACCGCTCTCGGCGTCCCGGCGTCCGGTCGGACGTTCCGCGACCTCATGCCCGCGGTCTCCAGCGCCCTCTGACCGACCCGACCGATCCGCTGTAGGAGGAACCCCCGTGTCCGAACTGGACCTCAGCGCGTCGTCGGCCACCCCGACGGCGACCCCGGCCGCGGCGCCGGCGGCGGGCGCGCTGGTGCTCGCCCCGCCGGCCCCGGTCGTCGTCGTCGCGCCGGAGGCGGCTGCCGGCGCCGTCCCGATCGAGGACACCAAGGCGGTGGAGCTGCGCAGCCGGGCCGAGGCGTTCGTCGCCGACCTGGTCTCGCTGGACTCGAGGTCGCCGGCGTTCGCGGAGAAGGTCGCCTCGATCACGAACATGGGCGACAAGGAGATGCGCTCCTCGGCGGCGGTCTCCAACCGCATGCTCGAGCGCCCGGCCGCGGCGATGGGCAAGGGCGCCGTCCAGGGCGCCGACGCCCAGACCCGGGTCTCCAACACCCTGGTCGACCTGCGCACCACCGTCACCGACCTGGACCCCAACCGGGCCGACCTGACCGGGGTGAAGAAGGTCCTCAAGTGGATCCCGGGCGGGGACAAGGTCGACCGGTACTTCGCCAAGTACCAGTCGGCGCAGTCGCACCTGGACTCGATCATCAAGGCGCTGGAGTCCGGTCAGGACGAGCTCCGCAAGGACAACGCGGCCATCGAGACCGAGAAGACCAACATGTGGGCGCTGATGGGCAAGCTGCGGGAGTACAACGAGCTCGCCGCCGCCCTCGACGCCGCGCTGGAGCAGCGGGTCGCCGAGCTCGAGGTCGCCGGCCGCACCGAGGACGCCACCACGGTGCGCTCCGACGCACTGTTCCCGGTGCGCCAGCGCCGGCAGGACATCCAGACCCAGATGGCGGTCGCGGTGCAGGGCTACATGGCCCTGGACCTCATCCGGCGCAACAACCTGGAGCTGATCCGCGGGGTCGACCGGGCGCAGACCACCACGATCGCCGCGCTGCGCACCGCGGTCATCGTGTCGCAGGCGCTCAGCCGGCAGAAGCTGGTGCTCGACCAGATCAACGCGCTGAACACGGTGACGTCGAACCTGATCGAGTCCACGTCGGAGCAGTTGCGCATCCAGGGCGGGGCGATCAACCAGCAGGCGGCGTCGTCGACCATCGACGTGGCCAAGCTGCAGGCCGCGTTCGACAACGTCTTCGCCACCATGGACGCCGTCGACACCTTCCGCGCGCAGGCCGTGGACTCGATGGCTGCGACCGTGCAGGCGCTGGAGGGCCAGATCCAGCGGGCGCAGCCCTACCTGGAGCGCACCCGCCGGAACGAGATCACCGGCGGGTGAGCGCACTGACCGGCACGGCGGACGGGGGGAGGCGCGGCGGTGGCGTGGTTCAGGCGGCCTGAGGCCGTCTCCCGGGTCGTCGCCGAGCTCACGCCCCAGGACGAGGACAGCCCGGCGGCGCTGCGGACGGCGATCACGGGCGTGAACCGGCTGGTGAACGCCTCCGCCGGTCGGCTGCCCCTGGCCGCGGTGGTCGCCGCCCGGCGGATCACCGACGCGCTCGGCGAGGTCGTCGACGGCGCCGAGGTGCGTCCGCTCGACGTCTACGCGGTCATCTCGGTGCGGGCCACGGCGACGGACTACCTGCCCACCACGGTGCGCGGCTACCTGGCCGTCGACGAGGAGCTCGTCGACACCCCGCGGGCCAGCGGCCGCACGCCGACCGAGTCGCTGCTCGAGCAGCTCGACGCGCTGGAGACCGCGGCGCTCGCCGTCCGGGACGCCGCGGCGCACCAGGACGTCGACGCGCTGATGACCCAGGGCAGCTTCCTGCGCACCAAGTTCTCCCGATCCGATCTCGACCTGTGAAGGACGCCTGATGCCGGCGATGAGCCGCGGCGCCAACGTGGCGCTGACCCGCGAGATCCCGGGGCTGAGCCGGATCCTCGTCGGCGTCTCCTGGAACGCCGGGGCCGAACGGCTGGTCCAGGACAACCTGGTGCTGGGCACCGTCCTGTGCGACGCCGACAGCAAGGCGCTCTCGCCCGAGCACTTCGTGTTCTTCAACCAGCTCACCTCCCCGGAGGAGTCGGTCGCCCAGCGGGAGACCGCGCTGGCCGGTGACGACGAGCAGGTCGAGATCGACCTGACCGCCGTCCCGGCCGAGGTCACCCGGGTCGTCGTGGTCCTCTACCTCAACGACGGGACGGCGCAGCGGCGCACCCTCGGGCAGCTGCGCGAGCTCACCGTCGTCGTCCGGGAGGCGCCGGGCAGCCGCGAGCTGGTGCGCTCGGAGAACCTGGCGAGCGCGCTGTCGGGGGAGACCGCGCTGGTGCTCGGCGAGGTCTACCGGCACCAGCGCGACTGGAAGTTCCGGGTGCTCGGCGCCGGCTACACCAGCGGGATCGCCGGCATCGCCGCCGACTACGGCCTGCCGCTGTGATCGGGCAGCCGCCGGCGTCCGCGCCGCCGCGCCCGGACCTGGGCTGGCTGCGGCACCGCACCCGGCGGCCGGTCCCGGGCACCGCACCGGCGCCCGAGCCGCCACGCCCCGCGCCGGCTCCCGAGCCCGCGCAGCCCACGCCGTCGGTGGGGCTCGACCTGTCCGCGCCGTCGGGCGGACTCGACCTGTCCGACCCGGCTCCGGTGCCGGGCCCCCGGCCGTCGGTGTCGCTGGACCTGTCGGATCCGGCCGCCGCGCCGCCCTCGCCCGCGGGCCCGCGGCCGGCGCCCTCGCTCGACCTGTCGGACCCGCTGGACCTCTCGGGTCCTCCCTCGGTCCCGGCGCCGAGCCCGAGCCCCCGGCCGTCGTCCTCGTTGGACCTGTCCTCACCGCTGGACCTGTCCGAGCCCGGGGCAGCGCCGGTGCCCGCCGCGAGCCCCCGGCCGTCGGACCCCTCGCCGCTCGACCTCGGCCCGGCGAGCCCGCCGCCCGCCGCCCCGGCCCCGGCCCCGGCTACGGCCCCAGCGCGGACGCCGGCGCCGGTGCGCCGCGCGGTGCCCCGGCTCGCCCCGGGAGGCCGGGTGATCCTGACCCGCCGCGACCCCACGGTCACCCTCACCCGGGTGCAGTCCGGCGTCGGCACGCTGACCATCGAGGCGATCTCGTCCGCCGCGGTCGGCGACGTGCGGATCGGGGCGCTGTACGCCCTGGCCGACGGCACCTCCGGCATCGTGCAGCTGGCCACCGGCATCGGCACCGCGCCGCCGGACTCCCGCCGTCCGGTGGTCACCGGCGCCCGCGGCGCCCACGAGAAGCTGACGGTCGACCTGCGGCAGTCCCGGGCGCTGTGCCGGCTGCTGGTCTACGCGTTCTCCGAGTCCGGCCGCGAGCTCGACTGGGGCGGCACGCTGCGGGTGACCACGTTCGGCGGGGCCCGGGTCGAGGTCCCGCTGGACGTCGGCCGGCACGCCGGTCCGGTCGCCGCCCTGTCGCTGTACGCGATCGACGGGGAGTTCGTGCTGCGCGCGGAGGGCGAGCTGCTCACCGGCGCCGTCCGCGAGGTCGCCCAGGCGTTCGGCTACGACCGGATCACCTGGGCCGACGGCGCCACGCCCGTCCTGTGACGCCCGGCATCCCGCTGTCCCTGGTCCGCTGCCGGGCCTGAGCCGTCCCGCGTCCCCCGCCCGCACCACCCAGCCACCGGTGGTCTCCCTCCCGAGGTCCTTCATGCGCCACTTCGACACCCTGACCGGCGCGGACCAGGCGCGGCTGTTCACCCTGCCGCCCCAGCCCTTCACCGCCACCGACGACGCCGCCGTGCTCGGGCTGGCCCTCGGCGCCACGCTCTACAGCCCGGCGACCCGCCCGGCCCTGGCGGGGGACCTCGCGCGCAACCGCGCTGCCGGGGTGCTCAGCGCCGTCCTCTGCCTGGAGGACGCGATCGCCGACGCCGACGTCCCCGCCGCCGAGCGCAACGTCGTCGCCCAGCTGCACGAGCACGCCGCGAGCGCCCCCGACGGCCCGCTGGTGTTCGTGCGGGTGCGCGCCCCCGAGCAGGTGCCGGCGATCGTGGCCGGGCTCGGCGGCGACGTCGGCGTGCTCACCGGGTTCGTGCTGCCCAAGTTCACCGCCCGCACCGGGCCGGCCTTCCTCGCCGAGGTGGTCGCCGCCAGCGAGCGCACCGGCCGGCTGCTGCGGGTGATGCCGGTGCTGGAGTCCCCGGAGATCGCCCACACCGAGTCCCGGGCGGCGGCGCTGCTGGGCATCCGCGACCTGCTCGCCGCGCACCGGGAGCTCGTGCTCGCCGTGCGGATCGGCGCCACCGACCTGTCCGCGGCCTACGGCCTGCGCCGCAGCCGCGAGCTCACCGTCTACGACGTCCGGGTGCTGGCCGACGTCATCGCCGACATCGTCAACGTCCTCGGCCGCGCCGACGGCACCGGCCACGTGATCACCGGCGCGGTCTGGGAGTACTTCTCCAGCCCCGAGCGGCTGTTCAAGCCCCAGCTGCGGCAGACCCCGTTCGAGGAGCACCAGGAGCGCGCGCTGCGCACCGAGCTCATCCGCCGCGACCTCGACGGGCTGATCCGCGAGGTGGTCCTGGACCGGGCCAACGGGCTGAGCGGCAAGACGGTCATCCACCCCTCGCACGTCGCCGCGGTGCACGCGCTGTCGGTGGTCACGCACGAGGAGCACAGCGACGCCGTCGCCGTCCTGGGCACCGGCGCGGCCGGCGGGGCGGCGGCCTCGGCGTTCGGCAACAAGATGAACGAGTCCAAGCCGCACACGGCCTGGGCGCTGCAGACCCTGCGGCGGGCCGCGGTGTTCGGCGTCGCCCACCCGAGGACGTCCTTCGTCGACCTGCTCGGGGCCGCGCTGTGAGGACCTGGAGCGGGCAGTGGACCGCCGACCGGCTCGGCGCCCGGCTCACCACCACCGCCGGCGTGGGCGGCCTGGTCGCCGAGGACCTCGTCGGCATGGCGCTGCGGCGCAACCCGCGCCGGGCGCACCTGCTGGTCAGCCGGGTGCTGGGCAAGCACGTGCCCACCGACCCTCGGCTGGTGCACGGCGCCGGCCGGCTGCTCGGGGCGCTGGTCGCCGACCGGCTCACCGGGGTGCCCAGCGGCGTCGCCGGGGACGGCGGTGCGCTGGTCGCCGCCGCGCTGCGGGGCGACGGCACGGCGTCGTCCCGGCTGCTCACCGTCCTCGACGCGCACCTGCCCACGGCGGCCGCCGACGCGCTGGTGCTCGGCTACGCCGAGACCGCCACCGGTCTCGGGCACGCGGTGGCCGACCAGCTGCGCGCCCCCTACCTGCACTCCACCCGGCGGCCGGTGCCCGGCGTGCCCCCGGTCGGGGCGTTCGAGGAGTCGCACTCGCACGCCACGAGCCACCTGCTGCTGCCCACGGACGCCGGGCTGCTGACCGGGCCGCGGCCGCTGGTGCTGGTCGACGACGAGCTGTCCACCGGCGCGACGGTGATGGACACGATCCGCGCCGTCCAGGCGTCCGCCCCGCGGCAGCGGTACCTGGTCGCCGCACTCGTCGACCTGCGCCCGGCCGCCGACCGGGCCGCGCTGGCCGCCTTCACCCGCCGCACCGGGGTGGACGTCGAGGTGGTCGCGCTGGTGTCCGGGGAGATCGCGCTGCCCGCCGACGCGCTGGACCGCGGCGCCGCCCTGGTCGAGGAGCACGGCCGGCCGCCGGTCGAGCCCCCTCCCGGGCCGGCCGCGGTGCGCACGGTCACCGGCTGGCCGGCCGGCGTCCGGGACGGCGCACGGCACGGCTTCGACGACGCCGAGCGCCCCGCCTTCGACGCCGCGGTGGCCGACCTGGCCCGGGAGCTGCTGCCCGGTCTGCCGCGCACGGCGGGGGAGCGGCTGCTCGTGCTCGCCACCGAGGAGCTGATGTACCTGCCCACCCGGCTGGCCGCCGAGCTCGCCGCGCTGCTGGCCGGCGACGGGGTGGAGGTGCTGGTCAGCAGCACCACCCGCTCGCCTGTCGTCCCGGTCGACGAGCCCGGCTGCGCGATCCGCACCGCGCTGACCTTCCCCGCGCACGACGACCCCGCCGACGGGCCCGGGCCGCGGTACGCCTACAACGTGGCGCCGCCGGCGGGCGGTGCGCCGTTCGACGCGGTGCTGCTGGTGGTCGACGACGCGACCACGGACGCCGACGCCGCGCTGCGGGCCCGGCTGGCCGCGGTGGCCGCCGGCCCGGTCACGGTCCTCACCGTCCCGAGCGCACGCCCGGGTGACCGGTGACCGCGACACTGCCGTCCGCGCTGCCGCCCGCGCTGCACGGCCCGGCGTTCGGCTCGTACCGCGCCGAGGAGGTCGGCTGGCTGCTCACCGACCTCTCCGGGGCCGACCTGGAGGCGCCGGTCGAGGAGCGCGAGGAGGCCGTTCAGTCGGGTGCGGCGCACTACTCGGAGTCGCTGCCGGTCGAGTACCAGCCGGGACCGGAGTACCAGCGGCTGTTCGACCGGGCGCTGGAGTCCTCGGCGGGGACGCTCGCGCACGCCGTCGGGCTGGTCACCGAGCTCGTGCTCGCCGAGCGCGCGCGCCCCCCGGTGCTGGTCTCCCTGGCCCGCGCCGGCACCCCGGTCGGCATCCTGATGCGCCGCTGGGCCCGCGCCGCCCACGGGCTGGACCTCCCGCACGCGGCCGTGTCGATCCTGCGCGGGCGCGGCATCGACCAGGTGGCCCTGGCGTACCTGGCCGCCCGGCACGACCCGCGGGACGTCGTCTTCGTCGACGGCTGGACCGGCAAGGGCGCGATCAGCCGCGAGCTGGCCGGCTCGGTCGCCCGGGCCAACGCGGCGCTGCCGGCCGGACGCGGCTTCTCCGCCGAGCTGGCCGTGCTCGCCGACCCCGGCTCCTGCACGCCCACGTTCGGCACCCGGCGCGACTTCCTCATCGCCTCCGCGTGCCTGAACTCCACGGTGTCCGGCCTGGTGTCGCGCACCGTGCTCACCGACCGGCTGATCGCCCCCGGCCAGTTCCACGGCGCGAAGTTCTACGCGGACCTCGCGCCGGCCGACGTCTCGGCGCGGTTCCTGGACACCGTCAGCGACCGGTTCGCCGCGGTCGCCGGCCGGGTGGCCGCCGACCTGCCGGCCCATCGCGCCGCCGACCGCACCCCCACCTGGTCGGGCCGGGCGACCGTGCAGCGGCTGGCCGCCGAGCACGGCATCGCCGACCTGGACCTGGTCAAGCCCGGGGTGGGCGAGACCACCCGGGTGCTGCTGCGCCGGGTGCCGGAGAAGGTGCTGGTCCGCCGGGACGCCGTCGCCGACCTCGGCCACGTGCTGCTGCTGGCCGACCAGCGCGGCGCCGCCGTCGAGCTCGTCGACGACATGGCCTACGCCTGCGTCGGGCTGATCCGGCCCCTCGGGAGGACCACGTGACCCGCACGCTCATCGCCAGCGACCTCGACCGCACGCTCATCTACTCCGCGGCGGCAGCGCCCTCCGGTGGGCTCGTCGCCGACCCCGACGGCCCGGGCGCCACCGGGCTGGTCGCCGTCGAGCGGTACGAGGGCCGCGACATCTCCTTCATGACCCCCGCCGCCGCCACCGCGCTGGCCGCGCTCGCCGCGCGGGAGGTCGTCGTCCCGGTCACCACCCGGACCCCGGCCCAGCTCGCCCGGGTGCGGCTGCCCGGCCCCGCCCCCCGGTACGCGATCGCCGCGAACGGCGGGGTCCTGCTCGTCGACGGTGTCCCCGACCCCGTGTGGGCCGCCCGCGTGGCGCGCGAGGTGGCCGCGGTGGCGCCGCTGTCCGCGGTCCTCGCCGACCTCACCGCGCTCTGCCGTCCGGAGTGGGCCGGCCGCCCCCGGATCGCGGCCGACCTGTTCTGCTCTGTGGTCGTCGACCGGCCGGCCGTCCCCGCCGGGGTGGTCGAGCGGCTCACCGACCGGGCCCGGGCCGGCGGCTGGTCGGTGTCGCTGCAGGGCCGCAAGATCTACCTGGTGCCGCAGCCGCTGCAGAAGTCCACCGCGGCGATGGAGGTGGCCCGCCGGGTCGGCGCCGACGTCGTCCTGGCCGCCGGCGACTCGCTGCTGGACGTCGACCTGCTCGCCGCCGCCGACCGCGCGGTGCGCCCCGGGCACGGCGAGATCGCCGCCAGCGGCTGGTCGGCGCCCTGGGTCGACGCGCTGACCAGCACCGGAGCCGCGGCGGGGGAGGAGATCGTGGCCTGGTTCGCCGCGCACACCGGGAGCGTGCCGCCCCGCGACCGCCCGGACGCGCAAGCCGCCGTCCGGTAGCCCGCAGGCCGGCGCACACCTCGTTGTGGCACTGTCGTGACCGCCGGTGTGCGCGCCCGCACCCAGACCGGCACCACCCCCAGACCACCCTGCCGCGGCCACGCGGCGCCCGACCACCCCGAGCGAGGCACGGACCCGATGAGCACCGACGGCAGCACCCACCCCACCGAGCCGGGCTCGGCCGGGCCCGTCCCGCAGACCCCGGCCGGCGGCGCCACCTCCGTGGGCACCGCTGACACCCCGGGTGTCACCAGCCAGGGCACGATCGGCGACGGCACCACCCCGCACGGCACGGACCCCGACGGCACGGTCGGCGACGGCTCCGGCGAGCCCGGCTGGGTCGCCCGCAACACCAACGCGCTGATCTCGGCGCTGCTGGTGGTCATCGTGGCCGCCCTGGCCATCGCCGCGGTCGTGCTCTACCGCAACCAGCGGGACGACGCGAACGCCGACACCGAGGCCGCGGTGACCACGTTCCTGGCCGGGCAGGACCTCGAGGTCGAGACGATCGAGTGCACCGGCGACACCTGCGCGGTCATCGTCGGCGGCCAGGCGGCCACCGTGCTCGTCCAGGAGGACGACAACGGCGACCAGCACTTCGGCGTCAGCGCCTACAGCGGCGACTGACCCGCAGCACCACCGACACGACGAACGCCCCGCTCCCGGGAGACCCGGGGCGGGGCGTTCGTCGTCGGCGCCGGGTCAGCTGCGCGACAGCACCGGCTGGTTCTTCGCCCACTGCAGGAAGCGGGTGGCCTCCTGCAGGTCGGGCAGCTCGTTGCCGACCAGCGACCGCAGCAGGTCGTTGCTCCACACGGCCAGCCGGCCCACGGTCCACGCGGACTTCTCCACGGGCGGCAGGTCGAGCTCGAAGACCGCCTTGGCCAGCTCCTTCTTGCCGCCGGCCGCCGCGGTGTACTTCACGACGGGCAGGAACCGCTCGGGCTCGACCACGCACAGCACCTTGGTCAGCAGCGCCTCCTTGAAGGAGGGGAAGCCCAGCCCCTTCTTGGTGCCGTCGACCAGGTGGGTGAAACGGTCCTCGAGCTTGAGGCTCTCGGGACCGAACAGCAGGTACTCGATCGTCGCCCGCACCTGGCCGGCGGCCTTGTCCGGGCCGGCGGTCTTCCACGCCCGGTTGAACCCGGAGATGTTGCCCGGGTCGGCGACGGTCGTGGAGTTCGCGAAGTGCAGCAGCTGCTCGGGCGTGGCCGAGGACAGGCCCTCGCGGGTGAACAGCGCCGCGTAGCGCTCGCGGTAGGGGACGACGTCGGGGTCGGGCTCGGGCCGCTCCATCAGGAACTCCGACGTCAGCAGCATCACCCGCTCCCGCACGTCCGGTCGCACGTCGGCCGCGGCCGGGAAGCTCGCGTGCAGGGACTCCGACGTCTGGACCGCGGGGCGGGCCGGGTCGCGCCGGGCCTCACCGCGCAGCCACTCGTGGCCGCAGTCGTTGCAGTGGATCAGCAGCCGGCTGTCGGGCTGCGGCGTGCCGTTGATGTCGTCGGAATCGCAGGTGGGGCAGGTGATCATTGCCAAGGGAGCCCCGTTCGTCGGCGACGAGTCGGCGAGTGCGTCGTCGTCGGTCGTCTCACAGCGTCCCACGGATCGCCGGTGGGCCCGTCCCGACGGACCCACCGCCCACCCGGACGGGCCGACCGCGGGCGGGCGGTGTCGCCGGGACCACCCGCGCACCCGGGGCGTCCGGGCGCCGCGGCACGGGATGATGGGAGGCGATGGCGCACAACCGGCACGACGCCCAGCAGCTCACCCTGCCGTTCCCGGTGACCCGCCGGCAGCGCGCCGAGCACGTGGCCCGGCGGGCCGGTGACCTGGCCGCCGCGGCGCTGCGCTTCGTCGTCCGCTGGGTGCTGCGCATCGCGCTCCCGCTGGGCAGTGCGGCCGCGGTGCTGCAGGCCTTCCCGTACCACGCGACCGTGCAGGGCGTGCCGTTCGAGGTGCAGGGCTCGCTGTTCACCCGGCCGGGGCTGAGCGCGGACACCACGCTGGGCAGCTGGGAGTTCCCGGCGGTCAGCGGCGTGCCCTTCGGCGTGCACATCAGCCCCGAGGACGTCGACGTCCTGGCGCTGACCCGGCTGGCCGGCGGCGACGTCCCGAGCTTCGTGCAGCGGCTGCAGGCCGACGTGACCGAGCAGGCCCCCACGATCATCGGCTGGCTGGTGGCCGAGCTGCTCCTCGGCCTGGCGCTGGGGTTGGCCATCGCCGCGGCGCTGGGCATGTCGGTGCGCTACCTGCGCGGGCGCCCGCGGCGCCCGCACGAGCTGCGCCGCCGGGCGGGCCAGGCGGCCGCCGCCGCGGCCGTCACCGTGGCCGTGGCCGCGTACGGGGTGCTGAGCTACAACCCGAACTGGGTGCGGGAGTCGCAGCTCACCGGCACGCTGGCGGCCGCGCAGCTGTTCCCCAGCGAGCTGAGCCAGTACTACTCGCAGCAGTCGAAGGCCTTCGACGTGCTCGGCTCGGTCGTCGGGATCCAGGCCGCGCTGCAGGCGCAGATCGAGGACGACCAGACGCCGGAGACGGCGCTGCAGATCATGGTCATCTCCGACATGCACCTGGCCGCCAACTACCCGCTGGTGGCGCAGTACGCGGCCAACTACGGCGTCGACCTGGTGGTCAACGCCGGTGACGAGAGCGAGTTCGGCACCGCCGCCGAGCTCACGCCGTCCTACCTCGACGCCGTCCGGGCGCTGACCGCCACCACCCCGATGCTGTGGATCGCCGGCAACCACGACTCCCCGGCGACGGCGCAGGTCATGGGGGGCGTCCCCGGGGTCACCGTGCTGGGCACCAAGACGACCTTGGGCGGGGGCGGCTACGCAGTGACCGCCGGGGTGGTCGACGCCTTCGGGCTGACCATCGCCGGGCTCTCGGACCCCCGCGTCTACGGCGCGGCCGGCCGCTACGGCGCCGACGACCCCTCGGTGGTCGAGCCGCTGCAGCAGGAGGCGGCGCGCGAGGCGGTGGGCCCGCCGGAGGAGGACGAGGCGAGCGCGTCGTCCGCGACCCCGTCCGCGGCCGCCCCGTCGTCGGCGGCCGCGCCGACCGGCGGCGAGCAGGTCGACGGCGTCGCGGCCGAGGCCCGCCCGGTCGACGTGTTCGTCGCGCACGAGCCGGTCGCCGCCGAGGAGCTGCGCGAGGTGCTGCCCGGGCGCATCCGGCAGACCGTGTCCGGCCACGTGCACGCGCAGAACGACAGCGCCGACGTGCAGGCCGGCGACGCGACCATCGACCTGGTCGAGGGCTCGACCGGCGCCGGTGGGCTGGACAACATCGTGCGCGGCACGGAGCGGCCGCCGATCGAGTTCAGCATCGAGTCGGTGGCGGCGAACTGCCAGTTCACCCGGGTCGTGCGCTTCTCGATCGAGTCGGCCGCGCCCACCTTCGGCGACGCCCCCGAGGCCGTCACCACCCCGCAGGCGTTCGGCGACGACGTCACCGCCTCGACGATCTACTTCCGCCCGCAGGACGTCGCCCCCGACCGGGTGTGCGGCACCGAGCTCGGCATCGGCCCCGAGGAGCCCTGGCCCGGGAGCTGACTCCCGGTCCGCCGGAGCGGTGTCCTGCCCCGGGATGACGTCGTCCACCCCTGGGAGGAGCCGCCTGACCTGCGGGAAGTCACTCCCCAGGGCGATCACGAGATCGGCTTCTGCCCGGATCCTGGACGTGCGCCCGTCGGGGCGGCACGTGATTCGGGAGGAGGAAGTCGATGGCATCTGGTCTGCTGGACAGCCCGGAGGTGAGCCGGCCGCCGGCGCAGCGCTCCCGGGGACACCGTGTGCGCCGCGGCCTGCGGCGGGTCGTGGTCGCCCTGCTCGCCGCGCTGGGGCTGGCGCTCGGCATCGGCTGGGTGGTCACCCCCTCGGTCGACGACGCCGCCGAGCGGGTCACCGCCTTCCTCATGGCGCACGAGTCCCCCGCGCTGACCGTCGAGCCGGCGCCGGAGCTGCTCCAGGCGCTGGTCGCCACCGAGGACAGCAGCTTCTACGCCAACCCCGGCATCAGCCCGACCGGCGTCGTCCGCTCGTTCCGCGGCCTGGTCACCGGCACCGACGAGGGCGGCTCGACGCTGCCGCAGCAGCTGGCCAAGAACCTCTACCTGGACGGGGAGAACGGCCCGGTGCAGAAGGCCGAGGCCGTCGTCCTGGCCCTCAAGCTCGACGGGGCGTACAGCAAGACCGAGCTGCTCGAGATGTACCTCGACGACGGCTACTACGGGCACGGCTTCCACGGCCTCACCGCCGCGACGCAGGGCTACTTCGGCGTCGCGCCGGACCAGCTGACCTGGGCGCAGGCGTCGCTGCTGGCCGGGCTGTTCCAGGCACCGTCGGCCTACGACCCGCTGGTGCACCCCGACCTGGCCCGCGAGCGCCAGGCGCACGTGCTCGACCGGCTGGTCGACGTCGGTGACCTGACCCAGCGCCAGGCCGACGGCATCGCCACCGACGACTGGGGCCTGGTCACCGGCTGACGGCGTCCGCGCGGTGCGGTCGCCGCCAGCCGGCGTTCAGTCGCCCTTGACGTTGACGACCTGGCGGAGCGTGTGCCGGATCTCGACGAGGTCGGCGGCGTCGCGCATGACGACGTCGATGTCCTTGTAGGCATCGGGGTGCTCGTCGAGGAACGCGTCGGAGTGGCCCCACGCGATGCCGCTCATCCGCTGCTCCAGGTCGGCCCGGGTGAACAGCCGGCGGGCGGCGTTGCGCGAGTGGTTGCGGCCCGCGCCGTGCGGCGAGGACTCCAGCGCGTCGGCGTTGCCCCGCCCGGAGACGACGTAGGACGCCGTCCCCATGGAGCCCGGGATCAGCCCGGCCTGCCCCTCCCGCGCCGAGATCGCGCCCTTGCGGGACAGCCACACGTCGCGGCCGAAGTGGTGCTCGCGCTCGGTGTAGTTGTGGTGGCAGTTGACCGTCTCCAGCCGCTGGACGTCGTCGCGGAGGAAGCGTCCGGTCTGCTCGACGACGCGGTCCATCATCTCGGCGCGGTTGAGCCAGGCGAACCGCTGTGCCCAGTGCAGCGCCTCGATGTAGGCGTCGAACTCCGGCGTCCCCTCCTCGAGGTACGCGAGGTCGCGGTCGGCCAGCTCGACGCCGTGCGCGCGGCACCACTCCTGCGCCCGCCGGATGTGCACCGTGGCCAGCTTGTTGCCCACCCCGCGCGAGCCCGAGTGCAGGAACAGCCACACCCGGTCGCGCTCGTCGAGCGACACCTCGATGAAGTGGTTGCCCGAACCGAGCGAGCCCAGCTGCAGCGGCCAGTTGCCGGCCGCCCCGTCGGCCTGGTCGGCGCCCGGCAGCCCGCGCAGCTCCTCGACGCGGGGCTCGGCGGTGGCCCGGACGCGCTTGTCGTACCGACCCGCCGACAGCGGGACCGACCGCGAGATCTGCCCGTGCAGCACGCTCAGGTCGCGGCCGGCCAGGTCGGCGGCGTCGAACTGGGTGCGCACGGCCATCATCCCGCAGCCGATGTCGACCCCGACCGCCGCCGGGATGATCGCGCCCTCGGTCGGGATGACCGACCCGACGGTCGCGCCCATGCCCAGGTGCGCGTCGGGCATCAGCGCCATGTGCGGGTGGATGAACGGCATCGCCGCGGTGCGCTCGGCCTGCTCCCGGGTGTTGGGCTCCAGGACCGACGCCCAGTTGTAGAGCCGGTCGTTGATCTTCTCCATGGTCGTCCCTTTCCCTCCTGGTCCTGACCCGCCGGGACGACGTGCGGACGTCGTCCCGGCGGGTCGTGGCTGGCGCCGCGCGGCCGCTGCAGTCAACGCGGGTGCCGTCGGGACCGCACCTGCTTTACCCGGACCGGCGCCGTGGCACGCTGGCGTGATGCCAGCCAGGAAGAGCGCCGGGATCCTGCTGTACCGGTTCACCGACGGGCGGCTGGAGGTGCTCATCGGGCACATGGGCGGCCCCTTCTGGGCGCGCCGCGACGCCGGCGCCTGGTCGATCCCCAAGGGCGAGTCGCTGCCGGGGGAGGAGCTGATGGACGTCGCCCGGCGCGAGTTCGCCGAGGAGATGGGCTCACCCGTGCCGGCCGAGGAGTTCCTGCCGCTCGGCGAGCTGCGCACCTCCAGCAGCAAGCTGGTCACCATCTGGGCCGCCGAGGGCGACCTGGACGCGAGCGCCACCCGCAGCAACACCTTCCGGGTCGAGTGGCCGCCGCGGTCCGGGCGCGTCCAGGAGTACCCGGAGATCGACCGGTCGGCCTGGCTGCCGGTCGAGCAGGCCCGGGAGAAGCTGGTCAAGGGGCAGGGGCCCTTCCTCGACCGGCTGCTCACGGCACTGGCCGGCCTCCCCGGACGCTGACCCGCCCGGCCCCGGGCCGTCCCCGTGTGCCGGGTGGGGGCCGCGGGACGGAGGAGCAACGGAACTCCCACGGACGCCCCCGCGCGACCTACGGTCCTGCCCGTGCAGACCTCCCGCAGCAGGAGCGCCGTGCGGGTGACGCCCGCCCTGCTGGCCGCGCTCACCGTGCTCGCCCTGACCGTCCTCCTGCTCGGTCCGGTGACCGCTGCCCGGGCCGCGGCGGGGGGCAGCACCCTGACCGCGGGTGAGCGGCTCGCCGCCGGCCAGCAGCTGAGCTCACCGGACGGCCGGTACCGGGCGGTGATGCAGGCCGACGGGAACCTCGTCGTCTACGCCCCCGACGGGCGGGCGCTGTTCGCCTCGAATACCTACGCCCGCGGCAGCCGGCTGGACGTGCAGCCCGACGGCAACGTCGTCGTCTACGCGCCCGACGGTGCGGCGCGGTGGAACAGCGGCACCTGGACCTCGCCGGGCTCCCGGCTGACCCTGCAGGACGACGGCAACCTGGTGCTCTACCGGCCGGACGGCCGGGCCGCCTGGTGGTCGGGCTGGGACGCCCCCGACCGGCTGCGGCCGGGGCAGGTCCTCCTCGCCGGCCAGCAGCTCACCTCGCCGGACCGCCGGTACCGTGCGGCGATGCAGCCCGACGGCAACCTGGTCGTCTACGGACCCGGGGACCGGGTGATCGCGGCGACGTACACGTTCGGCACCGGGAACTGGCTGGCCATGCAGGCCGACGGGAACCTCGTCGTCTACGCCCCTGGGAGCCGCCCGCTGTGGCACGCCCGGTCCTGGGGCGCCGACGGGGGCGCGGTCCTCCAGGACGACGGCAACCTCGTCGTCCGCCGGGCCGACGGCCGGGCGGTCTGGTGGTCGGGCTGGGACACCCCGGACCGGCTCCGGCCCGGGCAGCAGCTCGCGGCCGGCCAGCAGCTCACGTCGCCCGGTGGACGGGCGCGGGCGGTGATGCAGGCCGACGGCAACCTGGTCGTCTACGGCGCCGGGGACCGGGTCTTCTCGGCCACCGGGACGTTCGCGGCCCGTAGCCGGCTGGCGATGCAGACCGACGGGAACCTGGTCGTCTACGCTCCCGACGGCCGGGCCGTGTGGGACAGCCGCACCTGGGGTGCGGACGGGGGGGTGGCCCTGCAGGACGACGGCAACCTGGTGTTCCGTCGCGGCGACGGCTCGCCGGCCGGCGCCTGGCCCTTCCCGATGGCGGTGTCCCCGGGGGACTCCACCCAGGTCGTCACGGTCGCCGCGCCGTCGGCCGGCTCCACCACCGGCCGGCTGGCGGCGTGGGAGCTGACCCCCGTCGGGTGGACCCGGGTCCTCGGCCCGGTGACGGCCTGGCTGGGGTCCAGCGGGATCGGGGTCGCCTCCGAGGGGTCCACCCGCACACCGGCGGGCACGTACACGCTCACCGAGGCCTTCGGACGGTCGGGCAACCCGGGCACCGCGCTGCCCTACCGGGTCATCGACCAGCACGACTGGTGGGTGTCCGACGTGGCCAGCCCGCTGTACAACCGGCACACGCGGTGCGCTCCCGGCACCTGCTCCTTCCGGGAGTCCGCCGGGGAGAACCTCTGGCAGCAGGGGTGGGTTTACGACCTCGCGGTCGTCCTCGACCACAACCGCCAGGGCACGCCGGGGGCCGGGTCGGCCTTCTTCCTGCACGTCACCAACGGGGCGCCCACCGCGGGTTGTGTCGCGATCGCCCGGGACGACCTGGCCGCGCTGATGCGCTGGCTGCGCCCCACGGCCCGGCCCCTGGTGTCCATCGGCGTGGGGTGACCCGGCGGGCCCGGTGTCGTTTCCGCTCCCGGCCCTCCGGGCACCGGGGCGGGAGAGACCCACCGGACGACGAGGGGATGCACGATGCAGGTCGGTTACAAGCTCGCCACGGAGGCGTTCAGCCCCACCCAGGTCGTCGAGCAGACGATCGCGGCCGAGGAGGCCGGGTTCGACTTCGTCGAGCTGTCCGACCACTTCCACCCCTGGCTGGAGGAGCAGGGCCACAGCGGCTTCACCTGGACGATGCTCGGGGCGATGGCCGCGCAGACCTCGCGCATCGGGCTGGCCACCGGCGTCACCTGCCCGATGATCCGGTACCACCCCGCGGTGATCGCCCAGGCCGCAGCGACGACGCAGATCCTGTCCGGGAACCGGTTCACGCTGGGCATCGGCGCCGGCGAGCGGCTCAACGAGCACGTCGTGGGCGGCGGCTGGCCGGCGGTGCGGATCCGGCACCACATGCTGCGCGAGGCGCTGGAGATCATCAACTTGCTGTGGCAGGGCGGCTACCAGTCCTACGAGGGCGAGTACCTGACCCTCGAGGACGCCCGCGTCTTCGACCTGCCCGACCAGCTGCCGGTCATCGCGGTGGCCAGCGGCGGACCGGGCGCCTCCAAGCTCGCCGCGCAGTACGGCAGCGGGCTGTTCGCCACCGAGCCCAAGCCCGAGCTGGTCGACGCCTACGCCGAGCACGGCGGCGCGGGGCCCAAGTACGCCGAGGTGCCGATGGCCTGGGCGGAGACCGAGGACGCCGCCGTGCAGGCCGCGCTCCAGACCAGCCGCTGGTCGCTGTCGGGCTGGAAGGTCATGAGCGAGCTGCCCAACCCGGTGAACTTCGACGCGGCCAGCAGCACCGTCGACACCGACGACATCCGCGGCCAGTTCTCGGTGGGCCCGGACCTCGACGTCCACGTGCAGCAGGCCCAGCCCTACGTCGACGCCGGGTTCGACCACATCGTGCTGCAGAACACCGGCCCGGATCCCGAGGGGTTCCTGGCCGTGTGCAAGAGCGAGCTCATCGAGCGGGTGCGCGGGCTGACCCCGTCGTCCTGACCGGGACCAGCGAGTTCCGGTTGACCGTCGTCCGGGTGGGCAGGAGGGAGCGGAACCTGCCCATCCGGACGAAGGAGCACACCGTGGGACTGTTCAGCGCGATCACCAAGGGCGCCCTGGCGAAGAAGGCCGTCGACGAGGCGCGCAAGCCGCAGAACCAGGCGAAGATCAAGAGCGCCATCGCCTCGATGCGCAACAAGGGCGGGACGGGCACGACCGGGCGTCGCTGACCCCGCGGGGACGCTCGTGCCCTGCTCACCACGGGGAGCAGAGCACGAGCGCCGCAGGACCGGGTCAGCCGGCGGCGAGGACGACCTTGCCGATGGTGGCCGAGGACTCCAGCAGCCGGTGGGCCTCCTGCAGGGTCGCCGCGTCGATCGGCGAGAGCCGGGTGGTCAGCGTCGTGCGCAGGGTGCCGGCGTCGACCAGCCGGGCCACCTCGTCGAGCAGTTCGCGGTGCGCGGTGCTCTCCGGGTCGTGGATCACGCGGGTGAACATGAACTCCCAGTGCCAGCCCTGGCTCTTCCACTTCAGCGGCAGGGTGTCCACGCCCTCGGGCTCGTCGATGGCGACCACCGAGCCGCCCACCGCCATCACCTGCGTGTAGGTCTCCACCATCCCGGCGGAGAACGGGCTGAGGACGAAGTCGACGCCGCGCGGGGCGATCGCCGCGACCTGCGCCACCAGGTCGTCGCGGTCGACGGCGTGGTGCGCGCCCAGACCGGTGGTCCACTCCCGGGACTCCGGGCGGCCCACCGCGGCGATCACGGTGAGGCCGGTGAGCTGCCGGGCGAGCTGCACCAGGATCGAGCCGACGCCGCCGGCGGCGCCCATGACCAGCAGGGTGCCGGTGCTGTCGGCGGTGAGCCGCCAGCGCTCGAAGAGCGTCTCCCACGCGGTGATCGTGGTCAGCGGGAGCGCCGCCGCCTCGGCGAAGTCCAGCGAGGTGGGCTTGCGGCCGGCGACGCGCTCGTCGACCAGCTGGAACTGCTGGTCCGAGCCCGGCCGCTGGATCGACCCGGCGTAGTAGACCTCGTCGCCGACGGCGTAGGCGGTCACCGCGTCACCGACCGCGCGCACGACACCGGCGCCGTCGTAGCCGAGCACCTGCGGGCCGTCGCCGCCGGGGAGCGCGCCGCCGCGCAGCTTCACGTCGACCGGGTTGACCGAGACCGCACGCACCTCGACCAGCAGGTCGCGCGGTCCGGGGCTCGGGACGTCGAGCTCGACGTCGGTCAGGACGTCGACGGGGCCGCTCGCGGTGGCGACGACGGCCCGGTTGGTGGTGGGGATGTCCATGCCCCGACGGTAGATCGGGGCCTCCGGTGACCCGCAGCACGCCTCCCGGCGGCCGCGGGCCGGTCAGACGGTGAGGCGGCCGTCGGGCTGCTCGGTGAGCCGGCCGGCCGCCAGGCAGCCCGCCAGCGCCGCGTCCAGCAGCGGGACCAGCGCCGGGGTGCGGCGCCGGTGCCCGAAGACGTCGGCGGTGCGCGCGAACAGCTCGTCGCGGGCCAGGCCGTCGGCCGCCCGGCACAGCGCGACCATCGCGTTGCCGATCTCGCGCGGGGCCACCTGGTCGAGCGGGCGCTCGGCGCTGGTGGACTGGCGGCGGAACCACGGCCAGGCCTCCCGGTCGACGCCGGCCGGCCAGAGGAAGTCGCCGTCCTGGACGCCGGCCGGCAGCAGCGCCAGCAGCGCGTCCCGCCGGGCCTCGGTGACCCGGGACAGCCCGAAGGCGTTCGCGGCGACCCGGGTGAGCCGGTCGCGGTGCACCGGCCCCTCGGCCTTGAGCCCGGCGGTGAGCACCCGGCGCACCACCCGGGCGACCGCCGGGTCGTGGAGCCGGTCGAGCTGGCGCTTCTGCCCGGTGAGCCGCGGCGTCCAGGCGATGAAGGGCTGCTCCTCGTCCAGCGGCGCCGACTGCGCGGCCCGCGCCGCGGGCCGGGCCTGCCGCGGCCGCGGCGCAGCCGGCCCACGGACGGCGACCGGCGCGGGCTCGGGCCGGACGACGGGCTCGGGCTGGACGACGGGCTCGGGCTGGACGACGGGTTCGGGCTGGACGACCGGCTCAGCCTCGACGACCGGCTCAGCCTCGACGACCGGCTCGGGCGCGACCGGCTCCGTCTCGGCGGCGGGCTCGGGGGCGGGCTCGGGGGCGGGCTCGGCGGCGGGCTCGGGGGCGGGCTCGGGGGCCGACCGGCGCAGCTGGATGACCTCGGCGAGCGCGCCGTCCCAGGGCCGGTCCTCGGCGAGCGCCGGCGCGACCCGGGGGAGGACGTGCGCCGTCCGCACCTCGGGGGCCGGCTCGGGCTCCGGCGTCCGCACCTCGGGGGCCGGCTCCGGCTCCGGCTCCGGCTCGGGCTCGGGCTCCGGCTCGGGTTCGGGGGCCGGCGGGGTGGCGGCCTCGACGGCGTCGGCCAACCGGTCGAGCACGGCCTCGCGGTCGGCCAGCCAGGTGGGCAGCCAGACCCGCGCGACGGCCGGCCAGCCCATCAGCTCGCCCAGCACCTCGACCGGCAGGCCGTCGCGGTCGCCGACGGTCTCCCGCCGCGCCCACTCCGGGCCGTCGAGCAGCACCGCGAGCACGGGGGAGTCCGGGTCGGAGGCCGGTGCCACGGTCAGGTCGACGCGGAAGTCCGAGAGCCCCACGTCGGTCTGCACCCCCAGCCCTCGGGCCCGCAGCTCGGCGGCGACGTCGTCGCGGTGCCGGTCCTCGACCGCGACCCGGTGGGCGGTGCCGGGCAGCGCGGCGGGGCCGTGGGCGGCGAGGTCGAGGTAGGCGCGCAGGTGCTTGACCCCCACCGAGGCGGTCTCCTCGGCGCGCAGCTGCTCGGGGGTGAAGGAGCTGAACACCACGACCTGCCGCCGGGCCCGGGTGACGGCGACGTTGAGCCGCCGCTCCCCGCCGCGGCGGTTGAGCGGGCCGAAGTTCAGCGGCAGCCGGCCGGCGGCGTCCGGGCTGAAGCCGGTGGAGAACAGCACGACGTCCCGCTCGTCGCCCTGCACGTGCTCCAGGTTCTTGACGAACAGGCCCTCGCCGTCGGTGCGGTCCAGGGCGTCGACCACGCGGTCGTCGCCGGAGTCACGCAGCAGCTCCTCGATGAGGGTGCGCTGCGCGGCGTTGAAGGTGACCACGCCGATCGAGGGCACGACCGGCAGGCCGATCGAGGGCACCGGCGGCAGGGCGCGGGCGAACCGGCGCAGCACCTCCTCGACCACCGCCTGCGCCTCGACCGGGTTGGTGCGCAGCCCCGGGCCCGAGCGCAGGAACGTGCCGGGCACCCGCACCAGGGAGATCCCGCGGTCGGCGGTCGTGCGGGCGGGCGTGGGGAAGGTGGACAGCCGGCCCTCGTAGTACTGGGCGTTGCTGAAGGCGATGAGCGTCTCGTCCTGGCTGCGGTAGTGCCAGGACAGCCACCGCCGCGGCACGCCGGCCCGCACGCACGCGGACAGGACGCTCTCCTCGTCGGCGTCCCCGGCGCCGTCGGCGTCCGTGCCACCGCCCTCGCCGACCGAGCTGGGCGGCAGCTGGCGGCTGTCGCCGACCACGACCGCGGCCCGGGCGCGGCCCAGCGCCCCGATCGCGTCGGCGACCCGGATCTGGCTGGCCTCGTCGAACACGACCAGGTCGAACAGGTCGGTCGTGGCGGGGAGGAAGCGGGCCACGGTGTCCGGGCTGACCAGCATGCAGGGCATGACCGCGGTGATCAGCTCGCCGTGCGCGGCCAGCAGCCCGCGCACGCCCAGCCCGCGGCGCTGCTCGACCAGCTCCCGCTTGAGCGCGCCGACCTGCCCGCCGCCGGAGGTGACGTCGACCGGCCGGGCGGCCAGCAGCCCGGCCGGCAGCGCGGCGGTCAGGTGCGAGCGGACGGCGCGGGAGGCGGCGGCGAACCGGTCGATGGTCTGCTCGTGCCGCCCGGCCTCGAACTCGTCGAGCCCGGTCGCCGCGCGCCGTTCGGCCAGGGAGGCCTCGGCCAGCCCGCGGTCGAAGGCGGGCACGGCGTCCTCGGCCCGCACCAGGCCGTGCCGCAGCAGCTCCCGTGCCCGGGTCAGCCCGGCCAGCCGCAGCGGCTCGAGGGTGTCCAGGAGGCTCACCCACCGGCGCAGTGACAGCGGGTGCACGTACTCCACGCCCCGCTCGGGGCGGGTCATCGTCCAGCGCATCACCAGGCCCTCGTCACCGGTCCAGGCGGCGAGCAGCGCCGGGGTGCTGGAGCAGACGGCGAGCAGGTGGGTGACGGCGTCGCGCAGCCGGGCCACCGGGGGGACGGCGGAGGCGTCGGCGACCGGGCCGCCGGCCAGCGACCGGCGCAGTGCACGCGCCAGCCGGGAGTCGCCGTCGACCGCGGCGGCGGCGCGGCGCAGCCAGCGCACCTCGGCGTCGACGAGGAACCGCCCGGAGTCCAGGAACGGGTTCCAGTCGGCGGGCACCTGCAGGCCGGGGATGCCGGCGGCGCGGGCACCGAGGGCGTGCACCGCGGCCTGGACCTGGTGCAGGTCGGCGAGCAGGTCGAGGACGTCGCCGGGCCGCACCGTGGCGCCGGGCTGCAGCACCGGTGCCAGCCGGTCGCGGACCGAGGAGAGCTTGCCGCGCCGGGCCAGCCAACCGGTGTCGGCGGCGGCGCCGGCCTGCTCGCGCAGCTCGGCCAGTGGCAGGGTCAGCGCCTCGGGCGTGACGAGCTCCCACGCCGGGTGCGGCGCGGCGACGAGGGCGGCGATCTGCGCGGCGACGTCGTCGGTGGCCGCGCGCCAGCGGGCCGAGCGCACCTCGTCGAGCACGTCCAGGCCCACCCGGGGCCCGGTGAGCAGGTGCACCAGGGTGTCGAGGTCCTCCGCCGTGCCGGCGGCGCGCACGGCGCCGGCCAGCGCACCGTCGGCGCGCAGCTCGCGGACGGCGGTGTCGACGGCGGCCGCGGCCTGCTGCACGGCGGTGATGTCCAGCTGGATCGTGTCGATGAAACCCCACGCGTGCGTGGCCGACGGGCGCGCGAGGCCCGCGATGTCGGGCAGCAGCGCCAGCGCCCGGCGCACGGCGGTGACGACGTCGGCGTCGGCCCGCGCGGCGAAGGAGGCGGTGACCGGCAGCGGCGGGGTGGCCGGGTCGGCGGCCAGCGCGTCGGTGTGCGCCGAGTACAGCGACGTCCCCGCCGGGTTGGGCGCGTGCAGCAGCTCGGCGTAGTGCTCCAGGGCGCGGGTGGCCGACCGCAGCTCCTCGGCGTCGCCGCTCAGGCCCGGCTCGTCGACCGCGACGGCGTGCTCGAGCGCGGCCCGGACCTGCGCCCGGACGACGGCCGGGCGGCTGCCCCGGTCGTGCAGGTCGAGCACGAACGGCCCCATGCCCACGGCGTCCAGCCGACGGGCCACGACGTCCAGGGCGGCCCGCTTCTCGGCGACGAACAGCACCCTCCGGCCGTCGGCGACGGCTCGGGCGAGCAGGTTGGCGATGGTCTGGGACTTGCCGGTGCCGGGCGGGCCCTCGAGCACGAACGTGCGGCCGGCCAGCGCCTCGGCCACCGCGCGCAGCTGGGAGGCGTCGGCCGGCAGCGGGCACCGCGCGGCCAGCTCGTCGAGGTCGACGTCGGTCGCGGTGCCCGGCGCCGGGTCGGCGAAGGGGGTGTCGGGGCGGTCGACGAGGTGGCCGACCAGCGGGCTGGTGACCAGCTCTGGCCAGTGCCGGTCCAGGTCGTGCCACATCCGCGACGTCGAGAACGGCAGCACCGCCAGGTCCGCGGTGGCCTCCACACGCCAGCGGAGCCCCGCGGCCGACAGGGCCTCCTGCACGGCGCGCATCGCGGTGGCCAGGTCCAGGCCGCGGCCGCCGGGGGAGTCCAGGGCGGGCACGGTCACGCCGTGCAGCTGGGCGAGCTTCTGCAGCAGGACGGGGTTGGCGGTGCCGGCGCCGGACTCGTCCAGGGTGAGCCGGTAGGCGCCCCCGGACGAGGCGGTGCTCAGCTCCACCGGGACGAGCACCAGCGGGGAACGCAGTGGGCGGCCGTCGGCCTCCCAGTGCAGGCTGCCCAGCGCCAGGTGCAGGTTGTTCGCGCCGGTCTCCTCCAGCCCGGTCCGCGCCCGGTGCGCGAGCGCCCGCAGCCGCGGCAGGTAGGCCGCCCGCGGGACGTCGACGTGCACCGACCGGGCGGCGGTCAGCAGCTCGGTGAGCGTCCGTGGGGGCAGCTCGGCGGCCGAGCGCAGGCCGCGGTCGCGGTGCTCGTCGGCGAGCTGGTCGCCGGGCAGCAGCGTGAGGGTGGACCCGGTGGCGACGAGGTCCTCGAGCGCGGCCAGGGCGTGGCCGGGGACCGTGAGCGGGATGCCGGCGCGCTCGCTGTAGTTGACCAGCCGGTTGCGGACGCTGAGGTCCAGCAGCGCGTTCTGCCACTGCCGCACCCGGGGCGGCGGTGGGGCGGTCGCGGCGCCCGGCGGGTCGGGCACGAGCTCGACCGGCGCCTCGCTGACGGGCTCGGGCGCGGGCTCCGGCGCCTGCGCGGGCTCGGGCTCGGGCGGGGTGTCCACCGCGGTGGCGGTGGGCAGCGGCTGCACGCCGACCTCGCGGGCGCGGGCGACGTCGGTCACGCCCAGCACCCGGGCCCGGTCGCCGGTCAGCCAGGCCCGGTAGGCCGGACCGTGCAGGTCGGCGCTCGTGTTCCCGCGGTCGGTGAGCAGCCGGGTCTCGACCAGGCCCATCGCGCCGGCGTCGACCTCGGCCACCAGGGCGGAGACGTCGGTGGTCGCGGCGTCCGGGGCGCTGCGGTCCTCGCGCCAGTACCCGAGGAACGCGTGCCCCTCGACGACCCACAGCAGCGGCCGCAGGCCGGCTCGCTCGCAGGCCGCCGCGAGGGTGACGACGGTGTCCAGGCCGGTGCCCACCCGGCCGTCGAGGACCTCGGTGGGCGTACGGACGACCTGGCCGGCGTCGACCCGGCCCACCGGCGGCTCCTCGGCCCGGACTTCGTGGCGGCGCATCGCCCAGGTCAGCGCCTCGACCACCTCGTCGACCCGCTCCGGCCCCTCGGCGTACCCGGGCATGCTCGGGCTGTCGGTGCCCTCCTGGAGCAGCTGGGCGGCCTCGGCCAGCAGTGCGGTGACCGCCGGGTCGCCGGGCTGGACGTGCGCGGCGAGCAGTGCCAGGGCCAGCGGCAGGGGAGTGGGCGCCCACTGCGCGGCGGGGAGCAGGTGCACCGGGGTGCGGTGCTCGGCCAGCAGGACGCCGCCGGCCTCGAGCTGCACCCGGACCCAGGCCAGCGACGGTGCGGACACCGCGCGCACGACCGCCGGGTCCAGCGTGAGCCGCACGTCCTCGACCACGGTCGTGGCGCCGGCCCGCAGGTCGACCCGCTGCTCGGCGGCGGCGCCGACCGGGCCCTCGGCGTCCTGCACGGCGACCCGGAGGGTGGCCCCGGTGACGCTGGTGGTGCTGGTCAGCGCCAGGCGAGCGACGACCGGGGTGCCGGTGGCGGCGAGGGCGGCGGTGAGCGCGGGGGTGACCGTGGCGTCCAGCGCGACCGTGGGCGACGACGGGGGCACCGGGCCCCCGGTGCTCAACTGACGGTCCGCGACGTTCCCCATGCGTTCTGTCTACCCGGTCGGACGGAACGTTCCCCTACCGACCGCTCTCTTCGTGGGACGGGTGGGGCGCAGGTGCCCGGTGGGGTGGACCGATCCGGATCGGTACTGCGCACCCGGGCCGCCGGCCGGCGGCGTCCGCGCGGGTCCGGTGCGCCGGGCTCCCGCGTGCCGGGTCCGTGCCGACGGTGCGCGACGGGACGGACGGTGCCGGGGAGAACACGCTCGGTACACGCTCGGAGGTGTCCCGCCCGTCCCACCCGTCCCAGGAGCACCGGGACGGGCCCGGACATGGCTGCACCGCCGCCGCCGACCTTCCCCCCGGTCGGCGACGACGGTGCAGGACCGTGGGCGATCAGGCGGCGGCGAAGCCGGCCCGGTCGACCTTGCGGTGGAAACGCTCGCCGAGCTTGCCGCCGAGGACGGCGCCGAGGAGCGTGACCACCAGGACGGCGACCAGGGCGATGATCCCGGCGGTGGTCGCCGTGCCCTCGTCGACGGGGATGCGGGGGAGGTTCAGCTGCGAGAGCACGTTGTACTGGGCGCCGGCCACGGCGGCCACGATCGCCAGCACGACGACCACGAGCAGGCCGATCAGCCAGACCGCCACGCCCTGGCGCAGACCGTCGAAGCGGGACATCCGGCCGGCGACGTACCCGCCGGCGAGGTAGGCCAGGAAGAGGACGACCAGCAGCGCGATGCCGCCACCGATGCCGATGCCGCTGGCGTTGGAGGTGGCCTCCTCGGCCGAGGGCACGCCCTGGGTGAGCCCGATGGCCACGCCCGCAGCGGAGATCAGCGCGATGAGCAGGACGGCCAGGCCGTTGGCCGACAGCCAGCCGAAGAAGGCGGCGCCCCACTTGATGCCGCCGAAGCGCTCGTGCTGGGCGTCCACGGCGTCGCGGGCCGCGCCCTTGCTGGCGCGGGCACCGTTGCCGGCCTTGGCCGCCGCGTTGTTGCGGAAGCTCGTGGTCCGGTCGCTGGTCGACAGGTTGGTCTCGTTCGGGTCGTGCGAGGCGGTGCTCATGGTGTCCTCCAACGGGGTGGTCGTCGCGATCGGCGGGCGAGCAGCCGCTCGCCGATCGCGACGAGTTCGGGTGCGGCCGGACGGCGGGAGGTGCCGGACGGCGGCGGGGTGGGGCGGGAGTCGGGGGAGCCCGCGGCCTGCGGGTTCGCGCGCGGGACGGAGAGCCCGGTCGTGCGCGTGACGAGGGCTCCTCGGCGGGCGCGGCGGGCGCTCCGCGGCGGCGGGCTGGACGTGCGGGGTGCTGCGGTGGTGCGTGCCGGGATCCCGGTGACGCCGGTCCGGTTCTGGTACACCCCCGGAGGCGGCGTCGAGGACGGCGAGGACCTCCGCACCGCCGCC
>NZ_JBISCA010000005.1:0-225358 GCF_046635825.1 Modestobacter sp. SSW1-42 | reverse complement strand
TGGTGCGTGCCGGGATCCCGGTGACGCCGGGTCGGCCGGCCGCCGGCGGGGTGCGCTGGCGGCCGACCGAGCGGCGGGGTGGGTCACCGCTGCGGTGACCCGGGGAGGTCAGCGACGGTCGTTGTCGCGACCGAGGGCGTCCTTGGCCTTCTCGGTCAGGCTGCGGTCGTCGTCCGCGCGGCCGGTGCGGCCGGTGGTGCCGGCGACCCCGGTGCCGTCGGTGTCGGCCTCGATCTGCTCCTTGCGGACCGTGTCGGTGACCGTCTGCTGCTCGGTGACGGTGTCGACGTCCAGGCGGACGCGCTCGACCGGCACGGCCTCCTTGGCGACCACGGGGCGCTCGGCGTGCAGGACGACCTCGTGCTCCTCCTCGGAGATGGCCGGGCCGTCGTAGGCGTCGCCGCGGTTGGCGTCGGTGATCGGCTCGCGCTCGATCCGGACCTCCTCGTGGGAGACCGGGACGGTCGTCGTGACGTTCTCGGTGACGACGAACTTGCGGAGGCGGGCGCGGCCGGCCTCGACGGTCTGCGTGCCGACGCGGAGCTGCTCCTCCGAGCGCGTCATGGCGTCGTCGGTCGTCGGGCCGGAGGTGTCGTGGCCGACGGTGCCGTGGCGGTTGGTGTCGGTGCCGACGCCGGTGGTGCGGTCACGGTCGGTGTCGATCCCGGCGGTGCCCGCGGCGGCGTAGCCGGTGGTGTCGGTGCCCGTCGTCCGGGTGGTGTCGGTGTCGTAGCCGGCGGTGCCGGTGCCCACGCCGTAGTAGCGGTAGAGCTCCGACTCCTCCTCGGGGGAGAGGTGGCCCTGGTCGGCGTCGACGCGGGGGGCGTCCTTGATCTTGGCCTTCTGGTACGGCACGGCGAGGGTGCCGCCGGAGACGCTGGCGTCGGTCAGCGGCACGAAGTGCTCCTGGCTGCCGAACAGGCCCATGCTGATGGTCGCCCACTCCGGGCTGCCGGTCTGGTCGTCCAGGTAGACCTGGCCTACCTTGCCGAGCTTGTCGCCGTCGGCGTCGACCGCGTTGCTGCCGATGATGTTGGTGATGTCGTTCTGGGTGATCACAGTGCTCCTCCAGGGGGGATCTGGGTGGTCTGTGGACGGCGCGGACTCGCGCTCGCCGTCCGACGGACAGCACTGTGCCCGACCGTTTACGGTGTAAACGATCACGGGCTCACGAATTGTCACTTCTCCCCGGGCGGCACCTGACCTGCGATCTCGCCGTGGCCGGGAGCGCTGATCGGTCACCGCTCGCTCACTCGCGGTGACCGCACCCTCAGACCAGGTCGGCGACGTGCCCGTCGGAGTTCCTGGCCTCGTGCAGCACCCGCTCCAGCCGGTCGAGCAGGTTCTCCAGGGCCTCCTCGAACTCCGCGGCCGACTTGTCCAGCGACAGCAGCTCCTCGGTGCGCAGCAGCGCCGGGAACCGGGTCAGGTCGGTGCGGGCCTGCGCCTCGGGATCGCCCTCGGGCTGGTCGAGCAGGCTCACCTGGGCGCCGATCTGGGTGACCTCGAGCAGCAGGTGGCCCAGCAGGAAGCTGGAGTAGGCGCGGTACGCGGCGACCGCGGCCTGGTCGGAGAAGCCGGCGTCGGTCAGCGTGCCGAGGAAGGACTCGACCATCCGCAGGCTGCGCAGCGGCGGCCGGACCCACGGGGCCGCCGGCGGGCGGCTGGCGACCAGCGGGAAGACCGACGGGTGGGCCAGTGCGATCCGGCGGACGCCGTGCGCCAGCCGCATGAGGTAGTCCTGCCAGCCGTTGTGGTCCTCGACGTAGATGTCGTCGCCGTCGTCCTTGTCGAACAGGGTCTCCACGACCCGGTCGACCACGCCGTCGAGCAGGTCCTCCCGGCCGGGCACGTAGCGGTAGAGGGCCATCGCCTCGACGCCGAGGGCGGCCCCGAGCCGACGCATGGTGAGGGCGGACAGGCCGTTCTCGTCGATGAAGGCGATGGCCGCGGTGAGGATGCGGTCCCGGTCCAGCCCCACCGGGCGGGTCATCTCGCCGGCGGCCGCGGTGCCCTCCTGGACCGCCACCAGATCCGGGTCCCGCGGGTCGTCGCTCGTCGTCTTCGCCACTGCCTTCTCCTCCAGAGTCACCGCCCACTGTCCTCGCCTTCGCGGAGCGGGGCCGACCTGCCCGTCCTGCCTACCCCGCCCGGGGTGGTCCCGCGCGCGCGGGGGTGACGCCCCTCACTGCTAGCCGTGTGCTTGCTCCTGTTAGCGCCCCCGCTGGACGGGGCATGGAGGAGGTGCCCGGTCGCACCCCACCCTTGGAGTCCCCATGGCCGCCACCACCACCCAGACCGCCACGCTCATCACCCAGCTCCGTGCCCTGCTGCAGCTCACCCAGACCGAGCAGCAGATCGCCCGGATCCGGATGGGCCAGGCCCGCACCGACGCCGTCCGCCGCGAGCTGGCCCAGAACGCCGAGCACGCCGGCGAGCGCAGCGCCGCCATCGCCGAGCAGCTGCGCGAGCTCGGCGGGATGACCGACGTCGTCACCCCGGCGCTCGGCCGGCTCGCCGCCCTGGTCAAGGGCACGCTGGAGCAGGCCGAGCCGATCGACGAGGCGCTGCTGCAGGACCTCCAGCTGGAGCACCAGCTGCTGGACCGGGCCACCTACCTCAAGGTGCTGGCCCAGGCCGCCGATCAGCCGCAGGTGCACGCGCTGGCCGAGCGGCTGGTCACCGCCCACTCCGCCACCGTGGAGTGGCTGACCGTGGTGCTGGCCGAGGAGGCCCTCGGTGGCCCGGCGGCGCTGCGGGCCACGCCGCTGCAGCGCGTCGCGGGCGGGGCGACCCGGCTGGCCAACCTGCCGGTGCGGTTCGCCGCCAACACCGTCAACCGGGCCGTGGACTCCGTCCAGCAGGCCGGCGGTCAGGCCGGGGGCGCCGTCACCGGCGTCGTCGACGACGTCACCGGCCGGGCCGGCGCCCTCACCGACGCCGTCCGGGAGACGCTCACCGTGGGCCGGATGGCCTCGCTGCGCCGCGCCGAGCGGATCGCGCAGCGGGAGGGCGACACCGCGGCGGCCGAGGCGGTGGCCGCCACCCGCCGGGAGCTGGGCGACGTCACCGCCGACGAGCTGCCCATCCAGGGCTACGACTCGATGACGACCGCCCAGATCGCCCGGGCGGTGCGCGCTCTCACCGACCCGCAGCAGGTGCGCACGGTCATCCGCTACGAGGAGACGCACAAGGCCCGGGCCAGCGTCGTCAGCGCCGTCCAGACGCGGCTGGCGGCCTTGGCGAAGGAGGCCGTCGGGGTCCAGGACTGACGTCCGTGGAGCGGGGTCGGGACACACCGTCCCGACCCGGCTCCGCAGCGCCAGCACCCCGCCCACCTCCGAGATGAATGTCACGACGGCGTCACACCCCGTGTGGTTGCAGGCAATACTGGCGTCATGACGACGATTCCGGAGGTCGCCACCACCCCCGATGTGCTCGAGCGCGAGTTCTCGCTCATGACGGCGGTGTCCCGGCTGGACTTCCTCAGCCGGCGGGACAACGTGGTGGTCGACGCGCCGAACGACAGCGCGGACGACGACGACGACTGGGCCAGCTTCAAGGCCGGCACGAACACGCAGCTGGACACCGAGGAGGCGCTCGAGCTGCTCGCCCTCGGGGAGGTCGTGGCCCGCAAGGCGCACGAGAACCGCCAGCTGGGCATCGCCGCCGCGCTGCGCGGCGGCGCCGACTGGACCCG
Source organism: Modestobacter sp. SSW1-42 (assembly GCF_046635825.1). Lineage (NCBI taxonomy): Bacteria > Bacillati > Actinomycetota > Actinomycetes > Geodermatophilales > Geodermatophilaceae > Modestobacter > Modestobacter sp. SSW1-42. The sequence goes on along the minus strand of NZ_JBISCA010000005.1, from coordinate 221,658 downwards.
GATCGCGCGGGCCCTCGCGGTCACCCCGCGCTCGGCCTGGGAGCGGCACGTCTCCTGGCTGGACGCGCAGGCCGCGGCCCGGCGCAGCGGCGAGCCCGACGCCCTCACCGCCGAGGAGGTCGCGGTGGCCCGCACCCGCGCCGGCCGCCGTCCGGCCTAGTCCGGAGCCGACCCCGCCCGCCCGGGCGGGGTCAGCGGTGGAGCACCGCGAAGGTGGCCACCGCGTGCACGAGGGTGCGGCCGTCCTGCTCCACGTCGGCCTCGCAGACGGTGAGGTGCTCGCCCTGGGTGACCACCCGCCCGGTCACCTGCAGGGTCCCGGGCGCGCCCGGGTGCAGGTAGGTGACCGTCAGCTGGCTGGTCGCCGGGACGTCGTGCTCGCCCGTGCTACTGCGCACCGCCGCCCCCATCGCGGTGTCGGCGAGCGTGGCGAGGACCCCGCCGTGGAGCGTGCCGGCGGGGTTGAGGTGCTCCTCGGTCGCGTCGAGCCGCAGCCGCGCCGTCCCGTCCTCGGCCGTCGTGCCGTACACCCCGAGCCGGTCCACGAACGTCTGCGTCATGCACCGCCCGCTACCCGCCGCGGCCGGGCGCACACGGCCGGCCGTCAGGGACGGGGGAGGAGCAGGGCCCGGTCGGGGTAGCACCAGGCCCAGTGCTCGCGGGGCTCGGCCGAGGCGACCACCGGGTGCTCGGTCGCGGTGGCGTGCGCGGCGGCGTGCCGGTGCGGCGAGGAGTCGCAGCAGCCGACGTGGTCGCAGGTCAGGCACCGCCGCAGGTGCACCCACCGCCCACCGGTGCGCAGGCAGTCCTCGCACGCCTCCGCCGGTCCGAGCGCCGGTGGCAGCCCGTCGGCGTGCGGGCAGACCGCGCCCGCCTCCACCCGCCAGCCGGTCACGTCACCGCGACCGGCGCAGCGGCAGGCGCACGCAGAACGTCGTCCCCTCCGGCCCGGTCGTGTAGCTCAGCGACCCGCCGTGCCGGCGCTCCACGATCCGCCGGGCGTTCTCCAGGCCCAGGCCGCTGCCGCTCCCGGCGGACTTGGTGGTGACGAAGGCGTCGAACAGACGGGTGCGCACCTCCTCGGGAACGCCCGGCCCGTCGTCGGCGATCTCGACGAACACCGCGTCGGCGTCGGCCCGGGTGCGCAGGGTGAGCACGCCCCGGGCGACGCCGTCGCGGGTCATGGCGTCGGCGGCGTTGTCGATGAGGTTGGTCCAGACCTGGTTGAGCTCGGCGGGGTAGCCGGGCACCGCGGGCAGGGCGGCGGTGTACTCGCGCTGCACGCGGATGCCGGTGAGCTTGCGGGCCAGCATGACCAGCGTGCTCTCCAGCCCGGGCTTGACGTCGAGGTCCTGGTGCTGGGCCTGGTCCAGGTGCGAGTACTGCTTCACCGCGCCGACCAGCGAGGAGATGCGGGTGGCCGCCTCCTCGATCTCGCTCATCAGCGTCTCGGTCTCCAACGTGTACCGCAGCCAGCCGAACGCCGCGGACCACTCCAGCCCCGAGTCGACCTGCTCGACGACGTCGTCCACCCAGTGCGCGTCCATGCCGGCGGCGGCGAACACCGGCGCCAGGTCGTAGGCCTGGGCCTCCTCGACGCCGACCTCGACCAGCCGCTCGGCGATCGCGTCCTCGAGGTCGCTCTCCTGCAGGGCGGTGAGGTCGGGACGCGGCTTGAGCGCGCGCTCGACCGCGGCGTCCTGGGCGCGCACCAGCCGGGACACCAGCTCCGGCGACAGCCCGCTGTCGGCCAGCAGCGCGAGCTTGTGCCGCATGGCGCTGGTGCGCCCGCGCAGCTGCTCGGTGGCCCGCACCGCCGCGGCCGCGGGGTTGTTCAGCTCGTGCGCCAGGTTCGCCGACAGGTGCCCGAGCTGCACCAGGTGCTCCCGCTGGCGCAGCGCCGACTCGGTGGCCCGCACGCCCTCGTAGAGGCCGTCGAGCAGGTGCACCGCCATCGGACACTGCTCGCGCACGAGCGTGGTGAAGTCGTCGGCGGCCAGCCGCAGGAACCGGCTGGGCCGGGTGGTGCGCATCGTCGTCGGGTAGGCCTCCGGGGCGCCGGTGGCGTAGGCCCGGGTCGCCCCGGAGTAGGCCCCGCGGTGGGTCGTGTCGTTGATGACGACGTCCTCGCCGTCGGCGTGCTTGGTGAGCAGCAGCCCGCCCTCGAGCAGGACGTACAGCGACTCGGCCGGTTGACCCTCGGAGAAGACGACGACGTCGGCGTCGAACACCCGGATGTCGGCGCGGGCGGCGGTCCAGGCCAGCTCCGCCTCGCCCAGGGTCTCGAAGAGGAAGAGCGTGCGCAGCTCGGCGGTGCTGATCTGCGGGCTGGTCGCGGTCATCCGATGGCCTCCAGGTAGCGGTGCACGAGCGTGACGGCCATGGCGCCCTCGCCGACGGCGGAGGCGACCCGCTTCACCGACTCGGCGCGGACGTCGCCGGCGACGAAGACCCCGGGGACCGAGCACTCCAGGTGGTACGGCGCGCGCGACAGCGGCCAGCCCCGCGGCGGGCGGCCCTCGGCGTCCAGCAGCGAGGGGCCGGTGCGCAGGAAGCCGCGCTCGTCGCGGGCGAAGTCGTCGCCGAGCCAGGACGTCGGCGGCTGCGCGCCGATGAAGACGAACAGCCGGGACGCCGGCACGGTCGTGGTGTGCCCGTTCGCGGAGTTGGCCAGCACCAGCTGCTCGACGTGGTCGGTGCCCTCCACGGCGACCACCTGCGTGCAGGTGAGCACCTCGATCGCCGAGTTGGCCAGGATCCGGGCGACCAGGTACTCGGACATGCTGGCCCGGATGTCGGTGCCGCGGCACAGCAGCACGACCCGGCTGGCGAACTTGGCGAAGTGCAGCGCCGCCTGCCCGGCCGAGTTGGCCGCGCCGACGACGTAGACCTCCTCGCCCTGGCAGTCGGCGGCCTCGTGCGCGGCGGCGCCGTAGTAGACGCCGCGGCCGGCGAAGTCCTCCGCGCCGCGGGCCGGCAGCCGGGTCCAGGAGACCCCGGTGGCCAGGACGACGGCGTGCGCGGTGACCTGGCTGCCGTCGGCGAAGCTCAGCGCCCGGCCGTCGCCGTTGGGCGTGATCGCGGTGACCTCGCTGGCGGTGAGCACCTCGACGCCGAAGCGGACCGCCTGGTCGCGGGCCCGCTGGGCGAGCTCGGCGCCGGAGACGCCCTGGGGGAAGCCGAGGTAGTTCTCGATCCGGCTGGACTGCCCGGCCTGCCCGCCGGTGGCGGTGCGCTCGACCAGCAGCGTGCGCAGCCCCTCGCTGGCGGCGTACACCGCCGAGCCGAGCCCGGCGGGGCCGGCGCCGACCACGACGACGTCGTAGAACGGGCTGCCGGCGGTGGTGGCCAGCCCGCAGCGGGTGGCCACCTCGCGCAGCGACGGGCGGCTGAGCACGGTGCCGTCGGGCAGGACCGTGGCCGGCAGCGCGGCGTCGTCCTCCAGCCCGGCGGCGGTGCGGATGGCGGCGGCGTCCTCGCCCTGCAGGTGCCGGTAGGGCACCTGGTTGCGGGCCAGGAACTCCTTGAGCTCCTGGGTCTCCGGCGACCACTGGTGGCCGAGCAGCGTGAGGCCCTCGAACGGCGCGGGGGTGGCGCGCGACCACTGCTCCAGCAGCTCGTCGAGGACCGGGTAGAGCTGCTCCTCCGGCGGGTCCCAGGGCTTGAGCAGGTAGTGGTCGAGGTCGACGTCGTTGATCGCCCTGATCGCGGCGTCGGTGTCGGCGTACGCGGTGAGCAGCACCCGCTTCGCGCCGGGCACCAGGTCCATGGCCTGCTCGAGGAACTCGACGCCGGTCATGCCGGGCATCCGGTGGTCGGCCAGCAGCAGCGCGGTGAGCTCACCGCGGGCGGTGAGCTCGCGCAGCGCGGCCAGGGCGTCGGCGCCGCTCTCGGCGCGCACCACGCGGTAGCGGTCGCCGTAGTGGCGGCGCAGGTCGCGGGCGACGGCGCGGCTGACCGTGCGGTCGTCGTCGACGGTGAGCAGGACGGGGCGAGCGGGCACGGCACCTCCGGTCTGGGGCCGCCGGGGCGGGCGCCCGGTGGGGCCGCTCCCGGTGGCACCTCCATCCAACCCCTTCGCACCCGCCACCGGAAGCCGCGCGGGCTCCGCTCGCCGCGACCGGTCGCAGGCGGCAGGGTGGAGGCGTCCCGCCCCGCGACCCGAGGAGACCCGATGACCGCGCCGACCGAGCAGCTGGACCGGTGGCGACGAGGGGAGGAGCACCTCGGGACGGCGCTGGGGCGGCTCACCGACGAGGAGTTCGACGGTCCGTCGCTGCTGCCCGGGTGGACCCGCGCGCAGGTGCTGGCCCACGTGGCGCACGGCGCGGACGCGCTGGCCGCCCACCTGACCGAGGCCCGCACCGGCGTCGCCCAGCAGGTGGCCGACGACCTCGCCGGCCTGCCGCCGGCGGAGCTGCGTGCCGCGGTGCTGGCCGCGACCCAGCGGCTGGCCGAGACGGTGCGTGCGGTGCCGGACGACGTGTGGAGCGCGCAGGTGCGCACCGGCGAGGGACACGTCGTCCCCGCCGCCGACCTGCCCTGGCTGCGGGCCCGCGAGGTGTGGGTGCACGCGATCGACCTCGACGCCGGGATCGGGTTCGCCGACGTCCCCGACGACGTGCTGGCCGCGGTGGTCGACGACGTGTTCCGCCAGTGGGACGCCCGCGACACCGTCCCCGACGTGGCGCTGTTCGCCGGCGACCGCGAGTGGGGGACCGGCGCGCTGGCCGTGGCCGGCACCCTGCCGGCGGTCACCGCCTGGATCACCGGCCGCAGCGACGGCGCCGGGCTGCAGGCCGACGGCCCGCTGCCCACCCTGGCGCCCTGGCTGTGAGGTGGGTCAGGCGGGCGTGACGGTGCGGGGCATCGCCAGCGCGGCGAGCAGCCCCAGGCCGAGCACGCCCGCGCTGACGGCGAAGGCCACCTGGAAGGAATAGGTGTCGGTGAGCCAGCCGGCGGCCAGCGGGCCGGCCACGGCGCCCAGGTCGGCCACCATCTGGAAGACAGCCACCGCCTTGCCGCCCTTGGCCGGGCTCACGTCGCCGACGATCGCGGCGGGCACGCTGGCCAGGAACGAGGCGCCCAGCCCGAAGGTGGCCATCGCCAGCAGGAAGACGCCCGTGGCCGGCGGCAGCACCAGGACGGCGATCGACGTGGTCGCGAGCCCGGTGCCCACCAGCAGCGAGGGCCGGCGTCCCCAGGTGTCCGACAGCCGCCCGGCGCGCAGCAGCCCGAGGGCCTGGGCCACCGACCCGGCGAGCAGGCCTGCGCCGGCCCAGGCGACGGTCTTGCCCAGCTCCTCGGTCACGTAGAGCGGCACCAGGGAGTTGCGCACCCCGAACAGCACCCACCCGACGCCGAGGTTGGCCACGAGCGCGGCCAGGTAGGCCCGCGAGCGCAGCGCCGCGCGCAGCCCACCGCCGTCCGTGCCGGGTGGGGGCACCGCGGCGGTGGAGGGCTCGCCGCCCCCGCCCTGGTCGACGGCGGGCGTGACCGGCGGGTCGGCCGGCGGCAGCGCCGCCGGGCGCAGCAGCACCAGCGCGACGCTGCCGGCGACGAGCAGGAACGCGGCGTAGACGAAGAACGGCACCCGGGGGGAGATCTCGGCGAGGAAGCCGCCGGCGGCCGGGCCGGCGATGCCGCCGAGGATGAAGCCGCCCTGGTACGTGGCCGCGGCCCGGCCGCGGGAGGCCGCCGGTGAGGTGCGCAGCAGCAGCGACAGCGCGGCCACGGTGAACATCGCGCTGCCGATGCCGCCGGCCGCCCGCAGCGCGACGAACAGCGGGAAGTTGCCGGCCAGCCCCGCCAGCCCGCTGGTCACCGCGACGATCCCGAGCCCGGCGGCGAGCACCACCCGCTCACCGACCCGCTCGACCAGCGCCCCGCCGCCGAACGCCGAGACGAACCGGAAGAAGGCGAACGCGCTGATCGCGAAGCCGACGGCCGTCGTCCCGACGCCGTAGTCGCGGACGAAGAGCGGGATGGCCGGGGCCACGACACCGAAGCCGAGCGCGACGACGAAGGCCACGATCGCCAGGACGCCGACCTCGCGGGGGAGCGGGTCGGCCTTGCTGTTGCGTCGGGCCACGGGGGTCGATGGTTGCACGGCCCCCCGAAGGGTCAGGGGTGCAGGACCAGCCGGCCGGTCACCTCGCCGGCTCGAAGACGGTCGAGCGCATCGTTGACCTGGGACAACGGCATCGTCGCCGCGACCGGCGGGCTCAGCTGGCCGGTGGCGGCCAGCGAGACGGCGGTCTCCAGCTCGGCCAGGGTGTTGCCGACGCTGGCGATCACGCGCTGCTCGGCGACCACCATCCCCAGCGGGCTGACGGTGAGGGGGTCGGCGCTGTAGCCCACGAGCACGAGCCGCCCGCGCCGCCCGAGCACGCTCGTGGCCAGCTCCAGGGTCGCCGTCACCCCGGCCAGCTCGACCACGACGTCCGCGCCCTGCCCGCCCGAGAGCCGGGCCACCGCGTCAGCGGTCTCGCCGGGGGTGACCGCGGCGGTGGCGCCGGAGCGCAGCGCGGCCTCGCGGCGGGCGGCGTCGCGGCTGACCGCTATCACGGTCGCCCCGCGCCGGCGTGCGTCCTGGACGACGGCCAACCCGACGCCGCCGCTGCCCAGCACCACGACCACCTCACCCGGTTCGACCGCAGCCTCGGTGAGCGCGTGCACCGCCGTCGTCCCCGCGCAGCACAGCGGTGCCGCGGCGTCGAAGGACACCGCATCGGGCAGCCGGACCAGGCAGTGCGCCGGGACGACGAGCTGCTCGGCGAACGCGCCGTCGGCGGCGAAGGCCAGGACGCCGCGCGGGGCCAGGCACAGGTTCTGCCGGCCGCGCAGGCACCAGCGGCAGCGGCCGCAGAACAGGTAGTAGTACACGGCCACCCGGTCGCCGGGCGCCCAGCCGGTGACGTCGGCGCCGACCGCGTCGACCACGCCGGCGGCCTCGTGGCCCAGCGTCATCGGCGTCCGGGACGGGGCGTACAGCCCGTCGGTGAAGTGCAGCTCGGTGCCGCAGACGCCGGCGGCGTGCACCCGCACGCGCACCTCGTCCGGGCCGGGGTCGGGCACCGGGACGTCGTCCAGGGCGAGTGGCTGGTGGGCTCCGTGAAAGCGCGCCGCGAGCATCGGGCAGCTCCCTCCGCCGGCATGAACCGGATCAGGTGTGGACGGTCGGCGGGGGACGTCCGCCATCTCAGCCCGCGCCCGGGCTCCCGTGTGCACGGGCGAACCTACCGGGGCTGCTCCAGGGGGTCGACGCGGCGGAGGAAGCCGCGCACCGAGAGGTGGTCGGAGAGCTGGTCGCGGTGCTGGGCGCAGGCGGCCCAGACCTTCTCCCGGTCGGGGGTGTGCAGCTTCGGGTTGTTCCAGATCAGCCGGAAGGCCGCCGGCTCGCGGCAGCCCTTCGCCGAGCAGATCACCGGGTCGGTCGTCACCGGGCGAGTCTGCCGCGCGGTCTGGGACGTCGTACGGCCGGTCGCCGATCGGGTTGACCTGTTGCGCGTCAAGAGGTCTGGCACATCTGTGGATGAGCATGTGACCTGCGGTTTCGCGTTGCTCTGGTCGGTCGTCATGGATAGGATTCGTACACCTGTTCGAACGGCTGAGGGGGTGTCGTGAGCGAGTTGCAGTCGGCTCTCGACGCCCTGGCGACGGATGAGCTGCACGTCTTGTCGGATGGTCAGGTGCTGGACCGGGTGGCCCTGCTGGTGCAGGTGGTGAACCGGGCCAGCGCCGAGCTCACGCGCACGGTGCGGCACGGAGAGGCGACACAGGCCGCGGAGCACGACGGCATCAGGACGATGCGGTCGTGGCTGGTCGGGCGCGCTCGGCTCGCACCAGCGGAGGCGTCGCGGATCGTGCGGTCGGGACGGGTGCTGGAGCACTTCCCGGTGCTGGCGAACGGGTTCGCCGAGGGTGCCGTGAGCGCGGGGCAGGTGGACGTGGTGGCCCACGCGGTCGGCGCGACGGAACGGGCCCGAGCCGAGGAGCAGGGCATCGACCTGGCGCCGTTCGACGAGGCATGGACGACCGTGGCAGCCGAGGCGCCGCATCAGACGCTGGTCGTCGCGGTGCGGGCCTTCGAGGCCGCACTCGATCCCGACGGCGCCGAACCGGACCCGACCGAGGGGCGGCGGTTGTCGATCGCGAAGCACGCTGATGGCAGCGTCACGGGTCGGTTCGACCTGGATGCGGTGGGTGGGGAGAAGGTGCAGGCTGCCCTCGAGTCGATCGTGCAGGCCGACCGCCCGAAGGGCGACACCCGCACCCGGAGCCAGCAGAATGCCGATGCCCTCGTGCAGCTGGCCGACAACCAGCTCGCCGGCGGGAGCCTGCCGGTGCTGCGGACGGTCAAGCCGCACGTCGTGATCACCGTCGACCTGGAGGACCTCGTCGACCCGTCCACCGGCCCGGACGCCGCTCGGACCGGGTTCGGCGCGACGCTGTCGGCGGCGCGGGCCCGCTGGGTGGCGTGTGACGCGACGGTCACCCGGATCGTGCTGGGGCCCGACGGGTTGCCGTTGGACGTGGGTCGCACCCACCGGGTGGTGCCGTCGCACCTGCGCCGGGCGGTGGAGAACCGGGACGGGCACTGCGTGTTCGCCGGGTGCGGGGCGCCGACGCACTGGTGCGACGTCCACCACCTCGTCGAGTGGATCAACGGCGGCGAGACGTCGTTGGATAACTCCGCGCTGCTCTGCGAGCGGCACCACACCAAGGTCCACCACGGGTTCCGGGTCGAGCGCGACGACGGCGCGCCGCCGGGGCACCGCTGGCGCACCTGGAGACCCGACGGCACCGAGATCCTGATCGGCTCCCTCCTGACCTGAACGGCTCGCCGCCTCGTTGGTGCGGCCGGGCGGCCGGGGGAGAGGCGTCCGCCTGGGTCAGAGGGAGCCGGTGATCAGCAGCTGCTCGAGGAGGTCGGGAGCCGAGACGAGCACCCAGCCGGCGGCTGCCGCCGGCACCGTCCAGAGGGCGACCTCGGCGAGCTGCCGCGGCGAGCGGACGGCGACCGCCAGCACCGCGACGGCGGCCAGCACGGCGAAGCCGACCACCACGACGGCGTCCGCCGGGTAGTTCGAGCTGCGGCGGTAGGCGTCGGCGAGCAGCAGTCCCAGCGCCGCGGCGGTCGAGGCGGCGCCGGCGTGCCCTGGGCGGCCGATCCGGCGGAACGCCCAGCCGAGCAGCGAGCCGGCGACCACCGACAGCACCAGCCACTGGACGAGCTCGCCGAGGTCCACCGCGTACGGCTGCCCGGGGTACTCGATCCCGTACATGACGTCCTTGCCGACGTAGAACGCCACGACTGCGGTTGCCAGCGCCAGCACCGACCGCAGCACCGCCTCGCGCACCGGGCGCCGGGCGCTGAGCAGCGCCAGCAGCGCGATCCACAGCCCGAAGCTGTGCGCCAGCGGCCGGAACGCCTCGCCGTAGTACGCCCAGGCGGCGAACCCGCCGGTGACCAGCCCGCCGGCGACCGCCAGCACGGGGCCGGCCGCCGCACGCGTGCCGGGGGAGACGGTCAGCTGCGTCATCGGTGCACCTCCGCTCGAGCGTGCGGGCGAGCGTGGCAGGTCCGGGGCCGACGACGGCGGCGGCGCGCGCGGGAAACCGGTACGGGATCGTCCCGTCAGCTGGCCAGGGTGCCGCCGTGAACAGCACCGAGCCGGCGAGCCAGGTGCGGCGCAAGGCCGTCTGCCCCGCCGAGCGGGAGGCCGGTCAGCCGGCGACCACCCGGCCGCGGCTGACGACCGTCGCCAGCGTCTCCTCCGGCCGCGACAGCACCCGTACGTCGACCGAGGGGTCGGTGCGGCAGAGCAGGACGTCGGCGGCCGCCCCCGGCGCCAGCACGCCCAGCCGGCCGGCCTGCCCGAGCAGCTCGGCGCCCACCAGGGTGGCGCTCTCCAGCACCTCCCACGACGACTGCACCGCGGCCCGCAGGGTGAACTCGCGGTTCTGCTCGGCGGCCATCGGGCCGAGCAGGTCGGTGCCCAGCGCGATCCGCACCCCGGCCGCGGCGGCGGTGCGCACGGCCGCGGCGCCCCGGTCGGCCACCGCGGCCAGCTTGGTCATGCTGTCGGCCGGCAGGCCGAACTCGAGTCCGCGCTCGGCCAGCACCGCGTAGGCGCTCAGCGTCGGCACCAGGAACGTGCCGGCCTCGGCCATCAGCTCGGCGTCGGCGGTCTCGATGAGGTTGCCGTGCTCGATCGTGCGCACGCCCAGCCGCACCGCCCGCTGCACCGCGGCCCCGGCGTAGGCGTGCCCCGCGCAGTACAGGCCCAGCCGGTCGGCCTCCTCGACGGCGGCCCGGATCTCGGCGTCGGAGAACTGCACGCCGTCGACCCGGTCGGCCGGGCTGGTGATCCCGCCGGACAGCATCAGCTTCACGAACGTCGCCCCGCGCCGGCCCTGCTCGCGCACCGCCCGCGCCACCTCGTCGCCGCCGTCGACGATCCGGCCGATGCCCGGGACGTCGGGGTGGGCGTCCCACAGCTCCCGCCCGCGCGGGCGCAGGTCGGCGTGCCCGCCGGTCTGGGACAGCGCCTTGCCGCAGGTGGACAGCCGCGGGCCGGTCAGCACGCCCTCGTCCAGCGCGCGCGCCAGCCCGGCGTCCGCGCCGCCGGCGTCCCGCGCGGTGGTGAAGCCGCGCCGCACCATCGCCGCCAGCGCCCGGGTGGCGTGCGCGGCGACGTAGCTGGCCGGGTGTCCGGAGTCGGCCCACTCGTCGGCCGACAGCGACGTCACGTGCACGTGGCAGTCGATCAGCCCCGGCAGCGCGAACAGCCCCCGCCCGTCGACGTCCCCGGCCTCCAGCGGGCCGTCGTCGTCGGGGCCCACGGTGGTGAGCACGTCGCCGTCCCAGGCGAGCAGCTGGTCGGGGACCGTCCGGCGGGCGGCGACGTCGACGACGGAGACGGAGCGGATGCGCATGACCGGCACCCTCTCAGGCGCGGGCGAGCCCCAGCAGCAGCCCGTCGGCGTCCACCGCCGGGCTGGAGGTGAGGAACAGCGGGACGCCGTCAGCCGGCGCCACCACCCGGTGCAGCTCGGCGCCCCACGGGTCCAGCAGCACGCCCAGGACGTCGCCGGTGCGCACGTCCGCGCCCACCGCCACCGCCGCCTGCCAGAAGCCGCGGACCGGGCTGCGCAGCCACACCCACCCCTCGTGCTCGACCGGGGCCGCGACGGGGACGGCCACGTCACCGGGCAGCATCCCGAGCGAGGCCAGCACGTTGAGCACCCCCTGCAGGTGGCCGGCGACCGACGCCGGGTCGCAGATGCCGTTCGCGCCGATCTCGGCGGTGATCGCCGGGACGCCGATGTCGGCGGCCGCCGCGCTGGTGCTGCCGCCGACCGTGCGCGCCGCCCGCGACTGCCGGACGACGTGGCCGGTGCCGTAGGCCAGCGCGAGCGCGCGGGACTGCTCCTGCACCGGCGACTCCTCGTACAGGCAGAACGGCTCCAGCGCCTCGGGCAGGTCGCCGGCGTGCAGGTCGACCAGCACGTCGGTGGGCCGGATGAACGCCTCGAACAGCCCGTGCGCCAGCGCCTCGGTGTAAGAGCCGGCCGGGTCGCCGGGGAAACTGCGGTTCAGGTTCGCCCCGTCGACCGGGACGACGAACGGCGTCCGGGCCCAGAACGCCGGCTGGTTGAGCACCGGCACCACGGTCAGCCGCCCCCGCAGCCGGCGGGCGTCCAGGGTGGCGATCAGCCGCAGCAGCGCCGCCATCCCCGTGTACTCCGCGCCGTGCACGCCGGCGACCACGGTCAGGTGCGGGCCGGCGTTGCCGCCGGTCACCGAGGCGTAGGGCACCTCGACGGGCGGTCCGGGCAGGTCGTCGAGCGTCAAGGTCGTCCGGTCCACGACCGCATCGTGCAGGTTGCGATCCGGCAACGAAAGCGTGCGCCAGGTCACTTTCCAAACGTAACAACGGGGTAATGTCCGCCTCCTACTGTAACGATCACTACAGCCGAGGGACGCCGCTCGCGACGGCTCCCGCGGCACCTCCCGCGCCGTCCCGACCGGTCTCGAGCACGCCCGGCCGGACGGCGGAACGGTGCTCCGCTGTCCCGGAAGTCCCCACCCACCCGCTGCGGCGGTCCGAACGATGAGGCAGTCCATGACACGTGCAACCCGATTGAGGTCCGCAGGGATCGCGGTGACCGCCGCGGTCGCGCTCACCGCCTGCGGCGGTGGCTCCACCAGCTCCACCGGCACAGCAGCCGGCTCCGGCCCCGTGGAGGGCGGCGACCTGACCATCGCCCGCGCCGCGGACATCCTGGCGATGGACAAGACCACGACGTTCGACAACAACTCGATCTACGTGATGCAGCAGATCATGGAGCCGCTGTTCACCGTCAGCGAGGACGGCAGCGAGGTGCAGCCGCTGCTGGCCACCGACTACACCGTCTCCGACGACAAGCTCACCTACACGATCAAGCTGCGGCAGGGCGTGACGTTCTCCACCGGCGCCCCGATGACGGCGAAGGACGTGAAGTTCTCGATCGACGAGAACACCAAGACCGGCGCCGACGGCTGGGGCTTCGTCAACGCCGCCATCGACACCGTCGAGGCCACCGACGACTCGACCGTCACCATCACGCTCAAGTACGCCTGGGCCCCGCTGCTGGCCGACCTGGCACTGTTCAGCAACGGCGTCATCCCGGCCGACTACGGCGGCAAGACCGTCGAGGAGTTCTACGAGGCCCCCGTCGGCACCGGCCCGTTCCTGTGGAACGAGTGGAAGCAGGGGCAGTACCTCAAGCTGACCAAGAACCCCGACTACTGGGGTGAGGACGGCCCGTACCTCGACAGCGTCACCTGGACCGTCGTCCCCGACGCCAACACCCGCAAGCTGCAGGTGCAGGGCGGCCAGGTCGACATCGACGAGTTCCCGGACTGGTCCAGCTTCGAGTCGCTGAAGACCGCCCCAGGCGTCACCGCCACGGCCTTCCCCTCCACGCGCATCGACTACGTCGCCTTCAACCAGCAGAAGACGCCCTTCGAGGACGTCCACGTGCGCCGGGCGATCAGCTACGCCATCGACCGCGAGTCGATGGTCAAGACCGTGCTGTACGGCAACGGCCAGGCCGCGGACTCGCTGCTCTCCCCGGGGACGCCGTTCTACGCCGCCAACCCCGACGCCCCGCAGCTGGACCTGGAGAAGGCCAAGGCCGAGCTCGCGCAGTCCTCGCAGCCGGGCGGCTTCGCCACCAGCATCCTGATCAACGCCGGTGACCCGAACCAGGCCTCGGTCGCCCAGATCATGCAGGCCCAGCTGAGCGAGCTGGGGATCCAGCTGGAGATCAAGACGCTGGACCCGACCGCGGTCAAGCAGGCCCGCAACGCCGGGGACTTCGACATGATCATCAGCGGCTGGACGATGGACATCCCGGACCCCGACCAGTGGACGTCGTTCGCGGTGGACCCCGAGGGCGGCTCGCACTCGGCCTACACCTACTACGACAACCCCGAGGTCGTGGCGCTGAACAAGCAGGCGCAGGCCGAGACCGACGACGCCAAGCGCGCCGACCTGTACGAGCAGCTGCAGAGCCAGGTCGCCGAGGACAGCTTCGCGGCCTACCTCTACTACTCGCCGTACGCCTACGCCATGAGCACCAAGGTGCAGGGCTTCCAGGTCACGCCGCTCGGCAACTACCCGCTCGCCGGGGTCTACAAGACCCAGTGATCCCCGGCCCCCTCCCCGCGAGTCCCCGAGTCAGGAGGTGGGCGCGTGCTCGACCGTTTCAGGTTCGTCCCGGCCAGGTTGCTGCAGTCGGTCCCGGTGGTCTTCGGGGTCACCGTCCTGGTCTTCTTCATGGTCCACCTGCTCCCCGGCAACCCGGCGCTGACCATCCTCGGTCAGTCGGCGACCCCGGAGCGGGTGGCGGCGCTCAACACCCAGCTCGGCCTCGACGAGCCGCTGTGGGACCAGTACCTGCTGTTCCTGCAGCACCTGGTCACCGGCGACCTGGGCACCAGCCTCACCTACCAGCGGCCGGTCTCGGAGCTGGTGCTCGACGCCGTCCCGATCACGCTGTCGCTGCTGTTCTTCGCGCTGGTGCTCTCGCTGCTGATCAGCGTCCCGCTCGCGGCGATCGCCGCCTCGGCCCCGGGCCGCGGGCGCGACCTCGCCGTCCGGGTGTTCACGCTGCTCGGCCAGGGGATGCCCCAGTTCTGGGTCGGCATCATGCTCATCCTGCTGCTGGCGGTGAAGGCCCGCGCCTTCCCGGTCGGCGGGTACGGCCTGACCGCCGCCGACCACCCCTACTTCCTGTTCCTGCCGGCGCTGACCCTGGCCATCGCCATGTGCCCGACGACGATCCGCAGCCTGCGCGCTTCCACGATCAACGTGCTCGGCTCGGACTACGTCGGGACGGCGCGGTCGAAGGGCGCCGCCGGCGTCTCGCTGTTCCGCGGGCACGTGCTGCGCAACGCCGCCATCCCGACCGTGTCGATCATCGGCGTCAACCTCGGCTACCTGGTCGGTGGCTCGCTGGTCATCGAGAAGGTGTTCGCCATCCCGGGTCTGGGCTCGCTGATGATCAACGCGATCTTCACCCGCGACTTCCCGACCATCCAGGCGGTGGCCCTCTTCGTGGCCCTGTTCGTCATCGTCGTCGGGATCCTCACCGACGTCGTCTACACCGCCATCGACCCGCGGGTCGACCTCTCCAGCAAGGAGCGCGCATGACCACCGTCGCGGTCGCGACCGCGACCAGGGCGATGCGCCGGCCGGCCCGGTCGCGCTCGCTGCGCGCCTGGTACCGCAACGGCACGCTCGTCACCGGGCTGGTGATCGTCGGCCTGCTCGTGCTCGCCGCCGTCTTCGCCCCGCTGCTCACGCCTTACGACCCGATCCAGCAGGACCTGCAGAACGCGCTGCAGTCGCCGAGCTCGGCGCACTGGCTGGGCACCGACAAGTACGGCCGCGACGTGCTCACCCGGCTGCTCTACGGCGCCCGCGTCGACCTGCGGATCGGCTTCCTCGCCGTCCTCATCCCGTTCGTCGTCGGCTCGGTGCTCGGCGCGCTGGCCGGCTACTTCGGCGGCTGGTTCGACACGCTCGTGATGCGGGTGGTCGACGTGTTCTTCGCCTTCCCGTTCTACGTGCCGGTCATCGCGCTGGTGTTCATCCTGGGCGCCGGCGAGAGCAGCATCTACCTGGCCATCGCCGCGGTCTCGTGGGTCTCCTACGCGAAGATCATGCGCGGCGAGCTGCTGGTGGCCAAGAAGCAGGACTACGTGGTCGCCGCCCGCCTGGGCGGCATGTCGCACACCCGGATCCTGGTGAGGCACATCGGGCCGAACGTGCTCAGCCAGGCCCTCATCTACGCGATGAGCGACATCGTCATGGACATCATGGCGATCGTCACCCTCGGCTACCTGGGCCTGGGCATCGCCCCGCCGACCGCCGAGTGGGGCTCGATGATCCTCGACGGCCAGGAGTTCATCACCACCCAGTGGCTGCAGGCCACCATCCCGGGCCTCGCCGTCGTGGTGACCAGCCTCGGGCTCTCCCTGCTGGGCGACGGGCTGTCGGACCAGTTGTCCCCGGAGCGGAGGAAGTGACCATGTCGATCGACCAGGCGCAGCCGGCCGGCGCCACGGCCAGCGGGCACCAGCCGCTGCACGCGGGCGTCCCGCTGCTGCGGGTGCAGGGCCTGTCCGTCGGCGTCCGCAGCGGCGCCCGCGCGGTGCAGATCGTCGAGGACGTGTCCTTCGACGTCGACCCCGGGCAGCGGATGGGCATCGTGGGGGAGTCCGGGTCGGGCAAGTCGCTGACCCTGCGCGCCATCGCCGGACTGCTGCCCACGCCGGTCGAGGTGCTCTCCGGTGGCATCGAGTACAACGGCGCCGACCTGCTCGCGATGCCGGCGAAGAAGCGCCGGGCGCTGATGGGCCCGGAGATCGCGATGATCTTCCAGGAGCCGATGACGGCGCTGAACCCGGTGATGCGGGTCGGCGACCAGATCGCCGAGGGCCCGCGCCGGCACCTGGGGCTGTCGGCGAGGGCCGCCGGGGAGCTGGCCGTGCAGATGATGGCCCGCACCGGCATCCCCGACCCGGCCCGCCGGGCCCGGGCCTACCCGCACGAGCTCTCCGGTGGGCTGCGCCAGCGGATCATGATCGCGATGGCCGTCTCGTGCGGCCCGCGGCTGCTGCTGTGCGACGAGCCGACCACCGCCCTGGACGTCACCGTCCAGCTGCAGGTGCTCCGGCTGCTGGAGCGGCTGTGCGCCGACACCGGCACCTCGCTGGTCTTCGTCACCCACGACCTGGCCGTGGTGAACCAGACCTGCTCGGAGCTGGCCGTCATGTACGCCGGGCACATCGTGGAGTCCGGCCGGGTCAAGGACACCTTCCGCCAGCCGCGGCACCCCTACACCCGCGGCCTGCTGGAGTCCGCCCCCGACTTCGACCGGCCCGACCGGGCGCTGGTGCCGATCCCCGGCTTCCCGCCGAACGTCTCCGACCGGCCTGCGGGGTGCCCGTTCGCCCCGCGCTGCGGCTACGTCCGCGACCACTGCACCGAGGCCGTGCCCCCGCTGGCCGAGGTGGCCCCCGGGCGGCTGGCCGCCTGCTTCGAGAGCGACCGGCTGGACGAGGTGCTGGCATGAGCGCGGCCGTGCAGGACCCCACCCTCGAGCCCTCGGTGCTGCGGGTCAGCGCGCTGACCAAGCGCTACGGCGGGCACGGCTCGTGGCTGTCCCGGCTCACGTCGGGGCCGTCGGTGGCGCTCAAGGCCCTCGACGGGATCGACCTGCACCTACGGCCCGGGGAGATCCTCGCGCTGGTGGGGGAGTCGGGGTCGGGGAAGTCGACGCTGGCCAAGATCCTGGTCGGCAGCTCCACCCCGACCAGCGGCGACGTGTCGGTGGCCGGGCAGCCGGCGCCGGCCCGGCGGGACAAGGAGTCCTCGCGGCGGGTGCAGATGGTCTTCCAGGACCCGTACTCGTCGCTGAACCCGCGGATCACCGTGGGCAAGATGCTCGCCGAGCTGCTGCTGCTGCACCGGATCGTGCCGCGGTCGCAGGTGCGGGCCGAGAGCGTGCGGCTGCTCAACCTCGTGGGCCTGGAGGAGGACGTGCTGGGCGCCTACCCCAGCCAGTTCTCCGGCGGTCAGCGGCAGCGGCTGGCCATCGCCCGGGCGCTCGCCGTCCGGCCCGACGTGCTCATCGCCGACGAACCGGTCTCGGCGCTGGACGTGTCCGTGCAGGCCACCATCCTCGAGCTGTTCGCCACGCTGCGGTCCGAGCTGGGCCTGAGCATCCTGTTCATCGCCCACAACCTGGCCGTCGTGCAGCACCTGGCCGACCGGGTGGCGGTCATGTACCTCGGCCGGATCGTCGAGGTCGCCGAGACCGCCGAGCTGTTCACCGCACCGCGGCACCCCTACACCCGGGCGCTGATCGACTCGATCCCGCGGATGACCGAGACCAGCGTCAACGACGGCTTCGAGCTCGACGGCGAGCCGCCGAGCCCCTACGACGTCCCGGCCGGCTGCCGGTTCCACCCGCGCTGCCCGCTGGCCAGCGAGGTCTGCACCCAGAACGACCCGCCGCTGCTCACCGTCGGCCGCGCGCACGAGAGCGCCTGCCTCAAGGCCGACGAGCTGGCGGCCATCCCCGTCCCCAACGCCCCGCAGGAGCACGCATGAAGATCTGGATCAGCTTCGACATGGAGGGCGTCGCCGGCATCGTCGACTGGGACCAGTGCCGGCCCAGCGGCGGCGCGCGCTACGACCTCGGCTGCCAGCTGATGCTCGCCGAGGTCAACGCCGCCATCGAGGGCGCGATCGCCGGCGGCGCGACCGAGGTCGTGCTCAACGACTCGCACGGCACGATGGCCAACCTCGACCCGCGCGCGGTGGCCGGCAACGCCAGCTACATCGCCGGCCGGCACAAGCCGCTGTACATGATGCAGGGGCTGGACGAGACCGTGGACGCGGCGTTCCTCGTCGGCTACCACGGGTCGATCTCCGGGCAGCCCTCCACGCTGAGCCACACCTACAACCCCGAGGTGTTCGCCGCGGCGCGCGTCAACGGCGTCGAGGTGGGGGAGAGCGGCATCAACGCCCTGGTCGCCGAGCACTTCGGCGTCCCGATCGCGTTCCTGTCCGGGGACGCCGTCACCTGGGAGCAGACCGCTGCGTTCGCCCCCGGCGGCGTGCACGTGGTGACCAAGGAGTCGCTGACCCGGTTCAGCGCGGCGAACCTGCACCCGAGCGAGTCCTGCCGGCTGATCCGGGAGGGCGCCGAGGAGGCCGCCCGCCGGGTCGCCGGCGGCGCCGTCGGCACCCCGGGCATCACCCGGCCGGCGACGCTGGAGCTGGACGTGCAGACCGGTGACATGGCCGAGGTGGCCACCTGGGCGCGCGGCGTCGAGCGGGTCGCCGAGCGCACCGTGGCGATCTCCGGCGAGGACCTGCTCGCGGTCTTCCGCTCCTTCGTCGCCGTCAACTACATCACCCGCCAGGCCGGTGGCCGGTGACCGTGCAGCTGTTCCAGGTGCCCCCGTCGGGCAGCGGCTGGGCGCTCGTCCTGCACGGCGGCGCCGGCGGCCGGGTCGAGGAGCTCTCGCTGGAGGAGGCGGGCACCTACGCCGAGGGCCTCACCGCCGCCCACCGGGCCGGCGCCGCGGTGCTGGCCGCCGGCGGCAGCGCGCTGGACGCCGTCTGCGCGACCGTCGCGTGCCTGGAGGACGACCCGCTGTTCAACGCCGGCCGCGGGGCCGCGCTCACCTCCGAGGGCACCGCCGAGCTCGACGCCTGCGTGATGACCGGGGAGGGCCGGGCCGGCGCGGTCGCGGCGTCGCAGTTCGCCCGCAACCCGGTGCACGCCGCGCGCAAGGTGCTGGAGGAGACCCCGGCGGTGCTGCTGATCGCCCCCACCGCCGAGCGGATCGCCGGCTGGGACCTGCAGACGGTGACCCCCGACCACTTCACGACGCCGGCCCGCCAGCAGCAGCTGCGCCGGGTGCAGGACGGCCTGCTCGCGGGCTCCCGGCACGGCACCGTCGGCGCGGTCGCCGTCGACGCGCACGGCCGGGTCGCGGCCGCCACCTCCACCGGCGGCATGGTCAACCAGAGCGAGGGCCGGGTCGGCGACACCCCGATCGTCGGGGCCGGCACCTACGCCCGCGACGGCATCGGCGCCATCTCCTGCACCGGCGAGGGCGAGGCGTTCATCCAGGGTGTGGTCGCCCACGACGTCGCCGCCCGGGTGCGCTACCTCGGCGTCGGCCTGGCCGAGGCGATCACCGACACCGTGACCGCCGAGCTCGCCCCGCGGGCGGCCACCGGCGGGCTGATCGCGGTCGGCGCCGACGGCTCGGTCGTGGTCGCGCACAACTCCCCGGCGATGTTCGCTGCCTACCACGACGGTGACCGCCTCGTGGTCCACAGCTGAGCGGGCCGGGCGTGCACACGGGGGAGGACGGATGACCGCCATCCGGGACGAGGTCTTCGACCGGATGGACGAGCTGACGCCGGCGGAGAAGAAGGTCGCCCGCTCGCTGCTGGCCAACTACCCGAGCGCGGGGCTGGCCAGCGCGGCGACGCTGGCCCGCACGGCCGGCACCAGCACGCCGACGGTGCTGCGGCTGGTGGCCCGGATCGGCTTCGGCAGCTACCCGGAGTTCCAGGAGCGGCTGCGCGAGGAGGTCACCCAGCGGCTCAGCTCACCGGTCAGCCGGGCCGCCGACCGGCTCACCGGCGAGGGGGACGGGACGCTGTTCCAGCGCTCGCTCACCCAGCGGCTCGGGCTGGTCGAGGGGCTGGCGGCGACCGTCCCGCCGAGCGAGTTCGACGCCGCGGTCACGCTGCTGGCCACCCCGGCCCGCAGCATCGTGGTCAGCGGTGGCTACTTCTCCCGCTTCGTGGGGCAGATCCTGGCGCTGCAGCTGGACCAGCTGGTGCCCGGCGTCGAGCTCGCCCACGAGCCGCTGGGCCGCGACATCGGCCGCTACCTGTCGATGGGCCGGGACTCCGTCGCCGTCATCTTCGACCTGCGCCGGCACGAGCTGCCGGCCAAGCGGCTGGCCGCGCTGGCCAGGCAGCAGGGCGCCGCGGTCCTGGTGATCACCGACGAGGAGCTCTCCCCGGCCGCCGACGACGCCGACGTCGTCCTGCCGGTGCCGGTCGACGGCGTCCCCTTCGACTCCTTCGCCGGCCTCGTCGTGCTGGTCGAGGCCCTGGTCGAGGGCGTGTTCCAGAAGGTCGGCACCGCCGGCCTGGACCGGATGCGGCAGTGGGAGGAGTCGGTGGTCATCCACCGCGCCTTCCGCGCCGGGCCCGAGCCCGCCGAGGTCGAGGACGACGACGAGGAGGAGGACGGCGATGGGTGAGCTGGACGGGAGGGTCGCCGTGGTCACCGGCACCGCGCAGGGCATCGGGCAGGCGATCGCCGGCACGCTGCGCGCGGCCGGGGCCACCGTGCACGAGGTCGACCGCGACACCGTGGACCTGTCGGTGACCGCCGAGGTCGAGCAGTTCTTCGCCTCCGTCGGCGACGTCGACGTCCTGGTCAACAACGCCGGCGGGGTCACCGGCCAGACGCACGTCCCGATCGACGAGCTCACCGACGACGCCTGGGACGCCGTGGTCGACGCCAACCTGCGCACGACGATGAACTGCACCCGCGCCGCGGCCCGCACCATGAAGCGCCGCGGGTTCGGCCGGATCGTCGTCATCTCCTCCGGCGCCGGCCGCAGCGTGAGCCTGACCGGCATCCAGGCCTACGCCTCGGCGAAGGCCGCGCAGATCGGGTTCACCCGGCAGATGGCCCACGAGCTCGGCCCGCACGGCGTCACCGTCAACTGCATCGCCCCGGGCTTCGTGCTGTCCAACCCCACGACCCGGGCGCAGTGGGAGAGCTACGGCCCCGACGGCCAGCAGGCGCTGCTGGAGCGGATCGCCGTCCGGGCCACCGGGACGCCCGACGACATCGCGCGCGGGGTGCTGTTCTTCGCCGTCCCGGCGGCCGGCTGGGTCAGCGGCCAGACGCTGTCCATCGACGGCGGCCACTCACTCTTCTAGACCGATCGGGACGGGGACCATGACCCAGGCAGCAGCGAGGCTCGCCGAGCTCGGCGAGCGGTACTTCCGCATCCAGCACACCTACGACCCCTACAACGCCACGCTGCTCGGGATCCCCGACTTCGACGGCCTGGCCGGGGACCCCAGCCGGGCGGCGAGCGAGGCCGCGGCGGCGGCGTTCGCCGCCCTCGACGCCGAGATCGCGGCGATCGACCCGGACGAGCTGGACGACGCCGGCCGGGTCGACCTCGGCGTGCTGACCGTGCTCTCCCGGGGCGCAGGCCGGGACGCGCACCACGCGCTGTGGGCGGCCAACGCCTCGGCCAAGGGCTACGTCAGCCGGCAGGGCCTGGTCTTCCAGGCGGTCCCGGCGATGACGATCGCCGACGCCGACTCCGCCGCGCGCTACGAGTCGCGGCTGGCCGGGCTGGGTGCGTTCTTCACCGCGCTCGCGCAGCGGTACGCCGAGGAGGCCGCCGCCGGCCGGGTCTCCACCCGGCTGGGCATCGAGCACGCGATCGGCCAGCTGACCGGGCACCTGGCCCGCGACCTGGACGACGACGCGCTGCTGGCCCCCACGGCCGGCGCCGACGCAGGCCTGCGCGAGCGCGCCCGGGAGGTGGTGCGGGGGCAGGTCCGCCCGGCGATGGCCGCGCTGGCCGACCAGCTGCGCGCGCTGCAGCCCGGCGCCCGGCCCGACGACGCCGTCGGGATCAGCAACGTCCCCGGCGGGGAGCAGGCCTACGTCGACGCGGTCGCCCGGCACACCACGACCGAGCTGACCCCGGCGCAGGTGCACCAGATCGGCCTGGACACCCTCGCCGAGCTGCGCCCGCGCTGGCTGGAGATCGGCGCCCGGGCGCTCGGGGTGGGCACCTTCGGCGAGATCGCCGAGCGGCTGCGCACCGACCCGGCGCTGCGGTTCCAGACCAGCGGGCAGATCGTGGAGGTCGCCGAGCAGGCGCTGCAGCGCGCGCAGGCCGCGCAGGACTCCTGGTTCCCCCACTACGACATCCCGCCGTGCGTCGTCGAGGAGATCGACCCGGTCGACGCCGCCGGCGCGGCGATGGCCTACTACCGGCCACCCGCGGTCGACGGCAGCCGGCCGGGTGCCCACGTGCTGCTGGCCACCCACCCGACCGAGCGCTTCCGGTTCGAGTACGAGGCCCTGGCCTTCCACGAGTCGGTGCCCGGCCACCACCTGCAGCTGGCCACCGCCCAGACCCTCGACCTGCCCCGCTACCGGCAGCACCTCGACATCGAGGCGTGCAGCTTCAACGAGGGCTGGGGGCTGTACGCGGAGTCCCTCGCCGAGGAGATGGGCCTCTACAGCGGCGACGTCGCGCTGCTGGGCATGCTGTCGTTCGCCTCGCTGCGGGCCTGCCGGCTGGTCGTCGACACCGGGGTGCACGCCTTCGGCTGGTCCCGCGAGCAGGCCGTGCAGTTCATGCTCGACAACACCGCCACCATCCGCGAGCACGTCGTCAGCGAGGTCGACCGCTACATCTGCTGGCCGGGGCAGGCGCTGGCCTACGTGATCGGCAAGCGCGAGATCGTCCGGCTCCGCGCGCAGGCCACCGCCGCGCTCGGCGACCGCTTCGACCTCGTCGGCTTCCACGGCGCCGTGCTCGGCAGCGGCGCGCTGCCGCTGCCGGTGCTCGAGCAGAACATCGCCCGCTGGACCGCCGGTCTGGCCTCCACCGAGGAGCACGCATGGACCTGACCGTCAACGGCGCCCGGCTCACCGTCGAGGTCTCCGGGCCCGAGGACGGTCCGGTCCTCATCGCCCACCACGGCGGCGGCGGGATCGGCTCGCTCGCCGAGCCCCGGTCGACCTTCGGCACCCTGGCCGACCGGTTCCGGGTCGTCGTCTTCGACGCCCGCGGCTGCGGCACGAGCGAGGGCGTCCCGCCGTACTCGCACGAGCAGTGGGCCGCCGACGTCGAGGGCCTGCGCGCGTGGACCGGTGCCGAGCAGATCGTGGTGGCCGGCGGCTCCTACGGCGGGTTCATCGCCCTCGAGTACGCCGTCCGGTACCCGGGCCGCGTGCAGGCGATGGTGCTGCGCGACACCTCCGCCGACGGCAGCAACCTGGAGCTGGCGTTCCAGAACGCCCGCGACCAGGACCGGGTCGAGATCGACTGGGAGCGGTTCAACCGCTACTGGCACGGCGAGACCCGGGACGACGCCGACCTCAAGCAGCTCTGGTCCGAGCTGATCCCCCTGTACGACAAGCACTACGACGCCGAGGAGTCGGCCGCCGCGGTCGAGGCCGGGCACTACCGGCACGAGGCGCACAACTGGTGCTTCCAGCACAACTGGGGCAGCTACGACCTCAAGGCCGACCTGCCCGCGGTGACCGCGCCGACCCTGGTCACCGTCGGCCGCCACGACTGGGTCACCCCGGTCAGCTCCTCGGAGACCATCGCCGCCCTGCTCCCGAACGCCGAGCTGGTGGTGTTCGAGGAGTCCGGGCACTCACCGCAGAACGAGGAGCGCGAGCTCTTCCAGGCCACGATGCGCGGCTTTCTCGACCGCGTCGTGCCCGCCACCCGCTGACCCCCTCCCGAGAGGAACCCCCCCATGCGCGCTGCCCTCTACCAGGGCGCCGGCGTCGTCACCGTCGAGGACGTCCCCGACGCGGCGATCGCCGAGCCCACCGACGCCGTCGTCCAGGTGCTCCGCTCCTGCATCTGCGGTTCCGACCTGTGGTCCTACCGCGGCGTCGTCACCCGCGCCGCCGGCGGCCGGCAGGGCCACGAGTTCCTCGGCGTCGTCACCGACGTCGGCGCCGAGGTGACCACGGTGCGCCCCGGCGACCTGGTGGTCGCCCCGTTCACCTGGTCGGACAACAGCTGCCCGGCCTGCGCCGACGGGCTGCAGAGCAAGTGCGACAACGGCGGCACCTTCGGCGCCCCCGGCACCGACGGCGGCCAGGGCGAGGCGGTCCGCGTGCCGCAGGCCGACGGCACGCTCGTCGCCGTCCCCGGCGGGGTGGACGGCGTGGACGACGCGATGCTGCCGGCGCTGCTGGCGCTGTCGGACGTGATGGCCACCGGCCTGCACGGCGCGGTGCTCGCCGGGGTGACCGAGGGGTCGACCGTCGCGGTCGTCGGCGACGGCGCCGTCGGTCTCTGCGCGGTGCTGGGCGCCCGGCACGTCCTCGGCGCGGAGCGGGTCGTGCTGATGAGCCGGCACGCCGACCGCAGCGCGCTCGGGCGCACCTTCGGCGCCACCGACGTCGTCGCCGAGCGCGGCGAGGAGGGCATCGCGGCGGTGCGCGAGCTGACCGGCGGCCGGGGCGTGCCCTTCGTGGTCGAGGCCGTGGGCACCCCGGAGTCCTGGGAGATGGCGCTGGGCATGGCCCGGGTCGGCGGCCACGTCGGCGCCGTCGGCATCCCGCACACCATGCCGGAGCTGCCGCTGTTCCCGATCGTGCGCTCGCACCTCACCGTCGGCGCCGGCATCGCGCCGGTGCGCCGCTACCTGCCCGACCTCATCGACCGGGTCACCAGCGGGCGGCTGGACCCCGGCCCGGTGTTCGACCTGACCCTGCCGCTGGCCCGGGTCGCCGAGGGCTACGCCGCCATGGACGAGCGCCGGTCGATCAAGACGATGCTGGCCGGCTGAGGGGCGCCCCGGGCCGCACCCGGCCGCCCCGCGGGGTTCGGCGGGGTGCGGCCGGGGGTATCCGGCACCGCATGACCCAGAACGTCACCGAGCCCCAGACCAAGCCCCTCGCGCTCGTGACCGGTGCCTCCAGCGGCATCGGGTTCGAGCTGGCCAAGCAGTTCGCCGAGCACGGATTCGACGTCGTGGTGAACGCCGAGGACGCCGGCATCGAGAAGGCCGCGATGCTGGTGCGCGCCTCCGGCGCCCACGTCGTCCCCGTCCAGGCCGACCTCCGCACCGAGCAGGGGGTGGCGCAGCTGTGGTCGGCGGTCCAGCAGCTGGGCCGGCCGCTGGAGGCCGCCGCGCTCAACGCCGGCGTCGGGCAGAGCGGTGCCTTCGTCGACACCGACTGGGCCGACGACCTGGCGATCATGCAGCTCAACGTCGTGGGCACCGCCGCGCTGCTCAAGCTCGCACTGGTCGAGATGACCGCCCGCAACTCCGGGCGGATCCTGGTCACCTCCTCGATCGCCTCGACCATGCCCGGCGCCTACCAGCCGGTCTACAACGCGTCGAAGTCCTTCATCCAGTCGCTCACCGAGGCCGTGCAGGCCGAGTTGGCGGACAAGGACTCCGCGGTCACCGTCACCTCGCTGATGCCCGGCCCCGTGGACACGAACTTCTTCGACCGGGCCGGTCTCGACGACACGGCCATGGGCCAGGGCCCCAAGGACGGCGCCGACGCGGTGGCCGCCCAGGGCTTCGAGGCGCTGATGTCCGGCGAGCGCAAGGTCGTCGCGGCATCGCTGGCGACCAAGGCGCAGGAGGCGGCCACCAAGGTCATGCCCGACGCGCTGAAGGCCGCCGCCCACAAGGTGATGGCCAAGCCGCGCGACTGACGGGCACCGGCCGGGGACGGCGGTGACCGGCCGCACCGCCGTCCCGGGGGTCAGCGCGGAGGGGCGGTGGACGCCCGCTCGACCAGCTCGGGGTCGACCAGCTCGACGCGCCGGACCGGGGGGTCGCCCACCGTGCCGGTGAGCTGCTCGAGCAGCAGCTCGGCCGCCCGCCGGGCCAGCAGTTCGGCGCGGTTGTCGACCGTCGTGAGCGCCGGGGACCACCAGGCGTAGAACGGCTCGTCCTCGGTGCAGATCACCGACAGCTGCGCCGGCACCTGCAGCGGGCCGTCGCCGAGCACCGGGAGCGCGCCGAACGAGGCCTCGTGGTTGCTGATCAGCAGCGCCGTCGGCGGCTCGGGCAGGGCCAGCAGCTCGGTGGCCGCCTCCCGACCGAAGTCGGGCGTGAACGGCCCCCGCCGCACCAGGTCCTCGTCCAACGGCACGCCCGCGTCGGCCAGCGCGCCGGCGAACCCCGCGTGGTGCAGCCGGCCCGAGGTGATGTGCGGCAGGCCCTCGATCGCGGCGATCCGCACGTGCCCGAGGCCGAGCAGGTGCCCGGTGGCCACCCGGGCCGCCGTCTCGTAGGCCGACATGACCGACGGCGCCAGCGAGCCGGGCACCTCCCGGTTCATGGTGACCACGGCCTGCCCCTCCTGGACCAGGGTGTTGACCAGCTCGGTGTTGGCCCCGGTGCCGGCCACGACCACGCCGTCGAACCGGTGCTGGCGCACGGTCTGCAGGAACGCCGCCTCGCGCGCCGGGTCGCCGCCGGTCGTGCAGACCAGCACCTCGTACTGCTCCTCGACGGCCCAGGCCTGCAGCGTCTCGGCGATGGTGTGGAACGTCGCGGTGCGCAGGTTGTTCACCACCAGCCCGATCAGCCCGGTGCGTCGGGTCCGCAGGGCGCTGGCCATCCGGTTGGGCTGGTACCGCAGCGCCACCGCGGCGGCCTCGACCCGGGCGCGGGTCGAGGGCAGCACCGCGGGATGGCCGGACAGCGCCCGGCTCGCGGTGCTCGTGCTCACCCCGGCGGCGGCGGCCACGGAGTTCAGGGTCGCCGTCACAGCTGTTTCCTACCGGTGCTCCTCCGACCTCAAACGGTCACCCCCCTGTCCGGGGTGGGTGTGTAGGTGTGCCGTCGAGCAGGACACATCCGGCCATGGGCCGAAGGACACATCCGCCGGTGTCCATGCTGGTCAGGCGGTCGATGGGCGGGGCCATGACCCCGCCGCGCGCGCCGGGGTGGGGCGTCCCGGGAACCGTCGGACCCCCGTCGTACGGTCGCCCGAGGTCCTCCGCCGGAGGGTCGCCGAGAGGGGGAGACGTGTACGAGGTCGACGGCGGGCTGGTGGTCAGCGCCAGCGACCTCACCGGCTTCCTGGAGTGCGAGCACCTCACCCGGCTGTCGGTGGAGGTGGCCCGCGGCGCCCGCGACCGGCCGCCGGCGGTCGACCCGATGACCGCGCTGGTGGCCGAGCACGGCATCGCCCACGAGGCGCGGCACGTCCAGCGGCTGCGCGACCGCGGCCTGGGCGTGGTCGAGATCGCCGGCCCGGCCGGCAAGGACGCGGCCGGGCTGCTGCGCGCCCAGGCCGAGACGCTGGCCGCCATGCGCGCCGGCGCCGACGTCGTCTACCAGGCGACCTTCTTCGACGGCACCTGGCGCGGGCACGCCGACTTCCTGCTCAAGCGCACCGACCGGGTCAGCGCCCTGGGCCCCTGGGCCTACGACGTCGCCGACACCAAGCTCGCCCGGCGGGTCAAGGTACCCGCGCTGCTGCAGATGGCGCTCTACGGCGACCTGCTCGCCGGCCTGCAGGGCGTACCGCCGGAGCTGCTCACCGTGGTCACCGGCGACCAGCAGGAGCTGGTCTTCCGGTACGCCGACGCCGAGGCCTACACCCGTGCGGCGCGCGCCCGGTTCCTGGCCCGGCTGGCCGACGGCGAGCTGGCGCCGCCGTACCCGAACGCGCACTGCGGGGTCTGCCCGTGGCGCGAGACCTGCACCGCCCGGTGGCGGGCCGAGGACTCGCTGTCGCTCGTGGCCACCATGCGCCGCGACCACGCGACGGCGCTCGCCGAGGCCGGCATCACCACGGTGGCCGCGCTCGGCGCCCGCCGTCCCGAGGAGCTGCCGGAGTCGATCGGCCGCACGTCGGCGCAGCGGCTGACCCAGCAGGCCCGGCTCCAGCTCGACGAGCGCGCGACCGGCGTGCCCTCCTACGAGTTCCTCCCGCGCGAGGCCGGCCGCGGCTTCCAGCTGCTGCCCCCGCCGAGCACCGGTGACCTCTTCCTCGACATCGAGGGCGACCCCTTCGCCGGCGACGCGGGGCTGGAGTACCTGTGGGGTGTCCTCGACACGGCGGGGGAGTTCACCGCGCACTGGGGGTGCGACCCGGCCGCCGACGACCAGTCCGCCGCCGAGCAGGCCGCCTTCGAGGCCGTCGTCGACCAGCTGACCGCGGCGCACGCGGCCGACCCGACCATGCACGTCTACCACTACGCGCCCTACGAGCCGACCCGGCTGAAGACCCTGTCGGCGCGGCTGGGCACCCGCGAGGCCGCGGTCGACCGGCTGCTGCGCGCCGACGTCCTGGTCGACCTGTACGCGGTGGTGCGGCAGGGGCTGCGGCTGAGCAAGGAGTCGTACTCGATCAAGCAGGTCGAGGACTACTACCGCGGCCACACCCGGGCGCACGGCGAGCAGGTCTCCGACGCCGGCGAGAGCATCGTGGCCTTCGAGCGCTGGCTGGCCACCCGCGACCAGCAGCTGCTCGACCAGATCGAGGCCTACAACCGCGACGACTGCGTCTCCACAGCTGAGCTGCGCGACTGGCTGGAGGAGCGGCGCACCGAGCTGCTCGCCACCGGCGCGGGGCTCGGCCGGCCCGAGGACGGCGACCCCGAGGGCTCCGCGGAGAACCTCGCCGCGCAGGGGCTGCGCGAGGCGCTGGAGGGCCGGCTGCTCGCCGGGCTGCCCGAGGTCGGCCGCACCCCCGAGCAGGAGGCCACCTGGCTGCTGGCCCAGCAGCTGGGCTGGGACGCCCGCGAGGCCCGGTCGGCCTGGTGGGAGTACTTCCGGCTGCGCGACCTCACCGCCGAGGACCTCGAGCGCGAGACCCCGGCGCTGGGCCCGCTGGAGGGCCCGGAGCTGCTCGGCGTCTCCGGGCGCTCGCAGCAGTGGCGCTACCGCTTCCCGCCGCAGGAGACCAAGGTGTCGGCCGGCAGCCGGTACGAGCACCTGCTCGCCGCCGCCGACGGCACCCGGGTCACCAGCTCGGTCGTCGCCGTCGACCCGACCGCCGGCTGGGTGGTGCTGGCCCGCGCCGCGAGCTCCGTGCACGAGCACCCCACCGGGCTGCTGCCCACCTCGCCGCCCAGCGACCGGCTGTTCCGCGCCGCGCTGCACGACCTGGGCGAGCAGGTCGCCGGCAGCGGCATCGACGGGCCCGGGCCGGCCCGGGCGGCGCGCGACCTGCTGCTGCGCCGGCCGCCGCGGCTGGTGCCCGGCGCGCCGCAGCGGGAGCCGGGGGAGGGGTCGGCCGCCGCGGCGCAGCGGTTGGCCGGGCTGCTCGACGGGGGCGTGCTCGCCGTCCAGGGCCCACCCGGGGCGGGCAAGACGTACACCGGCGCCCGGGCGGTCGTCGAGCTGGTCCGCGCCGGCCGGAAGGTGGGGCTCACCGCCTCCAGCCACAAGGTGATCGGCAACCTGCTCGACGCGGTGATGGCCGCCGCGCGCGAGGCCGGCGTGCCGGTGCGGGCGCTGCAGAAGGCCGACGACGCGCAGCGGTGCAGCGACCCCGGCGTGCGGTGCGTGACCTCCAACACCCAGGTGGTCGACGCCCTCGACGGCGGCGACGTCGACCTGGTCGCCGGCACCTCGTGGCTGTTCGTCCGGCCCGAGCTCGCCGGGCGGCTCGACGTGCTCGTCGTCGACGAGGCCGGTCAGCTGAGCCTCGCCCGCACGCTGGCGGTGAGCCGGGCCGCGACCAACCTGGTCCTGCTCGGCGACCCGCAGCAGCTGCGCCAGCCCGGTCAGGGCATCCACCCCGAGGGCGCCGACGTGTCCGCGCTGCAGCACGTGCTGGGTGCCGACGCGGTGCTCCCCGCCGACCGCGGGGTCTTCCTCGACCGCAGCTGGCGGATGGCCCCGGCGCTGTGCCGGGTCGTCTCCGACCTCTCCTACGGCGGGGAGCTGCAGCCGGCCCCGGTCACCGCCGACCACGCCCTCGACGTCCCAGCGCGGTGGCCGGCCCCGGCGGGCCTCGGCTGGGTCCCGGTGGTGCACGAGGGCAACGGGTCGGCCTCGGTCGAGGAGGCCGCGGTCGTCGCCGAACTGGTCGGCGACCTGATGGGGCGGCGGTGGCGCAGCGGCGGCGTCGACCGGGTGATGGGCCCGGCCGACGTCCTGGTGGTCACGCCGTACAACGCCCAGGTCAACCAGGTGCGCAGCGCGCTGGCCGCGGCCGGGCTCGCCGGGGTCGAGGTCGGCACGGTCGACAAGTTCCAGGGCCGGGAGGCCGCGGTCGCGGTGTTCTCGCTGGCGGCCTCCAGCGGTGCGCACGTGCCGCGGCGGCTGGACTTCCTGCTCGACCGGCACCGGCTCAACGTGGCCCTGTCCCGCGCCAGGACCGTCGCCTACCTGGTCGGCAGCCCGGCGCTGCTCACCTCGCCGGTGCAGACCCCCGACCAGCTGCGGCTGGTCAACGGCCTGTGCCGGCTGGTGGAGATCGCCACCGGCCGATGACGTCCGGCCCGGTGGACCTGCGCACCGCACCGCCGCCCAGTTCGGCGGCGGTGCAGGACAAGTTCCGCCGGCAGGGTCGCCGCGACACCGCGCCGGAGCTGGCGGTGCGCCGGCGCCTGCGCGCCCGCGGGGTGCGGTTCCGGGTCGACGTCCGGCCCTGCCGGGAGACGCGTGCCCGCGGAGACCTCGTGTGGAAGGGCCGCAAGCTGGTCGTCTTCGTCGACGGGTGCTTCTGGCACGCCTGCCCGAGCTGCGGTCACCTGCCCACCGCCAACGGCGGCTGGTGGGCCGAGAAGCTCGCCGCGAACACCGCCCGCGACCGGCGCACCGACGCGGTGCTGGCCGGGCTGGGCTGGCGGGTGCTGCGCTTCTGGGAGCACGAGGACCCCGACGCCGTGGTCGAGGTGATCTGCGCGGAACTGGACCGGATCGGGGCTCGACCCGGTGTGAGTGGTTAGGCTAACCTCACTGACATCCGGTGGCGCCGTCGCCGGGACGACCAGGTTCGGGAGACAGCGATGACCACCGCGGTGCGCGAGACCGGACGGGTCCAGACGGCGGTCGCCGAGCCCGGGCTGCGGGTGGTCCCGGAGCCCGTCGCCGCTCCCGGCTACCGGTTCTTCCCCGTGACCGTGGCCCGCGTGCAGCGGCTGAGCCCGAGCTTCCTGCGGCTCACCCTCACCGGCCCCGAGCTCGCCCGCTTCGGCGCCGGCCGCGACGACCAGCGGATCAAGCTGGTGCTCTCCCGCGACGGCTCCCCGGTGGTCGACCTGCTCACCGACGGCCCCGGCTGGTACGCCGAGTACTGCGCCCTGCCCGACGAGGTCCGTCCGCACCTGCGCACCTACACCGTCCGCGCCGCCCGCCCCGACCTGGCCGAGCTCGACGTCGACGTCGTCCTGCACGGCGTCGACGGCGGCAACGCCGGCCCGGCCGCGAGCTGGGCGGTCGCCGCGCAGCCCGGCGACCCGATCGTCGTCCTCGGCCCCGACCGGCCCCGCCCCCGCAGCGCCGGCAGCGGCCGGGCCTGGGGCGTCGAGTGGACCCCGCCGGCCGACGGCACCCTGTTCCTCGCCGGCGACGAGACCGCCGTCCCGGCCATCAGCGCCATCCTGGAGGCGCTGCCCGGCGGCCGCCGCACGGTCGCGGTGCTCGAGGTCCCCGAGGCCGGCGACGTCCTGAGCCTGGACCTCGCGCCCGGCATCGAGGTGCACTGGCTCGTCCGTGGCCGCCGCGAGCACGGCGCCGCCCTCGGCCCGGCCGTGCACGCCGCGCTGTGCACCCTGGGGCTCGCCCGGGCCGGTGCCGGTCAGGAGCCCGAGGACATCGACCTCGACGGCGGCATCCTCTGGGAGGTCCCCGACGTGCGGCCCACCGGCTGCTACGCCTGGCTGGCGGGGGAGGCGGGCATGGTCAAGGCGCTGCGCCGCCGGCTGGTGCGCGACCTCGGCATCCCGCGCACGTCGGTCGCCTTCATGGGCTACTGGCGCCGCGGCGCGGCCGAGGGCGCCTGACCCGCCACGGTCGCAGAGGTGCGCCCCTTCCTGCTCGTCCTGCTGGTCCTGTTCGCGGTCTGGGTCGTCCTCACCGTGATCGGCTCCCTCGTCACGGCCCTGTGCTGGCTCGCCGTCGTCGGCCTCGTCTGCGCGCTCATCGCGGCCCGAGGCAGGTCCCGCCGCCGGTGACGGTGCTGCTGGTCGACGTCGCCAACACCCTCGGCGCCCGGCCCGACGGCTGGTGGCGCGACCGCGCCGGGGCGACCGCCCGGCTGCTCGACCGGCTCGCCCGGCTGCCCGGCCGCACCCTCCCCGGCTCCGACGGCGCGCCCGTGCCGGTCACCGCGCTGGTCGCCGTGGTCGAGGGTCGCGCCCGGGACGTCATGGCCCCGCCCGGGCTCCGGCTGGTGCGCGCCCCCGGCAGCGGGGACGACGCCCTGGCCGCGGCGGCCACCGAGCTGGCCGGCGACGACCTGCTGGTGGTCACCGCCGACCGCGAGCTGCGCACCCGGTTGCCTCCCGGCGTCCGCACCGCCGGCCCGGGCTGGCTGCGCACCCTCGCCGACCAGGCGGTCGGCGCGGAGGAGGAGCAAGATCGGGGCTCGTGAGCGTCAAGAAGTTCCTCAACGACCCCGACGACCTGGTGGTCGAGGCGCTGGAAGGCCTGGTCACGGCCTCGGCCGGCCGCCTCCGCCTGCACCGCGACCCGCTGTGGCTGCAGTCCGCGGCCGGCGACGAGGGCCGCCGGGTGGCGCTGGTCTCCGGCGGCGGCTCCGGCCACGAGCCGCTGCACAGCGGCTTCGTCGGCCCGGGGATGCTCGACGCCGCCGTCCCCGGCGCGGTCTTCGCCAGCCCCACCGCGCTGCAGGTGGTCGCCGCCGTCCGCGGGGTCGACCGCGGCGCGGGCGTGCTGCTCGTCGTGAAGAACTACACCGGCGACGTCCTCAACTTCCGGATCGCGGCGGAGATCGCCGCCGAGGAGGGCATCGAGGTCGAGACCGTCCTGGTCGACGACGACCTGGCCAGCGAGTCCGACGACGGCCCCGGCCGGCGCGGCACCGCGGCCACCGTGGTCGTGGAGAAGGTGTGCGGCGCCGCCGCCGCACGCGGGCTGCCGCTGGCCGAGGTGGCCGCCCTCGGCCGCCGGGTCGCGGCCGGCGCTCGCAGCATGGCCGTCGCGCTGGAGGGCGCGGTGCACCCGGGCGAGGACGTGCGCTCCTTCGACCTGGCCCCCGACGAGGTCGAGCACGGCGTCGGCATCCACGGCGAGCGCGGCATCGACCGTCGCCCGATGTCCACCGTCCACGAACTGGTCGGCGCGCTCACCGAGCCGCTGGTCGAGGCGCTCGGGCTCGCCGACGGCGACCGGGCGGTCGTCGTGGTCAACGGCCTGGGCTCGACCCACCTGCTGGAGCTCTACGTGGTCCTCCGGGAGGTCGCTGCCCTGCTGGAGGCCCGCGGCATCGGCCTCGCGCGCAGCCTGGTCGGCCCCTACGTGACCGCGCTCGACATGGCCGGCGCCTCGGTCACCCTCGTCCGCGCCGACGACGAGCTGCTCGGGCTCTGGGACGACGCCGTCACCACCACCGCGCTGACCTGGGAGAACCGATGACCGCCGCGCTCGACCGCACCGCCGCCCGCCGCTGGGTCGAGGCCTTCGCCGCCGACTTCGAGACCCAGCGCGAGCGGCTCACCGAGCTCGACCGGGCCGCCGGCGACGGCGACTTCGGCGCCAACCTGCGTTCGGCGCTGGGCAAGGTGCAGCAGCGGCTGGCGGCCGACCCCGACACCGCCCGCGGGGTGTTCGCCGCCGTCTCCGACGCCTTCCTCGACACCGGCGGCACCAGCGGCCCGCTGTTCGGGATGTGGTTCCGGGCGCTGTCCCGGGCGCTGCCGGAAACCGACCCGGCCGACCTGACCCAGCTCGCCGAGGGCGTGCGCGAGGGCACCGCCACCGTGCAGCGGCTGGGGGGCGCCGAGGTGGGCGACAAGACGATGGTCGACGCGATGGTCCCGGCCGCCGCGGCGCTCGTCGACGCCGCAGGTGCCCAGAAGGCGCTGACCGCCGCGGCCGAAGCGGCGGAGCAGGGCGCCGCCTCGACCGAGGAGCTGGTCGCCCGGCGCGGGCGGGCCAGCTACGTCGGCGAGGTCGCCCGCGGGGTGCTCGACCCCGGTGCGCTCGCCGTCGCGCTGTTCTTCCGGGCCGGCGCCCGCGCGCTCGACGGCTGACGCCGTCGGGCAGGGTGGCGGCATGACCGGGATCCCGCCGTCCGCGGTGCGCGCCGCCGCCGACCTCGCCTCCACCGCGCTGGCCGCGGTGACCCCCGACCGGCTCCTCGCACGCACGCCGTGCCGAGACCTCGACGTACGTGCGCTGCTGGACCACCTGGCCTGGGCGGCGGTGCTGTCGCAGCGGGCGGCGGTGCGCATGCCGCTGGAGCACGACGCGCGCAGCCTCACCCCGGCGCCGTTCCTCGACGGCCTGCCGGTGGAGCAGTGGGCCGCTGCCGTGCCGGTCGAGCTGGACACCGCCGCCGACGCCTGGGCCGACCCAGCCGCGTGGGAGGGCGAGACGCTGATGGGCACCGCGCCCATGCCGGCCGCCGTCGTCGGCCCGCTGATGCTGGCCGAGTTCGTGCTGCACGGCTGGGACCTCGCCCGGGCGGTCGGGGCGCCCTACGACGTCCCGGCCGCCCTGGGCGAGGTCACGCTGGCCGCGGTCGTGCCCCTCGCCCCGCTGGGCCGCGACGGCGGGTGGTTCGGCCCCGAGGTGCCGGTGCCCGCCGACGCCCCCGCGTTCGACCGCGCGCTCGGGCTCACCGGCCGCGACCCCGGCTGGACGCCCTGAGGGTCAGTCCAGCGGCTTGACCAGGGTGAGCCGGGTCGAGCGGCGACGGCCGGGCAGGCAGGCCACCGCGGCCAGGGTCAGCGCGACGCCGTCCTCGATCAGCCCGGCCCGCAGCGCGGGCATCCGGGTGCTCGCCCACTGACGCCAGGCCAGGCCGCCGAACGAGCCGGCCGCCGAGCCGACCATGCCGGCGACCACCGGCCACGCGGCGTTGGCGCCCTGCCGCCGGGCGAGCAGTCCGGCACCGGTCGCGCCGCTGGCCAGCCGCGGCGGCAGGCCGGCGCCGCTGGTGCGGTCGGGGGTGCTCGGCTGCTTGTCGGCGTACAGCTCGCCGCCGAGGGAGGTCAGCGACGCCAACTTCTTCAGCGCCCCGGTGTCGGCAGCGGTGAGCGTGGGGGCGGCCAGGCCCAGCGAGCTGCGGCTGCCGGTGGCGATGCCGAGCAGCAGCGAGCGGCGCACCAGGTCGGCGGAGGCCTTCTGCCGGGGGAGCACCCGCTCCTTCGGCGTCGGCAGGCTCTGCACGACCGCCTGCACGGCCGCGCCGTAGGCCAGGTGCGGGAGGGCGTCGGCGAGCCAGTCCTCGCGCGACCAGGTGCGCGGGTCGCTCACGCCGAGCAACGCCACCGGGACGTCGGTGGTGGCCATCGACGCCGCGCCCTTGACCACGGTGCCCACCGGGAACGGCATCCGCACGCCGGCGGATCGGACCACGCTCGACACCACCCCGACGGTGAGCCCGTTGGCGATGCCCAGCAGCGCGCCCAGGCCGGTGGCCCGGCTCGCCTTCTCGGTGCCCGAGCCGGTCAGCCGCTGCCCGGTCGCGGCCAGCAGGGCCTGCACGGTCTGCTCGGGCACCGTGCTGGCCGGACGGCCGCGGTAGGTCATGTCGAGGTAGGTGGCGGCGGTGAGGGCGGTGGTGCCGGCGGCGCCGGCCAGCAGCCCCCGGGTCAGGGTCCCGGTCATCGTCCGAGCCTGCGTGGCCCGGGCGCGTCCGGCAACCGCAACGCCGGGTCGCCGGGGAGCGGGCGAGCCGCCGGGCCGGTCCCCGCCGACCACCCTTCCCGTGCACCTGTCGACCCGGCCGACGCCGCTGACCCCCTCCCGGCTCGCCGCGGCGCCGGAGCCGGGTGCGTGAACGCCGTGTTCCGTTCCGTCGCACCCCGTTGACGGGCGTTCCCGGGAGCGGTGAGGTGGGCCGGTGACCATCCGCCGGACGACGCTGGGCGGGCACACCCACGCGTTCGCCTCGCTGTCGGACCTGCTGGCGAAGGCCACCCCGGCGCGCTCCGGTGACGTGCTGGCCGGGGTCGCCGCCGAGTCGCAGGCGCAGCGGGTCGCCGCGCAGGCCGTGCTCGCCGAAGTCCCCCTGACGGCCTTCCTCACCGAGCAGGTGGTCGGCTACGACGAGGACGACGTCACCCGGCTGATCGTCGACACCCACGACCCGGTGGCCCTCGCCCCGGTCGCCGGGCTGACCGTGGGGGAGTTCCGCGACTGGCTGCTGGTCCGGGCCGCCGAGCGCGACGAGGCGGCGATCAGCGCGCTGGCCCCCGGGCTCACCCCGGAGATGGTGGCCGCGGTGTCCAAGCTGATGCGCACCGCCGACCTGGTCGCCGTCGCCCGCCGCACCCGCGTCGTGACCGGGCTGCGCAGCACGCTGGGCCTGCCCGGGCGGCTGGCCTCCCGGCTGCAGCCCAACCACCCCACCGACGACCCGGTCGGGGTGACCGCCTCGATCCTCGACGGGTTGCTGCACGGCAGCGGGGACGCCGTCATCGGGATCAACCCGGCCACCGACTCCCCGGCGCAGACCATCGCGCTGCTGGAGCTGGTCGACGCGGTCATCGGCCGCTACGAGATCCCCACGCAGTCGTGCGTGCTGGCGCACGTGACCACCACGCTGCGGGCCCTGGACGCCGGCGCCCCGGTCGACCTGGTGTTCGCCTCGATCGCCGGCACGCAGGCGGGCAACCGCGGCTTCGGGATCACCCTCGACCAGCTGGCGGAGGCCCGGGCCGGCGCGCTGGAGCTGGGCCGCGGGACGGTGGGGAGGCAGGTCACCTACTTCGAGACCGGCCAGGGGTCGGCGCTGTCGTCCGACGCGCACCGCGGTGTCGACGGCCGCGCGGTCGACCAGCAGACGCTGGAGTGCCGCGCCTACGCCGTCGCCCGGCACTTCGACCCGCTGCTGGTCAACACCGTGGTCGGCTTCATCGGGCCCGAGTACCTCTACGACGGCAAGCAGGTGCTGCGGGCCGGGCTGGAGGACCACTTCTGCGGCAAGCTGCTCGGCCTGCCCATGGGCGTCGACGTCTGCTACACCAACCACACCGACGTCGACGGCGACGACACCGACGCTCTGCTGCTCCTGCTCGGGGCGGCGGGCTGCGCGTTCGTCATCGCCGTCCCGGGCTCGGACGACGTGATGCTGCACTACCAGTCGCTGTCGTTCACCGACGTGCTCACCGCCCGGTCGGTGCTGGACCTGCGCCCGGCGCCGGAGTTCGAGGCGTGGCTGGCGCGGATGGACCTCCTCGACGACGCCGGCCGGGTCCGCGACCTGGCTCCCGACTCCGCCCCGGCCCGCGCCCTCCTCGCTGCGGCCCGCCCGTGACCGACCCCGACAGGGGCCGAAGTCGCGATTTCGGCCCCTCGGACGACCCGTGGGCGGTGCTGCGTGGGGCGACCCGGGCGCGGGTGGCGCTGGGCCGGGCCGGGGACGGGCTGCCGACCGCACGCGAGCTGGAGTTCCGCGCCGCGCACGCCGCCGCCCGGGACGCCGTGCACACCGCCCTGGACGCCGACCGGGTGCGGGCCGCGCTGACCGCGGCCGGCGTCGGGCTGGACGTGCTCGAGGTGCACAGCGCCGCTCCGGACCGCGCCACCTACCTGCAGCGCCCGGACCTGGGACGGCGGCTGGCGCCGGGCGTGCAGCTGCCCGACGGGGAGTTCGACCTGGCGCTCGTGGTCGCCGACGGGCTCTCGCCGCGGGCGGTGCACGAGCACGCCGCGGGCACGGTCGCCGCGGTGCTGGAACGGCTGCCGGGCTGGTCGGTCGCGCCCCTGGTGCTGGCCCACCAGGCGCGGGTCGCCCTCGGTGACCCGGTCGGCCAGGCGCTCGGCGCGGAGGTCGTCATCGTCCTGGTGGGGGAGCGGCCGGGGCTCAGCTCCGCCGACAGCCTGGGGCTGTACCTGACGCACCGTCCCCGGCCGGGTCGCGCGGACTCCGAGCGCAACTGCATCTCCAACGTCCGCCCCCCGCACGGGCTCGGCTACGCGCAGGCCGCCGACACCCTGGTGGCGCTGCTGCAGGCCGCCCGGCAGCTGGGCGCCTCCGGGGTGGTGCTCAAGGACGAGGGGACGGCTCTCCCGCCGGGGGCGGGGTGACCCGGCCCTCGAACCGGCGCAGCGGCCGGATCCGCATCACCGCACTGAGCGCCGCCTCCAGAGGGTGGCGGCGCGGGGGCTCGACCTCGGCCGGCCAGTCAGGGGCCAGGTCGGGGTCGAGGGAGGCGTCGGCGACCGCGGCGACGCGGCCCTGCAGCCGGGCCCGCACCTCCTCGGCCGAGTAGGCACGCCGGGACCGTTCGTGTCGGACCAGCACCGCACCGGTCGTGGCAACGCCGACGATCCCGGCGACTCCGAGCAGCTTCGTGAGGCGCATGAGGCGGTAGCGTAGTGACGTGGCTCACTCCCGTGTGGTCTCCCGCGCCTCCGTGCCGGCCCTGTCGCTCGCCGAGGCCGTCGAGCTGACCCGGACCGGCGACGTCTGGGTGTTCCGTGGCGGCTCGCTGGCCGACCGGGCCATCCAGACGGTCACCAACGCCCCGGTCAACCACGTCGGCATGGCCGTCGTCCTCGACGACCTCCCGCCGCTGCTCTGGCACGCCGAGCTCGGGCACTCGCTGGCCGACGTCTGGTCGGGCCGGCACCAGCGCGGGGTGCAGCTGCACGACCTCTCCGACGCCGTCTGCGTGTGGGCCAAGCGCTACGGCCAGCAGGGCTGGCTGCGCCAGCTGGTCGGTCCGGCCGACGACGGCGGGGTGACCCGGGAGATGGAGGACGCCGTCCTGCGCACCATCGCCCGGCTCGACGGCAAGCCGTTCCCGACCACGCGGAACCTGGCCCGCGGCTGGGTCAACGGCAGGCTGCGCCGGCACCAGAGCAACGACACCGTCTTCTGCGCCGAGCTGGTCGCCGCCACCTACACCGCGATGGGGCTGCTGGCCGCCGGCCGGCCGCTGACCGCCTACGACCCGGGCAGCTTCTGGTCCGGCGACGACCTGCCGCTGGTGGGCGCCGAGCTCGGCACCGAGATCCGGGTGGACGTGCCGGCCGGCCCGGTCTGCGGCTAGGCCGTCAGACCCGCACCCAGCGCTCCACCAGGCCGACGATCGCCGCCTCCTTCGCCGCGACGTCGGCGCTGTCGCCGAGGGTGAGCACGGCCCGGTCGGTGTCGGCCCAGCGCAGCAGCCCGGTGTCGTCGGGGAAGCTGAACCCGGCGGTGTCCTGCGGCTTCGGGCCGCGGTGGAACACCAGCTGCAGGTGGTCGACGGGGAACAGCCGGAACGTCACCCGGTCGACGCCGGCGGCGCAGAAGCTGGGTGCCCGCCACTTCACGTGCTCGGTCAGGCCGGCGTCCGAGGCCATGATCGCCGCGCGGAGCCGGCGGACGTCGTCGGCGCGGGGGTGGTCGAGCTCGGCCAGGAACTCCTCGACCGTCTGCTGTGCCATGCGCCCAGGGTGCACCACGCCGCCGACGGTTCAGGCGGCGTCCAGCAGGTCCTGCGGGGCGAGTCGGCCGCTGAGCAGGTCGGCGGCGACGGTGTCCACCGAGGACCCCTGGACCCAGGCACGGGCGCGCAGCAGCGCCAGCGCCTCGTCGGTGTCCCGCCCCAGGGCCAGGCCGGTCTCGCCCAGCGCGCGCCACACCGCGGCCCGGTGCACCGCCGGCGGGCCCTGCAGCCACGCCGGGCCCTCGGCCGCCGACCAGGTCGACATCAGCGCGGCGTCGCTGAGCGCCACGGTGAGCAGCTCGATGACCGACAGCGCGTCGAAGACGTCCATCCGGGCGACGCCGCCGGGGTCGGTGAAGAACAGGTCCAGCGCCCCGGCGACCCCGCGCGGCCGCCGCACCGGCAGGGAGACCACGCCGCGCCAGGGCGT
This sequence comes from Modestobacter sp. SSW1-42, assembly GCF_046635825.1. Lineage (NCBI taxonomy): Bacteria > Bacillati > Actinomycetota > Actinomycetes > Geodermatophilales > Geodermatophilaceae > Modestobacter > Modestobacter sp. SSW1-42. Next base: position 181,840 of record NZ_JBISCA010000005.1, on the reverse strand, counting down.
CCGCCCGAACAGCTGCTCGGCGTAGAGCGGCCAGCGCCGGCGCAGGTCGGCGTCCACCGCGAACACCGGGTGGCCGGTGTCCCAGGCCTGCAGGCACGGCCCGCTGCCCACGGTGAACTGCAGGCGCTCGGCCAGCTCGGCGTCGGGGGAGCTGCCGCCCAGCGGCGTGCGGCGCGCCGGGTCGCCCAGCGCGCACAGCCCGGCGCCGTCCACCGGCAGCACCCGGACGACGGCGCGGGCCAGCCGGCGGGGCAGCAGGTGCCCCTCGGCGTCCCCGGCGGCCGGCTCCTCCGCGGCCAGGGCCGCGGCGAACCGGGCAGCGAGCGTCATGCCGGCCATGGTCACAGACATCGGACCCGCCGGAGGCCTCAGCGGCGCGCGGTCGCCGGCGCGTGCCCGCCGGTCAGCACCAGCTCGCCGTCCCGCTCGCCGGCCAGCGCCGGGTCGTGGGTGACGCAGACGACCAGCCGGTCGGCCAGCGCCCGGCGCAGGTCGGCCACCAGCGCGGCGGCCGTGGGCGGGTCCAGGTGCGCGGTCGGCTCGTCGAGCAGGACGACGTCCCGGTCGGCCAGCAGCGCGCGGGCCACGGCCAGCCGCCGCCGCTCGCCGCCGGACAGCGAGGTGCCGCCGGCGCCGACCGGGGTGTCCAGGCCGGCGGGGAGGGCGGCCAGCAGGTCACCGAGCCCGGCGTCGGTCAGCGCCCGGCGCATCGCCTGCTCGCCGTCGCTGCCGGCGAGCTCACCGCGCGGCCGGGCCAGCGCCAGGTTGGCCCGCAGCGTCGCGTCGAACACGTGCGCGTCCTGCGGGCACCAGGCGATCGCGGACTGCACGTCGGCGCGGGCCATCCGGTCGACCGGCACCGGGGCGCGGCCGTCGCCGAGCACGTAGTCTCCGGCGGCCGGCCGCAGCGAGGCCATCAGCACCGACAGCAGCGTCGACTTGCCCGAGCCCGACGGGCCGGTGACCACCAGCCAGCCGGTGCCGGCGGTGGCGACCAGGTCCAGGTCGGTGAGCACGGCAGGACGGCCCGGCCAGCCGGCGGTGAGGTGCTCGCTGGCCAGCTCGCGCACCGGCCGGGGGACGGCGAGCCGGTCGGCCGGCGCGGGGTCGGCGGCGACGGGCTCGGCGAGCACCGCCTCCACCCGAGCGCGGGCGTCGCGCCAGGCGAGCCGGTTGCGGCAGGCGGCGCCGATCGCGGTCAGCGGCTCCAACATCGCCAGCGGTGCCAGCGCCAGGACGGCGGCGACCGGCGCGGACAGCTCCCCGGCGCGCACCGCGGCGCCGGCGACGGCGACGGCCAGGACGGCGGCCGCGCCGGTGGCCAGGACCGCGATCGCGTCGCCGGCCGCGGCCGCGGCGGCACCGGCCTGCGCGGCGCGGCCCTGCCGGCGGCCCAGCGCGTCGAGCCGGTCGACCTCGCCGGCGGCCAGGCCGTGCACCCGCAGGTCGCCGGCGGCCTCCAGCACCGCGCTGGTCTCGCGCAGGGTGACCGTCTGCAGCTCCGCGGCGGCGCGGGCCACGCCGCGGTCGGCCCACCGGTGCACCGCGAGGACGGCGAGCACCGCCGCAGCGACCACCGAACCCACGAGCAGGCCGGCCGGTGCGTCGAGGACGGTCAGCGCAGCCGTCGCCCCGGTCAGCACGACGGTCGAGACCAGCGGCGGGGTGACCACCCGCACCGACAGGTCCTGCAGCAGCCCGACGTCGCCGACCACCCGGGCCAGCGCGTGCCCGGGGGTGCGGTCGGCGGACGGCCCCTGCGCGATGAGCGCGCTCCACAGTCGCAGCCGGGTGCGCCCGGCCAGCTGGAAGGCGGCGTCGTGGCTGGCCAGCCGCTCCAGCCAGCGCAGCACCGCCCGGCCCAGGCCCGAGCCGCGGACGGCGACGATGGCGATCATCAGGGTGAGGATCTGCGGCTGCTCGGCGGCCCGGACGATCAGCCAGCCCGACACCGCGGTCAGCGCGATGCCGAATGCCGAGGACGCCGCCCCCACGGCGACCGCGCGCGCCACGGCGCGCCGCGGCCAGCTCAGCCCCGCCGTCCCCGAGCCGCCGGCAGCCCCTCCGCCACCCGCCCCCGCCCCCGCCGCCGAGATGGCCATGTCGGTGGCGGTCGGGGCCGGAGACGGGGTCGGGGCCGGGGCGGGGACGGTGGTCAGCGCCGGGACGCCGGCGCGGGCGGGCAGCTCGACGGTGCGGTCGGCGAGCGCGGCCAGCGACGGCTCGTGGGTGACCAGCACGGTGCACAGCGAGCCGCGCAGCCCGTGCAGCAGCTCGGCGACCCGGGCGGTCGCGGTCGCGTCGAGGGCCGCGGTGGGCTCGTCGAGCAGCAGCACCCGGGCGCCGCGCTGCACCCGCACCAGCGCGCGGGCCAGCGCGACCCGCTGCAGCTCACCGGGGGAGAGGGTGCGGCAGGCCCGGTCGCGCAGGTGCTCGGCGCCCACCCAGCCCAGCGCGGTGTCGGCCAGCTCGGGAGCGCGGTCGGCGGCGCCGGCGTGCCGGAGCAGCTCCTCGAGCACGGTGTCGGCCACGGTGACCGGGAACTGCGGGACGACGGCGACGTCGGCGGGCCGCAGCACGGTGCCGCTCACCTGCGCGGTGCCGCCGTCCTGCAGCTGCCCGGCGAGGACCGCGAGCACGGTGGACTTGCCCGACCCGCTGGGGCCGCGCAGCGCGACCAGCTCGCCCGGCGCGACCGTGAGGTCGACGCCCTCGAGCGCGGGGGCGCCGCGGCCCGGGAAGGTGACGGTGAGGCCGGTGACGGTGACCCCGCGCAGGCCGCCGTCGGGGAGCTCGCCGACGACCGGCCGGGGCGCGGGCGTGGCCAGCACCGCGCGCGCGGCGGCGGCGGCCTCGGCGGCGTCCTCGGAGGCGTGGTGGGCCGCGCCCAGCGCGCGCAGCGGCGCGAACGCCTCGGGCGCGAGCAGCAGCGCGAGCAGGCCGACGGAGAGGTCGAGGGTGCCGTGGGTGAGCCGCAGGCCGACGGTGACGGCGACCAGCGCCACCGACAGGGTGGCCAGCACCTCCAGCACCAGCGCGGACAGGAAGGCCACGCGCAGGGTGGCCAGGGTGCGGCGGCGGTGGTCCTCGCCCAGGTCGGCGAGCGCGGCGAGCTGGTCGGCGGCCCGGCCCAGGCCGACGAGCACCGGCAGGCCGCGGACGAGCTCGGCGACGTGCCCGGCGATCCGGTTCAGCGCTCGGGCGGCCTGCGCGGTCTGGTCGCGGGTGTGCAGCCCGACCAGCGCCATGAACAGCGGCACCAGCGGCAGGGTGACCGCGACCAGCAGCGCCGACAGCCAGTCGGTCACGCCCAGCACCAGCAGCAGCACCGGCGGGACGACGACGGTCTGCGCCAGCGCGGGCAGGTAGGTGGCCAGCGCGGGGCCGAGGTCGTGCAGCCGGGTCGTGGCCAGCACCGCGGCCGGGCCGGTGCCGCCGGCGGTGGTCACTGCCTCGCCCTCGCCGTCCAGCAGCCGGGTGAGCAGCTGCCGGCGCAGGGCGTCCTCGGCGCGGCGGGCGTCGCGGGTGGCCAGCACGCTGCCCAGCCCGCCGGCCGCGGCCCGCAGGAGCACCCCGCCCAGCGCCACCGCGAGCGCGGTGCCAGGGACGACGCCGGCGGCGACGTCGGCGATCGACCGGGCCAGCCCGGCGGCGAGCAGGACGACGCCGACGGTCTGCACCAGTGCGACGGCCGCGGCCCGCACCAGCGCGCCGGTCAGCCCCGGCACTCCCGCCAGCGCACCCAGCGGACCCCGTCCTGCCCCCGGCCGTGCACTCATGCGCTGATCTTCTCCGCCTGCGGCGTCCCGGGCTCGGCGGACAGGCGCTTGCGGAAGACCCAGTAGGTCCAGGCCTGGTAGCCCAGCACGACCGGGAGGCCGATGCCGGCGGCCCAGGTCATGACGGTGAGGGTGTAGTCGCTGACCGAGGCGCTGGTGATGGTGACGTCGTAGGCGCTGCTGATCGTGGAGGGGACGACGACGGGGTAGAGCGCGCCGAAGATGGTGGCGGTGGAGGCGAGCAGCACCACCGCCCAGGCGGTGAAGGCCTGGCCTTCGCGGTCGAGGCGGATGCGGGCCCAGGCCACCAGCACGGCGAGGGCGGCGACCAGCCACAGCACGGCGGTGATCGCGGTGCCGCCGCGCAGGTGCACCAGCCCGGCCCAGGTCAGCAGCGGCAGCGCGGCGACCGGTGCCCAGCGGCGGGCGAAGGCGCGGGCGGCCAGCCGGACCGGCCCGTCGGTCTTGAGTGCGAGGAACACCGCGCCGTGGACGAGGGAGAAGCCGAGGACGGCGACCGCGCCGAGGACGGCGGGCCAGCCGATGCCGGCGAAGGCCCCGCCGACGCGGGTGCCCTCGGCGTCGATGGGCAGGCCGATCGTGGTGGCCCCGAGGGCGGCGCCGATGCCCAGGGCGGCGATGAGGGAGCCGGTGGTGATGACCCGGGTCCAGGTGGTGTCCCACTGGGTGGTGTGGTGGGAGTGCCGCCATTCGAAGGCGACCGCGCGGATGATCAGCCCGACCAGGACGAGGACGAAGGGCAGGTAGAGGGCGGGCAGCCAGGTGGCGTACCAGCCGGGGAAGGCGGCGAACACCGCGCCGGCGGCGGTGATCAGCCACACCTCGTTGCCGTCCCACAGCGGGCCGATCGAGCGCAGCATCAGGTGCCGGTCGGTCTGCTGGCGGCCGAGCACCGGCAGCAGGGCGGCGACGCCGAAGTCGAAGCCCTCCAGCAGCAGGAAGCCGGTCCAGAGCACCGCGACGGCGACGAACCAGACGGTCTGCAGGTCCATGGTCAGGTCTCCCTAGTAGGCGAAGGACAGGACGTCGTCGTCGGCCCTGCGGTCGCCGCCGGTCGTGTCGTCGTCCGGCGTCCCCTCGGGGGTGGAGCCGGGGGTCGGGGCGCCGTCACTGGTGGTGATGCCGCCGCGGACGAACCGGACGAGCAGCCAGGCCTCGACGATCGCGAGCGCGCCGTAGAGCACGGTGAGCGTGCTCAGCGAGGTGAGCACCTCTCCGGCGCTGACGCCGGGGGAGACGGCCTGCGCGGTGAAGAAGTACACCTGCTCGGCGCGCGGGACGTCGGGGTTGGGGTAGACGACGAAGGGCTGGCGGCCCATCTCGGTGAAGATCCAGCCCGCCGCGTTGGCCACGAACGGGGCGCCGACGGCGGCCAGCGAGCCGTAGACGGCGATCGGGTTGGTGGGCACCCGGCCCCGGCGGGTGGCCCGCAGCGCGTAGGCGCCGACGCCGGCGGAGACCATGCCCATGCCGATCATGAGCCGGAAGTTCCAGTAGGTGACCGCCAGCAGCGGGGTGTAGTCGATCTCCTCGCCGGCCTTGTCGCCGAAGCTCGGGTCGTCGGGGTAGGTGGCGCCGTAGGCGGCCGCGTACTCCTGCTGCAGCTCGTTGACCCCCGGCACCGCCGTGGAGAAGTCACCGTGCGCCAGGTAGGAGAGCAGGTAGGGGACGGTCCAGGAGTGCACGTCGTCGCACTCGTTGGAGCCGAGCTTGCCGAAGGCGAAGATCGAGAAGGGCGCCGGTGCCTCGGTGGTGCACAGCGCCTCGGCCGAGCTCATCTTCAGCGGCTGCTGCTGGTACATCAGCTTGGCCTGGTAGTCGCCGGTGACCGCGGTGAGCAGGAAGGCGGCGACGGAGACGTACCCGCCCAGACGCACCGAGCGGCGCCACACGCTGTGGTCGACGTCGGTGGTGGGGGCGCCGGCGAGCTTCCGCTTGCGCAGGTGCCACAGGCCCACGCCGACCAGCGCGGCGCCGGCGACCATGAGCGCGGCGACGATGGTATGGCTGAAGGCGGCCAGCGCGGTGTTGTTGGTCAGCACGGCGAGGAAGTCGACCTGCTCGGGCCGGCCGGTGGCGTCGTCGGTGACGACGCCGACGGGGTGCTGCATCCAGGAGTTGGCCGCGATGATGAAGTACGCGCTGACGATCGAGCCGATGACCGCCGCCCACAGGGTGGCCAGGTGCACCTTCTTGGGGATCCGGCCCCAGCCGAAGATCCACAGGCCCAGGAAGGTGGACTCGAGGAAGAACGCCAGCAGCGCCTCCAGGGCCAGCAGCGAGCCGAACACGTCACCGACGAAGCGGCTGTACTCACTCCACGCCAGGCCGAACTGGAACTCCTGCACCAGACCGGTGGCCACGCCGAGCACGAAGTTGATCAGGTAGATGCGGCCCCAGAAACGGGTCATCCGCAGCCACTCGGGTGAGTCGGTGCGCACCCACATCGTGTGCATGACCGCGACCAGCACGCCCAGGCCGATGGTCAGCGGGACCATGAGGAAGTGGTAGACGGTGGTGATGCCGAACTGCCAGCGGGCGATGTCCAACACGTCCACGGTGACCTCCCCGGTTGCTGTCGTACGATCTACACGTTCTTTCTACGCTGAGTAGAAGATGCTTTCTACGTCTCGTAGAAGACATGCTGTGTGAGCTGGCCGACAGGAGATCGATGAACATCCTGGGGGACCTGGAGCGCTCCGTGCTGGAGCACCTGTGGGCCGTCGGCGGCCCTCGCACGGCCACCCAGCTCAAGGACGACCTGGCCGACCGCGGCCTGGCGCTGACCACCGTGCACACGGTGCTGACCCGGCTGGAGTCCAAGGGCTTCGTCGCCCACGACGACGCCCGGCCCCGGCAGTTCCGTGCCGTGGGCACCCGCGAGGAGCACGTGGCCGAGCTGATGCACGAGGTGCTCGGCCAGGCCGGTGACCGGCAGGCCGCGCTGGCCCGCTTCGTGGGCAGCGTCGACGCCGCGGAGGCCGCCATGCTGCGCGAGCTGCTGGCCGGCGCCGACCGGGACCGCCGCGGCTGACCGTGCTCCCCGCGACCGCGATCGCCCTGGGCGTGCTGGCGGCGCTGCTGGCCTGGCCGGTGCCCGCCGCGCTGGCCCGCGCCGCCTGGCCCCGCCGCGACCCGCTGGTCGCGCTGGTCTGCTGGCAGGCGATCGGGCTGGCCGGTGGCCTGTCGATCATCGGCGCGCTGCTGGTGCACGGGCTCTCTCCGTGGGGCCACTCGCTGCCCGAGGCGTGGTGGCACTGGGTCACCCGCCAGCCCGCCCAAGAGGCGGTGCGCGGTGACCACTGGGTCGCCCAGACCCTCGCCGCGGTGCTGGCGCTGGAGCTGCTCGGCGTCCTGCTGCTGTCCTTCGTGCGCACCTCGCGCACCCGGAAGCGGCACCGCGAGCTGCTCGAGCTCGTCGTCCGGTCGGTGCCGGGGGAGGACACCCGGCTGCTGGACCACCCCGCCCCGATCGCGTTCTGCATCCCCGGCGCCCGGCCGCTGCTGGTGCTGTCCTCCGGCATCGTCGCCGAGCTCGACGGCGCGCAACTGGATGCCGTGGTCGCCCACGAGCGGGCGCACCTGCGCGAGCACCACCACCTGCTGCTGCTGCCGTTCGTGGCCTGGCGCGCGGCGCTGCCGGTCCTGCCGGCCGCCGACCGGGCGCACGACGCCGTCCGCGACCTGGTCGAGATGCGGGCCGACGACGTCGCGCTGACCTCGCTGGGCTGTCCCGACCCGCGGCACACCCTGGCCGCGGCGATCGTCGCCGCCGCCGGGGGAGCGGGCGGCCAGGTGCCCGAGGGGGCGCTGGCCGTCGCCGGGGGCTCGGTCGCGGTGCGCGTGCGCCGGCTGCTCGCCCCCGCCCGGCCGCTGTCGCTGGTGGCCCGCGGGACGGCGCTGCTGTGCGCGATGGCCCTGCTGCTGGTGCCGCCGCTGCTGCTGGTCCTCCCCGCCGTCGTCTGAGTCCGGGATCAGGTGACCTGATCGTGCTCGCTCCTGACTCGGTGCAGGAGGTGAGCCAGGAGCACGTGCGGTGAGCCAGGACGACGGACGGCGCCGCCGGCGCGGTCAGTCGGCGGCGCGGTCGCGCAGCTCCTGGCGGGCGGTGTCGCGTTCGGCGCGGGCGGTGTCCCGGTCGCTGGCGGCCTCGGCCAGGTCGTCCTGCAGCTGCACGATCACCTGGGCGGAGCTGAGCAGGTGGCCGTCGTCGAGCAGGACGCGCACCCGGGCGGCCAGCCGCAGCTGGTGCCGGGAGTAGCGGCGGTGGCCGCCGGCGGAACGGTGCGGGTGCAGCACCCCGGCGGAGTCGAGGCTGCGCAGGAAGGCGGCCTGGACGCCGAGCAGCTCGGCCGCCTGGCTCATGGTGAGCACCGGGTGGTCGGGGTCGTCCAGCGACCGCAGCGGGTCGGTGCTCATCGGGTCTCCAGACGTACGGACGACGGGAGGGGCGGGACCGGCCGGTCCCGCCCCTCCCGGGGTGTGGGTGCGGTCAGCTCTCGACCGCGGGCTGCTCGCCCTCGATCGCGTGCGACTGCACCCGGGTGGGGGTGTCGGCGCGGGTGACGGTGATCGTGCGGGCCTTGGCCTTCTCGGCCACCGGGATGCTCACGGTCAGCACGCCGTCGTGGTAGCTGGCCTCGAGCCGGTCGGTGTCCAGGCTGCGGCCGAGCACCAGCTGTCGGGTGTAGCTGCCGAAGGGACGCTCGGCGACCTGCCACTGCGCGCCCTCGAGCTGCGGGACTGAGCGCTCGGCGCTGATCGTGAGCGTGGTGCCCTCCAGCGACATCTCGATCGAGCCCGGGTCGACGCCGGGCAGGTCGAAGTGGGCGACGAAGTTGTCGCCGATCCGGTAGGCGTCCATCGGCATCCCGGCGACCGGGTGGGCCGTGGTGGTGCCGGCGCGGCCGGCGAGCTGGTCCAGCGCCCGGAACAGCGACGAGGCGTTGGCGAAGGGGTCGTGGGAAGTCAGCGCCATGGCTGAGCACCTCCGTGTCGTGCGGTCTCTCTGCGATCGGGGCCGCTGCCACATCTCCAGCGGCGACTACAGATTACCTCGTCCGAGCAGGACAGCAAACATCCGGCGCGAGAAAATCTGCAGCAGCCGGTGGAGGTCTGTCGTCGCTCGGGACATGCCCCCGGACGGGGACAGGGTCCCGACTGCCCGGGCGGGGACCCGCCGCGCCGGCAGGCCGCGTCACCGGGGCGGTGGGGACCCTCCGGGGGTGGTCGACCCGCGGGCGGTGGACCCGTGCGCGACGGACTCCTGACCGGCGTCCGGCGGGGTGGGGTCCGGGTGCCCGGAGACCTCCTCGGCGCCGTCCGCATGCGCGGCGTCGTCCCGGCGGTGCGCGGGCGGGTCGAAGGTGACGTGCACCTGCTCGAAGCCCTTGCTGCGCTGCGCCTTGGCCTGGCCGGTGTAGCTGCGCTTGTCGCCGGCGGTGAGGTCGACGGCGTCGGTGAACGGCGTCAGCAGGGCGCGCGGGTGCAGCTTGTCGACCCGCACCACGTTGATCTCCACGCAGAGCACCCCGACCACCGCGGCCAGGTAGAGGAAGGCCAGCAGACCGAGCACCAGCGCGAACACCCCGTTGGTGGCGCTGGCGTTGGACACCACGTGGCCGACGTAGCCCACGCCGAAGGTCTGCAGCAGCTGCCACAGCACCGCGGCGATCAGCGCGCCGGGCAGCACCTGCGGGACGGTCAGGTGCCGGGCGGTGGCCAGCCGGAAGGCGAACACGAACACCACGGCGTTGACCCCGACCGAGCCGACCAGGGCCACGACCTTCAGTACCGTCCCGAGCGAGCCGGCGTTGCCCGCGCCGAGCGTCGACAGCGCCGTCGTCCCGATCACCGCGACCCCGGCCGTCGCCAGCAGCAGCAGGCTGCGCCCGCGGGCGAGGAACGGGTTGGGTCGGCTGTTGCGCGGCACCGCCCAGGCGGTGTTCATCATGTGCTGCACGGCCTGGGCCACACCGAGCCCGCCGTACAGCGCGCCCAGGACACCGACGAGGACGCCGACCAGCCCGCCGCTGAGTCCGCGCGGCTCGCCCAGCTGGTCGCCCACCACCGGGAACTGGCTCAGCGCGGAGTCGATGAGCCGCTGCTGCAGCTCCGGGTTCCCGGTCAGCACGTGGCCCAGGATCGTGGAGAACAGCAGCAGCAGCGGGAAGAGCGAGACGAAGGCGTAGTAGGTGATCAGCGCGGCGAGGTAGGGGCCGGAGTCGTCGACGTACTTGTAGACGACGGCGATCGGGAAGCCCGCGGCCTTGTGCCGGCGCTGCAGCCCGTCGAGCCGGTCGGTGAGTGACACGGGAGCACTGCACCACGACTGCGCCGCGGCCACCACGTCAGGTGCCGGCCGGTGTCTCCTGGTCGCGTGCGGCCAGCCAGCCCGCCGCGACCCGACGGGCGTGCTCGACCGGGTCACCGCGCCCGAGTTCCGGCGTAGTGGCCTGGCGGGCCGACCGGGCCAGTGCGCCGTCGTAGAGCAGCAGCAGCGTGGCCGCGACCTCGGCCGGGTCGCGCAGGCCGGCGGCGACGGCGAGGTGCCGCAAGCGGTCGGTGAGCAGGCGGCTGTCGGCCTGCAGCCAGCGCTGGCCGGGGTGGTCCGGCGGCAGCTCGCTCGCCGCGGCCAGGAACCCACACCCCCGGCGGGCGCCCTCCTGCGCACGGAAGGCGGCGACCGCGTCGAAGACCGAGAGCAGCCGGTCGACCGGGTCGGTCCGGCCGGCGAGCACCTCGTCCCAGCTCTGCTGCCACACCTCCAGGCGCTGGTGCAGGTACGCGGCGACGAGGTCGTCCTTGCCGGCGAAGTGGGCGTACATCGTGGCCGCGGACACCCGGGCGCGGCGCAGGACCGCGTCGACCCCGGTGGCCGCGATGCCGGACTCGTAGAACAGTTCGCCGGCCGCGGTCAGCAGCCGGTCGCGCGCGGGCCGGCTCGCGGCGGAGGAGGTCACGCCCTACCGTAACGATCGTTATGGTGAAACGATCGTTCTGAAACCTCGGCGGACGTCCACCTGCCCTCGTGCCCTGGGGCGCTGCGGTCATCGCCGTGACCTACGGGCTGGCCCGCTACGGCTTCGGCCTCCACCTGCCACGGTTCCGGGCGGAGTTCGGCCTGTCGTCGGCCGCCGCGGGCGGGATCGCCGCCGGGGGCTACCTCGCCTACTGCCTCGCGGCGCTGCTCGGCCGGCGCTGGGCCGCGCGCGGCCGGGCACGGTCCGCGCTGTGGCTGGCGGCGGGGACCGCGGCGGCCGGGTCGCTGCTGGTCGCCGCGGCCTGGTCGGCGCCCGCGCTCACCGCCGGGGTGCTGGTCGCCGGCACCGGTGCCGGTGCGGCGACCCCGGCGCTGGTGGCCGCGGTGGCCGCCACGGTGCCGCCGGCTGCCGGGCCGCGTGCCCAGGCGGTCGTCAACAGCGGCACCGGCGCGGGCGTCGTCGTCGGGGGGCTGCTGGTGCTGGCGGTGCCGGAGGCCTGGCGGGCGGCCTGGGCGGGGTTCGCAATGGCCGCGGTGCTGGCGACCTGGGGCGCCGACCGCAGCACCCGCTGGGCCGCAGCCGGCGACGGCGGCCGGCGCAGCAGGCTGCGGGTGCGGGAGCTGGCCCGTCCGCTGGTGGCCGCCACGGTCGCCGGGGCCGGCTGCGCCGGCGTCTGGACCTTCGGTCGCGACCTGCTCGCCGACCCCGGCGGGCTGGCCGACGGCACGACCGGTCTGCTCTGGTGCGTGCTCGGCGCGGCGGGGCTCCTCGGTGGGATCAGCGGTGACCTGGTGCAGCGGGTCGGCCTGCGTGCCGCCTGGGCGGGAGCGGCGGCGGGCACGGCCGTCGCCACGGTGTTGCTCGCCGTCCTGCCGGGGGTCCCGTGGGCCGCCGGGGTGGCTCTGGCGGTGTTCGGCTGCGGCTTCGTCGTCCTGAGCGGGGTGCTGATCGCCTGGGGCGCGCAGGTCGTGCCGGCAGCCGCCGCGCAGGCCGCGGCAGTGCTGTTCACCGGCCTGACCGTCGGCCAGGCGGCCGGGTCGCTCGTGCTCGGGCTGGTCGCCGGCGGGGCGGGCGCGCGCACGGCCTTCGTCGTCGCGGCCGGGCTGCTGCTCGCCGCGGCGACGGTGACCGAACGCGCCGCCGGGTCCGTCAGCCGGCCGGCAGCTGCGGCAGGTCGACCCCGGTGAGGGTGGCCGAAGCCGCCCACAGTCGGCCCGCGAGCTCGCCGTCCGAGGCGGCCGGGCTGCGGCTGTCGAGGGTCGGGGCGCCGCGCATCAGCTGCCCGGAGGGGCCGGTGAAGCTGCCGCCGGGCAGCTCGGCGGTGGCGGCCATCAGCACCGGCAGGGCACCCTGCGCGGCGCTGGTGGCGATGAACCGGTTGCCCACCGCCAGGGCGGTGTCCTTGAGCCGGTTGCCCGACCGGCCCTGCAGGTTCGTCGCCGCCCAGCCCGGGTGGGCGGCGGTGGCCCGCACCGGCGAGCCGGCGGCGGTGAGCCGGCGCTGCAGCTCCAGGGTGAACAGCAGGTTGGCCAGCTTGGACTGGGCGTAGGCCCCCTCGGCGGAGTAGCGGCGGCGCTGCCAGTTCAGGTCGTCGAGGTCGATCCGCCCGCGTCGGTGCAGGAACGAGGAGACGGTGACCACCCGGTCGGTGACGTGCGGGAGCAGCAGGTTGGTCAGCGCGAAGTGGCCCAGGTGGTTGGTGCCGAACTGCAGCTCGAAGCCGTCCGCCGTCCGGCCGGCCGGCACGTGCATGATCCCGGCGTTGGCGACCAGGACGTCGAGGCGCCCGGACCACCCGGCGGCGAAGGCGCGCACCGAGGTGAGGTCGGCCAGGTCCAGCCGGCGCACCTCCACGTCACCGGTCAGGCCGGCCGCGGCCCGCTCGCCGCGGGCGAGGTCGCGGACCGCGAGGACGACGCGGGCGCCGGCAGCGACCAGCGCCCGGGCGGTCTCCAGGCCCAAGCCGCTGTTGGCGCCGGTCACCACCGCGGTGCGGCCCGTCTGCGGCCGGATGTCGGCGGTGGTCCACGGGGTGCCCATGCCGAGGACTCTAGGTGCGCCGGGCGACGACCGCGGTGGTCACCACCTGCTCGACCAGCGGTCCGGGCTGCCCGGCGAGGGCCCTCGCCAGCGCCGTCCGCAAGCCGTCGGTCAGGGCGTCCCCAAACAGCGCCCTGCCCAGGTGGCCGACGACCCAGTCGGTGTCGACGACGTGGTCGGCGCGCCAGCTGCTCACCTGCACGGCCAGCCCTTGTCCCACCAGCAGCCCGACCCGTCCGGCGAGCGCGGAGGCGTCGCTGCCGTAGGTCCCGGTGACCGGGCCGAGGTGGGTCTCCAGCGCGCCGCGCACCGCCTGCTGCCAGGGTGCGGGGCCCAGCCACAGCGGCGGCCCCTGGGTGACGACGGCCAGCCCGCCACCGGGCCGCAGCAGTGCGGCCGCTGCGGCCAGCGTCGCCGCCTCGTCCATCCAGTGCAGCGCGTTGCCGACGACGACGGCCCCCAGCGGTGGCAGCACGCGGCCCAGCTGTGGCAGGTCGGTGTCGGCGCCGAGCACGGCCATGACGCCGGGCAGGCCGCGGTCCCGCAGGCCGGCGAGCATCCCCGGCTCCGGGTCGACGGCCAGGGCGCCGGCGCAGTGCGGGAGCAGCGGAGCGGTGAGCTGCCCGGTGCCGCACCACAGGTCGAGGAGCAGGTCGGTCGGGCTGAGCCCCAGCTGGGCGGCCAGCTCGGCGGCGTGGTCGGCGGGCAGGTCACGGCGGTACCGGGCGTACAGCCGGGCGATGTCCCCGGCGAAGTCGGCGCTCATGCCGGGCACCGTGCCCAATGCGCACCCGGCCGGCCAGCCGCGACGCCGTCCTTCCGCTGCCGGCGCAACGAGCGTGACGTCGACCGGGTGCTCGGTGACCGCCTCGTGTCCGGATCTCGACCGGGGCGCGGCGTGCGTGACCAGCGGGCTCCGGCCGACGCCCGGCCGGCAGTGCGGGCTGCCGCTGCCGGTTCAGGTGCTCGACGCCGCCGAGCGCTGTGGCCAGGGCCCCCACGCGTGCCTGCCCGGTTCCCCGTGGGCGCCTGCCTCGGCGGGGGTGAGGTACGCCGTGTTGATGGCCCCGGGCCGCCACGTGGTCAGCTCCCGAGGACCCGGTCCGGCGGTCAGCTGCTCCCCGAACCGGCCGCCGGTCACGTCGCCGGCGAAGGCCACGAGCTCCTCGATCAGCTCGTCGACCTGCTCGTCGCACGCGTCGCAACCGCATCGCGGGAACGAGGCGTCGGTCCAGCGGCCGGCGCGCAGGTGGACGCCGGGGAAGTCGGTCCGGACGACGACCAGATCGGCACCGTCACCCGTGGCCGGGTGCAACCGCTGGGCAGGCAGGCCATGGCCGGCGTCCAGGGGCTCGTCGCTGACCTCGACGTCGAATCGGCGCCGCAGGTCGGCCACCAGGTCGTCGGTCGCGGCCAGCAGTGGCCGAAAGCGTTCGGGGTCGCTGACCCGGCTGTGGGCCTCGGCCGGTGGCTCCTCGTCGCCCCACCGTCCGCCCACGACGCGAGGGTAGGGCCTCGCCGTCGTCGAGGACCTCAGGTCGCGCGGGCGGCGATCGCGGCGTACCGGCGGTCCGGCCGATCCGGCGACTGCCGCTGCCGCCGCTCCAGCTCGGTGAACCCGGCCTCCGCCAGCCGCTGCGCGAACACCTCGACCGGCCAGCGGAAGGCGGTCCTGACCCGGTGGTCGAACGGGACGACGCCGTCCTCGCTGTCGAAGAACCCGACGACGAGCGTGCCCCCGGGCGCCAGCAGCCGCCGGAACCCGGCGAGGACGTCGTCCAGCGAGGCCGGCGGCAGGTGGATCGTCGAGTACCAGGCCAGGACGCCGGCCACCGAGTGCGCGGGCAGGTCGAGCCCGGTCATCGACCCGAGCACGAACGCAGGACCGGGATGGGCGGCCCGGGCGTGTGCCACGAACGCCGGGACGACGTCGACGCCGGTCACGTCGGCGCCGCGGGCGTGCAGGTGCCCGGTCCACTGCCCCGGCCCGCAGCCGAGGTCGAGCACCGGCCCGGCCAGGCCCACCAGGTGCCGCTCGACCAGGGCCAGGTCGCCGGGGTCCTCCTGCGCGGGCCAGCCGCGGTCGAACAGGTCGACGTACTGCGCGGCGACCGACGCGTACGCAGCGCGCACCGGCTCGAGGTCCACCGCGGCAGGTCAGGACCCCGGCCCGACATCCGCCTGCAACGCGCCCCCGGCGAGGATGGTCCGGTGACCCTCCCGATCACCACCGAACCCCCCGCCGCGCTGACCGCCTGGTTCGAGCGGCTGAGCGCCGCGCTGGCCGAGGAGCTGCCGGCCGCCGTCGAGCTGCGGCACGCGCTGCACGCCGACCCGCGGATCTCCGGGGACGAGGGCGACACCGCCGCCGCCGTCGTCGCCGCGCTCGGCCTGGGTGAGGGCCGCGTCGTCGCCGAGACCGGCCGGCTGGTCCGGGTCCCGGTCGGGGAGGGCCGCAGCGTCGCGCTGCGCGCCGAGCTGGACGGGCTCGGCGTCCAGGAGCGCACCGGCGTCCCGTGGACCGCGACCGGCGAGGTGATGCACGCCTGCGGGCACGACACGCACCTCGCCGGGCTGGTCGCGCTGGCCCGCGCGGTCACCCGGGTCGGCGGCCCGGCGCCGCTGGTGCTGCTGCTGCAGCCGCGCGAGGAGCGCGCGCCGTCGGGTGCCGCGGACGTCGTCGCCGAGGGCGTGCTGGCCGAGGAGGACGTCGACTCGGTCGTCGCCGCGCACGTGCAGCCGCAGCTGCCCGCCGGCGTCGTCAACGCCACCCCGGGCCCGGTCAACGCCTCCAGCGACGAGTTCACGATCACCGTCACCGGTCACGGCGGGCACGGCGGCTACCCGCACACCACCGCGGACCCCGTACTGGCGCTCAGCGCGATCGTGCTCGCCCTGCAGCAGCTGGTCAGCCGCCGCGTCGACCCGACGGTCAGCGCGGTGCTGGCGGTCACCCAGCTGGACGCCGGCACGTCGTTCAACGTCGTCCCGGACACCGCCCGGGCCCGCGGCGGACTGCGGGCGATGCGCGAGGAGGACCGGCTCGCGCTGGTGCAGGCGCTCACCGAGGTCGCCGAGCGCACCGCGGCGGCGTACGGCTGCACCGCGCAGGTCGAGAGCGAGCACAACATGCCGGTGCTGACCAACGACCCGGAGCTGGCCCGCGGCGCCGCCGGCTGGCTGGCCCGCAGCGGGACGGCGGTGGACGACGCGTGGCGCTCCTTCGGCTCCGACGACTTCTCGCACTTCTGCGAGGGCGCCCGCGGGTTGATGCTGTTCCTCGGTGTCGACGGGGGGCAGCCCAACGGCGACGGACGGCGTCCCGGGCTGCACTCGCCGCGCTTCCTGCCCGGTGACGAGGTGGTCGGGCAGGTGGCCACGGCGCTGCTGGCGGGCTACCTCGCCGGCGCGGAGCTGCTCGGGCCGGTCGCGCCCCCGCCCGCCGGCTGACGCCCGGGTCCCGGCGCCGGCCCGGCCCGGCGCCTAGCCTGACCGCGTGCCGGCCCACACCCATAGCCACGGACCCGTCACCGGACCCGACGGCCAGGAGCTCCCGCCCGACCCGGCGGCGGTCGCCCGCCGGCGCCGGGCGGTGCGGCTGATGCTCTACGTGCTGGTGCCGATCGGGCTGGCCACGCTGGTCGGGCTGGTGACGCTGTGGCCGCAGGGCGGGCAGACCGCGGCCCAGCAGGCGGCCGCGTCGTTCCTGCCGCCGGGCACCACGTTCCCGCAGGGCACGGTGGCCTCGCTGGAGACCTTCGAGTGCGTCGAGGCCACGGGCAACGCCCCGGCGCAGGACTGCGCCCGGGCGGTGATGGTGGTCGCCGAGGGCGAGGACGCCGGTGACTACGTGCAGGTCGAGCTGCCCCCGGAGGTGGTCGCCGAGGGCGTGGCGGTCGGCGACGAGCTGGTGCTCAACCGCGACCCCGGCATCGAGACCGGCACACCCGGCTACACGTTCCAGGACTTCCCGCGCGGCACGCCGATCGTGCTGCTGGCCGTCGCGTTCACCGCCATCGTGGGCGCGGTCGCCCGGCTCCGCGGCCTGCTCGCGCTGCTCGGCCTGGGCTTCGCCTTCGCCGTCCTGCTGGCCTTCATGCTGCCCGGGCTGCTCGAGGGCGGCTCGCCGATCTGGGTGAGCCTGGTCGGCTCCTCGACGATCATGTTCGTCGTCCTCTACCTGGCGCACGGCTTCTCCGCCCGGACGACGACGGCGCTGCTGGGCACCCTCTTCGGGCTGGCCCTCTCGGCGGTGCTGGGTGCCGCGGCGGTGGCCGCGGCCCGGCTCACCGGCTTCTCCAGCGAGGAGGCGGTGACCCTGCTGCAGTTCGACCCGACGCTGGACTTCTCCGGCCTGGTGCTGGCCGCCCTGGTGGTCGCCGGGCTGGGCATCCTCAACGACGTCACGATCACGCAGGCCTCGGCGGTGTGGCAGCTGCACGAGGCCTCGCCGCGGGCCGGCTGGCTGGAGCTGTTCCGCCGCGGCATGGCGATCGGCCGCGACCACATCGCCTCGACGGTCTACACGATCGTCTTCGCCTACGCCGGGGCCTCGCTCCCGCTGCTGCTGCTGTTCGAGCTCTACCAGCGGCCGTTCTGGACGACGCTCACCGGCTCCGAGGTCGGCGAGCAGGTGATCGGCACGCTGGTGGCCGGGATCGCGCTGGTGCTCGCCGTCCCGGTGACCACCCTCATCGGCGCCCTGGTGGCCTCGGCGGCCTCCACCGCCGCACCGGCCGGGGCGCCGGAGCCCGCCCCGGCCGCACGCGCCGCCGCCGTGCCGGGCGAGGGCCCGCGCCGCGCCGGTGGCCACCCCGCCGGACGGCGTCCGGCCGACCCGTTCCGGGACCGGGACGAGCCGGGCCGGGGGACGACGCCGCGGCCCCGGGACCCGCGGTGACCGCCGACCTGCTGGCCGCCGCGGCCGCCGCCCCCGGGTTCATGCCACCCCATGAGGGGCGGGCGCTGTACGAGGCGGCGCGTGCGGTCGCCGTGCCCGGGCCGCTGCTGGAGATCGGCAGCTGGCTCGGGAAGTCCGCGCTGTACCTCGCGGCCGCGGCGCGGGAGACCGGGCGGCAGGTGGTCACGGTCGACCACCACCGCGGCTCCGAGGAGCACCAGCCCGGCTGGGAGTTCCACCAGCCCGAGCTGGTCGACCCGCACGTGGGCCGCATCGACACCCTGCCCGGCTTCCGCCGCACCATCGCCGACGCGGGTGCCGAGGACGTCGTCGTCGCCGTCGTCACCCGGTCGGAGGTGCTGGCGCCGCTGTGGTCGACCCCGCTGGCGCTGCTGTTCCTCGACGGCAGCCACACCGAGGAGTCCGCCCGCCGCGACCAGGACGCCTGGGTCGCCAAGGTCGCCGTCGGCGGCACGCTCGCCGTCCACGACGTCTTCCCGGACCCGGCCGACGGCGGCCAGGCGCCGTTCGGCGTCTACACGCGGGTGCTGGCGTCGGGTGAGTTCACCGAGCTGCCCGGCACCGGGTCACTGCGGTTGCTCCGCCGCACCGCCCCTCCTGCCTGACGGAGTCCCGGCGCATCGTCGTCCGAGCACTGGGACTCCATGGGAGGACGATGGAGGAGTGACCACCGCCGACGACCTGAGCCGCACCCGGGCCGAGACGCTCGCGCAGATCGAGGCGCTGGGCCGGGAGTTCGACGAGGTGGTGGCCGCGTCGCGGTCGTCCAACGCCGACGACGAGCACGACCCCGAGGGCGCCACCATCGCCTTCGAGCGCCAGCAGGTCGCCGCGCTCATCGCCCAGGCGCAGCAGCGGCTGGCCGACGTCGACGCCGCGCTCGCCCGCGCCGCGACCGGCGACTACGGGGTCTGCGAGAGCTGCGGCCAGCCGATCGCGCCCGAGCGGCTGGCCGCCCGCCCGCAGGCCCGCACCTGCATCACCTGCGCCTCGCAGCCCGCCCGCCGTCGTTGATCACGGCCGTCGTGCCGGCCGACACGCGGTGGACGGCGTGTCCCGCGGCAGGGACCCCCATGGTCGACAGCGGCGGGCGTCAGCTCACGTAGCGGCGGGCGGTCGACTTCCGCTGGGCGTCCTCCAGGGCGGCGAACCGCGCCTCGGCGTGCGGGGGCAGCACCTGCCGCTCGCGCAGCACCCACGGCAGCCCACGGACCGCGCGCGCCAGCCCGACCGCGGTCACCTTGTCGCGGGGGACGGTCCGCAGCAGGTGCCCGGTGCGGCGCAGCGCCGGGCGCAGCGGGCGGCGCAGCCACGTCGTCCAGAGGGTGTTGCGGATGCCGTCGGCGCGCCGCTTGTGCGGGTCGCGGGCGGTGCTGGCCTGGTGGTGGATGGTGAGGTGCTCCAGGTAGCAGAGCTCCCAGCCGCGGGCGGCGAGGTCGCCGGCCATCAGCTCCTCCTCACCACCCAGCCACAGCCGCTCGCTGAAGCCGCCGACCTCCCAGAACGCCTCGCGGCGCAGCACGCTCGCCCCGGCCAGGAAGCTGCCCAGCGCGGGCCCGGGCAGCCAGTCGGCGCCGACGACGGGGGAGTCGCGCAGCTCGACGACGATCGGGTCCTCCACGCCGCCGGGCTCGACCAGGATGCGGGCGGTGATCACCGCCAGGCGCGGGTGGGCGTCCAGGGCGTCGGCCGCGGCGCGCAGCGAGCCCGGGTCCCACCAGGTGTCGTCGTCGCAGAAGGCCACGTAGGGCGTCGACAGCCGGGCGACGCCGAGGTTGCGGCCGACCGCACCCAGGTTCTCCGGGCTCGCGATCAGCTCCACCCACGGGTGGTCGCGGAGCACGGCCGCGGCGGTGCCGTCGGCGGAGCCGTTGTCGACGACGACCACGTGCGGCTGCTCGGGCAGCTCGCGCAGCCGGGTGAGCGCCAGCAGCAGCTCGTCGCGGCGGTTGTGCGTGATCACCACGACGGCGACACGCGGATCGGGGTTCGGTGTGGTCATCCCTGCAGCTCCCGGACTCCGGTCATGACGGTGGTGGGCAGCACCCGGCGCGCCCGCAGCGCGGCCGGCACGCGCGGGACCGCGCTCGCGACCCCGCGGACGCCGACGCGCCCGGCCCGCAGCGCGCGCAGCAGCTGCCCGGCGAGCGCCGGCAGCGGGTAGCGCATCAGCGCGGTGAGCACCCGGCTGCGCCAGATGCCGGTCTGCCGGACGGCGTTCGCGTCACGGCGCGGGGAGGGGTGGTGGTGGACGGTGACCTCGTCGACGTAGGCCAGCCCCCAGCCGGACGCCGCCAGGTCCAGGGCGACCCGCTCCTCCTCACCGGGGAAGCGCACCACGGTGTCGAAGCCGCCGACGGCGGCGAACGCCTCGACCCGCACCAGCGCCGCGCACGCGACGAAGCCCAGCAGCGAGGGGCCGGGCAGGTCGGGCTCGCGGCGCAGCGGGCTCTCGGCCATCTCGGTGCAGACCGGGTCCAGCGCGTTCTCCGGGCCCACCAGGATGCGGGCGGCGAGCAGCCCGAGCCGCGGGTGCGCCTGCATGATCGCGACCGCCCGCGCCAGGTCGCCGGGTGCCCACCACGAGTCGTCGTCGGTGAAGGCGACGAACGGCGTGCGGGCGTACTCGACGCCGATGGTGCGGGCCACCGCGCCGACGTTCTCCGGCAGCGGGACGACGGTCACCTCGGGGTGCGCCCGGCGGACGGCGGCGACGGTGTCATCGGTGGAGGCGTTGTCGACCAGGACGACGGGGGCCTCGTGCCGGGGCAGGCTGTCGAGCAGGTCGTCGCGGCGGTTGCGGCTGGCGATCACGCACGTCACCTGGGCGGGCTCCGGCGGGGTGATCACCCCGCGATCTTCCCAGGCCGGTCCCGCGCGCCCCGGGCCGGGCGGTCGAGTGCGGCCGGGGCGGCGAACAGGCCCGCGGCCGGTCCGGTGCCGGCGATCGCGTCGGCGGCCAGCACCACCGCGGCCGCCGTCCAGGTGGTGCGCTCGACCGGCCAGCGGACCCCGTCGCTGAGCACCAGGCCGGTCCAGTAGGAGCCGTCGTCGGCGCGCAGGTGCTGCATCGCGGCGAGCTGCTCCGCGGCGTCGTCCCGGCGTCCGGCGGCGGCCAGCGCGAGCGCCAGCTCGCAGGTCTCGGCGCCGGTGACCCACGGCCGGTCGGCCACGCAGCGCACGCCCCGCCCCGGGACGACGAACGTCGCCCAGCCCTCGGCCAGCCGGTCCTGCGCAGCAGCGCCGGTCACCGCGCCGGCGAGCACCGGGTAGTACCAGTCCATCGACCACCGCGACCGGTCGGCGAAGGCCGCGGGCCGCTCGCGCAGCGCGCTGCCGAGCGCGGTGGCGGCGAGGTCCCAGTCCGGCTGCGGCTCGCCGACCAGCCCGGCCAGCGCGATGCCGCAGCGCAGCGCCTGGAACAGGCTCGCGTTGCCGGTCAGCAGCGCGAGGTCGTCGGGGGTGCCGTCGGGGCGCAGCGCCCAGCTGACCGCGCCGGTGGCCAGCTGCATCGCCGTCACCAGGTCCAGCGCGCGGCGGACGGCGGGCCAGAGCCGGTCGACGGCGCCGGCGTCGCCGGTGCACAGCCACGAGTGCCAGACGCCGACGGCGAGGTAGCCGGCGTGGTTGCTCTCCACGCCCGGTGCGGTGACCGCGCCGTCCCGGTACTCGGCGGCCCACGAGCCGTCGGGGCGCTGGTGGCGGGCCAGCCAGCCGTAGGCGGCCAGGGCCCGGTCGTGCTCGCCGCCGACGTCCAGGGCCATCGCCGCCTCGACGGAGTCCCAGGCGTCCAGCTGCCCGCCGCGGTACCAGGGGAGCGCGCCGTCGGCGGCCTGCTCGGCGGCGATCGCGGCCACCGTCGTCCGCAGCTGGTCGGCGCTGAGCACGCCGGGCACCTCCGGGAGGGTCACGCCGGCTTGTCGGCGTAGACGACGAACGACTTGCCGAGCACCGGGTCCAGCAGCTGCTCGGCGGTGCGGGTGAGCCACGGCCGCTTCATCAGGTCCCAGACGAGCACGCGGTGGTAGGTCTTGGTCAGGGCGGTGTCGCCGACGGCGCACTTCAGCCACCAGTAGGGCGCGTGCAGGGCGTGCGCGTGGTGGGTGTCGGTGGGCCGCAGCCTGGCCTCCGACAGCCGCTCGGAGAGCTGGTCGCCGCGGTAGATGCGGACGTGCCCGCCCTCGTTGGCGTGGTAACCGTCCGACAGCGCCCAGCAGATCCGCTCGGGGCCGTAACGCGGGACGGTGACCGCCACCCGCCCGCCCGGCCGCAGCACCCGGACGATCTCGGCGATCGCCGTCCGGTCGTCGGTGATGTGCTCGAGCACCTCGGAGGCGATCACCCGGTCGACGCTGGCGTCGGGCACCGGCAGCGCGCGCAGGTCACCGCGGGCCACCGCCGCCGACGCGCCCGCGGGTGCCTCGCCGGCCGCGGCGATCGCACCGAGCCACTCGGCCGTCGTCGCGACCTCGTGCTGACCCCAGTCGACGGCGAGCACGTCGGCGCCGCGGCGGTAGGCCTCGAAGGCGTGCCGGCCCTCGCCGCAGCCCAGGTCCAGGACGCGCATGCCCGGCCGGACGCCGAGCAGGTCGTAGTCGACGGTGAGCATCAGGCCCGGCGGTCCAGGACGTCGGCGTACCACTCGGCCGTGCGCTCCGCGGTGCGCCGCCAGGTGTAGTTGGCCAGCACCCGGGCCCGCCCGGCCCGGCCCAGCTGCTCGCGGAAGGTGGGGTGGTCGAGCACCAGATGCAGCGCCTCGGCCAGCCGGCCGACGTCCCCGGCCGGCACCTGGACGCCGGCGTGCGAGCCGACGACCTCGGGCAGGGCACCGCCGTCGGTGGTGACCAGCGGCGTGCCGCATGCCATCGCCTCCACCGCCGGCAGCGAGAAGCCCTCGTACAGCGACGGGACGGCGGCGACGGTGGCCGCCTGCAGCAGCTGCACCAGCTCCGCGGTCGGGACCGGGCCGGTGAAGCGCACCGCCTCGGCGAGCCCGAGCCGGTCGATGGCGGTCGCCGCGGGCCCGCCGGGGCGGGCGGTGCCGACCACGGTCAGCCGTACGTCGCGCTCGGTGCGCAGCTTGGCGATCGCCTCCAGCAGGTGCACCAGGCCCTTGAGCGGGACGTCGGCGCTGGTGGTGACCACGACGTGGTCGCCGTCCCGGCCGGCCGGGGTCGGCGGGGGCGTGAACACCTCCGGGTCGATGCCCACCGGGATCACCCGGACGCCGGCGGCGGGGACGCCCAGGTGTGTCTCGACGTCCCGCCGGGAGCTCTCGGAGACCGTGGTGATGCCGTCGAGCCGCGGCGCGACCCGCGCCTGCATGGCGGTGAAGCCGTACCAGCGGCGCAGCTGCAGCCGCCGGCGCCGGGTGGTCGCGGCGGCGAGCTCCAGGTCGCGGTCGATCTGCACCGGGTGGTGCACCGTGGCGACCGTGGGCAGCCCGGCGCGGCGGAGCTGGAGCAGGCCGTAGCCCAGCGACTGGTTGTCGTGCACCAGGTCGAACTCGCCCGCGCGGGAGCGCAGCAGCCGGGCGGCGCGCAGGCTGAAGGTCAGCGGCTCGGGGAACCCGGCGGTGCACATCGCGGCCCACTCGGCCACGTCGAGGACGCCGGAGAACTCACCGGGCCGGGGCGTGCGGAACGGGTCGGGCTCCCGGTACAGGTCCAGGCTCGGCACCCGGGTCAGCGGCATGCCCTCGACCAGCTCGGGGTAGGGCTGGCCGCTGAACACCTCGACCCGGTGGCCGAGCTCGCGCAGCTCGTGCGACAGCGCCCGCACGTACACGCCCTGCCCGCCGCCGTGCGGCTTGGACCGGTAGGACAGCAGCGCGACCCGCAGCGACCGTCCCATGCCCGGACTCTAACCAGCGCGTCCGCGTCAGCCGGCACCGTGCACCTGGCCCCGGGCGGATCGCCGTCCGGCTCCGTACCGCAGGAGGTCCATCGACCAGGAGCACGACAGGAGAGGCCGACGTCGGCCGTCATCCACACCGGACGGCGGCGTCCACAGACCGGTCCGGACCGTCTCCCGCGACGCGGTGGCGCCCCAGGGTCGGGTGCATGAGCGACCCGGGACCCCTGCCCACCGTCCGCCTCGACGACGCGGGGGCCGTGGCCGCCGCGCTGCCGCACCTGCTCGGCTTCCCGCCGGAGGAGTCCCTGGTCGTGGTCAGCCTCCGCGGCGGTGAGGTCGGGCTCACCGCCCGGGTCGACCTCCCGCCCGCCGAGCACTCCCGGACCGTGGCGCGCGAGCTGGCCCGCGCGGTCGGCACCGCGCAGCCCACCGGCGTCCTGCTGGTGGTCGTCTCCGAGGCCGACGACGACCGGGCGCAGGGGCTGCCGCACCGGCGGCTGCTGCACGAGGCGGTGCTCGCCTTCACCGCCACCGGCGTGCGGGTCGGCGACGCGCTGCTGGTGCGCGGTGGCCGCTGGTGGTCCTACGACTGCCCGCACGCCTGCTGCGCGCCCGACGCCGGGACGCCGCTGCCGGGCGGCACCAGCGAGCTGGCCGCGGTCTCCGTGCTCGCCGGCCGGGTCCTGGAGAGCGACCGGGCCGCGCTGGCCGGCCGGATCGCCCCGCAGCCGTCCCCCGGCATGGCCCGGGCCTGCGAGCAGGTCGGCGACGACCTGGCCGCCCGGACGGCGGAGCGCGGCTGGGACGCCGTGGCCGAGGAGGGCTGGGACGCGGTGCTCGCCGCGGTCGACGGCGCGTCGCCGGAGCGCGCTGTGCGGCTGACGGACCGGCAGGTGGCCCGGCTGGCCTGGGGGCTGCGGGACACCGACCTGCGGGACCGGGCGCTGACCCTGGCGCTGGGGTCCACAGCGCCCGCGGCGCAGGCGCTGTGGACCGAGCTCACCCGCCGCGCGCCGGTGCCGCTGGACGCCGCCCCGGCGACCCTCCTGGCGGTGAGCGCCTGGCTGCGGGGGGACGGCGCGCTGGCCAACCTCGCACTGGACCGGGCGCTGCGCAGCGAGCCCAGCTACACCCTGGCCGGGTTGCTGCGCGGTGCGCTCGACGCCTGCCTGCCCCCGGAGGCGGTGCGCGAGGTCATCCGTGGCGTCGCCGACCCACTCGACGCCGACCCACTCGACGCCGACCCACTCGACGCCGACCCACTCGACGCCGACCCACTCGACGCCGACCCACTCGACGCCGACCCACTCGATGCCGGACCGCTCGATGCCGGGCGCTGAGGTCCCGGCCGGACCGGGGTGCGGTCCGGCCGGGGCGGGCTCAGAGCAGGTCGGGTCGCTGCCACTCCTCGCCGAGCACGTGCTCGGCGAGGAACGCCAGCACCGCCTCGTACCAGACCGCGGCGTTGCCCGGCGTGAGGACCCAGTGGTTCTCGTCGGGGAAGTACAGGAACTTCGAGGGCACCCCGCGCTTCTGCAGGTCGTACCAGAGCCGCAGGCCCTCACCGATCGGCACGCGGTAGTCCTTGTCGCCGTGGATGACCAGCATCGGCGTCCGGATCGCGTCGGCGTAGCGGTGCGGGGAGTTCTGGTCGTAGCGGCGCGGCTCGGTGAGCGGGTCGCCGAACTCGCGCTCCCAGTAGTACGCCGAGTCGGTGGTGCCGCCGAAGCTGTCCAGGTGCCACAGGCTGGCGTGGGTGACGATCGCGGCGAACCGGTCGGTCTGGGTGGCGATCCAGTTGGCCATGTAGCCGCCGAACGAGCCTCCCATCGCCGCGGTGCGGGTCTGGTCGATCTCCGGCAGCGCCTCCGCCGCGTCCACCGCGGCCATCAGGTCGGTGTAGGGGTGCCCGCCCCACTCGCCCCAGCCACGCCGGACGAAGTCCTGCCCGAAGCCCTGCGACAGCGCCGGGTTGGGCAGCAGCACCGCGTAGCCCCGGGCGGCCAGTACCCACGGCGTCCAGCGCCACGACCAGGAGTTCCAGCTCATCAACGGGCCACCGTGCACCCACAGCACCAGCGGCGCCGGGGTGCTCTCGCTCGCGCCCTCGGGCAGCACCAGCCACGACTGCACCCGGGTGCCGTCGGCGGCGGTGGCGTCCAGCTCGCGCAGGGTGCCGGGGAACGACGTGATCGTCCCGGGGTTGGGCAGCGCGACCGGGTCCTGACCCGTCGCGTGCGGGTCCAGCCGCACCGGCGCGGCCGGGTGGTCGTAGCCCGAGCGCAGGGCGTAGAGCGCGCTGCCGTCGCGGGCGACCTGCAGGTCGCTGTAAGCACCGGCGTCGGTCAGCCGCACCGGCGCCCCGCCGGCGAGCTCGACCCGGTGGAGGGCGTGCCGGCCGTCGTCGTCGGCGAGGAAGAACACCGCGGTGCCCTCGGCGGAGAACTGGGGCGAGCCGGGCCAGCGGTCGAACCCCACGGTGAGGTCGCGGGTCTCGGCCGTCTCGACGTCGACCAGCAGCAGCGTGTAGTCCGGCGGCTCGGCGTAGGTCGAGGCCGACTCGTGCACGCAGACCACCTGCGTCGAGTCCGGCGAGAAGGCGGGGGAGAAGACGTCGGCCTGCGGGTCGTCGACCAGCACCCGCGTCGTGCCGGTCGCCACCTGGGTCAGCACCAGCCGGGAGCGCCGTCCGGCGGGCCCGTCGGGCACGTCCTCGCTGCGCACCACGAACCGGCCGTCGGGGGAGACCGCCAGGTCGTCCCCGGCGCCGGTCGGCGCGCCGGCGTCGGGGGTCAGGTCGCGCCACTCCGGGGCCGGGTCGGCCTCACCCGGCACGTGACCGACCCAGAAGAGGTGCGGGAACGCCGGGCCCAGGTCGTGGTCCCAGAAGCGCACCGGGTAGCTCTCGTGCAGCAGGGCGGTGACCCCGGCGTCCGTGCGCGCCTTGCGGCGCTGCTCGTCGGCCTCCGCGTCGGCGGCACCGGGCACGACGGAGGAGACCACCACGACGTCGCCGCTGTCGGCGGCCACCGCCACCCCCGAGACGCCGCTGGACCGGCTGAGCACCAGCCGTGCCTCACCGCCCTCGGGCGACAGCGCCCAGAGCGCGGGCTTGGGCTCGCCGGCGTCCTTGCCGGCCGCCGGGTCGGGGCGGGCGGAGGTGAACAGCAGCTCGCCGGAGGGGGTGAACACCGGGTTCGACTCCCCGGCCGCGCCGCGGGTGAGCCGGCGCGCGGGCCGCTGCCCGGCCGGGTCGACCTCCCACAGCGCCGACTGCCACTTCTTGCCCTCGGCGTCGAGGGTGGCCACCGAGGTGACCAGCCGGCTGCCGTCAGGGGAGAGGGCGAGCCCGCCGAGCCGCGGGAGGGCGACGAAGTCGGCCAGCCGGTGGAACGGGCTGGGCGGGGTGGTGTCGTCGGTCTGCTCGGGACGAGCGGGGGAGTCGCTCACCGGGGCCTTCTCTCTCTGCACGTCCGGGACGGGTCGCGCGCCAGCCTAGTGACCGGTCGTGAGCCCGGCTCACCATCTCGGCGCCAGGCGACCTGCACCGAGACGACGAGAGCCGCGGCGCCCGCACGGGGGCCGCGGCTCTCGTCGTGGCCCGGCTGCAGGGCGCCACGAGCTGGCGAGTGGGGGGTCCTCCCTCAGACGGACGCGACCGCCTCCGCGGCCTCGGCCGGCGTCAGTTCCTCGTCGACCGCGCTGACGAAGACGTGCTGCGCCACGCCGGGCTGCAGGGCGACGCCGTCGACCAGGACGGTGCCGTTGGCCAGCGACGCGGTGACGGTCGAGCCGGGGCGCACCCCCTGGTCGGCCATCGAGCGCAGCAGGGCGGCGTCCTCCTGCAGCTGCTCGCTGATCCGGCGCACCACGACCGTGCGGCCCTCGGGCGTCGCGGTGCTCGAGAGCAGGGTCAGCGCGTCGAGCACGGCCGAGGTGTCGCCACCCAGCGCGTCGAGCCCGGGGATCGGGTTGCCGAAGGGCGACACGGTCGGGTTGTTGAGGAGGCTGAGCAGCTTGCGCTCCACCGCCTCGCTCATCACGTGCTCCCAGCGGCAGGCCTCCTCGTGCACGTCGGCGTAGTCGAGGCCGATCACGTCGACGAGCAGGCACTCGGCCAGCCGGTGCTTGCGCATGACCGCGGTGGCCAGCGCACGGCCCTCGTCGGACAGCTGCAGGTGGCGGTCGCCCTGCACGGTCAGCAGGCCGTCGCGCTCCATCCGGGCCACCGTCTGGCTCACGGTCGGGCCGCTCTGGTGCAGCCGCTCGGCGATCCGCGCCCGCAGCGGGACGATGCCCTCTTCCTCGAGCTCGAAGATGGTCCGGAGGTACATCTCCGTGGTGTCGATGAGGTCGTTCACACTCACTCCTCCGTCAGGTGCCCCGAGTCTACGAGTCCGGGCCCGCCGAACGGGGTCCTCGCCACGGCGGAGCACCCCGGGGTGGTCCGCCCACCGGTAGCGTCGGTGCGGTGACGCAGCCCGCCTGCTCGACGAGGAGCACCGCGCCGGTCCCGCCCGGCGCCACGACGGGACCGGGGGAGCGATGAGCGACTCGGTCACCGTCGTCTGGGACGACGCCCTGCTCGGCTACACCTGGGGCGGCGAGCACCCGATGCACCCGGTGCGGCTGGACCTCACGATGCGGCTGGCCGACACCCTGGGCGTGCTCGCCGGGCCGCGGCTGTCGGTGGTCGCCCCGACCGCGGCCGGCCCCGACCTGCTCACCCTGGTCCACGACCCGGCCTACCTGGAGGCCGTGCGGCGCGCGCCCGAGCGCCCGCACGACGCCGGCCACGGGCTCGGGCCGCCGGACAACCCGGTCTTCCCCGGCATGTACGACGCCGCCGCGCTCATCACCGGCGGCAGCGTGCTGGCCGCCGAGCTGGTGTCCTCGGGCCGGGCGCAGCACGCGGTCAACATCGCCGGCGGGATGCACCACGCCATGCGCGGGGCGGCGTCCGGCTTCTGCGTGTTCAACGACGCCGCGGTCGCCATCGCCTGGCTGCTCGGCCAGGGCTGGGAGCGCATCGCCTACGTCGACCTCGACGTGCACCACGGCGACGGCGTCCAGACCGCCTTCTACGACGACCCGCGGGTGCTCACCGTGAGCGTCCACCAGACGCCGCTGACGCTCTTCCCGGGCACCGGCTTCCCCGAGGAGACCGGCGACCCGGACGAGGCGCTGGGCAGCGCGGTCAACCTGGCGCTGCCCAACGGCACCGACGACTCCGGCTGGCTGCGGGCCTTCTCCGCCGTCGTGCCCAGCGTGGTGCGCGCGTTCCGGCCGCAGATCCTGGTGACCCAGTGCGGCTGCGACGCCCACCACGAGGACCCGCTCGCCGACCTGGCGCTCACCGTCGACGGCCAGCGCGCCTCCTACCGCGCCGTGCACGACCTGGCCCACGAGCTGTGCGACGGCCGGTGGATCGCCCTCGGCGGTGGCGGCTACGGCCTGGTGCGCTGCGTGCCCCGGGCCTGGACGCACCTGCTCGCCGAGGCGGCCGGCGACCGGCTCGCCCCGGGCACGGAGGTCCCGCAGAGCTGGCAGGACGACGTCGTCAGCCGGGGCCTGCGCATCACCCCGCCCGACACCATGACCGAGGGCGGGTACACCGGCTTCGCCCGCTGGGACCCGTTCACCGAGAACCGCGTCGACCAGGCGGTCATGCGCACCCGCAAGGCCTCCTTCCCGTACTTCGGACTGGACCCGGACGACCCCCGTGATTGACGAAGGACCCCTCAGCCCCCCACGACTCGCAGGCTCGCCGCGGGACCCTGCTGAGGGGCCAGGAGGCCCTGTGGACGACGAAGCGACTGCCACCCCTGCTGCGCCGCCGCGGTGGGAGGCCGACGTGGTGGCGGCCGACGGGGGGACGGTGCACCTGCGGCCGATCACGCCCGAGGACGCCGACGGGATCGTCGGGCTGATGGAGCGCAGCTCCGACCAGACCCGGTACTACCGCTTCTTCGGGCCGGTCCGGCAGCTGTCGGCCAAGGACCTGCACCGCTTCACCCACGTCGACCACGTCGACCGGGTCGCCTTCGTGGTGCTGCTGGGCGACCACCTGATCGGCGTGGGTCGTTACGACCGACTGCCGGGCACCGACGAGGCCGAGGTCGCCTTCCTCATCGAGGACGCCCACCAGCGCCGGGGCCTGGGCTCGGTGCTGCTGGAGCACCTGGCCGCCGCCGCCCGTGAGCGCGGCATCACCCGGTTCGTCGCCGAGGTGCTCAGCCAGAACGGCGCGATGGTGCGGGTCTTCCGGGACGCCGGGTACGCCGCGTCGCGGTCCTACGAGGACGGCGTCGTGCACCTCACCTTCCCGATCGCGCCCACCGAGCAGTCGCTGGCCGTGACCTACGAGCGGGAGCAGCGCAGCGAGTCCCGGTCCATCGGCCGGCTGCTGGCCCCCGGCTCGGTGGCCGTCGTCGGAGCCAGCAACGACCCGGCCAAGATCGGCTACGCGGTGCTCCACAACCTGCTGGAGTACGGCTTCGACGGCCCGATCTACCCGGTCAACCCGGCGGTGCGCCACGTGCGCGGCGTCCCGGCGTACGCCGACATCGAGTCGATCCCCGACGACGTCGACCTGGCCGTGCTCGCGGTGCCGGCCGACGAGGTCGCCGCGGTGGTGGAGGCATGCCGGCGCAAGAACGTCCACGGCCTGGTGGTGATCTCCGGCGGGTTCGGCGAGACCGGCGCGGAGGGGCTGGCCGCCGAGCGGGCGCTGGTCGCCTCGGCCCGCGCCTCGGGCATGCGCGTGGTCGGACCCAACTGCCTGGGCCTGGTCAACACCGACCCGGCCGTGCACCTCAACGCCAGCCTCGCCCCCGACGTCCCCGGCCGCGGGCGCGTGGGCTTCTTCGCCCAGTCCGGCGCGCTGGGGGTGGCCCTGCTCGAGCGGGCCCGCGGGCGGGGGATCGGGCTGTCCAGCTTCGTCTCCGCCGGCAACCGCGCCGACGTCAGCGGCAACGACCTGCTCCAGTACTGGGCCACCGACCCGGGCACCGAGGTGGTGCTGCTGCACCTGGAGAGCTTCGGCAACCCACGCAAGTTCGCCCGGCTGGCCCGGGCGGTGGGGCGCACCAAGCCGGTGGTCGCGGTCAAGAGCGGCCGGCACGTCGGCATGACCGCGGGCCTGGCCGGCACCAGCGTCGCCCTCCCCGAGCAGTCGGTCGCCGCGCTGTTCGCCTCCGCGGGGGTGATCCGGGTCGAGACCCTCGCCCAGCTCTTCGACGTCGGCACGCTGCTGGCGCACCAGCCGTTGCCCGCCGGCGACCGGGTCGCGGTGGTCGGCAACTCCACCGCGATGGGCGTGCTGGTCGCCGACTCCGTCCTCGAGCAGGGGCTGGCGCTGGCGCACGAGCGCCCGGTCGACATCGGCACGCAGGCCGGCCCCGAGGACTTCCGCGCCGCCCTGCAGGCCGCCCTGGACGACGACGGCGTCGACGCGGTGGTCGCGGTGTTCCTGCCCCCGCTGCTGAGCGGTGAGCAGCCCTTCGGCCGGGTGCTGCGGGAGGTGTCGGCGGGCTCGGCCAAGCCGCTGGTCGCCAACTTCCTCTCCACCGAGGGCATCCCCGACGAGCTGGCGATCCGCAGTGAGGACGGCATGCCCGCGCGCGGCTCGGTGCCGTCGTTCTCCACCCCGGAGCGGGCGGTCATCGCGCTGGCCAAGGTGGCCGAGTACGCCCGCTGGCGGCGCCGTCCGGTCGGGGTGGTGCCCGAGCTGCCCGACGTCCAAGAGGCGGCCGGGCGGGCGGTGGTCGAGTCCGCGCTGGCCGGTGCGCCGGCCGGCCGGGAGCTCACCGACACCGAGACGATGCAGCTGCTGGGTGCCTACGGCGTGCCGATGCTGGGCACCCGGCGGGTCACCGACGTCGAGGCGGCGGTGACCGCGGCCCAGGAGATCGGCTACCCGGTGGTGCTCAAGTCGACCGCGCCGTGGCTGCGCGACCGGCGCGACCTCGGCGGCATGCGCTTCGACCTCACCGACGCCGACGACGTGCGGGCCGCCTACGCCGCCATCCCCTCCGGCGACCCGGTGATCGTGCAGGAGCAGGCCGCACCGGGGGTGGGCACCGTCGTGCAGGTCGTCGACGACCCGTCCTTCGGTGCGCTGGTGAGCTTCGGCGTCGGCGGGGTGGCCACCGACCTGCTCGGCGACCGGGCGTTCCGTACGCTGCCGCTCACCGACCTCGACGCCGCCGAGCTGGTGCGCAGCCCCCGGGCCTTCCCGCTGCTGGACGGCTACCGGGGGAGCGCGCCGGTCGACACCGCCGCGCTGGAGGACCTGCTGCTGCGGGTCGCCCGGCTGGCCGACGACATGCCCGAGGTGCTGGCGCTGGACCTGGAGCCGGTGATCGTCGGCCCGGCCGACGCCTGGCACGGCGGCCGCTCGCTGGTCGTGGCCGGCGCGCAGGTGCGCGTGGGCCCGCCCACCGCCCGCGTCGACCCCGGCCCGCGCCGGATGTTCCGCCCCGGTACGTGACGAGAGCCCGCTGACCGGGACGGTCAGCGGGCTCTCGTCGTCGTCCTCCGGCCGGGGACGAGCCCGGGCTCCCGGACGGTGCGGTCCGGTGGACCGCGATGAGCGACCTCAGGCCAGGTAGTCCCGGAGGGCGTCGGCGCGCTGCGGGTCGCGCAGCTTGGTCATCGTCTCGCGCTCGATCTGACGGACACGCTCGCGGGACAGACCGAACTGCTTGCCGATCTGCTCCAGCGTGCGCGGCTGGTTGCCGTCGAGGCCGAAGCGCATGATCACGACGTCGCGCTCGCGCTCCTCCAGCGTCTGCAGGACGTTGCGCACGTCGCCCTTCATCATCTGGAAGGCGACCGCGTCCTCGGCGACCGCGGCGTCGGCGTCCTCGATGAAGTCGCCGAGCCGGGACTCCTCGTCGGCGCCCACGGTCTGGTCGAGGGAGACCAGGTCGCGGGAGTACTCGAGCAGCTCGGTGATCCGCTCGGGGGTCATGTCCAACTCCAGGCCGAGCTCCTCGGCGGTGGGCTCGCGCTCCAGCTCCTGGTGGATCCGGCGGCGGGTGCGCACGACCTTGTTGACCTGCTCGGCCAGGTGGACGGGCAGCCGGATCGTGCGGCCGGAGTCGGCCATGGCGCGGGTGATGGCCTGGCGGATCCACCACGTCGCGTAGGTCGAGAACTTGAAGCCCTTGGTGTAGTCGAACTTCTCGACCGCGCGGATCAGGCCGACGTTGCCCTCCTGGATGAGGTCCAGGAACGTCATGCCGTGGCCGGTGTAGCGCTTGGCGACCGAGACCACCAGCCGGAGGTTGGCCTCCAGCAGGTGCGCCTTGGCGGCCTTGCCGTCGGCGGCCAGCAGCCCGTAGTCGCGCTTGACGGCCGGGGTGAGCTGCTTCTCGCCCAGCAGCCGCTCGGCGTACAGCCCGGCCTCGATCCGCTTGGCCAGCTCGACCTCCTGCTCGGCGGTCAGCAGCGCGGTCTTGCCGATGGTGTTGAGGTACACGCGCACCAGGTCCGTCGACACCAGGCCGGTGGTGTCGGGCGCACGGCGCGGCGAGCGGACCTCGAGGGTGTCGGTGGGGGAGGACTGCAGCACGGTCACGATGGTCTTCGTCCTTGCTTCGGGGTCCGGATGCACCGGTCGTCGATGTGCGGTGCACCCCGGTGGAGGTCGGAGGCTCGGCCCGGGTTCACCGGGTGGCTCTCCAGCCGTTCTGTCCGTGTGGTACGTCGTGTGCAACGGACCTGGACGGGTCGGTGTTCCGGCGGGGTCCAACTCACAGCCAACGCGCAGGTGTGTCGCTGAGCACCCCGTTCGACGACTGCGGGTGTTCGAACGACAACGCTGTGATGCCCCGCGCGCCGGGGTCCGGAACATGCCGTGCCGGACGCGCCGCTCAGACCTCCAGCTGCAGGGTCATCGGCCCCTCGTTGACCGAGGCCACCGACATCCGCGCCCCGAACCGGCCGGTCTGCACCGCCGTGCCGCGCCGGACCAGCTCGGCGACCACCTCGCCCACCAGCGGCTCGGCCACCTCGCCGGGTGCGGCGTCGGCCCAGGACGGACGGCGGCCCTTGCGGGTGTCGGCGTAGAGGGTGAACTGGCTGACCACCAGCACCGACAGCGCCAGGTCGCCGACCGACCGGGCGCCGTCGTCGGTGGGGAAGACCCGCAGCTCGTGCAGCTTCCGGCCCAGCACGCGCGCCCGCTCCGCGTCGTCGTCCCGCCCGACCCCGACCAGGGCGAGCAGCCCGGCGCCGATCGCCCCGACGACCTCGCCGTCGACCGTCACCGACGCCTCGCTGACCCGGGTCACCACCGCTCGCACCGGCCCATCCTGCCGGGGCCGCCCCACCGATGACTCCCGGCCCCGGAGCGAGTCCCAGACCGTGACGGACGACGCGCGCCCGGAGGAGGCACCATGGCCCGGCTCATCTACTCGATGATCACCTCGCTGGACGGCTACGTGGAGGCGGCCGAGGGCGACCTCGGCTGGTCGGCCGACGACGAGGAGGTGCACGCCTTCGTCGGTGACACCTTCCGCGACGTCGGCACCTACCTCTACGGCCGGCGGATGTACGAGACGATGGTCTTCTGGGAGACCGCGGACGCCGAGCCCGACGCCCCGCCGTTCGTCGTCCGGTACGCCCGGGAGTGGCAGGCCGCGGAGAAGGTCGTGTACTCCACGACGCTGGAGCAGGTCGCCAGCGAGCGGACCAGGATCGAGCGCAGCTTCGACGCCGACACCGTCCGGCGCCTCAAGGCCGCCTGCGACCACGACCTCACCATCGACGGCCCGACCCTCGCCGCCCAGGCGGTGCGCGCCGGCCTGGTCGACGAGTACCACCTGTTCAGCACCCCGACCGCGGTCGGCGGCGGGAAGCGGTTCTTCCCCGACGGCGTGCGCCTGGAGCTCGAGCTCGTCGCGGAGCGGTCCTTCGCCAGCGGGATGCGTTACGCGCGCTACCGCACCCGCTGAGCCGGCGCCCGGCCGGCGTCTCGCCGACCCGCTCGGCCGAGCCCCCTGGCCCGGCCCGTCGGGACACCGCTGGACCGTCACCATGACCGCCACCGTCTCGATGAGCAGCAGCGGGACGGTCAGGAGCCAGTCCACGTACCGGTACGCCTCGTTGAACTCCACGGCGGAGAGCGCGTGCGGGCTGTCCGGAGTGGCGCCGGGCGGGTAGCTCTCCCGGAAGACCGACAGCAGTTCCACGGGCCGATCGTCACACGGGTCGGCCGCCACCGGGGTCCCGCCCGGACGCCCTCGCCACCGGGCCCGGTGCCCGGGAGGCACGGACCCGACGGCGCCACCGTGCGGCAGGATCACGGGCGTGCCGACCCTCCGCATCGCCCAGGACGCCGCCGCCGACGAGCTGCTCGGCCGCGACCCGCTGGCCCTGCTGATCGGGATGCTGCTGGACCAGCAGTTCCCGATGGAGCGGGCCTTCGCCGCCCCGCGGCTGCTGGCCGACCGGCTGGGCGTGGACACCCTGTCGGCCGCGCAGCTCGCCGACGCCGACCCCGACGAGCTCCAGCGCCTCTTCCAGGGCCCGCCGGCGCTGCACCGCTACCCCGGTTCGATGGCCGCCCGCACCCGCGACCTGGCCCGTCTGCTGGTCGACCGGTACGACGGCCGTGCCGCGGCCGTCTGGGCCGACGTGCCCGACGGTGCGACGCTGCTGCGCCGGCTCGGGGAGCTGCCCGGCTTCGGCGCGCAGAAGGCCCGGATCCTGCTGGCCCTGCTCGGCAAGCAGTACGGCGTCACCCCGGCCGGCTGGCGGGCGGCGGCCGGGGCCTACGGCGAGGAGGGCTCGCGCCGGTCGGTCGCCGACGTCACCGGGCCGGAGTCGCTGGCCGAGGTGCGCGCCACCAAGCAGGCCGCCAAGCAGGCGGCGAAGGACGCGAAGGACGCGAAGGCCGCAGGGACCGCCGCAGGCTGACCGGTCAGCTCGCGGCCGGCGCGAACCGCACGGTGCGGGTGGCCGGGTCCGCGGTGGTCAGCCGCACCCGGACCCGCTCGCCCGGGGTCAGCCGGCCGTCGCAGCGGGCCTGCACGGCCAGGTCGGCGAGCACCACGGTCGAGCGCTTCCCGTCCGCGTCCAGCACGACGGCGTCGAACACCTCGCCCACCCGGCCGGCCAGCACGGTCGCCTCGACCAGGTCGACGACGGCCCGCTCGACGGCGTGCGTGCGCCGGTCGGAGGCCGCCATCAGCCCGGGCAGCTCCGGCAGCGCGGCCCGCAGTCCGGCTGCCGGCTCCTCCCCGGCGGCCAGGGCCAGGCACACCTCGGTGCCGAACCGGTCGACCAGCCGGCGCAGCGGTGCGGTCACGTGGGCGTAGGGGGCGCCGACGCCGCCGTGCCCGGGTTCGGTCGGCGGCGGCCCGTCGAAGGCGGTGTAGGCGGCGCCGCGCAGCAGCGAGGCAGCGGCGTCGAGGAAGGCCGCGTGCCGTGGCCGCGCGGGGTCCAGCGTCGCGACGACCTCACCGGGTCCGGCCCCGGCCGGCCAGTCCACGTCGAGGCCGGCCGCCAGCTGCCGCAGCGTGGCGACGGCGCCCGGGTCGGCCGGGGGCAGCGTGCGCAGCACCCCGACCCCGCCGTCGAGCATCAGCCGGGCCGCGCACCGGCCGGTGAGCAGCGAGATCTGCGCGTTCCAGCCCTCGACGTCGGACTGGCCGCGCAGGACGACCGTCCAGCCGCCGTCGGGCCCGGGCTCGACCTCCTGGGACGGCGTGCCCAGCTCGATCGCGCCGCGGTCGTGGGCGCGGGCCTGCAGCAGCCGGCCGATCTCGGGCAGCAGCGCCAGTCCGGTGGGCACCTGCGCGCCCACCGACGCGTAGTCCAGCTGGGCCCGGCTGCGGACCCGTGCCCGGCGCAGGTCGACCGCGGTGACCTCGCCGTCGCCGTCCAGGTCGATCGTCCACAGCGCGGCCGGCCGGAGCTGGCCCGGCAGCAGGCTGGCGGCCCCCTCCGACAGCTGCGGCGGGTGCAGCGGCGTCCGTCCGTCGGGGCTGTAGACGGTCTGGCCACGGCGGCGGGCCTCGGCGTCGACCGCGCCGGCCAGCGGCACGAACGCACCGACGTCGGCGATCGCGTAGGACACCCGGTAGCCGCCGGCGGTGCGCGCCAGGTGCACGGCCTGGTCCAGGTCGCGGGCGCCGGGCGGGTCGATGGTCATCAGCGGGAGGTCGGTCGCGTCGTGCCCGGGCAGCGGTGGCGCAGCTGCCACCCGGTCGGCTTCGGCGAGCACGTCGGCCGGGAACGTCTCGGGGACCCCGGCCTCCGCCCGCACCGCGGCGAAGTCGAGCGGTCCGGACACCCTCAGCACGCGAGCCACGCGGTCACCCTGGCACAGCACCCGCATCGACCACCCGGACAGCTGCATGGTGCACGATCGAGTGGCACGATGGTCTGCGGAGCCGGGGGCTCCGGGGGCCGGTCGAACCACGCAGCCGACCACCGCCGCCCTTCCCCCGGCCCGGTCCAGGAAGGGCGTCCGTGGCCTCCAGCCAGTTCACCAGCCGACACGACCGCAGTGAGCCGCTGCTCATCACCGAGGCCGAGCCGAGCCAGGCCGACCAGCACGCAGCTCGCAAGCGTCGCTACTCGATCACCATGGCGATCCGTGGCACCAGCCTGGTCGTCGCCGCGCTGACCGCGCAGTACTCCTTGTGGCTCATGGCCGTCTTCGCCGTCCTCGGCACGATCCTGCCGTGGATCGCCGTGGTCATGGCCAACGACCGGCCGCCGAAGCGCAAGCTCGACGTCAACCGGTACCGCCCGCCGGCGCCGGACCGCATCCTCGAGTCCGGCAGCAGCAAGGCCCGCGTCATCGACATGTGAGCCCGGCGCGGGCGGCGGGGCCGGGTCGCGTCCTGTCATCATGGACGGCGGTGCAGCGAGGGCCAGTGCCCCGCCGGGGACCGTCGCGCACCCCGATCCCGGGAGAGCCTGTGAGCAGCAGCGACGTCCTCGAGCGTCCCGACGTCCGCGAGTCGGACACCGGCAACGCCAACGAGGTCTTCCACTACGTCAAGAAGAACAAGATCGCCGAGAGCGCGGTGATGGGGAACCTGGTCGAGGCGCTGTGCGGCGAGGTGTTCCCGGTGACCAAGTCGCCCAAGCCCGGCAGCCCCGTCTGCCCGGCCTGCAAAGAGGTCTACAACCAGCTCAAGAAGTGAAGGCCACCCGGTCCACGCCCGGCGCGGACCGGGACCCTGCACGGGGGCCGGCGGGCACGGTGTCGTCGTTCACCGGAGGCCGAGTGAGCGGGCCTCGAGTTCGATGCGGGCCGCCCGCCGGCGCTGCCGGCGGCGGTCGTGCCGGCGCGGTCCGGCGGGCCAGCGCGCCTCGATGGTGGCGTTGAGCTCGGCGCCGAGGATCAGCGACATCCCCAGCAGGAAGCAGAACAGCAGCGCCGCGATCGGGGCGGCCAGCGCGCCGTAGGGCAGCGCCGTGGTGAGGATGTCGGCCACGTAGCTGCGCAGCACCACCGCCGCCGCGATGAAGAAGGCGACGGCGAAGACCGCGCCGGTCAGGTGCCGGTGCCAGGGGATCCGCCGCGGCAGGATCACGTGGTAGAAGCTCGTGATCGCCAGCATCAGCCCGACCACCACCAGCGGCCAGTACACGGCGTTGACCAGCAGCGTCGCGGTGTCCTGCCAGTCCGCCGGCAGCAGCCCCACCAGCGTCGTGCGGCCCAGTACCAGCAGCGGCAGGGTCAGCACCGCGAGCACCAGGCCCACGATGAACAGCCACAGCGCCATCAGCCGGGTCCTGATCGGGCCGCGCACGTCCCGCTGGTCGTAGGCGATGACGATGGTGTTCAGGAACGTCGCCGTCGCCGATGAGCCGGCCCACAGCGACAGCAGGAAGCCCAGGCTGACCACGTCCAGCCGGCCCGAGCCCAGGATGTCCTCCAGCGTCGGCCGCACCAGGGTGTCGACCACGCCGGGCGTCAGCGCCTCCGCCGACGCGGTGACCAACTGGTCCTCGATCTGGGCGACGGTGTCGTCGCCGATCCAGCCGCCCAGGTAGCCCAGCGACCCCAGCAGCCCGATCAGCAGCGGGGGGACCGACAGCACCTGCCAGAACGCAGCCTCGGCCGAGAGGCCGAGGATGCGGTCGTGCCAGGCCTTCGCCAGGCTGCTGCCCAGGACCTGGAACGGCACCCGCACGGGGGCCGGCAGCCGGTCCAGCCCCCGCCGCCGGGGCGCGGGGGTGGGCTGCTCGGCCTCCGGGGTCCCCGGCGCCGGCTGGACGGCGGGCGCCGTCGAGCTGCGCGGAACGGCGGAGGCCACGGTCCCAGTGTGCACGGCCGGGTCCCGGGAGGCGTCGTCCTCCCCGGGCGGCGCCTCCTCCGGGTGAGCCGTCCTCAGCGCCCGCGCCGGGCCGCGCGGGCGTCCGCGCCGGTGCGGTGCCCGGGACGGCGACCGGCCGGCGTGGGCGGCGCCGGTGCTCCCGTGGTGGCCGGGGGCTGCTCGGAGGCGGGCTGCCCGGGCGCCGGCGGGGCGGGCTCGGGAGCCGGCGGGGGGACGCAGCGGATGACGGCCTCGGCGGCGTACCGGGTGTCGAAGTCCTCACGGCGCAGCTCGGCGCCGCTCACCGGGTCCTTGAAGACCCGGGTGACGGTGATGTCGAAGCCGGTCGACCCCGACTGCGGGGTGCAGTTGCCGTCGTCGACCTTGTCCTGCACGGCCGGCTCGCGGAGGTTGCGGCGCTCGCTGCTCACCGACTCGATCTCGTACCTGCGCGTGCCCCAGAAGCTCACGGTCAGCGCGCCGGGCACCCACTCGGTCTGCACGTAGATGCCGGTGTCGGTGTCGTTGCGCCACTGCAGGTCGATCTGGCCCTCGTAGACCGTCGCCTCCCGGCCGGCGGGGTAGCGGCTGATGTAGAAGCTGTGCGGCTTGTGGTAGACGTCCTCGAGGCCGGCGAAGAAGACGGCGTTGAACATCGTGGTGGCGAACTGGCTGATGCCACCGCCCACCGCCTGCGACAGCTCGCCGCCGCTGATCACCGCGGCCGGCACGTAGCCCTGGGCGGTGCCGCGCGGGCCGGTGTACTCGTTGAGGCTGAAGGTCTCCCCGGGCCGGACGAGCGCGCCGTCGACCTCCTCGGCCACCACCCGGATGTTGGTGCCGCTCGCGGCGTTGGTGAACCGGGTGGTGAAGTCGCTGACCTTCTCCTTGATCCCCAGCGCCTGCGCGTCCTCGGTGGTGAAGGCGGCCGGCACCGGGCCGAGCGTGGCGGTCACCGACCGCGGGGCCGGGTCGTCGAGGACCGGCAGCAGCTGGGCGGCGAGGTCGGCCGGGTCGATGCCCTGGCCGTCGACCGAGGGGACGACGGACACGGTGTCGCCGGCCACCTCGAAGCGGGCGTCCTGGGCGGGGGAGCCGAAGGCGGTGAGCCCCTCGCCCATCGCGGTCTGCAGCGCGACCGGGTCGACGGCGACGGCGAGCGTGCCGTCGTCGGCGGGGGTGAAGGTCAGCGACGCGGCGATCGCCTCGGCCGGCAGCTCGACGGGGTCGCCCGCGGGGGAGCCGTCGACGGACACCGGTGCGGCCAGCGCCGGCGTGACCACGGAGTCCAGCACCCGCTGCGCCTCCGCCGGTGCCACGCGCGGGGCGGTGACCTCGACCGGCAGCGCGACGGGCGTGGCCGGGTCGGCGTCGGAGGAGAGCGCCGTGGTGAGCGCCCGGGCGGCGCCGGCGCGGTCCAGGGTGCGCCCGTCGGCGGGCTCGACCAGCCGGGGCGTCGTCCCGTCGATCTCGATCGTGGACTCGACCGGGGGCCGGTCGACCTGGGTGGCCAGCTGGTCCAGCTGGGCGGTGAGCGCGGCCTCGTCGGAGGTGAGGACGGGGTCGGCCGCGCGGTCGCCGAACAGCGACGTCAGCCGGCTCCAGGGGTTCAGCGGCTGGTCGTCGACGGCGTCGACCGTCGCCGGGACGTCGAGGGCGAGGCCGGCGCTGGCCGGGTGCACCGTGGCGGTGACGTCGGCGGCCTGCACGGTGCGGTCGGCGGCCACCCGCGGGGCGAGGTCGCTCTCCAGCCGGGTCGCGGCGGCGGCGGGGGACAGGCCGCCCACCTCGACCCCGGCGACGACGGTGCCGCGCGGCACGTCGTCGCCGGCGGCGAGCAGGTCGACGCCGTAGACCGCGACCAGGCCGAGCACGGCGGCGGCGGGCACCAGCGCGGCCGGACGTCGCCACCAGGGCCGGCCCGCGCCCTCCCGCGACCCGCCGGGACCGACCTCGGGAACGGGCGGCGGGGGCGGGGTGCGGTCGGTGACCGGGGTGAGGTGCTGGGTGGCGTCGTGCGGCTCGGCGTCGCGCACCGGCGGGACGACGCGGGTGTCGTCGCTGACGGGGGTGATGTGCTGCGTCTCGTCGTGCGGGGCGGTGTCGTCACCGGGAGCCGCGCCGGTCCGGCCGGAGTCCACCGGGTGGCCCGTGACCGGGGATGCGTCCGGCTCGGCCGGGGTCCCGCCGGGCACGGCGGGCGGGCCGGGACGGTTGCCGCCGATCGTGCCGTCGGGCTGGAGGCGCACGGTGTCGGAGGGGTCCTGCGGCATCGGTCGCTCTCCGGATCGCTGCTGCCCGGGACCGGGTCCCGGGAACGACGAAGCCGCCGACCCCCCGTCCCCGGAGTGCGGGGGCGGGACGTCAGCGGCTTCGTCGGGTGTGGGTTTCATCGCTGGCGCGACGATAGTTCCCGCACTCAGTGGGAGACGCGCGCCTCGCCGTCGGTCTCGATGATGTCGGCCGCGAGGTCGCGGAGCTTGTCCTCGTACTCACGTGCGTGGTGTCCACAGAAGACGAGGTCGCTCCCGGAGGGGAGGACCACTCGCACCTTGGCCAGAGCACCGCAACGGTCGCAGTGGAAGGGAACGACGAGTTCTTCGGTGGGCGGGGTCGTCGTCAGCGTCTGGGTCATCTGGCTCATCACTCGCTCTCTACCGCACGGACCCGCGGCTGCGGATCGGCCTCCTGCACAGCGCCAGGATGGCCCCTCGTGTTCCCGATCCGACACCCGATCACCATGACTCGCCGAAAGTGATGCGGTCGTGATCATCTGGACATCTGGTGGAACGGGTCTTCGCAGGGGACGTCACTGGTTCGGAACTGGGTCCGGGTGGTGCACGTACTGGTCGTGCTGGTCACCGGCCTTCAGGCCGGCTGTGGGTCCGCTGCTGTTCTGACGGGGTCCACGCTACGCCGTCTACCCGGCGGGCGCCGCCGTACACCGACCCGTCACCCGATGGGAGTGGCGCCTCCCCCGGGAGCTGGACAGCGCACGGGGGCAGCGTCCGGTCCGGACGACGGACGGCGCCCGGCGCCTCCCCGGGTGGGGGACGCCGGCCGCCGCGGTCGTGCACCGTGCTCAGCGGGTGGCCAGCGCCCCGCGCAGCAGCATGTCCAGGTCGACGGTCTCGGCCATCCGGCGGTAGCCGGCGTCGCTGGGGTGCAGGTGGTCGCCGCTGTCGTAGACCGGGAGCAGCCGGCTGGTGTCGGCCGGGTCGCGCAGCGCGGCGTCGAAGTCGATGACCCCGTCGAAGGCGCCGCTGCCCCGGATCCAGTCGTTGACCGCCCGGCGCTGCGCGTCGGCCGCCGGCGTCCCGTAGCCGCCGCCGTAGACCGCGTTGGAGCCGCCGAACGGCACCAGCGTCCCGCCGTAGATCGGCAGGCCCGCGGCGTGCGCCTGGGTGATCAGCTGCCGGTAGACCTCGATGACGTCGGCGGCGCGGGCGTTCTCGGCACCGATGTCGTTGATGCCCTCGGTGAGGATGATCGCCCGCACCCCGGCCTGGGTGAGCACGTCGCGGGGGAAGCGCGCCGGCGCCGAGACGCCGAACAGCTCGGGCACCCGGTTGAACAGCAGCTCGTTGCCGCCGATGCCGGCGTTGGACACGGCGAGCTTCGAGCCCGGCAGGGCCGCGAACCGGCGGGCGAGCCAGTCGGGGTAGCGCTGGTCGGCGTCGATGGTCGACTGGTCGCCGTCGGTGATCGAGTCACCGAGGGCCACCACCGTGCCGACGACGGAGGGCTCGGGCTGGACGTCGACGCCGGAGGCGAACAGCCAGCAGGAGATCGGCCGGCTGAACGGCTGGGCGTTGGCGTCGCCGGTGCGGTTGGAGCTGCCCAGGTAGTTGGTCGACCGGGAGTTGTTGTGCTGGGTGGCCGGCCCGGTGGCCTCGGGGAGGAAGACGCTGACGCTCAGCCGCTGGAGCGCGCGGACGTCGAGCCGCACCGGGTCGCTGAGCGCCTCGCCGCCCTGGGCGATGAGCACGTTCGGCTTGCCGGAGAACAGCACCGGGCGCAGCGTGCCCGGGGCCACCGCCGCGCCGGTGCCGGCGACGGCGACGGAGGCCGCCCCCACCCGCAGCGGGGCCTCGCCGAAGGCGTTGGAGATCCGCACGCGCACCGTGGAGCCGGTGGTGCTGACCGGGACGATGTTGCGCACCGTCTGGTTCTGCAGGCCGGTGTCGGCCGGGCAGCCGGCCGGGTCGAACGTCCCGCCGGCGGTCGGGCTGCCCTGCCAGCCGTTGACCCAGGCGGCAGCGGCGGGCGAGCCGGTCGGTGGGGTGCCGGTGGCCTGGGCGGCGGTGACCGCCGTCAGGGGGAGCGCCACCAGCAGGGCGCTGCCCAGGGCCGCGGCCCTGAGTCGGCGGAATCGGGACGGAACGGCCATGTCGCCTCCATGCGGACCGATGTGCGCCACTGCACACCGCGTGCCCGGCATCGTCTCAGCGGGCTCACAGATCCGCGCGTCGGAATGTTCCGGGAACGACGACGGCCGGCGCCCCCGCAGGGGCACCGGCCGTCGTGCGGCCCCTTCGCGTGGCCCGGGGGGCGAGGGGGTCCTTCTGCTAGTCGAGGTAGTCGCGCAGGACCTGCGAGCGGCTGGGGTGGCGCAGCTTCGACATCGTCTTGGACTCGATCTGGCGGATCCGCTCACGCGTGACGCCGTAGACCTGGCCGATCTCGTCGAGGGTGCGCGGCTGGCCGTCGGTGAGCCCGAAGCGCAGCCGGACGACGCCGGCCTCCCGCTCGGACAGCGTCTGCAGGACGCTGGTCAGCTGGTCCTGCATGAGCGTGAAGCTCACCGCGTCGACGGCCACGACGGCCTCGGAGTCCTCGATGAAGTCACCGAGCTGGCTGTCGCCCTCGTCGCCGATGGTCTGGTCGAGGCTGATCGGCTCCCGGGCGTACTGCTGGATCTCCAGCACCTTGTCCGGGGTGATGTCCATCTCCTTGGCCAGCTCCTCCGGGGTGGGCTCGCGGCCCAGGTCCTGGAGCAGCTCGCGCTGGATGCGGCCGAGCTTGTTGATGACCTCGACCATGTGCACCGGGATGCGGATGGTGCGCGCCTGGTCGGCCATGGCGCGGGTGATGGCCTGCCGGATCCACCAGGTGGCGTACGTGGAGAACTTGTAGCCCTTGGTGTAGTCGAACTTCTCGACCGCGCGGATCAGGCCCAGGTTGCCCTCCTGGATCAGGTCCAGGAAGGCCATGCCGCGGCCGGTGTAGCGCTTGGCGAGGGAGACCACGAGGCGGAGGTTGGCCTCCAGCAGGTGGTTCTTGGCGCGCTCGCCGTCGCGGACGATCCAGTTGAGGTCGCGCCGCATCTGCGGGGAGAGCTTCTGGCCCTCCTCCTCGACCTGGCGGATCCGCTCGGAGCCGTAGAGCCCGGCC
Source organism: Modestobacter sp. SSW1-42 (assembly GCF_046635825.1). Classification (NCBI taxonomy): domain Bacteria; kingdom Bacillati; phylum Actinomycetota; class Actinomycetes; order Geodermatophilales; family Geodermatophilaceae; genus Modestobacter; species Modestobacter sp. SSW1-42. Next base: position 137,562 of record NZ_JBISCA010000005.1, on the reverse strand, counting down.
TCGATCCGCTTGGCGAGGTCGACCTCCTCCTCGGCGGTGAGCAGGGCGACCTTGCCGATCTGCTTGAGGTAGGCGCGGACGGAGTCGGCCGACGCGGTGAGCTCGGCGTCCTTGCGGGCCTGTCGCAGCGCCTCGGACTCCTCCTCGTCGTCCCACTCGAAGTCGCCGCCCTCGGCGTCCTTCTCGTCGGTCTCGGCGACGGCCACGCCGTCCTTGCCGGTGACGACGGTCTCGTCGAGCTTGAGACCGGCGGCGCCCGCGTCGAGGACCGTGACGGTGGCGTCGTCGGAGGCGACCGCGGTGAGCACCGCGCCCGTGCCGGCGCCCGGCGAGGGGGCGATCGTGGGCTTGCGGGTGGCGGTCTTCTTCGCGGTGGTGCCGGCCGGGGACTTGGCGGCGGCCTTCTTGGCCGGGGCCCTCTTGGCTGCCGGGGCGACCGGGGCGGTGGTCTGCGTGGCGGCGGTGGAACGGGCGGCGACCGTCCTGCTGCGGCTCGGGCTGCTCACCGTGTTCGACTCCGGTCCTGGCTGGTCGGCGGGCACTCAGGTTCCTTCCCCGTACTACTGCGGTGCGATCCTCGGGAGCCGTGTGGCCCGCGGGCAGCGGCCCAGAACGCCACCTCTGCCAGTGGCCGGCCGGCGGTCCCGGTCGGTGACGCACCGGGGAGGCGTTTCACCGTGCTGGGAGCGGGGGATGACCTGCTGGCTGGGGGAGCGGCGCGCGGGGCTCCCACATTGTAACGACGCCCGGGCGGCGGTCCACCGGTTCTCCCGGCCGGGACGCACCCGGTGACCAGCCCGCTCCCGCCCGCGGCGGGGACGACGGGGCCCCGGGCCGCGCCCGGGGCCCGGCCGTCACTGTCCGATGTGCTCCTCGGCGGCGAGCGCCGCGCCGACGATCCCGGCGTCGTTGAGCAGCTGCGCCGGCACGACCCGGGTGCGGGTCGACAGCAGCGGCACCCACTTCTCGGCCTTCTTGCTCACCCCGCCGCCGACGATGATCAGGTCGGCCCACAGGCTCATCTCGAGGGTGTCGAGGTAGCGGTCGACGCGCTTGGCCCAGGCCGGGTAGCTGAGGCCCTCGCGCTCGCGGGCGGCGGCCGAGGCGGCCTTCTCGCCGTCGGCGCCGTCGACCTCGATGTGCCCGAACTCGGTGTTGGGCACGAGCTTGCCGTCGATGAACAGGGCGCTGCCGATGCCGGTGCCGAAGGTGAGCATCAGGACCAGCCCACGCTCGCCCCGGCCGGCGCCGTACGCCATCTCGGCGATGCCGGCGGCGTCGGCGTCGTTGAGGGTCTGCACCGTGCCCGGGATGACCTTCTCCAGACCGGCGGCCATGTCGGTGCCGATCCACGAGTGGTCCATGTTCGCGGCTGTGAACGCCACACCGTGCTTCATGACCCCGGGGTAGGTCACGCCGATGCGGCCCTCCCAGCCGAACTGGCCGACGATGTCGGCCACCACGCCGTAGACCGGGTCCGGGAGCGCCGGCTGCGGGGTCGGGATCCGTACCCGCTCACCCACCAGCTCGCCCTTGTCCAGGTCGACGACGCAACCCTTGATACCGCTGCCACCGATGTCCACTCCGAAGCCCTGCACGCGGACAGGCTAGTGACCCCGCGCACGGTTGGCGCGCAGGTCGGGCAGGATCCCTCCTCGTGATGACCTCCGGCACCGCCCAGCCCGACCTGCACACCGAGCTGCTCGAGCTGGCGCGGGCCACGGCGGAGGAGGCCGCGCTGCTCGTCGGGGCCGGGCGCAGCTCGGCCGCCGACCAGGTCGACACCAAGTCCTCACCGGTCGACGTGGTCACCGCCGTCGACCGCGCCAGCGAGGCGCTGATCGTCCGCCGGCTGCTCGAGGCCCGCCCGGACGACGGCGTGCTGGGCGAGGAGGGCGCCTCGACCGAGGGCAGCAGCGGCGTCCGCTGGGTCGTCGACCCGATCGACGGCACCGTCAACTTCCTCTACGGCCTGCCGGCCTTCGCCGTCTCCATCGCCGCCGAGGTCGACGGCCGCACCGAGGTCGGGGTGGTCCTCAACGTCGCCACCGGCGAGCAGTACACGGCCGTCCGGGGTCACGGTGCCTGGCTGACCGCCCCGGGGGCGGCCACCATGCAGCTGCACGGCAGCGCGCCGGCGTCGCTGGGCCAGTCGCTGGTCGCCACCGGGTTCAGCTACGGCGCCGAGGAGCGCCGGGCACAGGGCGCGGCCGTCGCCCGGCTGCTTCCCGAGGTCCGGGACATCCGCCGTTGGGGCTGCGCCTCCCTCGACCTGTGCGCGGCCGCGGCCGGCCGGGTCGATGCCTACTACGAGCAGGGCCTCAAGCCCTGGGACCACGCTGCCGGTGCGCTGGTCGCCGCCGAGGCCGGTCTGGTGGTCACCGGCACCGCCGGGCGGCCCTTCGCCGAGCCGATGGCCGTCGCAGCCGCGCCGTCGGTGGCCGGTGCGCTGGTCGAGCTGCTGGAGCGCCTGCACGCCGGGTCGTGACCGGCGGTGCCCGACCGGCGGAGGTCAGGAGGTCGTCGCGCAGGCCCCGGCCTCGCCGGTGGGCGGGACCAGGGCCGCGGCCACCGCGTCGGGGCTCGCCAGCGCGGCGAAGTCCGGCCCCAGGGCGATGTCGATGGAGGCGTCCGCGCGGGTGTCCTGCCGCAGGGTGGCGCCGGGCAGCTGCAGCGCCACGAACCGGGCCAGCCCCTCCTTGCCCGGGCCGTAGCGCACCTCGCCGACCCCGGTGACCTCGTTGTCGGCCCGGTCGTTCTCCGTGCGGCCCACCTGGAAGGACCGGGAGCGCAGCGTCTCGGCCACCTCGGCGGCCCGGCCGGCGACGTCGGAGGCGTTGAGCACGTTGACCGTCACGGTCGCGGGGTCGACGGCGGTGGGGACGGCGGCGACGGCGCTGCTGCAGGCCGCGGCACGTTCCTCGTCCCGGGCCTTCTCGTCGCCCAGCACGTTGAACCACACGGCCAGCGCGGCCAGGGCGAGCAGCAGCAGGAAGACCAGCGCCGGGATGGGGCGCCGGGTGCGGCGGGGTGCGGCACGCCGGACGCCGGGCTCGCTCGCGACGTCGGTCACGGGGTCCTCACACGGGCCAGCTCTGACACGGGAGTGACCCTAGTGGCGGGCGCGGTGGCCGCGCTGCACCGCGCGGGCCCGGCGCGTCCCGGCCGGGTGCGCGGGGGGTCCTCCGGGCGGCCCGCAGCGCGCTGACCAGCGGTGGTCCGGGCCGGACACGGCCGGTCGACGAGGGGTCCGCGGCAGCCGGTCCGGCGCCTCCGACGGCCGATCCGGGCGAGGGGTACCCTCTGGCGCTCCGCCCCCAGGACGACGTCGGCGGGACCCCGAGGAGCCCGGCCGGGACAGGCGGGCACAAACGGGGTCCTCTCGGCGTTGGGCGGCTGGCCGGAGCGCAGCACGGGGCGCTGGGCCGACTCCGCGGACGCGAGTCCGCGGCGGTCGGCCGGATGCCTCCGGTGCACCACCGTGCCACCCGGTCGGCGGCCCAGCAGGGGGCCGCAGGCCGACAGACCACCGACCGCCCCGGCGGCCGGCACCACCACCGGCGGCTCGGAGCGCCGGTGGCAGACGAGCGGGCCGAGCGCCCGCGACGAGAGAGAGAGGGCACACCATGGCCCAGGACTACGACGCACCTCGGCGCAACGAGGCGGACGAGCTCGGCGAGGACTCCCTCGAAGAGCTCAAGGCCCGCCGGGCGGAGGCGCAGTCCTCCTCGGTCGACGTCGACGAGACCGACTTCAACGAGAACCTCGAGCTCCCCGGCGCCGACCTCTCCAACGAGGAGCTCACCGTCCGCGTGCTGCCCAAGCAGGAGGACGAGTTCACCTGCTCGCGCTGCTTCCTGGTGCAGCACCGCAGCCGCCTGGCCGCCACCAAGGGCGACCAGCTGTACTGCCGCGACTGCGCTGCATGATCGAGGACCCCCTCCGGCCGGAGGGGGTCGCTCCACCTGCTCCCCGGGACGTTCGTGCCCGAGCAGGTGGGGGCAGTGCGGGAGCACTGCGACGGAGAGGCACCGATGACACAGCACGGCCAGGGCACAGGCACACCGCGCGACGTCCCGCCGCCGCGTCCCGTGGGCGAGCCGGTCGAGGGCGAGGTCATCGGCGGCTCCGGACCCGGTGACGGGCTGGGTGCCGCCGGGCGTGCGCTCGCCGACGCCGTCGCCGGACTGCTGGGCCGGGACGACAAGCCGGGCGCCGGACGCTCGTCGGCCGGTGCGAAGGCGGCGGGCAGCGTGCTGGCCGACGTCATCTCCGCCCTCGCCGGGGCCGCCCGCTCCGACCGGCCCGACGACGCCGGGCGCACCTCCGGCAGCGCCGGCACGGGCAGCACCGGCACCGGCGCCCGGACCGACGGCGGCATCGGCCCCGGCGGGATCCTGTCGGACCTGCTGGACGCCGCCGTGCCGCGGTTGCCGATCCGGGACGCCGCCCGGCTGCGCGCCGCCCACCCCGGCGCCTCGGACGGCGAGATCGCCGACGCCCTCGTCGCGCGGGCGGCCCGGCTGACCGCGGGCGTGGGGGCGGCCACCGGTGGCCTGGCCGCCGCGCAGTGGTTCGCCCCGCCCACGCTGGTCGCCGTCCCGCTGGAGCTCGGCGCGCAGACGGTGCTGGTGGCCGCGGTCGAGGTCGTCCTCGTGGGCGAGCTGCACGAGCTGGCCGGCCGCCCGGCACCCGGTGACGCCAAGGCGCGCGCCCGCGCCTACCTGGCCAGCTGGACGACGCAGCGGCCGGTGGGCTCGGCCGGATCCGGCGGGTTCCTGTCGATGCTCGGCACGGCGGGCGTCTCGGCGCTCCGCCGCAGGCTGACCCGGCGGATGGCCCGCAGCACCACCTCGATGGCCCCGCTGCTGGTCGGCGCCAGCCTGGCCGCCCGCGGCAACCGGAAGGCGACCGTGGCGCTGGCCGACCGGCTGCGGGCCGACCTGCGCCTGCCGCCGTCCGCGCAGCGCTGAGCCCCGGCCCGGTGCACGACGTCCGGACCCGCGCGGGTGGGGCTAGCCTCGCCGCCGTGCCCGCACCCCATGCCCAGGACCCGGCGTCCACCGCCGGCCGGACGGCGGAGGTGGTCGACGTCCCGGTGCTGCTGACCGGCCCCGGCGCCGTCGTCCCCGGCTACGCCCTGCCCGGCGACGCCGGCGCCGACCTCTGCCTGGCCGAGGACGTCGAGCTGGCCCCGCACCAGCGGGCGCTGGTCGGCACCGGCATCGCCGTCGCCATCCCCGAGGGGTACGCCGGGTTCGTGCACCCCCGCTCGGGGCTGGCCCACCGGCTGGGGCTCAGCCTGGTCAACGCGCCGGGCACCATCGATGCGGGTTACCGCGGCGAGATCAAGGTGAACCTGGTCAACCTCGACCCGACGACGCCGCTGCGGCTCTCCCGCGGTGACCGGGTCGCCCAGCTGGTGGTCCAGCCGGTCGTGCGGGCGCGGTTCGTGCCGGTGGCCGAGCTGCCCGTCAGCGAGCGCGGCAGCGGCGGCCACGGGTCGACCGGCGGGGCCGGCGTCCTCGCTGCGCCTCCGGCCGACGCAACCCCCACACCCCTGGAAGGACGGGCCTGACGATGCCCATCGGACGCCGGCGCAACCGGATCGACCGCAGCCTCCGCGAGCGCGGGGTGCCCCCCGAGCCGCAGGTGCGTGAGCGCGAGGACGTGGGCACCAGCGGCCCCTGGGACCTCGCCGACGCCCCGGACGACGGCCAGCTGCGCATCGACCTCGGCGCGCTGCGCCTGCCGGCGCTGTCCGGCATGGAGCTGCGGGTCGACGTCAACGCCCAGCAGCAGGTCGTGGGCGCCAGCCTCCGCTACGGCGACTCGCTGCTGCAGCTGTCGGTCTTCGCCGCGCCCCGCGCGGGCGGCCTCTGGGACGACGTCCGGGTCGAGCTGGCCCGCGGCGCCGCCGCCCAGGGGGCCGAGCTGACCGAGGTCGACGGCCCGTTCGGCCCCGAGCTGGCCGGCACCGTGCTGCTCCCCACCGCACCCCAGCCGGGCACCACCACCCCGACGATGGTCCGCCGGCCTGCCCGCTTCCTCGGCGTCGACGGCCCGCGCTGGTTCCTCCGCGGCATGATCAGCGGCCCCGCCGCGACCGGCCCGGAGGCGGGGCTGCCGTTGGAGCAGGCGTTCCGCGGCGTGGTCGTCGTCCGCGGCACCGGGCCGATGGCGGTGCGCGAGCCGCTGCCGCTGACCCTGCCGCCGCAGGCCGCCGAGCAGGTGGCCCGCCAGCAGGCCGCCGGCCGCACCTCGGGCAGGGCCACCTCGCCGATCCCGCCGGACGCCTCGGCGTGAGCACCACGACGCACGCCTACGGGCCCGGCGCCGACCAGTTCCTGGAGCTCACCCTCCCGGACGGCGGCGCCCCGGCGCCCGTGGTCGTCGTCGTGCACGGCGGGTTCTGGCGCGCCCGGTACGGGATCGAGCTGGCCCGCCCGCTCGCCGCCGACCTGGCTGCGGCCGGCTGGGCGGCGGTGGCCGTGGAGTACCGCCGGGTCGGCGGCGGCGGTGGCTGGCCGGCCACGCTCACCGACCTGGCAGCGGCGCTGGACTCCCTGCCCGACCTGCCGGACGCCGCCCGGCTCGACCTCACCGACGTCACCGTGGTCGGGCACTCCGCCGGCGGGCACCTCGCCGCCTGGGCGGCCGGGCGCACGCAGCTGCCCGCCGGCGCCCCGGGTGCTGGGCCGCGGGTGCCGGTCACCGCCGTGGTGTCCCAGGCCGGGGTGCTGGACCTGGGCGCGGCGGTCGACGCCGACCTGGGCGACGGCGCCACCGTCTCCTTCCTCGGCGGCACGCCGGACCAGGTGCCCGACCGGTACGCCGCCGCCGACCCGGTCCGGCTCGTGCCCACCGGCGTCCCGGTGCTGTGCGTGCACGGCGAGGACGACACGACCGTCCCGCCCGACCAGAGCCGGCGCTACGCCGCGGCGGCCACCGCTGCCGGGGACGCCGTCGAGGTCGCCGTCGTCCCCGGTGACCACATGGCCGCGATCGACCTCACCGGGGAGGCCTGGCGACGCGTCGTGGAGTGGCTGAGAGCACGTCGGACAGCGGCTGCCGACCGCACTACGCTGGAGTCGTGACCGAGACCAGGACAGGGTCGGCAGCGCAGCCCGGTGCGCGCAGCTGGCTGTCCCGCACGCTCCAGAAGCTCACGGCCGACGACCGCGCCGTGGAGGCGCAGGAGCTGCGCAGTGACGCCGCCATCGCCGGCTGCTCGGCGGTCAGCGCCTGCCGCAAGGGCGAGGTCGTCACCGTCACCGGGCGGATCAAGTCCGTCGTCTACACGCCGCGGGAGACCGTGCCGACGCTGGAGGCCGAGCTGTTCGACGGTTCGGGCTCGGTGACCCTGGTCTGGCTGGGCCGCCGCCGCATCCCCGGCATCGAGCCCGGCCGCCGGCTGACCGCCCGGGGTCGCTTCGCCGCCTTCGAGGGCCGGCAGGTCATCTACAACCCCTGGTACGAGCTGAGCGCCGGGTGACCCGGGTCCGCAACCGTTGAGCACCGCGCCGCAGGGTGACCAGCCCCAGGGCAGCGACGTCACCTTCGACCGGCACATGGTGCTCGACCAGCTGGGCGGCTGGCGCGGCATGGTCGACGCCTCGCTGCCGACCATCGCCTTCATCGTCGCCAACGGCATCGGCGGGCTCACCGTCGGCATCTGGGCCGCCGTGGTCGCGGCGGTGCTCGTGTTCGTGCTGCGGCTGGCCCGGCGCGAGAGCATCCAGCAGGCGATCAGCGGGCTGTTCGCGGTCGCGGTGGCGGTCGTCATCGCCGCCCGCACCGGCGAGGCCCGCGACTTCTTCGTCCTGGGCATCATCCGCAACGCCGTGATCGGCGTGGTCGTGCTGGGCTCCCTGCTGTTCCGCCGGCCGCTCGTCGGCGTCGTCGCGGAGTGGTTGAGCCCCAGCCACCTGGGTGGGATGGCCGCCCACCGGCTGCCCTCCCTCCGCGGCCGCCGCGACGTCACGGACCGGCCGGCCGCGCCCGCCAGCAGAGCCGGTCAGGGTCACCAGCAGGACCCCGAGCCGGAGGTCCACTGGCGCGACGACCCCCGACTGATGCGGGCCTACGGCTGGCTCACCGTCCTGTGGGGCGGGGTCTTCCTCGTCCGCGCGGGCGTCCAGGGCCTGTTCTACTGGCTGGACGAGGTCGGCTGGCTGGGCACCTCGTCGGTGGTGCTGGGCCTGCCGGTGACCGCCGTCCAGCTGGTGGTCACGCTCTGGGTCGTGGCCCGCCTGCACCGTCACCGCGCCGCCGAGCAGCCCCCCGCCTAGGCCCCGTCCTCCTCACCCGGTCCTGCGGAGGGTGCGGAGGACGGGGTCCTTCAGCAGGAGCCGTCGGGGCAGAGCATCTGCTGGAGCTGCTCCTCGACCTCGCCGTGGGTGACGAACAGCAGTTCGTCGCCGGCCTCCAGCGGCTCGTCGGGGTCGGGGTTGATCACCCGGTCGCCGCGCAGGATGGTGGTCAGCACGGTCTCGCGGGGCAGCGGCACCTCGCGCACCGGCCGACCCACCCACGGGGTGTCCTCGGCCAGGGTGATCTCGACCAGGTTGGCCGCGCCCTTGCGGAAGCTCATCAGCCGCACGACGTCGCCGACGGTGACCGCCTCCTCGACGAGGGCGGCCAGCACCCGCGGGGTGGAGACGGCGACGTCGACGCCCCACGCCTCGGTGTAGAGCCACTCGTTGCGCGGGTCCTTGACCCGGGCGACGACGCGGTTGACCGCGAACTCGGTCTTGGCCAGCAGCGAGACGACCAGGTTGGCCTTGTCGTCACCGGTGGCGGCGATGACCACGTCGCAGGTGGCCAGCTGGGCCTCCTCCAGGGAGGTGACCTCGCAGGCGTCGGCCTGCACCCACTCCGCGCCGGGGACCGACCGGGGCTTGACCCGGGACCCGTTGCGCTCGATGAGCATCACGGCATGCCCGTTGCCGAGCAGTTCGGTGGCGATGGAGCGTCCGACCGCGCCGGCTCCGACGATGGCGACGCGCATCAGTGCTGCCCTCCGCCGGCCGGCGTCTCGACCACGGCGTGGACGCGGTCGGTGAGGTCGTCGGTGACGGCGAGGACGAGGTGGTCGCCGGTCTGCAGGACGGTGCTGGGCGTGGGGAGCTGCGCCTCGCCGAAGCGGACCAGCCACGCGGCGCGGGCGCCGGAGGCGGTCTCGAGCTCGGCGAGCGGGCGGCCGACCCAGCTGTCGGTGACGGTGACCCGCATGAGCAGCACCTTGCCGGTGGGCTCGCGCCATATCTCGGTCACCTTCACCGAGAGCAGCTCGCGCATCAGCCGGTTCACCGTCCACGGCACGGTGGCGACGCTGGGGATGCCCATCCGCTCGTAGACCTCGGCCCGCTTGGAGTCGTAGATCCGGGCGACGACGTGCTCGACGCCGAAGGTCTCCCGGGCCACCCGCGCGGCGATGATGTTGGAGTTGTCGCCGCTGCTGACGGCGGCGAACGCCCCGGCGGTGTCGATGCCGGCGTCCAGCAGGGTCTGCCGGTCGAAGCCCAGCCCGGTGACCTGGCGGCCGCCGAACTCCGGGCCGAGGCGGCGGAAGGCCTCGGCGTCCTGGTCGATCACCGCGACGCTGTGGCCGACCTGCTCGAGCCGGCGCGCGATCGCCGACCCGACGCGACCGCAGCCCATGACGACCACGTGCACCTGATCCCACCCCGTCCGCGTCCGCTCTGCCGGCCCGGTGGGACACCGGGTCGTACAGCGCGCGAACGTACACCCGGGCCGTGGCACCGCAGCTGCGCCGGGCAGCGCCGTCCCACCCGGACGGGTGCCCTGTGAGTGACGTCGCCCCGTACCGGCCCATCGGCGCGCGTTCCGTCCGTACGATCGCGGCGTGCCGTCCCTGTCCGACCTCGGCCAGCTCCCCAAACGTCTCGTCCTCGGCCGACCTGTCCGCACGGACAAGGCGGGTGAGTCGCTGCTGCCCAAGCACCTCGCCCTGCCGATCTTCGCCAGCGACCCGCTGTCCTCCGTCGCCTACGCGACGCAGGAGATCCTCATCTTCCTGACCCTCGCCGGGACGACGTTCCTCTTCCTCACCCCGTGGCTGGCCGCGGTCGTCGTCCTGCTGCTCACCGTGGTGGTGCTGTCCTACCGCCAGGTGGTGCACGCCTACCCCTCGGGCGGCGGCGACTACGAGGTCGCGATGAAGAACCACGGCCAGTTCGCCGGGCTGGTGGTGGCCAGCGCGCTGCTCACCGACTACGTCCTCACCGTGGCGGTGTCGGTCAGCTCGGGCACCGACAACATCATCTCGGCGTTCCCGTCGCTCGACGAGCACCGCGTGCTGATCTCCGTCGGCCTGGTCGCCCTGCTCGTGGGCATGAACCTGCGCGGCGTGCGCGAGTCGGGGCGCACCTTCGCCGTCCCGACCTATGCCTTCATCGCCTGCATCATGGTGATGATCGGGACCGGCCTGGTCCGGGAGCTGGTCGTCGACAGCCCGGTGGTCGCCGAGAGCGCGCAGTACGCCATCGAGGCCGAGCCGGGCTACGAGAACGTCACCGGCCTGGCGCTGGTCTTCTTCGTGCTGCGGGCGTTCGCCTCCGGGTGCACCGCGCTCACCGGCGTCGAGGCGATCGCCAACGGCGTCCCGGCGTTCCGGCCGCCCAAGAGCAGGAACGCCGCGACCACGCTGGCGCTGATGGGCGGCATCGCGGCCACCATGTTCGCCGGGGTCACCGCGCTGGCCCTGATGTCGGACGTGAAGTACGTCGAGAACACCTGCGACCTGGTGGGCTTCGCCGACTGCGAGACCGAGCCGCAGCGCACCGTGATCGCCCAGGTGGCCGCCGCGGTGTTCGGCGGGTCCGACTCGCTGGGCTTCTTCTTCGTGCAGGCGGCGACCGCGCTGGTGCTGATCCTGGCGGCCAACACCGCGTTCAACGGCTTCCCGCTGCTGGGGTCGGTGCTCGCCCAGGACCGCTTCATGCCCCGCCAGCTGCACACCCGCGGCGACAAGCTCGTCTACAGCAACGGCATCCTGCTGCTGGCGGGCTTCGCGATCCTGCTGCTGGTGGTCTTCGAGGCCGACTCCACCCAGCTGATCCAGATGTACATCGTCGGGGTGTTCACCAGCTTCTCCATCGGCCAGTGGGGCATGGTGCGCCACTGGAACCGGGAGCTGCGCGCCGAGACCGACCCGGCCGAGCGCGGCCGGATGCAGCGCTCCCGGGTGATCAACGCGATCGGCGGGACGCTCACCACGATCGTCCTGGCGATCGTGGTGGTCACCAAGTTCGCCGGCGGCGCGTGGATCGTCATCGCCGCGATGCCGGTGATCTTCCTGCTCATGCGCTCGATCAACCGGCACTACTCGCACGTGGCCGAGCAGCTGGTGCCCGACAGCGACGTCCGGATGAAGCCCTCGAAGGTGCACGCCGTCGTCCTGGTCTCCAAGGTGCACAAGCCGACGCTGCGCGCGCTGGCCTTCGCCCGGGCCACCCGGCCCGACCAGCTGACCGCGCTGACGGTCAACGTCGACGACGCCGACACCCGCGCGCTGCAGGTCGACTGGGAGCGCTACGACATCCCCGTGCCGCTGACCGTGCTCGACTCGCCCTACCGCGAGATCACCCGCCCGGTCGTCGACTTCGTGCGCGACATCCGCCGGTCCAGCCCGCGCGAGCTGGTGGTGGTGTTCGTGCCGCAGTACGTGGTCGGGCACTGGTGGGAGAACCTGCTGCACAACCAGAGCGCGCTGCGGCTGCGCAGCCGGCTGCAGTTCCAGCCCGGCGTGATGATCACCAGCGTGCCGTGGCAGCTGGAGAGCTCGCTGGACCGCGACCCGCGGGACGGTGCGCCCGCCCCCGGCGACCTCCGCCGCGGCCTCACCGACGACGTGGAGCAGACCCCGTATGGCTGATCGCCGACGGCGTGTCCCGTCCCGTCCGCAACGCCAGGCGCCGGACTCGACCGGGGGCTGGACCGGCCGACGCTTCGAGGTGACCGTGGGCCCGGTCGCGCACGGTGGGCACTGCGTCGCCCGGCACGAGGGGCGCGTCGTCTTCGTGCGGCACACGCTGCCCGGCGAGCGGGTCGTGGTGGAGGTGACCGAGGACCGGCGCGCCGGCTTCTGCCGCGCCGACGCCGTCGAGGTGCTCGAGGCCGCGCCCGAGCGGGTGGAGCGGCCGTGCCCGTACAGCGGGCCCGGGAGGTGCGGCGGCTGCGACTGGCAGCACGTCAGCCATGCCGGGCAGCTGGAGCTCAAGGCCGCCGTCGTCCGGGAGCAGCTGTCCCGGCTGGCCGGCCTCGACGTGCCGGTGACGGTCGAGGCGCTGCCCGGCGGGCCGCTGCGCTGGCGGTCGCGGGCCCGGTTCGCCGTCGACCGCGCCGGTGACCCCGGTCTGCGCCGGCACCGCTCGCACGACGTGATCGCCCTCGACGACTGCCCGATCACCGTCGAGCCGGCCGCGCAGGCCGTGCTCGGACGGCGCTGGCTGGACGCCGGTGCCGTCGACGTCGCCGTCGACTCCGCCGGTGTGGTGACCACCTCGACGCTGGACCGCCGTGGCCGGCCGCAGGACGTCCAGGTGCTGCGGCCGGGCGCCGACGTGCCCGAGGAGCCCGCCGGCCGCGCCCAGCGCTCCGCCGGTGGCCGTGACTGGGAGGTCGAGGGCACCGGCTTCTGGCAGGTGCACCCGGGCGCCGCCGACGCGCTGGTCGAGGCCGTCTCCGGCTTCGCCGCGGTGCAGCCGGAGGAGACCGTGCTCGACCTCTACGCCGGCGCCGGCCTGTTCGGTGGAGCCCTCGCCCCGGGCGTGGGGCTCGGCGGCCGGGTGGTGTGCGTGGAGTCCGACGCCGCGGCCTGCGCCGCCGCCGACGCCAACCTCGCCGACCTGCCGCAGGCCGAGGTCTGGCAGGGCGACGTCGACGCCCCCGGGCTCACCGAGCTGCTCGTGGACCTGGGCCGCCCGGACGTCGTCGTCCTCGACCCGCCGCGGGCCGGGGCCGGCAAGGACGTCAGCCGGGTGATCGCCGGGGCCGCGCCCCGCGCGGTGGTCTACGTGGCCTGCGACCCGGCGTCCCTGGCCCGCGACGTCGCCGCGTTCGCCGCCGCCGGCTACCGGCTGGCCGACCTGCGCGCCTACGACTGCTTCCCGATGACCGCACACGTGGAGTGCGTCGCGCTGCTCGTCCCGGCCTGACCGGCGCGGTCGGTCAGGCCGGTCCGTCGAGCTCGATCATCCGGCCGACGGTGGCCGCCCAGGCCGCCTGCACCTCCGGCGACTCGGCGGCCACGACGGTGTGCACGCCGGCCACGGTGCCCCGTCCCTCGCTCACGACGGCCTCGAAGCCGAGCCGGAACACCAGCACCTCGATCTGGTCGACGGACAAGCCGGCTTCCAGCAACGGCTCGATGACCCAGTGCACCTGCTTGCGCGCGAGCTGTTCCACGACCGGTGTTCGCCGGCAGCGCCGGCGGTGGATGCACCCGTGACCGGTTCCTCCCCGCACGAGGCCTCCTGCCCCACCCGGCCCAGCGGCCCCGCGGCCGCGACGACCGGCGGCTACCGTCCCGCCAGCGTCCGGCCCACGGGGGACGGGCCCCAGGGGAGGACACCGACCATGGCACGACACACAGCGGCAGTCGTCACGCTCGCCGCCGGCGCACTGCTGTCCGCGACCGGACCGGCGTACGCCGAGACCACGCAGCCCGCGGCCATGGCCGCCTCCGACGTGGTCCACGTCCCGGACGACTTCCTGCCGGCGTTGTCGGACACCCGTGCCACCGGTCGCTACGCCGTCCAGGGCACCGGCCTGCGGGTGTGGACCCAGGGTGCGACGAGCACCGACAAGGTGGCCGAGTACGTCGCGACCAGCACCTCGCTCGCGGCCGCCGGCGAGCCGGCGCTGCAGTTCACCAACACCACGGGTGGCGGCGTGCCCGGCACCCAGCTGGTGGTCGACTTCGACGCCGACGGGACGGCGGACGGGATCCTGGTGGGGGAGAGGGTCTACGCGGGCGACTGGTGGCTGAGCAACACGGCGCAGCAGTTCGTCAAGGACGGCGCCCCGAGCCACAGCGGCGGGTCCGGCAGTGCGAACCACGGCACGCTGGACGAGTGGCGGACGGCGTTCCCGGCGGCCCAGGTCCAGGCCTTCGGCTTCTCACTGGGCTCGGGGGTCAAGGGCGACGGCGTGCTCGACGCGATCGATTTCGCCGGGGTCCGCCACACCTTCGCGTCGCCGGTGGTGCTCACCAGCAAGGAGCAGTGCAAGAAGGGCGGCTGGGCCACCAGCACGCGTCCGGTCTTCGAGGACCAGGGTGGGTGCGTGAGCTCCTTCGCCGGACCCAAGCGTGCGGTGCCGGCCTTCTGAGGTCCGAGCCGGCGTGACGCAGGGACGACCCGGCAGGTGGGCCTGCCGGGTCGTCTCGTGCGCCGGCCGCTCTCGTCGCCGTCCGACGCGCGGGCATCTACGGGGCGGCACCGGCAGGTCACGCTTCGAACACACGTGCGAGCCGGTGTCCGGCCTCGCGGACGCCGGTCGCACACTGACCGGGTGGACGTCGCTCTGCCACCGGGCTGGCCGGACGAGGTGCGGCCCCCCGGCGCCCCTGACTGGGAGCAGAGTGCCGTGGCCTGGCTCTACGACCTGGTGCCACCGGACTACCGCTCGCACGAGGTGCTGCGCCGCTACCCGGTGCTGCTGGCCCGGTTCGCCGGTGACCACGTCGCCGCCGGGCTGGAGGCCGCCCGGGCCGGCTGGCGCACGGTCCGCGTCGAGCTCGCCGACCAGCTGCCGCCGGACGCGATGGAGGCCGCCATCCGCGCCTACGAGCGGGAGGGTGCCCGGCTGACCCGGGCGGCGCGGGGCGTGGAGGTCGTGGCCGGGGCGCTGCGCGGCGAACGCTGGGTGCCCCGGCTCTGACTCCTCCGCCCAGGCGGCGGACGGCCGGTTCGCAGTTACAGTGGGAGCCCACCGGTTGCGCCCCACGGAGCGGCCGACGTCGAGAGGACCCTGCCCCGTCGTGTCGCTGCTCAGCTCGTTGACCGGGCCCGCCGACCTCCGGGCGCTGCGTCCCGACCAGCTCCCCGAGCTCGCCGCGGAGATCCGCGACGCCCTGGTCGCCGCGGTGTCCAAGACCGGTGGCCACCTCGGCCCGAACCTCGGTGCGGTCGAGCTGACGATCGCCGTCCACCGGGTGTTCGAGTCCCCGCGCGAGCCGATCGTCTTCGACACCGGCCACCAGGCCTACGTGCACAAGCTGCTCACCGGGCGCCAGGAGGGCTTCGCCCAGCTCCGCCAGCGCGGCGGCCTCTCCGGCTACCCCAGCCGCACCGAGAGCGAGCACGACTGGGTCGAGAACAGCCACGCCTCCACCTCGCTGTCCTACGCCGACGGGCTGGCCAAGGCCTTCGCCGTGCGCGGGGAGAACCGGCCGGTGGTCGCGGTCATCGGCGACGGCGCGCTCACCGGCGGCATGCCGTGGGAGGCGCTGAACAACATCGCCGCCGCCGAGCGCCCCGTCGTCATCGTGGTCAACGACAACGGCCGCTCCTACTCCCCGACGATCGGTGGGGTGGCCGACGCGCTGGCCACGCTGCGGCTGCGCCCGGGCTACGAGGAGGCGCTGACCGCCGTCCGGCAGGCCCTGCACCGCGCCCCCGTCGTCGGCACCAAGCTCTACGACGCGCTGCACGCGATCAAGAAGGGGCTCAAGGACGTCCTGGCCCCGCAGGGCATGTTCGAGGACCTCGGCATGAAGTACGTCGGCCCGGTCGACGGCCACGACATCGAGATGATGGAGTCCGCCCTGCGCCGGGCGCGCGACTTCGGCGGACCGGTCATCGTGCACGCGGTCACCACCAAGGGGTTCGGCTACCCGCCGGCCGAGACCGACACCGTCGACGCCTGGCACTCCACCGGCGTCTTCGAGCCCGACAGCGGCCTGTCCTCGGCGGCCAAGGGCCCGGAGTGGACCGACGTCTTCGCCGACGAGATGGTGCGCATCGGCGCCGAGCGCTCCGACGTCGTGGCCATCACCGCCGCGATGCTGCACCCCACGGGCCTGGCGCCGTTCGCCGAGCGCTTCCCCGAGCGCACCTACGACGTCGGCATCGCCGAGCAGCACGCGCTCACCTCGGCCGCGGGCCTGGCGATGGGCGGCATGCACCCCGTCGTCGCGGTCTACTCGACCTTCCTCAACCGGGCGTTCGACCAGCTGCTGATGGACGTCGCGCTGCACGGCCAGCCGGTCACCGTCGTCCTCGACCGGGCCGGCGTCACCGGTTCCGACGGCGCCTCGCACAACGGCATGTGGGACATCTCGATCTGCTCGGTCGTCCCGGGCCTGCGGCTGGCCGCCCCGCGCGACGAGCCCACCCTCCGCGAGGCGCTGCGCGAGTCGGTCGCGGTGACCGACGGCCCCACCGTGGTGCGCTTCCCCAAGGGCGCGCTGCCGGTCGAGGTGCCCGCGCTCGAGCGGCTCGGCCCGGTCGACGTGCTGCGCCGCGGCGCCACGCCGGAGGTGCTGCTGGTCGCCTGCGGCTCCCTGGTGCCGATGTGCCTGGCGGTCGCCGAGCGGGCCGCCGACCACGGCATCGAGGTCACCGTCGTCGACCCGCGCTGGGTCGTGCCCGTCTCCGAGGAGCTGCGCACCCTGGCCGCCGGCCACCGTCTCGTGGTCACCGTCGAGGACGGCGGCCGGGCCGGGGGCGTCGGCACGCTGCTCACCCAGGCGCTGCAGGACGCCGACTCCGACGTCCCGGTGCGCACGCTGGGCCTGCCGCAGCAGTTCTTCGAGCACGGCAGCCGCGGCCAGGTGCTCGCTGACGTCGGCCTCACCGAGCAGGACGTCGCCCGCCGCATCGTCGAGTGGGCCGCCCGCGTCGCCGACCGCGCCGCCGGGTCCGCCGAGTCCGCGCAGGTCGAGGGCCAGCAGCAGTGACCGGCACGGTCATCGCCGAGATCCAGGTGGCCCCGTCGCCACCGGGTGGCGCCGACGACCCGCACGCCCACGTGGAGGCGGCGATCGCCGTCATGCAGGCCTCCGGGCTGCGGTCGGAGGTCGGCGCGCTGGGGACCACGCTGGAGGGCGACGCCGACACCGTGTGGGCGACCCTGCGGGCGGCGCACGAGGCGATGATCGCCGCGGGCGCGACCGGCGGGATCTCCCACGTCAAGGTCGCCACCGTCGATCGCACCATGGACTCGCTCACCCACGAGTTCCGCTGACGCACCGGGTCCGCGCGTACCGCCCTCCGTCGCCGGGCTCCGCGGTGGAGGAGTCCTGCGCAGCGAGCACTCCACAGCGGCGATTCGGCGAGCTGACGTAGGCGTCCCCCTGCACCAACGTCTGTCCCCCTGCACCATCGCTGGTGCAGGGGGACAGACGGTGATCAGGTCACCTGATCACCGTCTGTCCGCCGCGGTCAGCCCGGCAGGGACGCCACGCCGCGGGGGAGGAACCGCGCGCCGGTGACCGCCTCGGAGACGCCGGTGCGGTCCAGGTACGCCGAGATCCCGCCCAGCCAGAACGGCCAGCCGGCGCCCAGCAGCATGCACAGGTCGACGTCCTGCACGGCCTGCACGACGCCCTCGTCGAGCATCAGCCGGATCTCCTGCGCCAGCGCCCGTTCGGCCCGGTCGCGCAGCTCGTCGGCGGTCAGCGGGGAGTCGCCGCCGTCGATGCCGGCCAGCTCCGGGTCGATGACGCCGGGCTCGGAGTACATGCTGGTCTTGCGCAGCTCGACCATCCGCCGCAGCCCGGTGCTGACGCCGTAGCGGTCGGGGAACGCCTCGTGCATCCGCTCCGCCACGTGCAGCGCGACGGCGGGCCCCACCAGCGACAGCAGCTCGAACGGCGTCATCGGCAGCCCCAGCGGCTCCAGCGCCTTCTCCGCGACCGCCACCGGCGTGCCGGCGTCCACGGCGGCGGTGACCTCGCCGAGGAAGCGGGTGAGCAGCCGGTTGACCACGAACGCCGGGGCGTCGGCGACCAGCACGCACGACTTCCTCAGCAGCTTGCCGACGGCGAAGGCGGTGGCCAGCGTCGCGTCGTCGGTGCGCTCGGCGCGCACCACCTCCAGCAGCGGGAGGACGGCGACCGGGTTGAAGAAGTGCAGGCCCACGACCCGCTCGGGGTGCTGCAGGCCCGACGCCATCTCGGTCACCGACAGCGCCGAGGTGTTGGTGGCCAGCACGCAGTCGGCCGAGACGACCGCCTCGACCTCGGCGAACACCTGCTGCTTGACCGACAGCTCCTCGAACACCGCCTCGATGACCAGGTCGGCGTCGGCGAAGGCGTCCTTGGACAGCGAGCCGGTGACCAGGCCGGTGAGCCGGTTGCGCGCGTCGGCCGACAACCGCCCGCGCTCGGCCAGCTTCGCCAGCTCCGCGTGCACCCAGCCCACGCCCTTGTCGACGCGGGCCTGGTCGACGTCGGTGAGCACGACGGGCACCTCGAGCCGGCGGGCGAACAGCAGCGCCAGCTGGGAGGCCATCAGCCCGGCACCCACCACGCCGACCTTGGTGACCTTCCGGGCCAGGCCCTTGTCCGGTGCGCCGGCCGGCCGCTTGGCCCGCTTGTTGACCAGGTCGAAGGAGTACAGGCCCGCGCGCAGCTCGTCGCTCATCAGCAGGTCGGTGAGGGCGTCGTCCTCGGCCGCCGTCCCGGCGGTGAACCCGGCGTCCCCGGCGCGGGCCAGGTCGAGCAGCTCGACGGCCCGCAGGGCACCGGGGGAGGCCCCGCGGGTGCGGGCGGCGACGACGCCGCGGGCGCGGGCGATCGCGTCGTCCCAGCCGGTGGTGTCGGGCTCCCGGCGGGTGACGGTCACCTGGCCGGAGACCACGCCGGCGGCCCACTCCAGCGACCGCTCCAGGAAGTCGGCCGGCTCGAACACGGCGTCGGCGATGCCGAGCTGCGCCGCCTTCGGGCCGGGCGTCGTCTTGTTCTGGGCGAGGGCGTTCTCGACGATCACGGTCACCGCGGCGTCGATGCCGGTGAGGGCCGGCAGCAGCTGGGTGCCGCCCCAGCCGGGCACCAGGCCGAGGAAGACCTCGGGGAAGGCGACGACGGCGGTGCTGGCGATGGTGCGGTGGTGGCAGTGCAGCGCCAGCTCCAGGCCACCGCCGAGGGCGGCGCCGTTGACGAACGCGAACGTCGGGACGGTCGAGTCCTTGAGCCGGCGGAACACCCGGTGCCCGGTCTCGGCGATCTCCCGGGCGTCGGCCGCGGAGCCGATCGACGGGATGCCCGACAGGTCGGCGCCCACGGCGAAGACGAACGGCTTGCCGGTGACGGCGATCGCGACGGGGGAGCGGGCCTCGACCTCGTCCAGCGCCGCGTCCAGGGAGGCCAGCCCGCCCGGGCCGAACGTCGACGGGCGGGTGTGGTCGTGCCCGTTGTCCAGCGTGATCAGCGCCAGCTCGCCGGCCAGCCCGGGCACGGTCAGGTACCGCACCAGTGAGCGCGTGACGACCTCGTCGCTCATGCCGTCTCTCCGTTCCAGTTCGGGTTCTCCCAGATCACGGTGCCGCCCATGCCGATGCCGATGCACATCGCGGTCAGCCCGTACCGGACGTCGGGCCGCTGCGCGAACTGCCGGGACAGCTGGGTCATCAGCCGGACGCCGGAGGAGGCCAGCGGGTGCCCGACGGCGATGGCGCCGCCCCACGGGTTGACCCGCGCGTCGTCGTCGGCGATGCCGAAGTGGTCGAGGAAGGCCAGCACCTGGACGGCGAAGGCCTCGTTGAGCTCGAACAGCCCGATGTCGCCGATGGACAGGCCGGTGCGGGCCAGCGCCTTCTCGGTCGAGGGGATCGGGCCCACGCCCATCACCTCCGGCTCGACGCCGGCGAAGCCGTAGCCCACCAGCCGCATGCCGGCGGTCAGGCCGAGCTCCTCGGCGACCTCCTCGGCGGCCAGCAGGCAGCCCGTGGCGCCGTCGTTGAGCCCCGCGGCGTTGCCGGCGGTGACGTGCCCGTGCGGGCGGAACGGCGTGCGCAGGGTGGCCAGCGCCTCGAGCGTGGTGCCCGGTCGCGGCGGCTCGTCGACGGTGGCCAGGCCCCAGCCGGCCTCGGCCGACCGGGTGGCCACCGGCACCAGCTCGGGCCCGATGTGCCCGTCGGCGACGGCGGCGGCGTACTTCTGCTGGCTGGCCACGGCGAACGCGTCGGCGCGCGCCTTGGTCAGGTGCGGGAAGCGGTCGTGCAGGTTCTCCGCCGTCGACCCCATCACCAGCGCCGAGCCCTCGACGATCTTCTCGCTGACGAACCGCGGGTTGGGGTCGACGCCCTCGCCCATCGGGTGGTGGCCCATGTGCTCGACGCCGCCGGCGATGGCCACGTCGTAGGCGCCGAAGGCGATGCCCGACGCGGTGGTGGTCACGGCGGTCATCGCGCCGGCGCACATCCGGTCGATCGCGTAGCCGGGCACCGAGCGGGGGAGCCCGGCGAGCAGAGCGGCGGTGCGGCCGATGGTCAGGCCCTGGTCGCCGATCTGGGTGGTGGCGGCGATGGCGACCTCGTCGACGCGCTCGGGCGGCAGCGACGGGTTGCGGCGCAGCAGCTCCCGGATGCAGCGGACGACGAGGTCGTCGGCCCTGGTCTCGGCGTAGAGACCGGTCGGGCCGGCCTTGCCGAAGGGGGTGCGCACGCCGTCGACGAAGACGACCTCGCGCAGCGAGCGGGACATGGGACCTCCGCGTTGAGTTCCGGTACCGGCTGCAGGAGCCCCGGCGCGGCCGAAGTTACCCGCAGGTAACTCCGTGGCCAACCCCTCCTCGTGAGGAGCGTCGGTAACGGTCCGGCAACGGGATCCGCATGTGCTTGCGGTCACAACCAACCGGGTTCACGATGCCCACCGAAACGCTTCCGGATCAACGACGAAACGGTAGGACCCCCATGGCGCGTCAGCGCACCCTGATGACGGCTCTCGCAGCCTCCCTCGTCTTCGGCCTCGCTGCTTGTGGTGGCAGCGACGAGCCCGCCACCGGCGGGGACGCCGCGGCCAGCGGCAGTGGCGGCGCAGCCGCCGTCGAGGGCAAGGTCGGCGTGATCCTCCCCGACACCGAGTCCTCCCCCCGGTGGGAGTCCTTCGACCGGCCGCTGCTGGAGAAGGCGTTCCAGGACGCCGGTGTCGAGTACCAGATCGACAACGCCCAGGGCGACGCCCAGCGGATGCAGACCATCGCCGACCAGATGATCACCTCCGGCGTCACGGTGCTGGCCATCGTCAACCTCGACAACGCCTCCGGCGCTCAGATCCAGAGCCAGGCCGCGCAGCAGGGCGTGGCGACCATCGACTACGACCGGCTCACCCTCGGTGGCTCGGCCGAGTACTACGTGTCCTTCGACAACACCGAGGTCGGCCGGCTGCAGGGTCAGGGCCTGGCCGACTGCCTCGGCGACAAGGCAGCGAACATCGTCTACCTCAACGGCTCGCCCGACGACAGCAACGCGACGTCGTTCTCCAACGGTGCGCACGAGGTGCTCGACAAGATCACGAACTACACCGTCGTCGGCGAGCAGGCCGTCCCCGGCTGGGAGGCCGCGCAGGCCGCCACGATCTTCGAGCAGATGTACACCCAGAACGGCGGCAACATCCAGGGCGTCCTGGCGGCCAACGACACCCTCGCCAACGCCGCGATCCAGACCCTGCAGCGCAACGGCCAGGCCGGGCAGGTGCCGGTCACCGGTCAGGACGCCTCCGTGGAGGGTCTGCAGGCCATCCTGGCGAACCGGCAGTGCATGACGGTCTTCAAGCCCGCCGCCGACGAGGCCAACGCGCTCGCCGAGCTCGCCATCTCGCTGATCAACGGCGAGGAGGCCCCGAGCATCGTCAACGGCGAGTCCGAGGACGCCGAGGGCGGCCGCCAGGTCCCGTCGGTGCTGCTCGACCCCATCACGATCACCCGGGACAACGTCAAGGAGGTCGTGGACTCCGGCCAGGTCACGGCCGCGGACCTGTGCACCGGTGAGTTCGCCGCCGCCTGCACCGAGCTCGGCATCCAGTAACCACTCCTCCTCGGGGCGTCCTCCTCTTCCGGGGAGGGCGCCCCGAGGGTTGTTCCAGGAAGGAACACGCATGACCGTTCCGCATGCCGAGGGCGGGTCGCCGATCCTCGAGCTCCGCGGCGTCGACAAGAGCTTCGGCGCCGTCCAGGTCCTCCACGGGGTCGACCTGAAGGTCTATCCCGGCAAGGTGACCGCGCTGGTCGGTGACAACGGCGCCGGCAAGTCGACGCTGATCAAGTCGATCGCCGGCATCCACCCGATCGACGGCGGGCAGATCCTGTTCGACGGCCAGCCGGTGTCCATCACCGGGCCGCGCGACTCCGCCGCCCTCGGGCTCGAGGTCGTCTACCAGGACCTCGCGCTCGCCGACAACCTCGACGTCGTCCAGAACATGTTCCTGGGCCGCGAGCGCAAGCACGGCATCGTCCTCGACGAGGCGTCGATGGAGCAGGCCGCCCGCGACACCCTGGCCAAGCTGTCGGTGCGCACGCTGAAGTCGGTGCGCCAGCTGGTCTCCAGCCTGTCCGGTGGGCAGCGGCAGACGGTGGCCATCGCCAAGGCGGTGCTGTGGGAGTCCAAGGTCGTCATCCTCGACGAGCCCACGGCGGCGCTCGGGGTGGCGCAGACCCGGCAGGTCCTCGACCTGGTCCGCCGGCTGGCCGACACCGGCCACGCCGTCGTCTTCATCTCCCACAACATGGTCGACGTCTTCGAGGTCGCCGACCGCATCGCCGCCCTCTACCTGGGGCGGATGGCGGCCGACGTGCCCATCTCGACCGTCGACCGCGCCCAGGTCATCGAGCTCATCACCGCGGGACGCTCCGGCGACATCGGCCTGGCTCCCGCCGTCTCCGAGGTGGTCTGACCCATGGCGAGCAACATCGTCCCCACCAGCGACCTGGAACCGGGCGGCGCTGCGCCGTCGGGCTTCGAGCGCGACCGCGCCGCCGGGTCCCTCGGTGGCGTGGTGCGGGGCTACCTCGACCGGCTGCGTGGCGGTGACCTCGGCGCGCTGCCGGCGGTGCTGGGGATCGTCGTCCTGACGCTGCTGTTCTACGCGCTGCGTCCCGAGACGTTCCTGACCCCGCTGAACATCACCAACCTGATCATCCAGGCCGCGCCGATCACCCTGCTGGCGATGGGCCTGGTCTGGGTCCTGCTGCTGGGCGACATCGACCTGTCGGCCGGTGTGGTCAGCGGCGTGTGTGCCGCGGTGATGGCGCAGCTGCTGGCCCAGCAGGGTGCGCCCTGGTGGGTCGCGGTCCTGGCGGCGCTGGTCACCGGTGCGGTCATCGGCCTGTTCACCGGCACCCTCGTCGCGCTGATCGGCATCCCGTCGTTCGTGGTGACGCTGGCGCTGTTCCTGGCCTTCCAGGGCGTCACGCTGCGGATCATCGGCCAGGGCGGCACCGTGCCGATCCGGGACGAGACCATCCGCGGCCTGACCAACAGCTACATCCCCGTCGGTGCCGGCTGGGCGCTCGCGGCGGCCGTGATCGCCGCCTACGCGGTGCTCCAGCTCAACCGCTGGCGCACGCAGCGCAGCAAGGGCCTCGACAGCCAGCCGCTGGTGGTCGTCGTCGCCCGGATCGTGCTGATCGCGGTGATCGTGCTGGTGCTCACCGCGATCCTCAACGCCGACCGCGCGCTGTCGCGGGCGGTGGACCTCAAGGGCATCCCGTACGCCATCCCGGTCGTGATCGTCCTGCTGCTGGTGCTCACCTTCCTGCTGGGCCGGACGACGTTCGGCCGGCACGTCTACGCGGTGGGTGGCAACTCCGAGGCCGCGCGACGGGCCGGCATCAGCGTCACCAGGATCCGCATCATGGTGTTCATGCTGGCCTCGTCGATGGCGGCGGTCAGCGGTCTGGTGGCCGCCGCGCGGCTGAGCTCGGTGACCCCGGGCTCCGGTGGTGGCAACACGCTGCTGTACGCGGTGGGTGCGGCCGTCATCGGTGGCACCAGCCTCTTCGGCGGCCGCGGGCGCATCCGTGACGCGGTCCTCGGTGGCCTGGTGATCGCCATCATCGACAACGGCCTCGGGCTGCTGCAGGTGTCGGCGTACCTGAACTACATCATCACCGGTGGTGTGCTCCTGCTCGCCGCCTCGGTCGACGCGCTCGCGCGCCGCCGGGCGGCGGCCGGGAAGAGTTAGCGCCCCTCCCGACCCGACGGGGCGGTCCGGCGACGACGACGTCGCGGGGCCGCCCCGTCGCTCGTTCCGGGCGGTCCTGATCCGCTACCGTCCAGCCACGGACGACGGACGGAGCGCTCGATGGCCGGTTCCCGCACGGCACTGGTCAGGGCCCAGGCCGGCATGTGGCGCTCGCTGTGGTGGGCCCTCCGGCGCCGTCGCGCGGTCGGGCCGGGGGAGCTGGCGCTGCCCTACACCTCGCGGATCGGCGTGATGCTCTGGGTGACGATCCTGCTCAGCCCGGTCGAGATCGTCGCGGTCCACCTGCTGCTGCCCTGGCACGTGGTGCGGACGGTCGTCCTGGTCGTCAGCCTGGTGTCGCTGGTCTGGATGCTCGGGCTCACCCTCGCGCTCCAGCAGCGGCCGCACGTCCTCGGCCCGGACCGGCTCGTGCTGCGGTTCGCCCACCTGCGGGAGGTCGTCGTCCGGGTGGCCGACGTCGCCGATGCCCGGGCCGCGACGACCGTCGACCACCCCCGGACGCTGGAGGTGGGCGAGGGCTCGGTCTCCCTCAGTGTGCTGGGGGAGAGCAGCGTCCGGCTCCGGCTGGAGCCGGGGGCGACCGTGCTGGTCGACGGTGCCCCGGTCCCCGCCGAGCAGGTCACGTTCTTCGCCGACGACCCGCGCCGCGCCGTCCGCGAGCTCCGGGCCCGCCCCGCCGAGCGCGCGCTGGACTGACGGCGCGGCCGGCGGGTCAGCCCGCGGCGATCGCCTCGACGAGCAGCCCGCCGGTCAGCTCGACCTGCCACTCCCGGGCGCCACCGGCACGCAGCGCCGCAGCCACCGAAGCAGCGTCGGCGGGCCGCGGCGGGGTCCACATCAGCCGGCGCACCAGGTCGGGGGAGAGCAGGTTCTCCACCGGCACCGACCACCGCTCGGACACCTCGGCCAGGCTCGCGCGGGCGGCCTTGAGCCGGGCGGCGGCCGCGGGGTCGCGGTCGGCCCAGCGGTTGACCGGGGGAGGGCCGTCCCCGGGCCGGCTGTGCAGCGGCAGCTCGGTCTCGGGCAGCTCCCGGCCGCGGGTCAGCGCGCCGAACCAGGTGGTCACCAGCTTGCGGTTGGCCCGCCCGCGGAACACCGGGAGCTCCAGCAGCGCGCCCTCGCTCTTCGGGTCGGCCTGCACCGCGGAGACCATCGCGGAGTCGGGCAGCACCCGGCCGGGGGCGATGTCGCGGCGCCGGGCGAGGTCGTCGCGGGCCTGCCACAGCGACCGCAGCATGCCCAGCTGACGCCGGCTGCGCAGCCCGTGCATGCCCGAGGTCTTGCGCCACGGGTCGACCTTGGCCGCCGGCGGGCCCGCGGCCAGGATCGCCTCGAACTCCTGCCGGGCCCACTCGGTCTTGCCCTGCTCCTCGAGGATCCGGGCCAGCTCGTCGCGCAGCTCGACCAGCACCTCGACGTCCAGCGCGGCGTAGACCAGCCAGTCCTCGGGCAGCGGGCGGGTGCTCCAGTCGGCGGCGGAGTGGCCCTTCTGCAGCGACAGGCCCAGCAGCGACTCGACCACCGCGCCCAGGCCCACCCGGGGCAGCCCGGCCAGCCGCGCGGCGAGCTCGGTGTCGAACAGCCGGGTGGGGACCAGGCCGATCTCGGCCAGGCACGGCAGGTCCTGGTTGGCCGCGTGCAGCACCCACTCCGCGTCGGCGATCGCCGCCTGCACGACCGACAGGTCCGGCAGCGGCACCGGGTCGATCAGCCCGGTGCCGGCCCCGCCCCGGCGCATCTGCACCAGGTAGGCGCTCTGGCCGTACCGGTAGCCCGACGCCCGCTCGGCGTCGACGGCGACCGGACCGCTGCCGGCGGCCAGCGCGTCGGCGTAGGCGACCAGCGCGGTCGAGGTCTCGATGGTCGGGGGCAGCCCGTCGCGCGGTGCCAGCAGCGGGACCGCCGTGAACTCGGGCTCGACCGGCGTCTGCTCGGCGTCGGCGGGGAACTGGTCGGTCGGGCTCTCGCTCGTGGTGTCCACCTCGGTGGTCGGGTCGCTGGTGCTCGGGTCGGTGCTCAGTTGATGACCCCGGAACGGATGCCCAGCGCCACCATGTGCGCCCGGTCGCCGGTGCCCAGCTTGCGCGCGATCCGGGCCAGGTGGCTCTTCACGGTCAGTGCGGACAGGTCCACCTTCTCGCCGATCTCCTTGTTCGTAAAACCGTCGGCCACCAGCCGCAGGATGTCGCGTTCCCGTGCCGACAGCTCGCCGACAGCCTCCTCCACCCCCGTCTGGGTGAGGCCCTGGGCCAGGCTGCTGGCGATGCCCGGGTCGGCGTAGACCTCCCCGGACAGCGCCGCGCGCAGGCCCTCGGTGAGGGTGGCCAGCGGGCTGCTCTTGAGCAGGTAGGCCTGCACGCCGGCCAGGAAGGCCGAGCGGACCACCGAGGGGTCGGTCACCGAGGTCAGCACGGCCGTCACCGGCCACCCCTCGGTGCGCAGCGTGGGCAGCAGCTCCAGGCCGCGGCCGGGGTCACCGCCGCGGCCGGCGCTCTCCGGCCCGGCCTCGGGCAGGTCGACCTCGAGCACGCACAGCGCCCGCGGACCGGACACGTGTGCCCGCACCCGCGCCTCCTCCAGCCCGGCGGCCTCCTCGACGTCGCGCGCGCCCAGCGTGCGCAGCCGGCCGGCGAGCGCCTCGCGCAGCAGGGGGGAGGGGTCGACGACGAGGGCACTGGCGTGCGGGCCGAACAGGACGCCGTCCGACCACGACCTGCCCAGCGACATCGACCCTCCCGTCGTCGGACCGGTCCCATGACGGTGTGAGCAGCAGCTCGACGCTCGACGTCCGGACCGGCGTGTCCGCGCACCCGGCGCAACGGGCGTTGGGCCGAGTGGAGTACGGCCGGGAGTCTATGCGTCGCTGGCGACGGTCTGCGCGCTCGTGCCCAGCAGGTGGACCCCCGCCGGGGGGAGGCCGGCGGCGTTGGCGAGCACGTCGAGGAAGGCGGTGAGGTGCCGGTCCAGGTCGGTGTCCTCCGCCGTCCAGGACGCGCGGATCTCGACGTCGACCGAGTGCTCGGGCGCGGCGATGGAGCCGAAGCGGGTGGAGGCGGTGCGGGTGACGGTGCCCCCGACCGCGTGGTGGCCGGCGCCGGACTCGGCCAGGGCGTCGGTCAGCCAGCTCCAGGCGACCTCGGAGAACATGCTGTCGTCGACCATCTCGGAGTCGGTCGTGGCCGTGACGTAGCCGACGCAGCGGGTGGTGCCCTGCCAGGCCTCGTGGCCCGCGGGGTCGAACAGCACGATGAACCGGCCGCTGGCCAGCTCCTCGTCGTCGTCGGCGGGGTCGGCGATGCTCATCCCGATCGCGTGCGACCACGGCGCGAGCCGCTTGGGTGCCGGGATGGACTCGAGCACGACCTCCGCGCGCGGACGGACGGTGGCCAGCGCCTCGAGAGCGGCGCGGAAGTCCGCGGGCACCGGCGGAGTGGTCCCGTCCTCCGGGCTCTCCCGCTGCTGCGCCACCCCCGCAGGGTAGGTCGCCCACCACCGGTTGACCGCACCCGACGCGCCGCCACGGTGAGCCGGCGCACAGCCGGTGCCCCCGCACGGGCGGCGCGCGGCCGGCCGCGGACCGGTCTGGGAGGATCGGCAGCCGTGGGAACAGCTGCAGGACCGGCCGCCGACTCCGACCTCGTCCGCGCCGCCCGCGGCCTGCCCGTGACGCGCACGCCGGTGTGGTTCATGCGCCAGGCCGGCCGCTCGCTGCCGGAGTACCGCGCGCTGCGCCGGGGGACGGCGATGCTGCAGGCCTGCCAGGACCCCGACCTGGTCACCGAGATCACCCTGCAGCCGGTGCGCCGGCACGGGGTGGACGCGGCGATCCTCTTCTCCGACATCGTGCTGCCGCTGGTCGTCGCCGGCGTCGACATCGAGATCAAGGCCGGCGTCGGGCCGGTCATCGCGAACCCGATCCGCAGCGTGGCCGACGTCGACGCGCTCCCGCCGCTGGAGCCCGACCGGCTGGGCTTCCTGGCCACCGCGGTGCAGCGGCTGGTCGCCGAGCTCGGTGCGACGCCGCTGATCGGCTTCGCCGGGGCGCCGTTCACCCTGGCCACCTACCTGATCGAGGGCGGCCCCTCCAAGGAGCACGCCCGCACCAAGGCCTTCATGTACGCCGAGCCCGAGGCCTGGCACCGGCTGCTCGACCACCTGGCGATCTCGGCGGCCACCTTCCTGCGCACCCAGGTGGACGCCGGGGCCAGCGCCGTCCAGCTCTTCGACTCCTGGGCCGGGGTGCTGTCGGCCGCCGACTACGCCGAGCGGGTGCTGCCGCACTCGCGCGCGGTGTTCGACGGCCTCGGCGACCGCGACGTCCCGCGCACCCACTTCGGGGTGGGCACCGGGGAGCTGCTGGCGCTCATCGGCGACGCCGGCGCCGACATGGTCGGCGTCGACTGGCGGGTGCCGCTGGACGAGGCCGCGCGCCGGGTGGGCCCGGGCTACTCGCTGCAGGGCAACCTCGACCCGGCGGTGCTGCTGGCGGACCGCGAGACCGTCGACCGCGAGGTGCGCCGCATCGTCGAGCAGGGCCGGGCCGCCCGCGGGCACGTGTTCAACCTCGGCCACGGGGTCCTGCCCGAGACCGACCCCGGCGCCCTCACGCACGTGGTGGAGCTGGTCCACGAGCTGACCGCGCGATGACCCCACCCGCCCGCCGCACCCCGACGAGCCGCCTGGTCGTCGTCGGCGCCGGGATCACCGGCCTCACCGCGGCCTTCGAGTGGCGCCGCACCCACCCGGACGACGAGGTCGTCGTGCTGGAGGCCGGCGAGCGGGTCGGCGGCAAGCTCGACACGGTCGAGCTGGCCGGGCTGGGCTACGACACCGGCCCGGAGGCGATGCTGGCCCGGGTGCCGGAGGCGGTGCAGCTGGTCGAGCAGCTGGGCCTGGCCGACGAGCTGGTCGCCCCGCAGACGACGCAGGCCTCGATCGTGCTGCCCGACGGCCGGCACCCGCTGCCCGCGGGCACGCTGCAGGGCGTGCCGACGACGGCCGACGGGCTGGCCGGGGTGCTCACGCCCGCCGGCATCGAGCGGGTCCGCGCCGAGGCCGAGCTGCCGCCGCTGCACCTGGACGGCGACGTCTCCGTCGGTGGGCTGCTGCGCGAGCGGCTGGGCGACGAGGTGGTCGACCGGCTGGTCGAGCCGCTGCTCGGCGGCGTCTACGCCGGCCGGCCCGACGACCTCTCCCTCGCCGCGACCATGCCCGCACTGGCCGCGCAGCTGCCGGCGGCCACCACCGTGCTCGGGGCCGCCCTCGCCGCCCGGGACGCCGGGGCGCGCAGCCGCGGCGACGTCGACGGCCCGGTCTTCGTCACCGTCCGCGGCGGCGTCGGCTCGCTGCCCGGCGCGCTGGTGCAGGCCTCCGGCGCCGACGTGGGGCTGCGCACCCGGGTCACCGCGCTGCGCCGCACCGCCGGCGGGTTCGAGCTCGACCTGGCCGACGGCGGGACGCTCACCGCCGACGCCGTCCTGCTGGCCACCCCGGCCGGGCCGACCGCCGACCTGCTCGCCGACCTCGCCCCCGACGCCGTCGAGCCGCTGCGGGGCATCCCGTACGCCTCGATGGCCGTGGTCGCGATGGCGTTCCCCGGTCAGCCGGTGGCCGCCGGGTCCGGGCTGCTGGTGCCGCCGGTGACCGGACGGCTGGTCAAGGGGGTCACCGTCTCCTCGTCGAAGTGGCCGCACCTGTCCGGCGACGGGCTGCTGCGGGTGCGCTCCTCGGTGGGCCGGTTCGGCGACGACGCGGCCCTCCAGCGCACCGACGCCGACCTCACCGCCGCCGTGGTCGCCGATGTCGCCGACCTGCTGGACCTGGCGCGCCCCGAGCCGGTGCAGACCCGGTTGGTGCGCTGGACCGACGGCCTGCCGCAGTACCTCGTCGGGCACCCGCAGCGGGTGACGGCGGTCCGGTCCGCCGTGGCCGCCGTCCCGGGGCTGGCCGTCGCCGGGGCCGCCTACGGCGGGGTCGGCGTCCCGGCCTGCATCCGCGACGCCCGCGCCGCCGTCGCCGCCCTGGGCTGACCTCCGGCCGGACCGCTGCCCGCGCCGACGGTCGCCGCCAGGTGCGTGCGGCTGGTGAGATGCAGCTTGGCCAGGATGTTGCGCACGTGGCTCTCCACGGTCCGCTCGGACAGGACCAGGTGCTCGGCGATCTGGCGGTTGGTCAGCGCAGCGGCCACCAGCTCGGCGACCTCGCGCTCCCGCCGGGTCAGCGGGTCGCCGCGGCGCAGGGCCCGCTGGGCGCACTCGGCCAGCTCCGCCGCCTGCCGCTCACGGACCGGCATGCCCAGCCGGCTGGCCTCGGCCCGGGCCGCACGGGCCAGCGTCGCCGCCCGCGGTGCACCGGCGGGCTCCCCACGCGCCAGCAGCGCGCCGGCCAGCCCCATCCGGTCGTTCACCGCCGCCGGTCGCGCGTCGGTCCGGACGTCGCTCGCGAGCGCCTCCTCGAACCGGGCGATGGCCTCGTCCCAGTCGCCCCGGACGGCGGCGAGCCGGGCGAGCAGCGCGGCCGTGGACCCCAGGGCGTACACGCCGGCGCCCGTGCCGGCGACGGGCCGGCCGACCAGGCGGGTGAGCCGGTGCGTGGCCTCGGCGTCCGCGAACTCCTCGACCAGCGGCACGACGGTGACGACGACGCCGGGCCCGGCCGCGAAGTCGGGGTCGGCCAGGAGCTCCCGCAGACCGGCCCAGCGCGCCTCGGCCTCCTCCCGGTGGCCCAGCAACAGGGCCACGACCGCGCGGCTCGCCACCACGACCGGGATGTCGTCGACCTGGTCGAGCACGGCCAGCGGGGCCCCGGCCAGGACCCGCGGGTCCCCGGTCACCTGGGCGTGCCACTGCAGGAAGGCCCCGGACATGCCCACCGTCGACGGGTCGTCGGCCAGCTCGGACGCGCCCACCCTGCCCGCCTCGGCGTTCCACGCCACCGCTTCGGCGTACCGGCCGCGCCGGGCGGCGATCGACGCGCGCAACCGCAGGTCGTGCCACCGCACGAGCGGGAGGGGGGCGCGCTGCGCCAGGGCGGTCACCCGGTGCAGTTCCGTGTCGACGCCGCGGACGTCACCGAGCTCGAGGAACGCGTCGATCCGCCACTTGGCACCCCAGAGCTCGGCCAGTGGCCGGCCGGTGACCGTGGCGTGCCGCACCGCCAGGTCACCCAGCCGGGCCCGCTCGGCGGCGTCCAGCCCGTCCTGACCGGCCTTCATCCGGGCGCGGACGGCGTCGACGACCGCCGTCGCCTCGTTGGTCTCCTCCGCGAGGGCCAGCGCCTCGGCCGCCAGCCGGCCGGCTGCGGTCAGCCGCCCGGCGTCGGCCAGCACCGACGCATGCTGCGCCAGCAGACGCGACCGGAGGGCGGGCCGGGCGTCGACCGCCCCGTCGGCGAGCGCCCGCTCGCACATGGCGCCGACGGCGGCGGCCACCCCGGGCCCGTTGACGTCGTGGACGACGAGGGCCGCAGCGGCCACCAGCTCGGGTCGCCGGCACGCGGCGGCCGTCACGGAGGCCTCCGACGCGTGCCGCAGCCCGATCGCCAGCCGGCCCGCCCGGAACTCCGCCGTGGCCAGCTCCACGAGCAGCTCCGCCCGCTCGGACTCCCCGGCCCCGGCCCGCACGGCCGCGTCCCAGGCGGTGAGGAGGAAGCGGGCGGCCTCGTCGAGGGCCAGCGAGCGGGTGGCCGCCGTGGCGGCCCGCCGCGCCAACGAGGACGCGCGCCGCAGCGTCGTGCCGTCGGACGCGGCGCGGAGCCAGTGCCCGGCGACGATGCCGGCGCTCTCGTCGTCGACCCCGACGGACCGTTCCCAGACCTCGGCGACCCGGCGGTGCAGCGCCTCCCGGTCGCTGGGTGGGAGGTCGGCGTAGACGCCGTCCCGGATGACGGCGTGGGTGAACCGCCGCTGTCCCGGTGCGTCGGGCGCCGCGACGAGCACCCCGGCCCGGACGGCGGCGTCCAGGCCGGCGCGGACGTCGTCCGGAGGTCGTCCGGCCACGGCGGCCAGCAGGGCGGGGTCGACCTCCTCGCCGAGCACGGCGGCGGTCCGCAGCAGGTCGACCGCCCGGCCCGGCAAGGTGGCGAGGGACGTCCGGACCACGTGCCGCACCTGCGCGCCGACGTCCCCGCCGCCGGCCTGCGCGAGGACCTGCAGGTACAGCGGGTTGCCGCCGCACCGGCGGTGCACGTCGGCGACCAGCGCCTCGTCCACCGGCCCGGGCGTGGTCGCCGCGAGGTGGGCGCGGACGGCGTCCCGGTCGAGCGGGCCGAGGTCCAGGCGGGTGGTGCCGGGGCGGCGGAGGAGCTCGGGCAGTGCGGTCCCGAGCCGGTCCGGCCCGGTCGCCGGGTCCCGGTGGGTCCCGATCACGAGCAGCCGGGAGCGGTGGACCTCCCCGGCCAGGTGGTGCAGCAGGCGCAGCGAGGTCTCGTCGGCCCAGTGCAGGTCCTCCAGGACGACGACGAGCGGCTGCGCCGCGGCGGCCAGGAGCAGCGCGTCGGTGGCCGAGGCGATGAAGCGGAAGCGGGCGGCCTCGGGGTCGCCGGCGGGCCCGCCGGTCGGCTCCGTCCCGGCGAGGTCCGTCCCGGCGAGGTCCGTCCCGGCGAGCGCGACGGCGACGGCGGTGCCCACCTCGGGGCAGGCCTGCAGCACCCGGCGCCACGGCCACAGCGGCGGGGCACCCGGGTCGTCGACCGCGCGGCCCCAGACGACGCCGGGTGCCTGCCGCAGCGCCTCCTCGACCAGCCGGGTCTTGCCGATGCCGGCCGGTCCGCCGACGAGCAGGAGACCGCCGGACCCGGCGGCGGCGGCCCGCACGGCCTGTCGCAGCCGGGCCACGTCCTCGGCGCGGCCCACGAAGGGTGCCGGGCCGGTCGTCGGCTCCGTCACCGGCCGAGTATCGCGCCGCGTGGCCGGGCCCGGAGCGGATCTGCGTACCGGATCTCCGTGCTGGCACGGATGACCGCTGCCTCCCGGTGCCCGATCGTCGGGTGCACCGGACCGGATCGGCCGCTCCGGGAGGCCCAGGGGAGGTGCCCGATGTTCGCCACGATCCACCGTCTCCGGACTCGGCCGGAGGACGGCACCCCGGCGGAGGCCGGACCGGTCCACCCGGTCCCGCACCAGGAGCAGCGACCGGCTGGCCGGGTGGTGCTGGAGAGCCCGGACGGCGCGGTGCTGTCCTGCTGGGACACCGCCGAGGAGGCCGGTGCCGCCGTGGCAGCCACCCGCGGGGACGGCCGCTGGCCGGAGGCGCGCGCCTACCGCGTCGTCGACGTGTTCACCGGCGCCGCAGCGGGGGAGCAGCCGCGGCAGGCGCAGCTGACCTGGTTCGGCCCCACGGACCGGCACCGCGCCGACGCCCGGGACCGGGCCGGCCGGGAGCGGCTGTGGCCGGCTGTCGCCCGGGTCCCGGGCGTGGTGTGGGCCGTCGCGCTGCGCGGTGACGACGGGTCCTCGGTGGTCGTGGGCCTCGGTGCCGACGACGGGACGGCGGAGGCGGTGCAGGCCGCCGTGATGGGGACCGTCCTGCTGCCCTGGGAGGACCCGGCGGACCTCACCGGACCGGACCGGGTGGAGGTCCACCGTGTCCGGTCCGCGCAGCTGCCGGCCTGGACGACCGCCGGGGTGTCCCGGTGACCGGCCGTCTGGTCACGCCCCGCGTCCGGGCGGGCGTCTGGCAGGTGTCGGACAGCCGGACGACGGTGCGGTTCCGCGCCACCGGCCTCGGGCGCAGCGTCACCGGCTCGGTCGCCGTGTGCTGGGGGTGGGTCGAGGTGGACGGCAGCGGGGCCCCGGTGCGCGCCGGTGCCGAGCTGGACCTGGCGAGCGTGTGCACCGGCATCGCCCGCCGGGACGCCGACCTGCGCACGGCCCGCTTCCTCCACGTCGACCGGCACCCGAGCGCGAGCTGGACGGCCACCGGCTTCCGGCGGGTCGACGGCGGGTGGCTGGCGGACGGGGTGCTGTCGGTGCGCGGGACCCTCGCCCCGCTCGCCCTGCGGGGTGGACCGGTCGGGCCCACGCCCGACGAGGAGCACCTGCACGTCCGCGCCGACGGGGAGCTGGACCGGCGGACGGTGGGGATCTCCGTGCCGGCGCTCCTGGTCGGCCGGACCGTGCGGATCGAGGTCGATGCCCGGCTCGCCCTCTGACGTGGCCGGCGCCGCCCGCGGCGCGCGGGCCGGCCCAGCTGCTCCGGTGGGCGGTACGTGTCCCGTGCCGCACCCGCTGACCCGGCGCCCCCTCCCGGCGCGGACGGGCGACAATGGGGGCATGAGCGAGCAGACCGAAGAGCGCAGCATCGGCAAGCGGGCCAACGAGTTGAACGCCCGGATCCGCTACACGATGTGGTCGGTCTTCAAGCTGGCCCGCCCCCTCGCCGACGACCAGCGCCCGGCCGCCGCCGACGAGGTCAGCGCCCTGTTCGAGGAGCTGGCCGGCAAGGACGTGGTGGTCCGCGGGGTCTACGACGTCGCCGGGCTGCGGGCCGACGCCGACCTGATGATCTGGTGGCACGCCGAGGCGCCCGAGGCGCTGCAGGAGGCCTACGGCCGTTTCCGCCGCACCGAGCTCGGTCGCCGGCTCGACCCGGTGTGGTCGCAGATGGCGCTGCACCGCCCGGCGGAGTTCAACCGCAGCCACATCCCGGCGTTCCTGGCCGAGGAGGAGCCGCGCCGCTTCGTCTGCGTCTACCCGTTCGTGCGCTCCTACGAGTGGTACCTGCTGCCCGACGAGGAGCGGCGCGACATGCTCAAGGAGCACGGCATGCAGGCCCGGCCCTACCCGGACGTGCGCGCCAACACCGTCGCCTCGTTCGGCCTCGGCGACTACGAGTGGATGCTCGCCTTCGAGGCCGACGAGCTGTACCGCATCGTCGACCTGATGCGCGACCTGCGGGCCAGTCGTGCCCGCCGGCACGTGCGCGAGGAGGTGCCGTTCTACACCGGCACCCGCAAGGAGATCAGCGAGCTGGTCGCCGACCTGCCCTGAGGGAACCCCCCGTCCCGCTCACCCCGAGCGAACTCGGGGTGAGCCTCTGGACGGGGCCGGGTCAGGCCTCGGTGAGCCTGATGCTCACCGAGTTGATGCAGTACCGGTCCCCGGTCGGGGTCTGCGGGGCGTCGGCGAAGACGTGGCCGAGGTGGCTGTGGCAGCTGCCGCAAAGGACCTCGGTGCGCAGCATCCCGTACTGGGTGTCGTCGCGGAGGACGACGTTGTCCTGGGCGGACGGCTCGTAGAACGAGGGCCAGCCGCAGTGCGAGTCGAAC
The DNA here is from genome assembly GCF_046635825.1 of Modestobacter sp. SSW1-42. NCBI lineage: Bacteria > Bacillati > Actinomycetota > Actinomycetes > Geodermatophilales > Geodermatophilaceae > Modestobacter > Modestobacter sp. SSW1-42. The sequence goes on along the minus strand of NZ_JBISCA010000005.1, from coordinate 102,125 downwards.
TTGGTCTCGGAGCGGAAGAGCTCGGCGCCGCACGCCCGGCAGGAGTATGTGCCGACGGTCTTCGTGTCGACGTACTCACCGGTGTAGGGCCGCTCGGTGCCGGCCTGGCGGAGGACGGCGTACTCCTCCGGCGACAGCTCGGCGCGCCACTGCTCGTCGCTCTTGACGACCTGGGGCTGGTGGGCGGATGTGGTCATGACCCCACCGTACGGCGGCGCCGCCACCCGCGGGAGCCGCTCGCCCCGGGGGGTGAGCGGCGTCATCCGCCCAGGTCACCGGCCCGTCACCGGCGGTCATGCCCAGCGGCCGGCGGACCGGTGGCGGGGTGCTCGTACCGTGGACCCGGCGCCGCGACCGGTGGCGCCGCCCCCCACGGTGAGGACCCATGACCACCCCGCTGCCCTTGGCCGACACCTGGTTCACCCGCGACCTGCCCGTGCTCCGGGCGATCGCGCGCCTGATCGACGAGCCGCCGCACGGCAGCGCGCCCTACCTCGGCGCGGTCGTCCCGGCCAGTGGCCTGCCCAAGCCGCAGGTGGTGGGCGCGGCCAACGCGCTCGTCACCGCCGGGTACGTCGAGGCGCTCACCAACCACGCCGGCGAGATCGTCCGGTTCACCGCGATCTCGGGGGAGGCCCGCCGGCTCACCGGGCTGTGGCCCACCCCGCAGTCGGAGTGGGAGCGGCTGCTCGAGCAGCTCGAGGCCCGCGCGACCGGCGCGATGTCGGACCTGGAGCGGGAGCGCTGGCGGGCCTTCGCCGACGCCGCGGCCGCCGTGGGCCCGGACGCCGGTGCCTTGCTGATGTCCGCGCTCATCGGCGGGTACGTGCCGCGCGCCCGGTGAACGCGACAGTGCCCCCGCCCGGTTCCCCGGGCGAGGGCACTGTCGGTGGTTCAGAGGGCTGCATCCGCAGCCCGGTCCGAGATCAGACCGGGTTGACGTTCGCGGCCTGCGGGCCCTTCTGGCCCTGCTCGATGTCGAACGAGATGCGCTGGCCCTCGTCGAGCGAGCGGTAACCGCTGGTCTGGATGGCCGAGTAGTGGACGAAGACGTCCGGGCCGCCACCATCAGGGGTGGCGAAGCCGAACCCCTTCTCGGCGTTGAACCACTTCACTGTTCCTTCGGGCATTGCGCGCTCCTAGCTGAGGCTGTTCGTCGGGGTCCTGCCAGTGCGCAGGGCCTTCCCGACGTGGACGACCCTAGCTGCTCGGGGCTCTCCGTGGGTGATCGGGGCGCAAAGAGTTCTCCAGATCCGGGAATCCGCGGTCCGCGTGGGCTCAGAGCAGCCGGCCCGGTGGTGCCGCCGGCCGGGCGTAGGCGTTGTCGGCGTAGGCGTTCTCGCCCTCGCTGCGGCGTCGCCGCGCCGCCGGCAGCGCCAGCGGCGGGACGACCGGCTCGGCGCGCCAGGACCGGACGTCGATGGTGCCCGGGTCGGCCCACTCGGCGGTGGCCAGCCGGGCCTCCTCGACCCGGCGCAGCGCCCGCGCCCGGCGCCAGCGGTGGCCCAGGACGTCCGTCCCGACCAGCACGCCCACCAGGACGACGACGGTGAGGAAGGCGTTGGTCAGCGCGGTGGCGACGTCCAGCGGGGTGATCTCCGGCCAGGTGACCTGCTCCAGCTGGTACCCGACGACCTCGATGACGACGTACAGCACGCCGTACACCAGGAAGGTCACCCGCATCGCCCGCACCCCCGTCTCCTCGACCCGACAGGTCCTCAACGACAGCCGGTGCCCGCGAGGCGAGCCCGGGAGACGCCTGTGCGGCGCGGGTCCACCCCTCCGGGTGAGCCGGCCGGCCCCGCCGCGGCTCAGGCCTGGGCCGCGGCCTCCGGCACCGTGGGGTGCGACCTCTCGGAGGACCGCCCGGGATCGACCACCCAGCGTGAGCAGACCGCGATCGCCAGGCTGGTGAGCACCAGCAGCAGCAGCGCCGTCCGCAGCCCGACCGCACCGGCGGCCGCCCCGATCAGCGGGGGCCCGAGGAGGAAGGCCGGCCACTGCGCCAGCGCGGCGACCGCGACCCCCTCCCCGGCGGACAGGTGGGGCTGGTTGCCGGCCAGGCCGTAGACGGTCGGGGCGACGCAGCCCGAGCCGATGCCCAGCAGCGCGAACCCGGCGAAGGCGGCCGGCGGCGTCCCGATGCCGACGGCCAGGGCCGTCCCGGCTGCCGCGACCAGCGCCGACCAGCCCAGGAAGGCCCGCTGGCCGATGCGCTGGACGATCCGGTCGCCGGCCAGCCGGGAGGCGAGCATGGCCACGGAGAAGCAGCTGAAGGTCGCGGCGCCGGCCGCGGCACCGGCGTCCAGCGCGTGCGAGGTGTAGACGGCGCTCCACTGGCTGGCCGCGCCCTCGTTGATCGACACCAGCAGCCCGATGCTGGCCAGCAGCGCCAGCTGCGGGGACAGCCGCCGGCGCAGCGGACGCCCGCCTGCGCCGGCGGGGGCGGCAGGGGCGTCCGGCGGGGCCCAGCCCAGCGTGGCCACCAGCGCCGCGCTCAGCAGCAGCCCGGTGCCGGTGAGTTGCGCCGCGGGGGTGATGCCGGCGGCGGCGGCGAGGGTGCCGAGGATGCCACCGGCGAGCTGGCCGCCGCTGTAGGTGGCGTGGAAGACCGACATGATCCGCCGGTCGTAGCGGCGCTCGACCTGGACCGCCTGCGCGTTCATCGCGGTGGCCAGGAAGTTGCCGGCGAAGCCCTGGGCGACCAGCCCGGCGACCAGCGCCGGCGTGGAGGAGGCCGCGGCCAGCAGAGGCGCGTTGACCAGCAGCACCACCGCCCCGACCCGGCTCAGCCGGCGCGCACCGGTCCGGCCGACCACGAGGAAGGTCACCACCAGCGCCAGCAGCGAGCCGGCCGTCATCGCGACGGTGAGCACGCCCCACCGGGCGTCGGTCATCCCGGAGAGCTGGTCCCGGACGTCGGGGATGCGGGCCGCCCAGCTGCCCTGGGTGAGCCCGAGGGCGACGAACAGCAGGCAGACCGCGACGCGGTTGCGCCGATCGGTCGGGCTGGGGTGGACCGGCACCCCCCGATCGTCCCTCGCCGGCTGCGACCCGGCCCGCCCGGCGGCAGTGACGCCGGTCAGCCCCGCCCGTAGAGCCCGGTGAGCAGCGCCACCGCGGCCGGCGCGGCGGGGTGCGGGTCGGTGCGCCACCAGGCCAGCCGGACGGCGATCGGCTCGGCGTCCCGGATCGGCCGGTAGACCACCTCGGGACGGCGGTACTGCGCCGCGGTGCCCTCCGCGGTCACGCCGACGCAGCGCCCGGTGGCGATCGCGGTCAGCCAGTCGTCGACGTCGTTGGTGTGCTCGACCACCGGGCGGGCGCCCACCGGCCACATCTCCGGGGTGGTGGTGCCGGTGCGCCGGTCGACCAGCAGCGTGCGCCCGGCGATCTCGGCCATGGTCAGCGACCGCCGGCGGGCCCACGGGTCGTCGGCTGCCACGGCGCACAGCCGTCGCTCCAGGCCGACCAGGGCGCTGTCGAAGCGCCGGGCGTCCGGCTCGGTGCGCAGGACGGCGAGGTCGCAGGCGCCCTCGGCGAGGCCGGCGGTGGGCGAGTTGGTGCGCACCAGGTGCAGCTCCACCGCCGGGTGCGCCGCGGCCCAGCGGCGCTGGAAGTCCAGGGTGTGCCGGCCCATCGCCGACCAGGCGTGCCCGATGCGCAGCCGGCCGGTGCCGCCGGCGGCGTCGGCCACCAGCTGGTCGGCGTCGGCGAGCAGCCGCCGCGCCCGCGGCAGCACCCGGGAGCCGGCCGCGGTCGGGGTCACCTGCCGGGCGGTGCGGTGCAGCAGCCGGACGCCGAGCTCGGTCTCCAGCCCGGCCAGCGTGCGGGACACCGCGGCCTGGGACACCCCCAACGCGATCGCCGCGTCGGTGAACGTGCCGGCGTCGGCGATCGCCACCAGGCAGCGCAGGTGACGCAGCTCCACGGCCATGCGCGCAGCGTATGGCGCAGACGGAGATTGCATTGTGCGCATCGGCGTCCCGTCGAGCACAGTCGCACCGTGCGGACGGACCAGGCCCTCGCGGACGGCGTGCAGCGGGCCGCCGACCGCCCGGTGGGACCGGTGACCCCGCTGGCCGGCGGCGCCTGGGTGGGCGTGGCGATGATGGCCGGCAGCGCGCTGTCCAACCAGGTCGGCGCCGCGGTGGGGGCGCTGGCGTTCCCGGCCATCGGCGCGGTGGGCGTGGTCGCCGTCCGGCAGTGGGTGGCCGGGGCGGTGCTGGTGGCGGTCGCGCGGCCCCGGCCCTGGCGGTTCACCGCGGCGCAGTGGCGGCCGGTGCTGCTGCTGGTCGTCGTCTTCGCGACGATGAACCTGTCGCTCTACACCGCCGTCGACCGGGTGGGGCTCGGCCTGGCGGTGACCCTGGAGTTCCTCGGGCCGCTGTCGCTGGCGCTGCTGGGCGCCCGGGGCAGGGGGCCGCTGCTGTGCGCGCTGGTCGCGGCCGGCGGCGTCGTCGTCCTCACCCGGCCGCAGCCGACCACCGACTACGTGGGCATCGGGCTCGGCCTGCTGGCCGCCGGCTGCTGGGCGGCCTACATCCTGGTCAACCGGGCGATCGGCGCCCGGGTGCCCGGCGGGGCCGGGCCGGCCACCGCCGCCGGGATCTCCGCGCTGGCCTTCCTGCCGGTCGGGGTGGGCGTGCTCGCCCAGCACCCGCCGACGGTGGCGACCGCCGCCTGCGCGGTCACCGCCGGGGTGCTGGCCTCCGCGGTGCCGCTGTTCGTCGACCTGAAGGCGCTGCGCCGGGTCGCCACCGGCGCCTACGGCGTGTTCATGAGCATCAACCCGGTGCTCGCCGCGGTCGTCGGGCTGGTGGTGCTGGGGGAGGGGCTGGGCTGGGACGCCTGGGCCGGCATCGCGGCCATCGTCGGCGCCAACGTGGCCAGCCAGCTCCTCGCGAACCGGGCCCCGGACGCGACCCGGTAGCGACACGGGGACGTGCCCGGTGCCGCGCCGTCCGCCTGGTTACCCTCGCCCCGCCGAGCCCTCCGGGCGTCGCGTTCCCCACCCCTCGCACCGGAGGTACGAGTGACCCAGACGTACGGGACGGCGGAGGTCGAGGCCGCCGCCGAGCTGGCCGCGGAGCCGCCCGCCGAGCCCGGTCCCGACCCCGAGACGGCGGTCCGCGCGCTGCTGGCGATGGCGCACCTGACCCCGGCCGAGGACGAGGTGGCCGGCCTGGTCGAGGGCTTCCGGGCCGCGCGCGCGGCGGTGCGGCTGCTCTACGCCGTGCCCGAGGCGCGCTACGACGAGCCTGCCGTCCTGTTCAGCGCACGGGCCTGAGCCCGGTCGTGGACGCACCGCGCACCGTCACCGCCGCCGCGGCCGCGCTCCGCGCCGGGGAGGTGTCCAGCACCGAGCTGGTGGAGCAGGCGATCGCCGCCGCCGACCGGCACGACACCCGGTTCGGCACCTTCCTGGACCGCTACGTCGACCAGGCCCGCGCCGCGGCGGTCACCGCCGACGCCCTGCTCGCCTCGGGCGCCCCGGTGGGTCCGCTCACCGGCGTCCCGCTGGGCGTCAAGGACCTGATCACCACGTCCGAGGGCCCGACCACGGCGCAGAGCCTGGTGCACGACCCGGAGTGGAACGGCCGCCGGGACGCCGTCGTGGTCACCCGGCTGCGCCGCGCCGGCGGGATCGTGATGGGCAAGACGACCACCGCCGAGTTCGCCATCGGCGAGTCCGACGAGGGCAGCCCGTTCCCCGAGCTGCGCAACCCCTGGGACGCCGGCCACCACCCGGGCGGGTCGAGCTCGGGGACCGGCAGCGGGGTGGCGACGGGGCAGTTCCTCGCCGGCCTGGGCACCGACACCGGCGGGAGCATCCGCATCCCGGCGGCGTTCTGCGGCATCACCGGGCTGATGCCCACCTACGGCCGGGTGCCCAAGTCCGGGTGCGTGCCGCTGGCCTACAGCATGGACCGCATCGGGCCGATGGCCCGCAGCGCGGCCGACTGCGCACTGCTGCTGTCGGTGCTCGCCGGCGCCGACGACTCCGACCCCAGCTCCGTCCGCGAGCCGGTGGACGACTACCCGGCCGCGCTGACCGGCGACCTGACCGGGCTGCGGATCGGGGTCGACGACATGTCGGCGGCACCGGCCCGGGGCGACGACCCCGCGGTCCCCGGGGTCTTCGCGGCCGCCGTCGAGGCGCAGCGTGCGGCCGGGGCCGAGGTCGTCGACGTGCGGCTGCCGCTGTGGGCGGAGATGAACCTGGTCAACGTCATGACCATGTTCATCGAGGCCGCCACCTACCACCAGCCGGACTTCGAGCGGCAGTGGTCGCGCTACGGCCGGCTGACCCGCAGCCGGATCGCGGCGAGCCTGTACTACAGCGCGACCGACTTCGTGCAGGCCCAGCGGGTCCGCCGCGTCGGCATGCGTCGCGTCGCCGAGCTCTTCGAGGTCGTCGACCTGGTGGTCACCCCGACCGTGACGGCGGGCGCCCCGCCGCTGGTGCAGTCGAGGTGGAGCCGGCTGGACGACGGCGGCACCACGGTGCGGGCCGGCTACTGGAACGCCACCGGCAACCCGGCGCTGTCGGTCCCGATGGGCTTCACCGACGGCGGTCTGCCGCTGGGCCTGCAGATCGCCGGACGCCCCTTCGAGGAGTCGACGGTGCTGCGCGCCGGGGACGCCCTCCAGCGGCTCACCGACTGGCACCTGCGGGTGCCGCGACTCGTGGAGCCCGCGCCGGCGGCGTGAGCAGCGGACGCCACCCGAGCTGCGGGAGTCCTGCGGTCTTCTCGCGGATGGCTCGCGCCGGTCGTGCGGCGGCGGCGGCAGCGTCGTCCTCGTCGCCGGGGGGACCGGCGGTGGGACGAGCACGAGGAGCGGACATGACCACCACTGCTGCCAGGACGCGCACCCGCGAGCTGCTGGGCGTGCTCGCGGTCGTCGGCGCGGCCGCGGCGGTGGCCGGCACGGGCACGTTCGGGGCGTTCACCGACAGCACCGCCCCGCTGGCCGCCACCGTCTCCTCCGGCGTGGTCTCGATCGACCTGGCCGACGCCGGTGGCTCCGCGTACCCGGTCGACGTCGCCGGCTTCGTCCCCGGCGACCGGATGACCCGCGTGGTCGACCTGCGCAACGACGGCAGCGCGCCGATGGCCTCGATCTCGCTGTCCGCCGTCCCGCTCACGTCGAGCGTGCTGGACACCGACACGACCGACGGCCTGCAGCTCACCGTGCGGTCCTGCGACGTCGCGTGGTCGATGACGCTGGTCGGCGGGGCGCCGGTCCACAGCTGCGCCGGGGCCGAGCGCACACTGGCCGCCGGCCCGGTCGCCGGCAGCCGGGCGCTCTCCGCCCCGGCCAGCCTGGCCGTCGGCGGGGTGGACCACCTGGCCGTCTCGGTCGCGCTGCCGCAGACCGCCGGCGACGCGTTCCAGGGTGCCCGCAGCCGGATGGCGGTCACCTCCACCGGCACCCAGGCCACCAGCACCGCCCGCTGACCCGCGGGCGCCGCCGGGTCACCAGCCCTGGTCGGCCAGCTTGTGCTCGAGGACGTACCGGTGGTGGTCGGCCAGCGCCAGCCGGCTGCCGGCCGCCTCGTCGACGACGACGGTGACGCGCGGGTGCAGCTGCAGCACCGACCCGGGCACCGACGCGGTGACCGGCCCCTCGACGGCGGCGGCCACCGGCGCGGCCTTCCCCTCGCCGGTGGCCACCAGCACCAGGTGCTGCGCGCCCAGGATCGTGCCCAGGCCCTGGGTGATCACGTGCCGGGGGACGGCGTCGACGTCGCCGCCGAAGAACCGTGCGTTGTCGGCGCGGGTCTGCTCGGTCAGCGTCTTGACCCGGGTCCGGCTGGCCAGCGAGGAGCCGGGTTCGTTGAACCCGACGTGCCCGTTGGTGCCGATGCCCAGCAGCTGCACCGCGACCGGCCCGGCCGCCCGCAGCAGCTCCTCGTAGGCGGGCCCGGCAGCCAGCGGGTCGGGGCCGGCGCCGTCGGGGCCGTGCACCTGCGCCGGGTCGATGCCCACCGCATCGGTGAGCTCGCGGCGGATCACCTCCCGGTAGGACTCCGGGTGGCCGACGGGCAGCCCGACGTACTCGTCCAGCAGGACGGCCGTGACGTCGGCGAAGGACAGCTCCTCCTCGGTGTGCCGGCGGACCAGCTCCCGGTAGGCCAGCAGCGGGGACGACCCGGTCGCGAGGCCCAGCACGGGCGGGGTGCCCCGGTCGCGTGCCCGGGCCAGCGCCGCCTGCAGGGCGTCGGCGACCACCCGCCCGCAGTTCTCGGGGGTGGGCAGCAGGACGACCTCCACGGTCAGCTCTCCTCTCGGACCCGGCGGCCGGCCGGGACGACGGTGCCGGGCTCGGCGACCACGGGCGGGCGGCCGAGCACGTCGGCGGTGGTCCAGCGCTCGACGACCGCACCCTGCCCGGCGGCGCGGTAGGCCAGCATGGCCGCGCCGACCCGGCCGGCGTCCTGGCCCAGCTCGGCGGCGGCGAGCCGGGGCGGGGCCCGCCAGGCGAGCAGCCCACCCAGCTCCCGGCGCAGCGGCGCCAGCAGCCGTTCCCCGGCCCGGCCCAGCCCGCCACCGAAGACCAGCAGCGCGGGGTCCAGGGCCATGGTCAGCGTGCTCGAGGCCAGGGCGAGCGCCTGCACGGCCTCGTGCCAGGCCTGGTCGGCGGCCGGGTCGGTGCCCAGCGCCGCGGCGACGTCGCCGGCCGTGCTGCCCGGCCGCCCGCCCAGCTCGGCGTAGCGGCGCGCCACGGCCGAGCCCGAGGCGTACACCTCCAGGCAGCCCTGCTGGCCGCACGAGCAGTGGCGTCCGCCGGGGTGGACGGGCATGTGCCCGATCTCGCCGGCCGCGCGGGTCGCCCCGGTCACCACGGCCCCGCCGGTGACGAGCGCCGCGGCGATGCCGGTGCCCAGCGCGACGAAGGCCAGGTCGCCGGCGCCGCGCCCGGCGCCGAGCAGCGCCTCGGCGGCGCCCGCGGCCCGTACGTCGTGCCCGACGGCGACCGGTACCGGGAGTGCCCGCTCCAGGTGCCCGCGCAGGTCGAAGTCCCGCCAGCCCAGGTTGGCGGCGAACCCCACCCGGCCGGTGCCCTCGTCCACGGTGCCGGGGGTGACCACGCCGGCGCCCGCCACGTGCAGCCCGGACCCCGCGGCCCGTGCGGCCAGCCCGGCCAGCACCGCGCTGAGCACGTCGGCGACCGGCGTGCCGTCGGCGGGGGCGGTCGGTGCGGCCACCTCGTGCAGCGGCCGGCCGGCGGTGTCGACCAGGGCGCCCTTGACCGTCGTCCCGCCCACGTCGACGGCGATCGCGATCAGGTCGCCCGTCGGCACGTCGGTCACGCGGCGTCCCGGTGGGCGCGGACGGCGGCGACGACGGCGGCGACCTCCGCCGGGGACGTGCGGGGGCGGCCGTCGGCAGGACCGGGGGCGCGCAGGTGCACCTCGGGTACGCCGGTCCGCGCCAGCAGGTCGCCGACGGTGCCCGACCGCACGGACCCGCCGGCCAGCACGGTCACCCGGCCGTCGGCGGCGAGCGCCCGCAGCTCCGCCGCGCCGGCCGCCGCGGTGGCGGCGCCACCGGAGGTCAGCACCCGGTGCACGCCCAGCGCGGCGAGCTCGTCCATCGCCGCCCGGCGGTCGGTCACCTCGTCGAAGGCCTTGCTGAAGGTGGTCGGCGCGTCGCCGCACTCCTCCAGCAGCGCGACGAGCACCGCACGGTCGACCCGGCCGTCGGCGGTCAGCCCGCTCAGCACGAACCCGACCGGCACGCCGGCGCCGGCGCCCAGGGCGCGGACGGCACGGACGTCGGCGCGCATGACCGCGACCTCGTCGGCGTCGTACCGGAAGTCCCCGCCCCGCGGCCGGACGAGCACCTGCACGCCCACCCGCGTGACCGCGGCCAGGGTGCGCTCGACCATGCCGATGCTGGGGGTGATGCCGCCCTCGAGCAGGTCGGCGCAGAGCTCGACCCGGTCCGCGCCCGCGGCCTCGGCGGTCCGGGCCCCGGCGACGTCGTCGACGCAGATCTCGACCAGGGTCACGCGGGTGCGTCCCCGAGGGCGGCCTGCAGGTCGGCGCCCAGCCGGAGCCGGCCCACGGGGCGCCCGCCGCCGAGCACCGGCACCTCGGTCAGCGCCGCGGCCGGCGCGGTGTCGACGCCCAGCGAGCGCAGCACCGCCAGGGCCAGCACCGTGGTGGCCCGCGGTGAGCCGTCGACGACCTTCATCGCCACCGCCTGGCCGGTGGCAGCCGCGGCCACGAGCACGCCCTCGGCGCCGCCCTTGGCCAGCACGCCGGGCAGCAGCTGCATGACCCGGGTGTTGACGTGGCCGGTGCCGCCGACGAACTCCGGCGCGGCCCGCATCGCGTCGGCCACCGCGCGGGCGTCGCTGCCGGGCTCGCTCAGCACCATCGACCGCACGGCGCGGGCCAGCCCCAGCACCGTGGTGCCGAAGAGCGGGGCGCCGCAGCCGTCGACCGCGGTCGCGGTGACCGGACCACCGCTGGCCGCGGCCACCGTGCGGGCCACCAGCTGCTGCAGCGGGTGGGTGGGGTCGAGGTAGGAGGCGACGTCCCAGCCGTTGTGCACGGTGGCGGCCAGCATCGCGGCGTGCTTGCCGGAGCAGTTCATCCGCACCCGGCTGCGCTGCTCGCCGGCGGCGATCAGCCGCTCACGGGTGGGCTCGTCCTCGGGCCAGTCGACCGGGCAGCCCAGCGTGGACTCGTCCAGCCCGGCCGCGGCCAGGATCTCGCGGACGACGGCGACGTGCCGGTCCTCGCCGGTGTGGCTGCCCGCCGACAGGGCCGTGGCCTCGGTGCCCAGCTCCAGCCCGGCGGACCGGCAGGCCAGCGCCTGCCACGGCTTGGTCGAGGAGCGCGGCAGGACGGCGGTGTCGGCGTCGCCCAGTCGCAGCGCCACGGTGCCGTCGGCGGCGAGGCCGACCAGGGTGCCCAGGTGCCGGCTCTCCGGGAAGCCGTTGCGCTCGAGGACGGCGAGCTCGGCGTACGGGTACTCAGGCATGGATCTCCTTCGCAGCGGTCAGCCGCAGGTCGGGGGTGCTCGGCGTGCGGCGCCGGCTGGCGTCCTGCAGCCGGCCGGCCAGGGCCGACAGCAGCCCGTTGACGACGAGGTACAGGAGGGTGACGACCAGGAAGGTCTGCACCAGCAGGCGGTTGTAGGAGGCCAGCACCTGCGCCCGGAAGAGCAGCTCGGTGAAGGCGACGACGTAGCCCAGCGAGGTGTCCTTGAGCAGGCTGACCAGCTGGGTGACCACCGAGGGGGTGACCCGGCGCACCGCCTGCGGCAGCACCACCAGCCGCATCGACTGCCCGCCGCTCATGCCCAGGCTCCGGGCGGCCTCGTCCTGCCCGCGCGGCAGGCTGAGGATGCCGGCGCGGAAGATCTCGGCGAACGCCGCGGAGTTGGCCACGGTCAGCGGCAGGACGAGCTTCCACAGCAGCGGCAGGTCGATGCCGTACCGCGGCAGGCCGAACAGCGTCACGTAGATCAGCAGCAGCACCGGCAGCGAGCGGGCGACCTCGATGTAGGCGGTGGCCGGCCAGCGCACCAGCCGTGCGCGGCTGAGCCGGCCCAGGGCCAGCACGACCCCGACCGCGGCGGCCAGCACGGCGGTGACGGCGGCCGCCAGCAGCGTGCCGCGCAGGCCCACGAGCAGGTAGGACCAGATCGGCCAGCTGGCGAAGGGCGCCCAGCGGTCGGCGTCCAGCTGCCCGTGCGAGGCGAACTCACGCAGCGCGAGCAGCAGCGCCGCCGCGACGACCAGCAGGGTGACCACGGAGGCGATCGCGATGCGGCGGCGGGTGCGGGGGCCCGGGGCGTCGTAGAGGACGCTCGCCGTCGAGGCCCGGCGCGGGCGGCGGGCGCTCATCGGGCGATCGCCACCCGGCGCTCGACCACGCCGCTGAGCAGGCCGATGGTGAGCGCGACCAGCATGTAGAGGACGCCGGCGCCGGCGAAGATCGGGATGGGCTGCGCTTCCACCAGGTTCACCTTGTTCGTGGCCGAGGTCAGTTCCACGACGCCGACCGCCGCGGCCAGCGCCGTGTTCATCACCAGCGCGATCAGCACGTTGCCCAGCGGCTGGACCACGGCGCGCACCGCCTGCGGCAGCACCACCAGCCGCAGGCTCTGCAGGAAGGTCAGGCCCAGGGCGCGGGCGGCCTCGGCCTGGCCGAGGGAGACGGTGTTCACGCCGCTGCGCACGGCCTCGGCGACGTAGGCGGCCTCGTAGACGACCAGCACGACCACGACGGTGGTGGTCAGCGGCATCAGCAGGCCGACGTCGGGCAGGGCGAAGACGAAGAGCACGAGGAGCGCCAGCAGTGGCACGTTGAGGAACAGCTGGACGTAGCCGAAGGCGACGCCGCGCAGCACGGGCACCGGGCTGACCCGGGCAGCGGCGACGAGCACGCCGAGCACCAGGGCGCCGACGCCGGAGACCGCGGCGATCCACAGCGTGGTCAGCAGGCCCTGCAGCAGCGGGCCGGCGTTGTCGAGCAGGGCTTCCACGGGCGGTCTTCCTCAGGGGGAGCGGGTCCGGTGGGGGGGGGGGACGTGCCCCCGGCCCGGTCGGGTCGACCGGGCCGGGGCGTGCGCAGGCGTCAGGAACCGGGGACGGAGCCGATCTCCGGCGGCGTCGGGGCGTCGCCCTGGACGACGGTGCCGAGCGAGTTCTCCCAGATCTCCGCCCAGGTGCCGTCGGCGTAGATCTGCTCGAGCCAGTCGTTGACGAACTGCTTCATCTGCGGGTCGTCGTGCTGCAGGCCGATGCCGTAGGGCTCCGCGGTGAAGGGGCTGCCGACGACGGTGATGTCCTTGTTGCTCACCGCGTTGCTGGCCAGCAGCGTGATGTCCTGGACGTAGGCGTCGCCGCGGCCCTGGGTCAGCGCCTGCACCGCCTGCGGGTCGGTGCCGAAGGTGATGATCTCGGCGTTCGGCGCCTGCTCCGGCACGGCGGTCACCGCGGGGGTGTTGGCCCCGACGATCACCTTCTTGCCGTCGAGGTCGGCCACCGTCGAGATGCCGGTGGTGCCGGTCTTGACCGCGATGGCCAGCCCGGAGGAGAAGTACGGCCCGGCGAAGTCGACCTGCTCGGCCCGCTCCGGGGTGATCGTGTACGTGTTGAAGACGACGTCGACGGTGCCGTTGGCCAGCAGCGCCTCCCGCGTCTCGGTCGCCGGCGGCACGATCTTCACCTTCGGCTCGCCGAGGATGTAGGTGGCCAGCGCCTTGGCCATGTCGGCGTCGAAGCCGGTGACCTGGTCGGGGTCCGCGGGGTCCTGCTGCGACAGCAGCGGGGCGTCCAGAGCCTCGGCCACGACCAGCTCGCCGCGCTCCTTGATCCGCTCCATGGTCGAGCCGGGGAGGATCGCGGCGGCGTCGGCGACGGGGGCGTCGGCCAGGAAGTCCGTGGCCGGGGCCGAGGACGGGGCGCCGCCGGGCACCGCGGAGGAGGCGGACTCCGAGCTCCCGCCGCAGCCGGTGAGCGCCAGGGCGAGCACGGTGGCGCCGATGGTGGAGCCGGCCAGCGCACGGGGGCGCAACCGGGAGCGGGTCGTCGACATGGCGTTCCTCCTGTCCCGCCTGCGCGGGGTCGTGGGTCCTGCGGGGGCCGTGCGGTGGTGCGGTGCTGCCGGGTACGGGCTCAGTGCGCGAGCACCGTGGACAGGAAGGACCGGGCCCGTTCGGTGCGGGCGCCGGCGAAGAACTCCGCGGGCGGCGACTGCTCGACGATCTCGCCGGCGTCCATGAAGACGACCCGGTCGGCGACCCGGCGGGCGAAGCCCATCTCGTGGGTCACCACGACCATGGTCATCCCCTCGGCGGCGAGGCCGGCCATGACGTCGAGGACGCCGCTGACCAGCTCGGGGTCCAGCGCGGAGGTGGGCTCGTCGAAGAGCATCACCTTGGGTTCCATGGCCAGTGCCCGGGCGATGGCGGCCCGCTGCTGCTGACCGCCGGACAGCTGCGCGGGCAGCGCGTCGGCCTTGCCGGACAGCCCCACCCGGTCCAGCAGTTCCAGCGCCCGGTCGCGGGCGACCGCCTTGGGCAGCTTGCGGACGGCGACCGGCGCGAGCATCAGGTTGTCCAGCACCGTGCGGTGCCCGAAGAGGTTGAAGGACTGGAAGACCATCCCGACCTCGGAGCGGAGCCGGGCCAGCTCGCTGCCCTCCTCCGGCAGCGGCCGGCCGTCGATCTCGATCCGTCCGGTGTCGATCGTCTCCAGCCGGTTCAGGCACCGGCACAGCGTCGACTTGCCCGAGCCCGAGGGACCCACGACCACGACGACCTCACGAGGTGCGATCTCCAGGTCGATGTCGCGGAGCACGTGCAGGTCGCCGAAGTGCTTGTTCACCCCGGAGACCGTGATCATCGCTGGCATCGTGTGGCGCTCCTCACCGTCTCGCTCGCAGGAGGCAGACATAAGTCCAATTTCTGGAGTATGTCAACGGAAGCCTGGGCAAAGTTCACAGAGCTGGTACAAAGTCTGCTGTGGCCACCGTCTCTCCCTGGACGCCCAGCGGCCTGGTGTCCCCCGACTCACCCGGCGCGGTCCTGCAGCTCGTCCGGAGCGGGCACGTCTCCTCGCGGTCGGAGATCGCCCGGTTGACCGGCACCTCGCCCTCGACCGCGGCGACGCGTGTCCAGGCGCTGCTCGACCATGGCTACCTCGAGGAGGCCGGGGAGGGCGCGTCCCAGGGGGGACGCCGCCCGCGGCAGGTGCGGCTGCGCACTGCCGGTGGGGTGGTGGCCGCGGCCGACCTGGGTGGCTCGCACGCCGCGCTGGCCCTGTTCGACCTCGGTGGCCGGCTGCTCGTCGAGCGCTCGGCGTCGATCCGCGTGCAGGACGGCCCCGAGTCGGTGCTGGGCTGGGTGCACGCCCAGCTGGTCGAGATGCTCGACGGCCTCGACGAGCCGGCGCCGCTGCGCGCGGTGACGGTCGGCGTGCCGGGTCCCGTCGACGCCCAGGCCGGCCGGGTGGTCACGCCGGCGCGGATGCCCGGCTGGAACGGCGTCGACGTCCGCGCGCTGCTGGGCAGGCTCGTCGACGTCCCGGTGCTGGTGGAGAACGACGCCAACCTGATGGCGGTGGGTGAGTACGCGGCCACCCCGGAGCCGGGCAGCCACCTGGTCTTCCTCAAGGCGGGGTCGGGCATCGGCTGCGGCGTGGTCATCGACGGGCACCTGCACCGCGGGGCGCGCGGAGTCGCGGGCGACATCAGCCACGCCTCGGCCGGCACCGACTCCGACGTCCCCTGCTCGTGCGGGCGGATCGGCTGCCTGGACGCGGTGGCCAGCGCCACCGCCCTCGCCCGGGACGCGGCCGCCGCCGGTCTGCCGGTCACCGACTCCGCGGACGTCCTCCGGCTGGCCGCCGACGGCGAGCCGGTCTCCGCCCAGCTGCTGCGCTCGGCCGGGCGGGCCACCGGTGAGGTGCTGGCCAACGTGCTGAACTTCTTCAACCCGGACACATTGGTCCTCGGCGGTCTGCTGAGCCAGGCCGAGCCCTACGTCGCGGGCCTGCGCGCCGTCGTCTACGAGCGGTGCCTGCCGCTGGCCACCGACGCCCTGCAGGTGACCGTGACCCGCGCCGGGCCGCTGGCCGGGGTGATCGGCGGGGCGCACCTCGCGCTGGAGCACCTCTTCGAACCCACCCGGGTCAACGCCGCGATCGGCTCGGGCACCGCCGGCCCGGCCACCGCGTCCTGACCCCGGCCGACCCCACGACCGCGGAGGCACGGATGGACCAGGAGCCCGAGGAGGTGCCGGTGCGCGGCTGGTTCGACCTCACCGGCCGGGTCGTCGTGGTCACCGGGGCGACCCGGGGGATCGGGCGGGCGCTGGCCTTCCACCTGGCCGAGGCCGGGGGAGAGGTCGTGGCGACCGTGCGGACGCCCCAGGACGCCGCCGCGGTCGAGGCCGAGGCCGCCGACCGCGGGCTGCCGGTGACCTCGGTGCTGCTCGACGTGCGGGACGTGGCGTCGATCGGCGCGGCCGTGGCGGAGGTGGTCGCGCGGCACGGCCGGATCGACGTCCTGGTCAACAACGCCGGGCTGGGCACCGCCCACCGCGCGCTCGACGTCACCGAGCACGACTTCGACGAGATGATGGCGGTGAACCTGCGGGGCACCTTCTTCACGAGCCAGGCCGTCGCCCGGGTCATGGTCCCGCGCGGCGGGGGCCGGATCGTGATGATCGGCTCGCAGGGCGGTCTCGTCGGGCTGCCCGACGCCGCGGTCTACTGCGCCAGCAAGGGCGGCGTCCACCAGCTCGCCAAGGTCCTGGCCCTGGAGTGGGCCGAGCACGGGATCACCGTCAACACGGTCGCGCCGACGTTCGTCCGCACCCCCGGCACCGCGCCGCTGCTCGACGGCCCGGGGCTGCGCGACGAGGTCCTCGCCCGGATCCCGCTGGGGGTGCTGGGCACGCCCGCCGACGTCGCCGGGGCGGTGGTCTACCTGTCCACCCCGGCCTCCCGGCTGGTGACCGGCACGGTGCTCGTGGTCGACGGCGGGTGGACCGCCCGCTGACCGGCGACGGTGCTCACCCCAGCGGCGGGCGGCGCCGTCCGTGGCCGGTGGCCTGCTCGAACGCGTGCCCGACCTCCAGCACCCGCCGGTCGCCCCGCGGCGGGCCGACGACCTGCAGGCCCACGGGCAGACCGTCGGCGGTGAAGCCGCCGGGCACCGACAGCGCCGGGCAGCCGGTCGGGGTGATGATCGTGCAGGAGCGCATCCAGCCCAGGTAGTCGTCCTGGGGGACGCCGGCGACCTCGGTCGGGTACTCGACCTCGACGGGGAAGGGCAGCACCTGCGTGGTGGGTGCGAGCAGGACGTCGTACTGGTCGAACCAGGCCACGACGCGCTCGTACAGCTTCGTGTGGGCGAGCTCGGCGCGCCCCACGTCGGCGCCGGTCAGCTTCGCGCCGACCTCGACGTTCCAGCGGATCGACTCCTTGAACGCCTCGGGCGTGCGGCGCACCCGCTCGCCGAAGGTCGCCTCGAACTGCCAGCTGCGCAGCACCTCGAACACCTGCTGGGCGTCGGTCAGGTCGGGGCAGGCCTCCTCCACCCGGGCGCCGAGGTCCTCGAAGACCCGGACCGAGCGGCTGAGGGTCTCGGTGATCGCCGGGTTGACGGGGATGCGGCCGCCCAGGTCCGGCGCCCAGCCGATGCGCAGGCCGTCCAGGCGCTCGGGCAGCGCCGCGGCGAAGGGGGCGCCGTCGTCGGTCAGCGAGATCGGCACCCGCCGGTCGGGCCCGGCGAGGGCCGACAGCTGCAGCGCCACGTCGGCCACGGTGCGGCCCAGCGGGCCCTGCACCTGCAGCTGCGACCACCCGACCGGCGCGGGGTGGGAGGGCACCCGGCCGGGCGTGGGCCGCAGCCCGACCACGTTGCAGAACGCCGCCGGGTTGCGCAGCGACCCGCCCATGTCGCCGCCCTCGGCGAGGGGCACCAGCCCGGCGGCCAGCGCGGCCGCCGCCCCGCCGGAGGAGCCGCCGGCGGAGAGGCCGTGGCGGTAGGGGTTGTGCGTCGCGCCGAACAGGGTGTTGAACGTGTGCGAGCCGGCCGCGAACTCGGGGACGTTGGTCTTGCCGACCCGGATCGCGCCGGCGGCCCGGAGCCGGGCGACGACCAGCTCGTCGTGGGCGGGCACGGTGTCCCGGTGCAGCGGCGATCCCCAGGTCGTGCGCATCCCGCCGGTCACGTGGGTGTCCTTGTGGGCCACGGGCAGGCCGTGCAGCGGGCCGACGTCCTCACCCGCCGCCAGCGCCGCGTCGGCCGCGTCGGCCGCCGCCCGGGCGCCGTCGGCGTCCAGCGTCACGATCGCGTTGAGCCCGGGGTCGAGCTGCTCGATCCGGTCCAGGTGGGCGTCCAGCAGCTCACGCGCGGACACCTGCCGGGCGCGGAGGAGGGCGGCCAGCTCGGTCGCCGGTCGGGTGCACAGGTCTTCGTGGACTGAGGTCATCGTCGGCATCCCTGGTCGGTCGGCAGCGCCGGGCCCGGAGCGGCTCGCCGGGACACCTTAGCGCTGAGGTATCCCCTGTGGGGGCGACGCCGCCCGGACCGGGTCAGGGCACGGCGGGCGTGCGCCCCAGGGTGATGAGCAGCCGGCGCAGCAGGCCCGCGAGCTGCTGCTGGTCCTCGGCGCTCAGGCCGGACAGCAGCCGGCGCTCGGTCTCCAGGTGGTCGGGCAGCGCGGCGTCGAGAGCCAGCCCGCCCAGCTCGGTCAGCGTGACCAGCACCGCGCGGCCGTCGTCCTCGCTGGGCTCGCGGGAGATGAAGCCCTTCTCCTCCAGCCGGTCCAACCGCTGCGTGATCGCACCCGAGGTGACCAGGGCCGTGCGCATCAGCGCCGTGGGGGTGAGCTGGTACGGCCGCCCCGCGCGGCGCAGCGCCGCCAGGACGTCGAAGGCGGCCGCGTCGAGCCCGTGCCGGGCGAAGGTCTCCCGCTGGGCCAGGTAGACCTCGCGCTGCGCCTGGGTGACCCGGGCGATGACGCCCATGGGGGAGCAGTCCAGGTCCGGCCGCTCCCGCCCCCACTGCTCCAGGATCAGGTCCACCGCGTCCGCGTCCGCCTGCGCCATGGCGGTCATGCTAGTGACCGGCTGCCGGGGTCCTCCCCGGTCAGCGGAGCCGTTCACCGGGGGACCTGCTGGTCGGCGAGGTGTTCGGCCAGGGTCCGGGCCGGCCGTCCCAGCAGCGCCTCGAGGGCCCAGGGGCTGCCGGTGAACCCGTGCTGCCGGTACCAGTCGAACATCAGCCGGCGGCAGTGGGCGGCGTACGCGGTGACCGGGGGCACCGGCCCGTCGGGGACGGCGTCCACCGCGGTGACCTCGCGGTCCAGCCGCCCGGCGAGCAGCCGGGCGATCGCCGGGGCGGTGAGCGGCTCGGGGCCGGCCACCTCGACCGTGCCGCCGTCGAGGCCGTCCTCGGTGAGCAGCACGGCGGCCACCTCGGCGACGTCGCGGAGGTCGACCAGGGACTGCCCGCGGGTGAGCCCCCAGGCGCTCACGAAGCGCCCGGTCGCCGCGACGTCGGACAACCCCGCGTCGAGGTTGTCGGCGTAGGCGCAGGGCCGCAGGACGCGCCAGGGCACACCGCCGGCGACGACCGCCTCCTCGACCCGGTCCTTGGCGGCGTGGTGCGGCATCGCCCGCACCTGCGGGTGCAGGACGGAGTGGTACACGAGCCGGCCGACGCCGGCCCGGCGGGCCGCCGCGAGGAACGCGACGGCGCCCCGCTGCTCGTGCGCGTCGAAGTTGGGCCAGATCAGGTGCACGGCCCGCGCGCCGGCCAGCCGCGACGGCAGGGAGCCGGCGTCGGTGAGGTCGGCCTCGACCACCTCGACCCCGAGCGCCTCCAGCGCCGCCGAGGCCCGCGGAGAGGAGACGAGGGCGCGCACGGAGTGGCCGCGGGCGCGCAGCGCGGCGACCACGGCCAGCCCCGTGCGGCCACCGGCGGCGGTGACGACGATCATCGGCAGCCCGCGGGCTCAGAGGTAGTCGAACTCGTTGGCGGCCGCGCCACCGGACAGCAGCGCGTAGCCGGGGCCGCGGTCGAAGAACGGCTCGACGTCGTCCCGGCCGTCCCGGACCTCCGCCCGCAGCCGGTCGGTGGCGTCGGCGTCGACCGAGCCGTCCGCGCGCACCACCACGCCGTAGTCCCGTCGTGCGCCCTCGACGCTGACCTTGCGCCAGGCGATGTCCTGGAGCACCTCGGCGACCGGGCGCTCGAGCGGGTCGCCCCACCCGCCCCCGCCCGTCGTCCGCACCCGCACGACGGTGCCGGCCTTCAGCGGCTCGGCGTCGGCCAGCGCGTCGACCTCGTGCTCGTCGGGCCCGCCGGGGTCGACGGTGATCGAGAACGGGCGCCCCGCCTTGCCGCCGTTGACGCCCCAGCAGGACAGGATCGACCGGTCGGCGATGGACATGAAGTGGGCGTCGCGGAGCACCCGGATGTCCTTCTCGTACCCGCAGCCGCCGCGGTACCGGCCCGGCCCGCCGGAGTCCTGCGCCAGCGCGAGCCGCTCGATCCGCAGCGGGAAGCGGGACTCGGTGAACTCCGTCGGCAGGTTCCGGGAGTCGGGGACGACGTGGATCGTGTCCTCCCCGTCGGCGTAGTAGCGCCCGCCCGACCCGCCGCCGAGCACCTCGCGCATGAGGTAGGGCTCGCCGTCGGCGTCGGTGCCGTAGACCCCGGTGTAGCGGATCGTCTCCTGGTCGGCGGGCATCCGGCCGCCGGTGGCCTTGGCCAGCACGCCGGCGAGCACCCCGAGCAGGCGCAGGATGACGAAGGTCCGCGCGTTGGTGGGCGCCGGGAAGATCGGCGTGAGCAGCGTGCCCTTCTCCGGGAAGCGCATCTCGATCAGCGGCACGACGCCCTCGTTGACGTCCAGCTGGGCCATCCGCTCCGGCGTGGCGGCGAGGTTGCGCAGGATCGGTGCCAGCCACTTCTTGAGGAAGTTGCCGTCGGCGTAGTCGCCGCAGTGGTTGATCGGCCCCTTGGCCTGCGGCCCGGTGCCGGTGAAGTCGATGACGAGCGGGACGTCGGCGGTCGAGTCCATGGTCAGCGTGATCCGCTGCCGGTGCAGCTGCGGGACGTCGACGCCGTCGTGCTCGGCGTAGTCCTCCCAGACGTAGGTGCCGTCGGGGATCTGGGCCAGCACCTCGCGCCGGTAGACCTCGGTGGAGCTGGTCAGGCTCGCCTCGAAGCAGGCCTCGATCGCCGCGACCCCGTAGCGGTCGAACAGCTCGCCGAGCCGGCGGGCGCCGGCCAGGCAGGCCGAGCACTCCGCGTCGAGGTCCGCGGCCAGCGAGTCGGGCATCCGCGAGTTGCGGGTCATGATCTTGAGGGCGCTCTCGTTGGGCACCCCGCGGTCCCACAGCTTGATCGGGGGGACCATCAGCCCCTCCTCGAAGACGCTGGTCGCCGCCGACGGCATGGAGCCGGGCACCGCGCCGCCGATGTCGTCGTGGTGGCCGAAGGCCTGCACGAACGCCACGACCGTGGGCACGCCGTCGACGTCGGCGAACACCGGCACCGTGACGCAGAGGTCGGGCAGGTGGCCGATCCCGCCCTCGGAGAGGTAGACGTCGTTGTGGAAGTAGACGTCGCCGGGGTTCATCGTCGCGATCGGGTAGTCGCGGACCACCGGCTGCACGAGCGCGGAGTACGAGCGCCCGGTGAGCTTGCGCATGTGCCGGTCGTGGATGCCGGCCCGGAAGTCGTGCGCGTCCCGGATCATCGGCGAGCGGGAGGTGCGCCCGATCGAGGTCTCCACCTCCTTCTCGATCGCCGCCAGCGTCCCGGCGACGATCTCGACGAGCACCGGGTCGGCCGAAGAAGGGCCGAAGTCGCGACTTTGGCCCTGGGGGGTGCTCATCGGGCGGTCTCCTTGGTCAGCAGCAGGTTGCCGTGGGCGTCGACGGCGGCGGTGAAGCCGGGGTGCACCGGGACCGTCGAGCCGAACTCCTCGACGATCGCCGGGCCCGTGACCACGTCACCGGGGGCGAGCAGGGTCCGGTCGTAGGTCGGGGTGTCTGCCCAGTCGTCGAAGAAGACCGGGCGCCGGCCGGTGACCGCGCGGTCGGGACCGCCGTCCCGGGCGGGCAGCTCGACGACGTCGGGACGGCGGATCGGGCCGATGCCGGTGACCCGCAGGTTCACCCACTCGACCGCCTGGCGCGGGTCGTCGGTGAAGTCGTAGCCGTAGAGCTGGCGGTGCGCGGCGTGGAAGGCCTGCGCCGCCTGCTCGGCCGCCGCGGCGTCCAGCTCGCCGTCGGGGACGGGCACGCGCACCTCGAACGCCTGCCCGACGTAGCGCAGGTCGGCGTTGCGCTGCAGGCGCTGGGCGTCGGGGCCGAAGCCCTCGCCGTCGAGGGCGGCGGCCGCCTGCGCCTCCAGGTCGACGTAGATCGCGCGCAGCCGGTCGAGGTCCAGGTCGGTGTGCCGGGAGACCATCGTCTGCACGTAGTCGTTGCGGACGTCGACGGTCAGCAGCCCGAAGGCGCTGACGTTGCCCGGGTTCGGCGGCACCAGCGTGCGCGGCAGGCCGAGGACGTCCATCAGCCGGCAGGCCAGCAGCGAGCCCGAGCCGCCGAACGTGGTGAGGGTGAAGTCGCGGACGTCGAGGCCGCGGGCCACGGTGACCTGCCGCAGCGCGTTGGCCTGGTTCCACGCCGAGATCTCCAGGATGCCCGTGGCGGCCTGCTCGACCGACAGGCCCAGCTTCCCGCCGAGCTCCTCCAGACCGGCGCGGGCGGCGTCGACCGACAGCGGGATCTCCCCGCCGAGCAGGTGCGGCGGGATCCGGCCCAGGACGACGTGGGCGTCGGTGACGGTGGGCTGGTCGCCGCCGTTGCCGTAGCAGATCGGGCCGGGATCGGCGCCGGCCGACGTCGGCCCCACCTTGAGCGTGCCCTCGGGGGACAGCCAGGCGATCGACCCGCCGCCGGCGCCGACGGTCACGACGTCGATCATCGGGATCTTGCTCGGGTAGTCGCCCACCGAGCCCTCGGTGGTGAGCGTGGGCTGGCCGTCGACGACCACCGTGACGTCGGTCGAGGTGCCCCCGCCGTCGCAGGTGAGCACCCGGTTGAAGCCGGCGACCCCGGCGATCAGCGCCGCGCCCAGCGCCCCGGCGGCCGGTCCGGACAGCATCGTGGTGATCGGCTGGTGCACCACCTCGGCGGCCGACAGCACGCCGCCGTTGCTCTTCATGACGTAGAACGGCACCCCCGGCGCGAGCTCGTCCAGCCGGTGCCGGATGTTGCGCACGTAGGCGCCGACCTTCGGCTTCACCGCGGCGTCGACCAGGGTGGTCACCGACCGCTCGTACTCGCGGTACTCGCGCAGCACCTCGCTGGAGATGGACACCACGGCGTCCGGGCACTCCTCGCGCAGCACCTCGAGCATCGCGCGCTCGTGGGCGTCGTCGGCGTAGGAGTGCAGGAAGCAGACCCCGATGGTGGTGATGCCGGCGTCCCGGAAGAACCGGGCGGCCGCGACGGCGTCCTCGCGGGAGAAGGGGCGGACCTCCGCGCCGGTGACGTCGAGCCGGCCGCGCACGGTGCGCACCAGGTCGGCCGGGACGATCCGCGGCGGCTTGACCCAGAAGTAGCTGTTGCCGTACCCGTCGGGCACCGACTGGCGGGCGATCTCCAGCACCGACTCGTAGCCCTCGGTGGTGACGAAGCCGATCCGGTCGAGCTTGCCCTCGAGCAGCTGGTTGGTGGCCACCGTCGTCCCGTGGCTGACCGCGGTGACGCTCGAGCCGTCCAGCTCCAGCAGGTCCAGCACCTTGCGGACCCCGGTGAGGAAGCCCTCGGCCGGGTCGGCCGGGGTCGAGGGGGTCTTGGTCGTGGCCGTCCGGCCGGTCTCCTCGTCGACGGCGACGACGTCGGTGAACGTGCCGCCGGTGTCGATGCCGATGCGGATCTGGCGGGCGCGGGCTGGTGTCCCCATGGATTTACCTTAGTGGTGAGGTACTTCGAGCGGAAGGGTCCTGAGCTGCCGGTCCGGTGCGGCCGGGGTGGGCGGCCGCACCGGACGGCCTCAGCGGCTGCGGCCGAGGCGGGAGCCCACCCACACGCCCAGCAGGGTCAGCAGCCCACCGCCGGCCGCGCCGACCAGCAGCGGCCGCGCCTCGCCGGGCACCCACCCGCCCGAGGCGGCCACCGGCCGGGGGGCGGGTGAGGGTCGGGACGACGCGGGCTGCCCGGACGACGCGGGCTGGACGGGCTGCCCTTCCGCACCGGTCGACGACACCGCCGCCGCGCTCGGCACCGCCGACGGCGTGTCGGTGGTGGCCGGGCTGGTGAGCTCGGTGTCGATCGCGGAGAAGAACTGCCCGGCCATCCGCTTGGCGACCCCGGAGATCATCCGCTGGCCGACCCCGGCGACGGCGCCGCCGACGACGGCGTCCGCCGACCAGGTCAGCTCGGTGCCCTCGCCGGCGGGGGCGAGCCCGATCTGCACCGTCGCCCGCACCGACCCCGGGCCGCCGGACCCGCTGGCGTGCATCACGTAGGAGGTGGGCCGCTGCATCTCCGCCAGCCGCACCTCGCCGGCGTAGGTGCCGCGGATGGCGCCCACCCCCGCCGAGACGGTCATCGTGTAGCTGTCCTCGCCCACCTGGTCCAGGGACAGGCACCCGGGGATGGTGCGGGCCAGCACGGCCGGGTCGGTGATCACCGACCACACGTCCTCGGGCGGGGCACTGAGCACCGCACTGCCGTCGAGGTTCACGCGGGGACTCCTGTCGCAGAGGGGAGGCGGGGCACCTGTTCGCCGTCGGAGCGCATCAGGTCGTAGAGCTCGGTGGGGCTGATCGGCATCGCGGCGATCCGCCGGCCGACGGCGTCCTCGACGGCCGAGGCGATCGCGGCCGAGCCGGGGATCACGCCGGCCTCGCCGGCGCCCTTGATCCCCAGCGGGTTCAGCGGCGAGGGCGTCTCCTGGTGGTCGATGTCGACCGCCGGCACCTCGCTGGCGTAGGGCATGAGGAAGTCCATGAACGAGGCGTTCTGCAGCTGCCCGTCGCGGTCGTAGGCCATCCGCTCGTACAGCGCCCCGCCCACCCCCTGGGCCACCCCGCCGTGCACCTGGCCCTCGACGATCATCGGGTTCACCACGTTGCCGCAGTCGTGCACCACGGCGTACTGGACGACGTCGATCTCCCAGGTCGCCGGGTCGATCTCCACCACGGCCGCGTGGGCGCCGGCGGCGAACGTCGAGCGCAGCGGCGAGTAGTAGTCGGTGTACTCCAGGCCGGGGGAGTCCCCGACCGCGATCGGCGGCTTCGAGTCGTCGCCCGGCCCGGCGAACTGGGTGGCCTGCCGGGCCGCCTCGTCGAAGGCGTAGCGCAGGGGGTTGGACAGCACGGCGACCGTGCGGAGCGGGATGGAGGCGCCCGGCGTCCCCTTGACCTGGACCAGGCCCTCGTCGATCTCCAGGTCGCCGGGGTCGGCCTCCAGCAGCTCCGCGGCGATGCGCAGCGCCTTCTCCCGCACCCCCTTGGCGGCCAGGGCCACGGCGTTGCCGCTGACCACCGCGGCCCGGGAGGCGAAGGTGCCCACCGCGTACCCGAACCGCCGGGTGTCGCCGGTGGTGACCTCGACGTCCTCCAGGGGGACCCCGAGCTCGGCGGCGGCCAGCTGGGCGAACACCGTCTCGTGGCCCTGGCCCTGCGAGGTGAGCCCGGTGGAGACCAGGACCTTGCCGCTGCCCAGGACCTCGACGTGCGCGCCCTCGTAGGGTCCGGGGCCGGTGCCCTCGACGTACATCGCCATGCCGGCGCCCAGCAGCTTCCCGCGGCCGGCGGCCTCGGCCCGCCGCGCCTCGAGGCCGGGCCAGTCGACCAGCGCCTCGAGCTTGTCGACCAGGCCGGGGTAGTTGCCCGAGTCGTAGACCAGTGGCCGCCCGTCCTGGAACGTCATGCCCCAGTCGTAGGGGAACTGGTCGGCCTGGATCAGGTTGCGGCGCCGCACCTCGAGCCGGTCCAGGCCGCGCTCCTGGGCGATCCGGTCCATCGTGCGCTCCATCGCGAA
Organism: Modestobacter sp. SSW1-42; assembly: GCF_046635825.1. Lineage (NCBI taxonomy): Bacteria > Bacillati > Actinomycetota > Actinomycetes > Geodermatophilales > Geodermatophilaceae > Modestobacter > Modestobacter sp. SSW1-42. Next base: position 76,574 of record NZ_JBISCA010000005.1, on the reverse strand, counting down.
CGTGCCCTGCGGCCGCCCGGCCCCGCGGTACGGGGTCACCAGCACGGTGTTCGTGTAGACGCTGTTGACCCGCGCCCGGTAGACGGGGACGTCGTAGGGCCCGCACAGCTGGGTGGCGGTGTTGATCGGGACGATGATCCCGTAGTTCGTGTACGCCCCGTTGTCGTGCCAGACCAGCACGTCCAGGGCGGTGATCCGGCCGTCGTCGTCGTACCCGACGGTGACCTCCTGGCGCTGCTGCCGCTCGTGGGCGCTGGAGATGAAGTGCTCCCGGCGGTCCTCGACCCACTTGACCTCGTGGCCGAGCTTGATCGCCGCCATCGGGACGAGCAGCTCCTCGGGCCAGGGGTGCATGATCTTGACCCCGAAACCGCCGCCGACGTCGGGGGCGATGACCTCCACCTTCTCCAGCGACAGCTCCAGCTTCGCCGCGATCGCCGCCCGCACCGAGGTCGAGGCCTGGGTGCTGGAGTGGACCCGCAGCGCGGCGTCGTCGGCGTCCCAGCGGGCGAGCACGCCCTTGCCCTCCATCGGCATCGAGGCGCTGCGCTCGAAGTACTGGGTGAAGCTCAGCGTGTGCGCCGACGCGGCCAGCGCGGCCTCCACGTCGCCCCGCTCCTGGTGGTGCCGGGCGGCGACGTTGTCCGGGACGTCGGGGTGGACGGCGTGCACCGCGGCCTCCGCGGCGTCGACGCCGACCACCACGGGGAGCTCCTCCCAGGTGACCTCGATCAGCGCCGCGGCGTCCTCGGCGACGTACCGGTCGACGGCGACCACCATGACCACGGCCTCCCCGACGTGGTGGGCGACGTCGCGGACGAGGGTGTACCCGGTGCGGGCGTGGGTGAGCTGGGGATGCGGGATGAGCACCGGCAGCGGCTCGGCCATCGGGCCGGTGAGGTCCTCGTAGGTGTAGACCGCCAGCAGTCCCTCGACGTCGAGGGCGGGGGAGACGTCGATGTCGACCACGCGGGCGTGCGCGTAGGGGCTGCGGACGAAGGCCGCGGCGTAGGCGTCGGCGCCGATGTCGTCGAGGTAGCGGCCCTGGCCGACGATCAGCCGGGCGTCCTCCCGCCGGCGCACCGGCTCCCCGAACAGCTTGGTCGTCACCGGGTGGCCTCCGTCCGCAGGGCGGTGGTGCGCATCTGCTCGGCGGCGTGCCGGCAGGCCTTCTTGATGTTGGCGTAGCCGGTGCAGCGGCAGAGGTTGCCGCCGACCAGCTCGTCGACCTCGTCGTCGGTGATCGGCACGGCGGGGTCGCGGGCGTCCAGGCCGGCGGCGATGGTGGTCAGGAAGCCCGGCGTGCAGTAGCCGCACTGCAGGGCGTGGCACTCGCGGAACGCCTCCTGGACCGGGTGCAGCACCTGCCCGCCCTGGTGGTCGGGCCGGCTCAGCCCCTCGACCGTGGTCACCGCGGCTCCGTCGACCTGCACGGCGAGCACCAGGCAGGAGCGGACCGCCGCGCCGTCGACGAGCACCGTGCAGGAGCCGCAGACCCCGTGCTCGCAGCCCACGTGGGTGCCGGTCAGGCCGAGGTCGTGGCGCAGCGCGTCCGACAGCAGCCGGCGCACCGGGACGGTGACCTGCTGGGGGACCCCGTTGACCGTCACCGTGACGGTCCGTTCGGTGGTGGTGCTCATGGCCGGCCTCCTGGCTGCTCGAGCGGTGTCGTGCGGTGCGGTGCGGTGGGGGATGCGGGTCTCACGCCGAGCGCTCCCGCGCCTCGGCCGCCGCCGAGGCCAGGGTCCGTTCGGTGAGGGTGCCGACCAGCAGTCGGCGGTAGTCGGCGCTGGCGTGCAGGTCGCCGTCCGGTTCGACCAGCCCCTGGGCCATCGCCCCGGCGGCGGCCCAGTCGGCGGTGTCCACGGGCCGGCCGGCCACGGCGTCGGTCAGGTCGTGCACCTCGGGCACCAGCCCGACGGAGATGTAGGCGGCCCGGGCCGAGGCCACCCGCTGGTCGTCGTCCAGGGTCACGACCACGCCGGCCCCGCAGACGGCGTAGTCGCCCTTGCGCCGCGCCACCTCGGCGAACGCCGTCCCCGATCGCGGCGCCAGCGCGGGGAAGAAGGCCGAGGTCACCACCGCCGGGCCGTGCACCGAGGTCTCCAGCGGGCCGAGGAAGAAGTCGGCCCACCCCACGGTCGACGCCCCGTCGGGCGCGGTCACGGTCACCGAGCCGCCGGTGAGCGCCAGCACGGCGGTCATCTCGCCGGAGGGGTCGGCGTGCGCGATGGAGCCGACCGTCGTCCCCCGGTTGCGGATGGCCGGGTGCGCGACGTTCGCCGTCGCCCGGGCCAGCAGCGGCTGGACGGCGCTCGCCTCGGCCGACCGCAGCAGCGCGGCGTGCCGCACCAGGGCGCCGACCCGGACCCCGGACTCGCCGGCCTCGATCCGGTCGAGCCCGGGGACCCGGTTGATGTCGACGAGCGTGGTGGGTGCGGCGAGCCGCATGTTCAGCAGCGGCAGCAGCGACTGGCCGCCGGCCAGCACCTTGGCGCCCTCGCCCTCCTCCGACAGGACCGCGAGGGCCTCGTCGAGGGAGCGCGGGTCGGCGTAGCCGAACGGGGCGGGCTTCACCTGTCGACCGTGCCCTCGCCGGTCGTCCGCCGGCGGGCGGTCTGGTCGACCGAGGAGGGGTCGGGGCTCTCGTGCCGGCCGCCGAACTGGTCGACCAGGGGCTCGCCGCTGCCGTAGGGGCCGGCCTCGGCCAGCAGGGCGGTGCGCATCTCGGCGGGAGCCAGGACCCGGGCCAGGTGCCAGCCGGCGACGGCCACGATCGACCCGAGCGCGATGCCGCCCAGCGAGTAGTTCTCGCTGAACACCAGCTGCACGTTGCCGATCCCGATGATGATCCCGGCGGCCAGCGGCACCAGGTTGATCGGGTTGGCGAAGTCGACCCGGTTCTCCTTCCAGATCTTCACGCCGAGCAGGCCGATCATCCCGTAGAGGATCACGGTGATCCCGCCGAGGACGCCGCCGGGGACCGCGTTGACCAGGGCGCCGAACTTCGGGCACAGCCCCAGGAGCAGCGCGACGACGGCGGCGACGTAGTAGGCCGCGGTCGAGTAGATGCGGGTGGCGGCCATGACGCCGATGTTCTCGGCGTAGGTGGTCGTCGGGGAGCCGCCGACCGAGGTGGCGACCACGGTGGCGAGACCGTCGGCGAAGATCGCCCGCCCCATGACCGGGTCCAGGTCGCGCTTGGTCATCGCCGCGACCGCCTTGACGTGGCCGGCGTTCTCCGCGACCAGGGCGATGACCGCCGGCAGCACGAGCAGGGTGAAGTTGAACGAGAAGCTCGGCGCGGTGAAGGTCGGCAGCCCGATCCAGTCCGCCGTCCCGACGCCGGAGAGGTCCAGCCGGTCGTGGGTGGTGGCCTCTGTGGCGCCGCCGAGCACCGAGGTGATCGGCCCGGCCGTGGCGTCCAGCAGGGCGGACAGCAGGTACCCGAAGACCAGGCCCAGCAGGATCGAGATGCGCGCCCAGAACCCGCGCAGCAGCAGCGCGGCGACGATGACGAAGGCCATGGTGGCCAGGCCGACCCACTGGTCCTGGGGCCAGTAGGTGTTCGCCACCACCGGTGCGAGGTTGAAGCCGATGATCAGGACGACGGCGCCGGTGACCGCCGGGGGGAGCACGGCGTTGACCATCCGGGGCCCGAGGGCGCTGATCAGCACGCCGACCAGGGCCAGCACCACCCCGGAGACCAGGATCGCGCCCAGGACGTCACCGGAGTCGCCCCCGCCGGCCCGGATGGCCACGACGCCGCCGACGAAGGCGGCGCTGGTGCCCAGGTAGCTGGGCACCTTCCCCTGCACGACCAGCAGGAAGATGATCGTGGCGACGCCGCTCATCATGATCGCCAGGTTCGCGTCCAGGCCCATGATCAGCGGGAAGACGAACGTCGCGCCGAACATCGACACCACGTGCTGGGCGCCGATGCCGACGGTGCGCGGCCACGAGAGCCGCTCGTCCGGCGCGACCGCCCCGTCCACGGGTGGGGTCTTGCCGCCCTCGTAGAGCTTCCAGCCCAGTCCCAACGCCACAGGTCCTCCTCGACAGGTGCGACACCGGACTCGACGCTGCGGGTCCCGGAGCCCGCTCCAGGCCGGTCCTGGACGTCCTCCGGCGCGTCGATCGCCGCACCGGGAAGGTGTCACGGATCACTGGGCGGGGGAAGTACCTCAGCGCTAAATCTTCTGGCTCTTACGAGAACGTAACCGGGGCGATCCGGGGGCGCGCACGCCGACGACCCGCCTGCACGGAGGGGCACCGTGCAGGCGGGTCGGACGCCGGGCCGTGCGCGGGGTCAGGCCTCGACGATCGCAGCGACCGGGCCGCCGCCGGAGGGGCCCTGGTGCACCGCGGCCACCGACACGAACACGGCCGGGTCGCCGGTCACGGCCGCGGCGACGCCACCGACGGTGGCCTTGATCTGCCGGTGCCAGAACACGTCGGAGTCGTCGAGCATCGCGTTGCGCCGGCCGCGCACGTAGCCGGTCGGGTCGGCCTCGCACTTGAGGAAGACGTTGACCAGCCGGTCGCCCAGGTCGCTGGTGCGCGGCCGCTCGGGCAGGTCGAGGCCGGCGTCGCGGATGGCGCTCCAGATGCCGTCCTGGTCGAGCGCGTCGTTCATCACCGAGTGGCCGATCCGGTACTTCCCGCCGTGCCCGCGCGCGTTGCCGACGACGACGATCTGTGCCCGGTCCAGCTCCACGCCCGAGGAGCAGGAGGCGACCGCGCTGAACAGCGAGAAGTCGCGCATCACCTGCTTCTGCTCCGGCATCTCGATCTCGCCGAGCGCGAGCGCGATGCCCAGCGCCGTCGTCCCGTTGGACAGGTCCATCGAGCCGTGCGGCTCGTCGTAGTAGGTCTCCTGGCCGCGCGACTTGGCCTCGCGGATCGTCTCGATGGTCAGCAGCGGCGTCTTGGTCTGCACGTAGTGGACGTCGGCCGGGTCGGTGATGCCCGCCTCGGCCATCGCCCGCCGCACGCCCTCGGCGACCTTCTCGACCATGGTGAGCCGGCCGATGTCCTCGGGCAGCAGCACCTCGCTCATCGCGAAGCCCACGGTCAGCCGCGGCTCGTCGGTCTTCTCGACCGAGTCCTCGGGGAGGGTCGCGAAGATCGTCGCGTGCGGGCTGATCACGCCGTCCGTGCCGCCGGACCAGACGATCGGGACCTCCCCGACCTCCTCCTTGCTCCGCGAGCCCTTCTCCATCAGCACCTCGCGGAACGCCCGGTCGGCGATGATCCGGGTGTAGTCGTTGACGCCGCCGTTGCCCTCGGTCTTGCCGATGACGGCGACCACCCGATCGGCCTCCATGACGCCGTCGTCGATGAGCTTGGCCAGCTCGGAGGCGTCGCTGACGTTGTGCAGGGGGACCTTGCGGACCTCGATCGGTGCGGGCACGGCGATCTCCAGGGGGTGAGGTGGATCGAGCAGGCTGCGGTCGGGCCACCCTAACGCCGATTCTCTTAGCAGTGAACTACTTCGTCGGCATCCCCGTGGCGCCGGTCACCGGTCGGCGGTGCGGTGGACGGGGCCCGTGCCGCCGGTGAGCCGCTCGCCGGACCCGCCCCAGCGGCCGGCGACGATCTCCGCGGCGATGGAGACGGCGGTCTCCTCGGGCGTGCGCGCACCCAGGTCCAGCCCGATGGGGGAGGACAGCCGGGTCAGTTCGGCCTCGGTCAGCCCGGCCTCGCGCAGCCGGGCCAGCCGCTCGTCGTGGGTGCGCCGGGAGCCCATCGCGCCGACGTAGGCGACCGGGAGCCGCAGTGCGACCTCCAGCAGCGGGACGTCGAACTTCGGGTCGTGGGTGAGCACGCACAGCACGGTGCGCTCGTCGACCCGGCCGGCGTCGGCCTCGGCCCGCAGGTAGCGGTGCGGCCAGTCGACGACCACCTCGTCGGCGTCGGGGAAGCGGCGGGCGGTGGCGAACACCGGCCGGGCGTCGCAGACGGTGACCCGGTGGCCGAGGAACGACCCCACCCGGGCGACCGCGGCCGCGAAGTCGATGGCACCGAAGACGATCATCCGGGCCGGCGGGGCGTAGGAGGAGACGAAGAGGGTCAGCTCGTCACCGCGCCGTTCGCCGTCGGCGCCGTAGGTCAGCGTCGCGGTCCGGCCGGCGGCGAGCATGCCGCGGGCGTCGTCGGTCACCGCCTCGTCCAGCCGCGTGGTGCCCAGCGACCCCGCCGTCCGGTCCGGCCACAGCACCAGCCGGTTGCCGAGCCGGCCGGCCGGGCCGCGCACGCAGGTGACCACCGCGACCGGCTCGTGCGCCGCGACCGAGGCGGCCACCGCGCCGAGCTCGGGGAACGTCGCGCGCGAGACCGCCTCCACGTAGACGTCCAGGATCCCGCCGCAGGTCAGGCCGACGGCGAGGGCGTCGTCGTCGCTGACCCCGTACCGCTGGAGCGTGGGCTCGCCGGTGGCGGCCACCTCGGTGGCCTCGGTGTAGACGGCACCCTCCACGCAGCCGCCGGAGACGCTGCCCACCGCCGTCCCACCCGGGCCGACGAGCATCGCGGCGCCGGCCGGCCGGGGCGCCGAGCGCCAGGTGCCCACGACGGTGCCCACCCCGACGGTCTCGCCGGCCTCCCACCAGGCGAGCAGGTCACCCAGGACGTCCCTCATCCGACTGCTCCTCTCCGTTGCCGCCCGGGACGGGGCCGGGTGGCGGGTACGTGCTCGATCACGTCCACCAGCTCCTCGAACGCGGCCAGGCTGTGGCCGGAGACGAACGCGTCGACGCTCGGCAGCGCGGCGACCATCCCCGCGGTGAGCGGTTCGTAGCCCGGCCGGCCCTTGTGCGGATTGACCCAGACCACCGCGTGGGCCAGCCGCCGGAGCCGGGCCATCTGCTCGCCCAGCAGCTCGGCGCCGCCGCGCTCCCAGCCGTCGCTGCACACCACGACCACCGCGCCGCGGGCGGTGCCCCGCTGCCCCCACCGGTCCAGGAACGCCTTGAGCACCTCGCCGATCCGGGTGCCGCCGGACCAGTCGGGGATCGCCCGACCGCCGGCGGCCAGCGCCCGGGCGGCGTCCCGCAGCCGCAGCTCGCGCGTGACCCGGGTCAGCCGGGTGCCGATGGTGAACACCTCGGTCGACGCCGGCCGGGCCCGGACGGCGGCGTGCGCGAACCGCAGCAGCGCGTCGGCGTAGGGGGTCATCGAGCCGGAGACGTCGACCAGCAGCACCACCCGGCGCGGGCGTGGGCGCGCCCGGTGGCGCACCAGCCGGGTGACCTCGCCACCGTCGCGCAGGGCGCCGCGCACCGTGCGCCCGACGTGCACGGAGCCGTGCGGCGCGGGCCGCCGGCGGCGGGAGGGCCGCATCGGGGTGGCCGGGGCGAGCAGGGCGAACAGCCGGCGCAGCTGCGCGCGCTCGGCCGCGGTGAGGTCTCCGACGTCCCGGTGGCGCAGCACCTCCGCGCCGCTGGCCCGGGTCGCCAGGTCGTCGGGCTCCTCGCCGTCCGGCGACCCGGCGGCGGTCCCCAGCGGCGCGGAGCGCACCACCCGTGGCCGCGCGACCGGCGCCGCCCGGCGGGCGCGGGGCACCTCCCCGCCGAACCAGGCGGCGAACGCGGGGTCGTAGCGGTCCAGGTCGTCGGGGCTGCCGCAGAGGGTCAGCCGGCCGGCCCAGTAGACGGCGGCCGGGTCGAGGACGTCGAGGTGCGCGACGGCGGCGAGCATCGCGGCGACCCGGTCGGGGGACGCCGCGACCCCGGCGTGCCGGAGCGTGCGGGCGAACCCGAGCAGGCTGGTGACGACGTCTGCCGGCTCCTGCGTGGCGACGGCCTCGTCCCGGGGCTCGCCCTGAGCGTGCGCGGGCTGCGGAGGACGGGGTCCGCCATCAGCCCGCACCGAAGAGCACCCCGGGCTCCGTGGCGCGCACCCGGTCGCCGTCCTCGCGGTACTTCAGCACCGCGCCCAGCGTGCGGGCCGCGGTGTCGGGATCGAGCTCGCGGGCGCCGAGGGCGTGCAGCGCGCTGGCCCAGTCCATCGCCTCGGCCACGCCGGGGGGCTTGAGCAGGTCCATCTCGCGCAGCCGGGCGGTGGCGCGGGCGACCTGCCGGGCGAGGGTCTCGGTGACCTCGGGCAGCCGGCGGCGCAGGATCGCGACCTCGCGCGCGAAGTCCGGGTGCTCGAGCCAGTGGTAGAGACAGCGGCGCTTGAGCGCGTCGTGCACCTCGCGGGTGCGGTTGGAGGTGAGCAGGACCAGCGGCGGCGTCTGTGCCCGCACCGTGCCCAGCTCGGGGATGGTGATGGTGAAGTCGCTGAGCACCTCGAGCAGGAACGCCTCGAACTCGTCGTCGGCCCGGTCGACCTCGTCGACGAGCAGCACCGCGGGGGAGTCCTCCAGCGCCTGCAGCAGCGGGCGGGCGAGCAGGAACCGGCGGTCGTAGAGACCGGCCTCGAGTTCGGCGGTGTCGGTGGCGGTGCCGGCGGCCTCGGCGGCGCGCAGGTGCAGCAGCTGCCTGCCGAAGTCCCAGTCGTAGAGGGCGGAGCTGGCCTCCAGCCCCTCGTAGCACTGCAGCCGGTACAGCGGCCGGCCGGTGACCTCGGCCAGTGCGGAGGCCAGCGCGGTCTTCCCGACGCCGGCCTCGCCCTCCAGGAACAGCGGCCGGTGCAGGGCCAGCGCCAGGAACGCCGCCGTCGCCAGCCCCTCATCGGGCAGGTAGCCGGTCGCCTCCAGCGCGGCGGCCAGGGCGGCGGGGTCGGTGAGCTGGTTCACACGCGCAGCATCCCACCGCCCTGTCGGCGGCCACCGCGCACCTGTGGTCACCCCGGCCTCAGGCGTCGTCCGCCGGCACCTTCCGGGCCCGGCTGGGCTGCACGCGCATCGGCTCGCCGGGCATCTTCGGGGAGCAGACCCGCTGCACGGTGTGCATGGCTATGAATGCGCAGGTCACACGAGAGCGAATCCGGGTGGGTTATCCGGTGAGCGCGAGCAGGCCCCGCAGCGTTCGTCGGATGTGACGAAACTCGGGAGCGGACACCAGGTCTGGCTTTGGACCGGCAGACGGCTTCGCGCGCCGAGCCACAGCACAACCCACCTGATGAGTCAACTGAACTCGGGGCAGTCCCCAGCGCGGATGAGGTCGGCCTGGTGGGCCTCGCGAGCTATTGCGTCGACGTTGAACCCGAGCATCCGCATTCCAACCCAGACTTAGATCGCTCGCCGCTCGCGTCAGTAGGGCGACTTTCGCCCTGTCGCCGCGGACTTCGACCGCCGACCGCAGTCCACGGCGGAACTGCCGCGCAACACGCCTGCTATCGAACGTCCCCGAGACGCACGCTCGCCTGTGTCAATGTGCTGCCTACTTGATACATACGAACTGAGGACGGCATGTACATCTCTCCGCTGCTCGTGCTCCTGCTCCTGGTCGGCTTGGTCGCCGGCGGCGCGGCGCTGCTCATGCGCCAGTTCGCCCATGGTGAAGACAGCACGGTCCAGCGTGCGCAACGGCACGCCCGACGGACCTCTGCGACCGCAGTCGTAGTGGGCCTCCTCGCCGCGGTGGCCGCTGCCGTCGCCGTGCTGCTGCCGGCGCCGCTGGCTCCGGCGGCCGGGCGGCCCGGGGTGGCCGCGATGATGCTGCCGCTGGCCTTCGGGGTCGCGCACACCGGTGTCATCCTGGTCGGGGAGCTGACCTGGCCCCGGCCTGGCGGGATGGTCCGGCGGGCGCGGCTGGCGCATCGGGGCCTGCTGCAGGCTCTCCCGGCCTGGCTGCTGCGAACGACGATCGGCACGCTGATCACCGGGATTGTGGTGATCGCGGTGGGAGCGGTGACAGACGACCGCTACGACGCCAACCGCAGCATCACCGTCTACGCCGGCAACGGCCTGGTCGAGGGGGCGGCGTCTCCCTACGTGGGCTCGTTCTACGGCATGCCGGCTCTGGTGGGCCTGGGATGCCTGCTCGCGCTGAGCACGGCCGCACTGTGGGTTGTCGCCAACCGCCCCGCAATCGTCACCGACGACGTCGACGTCGACGTCGACGTCGAAAACGCCCTCCGGCGGGCATCGGCCCAGCGAGTGCTGCGCGGAGCGACCGCCGCGGCGATGATCCTGGTCGCTGGCCTGGTGACCGTCAGCGGGCTGGCGATCCGCAGCGCTGCGACGACGGCAGCCCAGGCCGCCCGCCTCAAGGACCTGCCCGTCGGCGCGGCCGCTTCCGTCCTGCCATGGGTGGGCGGCGCGCTGGCCCTCCTCGGCATGGTCGGCGGTGTGGCTGGCGTCGGCGTCTTCTTCGTTCGCACCCGCGTCCCCGTACCCGCCGCCGAGCTCGTCGACGCGGAGCGGTGAGGGCCATGGACGTCACCGTCGACCTCGCTAGCCCCACCCCGCCCTATGAGCAGATCCGCGCCCAGATCGCGGCCGCCATCGACAGTGGGCAGCTCGATGAAGGCACCCGGCTGCCCAGCATGAGAGCTCTCGCCGCCGATCTCGGCGTCGCCATCGGCACCGTGGCCCGGGCCTACCGCGAACTCGAAGGAGCCGGCCTGGTCGCCAGCCGGCGGCGGCTGGGCACCGTCGTGGCCGCCCCCTCCGTACCGGCGGCCGATGCTGGCGACGTGCGACAGGCGGCCGCCGAACTGGCCAGTCGAGCCCACCGAGCCGGGATGAGCGAGGAGACCGCCCTGTCACTGCTGCGCGCAGCACTGGTCGCACTCCGCGCCTGACCTTCCTCGCCCGCTGGAACCGCAGCGCACGAGACCTCGCCCTGCAGCAGGCCACCTGCGTCTTCCTCGACCAGGCGCAGGACGCCGAGATGCGCGATCGCAACGATGCCTTCAGCTGGCTGGCGGACGACCCCTCCCCGGCCGCGCCGACCCGCTGGTAGCCCCTGCACTCCCTGGAGCCCGACCAGTGACCCGGGGCCGCCCACCAGCTGTGGCGGGAGACCTGACGGCCAAGGAGCGCGCCGGTTGTCCTTCACCCGGCGGTCACGCTCTGACCGTTAGGCCCTGACCGTCATGTACCTGTCCACGCCGCTCTTGCCCCAGCGCCAGTTGACCAGCTCCCGGGAGAGCTGATGGTGGGCGGCGGTCTCCTCGCGGCTCCAACCGCGCCGGGCGGCGTGCTGGATCGCGGTGTCCGGGAGCAGCAGCACCCCACCCAGCCAGTCGGCCTGCCGCTCGTGGGCCTCGTCGTACTCGCGCAGCAGCTGGCCATCGACCAGCTGCATCTGGCCGTGCGGGTGGCCCAGCAGGAAGTGGGCGATCTCGTGGCCGAGGCTGTTGTTGATCCGCTCCACCGAGTGGGTCGGGTTGTAGATCGTCAGGGGCCCCTGGGCGGTCTCCAGGGTGATCGCCGACCAGGTTTCGGGATGCCCATCGGACTCATCGGTGAGCTCGGCCAGGTCGCCCGGGGACAGGGAGGGTAGTTCCGCCGGGGTCAACAGGGTGATGCCGTGGTGCTCAGCGAGCAGGCGGGGGTCCAGTCGATCCGCCGGAGTCACGCTCAGCAGCGCACGCTGAGCCGCGGCCTTCCGCTGGCACTGAGCCTTGAAGCCATGCGGGAACACCAATGAGGCCGAGGGCACGTTCCTCAGATCTCCTTGTTCTCTGGACGACCGAGGTCCTGATACGCCGCTCGCACCAGGGCCGCGAGGGCGCTCGCCGTGGCCGGCGGCAGCGTGCGGTCGGCTCGCAGATGGGCCTCGATCGCTTCTGGCCCGGTGGTGCGCTGGGGTCCGGCGATGAACAGGTCAGCGGAGACGCCGAGCCAGTTCACCAACGCCGCGAAGCTGCCGGTATCAGGCAGCTTCCCATTGATCACCCGGGACAGGGTCGCTGCACTGATTCCGATCTGTCCGGCGGCCTCGCGCAGTTTGAGCTTCTCGTCACCGAGCTTGGACTCGATCGCCGAGGCCAGCTCATGAACCCGGAAGGGAGCAGCCTCAGGCACCGCGCGACCTTCTTACAAGTGAAACGATGATGCACTCTTGCAACGTGACGGTCATGGACCTATCGTCTCACATGTGCAACGCCGTTGCACGTACCGACCTCACGACCTTGGGAGGGGTCATGGCACATCGCAGCGCACGCACCGGTCGCTACGTCTCCAGCTCCACGGCGGCTCGGCACCCACGTACCACCGTCACCGAACGAGGGGGCAACACCTCGCAGTCGGTAAACCACCGGTCGGCGATCACCGGCCACTACGTCACCGCGGCCACCGCCCGGCGGCACCCGAGCACCACCGTCACCGAGCGTGGCAAGAGCTCCTGAGGCTCAGGCGGTGTGGGCCGGCCGGCCCGCACCGCCACCCCACTCAAGCGCAGTCGCGACCGTATAAGAGGCATTGCCGTGCTGACCCTGCTGTCCATCGCCTTCCTGCTGCTCATCGCCTACGGCCTGGGCAGCTCCTTGCACTCCCTGCAGGCCGGTCCCGTCCGCGAGGAGTACCTGCGCGTCGTCCGGGCCATGCGCTGGTGGATGGTCCCGCTGGCGGTGGCCGGCCTGGTGGTCGTCGTGACCGTGTACGCCGTCCTGATCACCTACGGCCCCACATGGATGGCGTGGGGCTGGTGGTCAGCCCTGGGCGGGGAGGGCAACGTCAACCTCGGTCAGACCGGTAACGAGGGGCTGTTCTGGTCGGTCACCGGGTGGCTCATCCCGGTGGGGGTCGCACTGGCGGTGCCCCTGCTGGCCCGCCAAGAGGAAGTGTGGTTTCGCCGCGGCACCGAGAACTTCACGGTGCTGCAGACGCTGGCCCGCAGCCTCGTGTTCGGGCTCGTCCACCTGCTCGCGGGCATTCCGATCGGTGCTGCGCTCGCCCTCACCGTCTCCGGCCTGCTCTTCGCCGGGACGTACCGGGTGGCCTACGACCGTCCGCGGATGCCGGCCCTGGTCGCCGCTCCGGAGATCAACTGGGGTGAGTACGAGGCGATCTCGGACACCGGCGAGCGTCTGGCGTGGCTCGGGGAGCGCCTGAGTGGCTTCGATGCGCAGGTGGCCTCCCTGCAGCAGCGCAACCGCATCCGCGCCGAGTGGGAAGCGGACTGGGATAGGGCCCGCGAGCGGGCCACCGACGTCGCGGCCGCGATGCACACCGTGAGCAACTGGTGCGCCATCGGCCTCCTGCTGGCCCTCCTGGCGTTCACGTAGACCGAGAGGGTCTCCCTTCCCACCGCACCTGATCCGGGGGTGATCCAACCCCTAGGGACACCCCCCGCACGCGGGTACCGCCGCGCTTGGTTGACGAGCACTTCCCAGCCGGCCGTCGCACTGGCCTGGCGTGGGTGCGAAGGCCCGCTGACGAGCTCAACGGATGGGGGAGCTGAAGGACGAGCTGGGGTGTGGCTGGAAGACCGCGAGGGGAGGTTCACCTCCCGCGGTGGTCTCCGAGCCGGCCGGGAGGTACCAGAAGCCGTCTCCGCTGGCGTTGCTGACGATGCGGCAGCCGTCGAGGAGAACGTGATCGCGCACCAGGTGCTCGACCTCCTCGAAGAGGCCGGGCACGCCCTGCAGCCGGACTCGGTAGGACTCGGCTGCGGGGGTGGTTGAGCTGGGCAGGATCTTGGGAAGAGTGATCATGTCCGCGATCGTGGACCCGATAGGTCGCTAGTGTCGCCTCCTCGGAAGAGGCGGCTGCCCCACCTCTATCTGAGGGCGCTCAGCGTGCCGCAGCGCCGGCTGCCCAGCGCGTGTCTGGCAACGTCGGTGCGGGTTCTTGTACGGGATGTCATGGCAGGTGAGCTCGATCGAACTCCCGCTGCAGGCGTGGCCTGCGGCGGTGGGTGAGGCGGAGCTCGGCGATGAGCCGGTCGACGTGGTCGATGTGTTCCTGGTCGCCGGTGCCGGCTGCGAGGGTGCGCATCCCGGCCAGGCGCCGGGCGGCGTCGCGGTAATGCCCGGCGTCGGCGTGGGTGAGGTCGCGCTCGATGATCCGGGCGTGGATGGGGAGTGTGGCAGGCGGGTCGATGACCTCGTATGCGGTGGCCAGCGTTCCCCAGGTGTGGGTGTCGTCGGGGTCCAGGTCGAGGTCGTGGGCGAGCTGCCAGGCACGTCGCGGGTTGCGCAGGGTGCCCAGCGCGAAGCTCACGGCGTTCTGCGGTTGCTGCGCGAGCCGGCTGATGACGTCCTCCTCGATGTCGTCCCAGGCCCGGCCGGCGGCGGTGGCGGCCTCGTGCAGTCGGGCTGCGGTGGAGTCGGTCGGCCATCGGCCGAACACCGAGCGGCGGGCGGCGAGGATGTCGTCCGCGTCGTACCGGGGCTGCTGGTGGAGCAGGGAAACCCACAGGTCGGCGCACTCCTGAGCCTGGTGGAAAGGGCCGATCTCGGCCCCCTGCCGGGCCCAGTCGGTTGCGAGATCGACCCGGCCGATCTCGATGAGGGCGACCGCGGTGTCGTAGAACCAGCGGGCGATGCGCCGGTCGCGTGCGTGGGTGCGGATGACGGCGTCGGCGTCGCGGTCGAGGACGGCGAGCCGTTGCTCGTTCCAGGACAGCACCCAGTGCTCGTGCCGGTGGCTCGAGGCCAGGCGGTCGGCCGGCGGGTCCCCGACCCGTTCCCGGATCTCGCCGAGGCGGTGGCGGTAGGCGGTGATGCCATCGGGTCCGAGGGCCGGGGCGTAGGCAACAACGTCGAGCTCGAAGTAGTCGACGTCGCCGTCGAACTGGAACGCGATCATCCAGTCGACCAGCCGGCCCGGTGGAGTCGACGCGGCGGCCGCTGTCCTCGGGTGCAGGGCGAGCAGCCGGCGGCACGCGTCACCGATGACCCCGGAGGAGTCGTCGGCTCGCGCGATCACCTTGATCGCGCTCGTCAGCGCCTTGTGGGTCACCGCGTGCACCTCGACCGGTTCTCCGGTCGGCATGGCCTGCTCGAGCAGGTCGACCGCTTCGTGCATCACCATGCCGTGCTGGCGCGCCGAACCCCATCGGTGCAGATCGGCACGAGTCCGGATCAGCGGCAGCACCGCGGCGGCGAGAGGTCCCACCTGCTCATCGTCCCGGGCTCGTGGGAACTCGCCAACCCCGCCAACTGGGCACGGCCAGCGCCTGGAGCGCATTGACACACCGCGCAACCCGGGATGTGGAAGTGGATCGACGGTCCACAGGACCGCCGCAGAAGCGTTCCGCCGTCATTACGTCGGTGCAGCTTTACGTTATGAACGAGCCCACGGAAACGGAACGGCGCATCTGTCGCTTTCCCGGCTGCCAGCGGCCGGCGGCGGCATCGCATGCCGGGGCCGGCCGTCCGCCGGAGTACTGCGACGACAGCGCGCACAACCGGACCGCCGCTTGGCATGCACGCCGCCGACTGCGAGCGGGGCAGTCCGGGCATGCGCCCGGGGTCGAGTCGCGGCCGGTGGACGCTGCGCGGCAGCGGGCCGGTGAGTTGCACGGCCAGGTCGCCGGCATGGTCGAGCACCTGGGTCAGCAGCTGCAGGGGCTGCTCGAGGAGCTGCGGACCGTGGCCGATCCGGAAGCGGCCGAGCTGCAGATTGAGGCTGCGGCGAGTCAGGCGGCCGAGCAGGTGGCGACCGCCGAGGCGCGCGCCACTCGGGCTGAGCAAGCGCAACGGCGCGCCGAGGCCGAGCGCGCCGAGGCCGACGCCGCTGCGGAGGAGGCCTCTGCGCTGAGCGAGCAGCTCGGTACCGGGCTCGAAGAGGCTCGCCAGCGGTTGGCGGAGGTCCAGGCCGAACGAGACGGGGCGATCGCCGAGCTGGCCGGCGCCCACGCGGCCGTGGAGGGGGAGCGGCAGAAGTTCGCTGCAAAGCTGGCCGATGTCTCACAGCGGCTGACCGTCACCGAGGCGCGGCTGGTCGAGGCGCACGGCGGCCGGGACGCCGCGACGCAACGGGCCGAGGCCGCCCTGGTCGCGCAGTCCGAGGCAGAGGAACGCTTCCGCAACGCCGTCGAGCGGATTGATGCCGAGTCGAAGCGCGCCGCCCGGGCCGAGCAGGCAGTCGAGTCGCTACGCCGGGACCTGGCGCTGGTCGAACGGCGAACGATGGACCTGCATGAGGAGGTCGGCGATCTGCGCGGGAAGCTGGCGACGATGACCGCCCAGCGGGACGCCGCCGTTCGCGGCGCCGAACGCGAGAAGGCCCACGGTGAGCAGCGGGTCGACGACCTGCGTGCCGGTCACGAGAAGGAACATCGCCGACTCCAGGCGGAGTTCGGCGAGCTGCGGGGTGAACTCAACGCCGCACGCGAGGAGGTCGCCGTGCAGCGCAGCAGAGCCGATCGGGCCGAAGCCCGACTCGACAGCACCCCCGTCGTACGTGAGACCCGGCGCCCCCAGTCGCCCGCCGGGCGTGGAAGGGGTCGAGGCGAGAGCACGACCCCGGGCGCCGACCAGGCCGGTGGCTGATGTCCAGGAGGCTTGGCCGGGGCCCACCGAACTGGTTTATGGGAGCGGCGCCCCGCCGGTGTGCCGTAGAACTTGTCTTCCGAAGATCGGTGGCTGGCTTCCGATCGTGTCAGGCAGCGGCCGCGAGCAAGAAGCCCACCGCGAGAGCAGGGCCGTAGGGGATCGTGCTTCGACGGTCTCCACCGCGCATCACGGTCACGACGGCCTGCGTCACGGTGATCAAGGTGAACGCGGCGAAGGCCAACAGGAGACCGCGATGGGTGGCATGACCGAGGCCCAGCCCGCCGAGCGTCGCCAGGCGGACGTCACCGAACCCCGCTCCCGCGAATCGCCAGCACAGGAGCATCGTCAGCCCCGACGCCATCGCCGCGACGTCGCTGAGAGCCAGTCCCGGCCAGTCGCCGTGCACGGCCAGTGCCACGGTCAGCAGAGCACAGGTCAGGACGCCGGCCTGCCGGACGAGTGCGGTCGGGACGCGCTGGGTGACCGCATCGCAGCACGCCGCCGCGACGAGGGCGCACCCCCAGAGCAGCAGGACGGGCGCGAGCTCCCAGATCCCCGTGCGTTGTGCCACCGCAACCGCCGCCGTCCCGGTCGCGATCCCGCCGAGAGCCCCCGCCAGACCCAGACCCCTGCTCATGGCGTCCCGTCGCGCCAGCTGCGCGAGCCCGCGTGCCAGCAGCACGGGTGTGGCCGCCGCCCCGGTGACAACGGCTGCGATCACCACACCCAGCCACACCGCGTCCATGCGCGCCAGGTGCCTCCCCGCCGGTCCGCGAACGACTGCTCCCATGCGCTGGCACCTCGTCTGCCGAGACGCGAGGGAGCGGGTTGCGAGTGTGCGGCGCAGAAACCTGACAGGGCCTCGCGATACACCCATCTGGGGGACGACCGGCAGAGCCACCGTGACTCTGAGTCACCCGAACGGGTGTCATGGTGCTCGACGTCACACCGAGTTCACGGGGGAGAGGAAGTCTCGATGCACGAGCAGGCAGACCAAGAGCGGAGCGGAGGACGCGTGCAGGTGACGCGGACGGCGGTCATGGCAGCGGTGGTTGCCGTGCTCACGATCTCGGGCTGCTCGTCGTCCGGCGGCGGGGCCTCGACTGCACCGACCAGGACGACGACCCCGGGGCCGTCGTCGAGCGCCGCACCATCCGCGACCGATCCGGCCGACGAAGCACGAGCACAGGCCGTCGAGTTCGTCCCCACCTACGTCCAGACGATCGACGACCTCTACCTGGACCCGACGCGACCCCTCGACGACCTCTACGAGGTGGCCGTCGCGCCGGAGGCCACAAATCAGGCCACTGCCATCGGAACCTTTCGTTCGCAGGGCTACCGGCAGGTCGGGCGATCCGAGCTGGTGACGGCGACCGCCGACAGCGTCGACCTCACGACCGATCCGGCGGCGTCGCCGTCATCAGCAGCCCCGACCGTCGTGGTCACCGCATGTGTCGACGTGGAGCAGGTGCAGGCGACCGATGCGTCCGGGACCTCGGTCATCCCCGCCGACCGCCCGAGATACCTCGTCGCACGGTTGACGGTGGTCAACCCGGACTATCCGGACGCCTCCGGATGGCGGGTCAGCGAGGCTCCGAACAGGCAGGCGCAGTCATGCGACGGATGACGGTCGCGCTGTCCGGGGCGCTGCTCGGCCTCTGCGCCCAAGGCGTGTACTCGGGCACGGCCATAGCCGATCCGGTCACTTGCCAGCAGTACAACTCGCTCGGCATCTGCGTGGTGGAGGCCGAGTCCGCTCCGCAGCCGGAAAGTCGGCCGGTCGCAGTGGGCTCCGGTAGCGGTGGTGCGAATCAGGAGACTTCTTGCACCCTGGACGCCACCGGCGCCGCCATCCCCTGCCAGGAGGGCCCGTCGTGGTGGGTTCAGAGCCTGCAGTGCTACGCCCAGCCGATGCTCGAGCCACCCCCCAAGGACTCGCCGATCTGGGGCGGTCACACCGACGGCGCCATCTACTCGTGCACCTTCTTCACGGACGGTGGGGCCTTTCCCGGCACGAACGGGTTCACGTTCTGGTCGGCCACCGCTCCGGCCGGCCCCGCAGCCGTCGATCCCGCGGCGCTCGCCGAGCAAGCGCTGCGCACCCTGACCCTCCCGGAGCCGACGACCGGTCGATACCCGGCCGGGACCATGCGGGATGGGCGGCCCTTCACGGTGGTCAACGCCTACACGTGGTTCTGGACCGACCCCGCATCGTTCCGGGAGTTGACCGCGCAGGCGGACGCCGGCGGTGTCTGGGCCGAGGTGACGGTGACGCCGACCGCCTTGAGCTTCACACCCGGCGACGGGGCGGACGCTGTCTCCTGCCCCGGCCCCGGGGTGGCCTGGCAGCACGGCGACGGTGTCTGGGCGCCATCCCCGACAGGCTGCCAGTACCGGTATCCGCATTCGTCGATCCACCAGCCCGATGAGCAGGTGACGGCGACCTACGGCATCAGTTGGTCGGTCGCCTGGACGTCGTCGACAGGAGCGAGCGGCACTCTGCCGGACCTGACGACGACGTCGAATGCGACGTTCGCGGTTGCGGAGCTGCAGGCGGTGGTGACCGGATGACGGCACAAGTAGAGGGGACGACGACGTCAGCCGGGCGTGCCGCGGCTCCGGTGCGTGAGGCGGCACCACCACCTGTCCCCACGCTGCGGAGCGCGGCGGCGAGGCGGCGCACCAGCCGCAAGTCACTGGTCTTGAGCGTGCTCGTCGTCCTGCTCGGTGGTCTGATCGCCTTTGCCGCCGGCCGGATGCTGACCGCCCAGACCGAGGTGCTCGCGGTCGCCCGGGACGTGCAGGTGGGCTCGACGATCACCGCCGACGACCTGACGATCGCGAACGTCACCTCGGACCCCAACCTGTCACCCATCCCCGCGGCCCAGCAGTCCGAGGTCGTCGGAATGGTGGCGCAGGTCCCGCTGACCCGTGGCGAGCTGTTGACCCGCGCCCAGGTTGGCACGGGCACCGGACTCGCGGTCGGGGAGATGCTGGTGGCCCTGCCGTTGAAGGAAGGCCAGTTTCCCGCCCGAGGGGTGACGCCGGGGCAGCAGGTGCTGATCGTTCCGACTCCTGGTGCCGCGGGCTCCACAAGCGGAACCGATGCCATGGGCGGGACGTCCGATCGGTCGACCGAGGCGACCGTCGCCGAGGTGGGACCGGTGAACCCGACCACCCAGGTGACGGTCGTCGACGTGCGGGTCCGTGAGGCCGAGGGTCCGGCGGTCGCCCAGCTCGCCTCCACCGGCAGCCTGGCCTTGATCCTGCTGCCGACCGGGCGGTGACCGGGTGCTGACCGTCGTGGCCTCCGGCAAGGCAGCCCCCGGCGTGTCCACGTCCGCGTGGGCGCTGGCCTTGTCCTGGCCCCGACCGCTGCTGCTCGCCGACTGCGATCACGCCGGCGGCGATCTGGCACCGGGGCTGCTGGCCGGACGGGTCAGCGTCGACCGGGGCCTGCTCTCCTGGTCGGCTGCCGCTCGGCGGGGGGTGCCGGCGACGGCAGCCGCCACACTGTTGGCCGAGCACGCGGCGCAGGTCCCCGAGCATCCGCAGGTGGCGCTGATCCCCGGCTTCACGACGGCCACGCAAGGCGCGTCGTTCACCTCCGAGACGTGGGAGCGGCTCGCGCTGGCACTGGCAGCATCCACGACCGCCATCGGTCGGGACGTCGTGGTGGACGCCGGACGACTGGTCACCGATCGTGGATGTTGGCCGGTCCTGCGGGCCGCTGACCAGGTCCTCCTGGCGGTGCGGCCCAGCGTGCGGTCGGTGCACGCGGCACAGGACGCCGTGCGGCGGGTGCGTCGGGAGCTCGGTGACCTGGCAAACGTGGCCGCGCTGGTGGTCGGGAACGGGCCGTACTCGGCCAGTGAGGTGGTCAAGGCGCTGCACCTGCCGCTCGCCGGCGTGCTGCCCTACGACCCGCGCGCGGCAGCTGCCCTCTCCGACAGCGCGGTCTCGAGCATGAAGACGCTGCGGCGGTCCGCGCTGATGCGGGCGGCGTCGTCCCTGGCCGGCGAGCTGGCTGGCTCCGCCGAGGCCCCTTCGATCGCTGAGGCGGCAGCCCGATGAGCCCCGAGGACACTCGGTCGCCATCCTCGACAGCATCGGAGCTCCCGCAGGTCCCGACGCGCCCGCTGCTGCCCAGCCTCGGAGCCGACGTCCCAGGAGACGTGCACCAGGCCGAGGCCACGCCGTCCGATGCCGCGGACCTCACCGAGGCCGAGTACCGCGTCGTGGGGGAGCTGCGCGACCGGGTGTCGACGCGGTTGACAGCGGAGGACAAGAACTACGCGGCCGGTCCGCGTCGGGAACTGACCAAGAAGCTGATCCGCGACGAATACGACCAGTGGCTGCTGCACGAGGCCAACCGCGGCCGTGCCGTCCCCGCGGTGTCCACCGAGGACAGGATCTTCGCCGCGGTGCTGGCCGAGCTCGACGGACTGGGGCGGTTGGCGCCGCTGCTGACTCGGGACGACGTGGAAGACATTCACTTCGAGGGCTGCGACCCGACCGTGCTGCGCACGGTGGGCGGCCAGCTGGTGGCCGGGCCACCAATCGCCTCCACCGACGAGGAACTCGAGCAGCTGCTGCGGTCGATCGGGTCACGTTCGGACGGCGGGCAGACCAGCCGGGAGTTCTCCTCGGCCAGCCCCATCCTCAACGTGCGTCTGAAGGGCGTCACCCAGCTGGGAGCTCGCCTGCAGGCCGCGATGGACGTGCTGCCCCGCCCGGCCGGAGTGATCCGGGTGCACCGCTTCTCCGACCCGAGCCTGGACGACCTGCACCGGCTCAACATGGTCGATTCACCGGTCGGGGCCTTCCTGCGCGCGGTGATCGAGGCCGGCGTCTCGCCGCTCGTAACCGGGGCACCGGGCGTCGGCAAGACCACGCTGCTGCGCGCACTCGGCAACGCGATCCCGTGGAACAACGTGGTCATCACCGTGGAGGACGAGCGGGAGCTGGGCCTGCACCTGCCGCGGTGGGATTCCGACCAGCAGCGCCTGGTCAAGCGGCACGCCGTCTGCCGCCCGTTCGAGTCGCGGCTGCCCAACGCCGAGGGCAGGGGCGGATTCGACATGGGGGACGCCCTGCACCTGGCGCTACGCGCCTCGCCGACCTGGGTGCTGGTCGGCGAGGTCCGGGGCGCCTACGTCACCTCCTTGCTGGAGGCCGCGACCAGCGGCATCGCCTCGGTGATGTGCACGATCCACTCCCCGTCGGCTGACGGCGTCTTCGATAAGGTCCTGATCAACGCGCTCAAGGCACACCCCACGCCGTCACCGGAGCTGGTCCTGCGCTCGCTGGCCGCCCTCGGCCTGGTCGTGCACGTGCAGCGCGACCACGGCTACGCCCGGTTCGTGTCCGGCATCTACGAACTGGGTGCGATCGGCGACTCCGGTCGCCCCGACCTCAAGCCGATCTTCGCGCCGCGACCCGACGACGGCCGTGCCCAGGCCACCGGGCCGGGGATGCTCAGCGACTCGCTGGCCGAACGGCTGACCGCAGTCGGCTTTGACCTGAACTGGCTGCACCCGGATGCCTCCGACTGGCCCACCGACCTCCGCCGGCAGGAGTGGGCGTCGTGACCGCCGGGACGCTGCTGCTCGTCCTCGCCGGGCTGATGGTCTCCGGCGGTCTGGTCGCCGCGGTCGCAACGGTCCGTGGGGTCGGCCTGTCCACTGGTTCGCTGTCCGTACGCCGTTCCCGCCGACGGCGGATCACGTCACTGCACCTCGGCGCCGTGGCAGGCGCGGTGCTCGCGCTGCTGATCACCGGCTGGCCGGTCGCCGCGCTGGCCACTGCCGGCGGCGTCGTCTTCATCCCCAAGGTGCTCGGCGGCGGCAAGGCCGCCAAGCGGATGATCGCCACCTCCGAGGCGCTGGCGGACTGGACACGACGGCTGGCGGACCTGATCAGCTCGGGCGCTGCCGGTTCGACCCGGGATGCGCTGCGCCGCTCGCTGAGCTCGGCGCCGGAGGCGATCGCGCCGGCGGTCACCAACCTGGTGACCCGGATGGGGCCGCAGGGCGTGGAGCCCGCGCTGCGGCAGTTCGCCCGCGATGTCGACGACCCGGCCGCCGACAAGATCGCCATGGTGCTCATCCTGCGGGAGCGGAACGGCGGGCCAGGTCTGGCCGAGGTGCTCACCACGCTGGCCGCAGACCTCGACGACCGATCGCGGATGGTTCGCGAGGTGGAGGCCGAGCGCGCCAAGCCACGCGCGAACATGCGCACCATCGTGGTGGTCACCCTGGTTCTGGTCGTCGCGATGACGCTGTTCGCCCACACCTTCCTGTCGGGCTACTCCACGCCGCTCGGGCAGGTGGCGTTGCTCCTGGTCGTCGTGCTCTTCGGGACGGCGCTCCGGTGGATGCGTCGCCTGTCCGACCCGCCCCGGCCGCCGCGTGTGCTCGTCGACCCCGACCTGGTCACGGTGGACCGGTGACCGGGCTGCAGACGGTCACCCTGGCCGGCATGGTGGTGGCCCTCGGTCTCGTCCTCGCGGCCCGCGCGCTGCGTCCCGCGCCGCCGTCGCTGACCGCGGCGCTCGAGCAGCTCTCGGCCAGCCCGACCGCGGGAGCCCTGCCCCCGCCGGGATCGACGTCGAACCCGGCGGGAGACCGGTGGACCTGGCTGCCGTCGCCGATGGTCCGCGTGGTCGAGGGACGTCTCGGCGTCTCCGATGCCGACCTGGCCATCCTCGGCCAGACCCGCAGTGAGCTTGCCGCGCGCAAGCTGACCCTCGCCCTCGCCGGGTTACTCGCCCCCGCGGTGCTCGGCCTCGTCGGCGTGCTGGCCGACATGCCGGTGCCGTTCGTCGTGCCCGGCGCCGTCGGGCTGGGGTTGGCTGCGGTCGGATGGCTGCTCCCGTCGGCCGAGGCCCGGGAGGCGGCGGGCAAGGCGCGGGCGGAGTTCCGCAGCAACCTGGAGTCCTTCCTCACCTTGGTGGCCGGCGAGCGCCGGGCGCGAGGCTCGGTGGAGCAGGCCCTCGAGGAGGCCGCGGAGATCTCGGGCAGCCTGCCGTTCGTCCGCATGCGGCGCTCGATCCGGCGCGCCGCGCTGTCCGGTCGCAAGCCCTGGAGCGACCTGCGCGACCTCGGTGACGAGCTCGCGGTTCCCGAGCTGCGCAGCCTCGCCGACATCGCAGCGGTGGCCGCCGACGGGGCGTCGGTCTACAACACCTTGCTGGCCAGCGCCCGCACCCTCCGGCACGCCGAACTGTCCGATGCCCGCAGCCAGGCCAACGAGGTCAGCGAGCGGATGTCCCGCCCGCTGGCGCTGCTCGTCACCGGACTGACGTTGTTCGTCCTGGTCCCGTTCCTGCTCCGCATGTTCGCCGTCAGCACCTGACCACACCACCAACGGGAGATCCCATGTTCCAGCTCACGACCCGTCGCCATGGCCCTCGTGCAGTCCTGGCCCTCTATGCGGCGTTGCACGCCGCGGTCCTGACAGCGTTCGCGTGGCTGCGCGCCGAGCACGTGAGCGACGACCGCGGCTCGGATTCCTCCGAGAAGGCGTTCATGGTCATCCTGGCCATCGCGCTCGGTGGCGCGGTCACCGTCGCCGCGGTGGCATTCGTGGCCAGCAAGACGGCGCTGTTCCAGTAGCGATACGCACCAGCAGCGCCATGCCTGAATCCTGTGCCCGGAGACGCACCCCGGTGCCGCCGTGCGGTGTGGTCGTGTGTCCAGGCGGGCCGAGCCGCGGTGGCGGGCGAGATCGGGGTTCGTCGAGCGTCGAGTTCGCGATCCTGTTCCCGATCATCGTCGCGCTGTTGCTCGCCGGGCCGCAGCTGGCGCTGTGGTACTTCGCCCGTGAAGCCGCCGACGCCGCCGCGCACGCCGGGGCGCGGGCAGCCAGCGTCAGCGGCGCGGCCGGGGGAGCGGGACAGGAAGTGGCCGACCAGTACCTGGCCCGACTCGGCACCGGCACCATCACCCGCTACTCGGTGGAGGAACAGAACACCGCCACCACGGTCACCGTCCACGTCACCGCCGAGGTGCCCAACGTGATCCCCCTGCCCGGCTTCGCCCCGACCGTCGACGTCACCGTGACGCGCGGCAAGGAGCGCTTCACCACGCCGGACTCGCCATGAACCGCCGCCTGCAGCCGGTCACCGCTCCGACCGGCCCGCCGCGGAGAGACGACCGCGGCTCCGAGTCCGTCGAGCTGGCCATCCTGCTGCCGGTCGGCATCCTGATCCTCGCGATGCTGGTGATCGGAGCCCGGATCGCACTGGCCGGCGACCGCGTCAGCGGCGTCGCCGGCATCGCCGCCCGAGACGCCTCGCTCGCCCGCTCAGCCAGCGCCGCTCAACAGGTCGCCACGGCCAGCGCCACCGACGCGCTGGTCGACCGGGACCTGCACTGTGCCGACGTCCAGGTGAGGGTCGACACCACCGGGTTCGACAGTGCCCCAGGCGTTCCAGCCTCGGTCACCGTGACCGTGGCATGCACCGTCGACCTGTCCGACATCGGGGTGGCCGGACTGCCCGGCTCGCGCACCCTGCGTGACACCGCCACCAGCCCGCTCGACCCCGCCCGGGACCTGTCGTGACCTGCCCGGGGCGGACCGACGCCCGAGTCCGCGACGACGAGCGCGGATCGGTGGCGGTCCTCTTCTGCTTCATCGTCCTCATCGCCAGCGTCCTGGTGACTGGCCTCGTGGACGCCGGCACGGCGATCCAGGCGGCCAACCGCGCCGACACCTACTCCGCCGAGGCGGCTCGGGCGGCCAGCATCGCGGTCGGCCCGGTCCCCACCGGAGGCAGCGCGGACGCCACGTTGGCCGTGACCGCCGCCCGCGGCTACCTCGAGCAGGCCGGCGCGGTCGGCACGGTGAACGTCCTCGGCCCCGGCGTGGTCGAGGTAAGCGTGACCGTCACCGCCTCGACGCCCCTGCTCGGCATCCCGGTCAGCCAGACGCGCACCCACACCGCGCAACTGCTGGTCGGCGTCACCCAAGGGGAGGGCTTGTCGTGACCGCGCGCGCCGTCCGCTTCCTCACGGCCGTGGGTGCGCTGGTCGTGCTCATCGCGGTCGTCGTCGGCGTCCCGCTGCTCCTCGCGGCCCTGCAATTGGTGCCGCACGGCCTGCCGTCCCTCGGCGAGGTCGTGACCTCGCTGAAGGTTCGAGACGACGGACGACTCGCCCAGATCGTCCTCGCTACGGGTGCGTGGGTGTGCTGGGCGCTGTTCACGCTCTCGACCGCGGCAGAACTGATGGGGCTGGTCCGCGACCGGCCGGCTCCACCACTGCCGGGGCTGCAGATCTTCCAACGGCCGGCGGCCGCGCTGGTGACTGCGGTCGCCGTCGGCTTGACCGTCGCCCCTGCATTCGCCAGCGCATCCCCGTCCGGGACCGCATCTGCCCGGCCGCCGCTGCCAGTCGTGACCGTGTCCACTGGCCTGTCCGCGTCGGCGCAGCCGGACATCGGCGTCCGGGTCTCCCAGACGGCGTCCGCGCACTCGACTCCAGAGGACCCGGCGGCCCCGACTGCGACGCCCCCGACGTACCAGGTTCAGCGCCGAGACACCCTGTGGGCGTTGGCCGAGCGCTACCTGGGCGATCCGCTGCGCTATCCGGAGATCGTGGAGCTCAACGCCACCGCCGTCGGTCCGGACAACGAGATCAGCTTCGGCACGGTGCTGGTCCTGCCGGCGGACGCTTCCGGCCTGCCGCCGGCCGGGGGCGGCCCGGAGCCCACCGGCGCGACCGTTACCGAGGAGGTCACCGTCGAACCGGGGGACACCCTGTGGGACCTCGCGGAGGAGGTCACCGGGAGCGGTGAGGGCTGGAGACAAGCTTGGGAGTTGAACCGTGGACGCATCCAGCCGGGCGGAGCGGCCTTCACCGATCCATCGTTGATCCGGCCGGGATGGACGCTCAGCATCCCTACACCGGTGGACAGCCCCGAGCCCGAACCGAACCCACCGCTGCCGCCGGCACCCGCGCCTCTCCCGACGACGGAGCTGCCCCCGCCGTCCGGTGACGCCCCGACGACGTCCGTGCCGGCGCCGGACACCCCGGCCCCGACGCCGTCGGAAGCGGCCGCGCCGACTGCTGAGTCGTCGCCCACCCAACAGAACGAGCACTCGACAGACGAGAGTGCATCCGAGTTGCCGATGGTCGCCTTCGCGGGTGGTGGGCTGCTCCTGGCCGGTACCTCACTCGCTGCTCTGCTGCGCTATCGGCGACGCCAATTCCGTCACCGCCGTCCCGGCCGGGTCATCAGCAGCACCCCGCCCGAACTCCTCAACACCGAGCGAGCCCTGCTTGTGGCGGGAAGCGCCGGCAGCGCTGACGTGAGCTGGCTGGATCAGGCCTTGCGCAGCTTGGTGCACGGCTTGTCGACGGTCGAGGGCGCCCGGCTGCCCGACGTCGTCGCGGCGTGTACGACTGAGGACGTCCTGACCCTGGTGCTCGCGAGTCCCTCGCCGCAGGCACCGGAGCCGTGGGCCGTGGACCCGGCGGGGACCCGCTGGTCGATCCGACGCGGCGACCCGCTGACGTATGGCGAGCACCGGCGGACCCGGTTCTTCGCCCCGTTCCCGACGCTCGCGTCCGTGGGTCACACCGCTGCGGGGGAGCACTGGCTCGTCGACCTCGAACGCGTCGGGGCCATCTCCCTGTCCGGCGACTCCGTGCGCGGCACGGACCTGGCGCGGTTCCTCGCCGCCGAGCTGGCACACAACAGCTGGTCGGAGATGCTGCAGGTGACCATGGTCGGCTTCGGCCAAGAGCTGGCCGCGATCAACCCCGACCGCTTGACCTACACCGAGGACGTCGACAAGGCGGTCGCGGCGCTCGCCGGGCGGCTGGAGTCGGTCACCGACGCCATGCGGGTTGCCGCCACCGACGTGCTTGGGGGCCGGCTGCACGACGTCGCGGCCGATGCCTGGGCTCCGCACGTGCTCTTGGTCGCCTCGGACGCGACCGAGGACTGCGACGAGCTGGCCGAGCTGGTGACTGCGATTCGCCAACAGCCGGCCCGAAGCGCGGTCGCGGTGGTGCTGGTTCACGACACCGATGCCGCCGACGACGTCCATTGGCGGTTGACCATCGACGACGACGGGGTTCTCCGGATCCCAGCACTGGACCTCAAATTGATCGCCCAACAGGTCCCGGCCCACGAGGCCGCGCAGCTGGCTCAGGTGCTCGCCCTGGCGTCTGTCACCGAAGACCAGCCCGTGCCGCCGAGCCACGGCAACCAGCCCTGGGACGCGCACGCCGACGCCTGCGGCGGCCTACGCGTCGACCCGGCCGGCACATCGCGGCGGGAGCGACCAGACTTTGTCGCGGCTGACGGCCCGGCGCCGGGCCCGACGAAGAAGCCGCTATCGCCGACAAGCTCTGTGCTGCCGTTACCCAATCGGACCTACCTGGACCAGGCGGCGACGACCGAGCAGGACCTGCAGGCGCTGGCCCCGGCCACCGATGAGGGCATCCGGCGCCAGGTAGAGAGCGCCGACCCCGACCTGGACGACGACCTGGCCGACTGGGCCGATCCGTCCTGCGCGCGACCCAAGTTGACGCTGCTCGGCCCCGTCGAGGTGCGCGCTCAGGGCTCGCTGCCGGAGCGCAATCCGCGGCGGCAGTTCTACACCGAGGTCGTCGCCTACCTGGCGACCCGGCCGGGCGGCGTGACCAGCGAGCGCTACGCCACCGCCATCTGGCCCGACGAGCCCGACGTCGTCGGCAAGACGAAGGTGCGCCAGTCCATCTCCGTCGTGCGAGCCTGGCTCGGCATCGATCCGGATACGGGCGCCGACTACCTGCCCTCCGGGCTCACCGCCGCAGCGGCGGGCCGGTACCGGATCGACGGCATCCTCATCGACGCGGAACTGTTCCGCCGACTGCGAGTTCGCGGGCTAGCCCGAGGAGCCGACGGGATCGGCGACCTGTGCGCGGCGCTCGGCCTGATCACCGGGCGCCCCTTCGACTTGCCCGCGCCGCGGAACGGCGCCGCCGGGGGCTACAGCTGGTTGGTGGACGGCAACGCTCGACTGGACCACGAGTACGCCGCGATGATCGTCGACGTGGCCCACACCGTCGCCACCCACTACCTCGCCGTCGGCCAACCCGAGCTCGCCGCGGCCGCCGCCGAGGTGGCCATGAAGGCAGGGAGCTACGAAGACGTGCCGTTGCTCGACTTGGTCGCCGCCTGCGACGCGCAGGGCAAGAGGGCCGAGGCCGACGGGTACGTCGCCCGCATTCTGGCCAACCACGACGCCGAGGTGGAGGAAGACCTGCCACCCAGGACGGCGGAGATCCTCTTCCGACGACAGTGGACCGATTGAGGCCTCCTGACCCAGTGCGGCTTCCGAGACGACCCTGGGACACAACACCCGCTGCACCACATCGGCATCCGCCGCCGCGCCGGCACCCCCGTCCTGCTGCTGGTCCACGACCTGCACATCCGGGTGCTCACCAGCAGCGACGCCTGCTCAGCGATCTACGACTCGACCCGGGACTGCCGACCACAAGCCGCAACGTGAACGATGTCGCGGGACCTGCGAACGGTGTCCGGCGACATCGCAGAACGGTAATCGAACCCGCACAGTCAGCTTGGAAGGCTAGGGCTCTTAGTGGTCCGAACCCGGGGTCAGAGCGCTGTTCGTCCTCGGTCGTGCCTTCAACGTGCCGTCGTTCACCGGGGGGCACGTGACAGTCGAGGTCGCTCGGACACAGCCGGCCGCCTGCGCCCGCCGGCTGACCGGCCCGCCGACGCGGTCACACGACGACTCGGCCGCGCAGGCGCGGCCGCAGGGAACGTTGCACGGCCACGACGCGGCGACCTCAGTCGTCGTCGGGCGTCGACGCCTCGGCGAGGGTGACCAGTTGGCGTAGGCAGTGTTCCCGCAGCGGCTCCGGGAACCCGTCGGCGAGGCGGTAGTACACGACCCGGCCCTGCTTACGGTTGACCACCAAGCCTGCCGTGCGGAGCAGGCGCAGCGCGTAGCCGACGGCGTCCTCATTAGCCTCGAGCGCCAGCGCCAGGTCGCCGACGC
The DNA here is from genome assembly GCF_046635825.1 of Modestobacter sp. SSW1-42. NCBI lineage: Bacteria > Bacillati > Actinomycetota > Actinomycetes > Geodermatophilales > Geodermatophilaceae > Modestobacter > Modestobacter sp. SSW1-42. The sequence goes on along the minus strand of NZ_JBISCA010000005.1, from coordinate 47,218 downwards.
ACAGCTCTTCCACCATGTCGAGGGCGAACAACACGCGGGCACGGGTGGGATCGGCCATCAGACTCAGCACGCTGGTCAGCTGGGCTGCTTCGTCGCGGCCGGGCAGCCGGGCACGGGCATGGGCGACCCGCTCCGGGTCGACCGGATGCGTGTGGGTGGGGTCGGACATTCAGAAACACCTCCACTGCACTCATACCCGTACGGGTCTACGGGTAGCACGGGTTCGCCGGCGAGATCCCCGGGCGGCATCCGAGCCCTCCGGCGCCGGAACACCCGAGGAGTAGTCATGACCGTGGCCGCGCAGATGCTCGACACCTACCCGAAGGACCTCGGCGGGGTGGACAAGGACAAGCTCCGGACCTGCATCGAGGCGTGCATCGAGTGCGCCCAGGCATGCACCGGCTGCGCCGACGCGTGCCTGTCCGAGGACACCGTCGCCGAGCTCACCACGTGCATCCGCACCAACCTGGACTGCGCCGACGTGTGCGACAGCACCGGCCGGGTGCTGTCCCGGCACACCGGCTACGACGCCAACCTCACCCGGGCGGTGCTCGAGGCCTGCGCCGCTGCGTGCAAGGCGTGCGGCGACGAGTGCGCCTCACACGCCGAGATGCACGAGCACTGCCGGGTCTGCGCCGAGGCCTGCCGGCGCTGCGAGCAGGCGTGCCGCGACCTCATCAGCTCGCTGAGCTGACCGAACCCGTCCTGACCAGCAGGCGTCCCGGCGCACCAGCACGCCCGAACCGGCGCCGGGACGTCGGCAGAGCACGACCATCCACATCAGCCCCCGCGGACCGGCGGCAAGCGAACGGAGCACCACCCCATGGCGACCAAGAGAAGCAACGAGGACCACCGGCGCAGTCACGGCGGCGAGGAGTCCGGCCAGCACGACGACTCCGGTCACGGCGCGATGCAGAAGAAGATGTACCTGCGCTTCGCGGCGATGATCACCACGTCGATGGTGGTCATGTACTGGACGATGTTCGCCGGCACGTGGGAGTGGAGCCACGTCCGGTTCAGCGAGAGCCGCGTGTTCATGGCCCTCACGATGGGCGGCACCATGGGGCTGGTCATGCTGGCCTGGATGCTCAACATGTACAAGAACCTGAAGGGCAACATCGCGATCGTGGCGGTGAGCCTGCTGCTGCTGGGCGGAGGCATCGCACTGGACCGCAGCCAGGCCACGGTGGACGACCGCAACTGGATGAGCGCGATGATCCCGCACCACTCGCTGGCCATCACCCGCTCTGAGCGCGCCGACATCGACGACGTCCGCGTGTGCCGATTGGCGGTCGATATCATCCGGGCCCAGGAGCGGGAGATCGCCGAGATGGAGTGGCTGATGCAGGACATCGAGGAGAACGGGGAGGCCGAGACCGCCGAGGAGGCCCAAGCCCGGCCCGTTCCGGAGTTCGAGGGCTCGGCGCTGCGCGACTGCCCGACCGGCTGACCGCGCGGCCCGCAGGAATCACGGGATGCCCTTGGGCCGGCACGAGCACCGCCGTCCAGGCTCGGGTCGCCGTGCCCGCTCTGCGTCCGACGGACACGGCACCACCCGCCGCCGTCGCCGGCCCCTAACCCGCGGCGGCGTCGCGGTCACGATCTGTCACCAGCGACCACGGCGGGGAATACAGCTCCCACGCCCTAGAACGCGAGCTACGCCGCCACAGCGCGCGGGCCAGCGTGCGCAGCGTCGCGGACTGCTTCGACAACGCCCTGGCCGAAAGCGTGTTCGCCACGCTGGAGTGCGAGCTGTTCGACCAGCAGCCCGGCGGACGCTTGACCACCCGACGCGAGGCCAAGGTCGCCGTCTTCGACTACCTCGAGACGTTCTATAACCCGCGCCGACGCCACTCTGCCCTCGGCCAGATCGCGCCGCCGGCATTCGAAGCACGGCACACTCTCACCACCGCGGCCTAAGCCTCAGACCGCAGGACACAGGTGTCCACGCAAGCGGGTCAACTCCACTCCTCGGAGTACGTCCATCTCCGTCAGGCTGAATCTTTGGCTGCGGGATTGCGAGGTCTCGATCGGTCGGAGTGGACGATGCAGCTGACCTCAGAAGCCATCCTCTGAGGGTGGATGTTCCTCAGCCGTTCTCCGCGACGTACTGCTCGGGATCCTTATCGCGGATCGGGATTCCCGTGTAGTGCCGTGCCTCGTAGGTCAGGACCTGCACGGCGATGTCGTGGCGGGTCTGTAGGTCGGCGTGGTGGCGGAAGTCCAGCAGGTCCTCGCGTTCCTCCTCGCCCATGTGGTCGTCGTTCGCCTTTCGGGCCTCCCACACCGCCGTCCACCAACCGTCCGAGCCGACCTCGTGGTCGTGGCTTGCACGAACGGCGTCTCGGATCTCGTTGTGGTCCTTGACCGCGTCCACGACCTCATCGCGCACGCCACCGTCTGGATTCCCGCGACCAAGTTGGAGCAGCTTCGGGTAGAAGAACAGTTCTTCCGCCTCGGCGTGCACCTCCAGGAACACCTCAAGCCGGGCCCAGACCACGGTCAGGGCTTCGATGTCGTCGCGCGGCAGCTCATCGAGGATGGCGAACATTCGCCGCTGCTGGTGGTGCTGCTCAAGGATCACTTCGGTGATGTCCATGCTCCTAATGTGCCCGGCTGGGCGCGAGCCCGCCTGCCGCGAGAGGAATCAACATGCGCATCGCCAGTGGCTCAGGACCCCCTGGCCGGCCCATCAGCGCAGCGGCACTGATCGGCGGTGCCGGGCCGATCGGGCTGCTGCTCGCCGCGCTGCTCACTGCCGAGGGCCTGACCGTGCTCATCACCGAGGCGAGTGCCACCCGCAAGACCAATGCGATCGAGACCGGCGTTGCCGCGCACAGCGCTGGACCCCACAGAGGGCGACGTCGCGACTCGCGTCCGAGAGTTGACCGACGGACGAGACGCCGACGTGGCTTTCGAGTGCTCCAGTGTGGACGCGTGCCGTGCGTGGTCTGACGCTGTCGCTACCTGGTGGTGCTCGTCGTCGGCGGCTGGGTCGGCGGGGTCAGCTTTCTCGTCGACCCGGACGGGAGCGGTCTCGGGATGACGACGGACCAGCTGCCGGGGTGGCCGCTGCTCGACGACTACACCGTGCCCGGGCTGCTGCTCGTGCTCGGCTTCGGGGTGCTGCCCTTACCGGCGCTGGTGCTGCTGGCCCGCCGTCGTGTGGCCGGTTTCGTGGCCGCAGGGGGAGTCGGCCTGGTGCTGGTGGCTTGGATGCTCGTCTAGCTCGCCGCGCTCGGCGTCCTGCTCCCGGGGATGCAGTTCGGCTTCCTCGCCCTGGGCGTCGTCCTCACCGCTCTCGGGCTGGTCGGTCCGCGGTCCGCTCGGCACCGGCGGCTGGACGAGCAGGGCGGGTCGTCCGGACGGGCCTGACCGGGGGAGCAGTTGACCTCCTTCCGGTCGTGATGCGGGACCGGCGGCGGGGATGCGACTCCGGCCGCGCAGGAACTGCGCGCCTTTCAGAGACCGCAGCCGATGCCGAGGTCGTCGGCGGGGAACTCCAGGAGACGTCGGAGGTCGGCGCCGAAGCGGGTGGCAGGGGCACCGTCGACGACGTTGTGGTCGACGCTCACCGTGAGGTCCAAGACGTCTCGCACGACGATCTCGTCGCCGACCACACGCGGGCGTCTGCTCAGCCCGCCCACGACGACCAGCAGCGAGGCCAGCGTCGGTGGGGCGATGGCGAAGCCACCGCCGGCGGCGAACATCCCGACTGCCGTCACTTGCGCGGTCCCGGTGAGCCGGTGCGCGCGGACCGACCGCCTCATCACCGCGTACAGCACCGGGAACAGGCCAGGGACACGGCCTGCCAACCGGGGGAAGCGCTGCAGTGCGCGCCCGGCGGCGGTGGTGGCCATGTCCGCCTGGACGCCGCGCAACTCGGTGCTGATGTCGGCCACGTCGCGGATGTCGGCGTCCCGGATGACGTGGACGAGCCCGAAGGGCGCCCTTGTTCGGTCGGCAGCTCCACGATCGTTTGGACGTCGACGTGACGGTGCTGGACCAGCCGGCCGCGCCAGTCCCGGTAGGCGTGCACCTCTGGATGGGCGGCGATGGTGCGCGCGACCGCGGCGATGACGAACGCGGTCATCGACAACGGCGGCTCGTGGTCGGCGAGCCGGCGTCGGGCCTCGGAGATGTCAATCTCGAGCAGGCCGTGCATGGGGACGATCCGGCGACCGGCGCGGACGGCCGCAGTGACGGCCCGCCGGCTCGACGGAAAGGGCAGCACCTCGAGGTCACGGGGACGGTCGATGCCGGGCATGCAATCGGCCTTCCCCATGGTCGTGCCACACCGACTGCAGGCCGCCTGGAGCGCCCGTCCCGCACCGACGGACCTCAGGCGCAGGACGACGGCCCAGATCGGACCCGGCCCGTTTCGCCGAGAGCCGGCCTGGACGGGAGGCCTTGTCATTGGTGTGCAGACACCGCGCCGGGAGCAGGAACGGACCCCCGAGTGAGCCGCAAGGCAACAGCTGTCGGCTGTCCGGGGCCGTTTCCTGCCCCGCCGACGTCGATACCTTCCCCGTGTGGGGTTATCACCGCTGGGTCTGCTCGTCAGCCTGGGTGTGCTCGCTCCGAACTTCATCCTGCTCCGGCTTCCGCCGCGCACGCCGCTTCCGCACGTGTACGTACCGCGGCTGCTGACTTGGCTAGAGCGATCGGGGCAATCGCTGTGCTTGGTGCTCCCGGTGATCACGAGGCCCGACCGCACCGTCTGGTGGTGGGCCGGCCCCGCGCTGGCGTGCTGGCCCTCTACTACGCCTTGTGGGTTCGCTACGTCGCGGTGGGGCTGGCGGGGGCAGCGCTGTATCGGCCGTTGTGGGGACTCCCGGTACCCATGGCGGTCCTGCCCGTTCTGGTGTTCCTCCTGGTCGCCGCCTGGTTGAACAACGCCTGGATAGCGGTCGCCGCCTTGGTTCTTGCCGCCGGACACCTCCCCGCGGCTGCCCGCATGCCCGATCCGTAGACGAACCGCGGTGACTGGGCGACGCAGTGCCATCCGAGGGCGGTGGCGCTGCCTTCATTCCTGACGCCTTGAGTCCTGATTGTGGACACGCTGAACCCGGGCTTGGCCATACCGGTGCGCGACGGGACTGTTTCTGGGAATCGCTCGACTTGGACTTTCACTATCCGGCGGTGTGTGCGCAAGCATTCTCTAGGGCTACGGCGATCGCGCCCATGAGCGGTGCTCGCGCTCCCAACTGTCCCGTCGCTACGTGTGCGACGCCCAGCGACCTCGCCGCGGCCGCCGCATGGAGCGACGTCCGCACGGGAGCAAGTAGCAGGGTGTCAGCGTCGGCCAGTTCACCGCCGATGACGACGAGTGCTGGATTGAGCAGGTCGCACACTGAGGCCAACGTCGCCCCCAGGTGATGGCCTGCTTCTGCGAGTACTCGACGCGCGAGCTGGTGACCATCGCGAGCCGCGGTCACCAGGTCGTCAATCGTCTGCTCACGGTCGTTCCCGTAAACATTGGCGAGTAGAGCCGGGCCCCCAATCATCGCCTCCAGACACCCGCGTTTGCCGCAGACGCAACGTGGGCCGAGCGGGTCTGTGGTGACGTGTCCGATCTCACCGGCACTTCCACCAACGCCTCTGTGCAGTCGCCCATCCAGGATCAGGCCGGCTCCCACTCCGGTGGCAACCTTCACGTACACCACGTCGGTGAACCCCTCAGCCGCACCCCAGGTCCATTCACCGAGCGCCCCGAGGTTTGCGTCGTTGTCGATCGACACCGGAAGCTGTTCAGGGAGACCCAGAGCCTGCATGACCACTGTGGGGGCTCGTGCGACGGTGCCGCGGGTGCCGAAGTCGTGAAGGGCGTCGGCGGTCGTGGGGGCCGGCGGGTGTGCCGTGCCGACCAGCCACGGCACACCCATGCCGACGCTGACCAACTCGCCGAGGTCAACGCGTGCTTCGCGCAGTACGTCTTCGATCACGCCCGCGGTCTTGGTGAGGACTTGGTCCTGTGGTAACCCCGCGACAAGCGCGAGTTCGCCCTCGATGAGGATCGTGTGGTCCGGTCCGACGAGCGCGGCGCGCACGTGTCGCTGACCGACGTCGATCCCCAGCACGATTCCGGCCCTGCGGGAGAGGGCGATGCGTGTGGCTGGTCGTCCGCCGCTCGATCCGGGAGGGGAGAACAGACCGGGCATCTCCATCAACTCGCCGACGGCGGTCAGTTCGGCTACCAGGGTCGACACCGTTGATGGGGCCAGCCTTGTCTGCCGTGCGAGCTCTGCACGTGAACACGGGCCGAACCACCGGAGCGCAGCCACGACCCGGTCGCGCGCGCTGCGGTTGCCCCACCGTTGCGAGGTCCTCATCGGCGGCAGCACGTGCCGATCCAGACCAGGCGAGCTCGGGTTCCCGTTGCGCTCTACTTCATCACCCGCTCTCATCACTCCTGACTCTGCACGGGCCCTCTGCGACGACACGCGCGGGGTTACGTCGATTTCGACCAAACGTGGTTAGAGGGCCGGGAAGTCGGGCAGTCGGGCGGGGCGACCTTGCAGCGCCGCTTCGAGAACACGGAGCAACCTCCTCAAGTTCGTCGCTGAAGTCGCTGACTCTTGCTGTGACTGGAGAGCCGGTGCCTCGACAACACCCGCCCCTCAAGTATCGGCGCCCATCGAGCGCCTTCCGTTTGGAGACTTCCGTGAGCCAACCTGAGCAGCAGCAGACCCCGCCCGGCACCACCGCCGCCATGGACCCCAAGCCCGATCACGGTGAGCAGAGCTATCGGGGGAGTGGCCGTCTGGCCGGCAAGAAAACGGTGATCACCGGTGCCGACAGCGGCATCGGGAAGGCAGTGGCCATCGCGTACGCCCGTGAGGGCGCGGACGTGCTGATCGCCTACCTGGACGAGCAGAAGGACGCCGAGGACACCAAGCGCTGGGTCGAGGAGGCCGGCCAGCAGGCAGTGCTGGTGCCTGGCGACGTGTCCGATCCCGCCCACTGCCGGGCGATCATCGCCAAGGCGGTGGAGGAGTTCGGCAGGGTCGACGTCCTGGTCAGCAACGCCTCGACGCAGCGGACCCACACCGAGTTGGAGGACATCTCCGACGAGGAGTGGGACATGACGCTGGCAACCAACCTGTCGGCGTTCTTCCACCTGACCAAGGCGGCCGTTCCCCACATGCCGTCGGGTGGATCGATCATCGCGACGACATCGGTGAACTCCGACACCCCGCCGCCGCCGCTCCTGCCCTACAACGCCACCAAGGCCGGCATCGCCAACATGGCCGCCAGCCTGGCCGGGCTGCTGGCGAGCAAGGGCATCCGGGCCAACAGCGTCGCACCCGGGCCGATCTGGACCCCCCTGATCCCGGCCACCATGCCCGCCGAGCAGGTGAAGAGCTTCGGCTCCCAGGTGCCGATGGGGCGCGCCGGCCAGCCCGTCGAGGTGGTTCCGCCCTTCGTCATGCTCGCCTCGGACGAGGCGAGCTACATCTCCGGTGCCCGGATCCCGGTCACCGGAGGTTCGCCGATTCTCTGAGCGGCAACGTTCCGTGGACATGTACCCCTTACGGCTGACCGCACCGGCCAAGCCGTTGGTCTTCGGCGGCCAGGCCATCGCCCGCCAGCTCGGGAAAGCCGGCATCCCGAACTGGGGAATCGGGGAGACGTGGGAGTGCAGCGACGTCGACGGCAACATCGGCGAGGTCACCAACGGACCCCTTGCCGGCCGGTCGCTGCGCCAGCTCGTGCAGGAGGTGCCCGAGGAACTCATGGGTGCAAGCTGGAGCGGCGAATTCTTCCCGGTGCTGACCAAGTTCATCGACGCGACCGGCAGCCTGCCGGTGCACCTGCATGCCGATGACGAGACCGCACAGCGGCTGGAAGGCCAGGCCAACGGGAAGACGGAGGCCTGGCACATCCTGTCCGCCGCTCCGGGAGCGACCGCGTTGTGCGGGCTCAAGGCCGGGGTCACTCCCGAGCAGCTGCGCGAGGCCCTGGAGACCCAGGACTTCGACGCGGTCATGCGCCGGCTACCGGTCCGGGCTGGGGAGACGATCTACGTTCCCGGCGGCACGTTGCACAGCTTCGGCCCCGACACCCTGGTCTATGAGATCGAGCAGACCTCCAACATCCAGCAGCACGCGATGCGCTGGCACATGGAGGACGGCTCACCCGTCGACGACGAGGAGTTCACCGGCAACCTGCAGATGCTCCAGGAGGAGATCAAATTCGACCCGAAACCCGATTTTGGCCCTGGACTCGCCATCCGAATGGGGGACGGGGTGGAGCGGGTATTCCTGTGCGCCGGCCCGTACTTCGCCCTCGAACGGTGGCACGCCGGCACAGCAGCGCCACTCACCCACACCTTCCAGACCGCTCAGATCCTGAGCAACGTCGGGGCGCCGGTCACGGTCACCTCGGGGCAGTGGTCGGAAATCCTCGGCCGCGCCGAATCACTGCTCCTCCCGGCGACCCTGGGACAGGTGCAGATCACTGGACCGGCAGACGTCCTGTTCGGCTATCTGCCCGATTTGGACCGCGATGTCCGCCAACCCCTCGCCGCGGCCGGCTACGGCACGAAGGTGATCGCCCGCCTCGGCGAGGGCCTCGACTGATCCCCGCACATCCCGCGCCACCATCCACGAGAACGGAGTTCCACGATGAGCAGCCAGCTGACGATGCAGGACCCGACCACGCGCTTCCCTTCTCCACAGGACACAAATTTTGTGCAGCAGCAGGAAGGGCCCGGCCAGCAGCAGCAGATGTCGCCGCGGCCCGACTCCGGCGAGCAGAGCTATCAGGGCACCGGCCGGCTCACCGGGCGCAAGGCACTGGTCACCGGCGGTGACTCAGGCATCGGCCGGGCGACGGCGATCGCCTTCGCCCGCGAAGGCGCCGACGTGGTGATCAACCACCTGCCCGAGGAGGAGTCCGACGCCCAGGAGGTCGTGCAGCTGATCCGGGACGCCGGACGCACGGGCGTGGCCATCGCAGGAGACCTCAGGGACGAGGCCTTCTGTCAGCAGCTGGTGCAGACCGCCGTCGACGAACTCGGCGGCCTGGACATTCTGGCGAACATCGCCGGACGGCAGCAGTACGTCGAGGACATCACCCAGCTCAGCACCGAGCAGTTCATCGACACCTACACGACCAACGTCTTCGCGCTGTTCTGGCTGTGCAAGGCAGCCATCCCGCACATGCCCCCGGGCTCGACGATCATCAACACCGCATCCTTGGAGGGTTACCAGCCCAACCCCATCCTGCTGGACTACGCCTCCACCAAATGGGCGATCAACGGCTTCACCAAGTCCCTGGCCCAGCAGGTGGTCAAGAAGGGCATCCGGGTCAACGCCGTGGCGCCCGGCCCCGTGTGGACCCCCCTGGAGGTCTCCGGCGGCCAGCCGCCGGAGGCACTGAAGTCCTTCGGCGCCAGCGAGTCGCCGATGGGCCGGCCGGCCCAGCCGGCGGAGATGGCACCGGTGTTCGTGTTCCTGGCCAGCCCGGAGTCCAGCTACGTCAACGCCACCACCATCAGCGCCAACGGTGGCGTGCCCACCCCTTGACGCCGTCGCGATGCGGCGGGCCCGGCCGCTCCTCCGCGACGGCCGGGCCCGTTCTCGCTCACCCACAGGAGATCGCATGTCATTCGTGACCACCAACGACGGCGTCCGCCTGCACGTCGAGGAGCGCGGCAATGGCCGCCCGCTGGTGCTGCTCCACGGCTGGACATTCAGCGGTCGGTTCTTCGACCGCAACGTCGAGGCTCTGGCCCAGCACGCCCGGGTGGTGACCGTCGACCTGCGCGGGCACGGGGACTCCGACAAGCCAGAGCACGGCTACCGGGTGGCCCGGCTGGCCCGGGACCTCTTCGACGTCCTGGAGTCTGTCGACCTGGTCGATGCGACCGTGCTCGGCTGGTCACTGGGCTGCCCGGTCATCTGGTCCTACCTGGAGCTGTTCGGCCCCCACCGGCTGGCGCAGGCGGTGTTCGTCGAGCAGACCCCGCGCCAGTACCTCGCTGTGGACTGGCCCTGGCACCACGCCCAGTCCTTCGACGACGCCGCGCTCGCTGCGATGCAGGCACAGGTCGCCGCCGACCCGGCCGGCCAGGATCGCCAGCAGCTGCAGACGATCATGCGCACCGAGCCGACCGACGCCGAACGCGAGCTCTTCCTCGCCGAGATGGCCAAGTGCCCGCCGCGGGTCCGGAACGCGGTGATGGCCGACCACACCCGGCACGACTGGCGCGACCTGCTGCCCACGATCGACCTGCCCACGCTGGTGTGCGTCGCCCGTCAGGATCGGGTGTTTGATTGGCGCGGCCCGGCCTGGGTCGGGGAACACGTGGCCGGTGCCCGGACGGAGTTCTTCGAGGACAGCAGTCACGCGCTGATGCTCGACGAGGCGGACCGCTTCAACGACGTCGTCGCCGGATTCCACGTCGGGATCCGGTGACCGAGGCCGGTGGAGTGCGGGAGCGCTCGCCGGTGGATTCCTGGAAACAGGCGGCAATCTCCGTGGCCATCGGCGTTCTCGTCGGCGCGATGGCCGTCCGGTGGTTCCCGCCGTCTCTGTTGCCGTTGATCGCCTGGAGCGCAACTGCGGCCGTCTACCTGGGCTGGGTTTGGGTTACAAGCTGGCCCTGCGACGCGGCTGTAACCCGCCGGTTGTCCCGCCACGAAGATCCGTCACGTAAGGGCATCGCTGTCTTTCTAGTGGTGGCCTCGCTGATCAGCTTCGGGGCGGTCGCGGTGGCGCTAACGGGGTCCACCAGCGAGCAGGTAGGCACCCGGGCGCTCACGATCGTCCTGGCACTCTGCACCATCGTGCTGTCCTGGGCCTTGATCAACACCGTCTACGCCCTCACCTACGCACGGCAGTACTACGAGGACGACGGGGGCATCGACTTCAACACGGATGTACCTCCGTCCTACAGCGACTTCGCCTACCTGGCATTCGAAATTGGCGCGACGAATGGGGTGACTGATACCGCCACTCAGAGCACGAGAATTCGCCGGACGGCCCTGGGTCACCAGCTGCTGTCCTACCTGTTCGGTACCGGCATCCTCGCCGTGGCCATCAGCCTCATTCCGAATCTGGCGCCCTGATCGCCTTCCGCCCTTGACCGTTCCCCAGGAGGCCCCGCTCATGAGCGACCTACAGACCTTGCCGTTCCCTTTCGGGGTCAATCAGTTCACGACCCTGCCGTGGTCCTTCGAGGATGACGTCCGGAATTACGCACGCCTGGGCGTCGACGCGATCGAGCTGTGCGAGGTGAAGCTGGACGACGCTCGGCGGGACGAGCAACTGGCCCTGCTGGCCGACTCCGGCCTGACCGTCAGCTCGGTGCAGCCGAAGGTCCGCACCGTCGTCGCCAGCGCTGGACAACCCGAGCCGAAGGGCCGGGAGGAGCGGCTGGCCGATCTCGAGCGCAGCATCGTGCAGCTCGCCCCGCACGCGCCGGGCGCGGCCTTCGTCACCAACACCGGCCCGCCGCCCGGCAACGGCGACATCGCCGAGGCGATCGCCCAGACCATCGCCGACCACCGGCGGCTGGCCGCGGTCGCCGCCGACTGCGGGGTACGGATCGCTCTCGAGCCGCTGAGCCCGGTCTCGATGAACCAGGAGACCTGCATCTGGACGTTCCGGCAAGCACTGCATGTCGTGTCCGAGGTGGGACGCGACGAGCTCGGCATCTGCGTGGACCTGTGGAACCTGTGGCAGGACGGCGACCTGGTCAGCGACCTGCAGAGTGCGCCCGACCGAATCTTCCTGCTGCAGGTCAGCGACTGGCGCACGCCACGCTCGGGAATGGATCGGCGCAGCGTGGGAACCGGCGAGATCCCGACCGGCCGACTGCTGCACGCCGTGCATGACGCCGGTTACCGGGGCCCGTGCGTCGTGGAGATCTTCAGCGAGAATGTGCCGGACTCGCTGTACGAGAGCGACCTGGAAGCACTCGTCCGGGACAACCGCGACGCGCTCGAGCACGCCTGGACAATGGGGTGAGCAGCCCGCGACCGAACGCGGCCCGGCAGGCCCTGGCGGCGCGCGCCACCCTCGGCGGGTGGCACCCGGTCGAGTGGGCGTGCGAGTTCGCCGGGACAGCCCTGCAGCTCGGTGCCGCCTTCTGGCTGGTGGCCGCCCTGGAGAGCCCGCTGTCCCCGCTCAACAAGGCGATCCCATGGCCGACGGTGCGGCTGGCGCTCATCGGCCTGGGCATCGGGGCGCTGGCCTGGGCGGTGGCGCTCTCACCACTGGGCCGGCGCAGCGGCGCCCACCTCAATCCGGCGGTCACCGTCGGGTTCTGGGCCCGGGGAGTCACCCACGTGCACGACCTGGTCGGCTTCATCCTCGCCCAGGTGGCCGGCGCGACACTCGGCGCGCTGGTGTTCGTGCTCACCGCCGGCTCGTGGGCACGGACCGCGGGATACGCGCGCACCGAGCCCGCGGTGGGGCCGTGGACGGCGCTGGGCGTCGAGGTGGCCATCTCCTTCGTCCTGGTGCTGGCCATCCTGCTGTTCGCGTCCTCGGCGCGCACCCACCGGTGGACACCGGCCATCGCCACCCTCGCCCTCACCGTCCTCATCCCTCTCGGCGGACCGCCGACCGGGGCGAGCATGAACCCGGCCCGCACCCTCGGACCCGATTTGGTAAGCGGCAGCTTCCCCGCCCTGTGGGTCTACCTGCTCGGGCCGATCGCGGGAGCACTGCTGGCCGCTGCGGCCTTCCCGCTGCTGGCCGGCGGACGGCGCGTCCTGACCGGCAAACTGCACCACGACCCGGCGTACCGCAGCGTGCACACCGATGCCCTCCGTTGACCGGGCCTGCGCCTCCGATGTGTCTGGAGTCGGCTCTCATGTAGGTAGTGGTGAGGACCAAGGCGGCTGAACACGAGCAACGCCGAATCAGCAAGGAAGCGGTCCGCAGCGTCCAGCTCGTCATCTGCCTGGCCGGCTTGAACCAACGGCGTTTCACGAAGTACGTCCAGGCAACTGGAGCGAGAACAGCGGCGCGGGCCAGCGTCAGGTGGCGGCCGTGGGTGGTGACCGAGTCCGAGCGGGTCGTCGACGCAGTGGAGACATTCCTTGGAACGAGGTGATGGCCGGTTGAATGCGAACGGCGAACACCGGCGTTCAATGTCCACACCGCCGCTGGTGAGAGCTGCCGCTCGCGCGGGACGACCGCGCAGCGTGGCACATCGGGTCACCGGCGCGCTGTTGACAGTGCTGCAGTGCGGCGTGGCCAGCGCGGCCGGCTGGTGGATGGCCGAGGCCATTCTGGGACACCAACAGCCGGTCTTCGCCGCGACCGCAGCGGTCATCTGCCTCGCGGCCGGGTCCGGGGGCCGAGCGCGCCAGGCGGTCGACCTGCTCGCCGGGGTGCTGGCCGGCGTGCTGGTGGGCCAGCTCGTGCGCACCGTGCATGCCGAACCTGGCGTAGTCGGGACACTGGTCGCGGTCACCGCCGCGATGCTGATGGTCTCACTGCTGGACACCAGACCTCTGGCGTTGATCCAGGCCGGCTCCTCCGCGCTCTTCGTGCTCGTCCTGCCGCCGGTGCAGACGCCGTTCGTGCGGCTGCTCGACGCCGCCGTCGGAGGAGGGATCGGCTTACTGGTCAGCCAGGTGCTGCTGGCACCAGACCCGGTACGGCTGGTTCTCGAACCTGCCTGCTCGATCCTGGACGACGTGGCAGCAGCCTTGCGAGCTAAAGACGCGGTCGAGGCGGCCGAGCACGCGCGCAGCGCCATCACCCGACTGGGGCAGCTCACCACCACCCAAGCCACGGCCCGCGACGTAGCCGCCCGCACGATCCGGGGCCGACTGCGCACGGCCCGGCTGCAGGAGCTCAATCGTGACCTCGCCGACCTCCATGTCCTTTGCGCGGCGACGATCCTGCACACCGCACGGCCACAGGATCCTTACCGGGCATTCACCCAGTGCGCCGAGGACCTTGGTGCAGCTGCAGATGCGCTCGGTCAACCAGGTGGACGAGCGGGTGGAGTCATTCGCGAAACCGCTCACAGCCTCTTGGCCCCGGACGCGACTCACTGACCGCGAGGTCCGCGGGAACGGAAGCCGAGCTCGACCCTCAGCCGGGGGCGCACGTTGATGGACTTCAGTGGAGTCTTTCAGGTGGTAGGCCACCGGGACTCTGGCCTAGTTGACCCCCTGGCGGTGTCGACGTCGTGAGGCCACCGCGTCAGCCATTGCGGGAACGTGCCGAGGAGCTCCAGGGAAGGGGCTCATCCGACGAGTCCAGCTCTATCGCGGTCACATGGTGACGCAGACCATCGAGAAGTTCGCTGGCTGATGCTTGGTTCGATGCTCGGAACCGTGTCGTCGAGGCACGTGCGTCGCGGGTCCTAATCCGAGGGTTGGAAGACCTTCGGCGCGGGGACGGCGTGTCGCACGTGCATCCGGTGGGCAGAGCATAGCGAGCTGCAGTCGTCGACCGGGGGAGCACCACGTGAGCGGACAGGTCGTTGTCGTCACCGGGGCCAGCGCGGGGATCGGCCGTGCGACGGCCGTCGCCTTCGCCCGGCGCGGGGACAAGGTGGCGCTGCTGGCCCGCGGGGAGACGGGGCTCGCCGCGGCGGCCGAGGACGTCAGGACGGCCGGGGGCACCCCGCTGGTCGTGCCGGTCGACGTCGCCGATGCCGCGGCGGTGGACGCCGCGGCGGACCGGGTGGAGGCCGAGCTCGGGCCGATCGACGTGTGGTGCAACGTCGCCTTCAGCACCGTGTTCGCGAAGTTCGAAGACATCAGCGCCGCGGAGTTCGCCCGGGTCACGCAGGTGAGCTACCTGGGCTTCGTGCACGGCACAATGGCGGCGCTGCGCCGGATGAAAGCCCGGGACCGCGGGGTGATCGTGCAGGCGGAGTCGGCGTTGGGCCGCCGCGGCATCCCGCTGCAGAGCGCCTACTGCGGGGCGAAGCACGGCATCAAGGGGTTCACGGAGGCGCTGCACACCGAGCTGCTGATCGACAAGAGCAACGTGGCGGTGACCATGGTCTACATCCCGGGCGTGAACACCCCGCAGTTCCAGTGGGTGCTCAACAAGTTGCCCGAGCGACCGCAGCCGGTCGCGCCGATCTACGCTCCGGAGCTGATCGCCGACTGCCTGGTGCACGCCGCGGAGCACCCGCGCCGCCGCGCCTGGTGGGTGGGGATCCCGACGGTCTACACGATCATGGGGAACATGGTCTGGCCGCAGTTCCTGGACTGGTACCTGCAGCGCACCGGGGTCTCCGGCCAGCAGACTGGCGTCCCCGCCTCGGCCGATCCGGAGGTGAACCTCTGGGAGCCCGCCGACCGCGAGTGCGACTTCGGCGCCGACGGGGTGTTCAGCGACAAGGCCTGGCACCGCGACCCGCAGATCTGGGCCAGTCAGCACCACGGCGCGGTCGCGGTCACCGTGGTCGCCGGGGTGATCGCCGGGATGACCGCCTTGATGCGACGAAGTTGAGCATCGGCTGGCCAGGGCGCTGACTTCGAGCGCGCCCGACCTTGGTTCCTCAGTCACGACGCCGTCGCATTAGGGCACTGCCATCGAGAAGGGCCGTAACGTCGTTCGGGTCGTCGTCCTCCGAGACACCCGCACGGCTGAACCCTCGGCCAGCGAATCGTCCTACCCGACAAGCGTCACGGAAGCCGCCGAATGATCTACTGGGACTGCTGCACGAGATAAATGACCTGCCGGCTCCGTCGGCCGTTGTGGCGGCGCAACGCGCTTGTTCGCTCGCGTTGTGCTTCCGATCGCGGATCTCATGCCGGCGCTTAGTCAGCTCGACCCCCCTGCGGTCTGCGCGTCCCAAGGCAGCACTCCGACGATGGTCCACATCGGGTCCGGCTCGACGCTGGGCTCAGTCATCCGGACCAGCCCAAGGGAGAGAACGTCCCAGCGGTCGGGGACGTCGATGACGCACTCTCGGGTATCGCTCTCCCCGGGCAGCGGCGCGTGCCGGAAAACGCCGACGGCGAAGGCGACGCGGTGGCCATCAACGAACGGGGTCGGCTGGAAGCGCCACACGGCTCGCGGTTGTCCCGCCTGCCGGATCGTGTCCTCGCGGAGAGAGATCTCCTTAGTCACGCCGGCGGCTTACCACTCGTCGCCGTGCAGGGAGACCGTCTGCGTGTCGCGCAGTGACTTGGCTGTGATGTAGGTGTCCTCGGCGTTGGTCCAGACCAGCCACCCGCCAGCAGGACAGACCGGCGTGCGGGCCGTCCTGGAGGCGGAAGTTGAAGCGCAGGGGCGGGCTCTTGGCCACGTCGACGACCGGAGCCAGGGGATCCGACGATTAGCGAGCATGTCCTCCGCGAGGTCGTCGGGAGCACCCGACGACGTACGAACCGTGCCGATTGGCACGTCCAGGAAGCGGCTTCTGAGCTGACGCTCCAACGAGCGTTGATCGGCGCTTCTCATTGGATGAAGGGCTACCGAGAACGCCGCTGCTGAACGAGGCGCTCGTGCGAGCTTGTCCCGGTAAACCCGTCCGGTTGCCATTCCCGCTGGGGGGCGTCACGCAGGCCCCGCCTCCTTGCAGGGCGGCGAAGTTTGTACCAGCGATTGCACCGCGTATGTCACCCCGGCGAGCCGCTCCGTCACCCCTCCGCCGGCACCAGCACTCGGGCGGTGGATAGGCACGGCCGCGCCATGGCGCTGGTCACCTGTCGCCGAGTCGTGCTCGTCCCGATGTCACCCCGGTCGGGGGTGACGGTTCCTTGAACGTCTCTTCGGAGCGTCGACGGCATCGCACTGATGCCGGAGGACCCGAAGATGTTCTACGACCCCACCATCGTCGGCAGTTGGCCGGCGCTAGCCGCACGGCTGGACGGCGACGCCGTCCTGACCCGCTGGGCACAGGCCGAGCCGGACCTGGCCGAACTCACCACCGTCCCGGAGCTGCTCGCCGTCTGGTCCAGGGACGCTGAGTCTGACCGCACCGATGTCGTCCTCGCCGCGCTGGTCCGGTTGGCCGCCGTCGATGGCGGCCGAGATGACGACGCCCTGCTGCTGATCCTGCACCTGCTCAGCGGCCTGGTATGGACGATGGCCGCGCAACTGAGGGACCTCAGCCCCGAAATCGTCGCCGTGGTGGTCGGCGAGCTCGCCTGCCAGGTGCGGCGCTACCCCTGGCAACGGCGTCCGCGCGCGGTCGCCGCGAACCTGGGCGCCGAGACGCGGCGGATGGTGCTCCACGAGCTGCGACCCCGGAGCCGACGGCACCCCGAGTGGGGAGAGCTCCTCACCGCCGACGGCGACGTCACTCGGCTGGGTCGAGCCACCGCCTACGACAAGCGGGAGGACCTCGACGTTGCCGACCTGCTGCAGTGGGCGGTGCGGTCCGGGGTCGACGCCGGTGACGTGGCGCTGCTGGTCGCCACCGAGTACGCCCGAGCCCTCGGTGAGCGCAATGCCGACCAGCAAGTGGCCGCCGCGCACGGCATCACGACCCGCACCCTGTACCGCCGGCGGCGCCGCACGCTGAGTGGCCTGCGCGACGTGGCTCCGCAGTACTTGGGGGCCGTCGCGTGACCGCACCCCTGCCCACCGTCGGCGTGACCGATCGCGACTCCGGCAACCTCGGGGGCCACGGCCACCTTCTGTCCGTCGCGGAGATCCAGCAGGTCCTGCGAGAGCTGCAGGCCCGAGGGCCACGACCTGACACCGCAGGGATCACCGCACCGTCGCTGCGCCCGAGCAACGGCAGCTTCCAGCGGCCCGCGCCGACGAGCAAGTCGGTTCCGGTCGCGCGACGTCCGAGAAGGGCGGGGGCGAGCCCGCCGGTTCGAGGCCGGAGTGACACCGAGAGGGAAGGGCCTGTCGGCGGGGGTGATCGAGCCGCCGGGACCAAGCAGCCCAGGGCTCACCGCGGTGAGCTGGAAGCCGGCTGGATCGGGGTCGTGGCCGCTCACGCCGGCGCCGGTGCTTCCACGGTGGCGTTGGTGATCAGCGACGCCGCGGCAGCGGACGGCCAGCGGGTGCACCTCGTCGACACAGCCCATCCGTTCCGGTCCGGGCTGGTCGCCGCGGCCTCGGAGGAGCTGGGTACCGACGCCACCGGATCTTGGCGGCGCGGCCTTCGCAGCGGCGTCACCATCGACCGCCGCGCCACCGACACGGCATCCGGTGACTGGCCGGTCCCTCCGGTCGCCGACAGCCCGCCGCTGACCGTCATAGACCTCGGTTCCGCCGCTCCGCAGAACCTGACCCGTCTGGCCGGCCGCAGCCGTGCCGTCGTCGTCTGCCGACCCACCGTGCCCGGGGTGCGGCTGACCGAGCAGCTGCTGGAGCAGCTGGGAGGGCGACCGGTTGTGGTTGCCGCCGTCGGTCCACGCCGGTGGTCCGGCGAGGTCACCGGCAGCCTGGGCCCTCGCCTGCTCGCCCTGCGGGCCGCCGGTCGCGTGGTGCCCGTGCCGATGCACCGGCGCCTCCAGGTCACGGGCCCCACCTCCGCACCGCTCCCCAAGCCTCTCCGCGGGGCCGGCCGCGCGCTGCTCGAGCTGCTCGACGACGGCCCTCACGGGGCCGCGGCCGAGGCGTCAGCCGCCACCGATCCCGTACTAACTCCGGAGGACACCCGTCGATGAGGACCCTGTTCGCCGACACACTGACGGCGGCCGCCGTCTGTCCGGCCGCACCGCCCGGGGTGCAGGTCTACGCCGACCAGATCCAGTCCTGGGTGAAGTGGGGCGTCCTGGCCATCTTGGGCATCTGCTTCTTCGCCAGCGTCGGGATGTTGGTCTGGGGGCGGGTCACCCACCATCCCCGCGGTGCCCGGCTCGGTATGGACGGCATTCTGATCTGCCTGGTCGGCGCGATCCTCTACGTCGTCGGATACGTCATCGTGCTCTCGATCGTCGGGACCGGCTGCTGATGGTGATCCGCCGAGGCGGCCGAGAGCCGGGCAGCGCGCAGTGGTCGCGACGGAAGTTGCTCGCCCTGCTGGTCATGGCAGCGTTGACGGCTGCGGTCCTGATGGCAGGCCTGGTGCTGGCCGTGGTCCACGCGGTCGCCCCGACTGGAGACGGCGGCGACGCCAGCGGCTCGGTCGTCAGCGCGACAGGCCCGGCGACGGAAGCTGATCCGACCGGCACGCTGCCCGCCGCCGAGGCTCGCGATGCGCTCGCCGCCAGGCGGATGCCTGAGGTGCCGGAGTCCGCCTCCCGCCCCGCGCCCCTCTCCAACCGTGACTCCGGCCCGCCGATCGTGCTGCCACGCGCGACCCACACTGGCCAGGCGGGCGTGCCGACCGGCTTCCCGCACACCGCCGAAGGAGCGATGGCCCAGCTGGCAGCCATCGACCAGGCCGCGCTGCAGTCCGGCTCGCTGACCGGCGCGCGCGACG
This sequence comes from Modestobacter sp. SSW1-42, assembly GCF_046635825.1. Taxonomy (NCBI): domain Bacteria; kingdom Bacillati; phylum Actinomycetota; class Actinomycetes; order Geodermatophilales; family Geodermatophilaceae; genus Modestobacter; species Modestobacter sp. SSW1-42. The sequence continues at coordinate 27,897 of NZ_JBISCA010000005.1, read as the reverse complement.
TGGTCGCCGCCTGGGCGATGCCCGGTGGCCCGACGACGACGAGCTGGTCCGGCGTCCGGGCGATGAGCACGCTCCTCAGCGCCGCGGGCCTCTCCGGCGGAGGATCGCAGCAGCTCGCCGTCGTCCTCACTCCCCGCATGGGCCAACTCAAGGGCAGCGTCGGGACCGACTTCGTCGTGCCCTGCGTGGACTTCGAGCTCGACGTGACCCTGGTGCAGACCGCCCGCGGTGCAACCGCCGACTGCCAACGAATGGTCTGGCACCGCGGCCGCTGGATGATCGGACCGGGCGACGAACCCGCGCAGCCGCCATCGGTGTGGCCCGGAACCGACCTGGCGATCGACGTCGGCTACCGGGAGCTGCGTCATGGCTGACGCTCTCCGTGCCGGCGACGCGGCGGACGTAAGCACCAGTGTGCTGGCGATCGACCTGAACCCGATCAGCTGGCTCGGGGACGCCGCCTCCGCGGCCGTCGCTGATGTCTGGAAGGCCGCCATGATCGCCCTCTGGTCCGCCGGGCTCTGGCTGCTCACCCTGGCCTTCCAGATCATCGACGCGTTCACCACCCCGGACCTCTCTGCGGAGGGACCGATGGGGGCGGTGCTTCCGACGACGCTGTGGATCGGTGCGTCGGTCGCGGTGATCATGATGTTCGTACAGCTGACCGTGGCACTGATCCGCCGCGATGGACAGTCCCTGGGGCGGGTGCTACTGGGTGTGGCGCAGTTCGGGCTGGTCTGGGTCGGCTATCTCGGAGTCGCCGGCGCCCTGGTCACCGCCGCGGCCGGACTGTCCCGCGGGATCCTCCGGGCGATGCTGGACATCGACAGCCTGTCGGCCTTCGATCCCAGCAGCTCCTGGCCCCGCGAGGTGGTCGACACGACGGTGGCCACCGTCCTGGGCATCTCCTCGCTGCTTCTCCTCATCCCCGCCTCGTTCTTCTACCTGGTGATCATGTTTGTCCGGGAGGCGGCGCTCATCATCCTGGCCGCGACGGCTCCGATCTCTGCCGGTGGCCTGCTCAGCGACAGCACCAAAGCGTGGTTCTGGAAGAGCCTGCGCTGGTTCATCTCCTGCCTGCTCATCGCGCCGGTGGCTTCGCTGGTCCTCGGCGTCGGCGTCCAGCTCTCCGCCGGGGTGGTCGCGGGGAACGGTGACTCGACCGCCCAGGCCGCGGGAATGGCCATCGTCGGCGCGGTCATGATCGCGATCGGTGCGGTCTGCCCGCTGGTGCTGTTCCGGCTGCTGGCCTTCGTGGACCCAGGAACCGCATCCGGTGCGGCGTTGCGCCAGTCGTGGACCGATGCGGGCAGCCTGTCGGGTGTGCTGTCCGGTGGTGGCGGCCAGTCCGTGGGCAGTGTCGCCGCGGTGCGTAGCGGCGGTGACGGCCGGTCGGGCGGGGAGGCCGCAGCCGAGGCCCAGTCCTCGGGTCGGCTGGCCGCGATGTTCGGTGGGGTCGGCGCCGCGGTGGGTGCCGGCACCTCGCTGGCTCACCGTGCGGTCGCCGTCGGTGCGGACGTGCTCGGCTCGGCCGGCGTCGGCCACCCCGCCTATGGCCTGCCGCCCAGCGACGCGGGCAGCAGCCGGCGGGGCGGAGGCCGGTCGTCGAGCGACACGGGCGGAGGTCACGACGGCGGTTCCGGTGACGGTGGCTCGGCCGGTGGACCGGCAGCTGACGGTGGCAGTCCATCGACTCCGCCGCCGGGGCCACCGCCCTTCGATGGGGAACCCCCTGCCGGGACTCCACGGGCTCCCCGCGGGGGCCTGGCGGGCTGGGCACAGGAGGGGACGGCGGCCGGTGGTTCCGGCGGCGCCGCGGCTGCCCAGAAGGCTGCGACGGTGGCGCTGTGACGGCCCCGGCACGGCCGGTCCGGTACGGGTCGTGGTCGAAGGACAGGCAGGGCTGGTTCCTGGGGCTCGGCGGCGGGGCGTGGGTGGTGATCGCGCTGGGCGGCCTGCCGCTGTTGCTGGCCGCGGGCTCGGGCGAGTGGTTGCTGGCGCTGGGATGGGCCCCGGTGTGGGTGATCCTCATCGCGCTGGTCGCCGTCCCGGTGCGGGGCCGCTCGGCGTTCCAGTGGTCCTTGGAGTCCCTGCGTTGCTGGACGGGAGCCGTCCTGGGCTGGACGGACTGGCAGTCCAAGGCCGCCGCCGGAACTGCCGACGACCTCGACGAGGCCGACCTGCCCGGCGTGTTGTCGGGTATCCGGACGTACGACGGCCCGCCGTTCGGGCCGTTGCTCGTCCGCCCGGCCGTCGTGGCCGACCACCGGGAGCGCTCCTGGGCCGCCGTCGCCGGGATCACCCACCCCGGGATCGGACTGTCCGAGGCCGCCGCCCGCGCCCGATTGGGGGCGGGCCTGGCCGAGCTGCTCGAGGGCGCGGCGACCGCGGAGCTGGTGTCGGTGGTGGCCCTGCAGATCCGCACGCTGCCCGAGGACGGTGCCGAACGAGAGGCGTGGCAGCGCACCCATCTGCGCCGGAGCGCTCCGGGGTTGGCGCTGGCGGCCAACGCCGAACTCGCCGCGGTGATGACGTCCGCGGGAGTGCGCCACGAGGCATTCGTGACCGTCGTCGTCCCGGAGCGGCGGATCGCCCGCGCGGCCAAGGAAGCCGGCGGCGGCGTCGACGGCCGCGCGCGCGTCCTGTACGGGGTGATGGGCGAGATCGAGGCCCGGCTGGTCGGTGCCGTCGGCTGCACGAGCGTCACCTGGCTGGACTCTCCCGGCTTGGCCGCCGCCATCCGCACCGGCTTCGCGCCCGGTGACCGGGCCGGTCTCGCGGCGGCCGAGTTCGCCGCGAGCTCCGATCCGCAGGTCGCCGCGGCTCTGCCGATGGGCGCAGCCGGACCAACCGTCGCGCCGAACCCCGAGCGTCGCCACTACGCCCACGACGCATGGCACTCGGCCACCTGCACCGTCCTGCTGCCCGACAAGGGCGCCGTCATGGGTGCCCTGGCACCGGTGCTGACCCCGACGGCGGCGGGGGAGCGGCGGTGCGCCACGGTGTTCTTCGAGCCGATCAGCACGGCGAAGGCCGACCGCCTCGTGGGCAACGAGTCGATGAGCTCGGAGCTGGCGACCGAGATCCGACGTCGCGGCGGGTTTCAGGTCCGCGCGTCCCACCGCCGCGACGCAGCCCGTGTCGAGGGCCAGGACGTCCGGCTCGCCGAGGGAAACGCGCTCGTCCGCGTCGGCATCGCCGCAGCGGTGACGGTGCCCGGGACGTGGTCGATCACCGACTACGGCCGCCGGCTGGAAGCGAGCATCACCGGAAGCGGATTCAATCCGCTGCGGCTGGACCTGGCTCAGGACTCCGGCTTCGCTGCGGCCTGCATCCCGCTCGGCATCGGTTTGCCTCGACGTCGGGGCACGAAGTGATCGGCCGACCCGCCGGGCGCGTGCGGGGGAGGGGAGTGGCGAAGCTCGTCTCGGACTTCGGCCACCGACTGCCGCCGGTCGCCTCACTTCCGGCTCTGCCGGACGACCGCGACCCCTTCTCCTTCCTGGTCGGCCGGCGCGGCCGGACCGGTCAGGCCACGGGCTGGTGCCCGGTGCCCGCGCCGCTGGCTGTCTACCGGATGACGTCGGAACAGGCGGGTGGGGTGTGGCCGCTGATCGCCGGCAACGGGCTGCCTCCCACCGGCGCCGTGCTGGGCATCGACTACCTCTCCGGCGGCGCCTTCTCCGTCGATCCGATCGGCTGGACGCTGCAGGCGATCGCCGGCGTCACCAACCCGAACATGATCTTCTTCGGAGCCCCCGGCCGCGGTAAGTCCGGCACCGTCAAGATGTTCGCCCTGCGGCAGATGGCCTACGGCTACCGCACGCTGGTCCTCGGCGATGTCAAGGACGAGTACGAGCCGCTCTGCCGGGCGCTGGGCGTCCAGCCGCATGCGGTGGGTCACGGCCTGCCCGCACGGATCAACCCGCTGGACTTCGGACCGCTGGGCAACGACTGGACCCAGCTGCCCCGCGCGGAGGCACAACGCCGCGCAGCGATGGTGTTCTCCCGCTGGCTGCTGCTCATCCGCGGTCTGGTCGGGTCCCAGCACGTGCCGTTCGGGCCCACGGCCGAGACCGCCGTCGGCCAGGTGATCCGCGGCCTGACCGGCTACGCCACCGGCGCCGACCGAATGCGCGAGATCACCATCCCGCAGGTGTGGGAGGCGCTGCGCGCCCCCAGCGCCGAGCTGGTCGACTCCTGCCGCTACGCGACAAGCCAGCAGTTCCTCGACGACACCCGACCGGTGCGCGACGCGCTCGGGGCGCTGGTCACCGGACACCTGGCGGGCCTGTTCGACGCACCCACCACCATCTCCGTCGACTGGCGCGCCCCCATCCAGTCCCTGTCGCTGTCCCGGTTGGACCCGCTCGGCGACGAGGCCGTCGGCGTGGCCCTGACCTGCCTGAACTCCTGGGGCCGGGCGATGACCCAGCTCGCCGAACCTGGCGACCTGCGGATCGTCATCCGCGACGAGTGCTGGAAGCAGATGCGACTCGGCGCCGACGCTGTCCGGTCGCTGGATGCGGACCTGCGCTTGTCCCGCAACGACGGCTGCATCCAGGTCGTCGTCGCGCACAAGCCGTCGGACATGCTCACCGTCGGCGACGCGGGCAGCCAGGCCGTGGCGATCGCCAAGGACCTCCTGCACCTGTGCGCCACCAAGGTGCTGCTGGGTCAGGACGACCAGATCGGCGACGAGCTCTCCGACCTGCTCGGACTCAGCCCCATGGCCGAGCGCATCGTCACCGACTGGGCCGCCGCCGCCCGAGGGAGGGCGCTGTGGCTGGTCGGCAGCCACGTCGCGAAGGTGCAGACGGTCCGCACCTCGATCGACGTGGCCCTGACCGACACCAACGACGCCATCGCGACCTCCACGTCCGGGTCCGGCGTGGAGGCAGCTGCGGTGGCCGCCCGCCGGGCGGGGGTGGCGTAGCCCATGGCAGGAACGGACGCCGGCCGAACGGCGACGGCGGCGGGTGCGGCAGTCTTCATCCTGCCCCTGCTGGCCATGTCCACCGTGCTGCTCCTCCTCGGCGGGGCAGCGTCGAGCGAGACCCACCCCGACACCACGTGTGGGGCCGGTGGCACCGGGGCCGCAGTTGCCGGCATCGCGCTGGACGCCGTCCAGATGGGTCACGCGCGGACCATCGCCGACGTCGCCGCCGCGCGTGGCCTGCCCGCGCATGCCGCAACGGTGGCGCTGGCCACCGCCTGGCAGGAGTCGCGGCTGCGCATGCTGGCCAACGACGGCAGCAGCCTCGAGCTCACCGCTGAGCAGGCCGCGGTGACCGCCGCCAGCCTGAGCTATCCGCACGACGGCCTCGGGTCCGACCACGACAGCGTCAACACCTTCCAGCAGCGCTGGATGGCTGGCTGGGGCACCGTCGCCCAGCTGATGGATCCCGTCTACGCGGCTGAGGCGTTCTACACCCGCCTCGTCGACGTGCCCGGCTGGGAGACCATTCCGCTGACCCAGGCCGCGCAGGCCGTGCAGATCTCGGCCGCCGGCGGCGCCTACGCCCGCTGGGAGCCGCTCGCCCAGCAACTCACCGCGATGCTGTGGCCGGGTTCCCAGCCGGTGGATGCGGACACGGTCGGGGCGGTGGACGGCGTCTGCCCGGGCCTGTCGGTGCCCGACGGAGCGTGGGCCCGCCCCAGCGCCGGCGTCCTCACCTCCGGCTTCGGACCGCGATGGGGCAGCCAGCACGCCGGCGTCGACCTGGCCGGCCCGCGCGGCAGCCCGGTGTACGCCGCCGCGGCCGGCACCGTGCTCACCGCCGCGTGCACCAGCGCCTTCTGCGACCGCGACGGCGGCCTCGACCTGGCCGGCTACGGCAACCTCGTCGAACTCGACCACGGGGACGGAGTGACCACCCGCTACGCCCACCTCTCGGGCTACACCGTCACTCCCGGGCAGCAGGTTCCGGCCGGTGCGCTGCTCGGCTTCCAGGGCTCCACCGGCAACAGCACCGGCGTCCACCTGCACTTCGAGGTCCGCCTCGACGGCGCACCCGTCGACCCGGCGCCCTGGCTCGCTGAACACGGAGTCGACCTGTCCCTCCACGCGGGGGCCGGCGCGTGACCACACCGCCCCGGCGTCGCGATCCCCAACCGATCGGTCGAGGATGGGAGCTGGCCGTCGTGGCAGCCGGGGGCACCCTGATCGCCGTCGCCCTGGCCGCCCTGGCCGGACTCGGGATCGCCTCGGCGTTGTGGGGCGGCGGCTGGGTGTGGCCGCACGGCACCGACACGGTCGTGCGAGTCCTTGGTGGACTGCTGCACGGCCACCCCGGCCGCGGTCTGCCGCCCGACCAGCTGCGCCAGGTCGCCGGGCCCGTCCCGGCGTACGCCTGTATCGCCGCAGCCGAGCTCGTCCTGCTGAGCGGGGCGCTCACGACCGCCGTCCTGGCTGTTCGCTACCGGCGGCCCGGCGACGCCCGCGGCGGCATGGCCACGCGCCGGGAGGCCGAGCAAGCACTGGGGCTGCGCCAGCTCCGCGCCGGTCGCGCCGTCATCCGCCCGGACCGCTACCCGTCTCGACGCGGCCGAGGCCGCCTCCGCCGTCTGCTGTCCACAGGCGGCGATGCAGTTCGCCGTCGTGCCCACAGATCCGGCGCGAGCCCCTACTCGGGGTCGACCGGGCCACGACCGTCGACGGCGACATCTCGTCCAACCGTTCGTTCCGAGAAGGAGTCATATCGATGAGCTCGACCGACAACGGCCACCGGCCGGACCTGCTGACCGCCCGGGCCGAGGCTGCGGCGCTGTTCGCCGCCGCCGCCCGCAACGAGAAGGCCGGGCCGACAGCCCAGCTGCACTGCTTCACCGCGGCCACCACTCTGGCGCCCCCCGGCCCGGTGCCCGCGATGGCCGACAGCACCGACCCCGACCGGCTGATCGAGCAGGCGCTGCGCGTCCTCGGCAACCTGCCCGCGCAGGACTTCGCGCACCCCGACGTCCTCGCCGCCGCCCAGCACGGTCACCGCGCGCTCCGGGCACCGCGCTGATGGCCACCTCCCTCGGGCAGCTCCTCGAAGCCCTCGTCGACAGCGCCCACTCGGTCGACGAGGGCCCGGCCGTCCGTGCCGACGCCGCCACCGCGCTCGGCCACGTCGGCCGAGCGCTGACGCATCTGCGTCGCGACGGCGTCTCACCTACCGCCGGCGACCAGCGGGAACAACGCGTCGCCGCCCTGGCTACCGCCTGCACCGAGCTGGCCGCTCGCGCTCCGGCGACCGAGTCGACGCTGACCCGGATAGCGGCCGCCGCAGCCGACACCGTCGGGGTCCTCCACGCCCAAACCACGGTCGCCAGCCGGTGGGCCGCCGCCACTGCCGTCGCCGCGACCGCGACGCCACTGGCCGAGGTGATCGCCCGCGGCCTGCCCGCCGGCCCGGCGGCAGAGTGGCTGGCCGAGGTCAGGCACCAGGCGGTCCTGGTGCAACGAGCAGCCGCGCTCCAGCCGCCGACACGCACCGACGCCTCCATCCTCGACCGCCCCGTCCCGGGCCCCGCGGCCGATCGGACCGTCGATCCCGCAACCGTGGTTCCCGACGCCGTTGGCGTCCTGCTGCGCGCGACCGCTCGGGGCAGCGATCCACCCTCGGTCGCCGAGGTCTCGGCCTACACGATCGCCGCCCAGACACTCAGCTCCGCTGCCGAACGCCTCGGCGCGGCCGGCGCTGCAGCTGCTGGACAGAGCAGGGCGTCGGACGCCTGGCGTGCGGTACGTGTTGCTCTCCGTCCGTACGAGGACGGCAGCCGGCGTCCTCACGCGCACGCGCCGTCCGGCGTGACCGCAGCCGGACGGCTCCATGCCGTCCTGAGCGAGGCAGGGTCCGACCCGGCCACCTGGACGGCGTCGCTGCGCGCGTCGGTCGCGGCCGGTGCTCAGCACCTGCCGACCTTCGCGAACCAGTTGCTGTACCGCACCGTCCGGCACTGGGCCGATACCGGAACCCTGATCGGCTACGCCCGCGACATGCCGCCGCGCGACGAGCGCGTGGCGGCCTACCTGCGCGGTTATCAGCTCGGTGGGCTCGTCCGCGCCGACGCGGTCGACCTGCAGCCCGTCGCCGGTGCCCTGCACAACGCCCGGCTGCTGTCCCTCGCCGTCGCCGATCACGCCGCCGGCCCAGGTGTACGCGCGACGGCCGGCTTCCCGCAGCGGGCCTGGCTGGCGAACCGGGCGCTGCTCGACGACCCGCAGACGCCGGTCGCGCTGAGCGAGGCCCGCCAGCAGGCCCACCAACAGCTGCAGGCGGCCCGAGCCCGGCCCGGTCCGAGCCGGGGGCGCTGACGCGGTGCGCAGGCAGGCGTTCGACCCGACCGACGTGGGCTGGCGGCTGGGCCGGTCGCGGGCTCCGCACGGGGTGGAGCTGTGGTGCCGGTATGACCGCACCACCGGCGTCTACGGCGAGCAGGGGTCCGGCAAGACCCTCGACCTGCTCGCCCCCGCCCTGCTGACCCACCGCGGCGCCGGTCTGGCCACGCTGACCAAGCTCGACGACCTGCTGCTGACCGCCGGACGACGCCAGCAGCCACCGGATCCCGGGGACCCACCGCGCCCCATCGCGGTGCTCGACCCGTTCGGTGCCGCGCCCGGGCTGCCCGAGCTGGTGTGGGACCCGATCGCCGGTTGTGTGGACCCCCAGATCGCCGAGCGCCGAGCCAAGGCCTTCGCCGCCGGCACCGTCGCCGGGGCAGTCACCGGCGGCCGGCAGGACAACGCCGCCCGGTTCTACGCCGCGGAGACCGCGAAGGTCCTGCAGGGCTTCCTGCACGCCGCAGCACTCACCGGCCGCACCCTCGAGCACGTCCTGGAATGGGTCGCCAACCCGGTCGCCGCCGAGCAACCCGCCGAAATCCTGCAGCAGCACCCGCACGCCGCCCGGTTCTGGGACGGGCTGCTCGCCGGTGCACTGCACGGCAGCCCGGACACCGTCGGCAACACCGTCACCACCGTCCAGCAGGCAATGGCGCTCTTCTTCCAGCCCGAAATCCGTGCCCGCTGCGTGCCTTCGCCCGGACGGTCGGCAACCGATCTCGCCGACCTGATCGCCCGGCAGGGCACCGTGTACCTGCTCGGCCGGGAAGATCCCTACGCTTCGGCGGCGCCGCTGATGACCGCGGTCGCCGAACACGTCCTCGACACCGCCCTGCGAGCCGCCACCACCTCGACGCACGGGCGGCTGACCCCCTGCTTCCTGGCCTGCCTCGACGAGCTGCCCTCCACCACGCCGCTGCCCACGCTGCGGGTGCGCATGGCCAACGAACGTGCGCTCGGCCTCTCCTTCATCTACGCCGCCCAGACGTGGAAACAGATGGTCGTCTCTTACGGCGAGGACGAGGCCCGCTCGCTGTTCGGGCTCACCAACAACCTCGTCGTCTTCGGCGGCGGCAAGGACATCCACTTCTACCGGGAGCTGTCCGACCTGCTCGACGACGTGCGGATCAGCCGCCAGACCGTCACCGACGGGCCTGGCGGCGTCGGCACCTCCCGCTCCGGTGAGGACGTGCGGGTCCTGCGGCCCGGCGACATCCGCCGCATACGGGAACGCCACGCCTTGGTGGTCGCCGGCAACGCGCCACCGATCATCGCGCGGTTGCAGCGTTGCTTCGACGGCAAGGACGGCGAGCGACTGAAGCGGGAGCTGGACGCCGCACGAGCGGACGTCAACCGGGCCCGCGCCGACTCCTCGGATATTGGTGAGCGCACCGCTGCTGCCCTCGCCTATTCCCGCGACCACCGTCTCGGCCCGAGGCAGGACGAGGACACCGAGCGGCCGTTCGGATCGCTGCCCGGGGCGTGGTCGTCGTGATCGTGCTGCCGTTCCCACCGCCACCGCTCGCGGTCCTGCATGCTCTCGAGCTCCTGGAGGTCGCTCGGCGACGTGACCGTGGGGGAGCGGCCCGCACAGGTGCCGTTGCGGACCTGGAACGCCCCTGGGAGCCGGCCAGCTGCAGCGCCGAGCTCGGCGCTGCGGTCTGGAGCTGGTGCGACGACGTCGTCACGTGGATCAACCACGAGTACGCGTGGCGACCCGCGCAGATGGTCCCGGCCTGCTGGGCGCGTCATCCCCACATCGCCCGCGAGCTGCCCGTGCTGGCGGTCCTGCGCTGGACGGCGGAGAACGCTGCTGGGCCCGAGTCGGTGGAGGAGTGGAACCGCTACGCCTTCCCACTGTTCAGTGACCGCATGACCGAACGCATCGGAGAGAGCACCTGTCGCATCGGCAGGCACCAGGACTGGCCCGCCGAGAGCCGCTACATCGCGTCTCTCGACGCCTCGTCGCAGTGACCAGGGCGGAGGGCTCCAGCGGGGCACCGCGACGTGGCGGTCGCCGGGAAAGACGTAGCCCCGGCGACATGGCCAGAGGCCAGCGGTCCACCGGGGCTTTCGCGATCAATGTACGCGAGGATTGGGCGTCATGACAACGCCGACGCCCCCGACCTCTCCACCGGCCGGATCTTGGGTGGAGGCTTGGCTGAGTGCGCCGCGGTTCGCGGTCTATCTGACCGCCACCGGAGGGGATCGGGCTCGGGCGCTAGCCCTGTACGAGTGGAACGCCCAGCTCAGCGCTGCACTTCTGCACGACCTGGCGCACGTGGAGGTCGGGCTGCGCAACGCGTACGACGTCGCCCTCACCAGTCGCTGGCCCGGACCGCCGCACTGGAGTCTGGCGGGAAGCACCGTGTTCGCGCCGCTGTACCGCAGACGAGGACGACGCCGCGTCGACGTCAACGAGAGGCCTCGGGAGAGCCTGCGCCACGCGGTCGCCAACGCCGGTGGACCGGCCGCCCCGCCTGGCAAGGTCGTGGCGGAGCTGATGTTCGGCTTCTGGCGCTACCTCAGCTCCGCCGCGCACGAGAAGACGCTGTGGGTGCCCGCCCTGCACCGCGCCTTTCCACCGGGTACCGACCGTGCCGCCCACGTGGACGGACCCGTCGGTCGGCTGCACGACCTGCGCAACCGGGTGGCCCACCACGAACCTCTGCTGAGCACCGACGTCGCCGCGCGCCTGGCCGACCTGCTCGGCCTGGCCATGCGCGTGGATCCGCAGCTCGGACAGCACGTGCAGGCCACCAGCACGATTGCCAGCCTGGTGGCCACTCGGCCGTAATGCTCCATTCCACTCTCGCGCAGCCGCTACCGCGGCCATGTAAGCCGAGACGACTGGCAGGCTGGTCCAAGATCGTCTGGCGTTGCCGGGCGTACCGGATGTCGCCCCGCTGTGAGAACGCATAACCGGGCGGGTCTTGCGGGACGCCCGGGTACGGGCGCCGGCGCTGGCCCGCTGTTCCCGCTGGGGGTTCCCTGTGCGGTCGACGGCGGATCTGTCCCTCAGGGCGGCTTTAGGGCTACGCGGCTGACGCCTGCAAGGGCTCCATGCGCGTCACAAGAGGACGCGGCCGGGGGTCGCAACCGGCGGCGACTCGCGATGGAGGACCGCACGGTCACGGCGTCTATTGCGCTGCGCGTCCAGCCCAACAGCCGGCGGAGCTACGCCTACCTGCGCTGGTCAGAAAGTGGCCGCAGCCCGGAGCGGTACGTCGGGGACCTCGACGCGCTTTACCGGATGCCCGACTTCCGTCGCGCAGGGCGGCTGGTCTTGGAGGGTCAGCGCCTGTCGGCCTGACTTTCGACGCCCTGCTGCCAGACCGCCAGGATGTCTGGTCGCAGTTCTCGGCGGCGCGCTCGGGGGCGCGTGCCCTCGTTGATGGACGTCACAAGCTCACAAAGCTCGGCCGCGCCGTCCGGCCGCCATCCTCGGGCCAGCGCCCAGCCGTAGATCTCGTCGGCCATCAAGCGGTACCCGGCGTCGTGCAGCGTCAAGAGGGCGGTGACGGCGATGTCACGGCCGTACCCGGCAAGCCCATTGCTCTGATTGATCCCGTTCGTGATCGTTTCCAGCCCGCGCTCAACGATGGGGTCTCCGACCGCGAGCTCCGAGGGTGTGCCGTGCAGCGACGGCGATAGCAGTTCCGGTTGCCGCGCCGCGCGCCAGGCGGCCACGTCCTTCTCGTTCCAGGTCAGCACGCACAGCGCGCTTGTCCGACGGTCTGCGTCCAGGTTCGCCAGGTGGTCCCGGTCAGGCCAGGCGGCCAGCACGGGGCCACCAGACCAGCGGCAGCCGGTGAACGTTCGCCACGACTCTGTCTGGACGCGCTCCGATAGCTCGAGGAGCGGTCCGTCGAAGCCGTCGGTGTTCCTTCGGGGCACGAACAGGAGCGGCTGGCCGCCGAGGCGCTCGGCCGTCCGCAGTAGCCACTGGGCAGCGCGGGCGACGGACCGGCTGTCGTCTGCGGGGTGAGCTGCCAGCGCGCGGGGGATCGTGCGGACCTCTTCGAACACGGGGACTCCCTTGTTGCTTGGAAGTCGCCAGCGTCGCAGGGACGTACGACAAAACTGGAGCCAGCGACGTCCTAACGGCACGGTGGGGATGAGGCCTCGGCTACCTGGCGAGAACGGAGGGTCGAGCGGGGCCACGGACGGCTGGTGAATCTGTCGGTCCACCAGGCTAGCCTCGACTCAGGTCGTCCTGCTCTGTTGACGTCAACGCGCTGAACTATTCGAGTCTGTCACTCCTGGAATAGAATCCTGGCGGATTGAATCAAGATTAGCTAAGCCACATGGGGGAAAGCAATGCACGACTCAGGTGCTCATTATCGACGAACAGACTTGCAGGTCCATACTCCACGTGACGCCGCGTGGAAAGGGCCGAGACCGTCGGACGACGGTAGTCGGCGAGCTTACGCTGAGTCGTTCGTGGCGGCATGTCGCGAGAAGGGGCTGCAAGCTGTCGCGATAACGGATCACCATGATCTCTGCATGGTTCGGCATATTCGAAACGCCGCTAATGCGGAGACGGACTCTCTGGGCAACCCGCTTCCTGGCGATGAACGGCTTGTCGTCTTCCCTGGGATCGAGTTGACTCTCGGCGTGCCGTGCCAAGCCCTTCTGATTCTTGATGCGGACTACCCTGAGGATCGGTTTGATGGGGTCCTGGAGGCGCTGGCGATCTCGATCGTGAGCGAGACTCAAGACCGACTCCCGGCCGTGTCGGGGATTGAGCACATCACGTCACTCAAGGCCTTGTACGACCATCTCGACCAGCGCGACTACATTCGCGGACGCTATATCGTCCTGCCGAATGTGACCGATAGTGGTCACCAGACGCTCTTGCGAACAGGCCTCCATGGCAAGTATAAGGAGATGCCTTGCGTCGGAGGTTATCTCGATGGCTCAATCGAGAAGCTCGGAAGCGGAAACCGCGATATTATCGCGGGCAAAGCGAAGGCCTACGGCAACAAGCGAATCGCCGTATTTCAGACCTCAGATGCGCGGTCGAGCAACTTTGCTAGTTTGGGTAAATTCTCAACCTGGATCAAGTGGTCGGTGCCGACTGCTGAAGCAATTCGGCAGGCGTGTCTTGCTGAGGAGTCGCGGATCGCTCAGGCTCAGCCTCAAATCCCCACGGTCTTTGTTTCGCATCTGCAGGTAAGCACATCCCGGTTCCTTGGCCCGCTGGACTTGCGGCTTAACCCTCAATATAACGCCGTTATTGGAGGACGGGGGACCGGAAAATCGACGATTCTGGAGTACATTCGCTGGGCGCTCTGCGATGACCGTCAAGCCCAGGACGTAGCGGAGGAGCTCGCCGATCCTGCTGCGCGCCGTAAGCAGCTGATCGACGCAACGCTGGGGCAACTCGACGCCTCCGTCGACGTGCACCTGGTCAAGAACGGAATCCCACACGTCGTCCGGCGGTACGCGCGCACCGGCGAGGTTCTCATTCAGGTGGGCGATGGCCCGTTCGAGAAGGCGCGCGATTCCGACGTGCGTGCGCTTCTGCCGATCCAGGCATACTCGCAGAAGCAGTTGAGCAGCGTCTCTGTGCGCCGGGATGAACTAATCCGTTTTGTCACTTCTCCCATTGAGGGTCGGCTGCGAGAGTTACAAGCGCGCCTGGAGGAGGTGGAGGCTCGCACCCGCCAGAACTACGCGGCCCTAGAGCGCTCCCGCCTCCTTGAAAGGGCGATCACTCGCGCAACGCTCGAAGAGGCCTCCCTGGGGCAGCAAGCCGCAAACCTACGGGCGGAACTGTCGGACGTCTCAGCTGAGGATCGGGCGACACTTGATCTCAAGCCTCACGTGGATGCAGCCAGGGACACTGCTCAACAATGGGATGATTCGGTCGCCCGTACCGCGACGGAGTTGGCCGATCTAGCATTGGCGGCGCAGGTCCGCCTCGGACAACTCGCGGCCCCACTCCCGGAAGCGCTTCAGTCGGACGAGTCACTCGCGGCGAAGCGCGCAACGGCAAGCGCGTTCCTCAACCGCGCCGTGCAACTCGCCGAAGCCGCCGCTGCCACGTTCAGCAGTGATTCCGGGGTGAGGGTCGCCTATGACGTCGCCGGTCAAGCTTGGGATGCGCGGGTTGCCGCTTTCGAAGCACAGTATGCGGAGGTCAAGGCTAAAAGCAGTGTTCACGAGGCGAGGCTTCAGCAGTTGGAGGAACTGGAGCGGGGGCAAGCGGCCCTTCGCTCCCAGATTCGGCGACAGCAGGAGGAGCGCTCCGCCTTGGGTGATCCGTCGGCGGAGCACCAGACCCTTCGAGTGCAGTGGCTAAACGGTCTCTCCGAGCGCTCGGTCGCCCTGGAAGAACAGTGCGCACGTTTAAGCACGCTTTCCGACGGACTACTTCGGGCCACCGTAAACCGATCTCGGGGCGTTGAAGTGATTGGGGACCGCGTGCGCGCTGTCGCGCAAGGCTCCGGTCTCCAGCGGGCCAAGGTTGAGAATTTCGTCGCAGCGTTGGCGACTGAGGTTGATCCTCTGGCTAGCTGGGAAAAGGTGCTCGAAGACTTCGAGCTCCTCGTCGGCCTAGACGATTCTGTCGAGGTGACGTCAGAGATGATCCCGATGGCCGCACGGCTCCTCGGTCTTCCTGAGGTCAAGCGCTTTCGGGCTCGCCTAACGCCCGACTCATGGTTGGATCTTGCGCTGACGCGCATCGAAGACCAGCCGGTGTTCGAGTATAGGACGCGCGAGTCGGAGTACATCGACTTCTCGTTGGCGTCCGCTGGCCAACAGGCCACCGCCCTTCTGCGCGCGCTGCTCAACGAAGCTGGCCCGCCCCTGGTCATTGACCAGCCCGAGGATGATCTCGACAGTCAGGTGATACAAGACGTCGTAACATTGCTCTGGAGAGCGAAGGGGAGCAGGCAGATCATTTTCTCCAGCCACAACGCGAACCTCGTAGTCAACGGGGACGCGGAGTTGGTCATCTGTTGCGACTATCGCACCACAAATGACCAGTCTGGAGGTCGCATCAAGCTTACGGGTGCTATCGACGGCGAGCTGGTGCGTGCGGAGATAACGAAGGTCATGGAGGGCGGAGAAAAGGCGTTCCGGCTGCGGCAGGAAAAGTACGGCTTCTAAGCGGACCGCGTCGCGGTGTCCTCAAGGGTGGAGTCGTTGAGGTCGGGCTTACCGGTCGAACCGGGACAGGAAGTCGTCGGCGAGGTAGCGCCACCCGTCCGCAGGCACCTTACCGTCAATGCTCTCTGCGATGGCGTCGTAGTCCAGCTCCGCATCGGCCCACTGGGGTCGCGCGTAGACGTTGACCGTGCCGCCGGACGTATCCCAGTAAAGGTTGTAAACCTGCTTGCGCTCGTCGGCACGCGTCATAACCCGGACGCCGTCAGAACCGTTGCGCAGATCGGTGCTCACCTGGGAGAACTCGGTCCGGTATGACCAGCTCCGCCATGCGCCCTCGAAGGCCAAGTCGAGCATCACCTTGTCGAAGCGCAGCTCGTCTCGGCCGCACATGAGCATGCCCAGGGCCATGCCCTCCGAGACGGCGTTGCGCTGCTGTGAAGATGTGAGCTTCATGATCATGGACGCTAGCCTGGCCCGGCGACAATTCGGCGTCGGCGCTGACGAGACCACGGAGCGTCCCTACCCTTCGGGCCTGCTGGGCTCCCGTTGGCTAGCGTGGCGCAGTTGGAGCCCGGCGTTGATCAGTGCGCGGCGCACCGTCGTGGCATGGACGGGACGGTCCTGGCTTCGAAGTGTTGGGCCTGCGCGGAGGTCCGCCACAGTGCGCCTTTGGCGTGGTCGTCGAACGGGATCAGGGCCAGCACGCTTGCGGCCGCGGGCTCGCCGTCATCCGGCCGGCGAGACAACGACGCGGTCGCTTCGCCCGCTGCTTGCCGGTCCCCGGTAACCCGGCCGGTCGGGCTTTTGGCGTCCAGGGCGATGGCTGCCATTCGGTGTCTCGTAGGCCGCCCTCAGGGACAGGTCCGGGGCCTCGGTCCCGCGTCACCGTAGGTGGATCCCTTTGTGTCGGTCGAACGACGGATCTGTACCGAATGCGACAGGCAGAGATGACGTCGTCCGGGCTGCGACTTCCCGGGCAGCTGACGGCGCCGCTTGGTCGCCCTGTGGAAGCTCCCTACCTTCCTCGTTAGCACCGCTGGCGGGATCCACGCCGAACTGCAGGCTGAGAATGAGGTGCCGCGGATGCTGCGAGCTCAGCTGTCCGCGTGCTGGCCGTGAGAGTCTGCCGCCCGGTCACTGGTGGAGATGACTCAGTAGCGCAGCCGGGGATTTGGACGTTGGCGTCGCCGTCCTGTGCCGGAAGCGCTGCTCTCGCCCGTCGGTCAACCTCGCTGCGTGCCTGAGCGGCGTCGAAGACCTCGGACAGCGCGATGTCAGGCGCGATGCCGGTGCGGGCCACCAGGGCGGTGAGGTGGGCCGGCCAACTGGTGGACGGGAGGGCGGCGATGACTTCGGCGGCGCGACGTGTGGCGTGGACCTGACCCTCGACGGTGTCCAGGCGGTCGGCGTAGACAGCAACGCGGGCGTCAATGAGCGTGCGCGCCAGGCTGGGAGAGCAAGCAAGGGCCTGGCGCAGCGCGGTGGCGCCAGCCGTCTGCAGCATCTCGGCGGGATCCTTGCCGGTCGCGACGGCGAGGTGGCGTGGGTCGTCACCGCAGGCGGTGAGCTGCCAGAAGATGCGTTGCGCTGCCGTCTGTCCGGCAGAGTCGGCGTCGGTGGCGACGATGACCCCCGGTCGTCCTTCGCCGATGAAGGGGCGCAGTCGGTCGACCTGTACATCGGTGAACGCGGTACCCAAGGGCGCGATGCCGACGTACCTGCCGTCGCCAGCCAAGGTGGCGGCCAGCGCGTCGAGGGGGCCCTCGACGATGACGGGGACGGCGCCGGCCGTCAGGGCTGTGGCGCCCTCGGTCAGGCCGTACAGCTCGCACCCCTTGGTGAACAGGTCGGTCTCGGGGGTGTTCAGGTACTTGGGTACGGCTCGACCGGCTTCGTCGCCGTCCTGCGCGGGGTTGCGGCGGCCGATCCAGCCGTGAATCTCCGCGCCGTCGCAGATGGCGAAGACCAACCGGTCGCGGAAGCGGTCGATGACCCGGCCGGTGGAGGCGTAGCTGCCCAGCCCGGCGGCGACGATCTCGGTGTCCGTGGCGCCGAGGCGACGCAGATGGTCGGTCAGCTCAGTCCAGCCAGCGGGTGCGTAGCCGAGGGTGAACCGTTCGTCGTCGGCGAGGTCGGTGCCGAGCCGGCCGATGAGGTAGGACGGCGCCCACGAGTCGCGGAAGCAGGCGGCGAAGAAGTCAGCGGCCTGCTCGTTGAGCTCGAGGAGGCGCTGTCGGTCAACGCGGGGTGCGTCGCCCAACTCGGCATGGCCGATCGCGCGACCGGTGTCGGCGGCACCAGCGGGTTCGTCCTCGGGCGGCCCAGGGGCGTCCGGCTCGTCAGGTTCCGCGAGACCGGCCAGCCAGTCCCCATCGAGGACGCCGTCCGGCGTCGGGAGCTGGTCGAGGTCGTCGGGCGGCGAGCATGTGGTGGAGCGGTCGCCTGAAGTCGGATCGGTGAGCAGGCCGATCCGCCACACCAGAGCGGTGGTCAACTCCTCGGGACGCAGCGGCTCGTCGTCGGGGTGGCCGGCGCGCAGTAGGTCGTACGCGGTGTTCAGGAGCTGCTCTGGGGACCAGCCGGTGAGGCGGGCCGAGCTGACGGCGGCGACCAGCGCGGGCCACCCCGGATCGCCGAGCACCCGGTCGGCAGACGGGCCGCCGACGACGGCGGCCAGGACCGGCGCCCAGTCCGGGCGCAGCGTCTGCGCCGAGACGGCACCGCCTGAAAGCGCGGCAGGGGAGAGGTGCCCGGACAGCCGCCACCAGAGCGCGGCGGCCGGCTGCTCGTCGGGCAGGGGACGGTAGCCGGCGGCCCGGACCAGCGAGGTGACGTCGATGCCGGCGCGCTCGGCGGTGCTGAGACGCTCGGCGAGGGTCGGCCAGTAGGGGTCGGCGGTGAGGCGCGGGTCGATGCCGTGGGCCAGAGCCGACCACCCTGCGGCGGCCGTGCCCGGTTCACCGAGCAGCCGCTCGACGCGGGCGTTGAGGGTGCGTTGGGCGCGGGCGTCGGCGGCCGCGGGCAGTCGGGGGCCGGTGGGGCGCCGGTCGGCGCCGTCGACGGCGTGGGCCGCGCGCCAGACGGCGAGGTCGGCGACGAGGTCAGGATCGCGGTCGAGCAGCGGCAGCGCCCAGGCGGGGGCGCTGGCCGGGGTCCAGGCGGGGGCGCTGGCCGGGGTCCAGGCGCGGGCCCCATTGATGACGGCGGTGGCGAGCGCGGCGACCTCGTCGGCGCGGTAGGTGAGGTAGGCCCGCCATCGGGGGTCGGTCCGCAGCGTCTCGGGGATGGCGGGCAGCCACGGCAGTGGACCGGTTCTGGCCGAGTGGTGACCGGCGGGGTCGATGCGCCAGTCGAGGACCGCTGCGGCGTCGCGGGCGTCGTGCAGACCGCGCGGCGAGGCCAGCGCCCGCCTGAGGAGATCGATCGGGTCCTGGCCGGCGATAGCGCACAGCGCTAGGTGCGCGCGTAACACCGGGTAGGCGTCCTGCGCGGTCAGTCCGGGCACCGCGGCCTCGGCGGCGTTGTCGATCGCCCCGAGCGCGGGGGACCCGAGCCGGTCCTCCGCAGCGGTGCTCAGCGCGTGGGAGTACCGGTCGGCGCTGGAGGAGAGCCGGGCGGCTGGGTCGGCCAAGGCCCGGCTGTGGCTGGCGGCCGAGGTTTGGCTGCCGTCGCGTCCGAGGACCCGGGTGAGCAGCTCGACGGCGGTGGGCGGCAGCAGCGCGTCACGGGTGATCACGCTGTGCGGATCGCCGTCCCCAGCGGTGAGGAGGAAGACGTGGTTGGCGTGTCGGCCGCGGGTGAGCGCCACGTACAGCAGCTGGCGGGTCTCCGCGCCGGTGGCGACGGCGTAGCAGGTGTCAGCCGTGACGCCTTGGGCGCCATGAACGGTGGTGGCGTAGCCGAGGGTGACGTGCTCGGTGACGTAGCCGGCGGGCAGGGTGACGTGCCGGCCCGTGCGCTGGTGGACGACGTCGAGGGCTCCGCGATCGTGGACGGCGGTGACGGTCCACCGGTCGCCGTTCTTCACCCAGTCGGCGGCGCCGATTGCCAAGGTGCGCTCGTTGCGTCGGGTGATCACGGCGTCGCCGGTGGAGGCGGACATCGAGTCGGCCAGGGTGACCTCGCGGCCGATTGGTCCGGTTTGCCGGGCCAGGCGATCGGTGCGGGCGCGGGCGTTCAGCTCGGTGACCAGCTCGCGGGTGGGGGCCAGCATGATGGCGTCGCGGCCCGCGGCGCGGTCGGTGGCCCAGGCGGTGTAGGCGTGCTCGGTGACCGTGGCGAGGTCGCCGACGTGCACCCGGCCGTGGTCGACGTAGTAGGCCAGCGCGGCCGGGTCGCCGTCGCGCAGCGCCAGCGACGCCGCGCCCTCCGCGTGGTTGGCACTGCCGGTCTCCGGGTCGGTGAAGCGGACGACCTGGGAGAGGCTGACCGCGCCGTGGGTGGCGGCGAGGTCGCGCAGCACTCCGCCGGCGCCCACGGCGGCGAGCTGCTGGTCGTCACCGATCAGCCGGACCGACCCGCCGACTGCGGTGACGTGCTCGACCACGCGGGCGAGGTCTGCGGTGCCGGCCATGCCGGCCTCGTCGATTACGACGAGGGTGCGCGAATCGATAGTGGGCAGCCAGGGCGGGACGTCGAGGTCGGTGGTCAGCGCGTGGATCAGCTTGGCCAGGGTGTCGGTGCTGGCGCCGATCTGCTCGCGCAGCACCGTGGCCGCCGCCGCGGAGGGAGCCAGTCCGACGACGTTGCCGCCGCCGGCGCGCCAGGCGGCCGACAGCGTCCGCAGCGCGGTGGTCTTGCCGGTGCCGGCCGGCGCCAGTGCCAGCTGCACCGGCGCGCCCGACGTGGCCAGCTCACGGACCAGCTGCACCTGGCCCGGGTTCAGCGTCACCCCGTTGGCGACCGACTCCAAGAGCGCGACCTCGACGGCCGCAGCAGGGGTGACATGCCCGTCGCGTCTGCCGGCCGCGGCGAGGATGAGTTGTTCAGCGGCGAGGATCTCGCTCGATGTGTACAGCGCCGAGCCGGCCGCGACGTACACCGACGTGCCGTCGGAGCGGCGCAACGCGGCGGGTTCGTCGGCGACGGGCCGGCCTGATGTCACCCCGCCGTCCAGGCGGATCGACAGCGGGGGTGACAGCGCGGCCGTGACGACCGCGTCGACCGCCCGGTCCACGTCACTCAGTCCGATTCCGGCGGCCCGGGCCTCGCGCTCTGCCTCGGCGCGGACGTGGTTCTCCTGCCAAGTCGCCCGCGCGCTGCTCAGCACCGCGAGCACCTGGTAGGCGGTCTCGGTCACCCATGCGCCCGTCGGGCCGCGTGAGCGGCCGGGGGTACCGCGCAGGACACCGTCCAGGTACGCGCGCAGTCCCGCTTCGCCGCCCAACGTGGCCAGCGCCTGTGCCCGCCACGAGGCGCGTTGCTCGGCGTGGGAGCGCGGCTCGTGCTTGGCCTGGCGGGTCTCCAGGTTGGCCCGCTGGGCCAGGGCCGTCGCCTCGACCGTGGTCGGTGGGCGGCCGTGGTCGGCCTGGAACCGCATAGCCAGTGCCGCGCGGCGGACGTCGATGGCTCGCCGTCGTGAAGACCAGAGTCGGGGGAGTGGCCCCTCGATACCGACGATCTCCCGCACCGGCCGTTTGCCCGGCTCGGTGCCGGGCCGGTCGGCGAAGCGGACGCCGAGCCGGTCGACGACTAGCGCCTCCAGCCGGGTGTTGTAGCGCTCGGAGGCGGCGACCTTGTTCTTGTAGATCGGTCGCCCGTCCAGCGCCAGCCACCGGCCGTCGAGGGTCTGCACCTTGTTGCTGATCGCCACGTGGGTGTGCAGGTCCGGGTCGCCGGCACGGGAGTCGCGGTGGGTGAACGCCGCCGCGACCAGTCCTCGGACCTCCACCTGTGCCACCCCATTGCGGCCGACACGGGTGTAGGTCGCGTGGTCCTCCAGCCACGTCAGCGTGTCGGCGACGGCGTCGGCATGCGCCTGCTCGATGACCGCGGCGACCTCTGGCGGGGCGATAGCCCAGAGCGTGGAGACACTCTTGACCGGGCTGAAGGTCAAATCGTAGCCGGCCACCGGGGTCGTGGCCTGCCGGGAGATTCGGGCTAGGTGGCCGGACAGCTCCCGGGCGTCGGCCGGGGGACGGCCATAGCTCTCGATGAACATCGCGCCCGCCACGGCTGTGCGGATGCGTGCGCGGTCCTCGTCTGGAACCGGGGTGACGGCGTCCAGTCCGCGGCCGGAGTTGTACTCGCGGAAGCCCTCGGCGCAGCGACGGCGGAACTCATTGGACTGGTCGAAGACCCGGTACGGCGCGCCCAGCCGGCTGGCCTGATCAACGTGCTGCGCGTCCTTGCCCGCGAGTCGGGCCGCTCGCTCGATCTCCTCGGCGTTGGGGTGACGTCCCCTGCCGAACAGCGCCACCATCTGCGTCTCGGTGACCCGCTCACCGAGCGGGAAGTTCGGCACACCGGCAAGGCCGCGGCCCATCCAGACGCCCGGGGCCTCGCCCCGCTCGCTGTAGTAGTCGCCGAGGCTCCCGAATCCGCGTGTCGTGGCGTCGTGCGCAGCCACTTGGCGGGTCAGATACGTGTACCCGTCGCCCGCGGTGAGCTTGTGCAGCGTCATCACGTCCTGACGCTAGGAAGCTCTGTCCCACCAAAATCATCCTGGATGCACTAGGTGTGTGGCACTCGATCTTGAGAAGTCTGTGGCACTCGATCTTGAGAAGTCTGTGGCACTCGATCTTGAAAATTCTCCAGTGGGCCTGACGCTTGGGCGAGCACCGTGGCAGTCGGGCCCTACAACGGCCGTTTTCGACCGCGGCCGTGGCGGCGAGTTGACGGTGCGACCGTGCGGTTCCAGCGCTGCACGACCTTCGCAATCGCAGCGGCGTCCGTCATGTCGACCGTCGCTGCGAGCACTCGCTTCTCGACCTGGGAGGGACCTGCAACGCGCCGCCGGCCAAAACCTGCGCCGCTACCGGCAGCGGCGCGGCCTGTCACAGGAAGCCTTCGCGGACCTGGTAGGGGTCCACCGCACGTACATGGGCGGCCTCGAGCGCGGCGAGCGGAACCTAACGCTTAGAGCGGTCGAGCGCATTGCAGCCGTCATAGAGGTCGATCCGCTGCACCTCCTGCTGAGCGAGGCGCCGTCACCCTCAGTGAAGCGCGGGCCGACTCGGGGCGCGGGGCCGGCATGAGTGCACGCTCGTTGCGGACGACCCTAGGCCGACCCGTCAGCACCGTCAGTCGCAGCGATCCCGGCCGCCTCGCGGTCGACTAACGTTGCGCCGCTGAGTCAACGGCACCGTGGCAAGCTTCGCTGGTGCGGCACGGGGCTCGCTAGCGCTCGACGACGACCGGCCTGTGGCTTCGCCGCGGCGAACCACGGAGACGACTGCAGGTGACGGACGTGAGTGAGGTGACGGGCTTCCATGGCACCAGTCGCCAGGCTGCTGAAAAGATCATCGAGCAGGGATTCCGTCCGAGCCGCAACGTCTACGACTGGCTGGGGGATGGCATCTACTTCTTCCAGGATGGCTTGGAACGGGCCCGAGGCTGGGCGAAGCAGGAGCACGGCGACGATGGGGCGGTCTTGCGGGCCAAGATCAGCCTTGACGGCTGCATGGACCTGCTCGATCGTCGTTGGTTCAGCGTTCTGTCGGAAGCCCATGACACGGTGATCACGCTGCATCGTCGAGCGGGTCTGAGACTGCCGACGCAACAAGGGGGCGCTCACGGCATGGACAGGTTGGTCATCAACATGGCGGCGGAGGCCCTCTCTGATGATGGGCAACCGATTCGAAGCGTGCGCGGCATCTTCCAAGAGGGGCGCCCCGCCTTCCCGGGTTCCGCTCTCTTCGACCAGGCGCATATTCAGATTGCGGTGCGTGACCCTGCAGCCATCACCACCCTCGAGCTCCTGGCGGCCGACACCCATGACTGACGTGTCCCGAGCTCACGACATCGTGACGGCTCATCTCGCGAGCCTCAGCAACGACGATTACCTCGCCGCGGTTCGGCGGTACGAGCCAGAGCTACTAGGAGAGGGCGCGATGACTGAGGACGCTGGACTGGCTCAGCTGGGGCTGCCTGGCCTCGAGACGACGGAGACAGCCAAGGTCTTGGCGCTGCGGCCCCGGCCTGAGCACCATCCGTTGAATGCCTACCTGGCGTCGGCGCTGACGGGCCTCGAGGGTGCCGAGCGGCAGCTCATCTTCCAGCTGTCGGACGCCGTCTCGCTGGTCTGCCAAGACCTCGGGATCGAGCTGTACGAGCCTCGCAAGAAGACCGACCCGGTGCACCACCCCGACGTCGAGGACACCGAGGTATTCCACGTCGATCGAGAGCGAGTCCTGCGCTCGGATCTCTTGATCTACCTGGCCCACTATCCAAGTACCGGAGCCGGCGAAGAGCTGACCTTCGCCTACGACGCCATGGTCCCCATCGTCGTGGTCGGGCACAACGAATCACGCATCAGTCGGATGGTCACGGGGATCCCGGGGACCGTGGTAACCGTCTCGTATGACGAGCCGGAGGAGTTGCGGGCCGGCCTGCATGAAACCCTGCTGCAGCTGCGCCCCCAGCTTGTGCAGCGCAAACTCGCTTATAGCGATTACGACGTCAACATCATTGGGGACCGGATCCGCCAGCTCAGGGAGGCGAAGGGGCTCACGCGGGAAGACATCGTCAAAGTGAGTAGCGATCGCCACCCGTTGAGCGTGGAAATGCTCGCGCGACTGGAGCAGTCCAACGACAAAGACGCCAATCCCAGCTTGCTGCAACTTCGTGAGATCGCTACAGCTCTCAGTACGACTGTATCGGATTTGGTCGAGCCTGACATGGACGAGCTCATTATCAACAACTTGAGCACCTGGGTTACCGATCGGCAAGCCGCCCGCTTCGGCGACATTAGTTCGCGCGACCGCAACAAGTTGCTCCGCAGGGTGCTCCTTCGCCTCATTGACAGCCTTGAGGATGACTAAGGCCATGCGGGGCGCTCCGGCGGCCACGGACAACGCTCCTCGCTGGTCGCAGGTCGTCGGCAGGAGCGCATCTCAAAATGAACTTCCGCCGGCCGACGCCGTGGCAGATGCCGTCCGAGCAGCGGCGCAGCAAGCATCAGCGCCGGTGGACTTGAACTCCGTCCTACGGCAATGGCCGGGGCTGCGCGTCTCAATCGAGGATCTCGACGGCACGGGCTATCTGCTGGACCTAGGGCAGCGCGGCGGCGAGATTTTGCTGCGGTCGCGCGACTCTCGGGGCCGGCGGAGGTTCACCTTGGCGCATGAGCTGGGGCACTGGCTACTTGGTGCCCCTGCCGTGCCTCCGCACGTCGGTGGCCACGATAGCCCGCGGGTTGAGCGTTGGTGCGAAGAATTCTCGGTCAACCTGCTGCTACCCAGAGCCTGGCTTGCGGAAGATGTCGAGCGCCTAAAGACGCGTCCCCACTTGGCTCGTCACCTTGCGCGCCTGCCAAAGCGCTACGGCGTTTCGCGCGCCGCTGCCCTGCGGCGTGTCGCTGAGGTCAGCGACGTCAGCATCTTCCTTCGTGACTGGACCCAGCCTCGCGGAGTCTTGGCCGCCTGTTTCGTCAGCGACCAGCCTGGACCGGCCCGCGATCTCGTGGCCCTCAAGCGCTGGGCGGAGAATCTCACGGTGCCCCTGGGCGAGTCGGAGCCGAGGGCGGTCGGCGGGGCGCTGGTTGTCTCGAGCGCGTTTATAGCGGATCGTAGTGAGACTCTGATTGCGAGTTTTCCAAGGCGTGAGGCTCAGCAGAACCCCACACCTGCGTAGCTGCGGCTATGGCCGCGGCCGCGATAGCCTGAATGACCTCGCCCTGGTCTGCGCTATCAAAGGCAAACTCGGCCCCGAGATACCGCCGCAATGCGGGTTCGCTGTCGCCTGATGAAGGCGTCATACATTCCTAGATCAGCAATTAAGGCCTTATGGAGAAATAGCAAGTGTGCATACCTAGCGATCATGTCAAGCCATCTTCGGGACTTGTCGGTGTCGGTTATCAGGGCGCTAGCCTCGATGACTTCGTGAGGCGCCTGGTTAACGCTAATATCGCCACGCTCGTCGATGTGCGTTTGAATGCAATATCTCGACGCAAGGGCTTCTCGAAGACCTTGCTCGCCTCAACCGTTCGAGCAGCAGGGATCGAGTATCGGCATCTGCGTGTGCTTGGCAATCCGCCGGCCAACCGGGCTGGCTTCAGCGACAACACCGGTGCCGCGGGGCGATTGGCACGTCAGCGCTATGGCGATCTGCTCACCCAGCCGGAGGCGGTGGAGGCGCTGTGCACGCTGTCGACGCTGGGTCAGGGGCAACGCGTCGCCGTGATGTGCTTCGAGTCTGACGAGACGTCTTGTCACCGAAGCATCGTGCTGCAGCGGGTTGCTGAGATTGCCGGCCTGAGCGGTCAGAACAGGGGCAGTGCCGCCGCCTCGAAGGCTCTTGGGTAGTACGTGCCGAGAACGCTGAAGGTGCGGCGCTTCTGAGCATCAGCTTGGTTGCCGACGTAGAAGGCCGGTGAGCGAGTCGAGCCGCACATGACTTCGAAGAAGTTGTGGACGATGGCCGCCTGCAGTTCTGCATCGCTCGCCAGCGCGAGCTTCCGCTGCAGTGCCGTCAGCTCCCAATGGGACTGCTGCACGGATAGGTGACAGGTTGGGTCAGGCGGCCTGAGCTGCCTGTGTGGGGTCGATGATCTCGTATTCGATCGGGGTGAGGCGACCGAGGGCGGCTTGGCGTCGTCGACGGTGATAGGTCCGTTCGATCCAGGTGACGATGGCGACTCGTAGCTGCTGGCGGGTGGCCCAGGTCTGCCGGTCCAGGACGTTCTTCTGCAGCAGTGCGAAGAAGGACTCCATGGCGGCGTTGTCCCCGCATGCGCCGACCCGGCCCATCGAGCCGACCATCTGGTGACGGCCGACAGCCCGGACGAATTTTCGGGACCGGAATTGAGATCCTCGGTCGCTGTGAACGATGCAGCCGGCCACGTCCTGCCCGGCGGTGCGACGCATCGCGACCGCGTTCGCGAGGGCGGCGACGGCGAGCCGGGACTTCATCCGGGAGTCGATGGAGTAGCCGACGATGCGGTTGGAGTGCAGGTCTTTGACCGCGCACAGGTAGAGCTTGCCTTCGCCGGTCTTGTGCTCGCTGATGTCGGTCAACCACACGGTGTTGGGCGCATCGGCGCTGAACTGGTGCCGGGTCACCCCGTGCTCATCGACGGTGGCCAGCAGGTCGTCGTGGACGGGCGGGCCGGCCTTCTTCGCCTTGCCGCGGCGGGGCTTGCCGAACGCTGACCACCAGCCGTTGGCCGAGCAGATCGCCCAGGCCGTCCGCGCCGCCATCGGCTGCCCGTTGTCGGCGGCCTCCTCGACCAGCAGCCGGTAGCCGAACTCCCGGTCATCGGTGTGGGCGTCGAATAGCGCGTTGGCCCGGTGGGCCCGCTCGAGCTCCCTGGCGGTGACCGGGGCTGCCAACCACCGGTAATAGGGCTGGCGAGCCAACCCCAGGACCCGACACGTCACCGTGACCGGCACCCGCACAGGGGTGCCGACCGCGGCCAGCTCACGGACGAGCGGGTACATCATTTTCCCGGCAGGTTCGCCTGGGACAGGTAGGCCGCCGCCCGGCGCAGGACCTCGTTCTCCTGCTCCAGCAGCCGGATCCGCCGCCGGGCATCACGCAGCTCGGTGTTCTCCGCCGCGGTCGTGCCGGGCTTGATCCCGGCCTCGACATCAGCGGCCTTCATCCAGTTCGTCAGGCAGGACTCACTGATCCCGAAGTCCGCGGCGACCTGCTTGAGATGGGTGCCGGGCTCACGGTTGCGGGCGACGTTCACGACGTCGTCGCGGAACTCCTTGGGGTAGGGCTTGGGCACGGGGAACATCCTTCCAGCGGCACCTGTCGGCACCACAGATCAGATGTCACCTACTCGTGCAGCAGTCCCAATCGATGATGCCCTGTTCGTGGGTGCGGCACCGCGCGTCACCGCAGCGATAGCGGTACTTGGCGGTGAAGCGCGGCGCTGCGATGGCGGTCTTGGGTGCGCCGCCTCCGAATAGTTCGGGCTGGTTGACCCACTGGTCCAACACGTCCTGCTGTTTGGGAGTCCAGCCGCCGTGCCGCGAAATCTGCAGACCGAGGATCTCGGCAGGCCGTACGAGAGCCAATGAAGGTGCATTGGGGTTCTGGCGAACAGCGTCCAGGACGGCACACATAGAGTCGGTCACCAGCGGCTCCAAGTATGGCACTCGACGGTGCCAACCTTTAACGGACTCGCCCAGTCGAAGGGACGATGCATCGATGCGGTGGCTTGACGGCGCTCAGCTGAAAGTCCCCAGACCTGCTCACTGAAAGTCCCCACCCGTGGAGCTCCGCCGAGACGGCGGGGGCTCCTCCGAGGATGGCGGTCTCTGACCACCGCACCACCTCGAAGG
>NZ_JBISCA010000004.1:592427-631582 GCF_046635825.1 Modestobacter sp. SSW1-42 | reverse complement strand
AGCACGACCCTCGCCGTCGGCACCCGCGCGAGGCTGCCCTTCCGGGCGTTCACGCTCCCCGGCCCCGACGGTGACCGACTGGTCGTCGACGTGGCACACCGCTGGTAGGCCGCGGGGCGCGGCGGCTCGATGGCCAGCGGCGCCCGGCGCAGGGTGTCCAGCAGCGCCTGCCCGGGCTGAGCACCGGTGTCGGGGCCGTCGATCAGCTCCGCCGGGCTGTCGGGCACCGTCACCGGCTGGTCGGCGGGGTCGAAGCTGACCGGGACCTTCTTGATGTGCCGGCCCATCGACCGGCCCAGGAAGAGCACCACGATGAGCAGCACGACCATCAGCAGCAGCCCGAGGGGACCCGCCTTGCCGACGTCCTCGGGCACCTGCTGCTGGGCGGCGGCCAGCACCGCCAGGGCGCCGGTCACGCGATGCGCTCGGAGGTGCGGACGCCGGCGAACAGGTCGTCCTCGGGCGTCGGGGAGTCGACGACCGAGCGGACCAGCTCGTAGTCCTCGGTGGGCCAGGTCTGCGTCTGCAGGTCCAGCGGCACGGAGAACCAGCGCCCGGTCGGGTCGATCTGGGTGGCGTGCGCGATCAGCGCGGCGTCCCGGACCGGGAAGTACTCGGCGCAGGGCACCTGCGTGGTCACCCGGTGGGAGATGTCGTTGGCCGGGTCCCAGTTCGCCAGCCACTCGGTGTAGGGCGACTCGGCGCCGGTGGCGAGCATGGCCTCGTGCAGCGCCTTCGTGCGCGGCAGGGTGAAGCCCATGTGGTAGTAGACCTTGCTGACCTGCCACGGCTCGCCCAGCTCGGGGTAGCGGTCGGGGTCGGCCGCGGCCTCGAAGGCGTACATCGAGATCTCGTGGGTCTTGATGTGGTCGGGGTGCGGGTAGCCGCCGCGCTCGTCGTAGGTGGTCATCACCTGCGGCTTGAAGCGGCGGATCAGCTCGACCAGCGGAGCGGCGGCCTCCTCGACCGGCACCAGGGCGAAGCAGCCCTCCGGCAGCGGGGGCAGCGGGTCACCCTCGGGCAGGCCCGAGTCGACGAAGCCCAGGAACTCCTGCTCGACGCCGAGGATCTCGCGGGCCTGGGCCATCTCGGCCGCCCGGATCTCGGTCATCCGCTCCCAGACGTCGGGCCGGTCCATGGCCGGGTTGAGCACCGAGCCGCGCTCACCGCCGGTGCAGGTGGCCACCAGGACGCGGGCGCCCTCGGCGACGTACTTGGCCATGGTCGCGGCGCCCTTGCTCGACTCGTCGTCGGGGTGGGCGTGCACCGCGAGCAGGCGCAACTGGTCCGGTTCGGTCACGTTCTCTCCTCGCTGCGCCCGTCGGGCCCGTGCCCGACGATGCCGTGCTGCTGGCCTCCCATCATCCCCCTGCCCGCGGCCCCGCGACGGGGCACCCGGGCCTTCCGGGGTGTGCCCCGCACCACGTCCGGGTGGCGGTGACGGCTGCACGGGGCCGCGTTCCGGTGTTAGGTTGCCCGGATTGACCAGAGAGGACCCCCATCGCTGGGGGTCGCCTCATGAGCACCGGGAGTCATCCGTGGGATCCCCCACCGACCAGCAGGACCAGGGCGTCTGGCTGACCCAGGAGGCCCATGACCGGCTGCGGGCCGAGCTCGACCAGCTGATCGAGAACCGCCCGGCCATGGCCAAGGAGATCAACGACCGCCGCGAGGAGGGTGACCTCAAGGAGAACGGCGGCTACCACGCGGCGCGCGAGGAGCAGGGCAAGGCCGAGGGCCGCATCCGCCAGCTCACCGACCTCCTGCGCAAGGCGCGGGTGGGCGACGCCCCGACCACGGCCACGCACGCCGCGCTGGGCACCGTCATCACGATCGCCTTCGACGGCGACGAGGACGACACCGAGAAGTTCCTGCTGGGCTCGCGCGAGATCGCCGGCACCACCGACCTCACCGTCTACTCCCCCGAGTCCGCGCTGGGTGCGGCGATCGTGGGCGCCGAGCCGGGCGCGACGGTCACCTACACCGCCCCCAACGGCAAGTCGATCTCGGTCAAGGTCCTGGCCGTCGAGCCGTTCGTCCCCTGAGCGGGCACGTGACCAGCACGGTGGACGGCGGGCGGGCCCGCGGGCGACGGGCGGAGAACACCGACTTCGTCTGCGGGCACTGCTCGACCCTGGTGCCGGCCAACACCGACGGGCACTACCGCAACCACTGCCCGTGGTGCCTGTGGTCGCTGCACGTCGACGAGCGGCCCGGTGACCGGGCCAGCACCTGCCGGCAGCTGATGGAGCCCATCGGCCTGGTGGAGAAGTCGGGCAAGGGCTGGCAGGTGGTGCACCGCTGCACCGCCTGCGGCCACCGCCAGCCCAACCGGCTGGTGCGGGACGGCGCGGCCCCCGACGACCTGGACCTGGTGCTCGCGCTCCCCTGGCTCTGAGGCCCCGGCTTCCGCCTCGTCCTCCTGCAGCACCGTCTGTCCTCCCGCACCAACGCTGGTACCGGAGGACAGACGGTGATCAGGTCACCTGATCACCGTCTGTCCCCCACGGACGGCGCAGCACCGGACCCGCGGACGACGTCCGCGGGTCCGGTGCTGTGTCAGGCGGGCGTCAGACCGCGGCGGCGGAGCAGCGGGCCGGTGTCGGCGTCCCGGCCACGCACGGCGCGGAAGGCGCCCAGCGGGTCGACCGACCCGCCGCGGGACAGCAGCCGGCCGCGGAAGACGTCGCCGTTCTCCCGGCGCAGCCCACCGTTCTCCTTGAACCACTCCACCGTGTCGGCGTCGAGCACCTCCGACCAGATGTAGGAGTAGTAGCCGGCCGAGTAGCCACCGGCGAAGACGTGCTGGAAGTACGTCGTCCGGTAGCGCGGCGGCACCAGGTCGAAGGCGACGCCGGCGGCCTCCAGCGCCCGCGCCTCGAACGCCTGCGCGTCGGTGACCTCGGTGTCGGGGGTGAGCCGGTGCCAGGCCTGGTCGAGCAGGGTGGCGCCCAGGTACTCGACGGTGGCGAAGCCCTCGCCCCACAGCGCGGCGGCCTCCATCGCGTCGACGGCGTCCTGGGCCAGCGGCGCACCGGTCTCCACGTGCCGGGCGTAGTGCGAGAGGACCTCGGGCCACAGCGCCCACATCTCGTTCACCTGGCTCGGGTACTCGACGAAGTCGCGCGGCACGCTGGTGCCGGAGAACCGCGGGTACGTGACCGCGGAGAACAGTCCGTGCAGCGCGTGGCCGAACTCGTGGAACAGGGTGGTGACCTCGTCCATCGTCAGCAGCGTGGGCTGGCCGGCCGCGGCCCGCGTGACGTTGAGGCAGTTGAAGACGACCGGGCGGGTGCCCAGCAGCCCCGACTGGTCGACGAAGGAGCTCATCCAGGCCCCGCCGCGCTTGCCGTCGCGGGCGAAGAAGTCGCCGAGGTAGAGCCCGACCGGCGCGCCGTCGGCGCCGAAGACCTCCCAGACCCGGACATCGGGGTGGTAGCCCTGCAGGTCGGGGCGCGGGGTGAACGTGTAGCCGTAGAGCAGCTCGGCGGCGCGGAAGACACCGTCGACGAGCACCCGGTCGAGCTCGAACCACGGGCGCAGCGCGCCGCTGTCGACGGCGTAGCGCTCGGCGCGCACCCGCTCGGAGTAGTACGCCCAGTCCCACGCGGCCAGCTCGACCCCGTCGGCGGCGGCCAGCTCGGCGAGCACCTCGGCCTCGGCGCGCGCGTTGGCCATGGCCGGGGCGACCAGCGCGCCCAGCAGCTCGTCGACGGCGGCCGAGGTGCGGGCGGTCTGGTCGGCGGCGATGAGGTCGGCGTGGGTGTCGAACCCGAGCAGCCGGGCACGGACGGCGCGCAGGTGCGCCATCTCCGCGGCGATCGGGCCGTTGTCGTGCTCCCCGGACGAGGCGCGGGTGAGCGAGGCCTCGTGCAGCCGGTGCCGGAGCTCCCGGTTGCGCAGCTTGGCCATCGCCGGCTGACCCGAGGGCAGCACCAGGGTGAGCAGGAGACCCTCCTGCCCTCGCTCGGTCGCGGCCCCGGCCGCGGCCTCGACCTCGGCCGGGCTCAGGCCGTCGAGCTCGGCGGCGTCGGTGACCAGCACTGCGGCGGCCTCGGTGGCCACGACCAGGTTCTGACCGAAGGTCGTGGACAGCTCCGACAGCCGCTGGTTGAGGTCGCGCAGCTGCTCGCGCCCGGCGTCGTCGAGGCCGGCACCGGCCAGCACGAAGTCCAGGTGGTACCGCTCGACCAGGCGCAGCGCCTCCTCGTCCAGCCCGGCCTCGTGCCGGCCCGCGTGGACGGCGTCGATGCGGGCGAACAGGGCGGGGTCCAGCCGCAGGGCGTCGGAGTGGGCGGCCGACAGCGGTGCCACCTCGCGCTCGATGGCGCGCAGCTCGTCGCTGGACATCGACGACGACAGGTTCCAGAACACCGCCGACGCCCGGCCGAGCAGCGCCCCGGACCGCTCGAGGGCGACCACGGTGTTGTCGAAGGTCGGCTCGGCGGGGTCGGCGAGCAACGCGGCGACCTCGGCCCGCTGCTCGGCCATCCCGGCCAGCAACGCCGCCCGGCAGTGCTCCAGGGTGATGTCGGCGAACGGCGGGAGCTCGTAGGGCAGCGCCGACGGGGCCGCGAACGGGTTGGCCGGGGACAGGGGCTCGGGTGCCGGCGTCGCAGCCGGTTCAGCGGTGCTCATCGTGCCCATCTTCACCCCGTGGCCCGGCCGGCCGTCACCTGGACGGCCGGGTCCGGCCTCCCCGCAGGGCCCCGCCGCGAGCATGCGAGTGGTGGGGTCCTGCAGGGAGGTCCTCCGTCAGCGGCTGGAGGTGCGCAGGTAGGCCCGCACCGACAGCGGCACGAACACCACCAGGATCGCCACGGCCCACAGCAGCGTGTAGATGACCGGGTTCTGCAGCGACCAGGCCGCAGGCTCCGGCGCGCTGGCCGGGATGTTGCCGAACAGCTCGCGGGCGGCCTGGGTGACCGTGGAGACCGGGTTCCACTCGGCGAACCGCCGCAGCACCGTCGGGAAGCTCTCCAGCGGCACGAAGGTGTTGGCGATGAACGTCAGCGGGAAGATCACGATGAAGCTGGCGTTGTTGACCACCTCGGGCGTGCGCACGAGCAGGCCGACCATCGCCATCATCCAGCTGATGGCGTAGGCGAACACCAGCAGGATCAGGAACCCGCCGACCGCCTCGGCGATCGAGCTGTTGATCCGCCAGCCCACCACCAGCCCGGTCACCGCCATGACCGCGATCGAGATGGCGTTGAGCCCCAGGTCGGCCACCGTGCGGCCGATGAGCACCGCCGAGCGGGACATCGGCAGCGACCGGAACCGGTCGATGAGCCCCTTCTGCATGTCGTCGGCGATGCTCGCGCCGGTGATCGTGGACCCGAAGACCACCGTCTGGGCGAAGATGCCCGGCAGCAGGAACTCGGCGTAGGTGATGCCGTCGGGCAGCTCGATGGCGCCCCCGAAGACGTACCGGAAGAGCACCACGAACATGATCGGCGACAGCGTCGCGGCCACGATGAGGTCGGGCACCCGCTTGACCTTGATCAGGTTGCGCCGGGTGATGACGACGCTGTCGGAGACGGTCTCGGCCAGGGTGCTCATCGGGAGGCTCCTGCGCTGACGGTGCCGGCGGGGTGGGGGGCGTCGGCGGCCGGCTCGGCGTCCTCCGCGCTGTGCCCGGTGAGGGTGAGGAAGACGTCGTCGAGGTCGGGGCGGCGCAGCCCGACGTCCAGCACCTCGGCCGGGACGCCGGACAGCCGGCGCAGCGCCTCGGCGAGGGTGTCGGTGCCGCCGGTGACCGGCACCGACAGCCGCCGGGTCTGCGGGTCGGCGTGCAGCTCGCCGTGCGCGAGCGGCCGCAACGCCTCGGTGACCACGGCCAGCTGCTCGGCCGAGCGCACCGTGAGCTCCAGCCGCTCGCCACCCACCTGGGCCTTGAGCTCGTCGGCGGTGCCCCGGGCGATGACCCGGCCGCGGTCGATGACCACCATCCGGTCGGCGAGGCGGTCGGCCTCCTCGAGGTACTGGGTGGTGAGCAGGATCGTCGTCCCGTCGTGGACGAGGTCGGCGATGAACTCCCACATGCCCAGCCGGCTGCGCGGGTCGAGGCCGGTGGTGGGCTCGTCGAGGAAGAGCACCCGCGGCCGGGCGATCAGCGAGGCGGCGATGTCGAGCCGACGGCGCATGCCACCGGAGTAGGTCTTGGCCGGCCGGCCGGCGGCGTCGACGAGGTCGAAGCGCTCCAGCAGCTGCCCGGCCCGGACCCGGGACTCCTTGCCGCTCAGCCGGTAGAGCCGCCCGACCATCTCGAGGTTCTCGCGGCCGGTGAGGTACTCGTCGACCGCGGCGTACTGGCCGGTGAGGCCGATCGTGGCGCGCACCTGGTCGGCCTGGGTGACGACGTCGAGGCCGTTGACCTCGGCGCGGCCGGCGTCGGGGCGCAGCAGGGTGCTGAGGATCCGGACGACGGTGGTCTTGCCCGCCCCGTTGGGACCCAGCAGCCCGAGGACGGTGCCCTCGGACACGGTGAGGTCGACCCCACCGAGCGCGGTGTTCTCCCCGAAGCGCTTGACCAGCCCCTCGACGACGACGGCGTTGTTCATGCCGCGCACGGTAGGGCCCCCTGCCGACAGTTCCCAGGGGTTTCCCGGCAGACCCGGCGGGTCCGTTGCATGTGCACTCCTCCGACGACGCACGGCTGCCCGTCACCGGGCGCGGCGGCGGGTCGGAGGTGGAGACCGGCGCCGCCGGGGGAACTCATCGGTGGGTCAGTCGACGCTCACCGGGTAGCCGGCGGCCGACAGCGCGGCGAGCACGGCGGAGGCGTGGTCGGGGCCCTGCGTCTCCAGGTGGACGCCCACGAGCACCTCGCCGAGGTCGAGCGCCGGCGTCGTCCGCTCGTGCTCGACCGAGAGCACGTTGGCGCGCAGCCCGGCCAGCTCGCGCAGCAGCCCGGCCAGGGAGCCGGGCCGGTCGGGGACCGTCACGCGCAGCGACAGGTAGCGGCCGGCGGCGGTCATGCCGTGCTGGACGACCTTCATCATCAGCACCGGGTCGATGTTGCCGCCGGAGACGACCGCGACCACCGGCGGGGCGAAGGCGCCGGGGTCGGCGAGCACCGCGGCGACCGCGGCGACCCCCGCGGGCTCGACGACCAGCTTGGCCCGCTCGAGGCAGAACAGCAGCGCCCGCGACAGGTCGCCCTCGGTCACGGTCACGACGTCGTCGACCAGGCCGGCGACGTGGGCCAGCGTCAGGTCGCCGGGCGCGGCGACGGCGATGCCGTCGGCCATCGTGGCCATCGACGCCAGCTGCACCGGGTGCCCGGCGGCCAGCGACGCGGGGAAGGCGGCGGCCGCCGCCGCCTGCACGGCGACCACCCGGACGTCGGGACGGCGGGCCTTGACCGCGGCCGCCATCCCCGACACCAGCCCGCCGCCGCCGGTGCAGACCACGACCGTGGCGACCTCGGGGCACTGCTCGAGGACCTCCAGGCCCACGGTGCCCTGCCCGGCGATGACGTCGGGGTGGTCGAAGGGGTGGATGAAGACCTTGCCGGTGGCGGCGGCGAACTCGACCGCGGAGACCATCGCCTCGGTCAGCGTCGCCCCGCCGAGCCGGGCCTCCGCGCCGTACCCGCGGGTGGCGGCCACCTTGGGCAGCGGCGCGCTCTCGGGCATGAAGACCGTCGCCGCCGCACCCAGCTCGCGTGCGGCGAGCGCGACGCCCTGCGCGTGGTTGCCGGCGCTGGCGGCGACGACCCCCCGGGCGCGCTCGGCGTCGGTGAGCCGGGCGATCCGGGTGTAGGCGCCGCGGATCTTGAAGGAGCCGGCCCGCTGCAGGTTCTCGCACTTGAGCCACACCGGCCCGCCGACCCGGTCGGCCAGCGCGCGGGAGTGCTCGAGCGGGGTGCGCCGGACGACGCCGTCGAGGAGCACGGCGGCCGCCTCGACGTCGGCACCGCTGACCAGGGGCACTGCACTCGGGGCGACCACGCCCCGATCCTCCCGCACCGACGGGCGGGCGCGGCCGACGGACACCCGACCGTCACTCCTGCGTCGTACCGTGGTCGAGGTGACGGACGCCGCACCGCAGACCTCGCAGTCCCCCACCTCTCCCGCTCCCACGACCCTGGGCGAGCTCCGCGCCACCGGGGTCACCGCCCGCCCGGTCAAGGCCGAGCTGCGCGCCAACCTGCTCGCCCGGCTCGCCGCCGGCGAGCCCACCCTCCCGGGCATCGTCGGCTTCGAGGACACCGTCGTCCCCGAGGTCGAGCGCGCCCTCATCGCCGGCCACGACCTGGTGCTGCTCGGCGAGCGGGGCCAGGGCAAGACCCGGCTGATCCGCACCCTCGTCGGCCTGCTCGACGAGTGGACGCCGGTCCTCGCCGGCAGCGAGCTCAACGAGCACCCGCTGGCCCCGATCAGCGTCTGGGCGCACCGCCAGATCGCCGAGCACGGCGACGCGACCCCGGTCGGCTGGCAGCACCGCAGCGAGCGCTTCGGGGAGAAGCTGGCCACCCCCGACACCAGCGTCGGCGACCTGATCGGCGACGTCGACCCGATCAAGGTCGCCGAGGGCCGCACCCTGGGCGACCCGGAGACGGTGCACTACGGCCTGGTCCCGCGCACCAACCGCGGCATCTTCAGCATCAACGAGCTGCCCGACCTGGCCGAGCGCATCCAGGTGGCGCTGCTCAACGTGCTCGAGGAGCGCGACATCCAGATCCGCGGCTACCGGGTGCGGCTGCCGCTGGACCTGCTGCTGGTGGCCAGCGCCAACCCCGAGGACTACACCAACCGCGGGCGGATCATCACCCCGCTCAAGGACCGGTTCGGTGCCGAGGTGCGCACCCACTACCCGATCGAGCTCGCCGACGAGATCCGCCTGCTGCACCAGGAGGCGCAGACCACCTGGCTGAGCTCCGACGGCTTCGACGCCCCGCTGGTGCCCGAGCACCTGGTGGAGATCGTCGCCCGGTTCACCCGGCTCGTCCGCGAGTCCAGCCACGTCGACCAGCGGTCGGGCGTCAGCGCCCGGTTCGCCATCGCCGGGCTGGAGACCGTCGCGGCGTCGGCCGTCCGGCGGGCCGCGGTGGCCGGCGAGGCGCGGCCGGTCGCCCGGGTCGTCGACCTGCCCAGCATCGTCCCGGCCAGCCGCGGCAAGGTCGAGTTCGCCGACTCCGGCTCCGACAGCGACGACGACCGCGACCTGGAGGTGCTCGAGCACCTGCTGCGGCAGGCCACCGCGCAGACCTTCCGGGCCCGCTGCGGCGGTCTGGACCTGACCGGTCTGCAGGAGCACTTCACCGGCGGCGACACCGTCGAGTCCGGTGACCTGGTGCCGGCCACCCGGCTGCTCGGCCAGCTGGGCACCGTGCCGAACCTGGCCCAGCTGCTGGGCCGGCTCGGGGTGCCCGAGGGCGAGGAGTCCGCCGAGCAGGCCGCGGCCGCCGTCGAGTTCGCGCTCGAGGGGCTGTGGCTGACCCGGCGGCTGGCCAAGGACACCGACGGCTCCCGCACGGTCTACGGGGCCTGACGTGGCCGGCGCACGCAGGCCACGGGGGTACCGGTACGGCAAGTGGACCGGCGGGCCCGACCCGCTCGCCCCGCCGTACGACGTCGCCGCCGCGGTCGACGAGATCGGCGACCAGGTGCTCGCCGGGGCCGGCGTCCGGGAGGCGATGCGCGACCTGCTGCGCCGCGGCGTCGACGGGCGCCGCGGCCTGGACCAGCTGCGGCGCAACGTCCGCGACCGGCTCAAGCAGGCCCGCAAGGCCGGCCGGATGGACGGCACCCTCGAGGAGGTCCGGGAGCTGCTGGACCGCGCGGTGGAGGCCGAGCGGGCGGCGCTGTTCCCCGACCCGGACGACGCCGCCCGGCTGGCCGAGCACGAGCTCGACGCCCTCCCCCAGGACACCGCCGGGGCGGTGCGCGCGCTCAAGGACCACCCGTGGCGCTCGCCGGAGGCCGCGCAGGCCTACCAGCAGATCCAGGACCTGCTCCGCCAGGAGGTCCTGGACAGCTCGTTCCAGGGCATGAAGCAGGCGCTGCAGCAGATGGCCGACGGCGACGGCGCGGGCATGCAGGCGGTCAAGGACATGGTCGCCGACCTGTCCGCGCTCGTCGACGCGCACAACCGCGGCGAGGACACCGACCAGCAGTTCGCCGACTTCATGGGCAAGCACGGCGAGTTCTTCCCCGACTCCCCCGAGTCGGTCGAAGAGCTGATCGACTCCCTCGCCCGCCGGGCCGCCGCCCAGCAGCGGATGATGGCCGGCCTGTCGCCGGAGCAGCGCGCCGAGCTCTCGGACCTGATGAGCCAGGCGATGGGCGACCTGGGCCTGCAGAGCGAGATGGCGCACCTCAACGACGCGCTGCGGCAGGCCCGCCCGGACCTGCCGTGGGGTCAGGGCGGGCCGGTGCCCGACGGGGAGCAGGGGCTGGGCATGGGCGACGCCACCAGCGCCGTCGCCGAGCTCGCCGACCTCGAGGCGCTGAGCCAGCAGCTGTCGCAGGGCTACGCCGGCGCCTCGCTGGCCGACGTCGACGAGGAGCTGCTGGAGCAGGCGCTGGGCCGCTCGGCCGTCGACGACCTGGCCGCGCTGCGCCGGCTGGAGCGCGAGCTGGAGCGGCAGGGCTACCTCAACCGCAGCGAGGGCAAGCTCGAGCTGTCGCCCAAGGCGGTCCGGAGGCTGGGCGCCACGGCGCTGCGGCGGGTGTTCGCGAAGCTGGCGTCCACCGGCCGCGGCGAGCACGACGTCGCCGACGCCGGCGCCACCGGGGAGCTGACCGGGGCCTCGCGGGAGTGGCGGTTCGGCGACGAGCAGCCGCTGGACGTCGTCCGGACGGTGCGCAACGCCGTCCTGCGCAGCGCCGGCGCGCCGCGACCGGACGGGCAGCGGAAGGTGCAGATCGCCGTCGAGGACTTCGAGGTGGTCGAGACCGAGCGCCGCACGGGGGCCGCGGTCGCGCTGCTGGTCGACCTCTCGTACTCGATGGCGCTGCGCGGCACGTGGGGTGACGCGAAGTCCACCGCGATGGCGCTGCACTCGCTGGTGACCACCCGCTTCCCGCAGGACGCCATCGAGATCATCGGGTTCTCCTCCACCGCGCAGGTGCTGCGCCCGGAGGAGCTGGCCGAGCTCAGCGTCGACACCCTGCAGGGCACCAACCTGCAGCACGGGCTGATGCTGGCCCGCCGGTTCCTGGCCCGGCACCGGGACGCCGAGCCGGTGGTCCTGGTGGTCACCGACGGCGAGCCGACCGCCCACCTGGAGGACGACGGGACGCCCTACTTCTGCTGGCCGCCGATGCCCGAGACGATCGCCCGCACGGTCGCCGAGGTGGAGAAGGTGGCCCGCTCCGGGGCGACGATGAACGTCTTCGCCCTGGACCCGGAGCCCGGGCTGGTGGAGTTCGTGCACGACATCACCGCGCGGGCCGGCGGCCGGGTGTTCCAGCCCTCCAGCGACCGGCTCGGTGAGTACGTGGTCGCCGACTACCTCCGCGCCCGCAGGGGACGCCGCGGCCGCTAGGAGCAGTGATCAGGTGACCTGATCACCATCTGTCCTCCCTCACCAGCGTTGGTGCGGGAGGACAGTCTTCGATCAGGTCACCTGATCACCGTCGGGGCCACCGGCGGCGCGTCGGGGAAGATGGACGGCGTGAGCAGCGAGGCACCCACCGGGACGATCACGATCGAGCAGGTCGATGCCGCGACGACCTACCCGCTGCGCGTCCAGGAGCTGCGGCAGGGCCGGCCCGCCGAGATCGACGAGGACGACGCCCCGTACACGCTCCACCTGGCCGCCCGGCTCGAGGACGGCGAGGTCGTCGGCGTCGTCCGCTTCCACCCGCGCGACTGCCCGTGGCGCGAGGGCGAGGGCTCCTGGCAGCTGCGCGGCATGGCCACCGACCCGCGGGTGCGCGGGCTGGGCGTGGGCCGGGCGCTGGTCGCCGAGGGACTGTCCCGGGTCGCCGCGCGCGGCGGGCAGCTGGTCTGGTGCGACGCCCGCGGTGCCGCCGTCGGCTTCTACGAGCGGATCGGCTTCACCAGCGTCACCGAGGAGTACGACCTGCGCCCCGTCGGGCCGCACCGCGGCATGGTCATCGAGCTGCCGATCCGCTGAGCAGGGTCACGCCGTCGGGTGCGCCCCGCTGGAGCTGATCCCCGGGATGCGCCCGGCCCGGAACGCGTCGACGAACAGCCGGTGGTCGTCCTGGGTCCGCCGGGCATAGGAGTGCGCGAAGGCGACCATGTCGGCCACGAACTCCTCCCGGCGGCCGCCGATGAGCTCGCTGATCGCCTCCTCGGTCTGGAACGGCACCAGCGTGTGGTCGCTGTCGGCGTCCCCCACGCAGTGCAGCTTCGCCGTCGCCCGGCCCAGCTGGGCCAGCACCGCGGCGATCTCGTCGGGCTCGGTGAGGTCCTCCCAGTCCAGGTCGCTCTCGTAGGGCGACAGCTCCTGCACCACGAAGCCGACCCCGCGGATCTCGGTGTGCCCCAGGAACTGCGAGGCGTTGGCCTGCAGCGCCCGCTGGCTCACCGCCGTCCGGTGGCCGTGGTGCTCGAAGTAGCCGCTGATCTCCGGGTCGCGGACGATCCGGCTGGGTGCTGCGACGTTGCCCTGCTTCAGCGACAGGACGACGTCGTTCTCCAGCGCCTGGTCGTACCCCTCGATCAGCACGCTGTAGGCGGGCAGCCCGGCGCTGCCGATGCCGAAGCCGCCGGTGCCGACGACGTCCTTCACGCCGTAGGCGACGTCGCGCTTGCGCCGCGGCGGGTGCACCGTCTCCTTCCAGCGGTCCAGCGCGTGCAGCACCTCGGCGCGCTCGTCGTCGTCCAGGCGCCGGTTGCGCGGCAGGTCGGCGAACCGCCGCTCGTAGCGCTCCACCACGGTGACCCGGTCGAGCAGGCCGATCCGGGTCCGGGCGGTCGTGGCCAGGACGACGTCGTGCACCGCACCCTCGGTGTTGTCCCGGGTCAGGGCGAAGGAGCGGTCCTCGTCCGACCGGGTGAACGCCCCGACCTGGTCGAGGTAGGAGCCGAGGAATACCCCGAGCAGCTCGCCGATGACGTCGTCGCCCAGTGCCTTGCGCCAGGCCAGCAGCGCAAAGCTGGCGGCGAACCGGCGCAGGTCCCAGCTGACGTGCCCCAGGTAGGCCTCGTCGAAGTCGTTGACGTCGAAGACGATGCGGCCCTCGCCGTCCATGTACGTGCCGAAGTTCTCGGCGTGCAGGTCGCCCTGGATCCACACCCGCGCCGTCCGCTCGTCACTCCAGCGGTCCTCCAGCGTCGCCATGTCGGCGTAGAACAGGCAGGCCGAGCCGCGGTAGAACGCGAACGGGTCGGCGGCCATCTTGCGGAACTTGGTCCGGAAGGCGTCCGCGTCGGCGGCCATCAGGTCGGAGAAGGCGTCGACCAGGACGTCGATGATCTGCTGGCTGCGGTCGGCGTCGTCGTTCGGAGGGGTGAGGTCAGCTCGGTCGGCCACGACTCCACCGTAGGGGGCAACTAACGTGGGAGACGGTGCTCCGCACGCAGGACGCGACGGCGGGGCCGGTGGAGGGGGGCGGGACCGCGTGACGCGAGCGAGCAGGGCCCGCCGGCTGGCGACGGGTGCCGTCTACGGCGGCGGTGGGGTCGGGCTGGCCGGTGCCGCACTGGTGACCCTGCTGCGCGAGGAGGCCCGGGCGGCCCGCCGCACGGTGCAGTCCCACCGCACCCAGGCCGACCCGCCCACCGGCAACGGCCGCTACGGGCGCGGGACCGGCAGGCCCATCGTGATGGTCGTGCTGGGTGACTCCAGCGCCGTCGGGCTGGGCGTGGAGCGCGCCGCCGAGACACCCGGCGTGCTGCTGGCCTCGGCGCTGGCCGAGCTCGCCGAGCGCCCTGTGCGGCTGGCGAAGTTCGCGGTGTCCGGCGCCACGTCGGCCCGGCTCGCCGCGCAGGTCGACCTCGCGCTCGCCGAGCACCCCGACGTCGCGGTGGTCATGATCGGCGCCAACGACGTCACCAGCCGCGCCCGGCCCGCGACGTCGGTGGCGCACCTGGCCGAGGCCGTGCGGCGGCTGGAGGGGGCCGGCTGCAAGGTCGTCGTCGGCACCTGCCCCGACCTGGGCACGATCCGCCCGATCCGGCAGCCGCTGCGGCTGCTGGCCCGCCGGTGGAGCCGCAACCTGGCCGCCGCCCAGACCATCGCCGTGGTCGCCGCCGGCGGCCGCACGGTGTCACTGGGCTCGGTCCTCGGGCCGGCGTTCGCCAGCGACCGGTCGATGTTCAGCAGCGACGAGTTCCACCCCTCGGCGGCCGGGTACGCCGCGGCGGCCGCCGTCCTGCTGCCCTCGGTCGCGGACTCCCTCGGTGTCTGGCCGGCCGCGCTCGACCGTGGGCTGCGGCTGCGCCGCAACACCGTGCGCCCGATCGCGCAGGCCGCCGCCAAGGCCGCCGGGCGCACCGGCACCGAGGTGCAGCCGACCGCCGTCCGCGGGTCCGAGAGCGGCCCGCGCGGTCCCTGGGCGCGGCTGCGCCGGCGGGCTCCCACGGAGATCGCGGCGGCCGACCAGGCGCAGGTCCCCACGGAGCCCGTCGGCTCCTGAGCCTGCCTCGCCGTCGATCATCGGCGGGTGGCTGCCCGCCGCGCCGTCCTGGGCGACCACGCGTCGACGTCTGCGGACCCCGCACACGACCGTGGCCCGGCCCCCTCGCGGGGACCGGGCCACGGTCGGTTGGTGCAGGTGTCAGCTCACTCGCGGAAGTAGCTCAGCAGCCGCAGGATCTCCATGTACAGCCAGACGACCGTGACGAGCAGGCCGAAGGCGATGTACCAGGCGAACTTCGGCGGGGCGCCGCGGCGGATGGCCTCGTCGGCGGCGTCGAAGTCCAGCAGCAGCATGAACGCCGCGATGCCGATCATCAGCAGGCTGAAGCCGATGGCGACCGGGCCGCCGTCGCGCAGGTTCAGCGGGTCGCCGTCGGTGAAGAGGCCGACCACGACGTTGACCAGGGTGAGCACCAGGGCACCGACGAGGGCGCCGACGACCCAGCGGGTCAGCTTCGGGGTGACCCGGATGGCGCCGGTCTTGTAGACGACCAGCATGCCGGCGAAGACGCCGAACGTGCCGATGAGCGCCTGCATGACGATGCCGGGGTAGATGTCGTTGAACGCCTCGCTGATCGCGCCGAGCGCGACGCCGTACAGGGCGCCGTAGGCCAGCGTCGCGGCCGGGTTGGCGATCTGCTTGAACGAGATCACCATGCCCAGCACGAACGCGACCAGGACCGCCGGCAGCGCCAGGCCCCAGGCGAGCTCCTGCGGCAGGACCGCCCAGGTGACGGCCGCGGAGAGCACGGTGACCAGGAAGCTGATGCCGGTCTTGGTGACGACGTCGTCCATCGTCATGTAGGCCCGGTCGGTGGCCGCGTACGGCGACTGGACCGGCTTGCCGTACGGGTCGTACTGGGTGGGCGCCGCGCCGGGGGTCGGCTGCGGGCCTGCGCCCCAGCCGGCGTACGGGCTGTTGCCGGCCGCGGCGAAGCCCCGACTGAAGGCCGGGTTGCTGCTGGGCATCGTCATCTCCTCGAGGTGACTGGTCGGGCCGTGGGGCTGTGTGTACGCCCCACGCTGTCTGTTCCAACGCCACGTGGGGGCGGACAGTTCCCGCGCCGCCGCGGTCACCCGCACGAGTGCCCCCGGTCGGGTTCGAACCGACACTGGGACCCTTTTAAGGGGCCTGCCTCTGCCGATTGGGCTACGAGGGCTCGTCGCTGCTCACGAGCTTGCCAGCTCCCTCGCGCGGCCGAGCACGGCGTCGAGCATCGGCTCGGTGAGCTTGCCGGTGAAGGTGTTCTGCTGGCTCACGTGGTAGCTGCCCAGCAGGGTCAGCGGCCCGTTCGGCCCGGTCAGCGACACCTCGACCCCGTGCCCGAAGGCCGGCCGCGGCCGGGGCAGCGGCACCCCGGCCCCGGCCAGCACCGGCCACAGCGCCTGCCAGCCGAACCCACCCAGGACGACGACCACCCGCAGCCGCGGCAGCAGCGCCAGCTCGCGGGCCAGCCAGGGCGAGCAGGTGTCCCGCTCCTCCGGCGTCGGGGCGTTGGCCGGGGGGGCGCAGCGGACGGCGGCGCACACCCGGACGT
The DNA here is from genome assembly GCF_046635825.1 of Modestobacter sp. SSW1-42. NCBI lineage: Bacteria > Bacillati > Actinomycetota > Actinomycetes > Geodermatophilales > Geodermatophilaceae > Modestobacter > Modestobacter sp. SSW1-42. The sequence continues at coordinate 615,481 of NZ_JBISCA010000004.1, read as the reverse complement.
CGGTGAGCTCCAGCCCGTCGTCCTTGCGCACCGACGTCGGCTGGTTGGCCAGCCCGGCCCGCCACAGCGCGGCGAAGATCCAGTCGCCGCTGCGGTCGCCGGTGAAGACCCGGCCGGTGCGGTTGCCGCCGTGCGCGGCCGGCGCCAGGCCGACGACGGCGATCCGGGCGTCGGCCGGGCCGAGGCCGGGCACCGGGCGGCCCCAGTACTCCTCGTGCCGGAACGAGGCCCGCTTGACCACGGCGACCTCCTCGCGCCAGGCCACCAGTCGGGGGCAGGCGCGGCAGCCGGAGATCCGCTCGTCGAGGACCGCCAGCTCCCGCGACCCGGCGGCGCCGCGCCGCACCCCACCGGCGCTGCGGGTGACCGGGAAGCCGTCGGCGTCGCGTGCCATGGCCCAAGCAGAGCACGCGACCGGTGGGCGCGGTGCGGGCGCCCTGGGGCAGGATCGGGACGTGGCGAAGAAGAAGCAGGACGAGAAGGAGCCGGCGCTCTACAAGGCCCTCGGACTGGGGCTGGCCGTCCCGACCGGGATCGTGGTGAAGAAGCTCGCCGACAAGGCCTGGGAGCAGGTGCGGGGCTACCCGCCGCCGAAGAACCCGGCCGCCCCCGGCGTCGGCTGGGGCGAGGCGCTGGCCTGGGCCGCGGTCTCCGGTGTGCTCGTCGCCGCCGGCCGCCTGGTGGCCGCCCGCGCGGCCACCTCGATCTACGAGGCGATCACCGGTGAGCTGCCCCCGGACATGAACGCCGACAGCGCCGCCTGAACCCCCCGGAGGGCCATGTTCGCGAACATGGCCCTCCGGGGGTCAGTCGCGGGCGAGGCGGAGGGCGATGCCGTCGAGGATGTCGTGCTCGCTGACGACGACCTCGTCGAGGTCGAAGGCGTCCATCACCACCCGCAGGATCAGCGAGCCGGCGCCGATGACGTCGACCCGGCCGGGGTGCATGACCGGGTACGCGGCCCGCTTGGCCCGGGTCGCGGTGAGCAGCCCCGCGGCGACGGAGCGGACGGCGGCGACGGGGACGCGCGAGCCGTGGATGGCGTCGGGGTCGTAGGCGGGCAGCCCGAGCGCCAGCGCCGCGACGGTGGTGACCGTGCCCGCCACCCCCACCAGCGTCGCCGTCTCCCCCACCGGGACCTCGGCGGCGACCAGCGCCAGCGCGGCCCGGATGTCGGCCTCGGCGCCCTGCACCTCGTCGGGCGGCGGCGGGTCGCTGCGCAGGTGCCGCTCGGTGAGCCGGACGCAGCCGATGTCGACCGACCGCGCGGCGCGCACGCCCCCGGCGTCGCCGAGCACGAACTCCGTGGACCCGCCGCCGATGTCGACCACCAGGTACGGCGCCGTGATCCCGGTCAGCGACGCGGTCGCGCCGAGGAAGGACAGCCCGGCCTCCTCCACCCCGGGAACGACGTCGGGCAGCTGCCCGAGGGTGGTGAGCACCATCTGCTCGAAGTCGGCCCGGTTGGCGGCGTCCCGGCTGGCGCTGGTGGCCACCATCCGCACCCGCTCGGCGCCCAGCTCGCGGGCCTGGGCGGCGTACTCGGCCAGCACCAGCCGGGTGCGCTCGATCGCCTCGGGCGCCAGCCGGCCGGTGGCGTCGACGCCCTGGCCGAGCCGGACGACCTCCATCCGGCGCAGCAGGTCGGTGGCCGGGCCCTCGGGCGGCACGTCGGCGACCAGCAGCCGGATCGAGTTGGTGCCGCAGTCGATGGCGGCGACCCTCATCGCACGTCCTCCGGGTCGTGTGGGGCGGGTTGGGTGGGTCCAGGAGACTGGGCGCACGGGCCGGCGGCCCACCACTCCCCCATCTCGGCGACCGCGCGGTCACCGATGGGGTTCACGCCGGGGCCCGCGGCGAGCGCGTGGCCGGCGAGCGCGTGCAGGCACTTGACCCGGTCGGGCATGCCGCCGGCGGTGGCCCGGGTGGGCAGCACGTCGCGGGCGTCGCGGGTGGCCAGGAAGCTCTCGTGCGCGGCGAGGTAGGCGGCGGCGAGCTCCGGGTCGGTGCCCAGCTCCTCCTGCCACTCCCGCATCCGGCCGGCGGACTCCAGCCGGCTGGCCGCCGCGGTCGCCCGCGGGCAGGTCAGGTAGTACAGCGTCGGGAACGGCGTGCCGTCCTCCAGCCGCGGTGAGGTCTCGACGACGTCGGGCTGACCGCACGGGCAGCGGTGCGCCACCCCGACCAGTGCGCGCGGCGGGCGGCCGAGCTGGCGGGCGATGACGGCGCGCTCGTCGGCGGTCACCGGCGGGGACGGCGGGGCCACCACCGGCCCGGGTCCGTCGGGGCCGGCCACGTCTCCGCTCGCACGCTCGCTCACCCCCCGAGTCTGCGGGACGCCGGCCCGACGGCGCACACGACCCCTCGTCCGAGCCCCTCGCAGGGACCCGCGCCCGGCCCCCGTGCAGGGTCCCGCCGCGAGTGGCAGGACCCCGTCCTGCTCATCCCTGGCACGCTCGGGACGAGCCCCGGGACGGGCCGGGGGCGAGGGTCCTTCAGCCGTCGGCGGCGGCGACCGAGCCCAGCAGCGCCTCGTACCAGGGCAGCGGGGCGCCGGGGTCGGGGACGTCGGCGGGCGCCTCGGCCTGGTCACCGGGGTCGCCGGCGTCACCGACGATGACCAGCCGGCTGCCCGGGGGCACGAGGGTGAGCCGCTCGCGGGCCTGCTGCTCGATGTAGGCGGGGTCGGCGCGCTGGTCCAGCTGCGCCTGCAGGTCGGCCGCGCGCTGCGACAGCGCGGCCTGCTCGGCGGCCAGCTCGGCCAGCTCCTGGCGGCCGGCGACGTACTGCCGCAACGGCCCGGCCAGGGTCAGCGCCAGCAGCAGCACCATCGCGGCGAGCAGCACGGCGCGGCCGGTGAAGCGTGGGCCGCGGGAGACGGGCGCGGTGCGGGCCGGGCTGCGGGTGGTGCGCCGGCCCGGGCGGCTGTCGGCCGCACCGCGGGAGCCTGCCCGCACCGGCCGCGACGCGGTCCGGCGGCGGGTGCCACCGGACCGCGCGCGACGGGTGCGGGCAGAGCTCATGCGCAGGTCAGCCCTGGCGGGCGGCCAGGCGCGGGAACGCGGCGGCGCCGGCGTAGCGCGCGGCGTCGTCCAGCTCCTCCTCGATGCGGAGCAGCTGGTTGTACTTGGCCACCCGCTCGCTGCGGGCCGGGGCACCGGTCTTGATCTGACCGCAGTCGGTGGCCACGGCGAGGTCGGCGATCGTGGTGTCCTCGGTCTCGCCCGAGCGGTGGCTCATCATGCTGCGGTAGCCGTTGCGGTGGGCCAGGTTGACCGCGTCGAGGGTCTCGGTGAGCGTGCCGATCTGGTTGACCTTCACCAGCAGCGCGTTGGCCGCACCCCGGGCGATGCCGTCGGCCAGCCGGGTGGGGTTGGTGACGAACAGGTCGTCGCCGACGAGCTGCACGCGGTTGCCCAGGGCGGCGGTCATGGCGACCCAGCCGTCCCAGTCCTCCTCGTCCAGCGGGTCCTCGATCGACACGATCGGGTAGGCGTCGACCAGGCCGGTGTAGTACTCGACGAGCTGGTCGGAGGTCTTCGTGGAGCCCTCGAAGGCGTAGCCCTCGGCGCTGTGGAACTCGCTGGCGGCGACGTCCAGGGCGAAGGCGACGTCGGTGCCGACGGTGTAGCCGGCGTTCTGCACGGCCTCGACGATGAGGTCGAGGGCGTCGCGGTTGCTGGGCAGCGACGGGGCGAAGCCGCCCTCGTCGCCCAGGCCGGTGGACAGCCCGCGCTTCTTCAGCACGGCCTTGAGCGCGTGGTAGGTCTCGGTGCCGACCTGCAGCGCCTCGGCGAAGGAGGCCGCCCCGATCGGGGCGATCATGAACTCCTGGACGTCGACGTTGCTGTCGGCGTGGGCGCCGCCGTTGACGATGTTCATCATCGGCACGGGGAGCAGGTGCGCCGACGGGCCGCCGACGTAGCGGAACAGCGGCAGGCCGGAGGACTCCGCGGCGGCCTTGGCGACGGCGAGGCTGACGCCGAGGATCGCGTTGGCGCCCAGGCGGGACTTGTCGGGGGTGCCGTCGAGGTCGATGAGCCGCTGGTCGACCAGCCGCTGCTCGGAGGCCTCGAAGCCCACGAGCTCGGGGCCGATGACGTCCAGGACGCCGTCGACGGCCTGGGTCACGCCCTTGCCCCCGTAGCGGGTGCCGCCGTCGCGCAGCTCCACCGCCTCGAAGGCTCCGGTGGACGCACCGCTGGGCACGGCGGCCCGGGTGATCGTCCCGTCGTCGAGGGCGACCTCGACCTCGACGGTGGGGTTGCCTCGTGAGTCGAGGATCTCTCGGGCGCCTACGGCTTCGATGCTGGCCACGGTCCGCAGCCTAACCAGCCCGGCGGGCCCACGGACACACCGCGCCGGAACTGCCCGCCTGGGACCATGACCGGCGATGACGCCGCCCGCTCCCCCTCCCGCACCACGACCGCACCGCCGCGCCGTCCGCCAGCTGCGGCTGGGCCTGGTGCCGGTGCTGGTCGTCGGACTGCTGCTGCTGGTCGCGCTCGGGGTGCGGCTCGGGCCGGTGCGGGAGCCGCTGGCCGCGGCGGGCGCGACCGCCACGGCCACGGTGACCGCGACGGGGACGGCGCCCGACGGCCGCGGGCTGGAGGTCTCCTTCCCCGACGCGGCCGGCGCGCAGCGCACCGGGCTGGTCGAGCTGCCCCGGCCGCTGCCCGTGCCGGTGGGCGCGCGGCTGACCGTGCGGTACGACCCGTCGGCGCCGGCCGGCACCCGGGCGCTGGTGCACACCGACGGGGACGCCGCGCACGCCGCCGTCCGCGACGTCGTCTTCGGGCTGGTGCTGGTGGCGCTCGTGCTGCTGGTGGTCACCGGGCTGACGCTGGCCCGGCTGCTCGGCCGGCCGCGGCTGCGCGGCCGCCCGGTGACGACGGTGCCGGCCACCCACCTGGTGGTCGCCCAGGGCCTGCTGGTGCGCAGCTGGCTGGAGCTGGAGACGCCGGCGGGACGGCGCTGGCTGCCCGTGCACTGGGCCCCGGAGCTGGACCGGCTGCCGGCCGGGAGCCGGGTGACCGTGCACGGCGACCCGGCCCGCAGCCGCCTCGTGCTGCCGGTGCTCGACGGCGCGGAGGTGTGGCCCTCGGGCCGGCTGCGCGGCAGGGAGCCCCGCGGGCAGGTGCGGCAGGCCGCCGTCGTCCCGGACGCCGTCGAGCTGGGGATGGCGCGGCAGGCGCGGGCCGACGGCGTCCTGCCCTTCCTCGCCCCGGTGCTCGGGCTGCTGTGGGCCTACGTCGACGGCAGTGGGGTGCTGGGCTTCCTGGCCGCGAGCGCGCTGTCGGCGGGGGTGCTGTTCTGGCTCCCCCAGCTGCTGGGCTCCGACCCCCGCGCCACCTCTCAGGGCTGAGCCGGCTCCTCCCGCGACTCGGCGGTGTTGCGGGACCGCTCGGCCAGCTCCTCGGGGCTGGGGCCGGCGAACGCCTTGGACCGCTCCCGGGCCTCGACGCTGCCGGTGAACAGCCCGGCGTTCGGCGAGCTGACGGCGTCCGGGGCCCCCGGCGCCGGGGCGGTGAGGACGCGCTCGACGCCGAACCCGCCGACGCCCTCGGTGCGCACCCGCGGCAGCGAGGCGCCGTGCTCGCGCTGCAGCCACACGACCAGCGCCTCGCGGACCTGGCAGCGCAGGTCGAACAGCGTCGGCCCGTCCTTGGCGCTGACCAGGACGCGGACCCGGATCACCGAGCCGACCGCGTCGGTCACCTGCAGCACCTTGACCCGCTCGTCCCACAGGTTGTTCTCGTCGAGCATGCGGTCCAGGGCGGCGCGCATCTCGTCGAACGGCGTCGTCCAGTCGACGTCGATCTCGATCGAGCCCAGGACGGCGGACTCGGTGCGGGTCCAGTTCTGGAAGGGCGTCGTCGTGAAGTACGTCGAGGGGAGCACCAGCCGCCGGTCGTCCCAGACGTGGACGACGACGTAGGTCAGGGTGATCTCCTCGATCCGCCCCCACTCCTCCTGCACGACCACGACGTCGTCGACCCGGATGGCGTCGGTGAACGCCAACTGCAGCCCGGCGATGACGTTGGCCAGCGAGGTCTGCGCGGCCAGGCCCGCCACGACGGACAGCACCCCCGCGCTGGCCAGGATCGACGTCCCGGCCGCCCGCGCCGCGGGGAAGGTCAGCAGCATCCCGGCGATCGCGAGCAGGGCGAGCACCGCGACGGTCAGCCGGCGCACCAGCGTCACCTGGGTGCGCACCCGGCGGGCGTGCCGGTTGTCGACCACGTCGACGTCGTAGCGGGCCAGCGCGAGGTCCTCGACCACGAACGCGGCCACCGCGACCAGCCAGGCCACCACCGCGATCAGCGCCAGCCCCAGCACCCGGACGACGACGTTGCGCCACTCCCCCACACCGGTCGCCGAGTCCAGCACGACGGTGACCGCGATGAGCACCAGCAGCACCCGCAGCGGACGGCGGCCGCGCCGGGTGAGGTCGGCGCCCGCGGCGCTGTGGCCGGCGACGCGGCGCACCACGAGGCCGATGCCCACCGCGACGATCCAGGCGGCCAGCGCGGCGCCGGCCACGACCAGGAGCAGCAGCCAGGTCGACTGCGGGAGCACCTCGGAGACGGCGTCCTCGGCGGCGAGCAGGGTCGGGGAGGGCACGGGCATGCGGCAGCAGCTCCTGGCGGGTGGCGGGGACGGGACGACCGGGCACGCCGTTGGCCGGAGCCCTCCACGCTAGGTGCGACTGCTGTGCCCGACCGCCGTCCCGGCCGTGTGTTCACCCACAGCCGGGCGCGCCTCAGGTCGAGCGGGCGTGCGCGGCGGCGTCCAGGGCGTCGGCATAGCGGCGGACGGCGGCGCGCAGCGCGTCCTCGGCGTCCCAGCCGCGCTGCCGGGCGGCGACGACGGTGCCCAGCAGCTGCTCGCCCAGCTCGGCCGGGTCCGCGGCGGTCAGCTCGGCCGCGGGCGGGGTGGGCAGCCCGGCGCGGGCGGCGCGGCCGGCGAGCGCGGCGCCCCACGAGGTGGCCGGCTGGGAGCGGGAGACGCCCTCGGTGGGCGATCGGCGCTGCTTCTCGGCCTTCTTGATCTCGTCCCAGCCGGCCTCGACCGCAGCGACGTCCCGGGGCCCGGCGTCGGCGAACACGTGCGGGTGCCGGCGCACGAGCTTGTCGACCAGCTCGCCGGCCACGTCGTCGATGTCGAACGGCTGCCCGAACGGCGCCTCCTGGGCGACCCGGGCGTGGAAGACCACCTGCAGCAGCACGTCGCCGAGCTCCTCGCGCATCCCCACCGGGTCCCCGTCGACGATCGCGTCGTAGGCCTCGTGCGCCTCCTCCAGCAGGTAGCCGCGCAGCGAGGCGTGGGTCTGCTCGGCGTCCCAGGGGCAGCCGCCGGGCGAGCGCAGCCGGTCCATCACCGCGACGACGTCCAGCAGCCGGGCGCCGGGCGGCTCGGGCGCCCCGGCCACGACGTCGGCGCCCTCGGGCACCTCGGCCGGGGTCAGCAGGCAGACCGCGCCGGCGGGCACCTCGGTCACGGCCGCGAGGTCGGTGACCGCCGTCCCGGCCGCGCGCAGCGCCTCCGCGGTGGCGGCCGCGCCGGGCAGGGCGACCAGCCGGTCGGTGGCGGTGACCGCCTGCCAGCCGGCCGGGCCCAGCAGTCCGGGCAGGTGCGGGCTGACGGTGACGAAGGTGGGGGTCGGCACGCCGCCAGTCTCCCCCGGCCCGGCGCTCCGCCGTCCTACCGCACCAGCGTCTGTCCTCCCTCACCAACGCTGCTGCGGGAGGACAGACGGTGATCAGGTGACCTGATCACCGTCTGGGAGCGCGGGTGCGTCAGCTGGCGACGGCGACGGGCTGGGCGAGGACGGCGGACAGCAGGCCGTGCAGCTTCTCCAGCAGGGCGACGTCGCGCAGCGGCGTGCGGCGGTCGGGCCCGACGGGGACCTTGATCGAGACGGTGCGCACCGCCTCCTTGTAGCTGGCCCCCTCGGCCAGCCGGGACAGCTTCATCACCTGCGACTCGCGCAGCTCCACCGGCCCGACGCGGACGTTGCGCCCCTGCATCGACACCTCGGTGACCCCCAGCGCCCGCATCGCCGCGCGGAACCGGGCCACGGCGAGCAGGTTGAGCACCGGGTCGGGCGCGGGGCCGTAGCGGTCGGTGAGCTCGTCGAGCACGGCCTGCGCCTGGTCGTCGTCCTGCACCGAGGCGACCTTGCGGTAGGCCTCCATCCGCAGCCGCTCGCCGGGCACGTAGTCGTGCGGCAGGTGCGCGTCGACCGGCAGGTCGACCCGGACGTCGGCCGGCTCCACCGCCGGGGACTCCCCCGTGGCCTGGGCGCGGTAGTCGCTGACCGCCTCGCCGACCAGCCGCACGTAGAGGTCGAAGCCGACCCCGGCGATGTGCCCGGACTGCTCACCGCCCAGCAGGTTGCCCGAGCCGCGGATCTCCAGGTCCTTCATCGCCACCGCCATGCCGGCCCCGAGGTCGGTGTTGTTGGCGATGGTGGTCAGCCGGTCGACCGAGGTCTCGGTCAGCGGCCGCGTCGGGTCGTAGGTGAAGTAGGCGTAGGCGCGCTCGCGGCCACGGCCGACCCGGCCGCGGATCTGGTGCAGCTGGGAGAGGCCGAACATGTCGGCCCGGTCGACGATCAGGGTGTTGGCGTTGGGGATGTCCAGGCCCGACTCCACGATCGTGGTGGCGATCAGGACGTCGTACTCCTTCTCCCAGAAGCCGACCATGATCTTCTCGAGCTCGTGCTCCTTCATCTGCCCGTGGCCCACGGCGATGCGGGCCTCGGGCACCAGGTTGCGGATCTTGGCCGCGGCCTTGTCGATCGACTGCACCCGGTTGTGGATGACGAACACCTGGCCGTCGCGCAGCAGCTCGCGGCGGATGGCGGCGGCCATCTGCTTGTCCTCCCAGGCGCCGACGTAGGTCAGCACCGGGTGCCGCTCCTCGGGCGGGGTGAGGATCGTCGACATCTCGCGGATGCCGGTGAGGCTCATCTCCAAGGTGCGCGGGATCGGGGTGGCCGACATCGACAGGACGTCGACCGCCGTCCGCATCGTCTTCAGGTACTCCTTGTGCTCGACGCCGAAGCGCTGCTCCTCGTCGACGATCACCAGCCCGAGGTCCTTGAACCGGGTGGTGGGCTGCAGCAGCCGGTGCGTGCCGACCAGGATGTCGACCTCGCCGTCGGCGAGCTTGCGCAGCGTCTCGTTGGACTCGGTCGTCGACTGGAACCGCGACAGCACCGCGACGGTGACCGGGAACTGGGCCATCCGCTCGGAGAACGTCTTGAAGTGCTGGTTCGCGAGCAGCGTCGTCGGCACGAGGACGGCGACCTGCTTGCCGTCCTGCACCGCCTTGAACGCCGCGCGGATGGCGATCTCGGTCTTGCCGTAGCCGACGTCGCCGCAGATGATCCGGTCCATCGGCACGGGCTGGCGCATGTCGGCCTTGACCTCGTCGATCGCGGCCAGCTGGTCGGGGGTCTCCTGGAACGGGAAGGCGTCCTCGAGCTCGCGCTGCCAGACGGTGTCCGGGCCGAACGCGTGGCCCTTGCTGGCCATCCGCGCCGAGTAGAGCCGGATCAGCTCCGCGGCGATCTGCTTGACCGCCTTGCGCGCCTGGCTCTTGGTCTTCTGCCAGTCCGCACCGCCGAGCTTGGACAGCGCCGGGGCCTCGCCGCCGACGTAGCGGGTGAGCTGGTCGAGGGCGTCGGTGGGCACGAAGAGGCGGTCCGGCGGCTGGTTCCGCTTGCCCGGGGCGTACTCGACGATGAGGTAGTCGCGCTGGCCGCCGTGCACGGTGCGGCTGACCATCTCCACGTACCGGCCGATGCCGTGCTGCTCGTGCACCACCAGGTCACCGGGCTGCAGCTGCACCAGGTCCACGGCGTTGCGCCGGCGGGCCGGCATCTTGGTGGCGTCCTTCATCGAGGTGCCGCGCTGGCCGGTGAGGTCGCCCTCGGTCAGCAGCGCCAGCCCGACCGACGGGAAGGCGAAGCCGGCCTCCAGGTCGCCCTGGGTGACGAACGGGGCCCCGGCGGTCGGGACCTCCTCGATCCCGGGGACGAGGCGGGCCCCCAGGTCGGCCTCGGTGAGCTGGTCGGCGGCGCGCTGGGCGGGGCCGGGGCCGGCGAAGGTCAGCGCCACCCGCCAGCCCTCGCGGCCCCAGCTGCGCAGCTGGTCGAAGGCGCGCGCCTGGTCACCGTGGAACCGCTCGACGCCGGTGGCCCCCAGCGTCACGTGCTGGTCGTCGTCCTCCGCTGCGAGGGTGAAGGTGCCGGTGGTCCACCAGGACAGGCCGCGGCCGCGGGCGGCGTCCTCGACGTCGCCGAGGTCCTGGAAGGAGGAGGCGCCCAGGTCGATCGGGGCCTGGCCGGCCTCGGCGGCGGTCTGCCAGGAGGCGGCGAGGAACTCCTCGGCGGTGCGCACCAGGTCCGCAGCACGGCTGCGCACCCGCTCGGGGTCGCAGACCAGCACGTGCGTGCCGGCCGGGACCAGGTCGGTGAGCAGCTGCATCGCCTCGCCGCCGATCAGCGCCGGGATGAGGGACTCCATGCCCTCGACGGCGATGCCCTCGGCCAGCTTGCCGGCGACCTCGGCCAGCTCGGGGTGGTCGACCGCCAGCTGGACGGCGCGGGCGCGCACCTCGTCGGTGAGCAGCAGCTCGCGGCACGGCGGGGCCCACAGCCGCTCGGGGCGTGCGTCCAGGGAGCGCTGGTCGGCGGCCGAGAAGTAGCGCAGCTCGTCGACCTCGTCGCCCCAGAACTCCACGCGCACCGGGTGCTGCTCGGTGGGCGGGAAGACGTCGAGCAGGCCACCGCGGACGGCGAACTCCCCGCGCTTCTCGACCAGCTCGACCCGCACGTAGGCGGCGTCGGACAGCGCCTGCGCCACGTCGTCGAGCTCGGCGGCCTGGCCCGGCGCCAGCTCGACCGGCACCAGGTCGCCCAGGCCGGGGGCCAGCGGCTGCAGCACGCTGCGCACCGGGGCGACGAGCACGTCGATGCCGCCACCTCGGCCGGGGTGGCTCAGGTCGCGCAGCACGGCCAGCCGGCGGCCGACGGTGTCGGCGCGGGGGCTCAGCCGCTCGTGCGGCAGCGTCTCCCACGCCGGGAACACCTCGACCCGGGAGTCGGGCACGAAGCAGCGCAGCACCGCCGCGAGCGCGTCGGCGTCCCGCTCGCCCGCGGTCACGACCAGCACCGGGACGGCGGCGCCCCCGGGACGGCGGGCCGCCAGCGCGGCGGCCACCAGCGGCTGGACCGACGGCGGGGCGGTGACCGCCAGCTGGGCCGACCCCGCGTGCTGCACCACCGAGGCCATGCCGGGGTCGGTCAGGACGACGTCGAGCACGCCGCGCAAGCTCACGACAGGAGACTCCTGGTTCTGGGGCCGCACACGGCGCGCCGGGTGCGCGCGGGGGCCGAGTCCCAGGTTAACCCGCTGTCGGGAGCCCCGCGGCTCGCCGGGAGGAGACCCCCGTGACCCTGCGGGAGCCGGTCAGACGAGGACGGCGGCACCCGCGGGACGGGCGGCGTCCAGGCTGGCCAGCGCCTTGCGCAGCAGCGTGGAGGAGGTGTGCATCGTGTACGGGAAGTAGTGCACGGCCACGCCCACGGCGGCGAAGTCGGCCTCGAGCTTGTCGCCCTTGGCGGTGCCCCGCCAGTCGTCGCCCTTGAAGATCACGTCGAACTGCACCTCGCGCCAGGTGTCGATCTTGTCCGGCACGACCTCGGCGTGGACGTCGTCCACGAAACGCAGGTTGCGCACGATCTCCAGGCGCTCGGCCAGCGGCACCACCGGCAGCCGGCCCTTGGTCAGCAGCAGCATCTCGTCGGAGACGACCCCGGCGACGAGGCGGTCGCAGTGCTCGGCGGCGTGCCGGAGGATGTTCAGGTGCCCCACGTGGAAGAGGTCGTAGGCCCCTGGTGCGTACCCGACGACGGTCACGGTCTGCCTCCTGGTGTGGCGAGCCAGCCGCCCCGACGAACCGTCACTGTGCGTGTCGACGTCCAGGCCAGCCTTAGTTGGAGTGGCGCTTGCAGCATCGACGCTACGGCCATCCAGTCACTCCGCGTGAGAAAGGACGGGTGACGTCACCCGGTCAGGAGGACGTTGCACCCAGCTGGGTGACGGAGGTCAGCGCAGCGCGGTGACCAGCCGGCCGACGGCCTCGGTGATCGTCGCGATGGCCTCCGCGTACACCGCCGGCGCCTGGCGGTAGGGGTCGGGCACCTCGAGGGCCGCCCCGTGGAGCGAGGCGACACCACGGTGTGCCGGTGCCAGCCGGGGCAGCGCGCGCAGCCGGTCGGCGATGCCGGTTCCCACGTCCTCCGGCCACCCCACCGAGGCGACGGCCTCCGCGACGGCGGCCGCCTCGCGGAGCAGGAAGGTGCGGCGCACGGCACCGGGCGCCAGGCGGACGACCGCCCCCCGGTGCTCCCTGGTCATCACCAGCACGAGGTCCGCAGCCTCGAGGAGGCCGGCGGTGAGCTGTCGGGCAGCGAAGCCGCTCACGTCCGCCCCCGCCGCAGCGACCAGCGCCGCCATCGGCGGGTCGACGGGAGCGTCGACGAGCGCGCCGGTGCCCGCACTGGCCACGGTGATCCCCGGAGCCAGCGGGGCGAGCCGGGCGGTCAACAGCCGCTCGGCGGCCGGCGACCGGCAGACGTTGCCGGTGCAGACCGTGAGGACAGTGGTCATCGACGGGCCCTCGCGAGGGCCGGCACCGCGGTCAGCGCGCTTCGCCCCGGGCGTTGCCCGGGCCCCTGCCCGCGCCGACCGGGCGCCGGGGACCGGGGGCCGGGGTCGGCGAGGACCCCGGGCGGCGTGCCGCGGGCACGGTGGCGGCGGACGGCTGGGCCGGGAGGACGGGCCCGGCCTGCCGGCCGGGCCGGCGTCCGCGCAGGCGAGCGGCGAGCCGGGTCCGTCGCGAGTGCGTGAGGACCGGGAGCTCGTAGCTGCCGTACCCGCGCGTGGTCGCCTGGTCGTGCGGCGAGAGCATGTTGAGCACCACCCCCAGCAGCCGGGCCTCGACCCGCTGCAGCGACTCCAGGGCCTCGGCGAACTGGGCCTTGCGCACCGTGCGGCTGCCGGCGACCAGGACGACACCGTCCACGTGCCGGGCCAGCAGCTGCGCGTCGGTCACCGGCAGCAGCGGCGGAGCGTCCCACACGACGACGTCGTACCGGGTGCTCAGCTCGGCGGCCAGGGACGCCATGGCCGGCGAGGACAGCAGCTCGGCCGGGTTGGGGGGGACGACGCCGGAGGTGAGCACGTGCAGACCGTGCGGCCCCCACTCCTGCACGACGTCGTCGAAGGCCGCCCGACCGACGAGGACCGTCGACAGTCCCGCGTCCCCCTCCACGGCCAGCCGATCGGCCACGGTCGGGCGGCGCAGGTCCGCGTCGACGAGCAGGACCCGGGCGGAGACCTCGGCCAGCGCCAGCGACAGGTTCAGCGCCACGGTCGACTTGCCCTCCGCCGGGAGCGAGGAGGTGACGACCGCCGAGAGGGGGCGCCCGCCGAGCTGCAGGAACTGGATGTTGGTCCGCAGCGTCCGGTACAGCTCGGCCTGCGGGCTGCGCGGGGAGTCCTCCAGCACCAGCCCGGAGGCGGAGGCGGCGTCCAGCGTCAGGTTCCCCAGCACCGGCGCCGCGGTGAGCGCACGCAGCTGCCGGGTGCCGCGCACCCGGGTGTCCAGCGCCTCGCGGAGCAGGGCCAGCAGCACGCCGAGCACGATGCCCAGCAGCAGCCCGGCGGTGGTGTTGAGCGCGGTGTCGGGCGAGGACGGAGAGGTGGGCACCTCCGCCGGCGCGACCACGGTGCTGCGCACGGTGGCGTTGTCATCGGCGCTGCGGGGTGCGACCTCGGCCACCGCGGCCTGCAGCTGGGTGGCGACGGCCCCGGCGATGCGGGCGGCCTGCACGGGCGAGGGGTCGGTGACCGACAGCTCGAGGACGACGGTGTCGCTGGGCGCGCTGACCTCGACCTGCCGGGCGAGGTCGCCCACGTCGCCGGGGAGCCCGAGCTCGGTGACGACGGGGGCGAGCACGGTGTGCGTGTCCGCGAGGGTCGCGTAGGAGGCCATCTGCGCCTGGGTGAAGGTGGCACCCTGGGCCAGCTCGTTGGCGGAGTCGCCGTTCTGCAGGGAGAAGAACAGGCTCGCCGTCGACGTGTAGACCGGCGTCGCCAGCGCGCTGAGGGTGGCCGCGGCCAGGGTCGCCAGCACGACCGGTGCCAGGACCGACCGCCAGCGTCGCCGCAGCACCTCGATGTAGTCGCGCAGCTCCACGCTCGTCCCCCTAGTCATGCTCCCCGACACCCCGACCATGGGGTGCCGATCCGGACCTTATCGGGCAGAAGTGCAGGTCGGAGCCGGGTTCACCCCCATGGGGTAGGCACCGCCAGCCCCGCCGGAGCAGCAGACCCGGCGGGCGGCGCGGCGGTCTCGCTGCGGCGCACGGCGTGGGCGCAGACGGCGAGTCCGCCGACCAGGAAGACCATCGTGGAGTACTGGGTGATCAGCGCGACGGTGGCCAAGGCGGGCAGCTGCGCCACGAGCGCGACGGTCGGCGCCGTCGCCCGCCGGGTGAGGACGGCGGCCGTGGCCAGAGCCAGCAGGAGCAGCACGGCGACGAGGGAGACCCAGCCGTAGGTGAGGCCCTGCAGGAGGAGGGCGCTGTCGATGGAGCGGAACGACCCGAACCAGACGTCGCCGGTCACCGACCGGTGGAAGACGGAGGACAGGCCCAGGGCGCGCATGTCGCCGACCAGGTCGAGCAGGTCACCACGGTAGGCGGCGCTGTTGCTCGCCTCGTCGCCGGCAGCGGTGAAGACCCGGGTGACCAGCGGCAGCACCGCGACCCCGACCACGGCGACCGAACCCGCGAGCAGCAGGCGGAGCCGGGAGGGCACTTCGGCGAGCACCAGGACCGACAGGACGATCCCCAGCACGGTGCAGACCAGGCCGATCCGGCTGAAGGTGACCACCACCCCGGCGACCATGAGGAGCACCATGCCCAGCCGGACGCCGAGCCGGAAGGAGGACGCCAGCGTCATGGGCACGGCCATGGACAGGGCGGCGCCCAGTGCGATCGAGTGGCCGAAGGCGCCCTCGGCCCGGGCCACGCCGCCGCGTTCCTGGATCGGACCCCAGACCGCGTACTGGTCGGCGGCACCGGGCAGCAGCACGAAGGGGTTGAACCCGGTCAGGTACTCCGCCACGGCGAGCGCGGCCACCACCGTGAACACGAGGGCGACGGCCCGCAGGCACCACTCGTAGCCCGCCCGCCCGGGCAGCAGCCGGCCCACGAGGAAGGCGCCCAGCCACTGGACCAGCACCACGAACACGCTGCTCAGCGTGGCCCGGCCGGCTGCCAGCGGCGCCAGGGAGGCCAGCACGAACAGGGCCAGCAGGACGTCGGCAGCGATCGGGCGCACGGCCCACCGGCCCGCCCCCGGCAGCACGGTGGCCAGCACGACCAGCCCGACGAGCACCTGCGGCTCCAGGAACACCCGGACCGTGGTCCCCGCCCACACCGGCACGAAGGCCAGCACGGCGAGGTAGACGCCGAAGGCCAGCCGGGGCCAACGCCGCAGCACGACGACGGCCAGCACCCCCAGTGCGAGGGCGAGCAGGCCGAGCAGCCGGCGGTCCAGGCCGATCAGGTCGGTCACGTCCCACCCTCCAGCACGCTCGGTCACCCCGGACCGGCAGCAAGGGCGCGGTCCGGGCGCGCCCCGACCGGGGTGCGGCGGGCGAACTGTAGGGCGCACGGAGGGCCGGTGACCTCCCGACGGGGACGGTCTCCCCCGGTCGGGTGGGGCCGCCCGCGAGCCGCCCGGGCCGGGGAGGTCGCGGTGGGAGGATCGGCCGGCCACCGGCAGGCCGGTGGAGACCCGATGAGGAGGAGGTGCGCGTGGACCGCCCACTCGTCGTCCTGCAGTCGTTCCCGACGCCCCGCCCGACCACCAACCCCTACATCGTGATGCTGGGGCAGAGCCTCGCCGCGACACCGGGCGTGGAGCTGCTCACCTTCACCTGGCGGCGGTTCCTGCTCGGCCGCTTCGACGTCTTCCACGCGCACTGGCCCGAGATCCTGGTGTCCGGGCAGAGCCCCCTCAAGGCGCTGGTCCGGCAGCTGCTGTTCCTGGTCGCGCTGGTGCGGCTGCGGCTCACCCGGCGGCCGCTCGTGCGCACGGTGCACAACCTGGAACTGCCCCAGGGGATCAGCCGCCGGGAGACCGCCCTGCTCCGGCTCGCCGACCGGTGGACGACCCTGCGGATCCGGATCAACGAATCGACCGGCGCCGTCGACGACGAGCCGGTCGAGACGATCGTGCACGGGCACTACCGCGACTGGTTCGCCGCGCACCCGCGCAGCGAGGTGGTGAGCGGGCGGCTGACGTTCTTCGGTCAGGTCCGGCGCTACAAGAACGTCGACCGGCTGCTCGAGGTCTTCGCCGCGACCGGTGACCTCGGACAGCCGCTGAGCCTGCGTGTGATCGGGCGACCGACGAGCGAGGAGCTCGCCGCCGAGCTGCGGGCCGCCGTCGACCCGGCCGACCCGCGCATCTCGCTGGACCTGGACTTCGTGGCCGACCCGCAGCTGGTCGCCGAGGTGTCGGCGGCGGAGCTCGTCGTGCTCCCGTACCGGGAGATGCACAACTCCGGCAGCACGCTCACCGCACTGTCGCTGGACCGGCCGGTGCTGGTGCCCGACAACGCGGTCAACCGCGCCCTCGGCGAGGAGGTCGGGGGCGGCTGGGTGCTGCGCTACCCCGGTCCGTTCACCGCCGACAGCCTGCTCGATGCGCTGCGGACCCTGCGTGCCACGCCACCGGCCGGCCGGCCGGACCTGCACCGCCGCGAGTGGGACGGGGCCGGGCTCGCGCACCTGGCCGCCTACCGGCGGGCGGTGGACGCCCTCCGGCGGACACCGGCCTGACCGGCCGCGCCAGAGGCCTGCACGACGGCCTGCGGGACGGCCCGGGTGGCCGGCGTCAGCGCCGGAACCGGGCCGTCCGCACCAGCTCACCGGTGACGAGAGCATCGCCCAGCGAGCGGGCCACCAGCCCCTGCGCGGCGTAGTCGTCCAGGACGGCGCCGATCAGCTCGCCGCGGTCCAGGATCGGCGCGGGCCCGTCGTCCACCCCGTCGGCCGGACCGGCGAACCCGTCGTGAGCCAGCACGATGGCACCGCGGCCGATCCCCCGCTGCGCCGCCCGGCGACGCTCCTCGGTGCTGATGTCCCGCCAGTCCCACGTCGTCGGCCCCCACAGCACGGGGGTGAGCCCGGCCCGGGTGACGGCCCGCCAGGTCCGCACGGTCTGCCGGCCGTAGGGCGGCCGGGACCAGCGGACCGGGCGGCCGGTGCGGTCCTCCAGCTCGGCCCGGCCGTCGGCGGTGCGGCGGGTCACCTCCGCGGACGACAGGTCGGTCAGGGCCCTGTGGTCGACCCCGTGCAGTCCGATCTCGTGCCCGGCGGCCACCACGTCGGCCAGCAGCTGCGGGTGGCGCCGGACCCGGCCGAGCAGCACGAAGAAGGTCGCGGTGGCCCCCCGCTCCGCCAGGGCGGTGAGCACCCGGTCGGTGCCCCCCGGCTCGGGGCCGTCGTCGAAGGTCAGCACGACGTGCGGTGCCGACGTCCGGACGGCGACGACCGACCCCACCACCGACCCCGCGGCGACGGCCAGCCCGCGGGCCAGGGGGCGGGTGGTGCGGCGGGCCAGCGTGCCCAGCGGCCGTGCGCTCACGCGGTCACCGCCGTGGTCCCCGGTGCGCCGGCGGTCGGCGCGGCCGGCAGTCGCGCCCCGGCCAGCCGCAGCCTGCGCTCCCCCGGTCGGGCGTACTCCAGGTAGACGATCCCGAGCACCGCGCACAGCATCCCGGCGCCGCGCAGCGACGTCCGCAGCCCGCGCGCCTGGTGCCGGTGAGACCGTCCGGCCGTGCCCCAGGCCCAGCGGAGTGCACCGCCGCAGAGCCGGAGCAGGCCGCGGCCGGCGCCGCGGACGCGGAGGGCGGTGCGAGCCGTGGGCCCACCGGCCAGCCGGAGGTCGGTGAGCATGGAGGCGTTGCCATGGCTCCAGGCGCGGGTCAGCACCCAGCGGCGGGTCATCCGCTGGGCGGGCACCTGGTCGACCGCGGCCGACTCGTCGCACCAGACGATCCGGCCACCGGTGCGCACCAGCGCGCGGCTGAACAGGGTGTCCTCGCCACCGCTGAGGCCCAGGCCGGTCTCGAAGCGCAGCCCGCGCTCCCGGACCTGCTGGACGTCGAGCATGAGGTTGCCCGCGGCGGCCGTGCCGACCTCCGTACCGGTGGGCAGGCTGCGCCGGCGGAAGAACTCCCCCGCGGCCACCCACGGGTCCAGTTCCTCCTGGAACGCGGCCAGCACGCGGCCGGAGACCGCAGCGGGCCGCGTCTCCTCCCAGGTGCGGACCAGGTTGTCCAGCCACCCGGGCAGCGGCAGCTCGTCGTCGTCGATCATGGCCAGCAGCTGCGACCCCGCCGCCTCGTCCAGCGCCCGGTTGCGCACCGCGGCGATGCCCGGTCGCGGCTCTGCGGCGTAGCGGAGCTGCGGCACGGGGAACTCGGCGACCGTCGCGGCGGCGCTGCCGGCCGGGTCGTTGTCCACCACGAGCACGTCGACGGCGTACCGGCCGCCGGGCACCCCCAGCTCGGCCGCCTGCTCCAGGAGCAGCGGCAGGAGGGCGCGCAGGTCGTCGGGCCGGCGGAAGGTGGGCACACCCACCGTCACGCGGACGACGTCGGTGGTGCCGGTCGTGGTGCTCATCGGTCCAGCTCCTCGTCCTGGGGACTCCCCGGCCGCGACCGGCGACCGGCCACGGCTGCTGTCTCTGCTGCCACACGCGCCTGGTAGGTCTCCGGAGCGTGCCGGCGGTGGGCCTCCGCGGAGTCGCGCAGCGCTGCGGCCCGGTGCTCCGGCCAGGCGGCCATCACCCGGCTCACGGCATCGGCCCAGACCGCCGGGTCGCCGGGTGCCACGGCCTGGGCGGACTCGTAGCCGGCGACCGCCTCGCGCAGCCCGCTGGTAGCGCTGACCACGACCGGACGGGCGGCCAGCACGGCCTCCACGGCGGTGTTGCCGAAGGGCTCGTCGACCACGGAGGGGACCAGGACCACGTCGGCATCGGCCAGCTCGGACCAGATGTCGGGCCGGAACCCCAGGAGGTTCACCCGGTCGGTCAGCCCGAGGCGGCGCACCGTGTCCTGCAGTTCCGCCTCGAACCACTCGTAGCCCTCGAACACCGAGCCGAGGAGCCCGAGGCGCGCGTCCACGCCGCGCTCGAGCAGCTCGGCCAGCGCGGCGACGGCGACCTGGGGTCCCTTGCGCGGAGACAGCCGCCCCACGAAGAGGAGCCGGACCGGTCCGGTGAGATCCGTCCGAGCGGGGCTCACCTCTGCGGGTCCGGGCACACCGTTGAGGACGACGACGGCCCGACGCTGCACCCGGGGCGCGACGTCGGCGAGCACGGCCAGGCTGAAGCCGCTGTTGACCAGCACGCGGTCGGCCAGCCGGGGCGCGGAAGACATCGCCTGGCGCAGCAGCCGGGGGGCCGAGGACTCCGCCTCGTGCACGTGGCAGAGCGCCGGGCGCCGCAGCAGCCTGGCCAGCACCACCCAGGAGGGGATGGTGATCGTGTTGACGAGGACGACGTCGCTGTCGTGGACCAGCCGGACGGCGGCCGGCAACCCGGCGACCGCGTCGGCCACCAGCCGGAGGGCGCCGACCGGACGCAGCGCCGACTTGCGCAGCACCGGCATCCGGCAGGTCACGACCCGCGCACCCCGCCCCCGGAGCATGGCGACCAGCGGTCCGTCCCCGGGGAGCGCCACGGTCACCGGGTGGCCGGCCGCGACCAGGGCGGTCACCGACTCCAGCACGACCCGGTCCGACCCGTACAGCTCGGCTCCCGGGTGCACCACGAGCACAGCCGGCCGGTGGTCGGCCGCCGGCGCGGCGGGTCGCCGGCGGACGAGGGCGGCGAGCGCCAGCCCCACCCCCTCGGCG
This sequence comes from Modestobacter sp. SSW1-42, assembly GCF_046635825.1. Lineage (NCBI taxonomy): Bacteria > Bacillati > Actinomycetota > Actinomycetes > Geodermatophilales > Geodermatophilaceae > Modestobacter > Modestobacter sp. SSW1-42. Next base: position 595,464 of record NZ_JBISCA010000004.1, on the reverse strand, counting down.
CTGCCCCGCACGGTGGCCCGCAACGGCCGGGTGGAGTGCAGCAACTGGCGGCGTCCGCCCCGGAGCAGGATCTCGCGGCTGACCGCCGGCGTGCGGACCAGCCACCGGAGCACGTCCCGCCGAGGGAGGTTGCGCGCCGCGAACAGCAGCCGGTTGCGGCAGTTGTAGCGGTAGTAGGTGGCCGACTTCGCCCGCCCGCGCTGAGCTCCCTGCGTCCCGCCCTCGTCGTGGCGGACGGTCAGGTCGGCGCGCAGCACGAGGTGCCCACCGGCGAGCTGGGCGCGGTGGCTGAGGTCGACGTCCTCCCAGTAGAGGAAGTAGTCGTCGGCGAAACCGCCGAGCCGGTCGACCAGCGCCGAGTGGACCACCAGGCAGGCGCCGGTCAGCCAGTCGGTCCAGCCGGCCGGGGGGACGGCGGGGTCGTCGTCCCGGTGGCTGCGGATGCGCCCGTCGCGCAGGTCCAGCCGGGACCCGCGGAAGACCAGCGCACCGGCGGAGTCGACGATGCGCGGGGCGATCAGGGCCAGCGGGTCCCGCAGGCTGTGCTCCCGCAACGCGTCGAGGACCTCCTGGGAGATCACCGCGTCGGGGTTGAGGCACAGGAAGGTGACGCAGCCTGCCGAGCGGGCGGCCGCGATGCCCTCGTTGACGCCTGCTCCGAACCCGGGGTTGTCCGGTCGCGGCACCAGCAGCCAGCCGTGCTCGGCGCAGAGGAGACGGACCACCTCCTGCTCGTCCGCGGACGGGGAGTTGTCCACGATGACGACCAGGTCGTCCGGGCCGCCCAGGCCCCGGTCGGCGACGTTGGCCCGGAGCAGCGACGACGCCTCGAAGTTGACGACGACCACGCCCATCCTGGGCGCCCGTGCCGTGGTGCCGACGGCTGCGGAGACGGTGGCCGCGGCGCTCATCGTCCGGCTCCCGACACGGCGAGCTCCGGCGTGGCGGTGACGGCGGGACCGGCGTCCCGGAGTCGCCGGCGCACGTACCAGGCGTTGGCGGTCAACTCGAACACCACCACCGACAGCAGCGAGCCGACCACCGGGCCGGGCGCTCCCCAGCGCTCGGTGAGGACCCAGGACAGACCGAGGTTGGCCGCGGCCATCAGGACGACCATGCCGGCCTGGAAGCGCAGCCCGGCGGCGTCGGTGAGGTACATGCCCAGGGGGTACTTGGCCGCCTGCACCACCATGAGCGCCGCGAAGGCGACCACCAGGGGCGCGTCCAGTGAGATCCTCCCGCCGGAGGCGACCTCGGCCAGCCAGGGCGACAGCAGGGCCACCCCGCCGGCGAGCACGACACCGGCCCCGGCGAACGCCGCGGCCATCGGGAACGGCGATGCGGACGACCGGTCAGCGCGGGCCCGGGCGAAGACCGGCCAGAGGGCCAGCCCGGCGGCGTTGACCACGGACCAGACGGGGACGAACATCTGCGCCGCCAGGTTGTACTGGGCCAGGTCGGCGTCGCCCCGCAGGTGGCTGAGCAGCAGCCGGTCGCTCTGCATCGCCAGCGGGACGGCGACCATCACCACGAGCATCGGCCAGGCCACGCCGAGGACCGGTCCGCCGCGCTCCGTGCGCAGCCGGGGGGCGGCACGCAGCGCCTGGCCGAACACCGGGGCGGTCGACCGGGCGGCGAGCCAGGTGCAGATCAGAGCGAGGACGAGGGTCACCGCGTACGGGACCACGGGGAAGACGCCGCCGGCCGGGAGCCCGGTCCACACCAGCGCGAGCAGCACGAGCAGCACCACCGGGGTCAGCAGACCCTGCACGGCGATCGCCACGTGGTTGCGGCCGAGGCCCACGAGGACCCGCTGGCCGATGCCGACGGGGATGCCGAGGGCGATGAGCAGCAGGCAACCCGCTACGACGGCCGGCCCCGGACCGGGGAGCAGCCCGTCGCCGAGCAGAGCCGGCCACAGTCCCAGGACCGACACCGCCACGGTGAGCAGCGCCAGCACCAGGGCCGAGGCCACCAGGACGCGCAGCGCCGTGACGAGGGTGCGCCGGACGGCGTCGTCGGAGGCGGGGTGGGCCGAGGAGGACACGGCGTTCATGACCGCGGCGGCCATCCCCAGGTCGGCGAAGGGCAGCAGCGCCCCGAGTCCGACCAGCAGGCCGTACTGGGCATAGGCAGCCGGCCCGTAGTCGTCGATCAGCAGCCGGGTGACGACGATGCCGAGCACCGCGGACACGGGGAGCACGAGCAGGCGCGCTCCGCCGCCGCGCAGCACCCCGGCCCAGGGTCTGGTGAGCACGCCGTCGTCGGGCTTGCCGGGCATCGGTCGCTGTCCCCTCGAACGCTCCTGCGGGGGTCCCTGGTGGGACCGCCTCGTCCGCGAGGACCTGATGGCCTGCACGAACGGGTCCTGCGGAGACGAGCATGGCCCGGGACGGAGCGCCCCGGGCCATGCTCGTGCGATCGGTCACCCCATGGGGGTGGCCTGCGGTGCGGTGCCGGCGGCACCGGCCCAGAAGTCGTCCAGGTGCAGGACGACCGGGGCCACGGTGGCGCTGCCCGACAGGTAGGTCGACAGGCCCACCCCACCGGCGGACTGCAGTGCCGCGGTGGTGTCGGTGGCGGTCAGCTGCCAGGCCGCGGGCTCGGTGCTGCCCTTCACCCACGCCTTGCCCGACAGCGTCGTCGTGCCGTTGCCGGCCACGTCGAAGCGCACGACCAGCACCTGACCGGGGCTGTAGGTGACCCCGCTGAGGGTCACCGACTTCAGCGTGGTCTCCACCCCGTCCACCATCCGCGACAGCTGCAGGGTCACCGCACCGGTGGCCGGGAACCGGACACCCAGCCGGTAGTCCGAGGAGCCCACGTGCCGGGCCGCGGAGTACACGTACAGCCCACCACCGGTGGTGGGCGCGTCCAGGCCCACCGAGAACTGCACCGCGGTGTCCACCGAGGACACCTTGTTGAGGTAGGCCGCCACCGACGAGCCCTTCACCGGCGTCGACAGGTGCCCGGCCCCACCGGAGACCGTCGCGTTCGACGCCCCTCCGCTGACCGTCCACGCCCCACCGGTCTCGGC
>NZ_JBISCA010000004.1:442947-592327 GCF_046635825.1 Modestobacter sp. SSW1-42 | reverse complement strand
CCGGTGGCACCGCGGTCGTCGGTCACCGTCAGCGTCACGGTGAAGGTGCCCCCCGCCGTGTAGGTGTGCGACGCCGTCGCCCCCGTGCCGGTCGCACCGTCACCGAAGTCCCAGGCGTACGTCGCGACCTTGCCGTCGGTGTCGCCGGAAGCGGCGGCGTCGAAGGAGGCCACCAGCCGATCGGCCCGGGCGCTGAACGAGGCCGTCGGGGCGGCGTTCGGCGGCGGCGCGGTGACCGTGACCTGGCGGGTCGCCGTGCCGGTGGCACCGCGGTCGTCGGTCACCGTCAGCGTCACGGTGAAGGTGCCCCCCGCCGTGTAGGTGTGCGACGCCGTCGCCCCCGTGCCGGTCGCACCGTCACCGAAGTCCCAGGCGTACGTCGCGACCTTGCCGTCGGTGTCGGCGGACGTGCTGCCGTCCACGGAGACGGTGAGCTGGGACGCCGAGGAGGTGAACGCCGCCGTCGGCACGAGGTTGGCCCCCTTGCCGGTGGTCGCCGCAGCGTGGTGGTTGGCCACCTGCGCGGCGGTCAGCGCGGTCGGGTAGACCGCGACCTCGTCGATCTGCCCGTTGAGCTGGCCACTGGTGCCGGCGCCCGACCAGCCGGCGGTCGTGTCACCGCCGACCCGCCAGTAGCCCTTGTAGGGCTGGCCCGACGTGGTGTCGGTGCGCGAGGCCACCTGCTTGCCGTCGACGAAGAGGACCATCCCGGACGGGGACAGGGTGGCGACGACCTGGTGCCACCGTCCGTCGTTGATCCGCGCGGGGCTCTTCAGCGTGCGCAGCGCCGACTGGTTGACACCGAAGTAGACGTACCCGGAGTTGTCCAGGTACACGTGGCGGTCGTAGTTGCTGCTGGTCCCGGTCGCCTTGTCACCGAAGCCGATGATCTTCCCACCCCGACTGCTCGTGGTCTTGACCAGCGCCTCGAGGGTGAAGGTGTTCGGGCCGGCCAGCGGGGCCCGCGTGCTGGCATAGCCGTTCGAGGTGCCGTCGAAGGACGAGGCCCGGTCGGTGTCACCTGCGAGCGCACCGGCGGCGCCCCGGGTCACACCCGAGGCGGCCTGCAGGTCCAGGCCGGCGCTGGCGTAGTCGTAGGAGGTCGCCCCGGAGGCCTCACCGAGCCGCCACTGGTCCGTGGCACCGTCGGCGCGGACGGTCTGGGCATAGGTGCCGCCCAGCGAGCCGGTGCTCGCCACGGTGACCGTGGTGCTGCCGCGGGTCACCGTGTTGCCGAACGGGTCGGTGGCCGAGACCCGGTAGCCGTAGCTCGCGCCGGGCGTGAGACCGGTGTCGAGGAAGCCGAGCCGGGCCGTCTGCCAGTACAGGGAGGAGGCCGTGGTCTGGTAGACCGGCGTGTCCGGGCGGTCACTGCGGTAGAGCGAGTAGGTCAGGAACTGGTTGTCCCGGTCGGAGGTCGTCGACCAGCTGATCCGTGCGGTGCCGCTCGCGAAGGAGGCGACCGAGGGGGTCAGCCCGTCGGTGGCCGCGGGGCCGACCTTGTTCGGTGCCGCAGCAGGGACGGCGAACCGCACCAGGCCGGCGTGCTGCTGGTTGTTGACGCCCGGGAACTCGCCGCCGTAGACCACGTACCGGCCGTTGCCGGCGACCGACCAGCCGGCCTGGTACTGCTTGGTGTACGTGCCGGACAGGAAGGTGGGGAACCAGTTCTGCAGGGCCGGGGCCGGCTTGCCGACGAAGGCCTGGTTCGCCAACGTCTGGCTGCCGACCGTGCCGGCGGGGGCCACGCTGTAGGCCACGCCGTACTGGGAGACGCGCGGGGTGACCTCCGGGTAACCGCCGATGTTGCTGCAGTCGTGCGGGTGTCCGGCGACGTAGAGCGCGCCACCGGTGACGTAGGTGGAGTACGTGTCGCCGTGGCAGTCCGCCATCCAGACCAGCTTGCCGGTCGCGGCCTCAGCGGCCCACGCTCCCTCGACGTTGCCCGGGCCGTAGTAGTCGTACCCGCTGCCGTAGACGTTGGTGCCGTCGGTGGTGAGGCTGTAGATCGCCGAGTTGACGCCCTGGTTGGTGATCAGCTGGTTGATCGCGAACGGCCGGGTGGCGCCACTGACCGGGTCGAGCGCCCCGACCCCGGTGGCCTTCACGCCGTTCAGCGAGTCGAACCGGCCGGCGACGACGACCTGGTTGCCGGCGAGGACCATCGCCATGACGTCCTTGCTCGTCAGCGCGTTCGCCGGGTCGTTGTTCGGGAGGCGGTTGCCGGCGGTCGAGCCGACGCCGGGCTTCGGTGCCCACGGGAGGACGGCGCCGTCGGCGGCCGACACGGCGGCCAGCCGGTCGCGAGCCACCCCGGCCACGGAGGTGAAGTTGCCACCCAGGTAGACCGCGGAGTCGGTGGCCACGATCGCCCGGACCTGTCCACCCGCGGCCGGGCTGAAGGTCGGGACCAGCTGGCCGGTGGCCGTGCTGAAGGCGGCCACCCGCCAGCGCGGCTGGCCGTTGGCCGAGGTGAAGTCGCCACCGACGTAGATGCGCGAGCCGTCGGGCGAGGCCGTCACGACCAGCGCCTGCCCGTTGAGGTCGGGGGCGAACGTCGGGTCCAGCACACCCGTGCGGACGTCGTAGGCCAGGAGGTTGTGCCGCGGGGTCTCGCCTGTGCCCGCCGGCGCCCCGTCCGGGCGGGCGGACTGGAACTCGCCGGCGACGTAGACGGTGTTGCCCACGATCACCTGCGACCAGGCCACACCGTCGATCTGGGTGGTGGGAAGCGGGTCGGCGGAGACGGTGACGGGGGTCGTCGCGTTCGTGGACTGCAGCGGCGCGGTGTCGGCCAGGGCCACACCGCCCGGCGTCAGACCCCCCAGGACCCCTGCGGACAGCAGGAGACCCAACGAGGTCGCCACCACCGTCCTGACCGTTCCTCGTCGTGCGCTCATGCCGTGTCCCCGCTCGCGTTCAGGTGAAGGCCCTGGTCCGGGCTCCTGAACACTAAGCGTCACCAACGTCCCGGAGCCAGACTCACCCAGCCCCCTGATCGGGTGGTCTTCACCCGAAGAAAGCCCAGCTCGACCGGTTATGTGACGTTTAGTGATGGCTACCTGACCACAAGTCATGGGGCGCAACTACCTGCTGACCATCGCTGTGCGTGATGGCGCGGCCGCGTCCCCGGAACACAGGAGGTCCCCGGGACGTCGGCGAACGACGTCCCGGGGACCTCCGGGCGGGTGCAGGTGGCGTGGATCAGGCGGCGGGGCCGGTGAACACGAGCAGGGGCGCGGCGGCGGTGTGGCCCACCGTCACGGAGACGACGTCCCGCTGGTCCTGGGGGACCCGGAAGACGTAGGTGCCGGTCACCGACCCGCCCGGCGCCAGGACGCCGTCCAGCTCGTTCGCGGACGGGTCGTTCAGCGGCGAGGCCGGTGCCTGGTCGGCCCCGGACGTCATCGTCACCTGCACGCCGTCGAGCGAGAGCGGCGCGCTGCTCCCGTTGGTCAGCGCCACGGTCAGCCGCAGCGCCGGTCCGCCGATGTTGCCCGGGCCGGTGCCGGTGCCCTGGACGGCCTCGATCCGGTCCAGGCGCACGGTCACGCCGTCCCCGGTGCCCGCCTCCTGGTCCAGGGCCACCGGGGGCAGCGCCACCGGCAGCCCGTCGGGACCGAGGGACGCCGCGGTGGCCGCCGGCGCCGGCTGGGACTCGCCGCCGGCGGCGGGGCTGCCCGCTGCAGGGGTCCCCTCAGCCGCGGTCCCGGCAGCCGGGGCATCGGCAGCCGGTGTCTGCGCAGCTGGTGTCTGTGCAGCCGGTGTCTGTGCAGCCGGGGTCTGCGCAGCTGGGGTCTCCGACGCCGGGACGGTCCCGTCGGACGCCGAGGGGCTGCCCTCGGCGTCCCGGGTGACCAGCCAGACCACCAGTGCCACGAGCGCGAGGAGCGCCAGGGACACGGCGGCGAGCCGGCGACGTCGTCGCGACCCGGCCGGCACCTCCAGCGTCGGGGGGTTCGTCGTGGACGTGCTCATGCCGGCATCCCTTCCATCTCTGCGTACCACTTGACGACGGCCAGGCCCAGGTAGCCGGCGGTGGCGACCGCGAGCGCGCCGTAGACCGTCAGGAAGACGACGGGGGCCCCGAGCAGCGCGAAGGCCAGGCAGAGCACGCCGTAGTCGGTGGGCGCGACCACCAGCGACCGGAGGACGCTGGGCCGGCCCGCGGTGCGCGCCGCCCGGGTCGGGACGCCGTGCTGGGCGCGCAGCGACTCGTTGAGCAGGGTGCCGAAGAACAGCACCACCGACACCACGGAGAAGCCGAGCGGGACCAGCAGCCACGGTCCGCGCTCCACCGGCTCGAACCGGTACAGCCCGACGAGCAGCGCGAGGTGCAGGCTGGCGATCTTGAGCGAGTCGACCATGTGGTCCAGCCACTCACCGGCCGGTGAGCCGCCGCCGCGCAGCCGGGCCAGCTGGCCGTCGGCGGAGTCCAGGGCGTAGCCCAGCACCAGCAGGCCGGCCACCAGCAGGCCTGCGGACAGCGACGGGGGCACCAGCGCCAGGGCGACGATGCCCGCGCCGGTGCACGCGGCGCTGAGGCCGGTCACCGCGTTGGGGGTCAGCCCGGCGTGGAAGGCGGCCGCGGCCAGCAGGCGGCCGAGCCGGCGGTTGACGAAGCGCGAGTACGCCGGGGCGCCGGTGGCGCCCTTCTGCGCGGACTCCAGCCGCCGCACCGTCGTCCGGAAGGTCTCCTCGCCGACCCCTGGGGCACCGGGGCGGGACGTGTCCAGCATGGCGCTCACGCCTCGGCCGCCCGCGCGGTGGGGACCTCGGCCGGGACGGCCGGTGCGACCGCCGGGCAGGACCTGGCGTCCTCGACCGGACGCCGGGCGGCCGGCACGGCGGCCAGGGGCGCGGGCACCGGGACGGTGGTCGCCGCCGGTCCGAGCCGCAGCCGACGGCCGCTGGGGCGCAAGCGCGGGAAGTCACGGGCGGCCAGCCGGCGGCACAGCTGGGCGTAGCCCTCGGCCACGTGGTCCCAGTCGTAGCGGGCCGCCAGCAGCCGGGCGCGCTTGCCGTCCCTGCGGGTGCGGGCCGGGTCGGCCTCGGCAGCGGTGACCGCCGCCGCGACGTCCTCGGTCGTGGAGAAGTAGCGGCCGCTGGTCTCCAGCACCTCGCGGTTGAAGGAGACGTCGTAGGCGATGGTGGCCGCGCCGGCACCGATGGCGCGCAGCAGCGAGGGGTTGGTACCGCCCACGGAGTGGCCGTGCAGGTAGGTCGCGCAGTGGGCGTAGAGCTGGTCGAGCAGCTCCTGGTCCCAGACGCCGCCGAGGAACTGCACCCGGTCGTCGGCCAGCGAGTGCACCCGGCGGGTGTAGTCGTCGGCGTAGGGGGCCGAGCCGACCACGACCAGCGGGAGCTGCGCGTCGCTGCGGCGGTAGCCCTCGACGATGACGTCGACGTGGTTCTCGGGCTCGAACCGGGCGACCACCAGGTGGTAACCGCGCTCGGTCAGACCAGCCTCGGCCAGCTTGTCGCTGCCGGCGGCGTCGATCTTCGGCGCGCCGTAGGCGATGAGCTCGGTGGGCGCCGCGAACTCGTCGCTGTAGTAGTCGGCGATGCCGCGGGCGTCGGCGATGAGGGCATCGGACCAGCGGACCGACAGGGCCTCGACGATCCGGTAGTACCGCTGGCCGATCCCACCCCACTTGGCGCGCTTCCACTCCAGTCCGTCGACGTGGGTCGCAACGGGGATGCGGGCGGCGCGCACCAGCGGCAGCCAGGGCGCGTTCGCGGCGTTGAAGACGATCGCCGCGTCGACCCGGTGGGTGAGCAGGTGGAGGACGGACAGCCCGGTGTGGCTCAGCGTCTCCAGTGACCGGCGGCGCAGGGCGGGCAGGTGAACCAGGCGCATGCCCAGGTGCTCGGCGGGCCGCGGGGCGTCGGCGGTGGTGCGGCAGTAGACGACGACCTCGTGGCCGGCGTCGGCCAGCCGGCGGCCGACCTCCTCGACCGCGGTCTCGAAGCCGCCGTACCGGGCCGGGACGCCGCGCGTCCCGACGAGGGCGATGCGAAGCGCTCCCGACCTCCTGTGTGGCATGGCCCCTGGCTCCGTTTCTCCGCGTCCCGCAGGGCCCCGTGGGAGGGGCGTCCGGTCACCGGCCGTCGGGCGCGGTGGCGGACCCTGCCGTGCTGGCAGGCCCCACGGAGAACCATCGCCCCGCTTCCCCGAGATGGTGCCGTTCGTGCTCGTTCGGTCACCCAGAGGGAGGAAGCCACCCGGTCGTGGACCGGGTGGCTCCCTCGTGCGCAGGTCGGTGGGTGCGGACCGCGGAACTCCGCAGGCGCCGGAGGCGCTCCGTCAGCAGCGCCGGAGGCGTTGCGTCAGTAGGCGCCGGAGGCGCGCACCACGGCGCGGGCGGTCTTCCACAGGATCTGCAGGTCCAGGGCGAGCGACCAGTTCTCCACGTACCGCAGGTCGAGCCGGACGGCCTCCTCCCACGGCAGGTCGCTGCGGCCGGAGATCTGCCACAGCCCGGTGAGGCCCGGCGTGACCAGCAGCCGGCGGCTCACCTCGCTGTCGTAGCGGGCGACCTCGGCCGGCAGCGGCGGCCGCGGCCCGACCAGCGACATGGTGCCGCGCAGGACGTTGACCAGCTGGGGCAGCTCGTCGAGGGAGAACCGGCGCAGGTGCCGGCCCAGCGGGGTCACCCGCGGGTCGTGCCGGATCTTGAACAGCAGGCCGTCGGCGTCGTTGCCGTCGGACAGGCCGGCGACCTGCTGGTGGGCGCCGTCGACCATGCTCCGGAACTTCAGCATCGTGAAGTGCCGGCCGCCCAGGCCGACCCGCTCCTGCCGGTAGAGCACCGGGCCCGGGCTGGTGAGCCGCACGGCCAGCGCCAGGGCGGCGAGGACCGGCGAGAGGGCCAGCAGCGCGGCCAGGGCGACCGACCGGTCCAGCGCGCCCTTGACCACCCGGCGCCAGCCGGTGAAGCGCGGCTGCTCGACCGACAGCAGGGGCAACCCGTCGAAGGGGCGGATGTGCAGCCGGGGGCCGGCCACCTCCACCAGGCCGGGGGCCACCAGCAGCTCCAGGCCGGTGCCCTCCAGCTGCCAGGACAGCGTGCGCAGGTACTGGGCGGCGGTCTCGCTGGCCGAGGTGACGGCGATGGTGTCCGCCTGCACGCGCCGGGCGATCTCCAGGACGTCGTCGAGGCCGGCGACGGGCAGGCCCGCCGCGCGGGCCACGCGGGACCGGTCGTCCGGGGTGACACAGGCGGCGACCACCTGGAGGCCGGCGTGCTGGGTCCGCTGGAGGCGGTCGACCAGCTGCAGCACGGCGCCGCCGCGGCCGACGACCACGACGCGCTTGACGCCCCGGCCCTGCTTGCGCTGCCGGTTCAGCGCCTGGCGCGCGGCATAGCGCTCGACGAGGGTGAGCAGCGCCAGGGCGGGGACGGCGCCGACCACGAGCGCCCGGCTGAGGTCGAGCTGGGCGGCGTAGCTGACGAAGCCGAGGCCGGCGAGCAGCAGGAGCCCCGCGCGGGAGACCCGGCGGAACTCGTCGGACCCGATGCCGAAGGACCGCTCCTCGTAGGCGCCGGTGACGGCGAGCAGGGCGGGCCAGGCGACGACCAGCGAGAGGCCGGCCCACAGCAGCACGTCGCCGAGCTGCACGTCGTCCTCCCGGGCGAGCAGCACGACCGCGGCGATGGCAGCGGCGAGCGCCGTCTCGACGGCGACCAGCCGGCGGCGGTGCCGGCGCGCCCAGCGGCGCGGGCCGTCGACCCTGTTCCCGGTGGAGACCGGCGGCGCGGCCCCGGCGGCGGCGCCGGGCAGGCCGGGGGCCGGGTGCAGCAGGGCGCTCGTCGGCTCGGCACGTTCCAGCAGCACGGTTCCCCCCGGGATCCCAGTCGTCACGCTCGGTCATCCGCGTCGACGGGGCGACCGGGCCGGTGACCCGATCGGGGCAACGGTCGATCTCCCTGGCGACGCAGAGTGACGATCACAGGAGGTGACGAACGGGGGCAACCGACGCCGGGCCGGTTCACCCGCTGGGGCGGGCCGTCCACCCGTCCGTGCGCGCCGGGTGACCCGGGAGGGTCAGCTGCGCGGGTGCACGCTGTTCTGGGCGGCCTCGAGCCCGCGCTCGAGGAGCAGCTCGGTGGCGTCGGCGGCCTCGCCGATCAGCAGGTCCAGGGTCTTGCGCTCGGTCGCGGAGAAGTCCCGCAGCACGAAGTCGGCGGGGTCCTGCCGGCCGGGCGGGCGGCCGATGCCGACCCGCACGCGCAGGTAGTCCTTGGTGCCGGTCGAGCGGGAGATCGAGCGCAGTCCGTTGTGGCCGCCCTCTCCCCCGCCGCGCTTGAGCCGCACGGCCTCGAAGGCGATGTCGAGCTCGTCGTGGACGACGACCAGGTCGGTGGCCGGCAGGTGGTGGTAGTCCAGCAGCCCGCGCACCGGCCCACCGGACTCGTTCATGTAGGTCAGCGGCACGGCGAGGACGACGCGGCGGCCCGCGAGGCGGCCCTCCCCCGACAGCGCCCGGGAGCGGGGGCCCTTGCCGGCCGAGAGCTTCACGCCGGCCCGCCGGGCGAGCTCGGTGACCACCATGGCACCGACGTTGTGCCGGTTGCCGGCGTACTCGGGACCGGGGTTGCCCAGTCCGACGACGAGGAACGGGCCCTCGGACGGCGGAGGGGCCGGGGCAGGTGACGCCGCGGGGGCGCCGGCAGTGCCGGCGCCCCCGCGGGTCGTGCTCTCGCTCAGCTCAGTGCTCCGAGGTGCGTGTCGCTCAGTTGTCGGCGGAGTTCGAGGCGGCGTCCATCGACTCGCCACTGCCCTGGTCGGACGGCTCCGGGACGACGTCGCCATCGGCGTCGGACTCGTCGCGCTCGATGCCGGCCTCGGCCTCGGCCTCGGCGAGCTCCTCCTCCAGCTGCGCGGCGGTCGGCGCACCGAGGAACCCGATGACCAGGGCCTCCGGGTCGGTGATCAGCGTCGCGCCGGCGGGCAGCGGCAGGTCGCCGGCGGTGATGCCGTTGCCGGCGGTGCGGCCGGTGATGTCGACCTCGATCGACTCCGGCAGGTCGGTGGCGTCGGCCTCGAGGGAGACGGTGTTCAGCTGGTGGTTGCTGATCGTGTCCGGCGCGGCGTCGCCGACGATGACGACCGGGACGTCGACGGTGGTCTTCTCGCCGCGACGGACCAGCAGCAGGTCGACGTGCTTGTGCTGGCGGCTGATCGGGTCGCGCTGCACGGCCTTGGTCAGCGCGAGCTGCGTGGTGCCCTCGAGCTCGATGGTCAGCAGCACGTTGGTGCCGCCGTTGCGCAGCGCCGCGGCGAACTCGCGGGCGGGCAGCGTCAGGTGGACGACGTCCTGCCCGTGCCCGTACAGGACGGCGGGGACGCGGCCCGCACGCCGGTCACGGCGGGCGCTGCCCTTGCCGAACTCGGTGCGGGTCTGGGCGGCGAGGCGGAAGTCAGCCACGGGATGTGCTCCTCAACAGTGGATCGGGTCTGTGTGCTCAGCGCACGAGCGCGGCACGACCCCCTGGAGGCCACACGCACGTCGATCACGGAGCAGGCCGGAGCCACTCCCTCGCCGGGCAACAGGAGTCAGGTTACACAGCGGGACGGACGGACGCCGACGCACCCAGCGGATCGAGGAGCCGGGGACGGACGAGCCCCACCAGCGGAGGGTCCCGGACCGTCGCGCCGCAGGTGCGCCTGCGCGACCGGTCGCGGGGCCGCAGGCTCCCGACCGGGACCGCAGCTGGTCCGGCTGCGGCGTCACGGGGCCCGGAGGGTCCCTGACGCCGCAGCACGGACGGCTCAGCTCCAGCCGGGTACGACTCGTGGCCGCGGTGTGGTCCGGAGGAGCACGATGAGCTCAGCACGGCTCGTGGCCGTGGTGCGGCCCGGAGGTCGCGAGCTAACTCGCCCCACCGAACAGGCTCGTCACCGAGCCGTCCTCGAAGACCTGGGTGATGGCGCTGGCCAGCAGCGGCGCGATGGACAGCACGGTCAGCTTGTCGAAGCGGCGCTCGGGCTCGATGGGCAGCGTGTTGGTGACGATGACCTCGCTGACCCGACTGTTCTTGAGCCGGTCGACCGCCGGGCCGGAGAGCACGCCGTGGGTGGCGGCGATGATCACGTCGGCGGCGCCGGAGTCGAACAGGGTCTCGGCGGCCTTGGTGATGGTGCCGCCGGTGTCGATCATGTCGTCGACCAGGATGCAGACCCGGCCCTCGACCTCACCGACGACGCGGTTGGCCACGACCTCGTTGGGCCGGGTCATGTCACGGGTCTTGTGGATGAAGGCCAGCGGGGTGCCGCCGAGCTTGTCGCTCCACCGCTCGGAGACGCGCACCCGGCCGGAGTCGGGCGAGACGACGGTGAGGTCGCGGTCGCCCCACTTCTGCTTGACCTCCTCGACCAGCAGGTCCATGGCGAAGAGGTGGTCGACGGGGCCGTCGAAGAAGCCCTGGATCTGGGCGGTGTGCAGGTCGACGGCCATCAGCCGGTCGGCGCCGGCGGTCTTGAACATGTCGGCGACCAGCCGGGCGGAGATGGGCTCGCGGCCGCGGTGCTTCTTGTCCTGCCGGGCGTAGGGGAAGAACGGGGCGACCACGGTGATGCGCTTGGCCGAGGCGCGCTTGAGCGCGTCGACCATGATCAGCTGCTCCATGAGCCAGGTGTTGATCGGCGCGGTGTGGCTCTGCACGACGAAGGCGTCGCAGCCGCGCACGGACTCCTCGAACCGGACGAACAGCTCGCCGTTGGCGAACTCGTAGGAGGCGGTCGGGGTGGGGGTCACCCCCAGGTGCCCGGCGATCTCCGTGGTGAGCTCGGGGAACGCCCGCCCGGAGAAGAGCATGAGGCTCTTGTTGGTCGTCTGCCGGATCACGCTCATGGCTGCCCCTGCTTGTCGTCGTCCGTGGTCCGGCCCGCGAGGGGGACGGAGGACTCGGGTGGAGTGTCGGTCGCGGGGGCGGATGCCGCACCAGCAGCCGCTGCTGCGGCCTGCGCTGAGGGGCTCCCCGGACGCCGTCGTCCCACCCAGCCTCCCACATTGCGCTGCTTGCCCCGGGCGACGCCCATGGCGCCCGGGGGGACGTCGGAGGTGATGACCGACCCGGCGGCGGTGTAGGCGCCGTCGCCGATGGTGACCGGCGCCACGAGCATGGTGTCGGAGCCGATCCGGACGTGGTCGCCGACGGTGGTGGCGTGCTTGGCGACGCCGTCGTAGTTGACGAAGACGGTGGCGGCGCCGATGTTGCTGCCCACGCCGATCGTGGCGTCGCCGACGTAGGACAGGTGCGGGACCTTCGACCCCTCGCCGACCTCGACGTTCTTGGTCTCGACGAAGGCGCCGACCTTGGCGGCGCGGGCCAGCCGGGTGCCGGGGCGCAGGAAGCTGAACGGGCCCACGGTGGCCTCCGGCCCGACGACGGCCTGCTGGCACTGCGACCGCAGCACGGTGGCGCCCGCGCCGACCTCGGTGTCGACCAGCGTGGTGTCGGGGCCGACCTCGGCGCCCTCGGCGACGGTGGTGCTGCCGAGCAGCTGGGTGCCGGGGTGCAGCACGGCCTCGGCGGCGACCCGGGCGGTCACGTCGACCCAGGTGGTCTGCGGGTCGACCACGACGACGCCGGCCCGCATGAGGTCGTCGAGGACCCGGTCGTTGAGGGTGCGGCGGCGCGCGGCGAGCTCGCGCTGGTCGTTGCAGCCCAGGGTGTCGGCGGCGTCGGCGGCGGCGTGCCCGCCCACGCGCTCGCCGTCGGCGACGAGCAGGCCCAGGACGTCGGTGAGGTACTGCTCGCCCTGGTCGTTGGCGGCCCCGACCCGGCGCAGCGCCTCCCGGACGGCGTGGGCATCGCCGACGTAGACGCCGGCGTTGACCTCGGTGATGGCGCGCTGGGCGGCGTCGGCGTCCCGCTCCTCGACGATCGCGGTGACCGCGCCTGCCTCGTCCCGGACGATCCGGCCCAGGCCGGTGGGGTCGGGTACCCGGGCGGTGAGCACGGTGAGCAGGTTGCCGGCGTCGGCGTGGGCGCGGACGAGCTCGGCGAGGGTCGAGGCGCGCAGCAGCGGCGCGTCGCCGTTGACGATGAGCACGGCGCCGGAGAGCCCCGGGAGCGCGTCGAGCGCGACCGCGGCGGCGTGCCCGCTGCCCAGCTGCTGCTCCTGCAGCGCGGGGACGGCGGCGGGCGCGATCTCCGCCAGGTGCGCCTCGACCGCCTCCCGGCCGGAGCCGACGACGACGACCGTGCGCTCCGCGCCCAGCGGCTCGGCGGCGGCGAGCACGTGCCCGAGCATGGACCGGCCCCCGAGCCGGTGCAGCACCTTGGGGGTGCGCGAGCGCATCCGGGTGCCCTGGCCGGCGGCGAGCACGACGACCGCGCCCACCTGCCCTGTCGTCGTGCGCTCCTGCTGGCTCACCTGGCTCCTCGGGACGGGCGGGGGGACGGCGTCCGGCGGTTCCGGGCGAGGGTGCACCCGGCGCCGTCCACGCGCGTCCGCGGACTGCTGGGGGACTCGGACTCGAACCGAGACTGCACGGCTCCAAAGGCCGGCGGGCTGCCGATTACCCCATCCCCCATCACCGCCGGCCTGGACCGGCGGCGCACCGACGAGCCTAAGGCCGTGCGACCCCGGGGGCATGCAGCACCGTCCGGGCGACGGCCCTCAGCCCACGAGACGGGCGCCGTGGACGGGGCCGTGCACCGCCCGCACCGCGCGGAAGGCCCCGCCGCCGGCCAGCTCGCCGGCCAGCCGGGCTGCGCCCTCCTCGTCCTCGGCGAGGGCCGCCACGGTCGGTCCCGAGCCGCTGACCAGCGCCGCCGCGGCGCCGGCCTCGGTGGCCGCCCGCAGGGCCTCGCGCAGCTCCGGGCGCAGCCGGACGGCCGGCGCCTGCAGGTCGTTGCTCAGCGCCGCGGCCAGGGCGCCGACCGGCCCGCTGCGCAGCGCGGCCAGCACCGGCTCGGTGGAGGCGGCCGCGACGCCGTCGGGCAGCTCACCGGCGGCGCGGAGGGAGTCCAGCTCGCCGTAGACGGTCGGGGTGGACAGCCCCTCCCCCGCGATGCCCAGCACCCAGTCCCAGCGCCGCCGGGCCAGCACGGGCGAGAGCTGCTCGCCGCGCCCGGTGCCGAGCGCGACCCCGCCGAGCAGGCTGAACGGGACGTCGCTGCCCAGCTGGGCGGCGAGCGCGGCCAGGTCGCCGCGGGTGGCCCGGGTGCCCCACAGCGCGTCGAGGGCGACGAGGCTGGCCGCCGCGTCGGCGCTCCCCCCGGCCAGCCCGGCGGCGGCCGGGATCGACTTGTCGACCACCAGGTGGGCGTCGGCGGCCACGCCGGCGTGCCGGGCGAGCAGCTCGGCGGCCTGCCAGACGAGGTTGCGGGCGTCGGTGGGGACGGCACCGTCGGCCGCGCCCTCACCGTGCACCTCCAGCGACAGCCCCGCGGACCGGCGCACGGTGACGGTGTCGAACAGCGAGACGGCCAGGAAGACGGTCTGCAGCTCGTGGAAGCCGTCGGGGCGCAGCGGTCCGACCCCGAGGTGGACGTTCACCTTGGCCGGCGCGCGCGCCACCACCGCGCCGTTGCCGGCGATCCGCCCGGGACCACCGGCCGTCGCGTTGCTCATCCGCTCAGCCTGCCACCGGGGCGGCGCCCGCCGGCGGGTCACCGTCCACCCGGGGCGTGGCGGCCAGCCGGGCGAAGTCGGTGACCGACAGCTGCTCGCCGCGGGTGGTGGGGTCGATGCCGGCGGCCCGCAGCCGCGCCTCGGCCGCGACCGGGCTGCCGGCCCACCGGGCCAGGGCGGCCCGCAGCCCCTTGCGTCGGGTGGCGAAGGCGGCGTCGACGACGGCGAAGGTGGCCGCCCGGTCACCGGGGGGCGCGGGCCGCCGGGTGAGCGCGACCAGGCCGGAGTCGACGTTGGGCACCGGCCAGAACACCGGCCGCGGGACGTTGCCGGCGCGCCGGACGTCGGCGTACCAGGCCGCCTTGACGCTGGGCACCCCGTAGGACGCCGATCCGGGGGCGGCGGCGAGCCGGTCGGCGACCTCGGCCTGCACCAGCACGAGGGCGCTGGTCAGCGAGGGCAGCAGCTCGAGCAGGTGCAACAGCACCGGGACGGCGATGTTGTAGGGCAGGTTCGCCACCAGCGCGGTGGGCGGCGGGCCCGGCACCTCGGTCACGCGCAGGGCGTCGGCGGTGACCACGGTCAGCCGCTGCGCCCACTGCGGCGTCCGCTCGGCGACGGTGCGCGGGAGCTGGGCGGCCAGCCGGGGGTCGATCTCCACGGCGGTGACGTGCGCGCAGGCGCCGAGCAGGCCGAGGGTCAGCGACCCCAGGCCGGGGCCGACCTCCAGGACGACGTCGTCCGGACCGAGGTCGGCGGTGCGCACGATCCGCCGGATCGTGTTGGCGTCGTGCAGGAAGTTCTGCCCGAGCTGCTTGGTCGGACGCAGGTCGAGCTGCTGGGCCAGGTCGCGGATGGCGGCCGGGCCCAGCAGCCCGTCGGAGGCGTCGGACGACTGGCTCATGACCGGCCCCGCTGCAGGGGGCCCGCCGCGAGCCTGCGAGTGGTGGGGGGCAGCGGGGTCCTTCATCAATCGAAGAGGTGGCTGCCGCAGCCCCACTGGCCGGCACCACTGCGGGCGTAGAGCATCTGCGCGCGCATCGTCTGCTCCTCGACCGAGGCGGCGGCGGGGTCGCCGGTGCCGCCCACGCCGTTCCAGGTCGACTGCGAGAACTGGTACATGCCGCGGTACTTGCCGCTGGCGCTGACCGCGTTGGGGCGGCCGCCGGACTCGCACCGGGCGAGCGCGGCCCAGTTGAGCCCGTCGGCGGTGGCCGGGGCGCCGCCGGCCGCGACCGCGACGGGCTCCGGCTCCGGCTTCGGCTTCGTGCCCACCGACACCTGCTGCTCGACCGGCTTCTTCGTCACCACGGAGGACACCTGCTCACGGCCGGTCTCGACGCCGTCGGTGACGGTGACCCGCCAGGTGGTGGTGCGGGCACCCTCCACGCCCTCCTGGGTGACCGTGCGCTCGCCCTCGAGCGCATCGGCGTCCTCGGTCTCGACCGTCTCGAAGTCGACCGTCTGGACCTCGCTGACCTCGTCGACCTGGACGCGGGTGACCCGCAGGACCATCCCGCCCAGCAGCGGCTGGGTCGGGTAGAGGGAGGTGCGGTCGGTGGCCGACAGCGCGATGCCCTGCTCGGCGAGCAGGTCGCCGGCCGTGGCGGCGGTGGTGGTGACCACCCGCTCCTGACCGTCGGCGACCAGCCGGACGTCCTTGCTCGTGGTGATGGACAGGTCCATGCCGTCCAGCGGCACGCGCTCGCTGCGGTCGGCCGACAGCTGCAGCTGGTCGGTGCGGTAGCCGAGCTCGTCGAGCGCGCCGTCCACCGACAGGGCGGTCGTGTAGACCTCGCTGCGGACGCCGTCGACGGTGAGGGTCAGCGGGCGGGCGCGGTTGACCACGATCGTGTCGCCGTCACTGACGTCGGCGCCCAGCGCGGGCAGCACGACGTCGTGCGCGGCGGGGGTGAGCCCCTCGTCGGCGAGCACCTCAGCGGCCGTGCCGGCATAGGTGGTCACCTGGCGCGACTGGCCGTCGACGGTGAGGGTCAACGACTTCTCGGCCGCGAAGTAGGCGGCGGTGCCCGCCACGAGGCCCAGGAGGACCAGCGCGAACAGGAGCGACTTCAACGATCGGCGCACAACACATCCAGGTCAGCAGGACCCGGGCAGGGGAACCGGGCCGCAGGCGGTGGGCGCCGCCGTGAGGCGGCTCCCGGGGAGCAGGCGAACCCGTCGTCGTCGCGACCGGAGGGTCACTCCGGCCGTGCACGACCACCTGGGTGTTCCCCACCCCGGCTGTCGGTCACGACACGATAACGAACGGACTCGCTGACACAACCGTGCCGAGTCACCACATCAGCAAGTCGACACGTCCTTCCGCAGGCACGCCGACACGGGACGTGACGCTGGACGGCGTGTTGGCGCGCCGTCCACCGAGCGGCCCGGTGGGCAAGCCCACAGGACCGCCGAGCCGGACGGCTCTCAGGCCAGCGCGGCTGCGCCCTGCCGCAGCGGCCGCAGCCAGGTGAGCAGGAAGACGGCGACGGCCAGGCCTGCCGCCAGCGCACCGAAGCCGCCGGCGACCAGCGCCACCGGCAGCAGACCGGCGCCGTCACGGACCTCGTCGCCGAGGTCGACCCCGGCCACCAGCAGGAGGACGCCCAGCGGGACCAGCGCCAGCACGCTGGCCCCGGCCACCACCAGGTGGGCGGTCCAGGTGCGCTGCGCCTCGTCGACCGGCAGGTCGGCACCCTCGGCGGGCAGCGGGCGGAACAGCACCCGGGCCAGCGCGGCCTCGGCCAGCAGCCAGCCGACGGCGGCGGTGACCACCAGCGCGGTCACCGCGGCGTCGCCCAGGCGCCCGGCCGACCCCAGCAGCAGGGCGGCCACCAGCTCACCGGCCATCGCCGCGCGCATGCTCCAGAGCAGCCACAGCGAGATCTGCTCACCGCGGCCGGGACGGCGGGCGGGGCGCGAGAGCGCCCACCGCGGCCGCGGCCGGGTCACCTCGGCCAGCAGCACCCCGGCCAGCAGGCCGACGGCCAGCGCGGGCAGCCAGAGGAAGACCGAGGCCTCGGCGAAGAGCACGATGCTCGCCACGACGCCGGCCGCTCCCAGCAGCCACCCCAGCTGCCGCACCCGGCGGCCGTGCGCCGCCTGACGGGCCAGCTCGGCGGAGCCCGCCGGCGACAGCTCGACGAAGCCGACGGCCGCCGCGGCCACCGCCCGGCGGCCGGCGGCCAGCGACCAGGCCCGGGCCAGCGCAGCGGCCGGGACCAGCAGGGCGATGAAGAGCACGAACGCGATCAGGCGGCCCACGAGGTCAGTGTCCCCCTGCCGGGGCGGTCGTGGCCGCCGCCGGGCGCGTCGCCGTCCGACCGGCCTCTCACCAGGGGCCGAAGACCCGTTCGGCGGTCGCGGTGAGGGCGTCGCACAACTGCTCCAGCTCCGTGCCGGTGACCTCGCCGAGCGCGCGCACGGTGTGCGGCACCAGCCGGGCGGCGTTGGGCCGGCCCCGCAGCGGCGCCGGCGTGAGGAACGGCGCGTCGGTCTCGACCAGCAGCTGGTCCAGCGGCGTCATCGCGGCGGCCTCGCGCAGGTACCCGGCGTTGCCGAAGGTGAGCGTGCCGGCGAAGGACAGCACGTAGCCGCGGTCGATGCAGGCCCGGGCGAAGCCCGCGTCGCCGGAGAAGCAGTGCAGCACCGTGTGCTCGGGCGCACCCTCGTCCTCGAGCACGCGGAGCACCTCGTCGTGGGCGTCCCGGTCGTGGACCACCAGCGCGATGCCGTGCCGCTTGGCGATGTCGATGTGCGCCCGGAAGGACTCCTCCTGGGCGGCCCAGCCGTCCTCGCCGGTGCGGAAGCGGTCCAGGCCGGTCTCCCCCACGGCCCGCACCCGCGGCAGCGCGGCGAGCCGGTCGATCTCGGCCAGCGCCTCCGCGGTCGCGGCGCCCGCGCCGGCCTCGTTCGGGTGCAGCGCGACCGCGGCCAGCACCTCCGGACGACGGGCGGCGAGCTCGGCCGACCAGCGGGACGACGCGACGTCCACCCCGACCTGCACCAGCCGCGGGACGCCGACGGCGACCGCGGCGTCGACCGCCTCGTCCACCTCCGCCGGCGTGGGCTCGCGGTCCTCCCCGCCGACGGCGATGTCGAAGTGCGTGTGGCTGTCGACCGCCGGGGCCGGCAGCGGCTCCGGCGACGGCGGCGGTTCGCCCCGCCGGTTCGCCCGGGACGCCGCCGACCGGCTCACGCCTCGCCGTCCGTCCGCGCGCCCTGCCCCGCCTCGGACAGCCGGGCCAGCTCCTCGTCGACGATCGAGGGGTCGAGCTTGGTGAACACCGGCTTCGGCGCGGCCAGCGGGGTGCCCGCGGGCGGCAGCGGGGTGGACGCCCACACCGCCTGCCCCTGGTCGTAGGGCCCGGTGATGATCGGGTACGGCGAGCCGTCGTCGAGGTCCTCGGTCTCCACGACCTGCGGCGCGACCGACCACACGCCCGTGCCGCCGAGCAGCTCGTGCACCTGCTGGGAGGAGTGCGGGAGGAACGGCGTCAGCAGCGCGTTGCAGTCCTTGATCGCCTGCAGCGCGGTGTGCAGCACGGTGTCCCGGCGGGCCGGGTCCTCCTTGAGCTTCCACGGCGCCTGGTCCGACAGGTACTTGTTGGCCTCGCTGACCACCCGCATCGCCTCGGTGGCCGCGGCCTTCTGCCGGTTGCGGCCCAGCAGCTCGCCGATGGGAGCGAACGCGCCCGAGGTGGTGGCCAGCAGCGCGCGGTCGGCGTCGGTGAGCTCGCCCGGGGTCGGGATCGCACCGATGTTCTTGGCGGCCATCGACACCGAGCGGTTGACCAGGTTGCCCCAGCCGGCGACCAGCTCGTCGTTGTTGCGGCGCAGGAACTCCGCCCAGGTGAAGTCGGTGTCCTGGGTCTCCGGGCCGGCCACGGCGATGAAGTAGCGCAGCGCGTCGGCGTCGTAGCGGGCCAGGAAGTCGCGCACGTAGATGACGACGTTGCGCGAGGAGGAGAACTTGCGCCCCTCCATGGTCAGGAACTCGCTCGACACCACCTCGGTGGGCAGGTTGAGCCGGCCGTAGGAGCCCGGCGCCCCGCCCCGGTCGCCCTCGCCGTTGTAGCCCAGCAGCTGCGCCGGCCAGATCTCGGCGTGGAAGACGATGTTGTCCTTGCCCATGAAGTAGTAGGCGTCGGAGTCCGGCGTCTGCCACCACTGCCGCCACGCCTCGGGGTCACCGGAGCGGCGGGCCCACTCGATCGAGGCCGACAGGTAGCCCACGACCGCGTCGAACCAGACGTAGATGCGCTTGTCGTTGCGGTCGCGCCAGCCGTCGAGCGGGACGGGCACGCCCCAGTCGATGTCGCGGGTGTAGCTGCGCGGCTTGAGGTCCTCGAGCAGGTTGACGCTGAAGTTCAGGACGTTGGGCCGCCAGTTGCCGCGGGTGGCCAGCCAGTCGCCCAGTGCCTTGGCGAACGCCGGCAGGTCGAGGAAGTAGTGCTCGCTCTCGACGAACTTCGGCGTCTCGCCGTTGATGCGGCTGACCGGGTTGATCAGGTCGGTCGGGTCGAGCTGGTTGCCGCAGTTGTCGCACTGGTCGCCGCGGGCGCCGTCGTAGCCGCAGATCGGGCAGGTGCCCTCGATGTAGCGGTCGGGCAGCGTGCGCCCGGTCGACGGGCTGATCGCGCCCAGCGTCGTCTTCGGAAAGACGTAGCCGTTCTTCAGCAGCCCCAGGAAGATCTCCTGGCTGACGCTGCGGTGGTTGACCGTCGTCGTCCGGGTGAAGAGGTCGTAGCTCAGCCCCAGGCTGGCCAGGTCGTCGACGATGACCCGGTTGTTGCGGTCGGCGATCTGCCGCGGGGTGATCCCCTCGGCGTCCGCGGCGACCGTGATCGGCGTCCCGTGCTCGTCGGTGCCGCTGACCATCAGCACCTTGTCGCCGCTCATCCGGTGGAACCGGCTGAACACGTCGGAGGGGACGCCGAAGCCGGAGACGTGGCCGATGTGCCGCGGGCCGTTGGCATAGGGCCACGCGACGGCGGTGAGGATGTGCCGATCTGTCACGGCACGAGGGTAGTGAGCTGCGTCCACCCGGTTCGCAGGCGGCGGGCTCAGGGGGCGCCGGTGACCGCGGCGGTGGTGGGTGCGGGCCCCTCCGCGGGGGTGGCGAGCACGGCCACGCCGGCGAGCGCCAGGCCGATGCAGGCGAGCGTGACCCCGCACAGCACACGGTGCTGCGGGGCGACCGGAGGACGCCGGGCCACCCGGGGACGGCCGCCGGCGGCGACCCAGGCCAGCGCCGAGGGCGCACTGGCCAGCAGCAGCTTCCCGGTCGGGACGACGAGGGCGAGCAGCGCCAGCGCGGGCACCGGCAGGCCGACCTCCGGCGCCACGGCGACCACCCGGACGCCGTCGGGACCGAACAGGCCCGACACCGCGACGGCCAGGCAGACGCCGACCTCGGCCAGCGCGACCGCGACGAGCAGCCGCCGTCCCGCGCCGTCGACCAGGACCGCGCCGGCGCCGGCGGACAGCACGACCCAGCCGGCGAGCACCAGCAGGACGCCGGCCATGGCGGGGCCGGACAGGCGGGCGCCCCCGGCGAAGAGGCTGCCCAGTCCGGTCAGGCCGAAGGCGAGCAGCGCGAGGGACTCCACGACCGAGACGACGCCGGCCGCGACGACCGGCACCGGGGCGCGCCGCGGACGGGCCGGGCGCGCGGCGCGGGGCGTCGCCTGGGGGGCCGCCGCCGCGGGGAGGCGGGGGGCGTCGGGGACGGCGCTGCGCACGGGAAATCTCCTGACCGGGAACGGGCTTCACCGGTCAGGTCGGGCGTTCCGGTCCCGGGCAGCAGGGCCCGGGACCGGACCTCACCCGCAGGGGTGAGGGGTCACCGCTCGCCGCCGGCCCGCTGCCCGGCCGCCTTGCGCTCGGCGGCGCCCGCCGCGGAGAACCGCGAGCGCCGGCGCCCGAAGCCGTAGTAGACGACGACGCCCAGGGCCATCCAGACGCCGAACCGCAGCCAGGTCTCCCCCGGCAGGTTGAGCATCAGGTAGAGGCACGCCAGCGCGGAGACGACCGGCAGCACCGGCACGAACGGGACGCGGAAGGCGCGCGGGAGGTCGGGGCGGGTACGGCGCAGCACGATCACGCCCACCGAGACCAGCACGAAGGCGAACAGCGTGCCGATGTTGACCAGCTCGGCCAGCACGCCCAGCGGGACGAACCCGGCCAGCACCGCGACGAAGACGCCGGTGATCAGGGTGATCCGGTACGGCGTGCCGTACTTCGGGTGCACGGTGCCCAGCGACCGCGGCAGCAGGTGGTCGCGGCTCATGGCGAACAGCACCCGCGACTGACCGAGCATCAGGATCATGACCACGCTGGTCAGCCCGGCGAGCGCACCCACGGAGATGGCGCCGGACAGGAACGGCAGCCCGACGCTGCGGAAGGCGTCGGCCAGCGGCGCCTCGGTGGACAGCTCGGTGTACCGCTGCATGCCCACCACGACCAGCGACACGGCGACGTAGAGCACCGTGCAGATGACCAGCGAGCCGATGATGCCGCGCGGGAGGTCGCGCTTGGGGTCCTTGGTCTCCTCGGCCGCGGTGGCCACGATGTCGAAGCCGATGAAGGCGAAGAAGACGATCGCCGCGCCGGCCAGGATGCCGCCGACGCCGAAGGTGCTGGGCGCGAAGCCGAACAGGGTCTGGATGAGCGGGGCGGTCCAGCCGCTGCCGGTCTCGGTCTCCTGCGCCGGGGGCACGAACGGCGAGTAGTTGGCCGCCTTCACGTAGAACAGCCCGACCACGATCACCAGCAGCACGATGGCCACCTTGATCGCCACGATCACCGAGGTCACCCGCGAGGAGAACTTGATGCCCAGGACCAGCACCCCGGTCATCACCGCGACGATGAAGATCGCCGGGAGGTTGACCGTGGCCTCCTCCCCCGCGATCGAGGTGGGCAGCGGGATGCCCAGGTCACCGAGCAGCTGGTTGAGGTAGCCCGACCAACCGACGGCGACGGTGGCGGCGCCCAGTGCCAGCTCCAGGACGAGGTCCCAGCCGATGATCCAGGCGACGAGCTCGCCGAGGGTCGCGTAGGAGAACGTGTAGGCCGAGCCGGCCACCGGCACCGTCGAGGCGAACTCCGCGTAGCAGAGCGCGGCCAGCGCGCAGACCAGGCCGGCGACCACGAACGAGACCGCCACCGCCGGTCCGGCCGTCGTCTTCGCGACCTCGCCGGTGAGCACGAAGATGCCGGTGCCGATGATCACCCCGACGCCGAAGACCGTGAGGTCCAGGCCGGAGAGGTTCTTCTTCAGCTGGTGGTCGGGTTCCTCGGTGTCGCGGATGGACTCCTCGACGCTCTTGACCCGGGCCTTGTTGGTGGCCACGGAACCCCCCTCTCGCACGGGGCGGCGTGCCGTCCGCCGTCCCGCTGGTGATCAACTGTGCGGGGAGCGTCCCACGACGGGACGCATCCTGCAGACCTACGCTCGACGCCGGCCAGCACGCTCGCCGACCTCGCGCACGAACAGACCAGGAGGTGCCCGTGACCAGCACGGACAGCACCCGCTCGCGACTCCCCCAGGTGCACCGCCGTCCCCGCCCGGTGGGTCCGCCGAGCCTGCCCGACACCCCGCGGCAGGGCACCGACTTCGTCATCGACTGCGCGATCTACGTCGACGGGCAGCGCCAGGCGCCGGTGGCCTACGACGAGGCGCTGCGCGCGGCGGTCGAGAAGGGCGGCTTCGTCTGGCTGGGCCTGCACGAGCCGACGCAGGCCGAGCTCGAGGGCGTGGCCGCCGTCTACGGGCTGCACCCGCTGGCGGTCGAGGACGCCGTCGAGGCCCACCAGCGGCCCAAGCTCGACACCTACGACGACAGCCTGTTCATGGTGCTCAAGACCGCCCGGTACGTGGAGCACGCCGCCCTCACCGCCACCAGCGAGGTCGTCAACACCGGCGAGGTGATGGTCTTCCTCGGCAGCCACTACGTGATCACCGTCCGGCACGGCGACCACGGTGGCCTCGCCGCCCTGCGGCAGAACCTGGAGGGGCAGACCGACCTGCTCCGGCTGGGCCCGTCGTCGGTGCTGTACGCCGTCACCGACATGGTCGTCGACCACTTCGTCGAGGTGTCCGAGGCGGTCGAGGACGACGTCGAGGAGCTCGAGACGTCGGTCTTCAGCCCCGACCGGACCGACGACACGCCGCGGATCTACCAGCTCAAGCGGGAGCTGATGCAGCTGCGCCGGGCCGTCCAGCCGCTGGAGCTGCCGTTGACCTCGCTGGCCGACCGGCCCAACGACCTGGTGCCCGACGCGATGCGCTCGTACTTCCGCGACGTCCAGGACCACGCCCTGCGGGTGCGGGACCAGGTCAACGCCCTGGACGAGATGCTGTCGAACATCCTGCAGGCGGCGCTCGCCCGGATCTCGGTGGCGCAGAACGACGACATGCGCCGCATCTCCTCCTACGCCGGCCTCATCGCCGCCCCGACCCTGGTGGCCGGGGTGTACGGGATGAACTTCGACCACATGCCCGAGCTGCACTGGTCGTTCGGCTACCCCTTCGCCCTGCTCCTGATGGCCGCCCTCTGCTGGCTCCTGTACCGCGGCTTCAAGCGCAACGGCTGGCTGTAGCCACCCGCGCTCACCCCGGCGGCGGCAGCCGGAGCCAGACGACGTCCAGCCCACCCGGGCCCGGATCGCGCCCGGTCTCGACGAAGCCACGGGCGGCCTACCAGCGGGCGGCTGGGTCGTTGCCGGCGGTGTACTCGGTCAGCAGCGCAGTCGTGCCCGCCGGCAGCGCGGCGACCGCAGCGTCGAGCAGCGCCGTCCCACTCCCCCGCCGTGCCGGTCGGGGAGCAGGTACAGCCGCCACATCGTCGGGACGCCGTCGTGCTCGCCGACCTCGACGACCCCGACCACCCGGCCGTCGTCCTCGGCGACCAGCAGCAGCGCCTCCGCCAGCGCCCGCTCCAGGGCCGCCGGCGACCAGTGGGCCGCGAGGTCGCGCTCCACGTACTCGGGACCGGCGAACGACAGGTACGTGGCCGGCCAGGTGCGGGCACCCACCTCGGCGATGCCCGGGAGGTCGGCCGCCACGGCCGGCCGGATCCGCAGCGTCATGACCGGATCCTGCCTCGGACGGCGCACCGCGGGTGCGTGGACGCCCCTCGGCGGCGGGTGGGCTCAGGGCCTCTTGGCGGCCAGGACGGCGTCGTAGACGGTGCGGCGGGGCAGGCCGGTGCGGGTGACGACGGCGCGGATGGCCTCCTTGCGGTCGGCGCCGGCGGCCTCCTCGGCGGCGACCTCTCGGGCCAGCTCGGCCGGCGACAGCGTCTCGGGCCCGGCCACCGACCCACCGACGACCAGGGTGATCTCCCCGCGCACGCCCTCGGCGGCCCACGCGGCCAGCTCCGCCAGCGAGCCCCGGCGGACCTCCTCGTGGGTCTTGGTCAGCTCGCGGCACACCGCGGCGGGCCGGTCGGGGCCGAAGGCGCCGGCGGCGTCGGTCAGCGCGTCGGCCAGCCGGTGCGGCGACTCGTAGAAGACCATCGTGCGCGGCTCGCGGGCCAGCGCGGCCAGCGCCGACCGGCGCTCCCCGCCCTTGCGCGGCAGGAAGCCCTCGAAGCAGAACCGGTCGCAGGGCAGCCCGGAGACGGCGAGCGCGGTGACCACGGCCGAGGGCCCGGGCACCGAGGTGACGTCGATGCCGGCCTCGATCGCGGCGCGCACCAGCGTGTAGCCGGGGTCGGAGACCGAGGGCATGCCGGCGTCGGTGATCAGCAGCACCGTGGCGCCGTCCTGCATGGCCGCGACCAGGCCGGGCAGCCGCGCCTGCTCCACCGACTCGTAGAAGCTGACCAGCCGGCCGGTGAAGGTGACCCCGAGGTCGGCGGCGAGCCGGTGCAGCCGGCGGGTGTCCTCGACGGCCAGCACCTCCGCGGTGGCCAGCACCTCGCGCAGCCGCGGCCCCACGTCGCCGGGCTGTCCCAGGGGCGCGCCGCCCAGCACGAGTCGTCCGGTCATGGGTCGAGCCTGTCACGTGCGGCCGTCCCGGCCCGCCCGCAGGGGCCGGTCGCGGGCAGGTCCGTCGCATACCCTGACCCCCATGGCGGTGCTGTCCCCCGAGCGGGCCGAGGTGGCACCCGGCGACCCGGGCTCCCGCCGCTGGCCCCCGCTCCCCCGGCCGCGCCGCGAGGTCGTGCCGCCGCTGCCCACCGACCGGCTGCTGGCCGCCGTGCTCACCACGGTGCTCGCCGTGGTCACGCTGGTCACCCGGCTGTGGGACATCCGCTACCCGGCCGAGCTGGTGTTCGACGAGGCGTACTACCCGCCCGAGGCCGCCGAGATGCTCGAGTACGGGTACGAGGCCAACCGCGGCTACACGTTCATCGTCCACCCGCCGCTGGGCAAGTGGCTGATCGCGATCGGCGAGCAGCTGTTCGGGGACAACGCGCTGGGCTGGCGGGTCCCGTCGGCCGTGGCGGGCACCATCGCCGTCGTCGTCCTGGTCCGGCTGGCCCGGCGGCTCACCGGCTCGACGCTGCTGGGGCTCATCGCCGGCCTGCTGATGGCGCTCGACGGCTTCTCCTTCAGCCTCGGCCGCATCGGCCTGCTCGACGTCTTCCTGCAGCTGTTCGTGCTCAGCGCCGTCGCGTGCCTGGTCGTCGACCGGGACCAGGTGCGCCGGCGGGTGCGCGCCTCCGCCGGCCGGGTCGGCGCGCACGGCTTCGCGCTGGGCCCGCGCGGCTGGCGGCTGGCCGCCGGGCTCCTGTTCGGCGCCGCCTGCTCGGTCAAGTGGAGCGGCGTCTACTTCCTGGCCTTCTTCGCCGTGCTGTCGCTGTTCTGGGATCGCGCCGCCTGGCGGGAGGCGGGGGTGCCGCGGCCGAGCCTGGTCGCGCTGCGCCGCGGGCTGCCCGGCGCCACCTGGGCGCTGGCCGCCGTCCCGGTGCTCACCTACCTGGCCTCGTTCACCGGCTGGTTCCGCGCCGAGGGCGCGCAGGGCCGGCACTGGGCCGACCAGCACCCCGACACCGCCTACGGGTTCGTCCCCGGGGCGCTGCGCTCGCTGTGGCACATGCACGGCGAGTGGCTGCGGTTCCACAACGGGCTGTCCAGCCCGCACCCGTGGGAGTCCGGGCCGTGGTCGTGGATCGTCGACGGCCGGCCGATCCTGCTGTGGAACCCGCAGGGCCTCACCGACGCCGACGGCGACCAGGTGATCCGCTACGTCCTCATGGTCGGGACGCCGACGCTCTGGTTCGCCTTCGCCCCGGCGCTGCTGTGGCTGCTCTGGCGGATCGTCGCCCGGCACGACCCCACCGCGGTCACCGTCGCGGTGGCCGTCGCCGCCGGCTGGCTGACCTGGTTCGTCAACCTGGACCGGACGATGTTCATCTTCTACATGGCCCCGGCGCTGCCGTTCTTCGTGCTGGCCGTGGTGCTCGTGCTCGCCGACGTCCTCGGCCCGCCCGACGCCGGCGTGCTGCGCCGCCAGGTGGGGCTCGCGGCGGTGTGCACCTACGTCGCGGTGGTCGCGATGACGTTCGTCTTCTTCTACCCGGTGCTCACCGGGCAGCCGCTCACGCACGGCGAGTGGCTGCAGCGGATGTGGTTCCCCTCCTGGTTCTGACGGCGGACCCCGGCATCGACGTCGCCGGGGAGTCAGCGGCGCCCCGGGGCGCCGCCGTCGTCAGCGGGTGGGGAGCCGCTCCGAGCGCGGCACCGGCACCTGCGCGGCGGCGTGCCGGGCCACCACGGCGGTCACCGGACCCTCGTTGCCGGCCAGCCACGCCTGGTCGCGCCCGCTCCCCTTGGCCGAGTACAGCGCCGCGTCGGCGGCCGCGAGCAGCTCGGCCCCGGTGTCCCCCGCGGACGCGCGGGAGGCGATGCCCAGGCTGGCGGTCACCGTCCGCGGCCCGGTGATGTCGCGCAGCGCGGCGCGGACCCGGTCGGCCACCTCGACGGCGTCGTCGACGCTGGCGCCGGGCAGCACCAGGGCGAACTCCTCGCCGCCGTAGCGGGCGACGACGTCACCCCGCCGGACGCAGGAGCGCAGCGCGGCGCCCACCGCCCGCAGCACGTCGTCGCCGGCCTGGTGGCCGTAGCTGTCGTTGAGCGACTTGAAGTGGTCCAGGTCGATGATCACCACGGCCAGGGCCGCGTCGGCCCGCACCGCGGTGGTGACCTCGCGCTCCAGCGCCGTGTCGAAGGCCCGGCGGTTGGCCACGCCGGTGAGCCCGTCGGTGAGCGCGCTCTGCTGCAGGTGCTCGAGCAGCGCCACGCGGGCGAAGGCGGTCGCGGCGTGGGCGACGGCCTGCTCGGCCACGCCGACCCGCCGCTGCTCGATGCGCGACCCGCTGCGGGCGTCGTCGGCGAAGCTCAGCGTCCCCGAGCCCTGACCCTCCAGGGCGAACGGGACGACGATGACGCGGGCGGCGCCCCCGAGCACCTCGTCGACCCACGGGTCGGGGGCGGTCAACGTGGCGAGCACCGTGCTGCCGCGCTCCTGGGCCAGGTGCAGCAGCGTGCCCGGCTCCGGCGTCCCGCCCGCGCGCAGCGTCTCCGGCTCCCGGGCGGCGTGCAGCCGGACGGCGAGGTCGACCGAGGGCCGGCCACCCCCGTCGGGCAGATGGTACTGCACCGCGGCGACGGTGGCGTCGGCGGCGTCGACCGCGAAGCGCAGCAGCGCCTCGGCCACCCGCGCACCGCTGTCGGCCTCGTGCAGCGCCGCGGACAGCCGGCGCAGCGCCGCCTCGTCGTACCGGCGGCGGCGCAGCTCGCGCTCGTTCACCGCGCCCAGCCCGGCCGTGGTCACCGCGGTCACCCAGACCACGACGAGGAAGACGCTGTAGGCCAGCCCGTCGAAGCCCGGCACGCCCGGCTGGGCCGGGAGCAGGCCGGTGCTCACGCCCTCGAGCACGCACATCACGACCAGCGAGTGCCACACGGCGATCCGCAGGCCGCTGCGGAACGACCCGAGCAGCGACACCGCCAGCACGTGCAGGACGACGACGTAGACGACCGGCCCGTCGAGCCCGCCGGCCAGGTACATGGCCAGCCCCAGGTGGACGGCGTCGAGCAGGGCCGGGACGGTCAGGGCGACGACCGCCCACCGACGGCCGAAGGAGGACAGCCGGCTCAGCACCAGTCCGACGACCAGCACGACCGCGCCGGACACCGCCGGCACCCAGACCGACCCGACGGTGCTCGGGGCGCCGGGGGTGGTGACGAACCAGGCCAGCAGGGGCAGCGTGACGACCCCCATCCGGACGGCGAGCATCCAGCGGAGGCGGTCGGCCAGGGGCAGGATGTCCAGCGAGCCGCGCGGGGAGCCGGGCGTCTGCGTCATGGTGCCCTCCGCGGGCTCTCGGGGAAGTCGGGGAAGCCGGTCAGGTCGTGGCGCACCGGCGCGAGCGCGAGCTTGGGGTCCCGGCGGTCCAGCCGGCCCTGCACGGCGATGAACCCGACGACGACCAGCACCAGGACCAGCGGGAACTGCCCGTCGTCGACGACCGCGAGAGCCACCTCGCCGAACCCGGCGACCACCTCCACCAGCGAGTCCGGCGACGCGTCCAGCGGCGGCGCCTGCAGCACGTCACCGGAGGCGCCCCCGGAGCGTGGGCCGGAGCCGGTGCCGGCCCCGCCGCCGACGCCGGCCGGGCCGGTGCCGGCGGCCGGGGCCCCGGGCTCGGCGGACGGCGCGGGCGCCGCGGACGGTGCCGGGACGACGGACGGCGCCGGGGACGGGGTGCGGTCCGCGCGGGCCGTCGGCACCGGCACCTGCGGCGGCGCGGTGGTCGGGGCGGCCGGCGCCGTCGCGGTCGGCGTCTGCCCGGGGGTGGCCGGAGGGACCGGTGCGGGCGCGGGGGCCGGCGCCGGCTGCGGGGCCGGCTCCGGGGCGGCGACCACCACGGGCGGGGGCGGCGGCGGGACCGGGGTGACGTCGAGGGACCAGACGAAGGCCGCGCGCGCGGTCAGGCCCTGCGCGCGCGGGTCGTCGAGGACGCCGACGGAGAACCGGAAGACCGCCCGCTGCTCGACCCCGGGCTGCCATCCGGTGGCGACGCCGGCGGCCGGCGTGCCGGGGAGCTGGGCCAGCGTGCCGCTCCACACCGGCTGGCCGGTGAACGTCTCGCACCGGGCGGGGTCGGCCAGGACCCCCCGCTCGACGGTGACCGCCAGGTAGGGCGCGAGCCCCGCCTGGTCCAGCTCGGCGCTGAGGTCGACGCCGCCGAACGACTGCGCCGAACCGGTCACCGCGAGGGCGACGCAGCGCTGCTCCACCTGCCCGGGCACCAGCCCGGTCGAGGCGAACAGGGCGCGGCCACCGCGGTCGTCGACCAGCTGCACCGACGTCGAGCTCTCGGCTGCGGGCAGCAGGTCCGGGGGCAGCCAGCCGATCGAGGCCTGGGCCAGCACGGCCGCGGCGGCGAGCCAGCCGGCGGCCCGGGCGACGCGGCGGGACCGGCGTCCGCCTGCCCTGGCTGCTCGGCGCACCGCGCTCCCCACCTCGTCCGTGAGCGACCCGCCGGGTCCGGCGGCCGGTGCGGACACCGGTGCTCCGTCCTCGTCTTCGGCCGGGACGGTCACATGTTGAGTTGCGTCCGACATGCTGTTGCCTCAGCCGGGCAGGAGGGCGACCGGCGACGGCTCCGTCCGGTGGCGTCCGGGCCGGGGCCCCGCCGCTCCTCCGCCGGGACGCCGGGTCGCCCAGACCGACAGCCCGGCCAGCAGGGCCGCGGTGAGGACGACGGGGACGCGCTCCCCGGTCCGCCACCAGTAGGCCGGCAGGCCGATGTGGGGGACGCGCAGCTGCGCCCGGCCGACCACCTCGCCCGGGGCGACCGGGCTGGTGTCGTCGCTGTGGTTGGCATCGCCCCGGGTCACCAGGTCGCCGGCGCCGTCGAAGGCGACCAGCCGGTGCAGGAGCAGCCGGCCGGGGTCGGCCGGGTCGCGGAACAGCAGCACCTGCCCCGGCTGCAGCTCCTCCGGCGTCACCGGTCCGGTCAGGACGACGTCCCCGGGTGCGATCCGGGGCTGCATCGACCCCGAGACCACGACGCTGGAGCGGAGCCCGACGACCTGCGGCACGAGGCACAGCAGCACCAGCCCGGCCAGCGTCACCAGGACGGCGAGGACGACGGCGCGGGCCACCGCCGCGGACCACGACCGCACGGCCGCGCCGGCCGGCGGCTGCGCGGGACGGTGCCGGCCGCGCCCGCCGGCCGCACAGGGGGCCGAGCGCGGTCCGCTCACGTGCTGCGGGCTTCCCAGGTGAAGGTCGCCTGGGACTGCGAGCGCTGGGCGGCGTCGTCGTCGGCGACCGCGTAGGTGATCCGGAAGGTGAGGTGGGTGCTCGGCCGCAGAGCAGGGGCCACCTGCAGCCCGGTCGCGAAGTCGTGGTGACCGCCCTTGAGGTCGGCCAGCGTGCGGTCGACGTCCGCGGTGACGTCGTCGGCCCGGGCGGTGTTGTACGCCAGCGCCGCGGGGGCGAACCCGGCGCAGTCCGGGTCGACGACCGTCCCGGCGGCGACGTCGGCCCCCCGCTCGACGCTCATCACCAGGAACGGGTCCAGCGTCGAGGGAGCGGCCGTCGGCGTGGACACGTACATCCGGACGTCGACGGTCACGTCGCCGGTGTAGTCGACCCGGATGCACCGGGACCGGGTGGACCCCGGGTGCAGCCCCGCGTCGGCCGCACCGGCGAACAGCGCGCCTCCCGTGCCGCCGGCGCTCAGCACCACGCTCCCGCTCTGCCAGGCGTTGCCGGCGTTCCGGGTGCTCGCGGAGAAGGCCGCGTGCGTGGACTGCCAGGTCAGCGTGGCGCTGAGCAGCAGCCCGACGGGGACCGCGACGGCCAGCAGGGTGCGGCGCGCCCGCGGCGCGGACCGGTGCACGGCAGCTCCTCGGGCCCGGGAGGCGCAGCTGGTCTGCACCCGTTGTGCCCGACATCGACACCCGCGTACGCCGGCTGAGCAGCCGACCCGGTGGGCTCACCCTCCCGGGTGGTCACCGCCGCCCTGCCCGGTCGACGGGGCGACCGGGTCAGCGCGATCGCCCCCATGGCGACGACCGGGCCGGGAAACGCGTCAGGCCGGGTCCGTGAGGACCCGGCCTGACCAGGGTGGAGCTGAGGGGAATTGAACCCCTGACCCCCTCGATGCGAACGAGGTGCGCTACCGGACTGCGCCACAGCCCCTTGCGTCGAACAGCTTACCGTCCGACTCCCCCGGCCCCGTCACCGGGGCCGGGGCGACCCTCAGCCGTTGACGACCCGGCGCGGGGCGTAGGTGTCGATGTCGGCGAAGCCGATGTCGTCGTCGTCGAGCCCGACGACGGCGCTGTGCTGCCACCCGGCCGGAGCCGGGTTGCGGGCCGCGACGACCCGGCCCGGACGGAGCGGGTGGACGGGGGCCAGTGGCAGGCTCGGGTGCACCGGACCGGTCTCGGTGACGACGACCGGGGCCGACGTCGGGGCCGACCGCGGAGCGGGCGCCGGGGAGGCGGCCCGGCGCGGGGCCGGGGCCCGCATCGGCGGGCGCTGCGCGGCCCGGGCGGCCCGGCGGGCGGCGGCGCGGCGCTCCCGCTTGGCCGCGGCGCGCAGCACCATGAGGTAGCCGACGACGGCGACGTCGAGCAGGACCTGCGGTGCCCACATCCACGACCGCCAGGCCAGCGCACCGACCAGGGCCAGCACGGCGAGGGCGACGAGCCCGGCCAGCGTGCGCCGGCGCACCGCGTGCACGTCGACCTTGAGCTCGCCGCTGCGGTACAGCTGCGCGCGGTCGATGCTCACCCGCTCGGTCTCCGCGTGGACCACGGGGTCCACGGGACGACGGCGCTGCAGGGTCCGCCCCGAGTCGGCCGCCCCCGCGCCGGCACGGGCGTCGCCCCGGGTGACCACCATCGGCACCAGAACCACGAACCACAGCACGACGAGAGCGGCCAGCAGCACGCCCGAACCCATCACGAACACCTCGATCCATCCCTGGCACCACGGAAGGACCCCATCCCTGGGGCACCACGAGTCACATCAGTCACTCGGGAGTCACGGTAAGGGCGCGGACTGCCGATGTCGGGGACGCGCCCGGTGTGTCGGCGTGGTGCGGACGACGGAACGGCGTGTCGACGTCCACCGGCGGCCCCGGGGGCGGTGACGGTTGGTCAGTGGACGGGCACGGTGTGCACCCGTCCGGTCAGGACGGGGAGCGGGACCGCCACCGGGCCAGCACCCCGCCGGGCACCTCACCGGCGAGCAGGGCGTACCCCAGGTGGTCCCGCCAGGCGCCGTCGATGTCCAGGTAGTCGCGGAACAGCGCCTCCTGACGGAACCCCAGCCGCTCGACCAGCCGCCGGCTCGGCCGGTTCTCCGGCCGGATGTCGGCCTGCAGCCGGTGCAGGCCCACGGGCCCGAAGGCGTGGTCGCAGACCAGGGCCACGGCCAGCGAGGCGATCCCGCGCCCGGCGACCGCCGCGTCCACCCAGTACCCCAGGTGCCCCGACCGCAGCGCGCCGCGCACGATGTTGTCCACCGTCACCTGGCCGACCAGCCGGTCCTCGTACCGGACGGCGAAGGGCAGCGACGTGCCGGCCCGGGCCCGGCGGCTCGTCGCCCGGCGCATGCCGCGGTAGACCGCCGGGGTGTGGCGCTCCGCCCACGGCGTGGACCCCGAGGGCTCCCACGGGGTCAGCCACTGCTCGTTGGCCGTGCGCAGCCGCGACCACTCCCGCGCGTCGGAGCGCTCCAGCGGACGCAGCTCGACGGGCCCCCAGGACAGCCGGGCCGGCCAGCCGGGGTGCAGTGCGGGGTCCAGCTCAGCCGCCGAGCAGCATGGGCATGACCGTGACCAGGCCGCCGGCGGCGACCTCGGTGACGTCCTCGTCCACCACGATCAGGCAGTTCGCCCGCGCCATCCGGGCGAGCATCGCCTGGTCGCCGTCGCCGATGGGCTCGACCACGTAGCCGCCGTCGGGGTGCCGCATGACCTGTCCGTGCAGGTACTGGCGGTAGCCCAGCGGGGAGAGCAGCTGCTCGGCCGCGACCGCCTGCACGGTGCGCCGGAACAGCTGGCGCTTGCCCAGCATCAACCGGATCGCCGGGCGGACGAAGACCTCGAAGGCGACCAGCGCCGCGACCGGCTCACCGGGCACGCAGATGACCGGCACGCCCTCCGGACCCAGCCGCCCGAAGGCGTGCACCGGCCCGGGGTGCATGGCGACCTGGGTGAAGGCCAGCCCGCCGAGCTCGTCGAGCGCCTCCTGCAGCAGGTCGGGGCCGCCGTTGGCGAAGGTCCCGGCGATGAGGACGACGTCGCTGCGGAGCATCTGCCCCTCGAGCAGCTCGACCATCCGGCGGCGGTCGTTGGGCATGATGCCGGCGCGGTAGGCCTCGGCGCCGGCGTCGCGGGCCGCGGCGGCCAGCGCGTAGCTGTTCACGTCGACCTGCTGGCCCGGACCGGCCACGCGGCCGACGTCGACCAGCTCGTCACCCGCGCACAGGACGGCGATCCGCGGCCGGGGCCGGACGGCGACCCGCTCGCGGCCCACGGCGGCGAGCAGGCTGATCTGGGCCGGGCCGATCGGGGTGCCGACCTGGACGGCGACGTCCCCGGGGGCGACGTCGTCGCCGATCCGGCGCACGTAGCTCCCGGGGGCCAGCGCGGCGTACACGGCGACCCGGGCCAGGCCCTGGTCGGTCCACGCGGCGGGCACCACGATGTCGGCGCCGGCGGGCATCATCGCGCCGACGGCGACCTTCTGCGCCAGACCCGGGCCGATGGCGGTGGCCTCACCGGAGCCGGCGGTGCTCTCCCCCACCACGTGCAGCGCGACCGGGGACTCCACGGTCGCGGTCGCCACGTCGGCCGAGCGGACGGCGTACCCGTCCAGCCCGGCCTGGTCGAAGCTGGGCAGGGCGCGCTCGCTGGTGACCAGCTCCGCGCACAGCAGGCCCTGGGCGTCGAGGACGGCCAGCTCGATCGGCTCGGGCGTGTTCACCGCGCCGAGGATCTCGTCCAGGTGGTGCTCGACGGTGCGCAGCCGGACGCCGGAGACGTCGACCGAGCCGGTGTCGGCCAGCGGGTCCGGCGCGCGGTCGCCGGTGGCGATCGCCGGGGAGGGCACCCGGTCGGAGTTGAACACCGACCGGTCGACCTGGACGGTGTCGTGGGTCACCGACGGCGCCGGCCCGGAGACCTGGTGCACCTCCCGGGGCTGCGGCACGAGGCCGCCCTGCTCCAGGTCCAGCTGGGTCGTGTCCCGGCTGGGCCGGGAGAACCACCCGCGTGTCGTGTCGTCGGTCATGCCCGCCACCGTCGTCGCTCCCTCCACGGCCAGAAGTCGGCCGGACCCGCCGCTCGACGGACCTCTCGGGAAGCGATGGTGCCCCCTGACCGGGTCGGTCAGGCCGGCGACGCGCCCTCGGTGGGCAGGTCTGTGACGAAAGACCGCAACCACGGCCCGAAGTCCGGACCCAGGTCCTCGCGCTCGACGGCGAGCTGGACGACGGCCTTGAGGTAGTCGAGCTTGTCGCCGGTGTCGTAGCGGCGGCCGGAGAAGACCACGCCGTGCACCGGGACGCCGTCCTCGACCAGCTTCAGCAGCGCGTCGGTCAGCTGGATCTCCCCACCCCGGCCGGGCGGGGTGGCGCGAATGGCGTCGAACACCTCGGCCGGCAGCACGTAGCGGCCGATGATCGCCAGCGAGCTGGGCGCCTCGTCGGCCGGGGGCTTCTCGACCATGCCGGTCACCCGGAAGACCTGGTCGCCGGCGGCGTCGCCGGACACGTGGGCGTCCTCGACGGCGACGGCGCCGTACTTGGAGATGTTCTCCGCA
This sequence comes from Modestobacter sp. SSW1-42, assembly GCF_046635825.1. Classification (NCBI taxonomy): domain Bacteria; kingdom Bacillati; phylum Actinomycetota; class Actinomycetes; order Geodermatophilales; family Geodermatophilaceae; genus Modestobacter; species Modestobacter sp. SSW1-42. The sequence continues at coordinate 557,929 of NZ_JBISCA010000004.1, read as the reverse complement.
CCGACGTCGAGCAGCGCGATGACCGCACCGCCGTGCTCGGCCTGGACGGCGAGCATCTGCTCCAGCAGCAGGTCGCGGGCGTCGATGATGTCGTCGCCGAGCAGCACCGCGAATGCCTCGTCGCCGACGAAGGCGGCGGCCTGCAGCACGGCGTGGCCCAGGCCCTTGGCCTCGCCCTGCCGGACGAAGAAGACCTGCGCGACCTCGGTGGACTCGTTGACCGCGTCGATCCGCGCCTGGTCGCCCTTCTTCTCCAGCGCCGCCTCGAGCTCGGGCGTGCGGTCGAAGAAGTCCTCGATGGCGCCCTTGTTGCGTCCGGTCACCATCAGCACCTCGGACAGGCCGGCGCGGGCGGCCTCCTCGACGATGTACTGCAGGGCGGGCCGGTCGACGACGGGCAGCAGCTCCTTGGGCACCGCCTTGGTGGCGGGCAGGAAGCGGGTGCCCATCCCGGCGACCGGGATGACAGCCTTGACGGTCGGACGCGGCTCGGAAGGGCTCGACATGCGGCGAGGGTAACTAGCCTGCCGCCGTGGCCGACTCCCCCGTCGTGGTGAACGCGAAGGCGACGCTGCGCACATCCGGGCTGGCCAGGCGCGCCGTCCGCCCCGCCGGGGAGCGCGCGGCGGCCGCCGGCGCCGTCGCCGCCGCCCTCGCCGGCGCCCCGGAGGTGCGGGCCGCGGCGCTGGTCGCCGCGTACGTGCCGCTGGCCGAGGAGCCCGGCGCCGGGCGGCTGCCCGCGGCGCTGCCGGGCCGCGTGCTGCTGCCCGTGGTGCCCGCCCGGGGGCGCGAGCTGTCCTGGGCCGAGGCCGGCGGCGGGCTGGTGCCCGGCCGGTTCGGGCTGCTGGAGCCCGGTGGCCCGCGGCTGCCGGCCGGCGCCCTGGCCGGCGCGGACGTCGTCGTCGTCCCGGCGCTGGCGGTCGCCGCCGACGGGACCCGGCTGGGCCGCGGCGGCGGGTACTACGACCGCGGTCTGGCCCACGCCCGCCCCGACGCGGTGCTGGTGGCGGTGGTCTTCGACGACGAGCTGGTGGCCGGGCTGCCGGCCGGGGAGCACGACCGCCGGGTCGACGCGGTGGTCACGCCGTCCGGGGGCTGGCTGTACCTGCGCTGAGCGTTCCTCCTGATCATGAGAGGGTGACCCACGTCTCCGGGCACCACCCCGGCCACAGCGACGTCGCCGCAGGAGCACCGTGTCCGCTGAACTGATCTCCATCCTCGCGCTGGTCGCGCTCTTCGCGATCGCCACCGTGCTGCCCATCAACATGGGCGCCCTGGCGTTCGTGGCGGCCTTCCTGGTCGGCACGCTCGCCGTCGGGATGTCGACCGACGACATCGTCGCCGGCTTCCCGGCCGAGCTCGTCATCACGCTGATCGGCGTCACCTACCTGTTCGCCATCGCGCAGAACAACGGCACCGTCGACCTGCTGGTGCGCGGGGCGGTGAAGCTGGTGGCCGGCCGGGTGGCCTTCATCCCCTGGATCATGTTCGCCGTCACCGCGGTGCTCACCGCGATCGGCGCGCTCTCCCCCGCCGCGGTGGCGATCATCGCCCCGGTGGCGCTGGGCTTCGCCGCGAGGTACCGGATCAACCCACTGCTGATGGGCATGATGGTCGTGCACGGGGCCCAGGGCGGCGGGTTCTCCCCGATCAGCGTCTACGGCACCACGGTCAACAACATCGTCGAGGACAACGGCCTGGCCGGCAGCCCGCTCACCAACTTCCTGGCCAGCCTCGGCTTCAACATCGCCATCGCCGTCGTGCTGTTCCTCGTGTTCGGTGGCCGGCAGCTGCTCGGGCGCCGGGCCGACGACGAGCTCGAGGCCGAGGAGCACGAGCTCGCGGCGGCCGGCGGCCGCGGACAGGTGGTCAAGGGCCACGGCGTGCGCACCACCGGGGGCGCGGACGACGAGCCGTCGGGCGGGCGGGTCACCGCCGAGCAGGTGCTGACCCTGGTGGGCCTGGCCTCGCTGGCGGTGCTGGCGCTGGTCTTCGACCTCGACATCGGCTTCGTCTCGATCACCATCGCCACCGTGCTGGCGCTGTTCTCCGCCGCCCGGCACAAGGGCGCGGTCATGCAGATCAGCTGGTCGACCGTCCTGCTCATCGGCGGTGTGCTGACCTTCGTGTTCGTGCTCCAGGAGGCCGGCACCATCGAGTACGTCGGTGAGGCCGTCACGAAGCTGGGCAGCCCGCTGCTGGTGGCCCTGCTGCTGGCCTACATCGGCGCCGTGGTCTCGGCCTTCGCCTCCTCCACCGCCATCCTCGGCGTGGCCATCTCCCTGGCCGTGCCGTTCCTGATGGGCGGCGACATCGGCGCGATCGGCGTGGTCGCCGCGCTGTCGGTGGCCGCGACCATCGTCGACGTCAGCCCGTTCTCCACCAACGGCGCACTGGTGCTGGCCAACGCCCAGGACGTCGACCGTGACAAGTTCTACAAGCAGATGCTGGCGTACTCGGGCGTCGTGGTGGTCATCGGACCGCTCGTGGCCTGGCTGGTCTTCGTCGTCCCCGGCTGGCTGTAGGAGGCTCCCGTGACCGGACCGCTGGACGGCGTGCTCGTCGTCGACCTGACCCGGGCCCTCGCCGGCCCGCACGCCGGGATGATGCTCGGCGATCTGGGCGCCCGCGTCATCAAGGTGGAGAGCCCCGGGGCCGGCGACGACAGCCGCGGGTGGGGTCCGCCCTTCGTCGAGACCGACTCCGGCCGGGAGTCGACGTACTTCTTCTCGGCCAACCGCAACAAGGAGTCGATCACCCTCGACCTCAAGGACGACGCCGACAAGGCCGTGCTGACCGAGCTGGTGCGCCGGGCCGACGTGCTGCTGGAGAACTTCCGCCCCGGCACCCTGGCCCGCCTGGGCTTCGGCACCGACGTGCTCGCCGAGCTCAACCCGCGGCTGGTGCAGCTGTCCATCAGCGGGTTCGGGCACGACGGCCCCGAGGGGCAGCGGGCCGGCTACGACCAGATCGCCCAGGGCGAGGCCGGGCTGATGTCGCTGACCGGCTCGGGCCCCGACGACCCGCAGAAGGTCGGCGTCCCGATCGGTGACCTGCTGGCCGGCATGTACGGCGCCTACGGCGTGCTCGCCGCGCTGCTGGAGCGCGAGCGCACCGGCCACGGGCAGGTCGTGCGCACCTCGCTGCTGGCCGCCGTGGTGGGCGTGCACGCCTTCCAGGGAACCGCGTACACCGTCGCGGGCAAGGTCAACCGCGGGCAGGGCAACCACCACCCCTCGATCGCCCCCTACGGCCTGTTCCGCTGCGCCGGCGGGAGCGTGCAGCTGTCCTGCGGCAGCGAGGGCCTCTGGAAGCGGCTGTGCACCGCGTTCGGCCTGGACCCCGCGGCCGAGGGCATGGCCACCAACGGCGAGCGGGTGGAGCACCGCGACCAGGTGATCGAACTGCTGGAGCGCACGTTCGCCGACATCCCGGCCGCCGACCTGCTGGCCCGGCTCGACGCCGCCGGCGTCCCGGCCGGCAAGGTGCGCACCCTCGACGAGGTCTACGCCTGGGAGCAGACCCTGTCGCAGGGCCTGGCGATCACCGTCGACCACCCGACCGCCGGCGAGCTCACCCTGCCCGGCCCGCCGCTGCGCTTCTTCGCCCCCGGCCCCGACGGCGAGGTCGAGACCACCCGCCGCGAGCACACGCCCCCGCCGGTGCTGGGCGCCGACGGCGACGCCCTGCGCGCGTGGCTGTCGAAGCCGGACGGCGTCCCCCAGCCCGAGGGTGAGGACGGCGACGTCGAGGACGGGCACGCCACGTGACCCCGGCCCGGCTGGACGCGAGGGCGCTGCGCGACCTGGTGCTGGACCCGGACTCGTGGCGGTCCTGGGACACCCCGGTGCCGCCGCGCGAGGCCGACGACGCCTACGCCGCCGAGCTGGCCCGGGCGGCGGCGAAGACGCACCAGGACGAGGCGATCGTCACCGGCGAGGCCACGCTGCGCGGGCGCCGCGTCGCGGTGGTCGCCGGTGAGTTCGGGTTCCTCGCCGGCTCGATCGGGACCGCGACCGCCGAGCGGCTGATGGACGCCGTCGAGCAGGCCACCGCCGAGGGGCTGCCGCTGCTGGCCGCCCCGGTGTCCGGCGGCACCCGGATGCAGGAGGGCACGGTCGCCTTCCTGCAGATGGTGGGCATCACCGCCGCGATCGCCCGGCACAAGGAGGCGGGGCTGCCCTACCTCGTGTACCTGCGCGGCCCGACGTTCGGTGGCGTGCTCGCCTCCTGGGGCTCGCTGGGCCACGTGACCATCGCCGAGCCCGGTGCGGCGATCGGCTTCCTCGGCCCGCGGGTCTACGCCGCGCTCTACGGCGAGCCGTTCCCCGAGGGCGTCCAGACCGCCGAGAACCTCGCCGCGCGCGGGCTGATCGACGGCGTCGTCCCGCACGAGGAGATCGCCGACGTCGCCGACCGGGCGCTGCGGGTGCTGGCGGCCCGCGCGACCTGGCACCGGGACGCCGTCGAGACCCCGGCCGACCCCGGCGACGGCACCGACGCCGACGACCCCGAGGACCACCGCACCGCCTGGGACGTCGTCACCTCTTCCCGCCGGCCCGACCGCCCCGGCGTGCGGCAGCTGCTGCGCACCGCGGCGACCGACGTCGTGGCGCTCAACGGCACCGGTGCCGGCGAGTCCGACCCCGGCCTGCTGCTGGCGCTGGCCCGGTTCGGCGGCGCCCCGTGCGTGGTGCTCGGTCAGGACCGGCGCGGGCAGTCGCCGACCGCACCGCTGGGGCCCGGCGCGCTGCGCGAGGCCCGCCGCGGGATGCGGCTGGCCGCGGAGCTCCGGCTGCCGCTGCTGACCCTGATCGACACCCCCGGCGCCGCGCTGTCGGTGGCCGCCGAGCAGGGCGGGCTGGCCGGCGAGATCGCCCGCTGCCTGTCCGACCTGGTCACCCTGCCCGCGCCCACGCTGGCCGTGCTGCTGGGCCAGGGCACCGGCGGCGGGGCGCTGGCGCTGGTCCCGGCCGACCGGGTGCTGGCCGCGGCCAACGGCTGGCTCGGCCCGCTGCCGCCGGAGGGCGCCTCGGCGATCGTGCACCGCGACGTCTCCCACGCCGGTGAGATGGCGGCCGCGCAGGGCGTGCGGGCGACCGACCTGTGGCGCGCGGGCATCGTCGACCGGGTGGTGCCCGAGCGCCCCGACGCCGCCGACGAGCCGGTGGAGTTCTGCCGGCGGCTGGGCCGGGTCCTCGCTCAGGAGCTGGCCGGGCTGCTGGGCCGCGACGACGTCGAGCGGATGCGCAGCCGCACCCGCCGCTGGCGCCACCTCGGCGGGCCCCCCGGGATCAGGTGAGCTGATCGTGCGTGCTCCTGGCTCAGCGCGTGCCGTGAGCCAGGAGCACGAACGGTGAGCCAGGACGGCGGATCGAGGACGCGGGGACCGTCGTACCCGGGCCAGGACGACCGCTCGGGCACGTCGACGGTCAGGGAGCTGCTCGCGGTCACCCTCGACCCGGCGGGCGGCTCGGGCAGCGCCCGCTGGCGATGCCCGGGACGGGGCCGACGTCGGCGAGCGGGGGCTGCGCCCGGCGGCGTGGCTCGAGCTCACCCGCAGCTGGCAGGACTCCCCGAGCGTCCCGACGTCGTTCCTCCGTCACCTCGGGTGAACTCGGTGGCGCACGACGGGGTTGGTGATCACGGGCCGGGGGCACGGCTGAGCGCGAGCCGGTGAGACCGTCCGGCCGACGCAGCGGCCCGCGGGCCGAGCACCTCGAGGAGCTCTCCATGTCGAACGACCAGCACACCGTCCTCCGCTCGATGCACGACCTGGGCCTGGCTGCCTGGTTCGGCGGCAACCTGATGGGCGCCGTCGGGCTGAACAAGGCCGCCGCCGCGGCCAAGGACAGCACCGAGCGCACCCGCCTGTCCTCGATCGGCTGGGCCTCCTGGTGGCCGGTGCAGGGCACCGCCATGGCCGCGCACCTGATCGGCTCGGTGGGCATGCTGCGCGCCGACCGCGGCCGGGTGGCCACCGAGTCCGGCGCGACGGCGAACACCGTGGTCAAGAGCGTGATCACCGTCGCCGCGATCGGGACGTCGATCGCCGCCGGCGGCTTCGGCGCGAAGATCGGGCAGAAGGCACCGGTCCCCAGCGCCACCGCGACCGAGCCGTCGGCCGCCACCCCCGACGACGTCGCGAGCGCGCAGAAGGCGCAGAAGCCGCTGCAGTGGCTCAACCCCGCGCTGACCGCCGTCCTGATCGTGCTGGCCGCCCAGCAGGGCGAGCAGCAGCGCACCGCCTCCACCGTGCGCGGCGCCCTCGGCGCCGGCCTGACCAGCATGAAGGCCGCGGTCCTCAAGGCCGCGTAGTCCGCGCCTGCCCGTCGTCCCGCCCCCCGGCGGGACGACGGCCTAGGCTGCGGCCTGCCCGGTGGCCGGCAGACCCCAGGCGGCGGCGAGCAGCTCCAGGCTGTGAACGCGCTCGGCCACCCCGTGGGTGGAGGCGGTGACCATCAGCTCGTCGGCGCCGGTCTCGGCGGCCAGCGCGCGCAGCTCGGCCACGACCCGCTCCGGCCCGCCGATGACGGCGTTGCTGGGCATGTTCTCCGCCGCCGCGCGCTCGGGGTGCACCGCGGCCTCCTCGAGGCTGGGCACCGGGCGCAGCCGGCCGGTGCGGATCGACAGCCGCATGAGCTGACCGGGCAGCGCCAGCCGGGCGGCGTCGGTGTCCGTGTCGGCGACCAGCGTGTTCGCCGTGACGACGGCGTAGGGCTCGGCCAGCAGCGCCGAGGGGACGAACTCCTCCCGATAGATCTCCACCGCGGCCACGGTGTGCGGGCTGCCGAAGTGGTGGGCGAAGGTGAAGGGCAGGCCGAGCTGGCCGGCCAGCTGCGCGGAGAAGCTGCTGGAGCCCAGCAGCACGACCCGCGGCGCGGAGGAGGCCGCCGGGGTGGCACTGAACCGCTCGGCGAGACCGCCTTCGATGCGCTCGTCGCCGAACAGGCCCAGCAGGTCGAGCAGGTTCTGCGGGAAGTCCTCGGCCGACAGCGCCCCGGGGTCGCGCCGCAGCGCGAGCGCGGTGTGCTGGTCGGTGCCCGGGGCCCGGCCGATGCCCAGGTCGATCCGGCCCGGGTGCAGCGCCTCGAGCAGCGCGAACTGCTCGGCGACCACGAGCGGGGCGTGGTTGGGCAGCATGACGCCGCCAGAGCCCACGACGATCCGGTCGGTCACCGCGGCCAGGTGCGCGATGAGCACCGGCGGGTTGGTGCTGGCCACCGCCGGCATGTTGTGGTGCTCGGCAACCCACAGCCGGCGGTAGCCCAGCCGGTCGGCGGCCTGCGCCACCGCGACGGTGTTGGCCAGCGCGTCGGCGGTGGTCTGCCCGGTGCCGACCGTGGCCAGCTCGAGGACGGACAGGGGCAGCGGGGTCTCGGACATCACCGGCGGCAACGCCGTCCCGGCCGGGAGGCTTCCCGGCTCAGCCGGCCCCGGGCACCCGCAGCGTCGCGTCGGGGTCCAGCCGCTCGAGGACGGCGGTGAGCGCGACCTCCAGCACCTGCGTCTGCTCGGGGGTGAGCGCGGCGAACAGGCCCTCCCGGACCGCGGCGACGTGCCCGGGCGCCACCCGCGACACGACCTCCTGGCCGGCGTCGGTGAGGACGGCGAGGTTGCCCCGCCGGTCCTCGGTGGCCCGCTCGCGGCGCACCCAGCCGCGCTCCTCGAGCCGGGCCACGGTGTGCGACAGCCGGCTCTGCGACTGGTTGGCCACCCGGGCCAGGTCGCTCATCCGGCGACTGCGGTCGGGGGCCTCGGACAGCATCGCCAGCACCACGTAGGCGGCGTGGGTGAGGCCGGCGTCGCGCTGCAGCTGGGCGTCGAGCGCGCGGGGCAGCAGCTCGGTGACGGCCAGCCAGGCCCGCCAGGTGCGCTGCTCTTGCTCGTCGAGCCACTGCGGGACCACGCCGGAACGGTACCGCCGCCCCCGGGACACCTCGTGTGAGCCGGGGCTCGCCGCCCGACGTGGACGGCGGGTGGCCCCACGGCGCATCATTGGCAGTCGCCGGAGCAGAGTGCCAGCCCGGCCCGGATCGGATCGAGGAGCTCGCAGCACCGTGCCCACGTACCAGTACGTCTGCTCCAACCCCGAGACCAAGCACGAGTTCGAGGTCGTGCAGTCGTTCACCGACCCCGCGGTGACCACCTGCCCGCAGGACGGCTCGGCCGTGCGCAAGGTCTACGGCTCGGTCGGTGTCGTGTTCAAGGGCTCGGGCTTCTACCGCACCGACAGCCGCAAGGCCGAGAGCTCCACCAGCGCACCGGCCCCCGCCAAGGAGTCCAGCGCCAAGCCGGCCGCCTCCACCGGCGGCGGCGGCGGCAAGGAGTCCTCCAGCTCCTCGACCCCGGCGGCGAAGCCCTCCTCGTCGGGCAGCAGCCCGAGCTGACCCACGGACGGGCGGCGCCACGCTGCCGCCCGTCCACATCCGGGGCCGCGGTCCACAGCCCGCCGCGCGGCCCGGACGGCGCGGGCCCCGACCCGCACGATGGCGGGGTGCCCCGCCTCCGCCGCCCCCGCTCCCCGGTGCACCTGCTCCGTCAGGTCGCCGCGGGCCTGCTCGCCTGCCTGGCGCTGGTCCTGGCGCTGCGGCCGCCACCACCGGCGGCCGGGCCCGCCCCGGCGACCGTCCCGGTGGTCGTCGCCGCGGGCGACCTACCCGCCGGGGCCACGCTCACCGACGCCGACCTGGCGGTCGCACGGCTGCCCGTCGACGCTGCGCCGGCCGGGGCGGTCACCGACGTGCCCCAGCTGACCGGCGCCGTGCTCGCCTCACCGCTGCGGTCGGGCGAACCGGTCACCGACGCGCGCGTGGTGGGCCCGGGACTGTGGTCGGCGGTGCCGGCCGGTCAGGTCGCGGCGCCGGTGCGGCTGGCCGACCTGGCGGTGGCCACCCTGCTGCGGGCCGGTGACCGCGTCGACGTCCTGGCCGCCGGTGGTGCACCCGACGGCGCCCCCGGTGTGCAGGTCGTGGCGACCGGCGCGCTCGTGCTGGCCGTGCCCAGCACCACCGCGGAGGACGACGCACCGGGGTCCGACGGGCTGCTGGTGCTGGCCGTGCCACCGGACACCGCCGGGCGGCTGGCGGCTGCCGCCACCTCCGCGACGCTCACCGTTACCCTCGGCCGGCCGTGACCACCGGGCCGGACGCCCGGCGACTCGAGAGGTGCCGACGTGCTCAAGGGCTTCAAGGACTTCCTGCTGCGGGGGAACGTCGTCGACCTGGCGGTGGCCGTGGTCATCGGCGCGGCGTTCACCGCGGTGGTCACCTCGTTCACCACGTCGTTCCTGCAGCCGCTGATCGGCCTGGTCGGCGGCGGCGGCGCCACCGGCGGGACGTTCGTCGTCGACGGGCAGACCTTCACCTGGGGCGCCTTCGTCAACCAGGTGATCACCTTCGTGCTCACCGCCGCGGTCATCTACTTCGTGGTGGTCGTGCCGATGAAGATCGTCGTCGAGCGGCGCAAGCGCGGCGAGGAGGCCGGCCCGGTCGCCCCCACGCAGGTCGAGCTGCTGGTCGAGATCCGCGACCTGCTCCGCGCCCAGCAGGGCCTGGACGCGGTCACCGGCGAGGAGGGCGGCCGGCACGCCCACACCGGGGAGTTCCGCCGCCCCTGAGGGGCCCGGCTCCGTCACCGGCTGGCCGGGAGCCGTTCAGTCGCTGCCCCAGTGCGGCGGGCGGTCCTCGAGGTAGCGGCGGTCGTCGTCCTCGGGGTCGGGAAGCCGCTCGCCCCAGCCCACGTCGGTGTCGTCCGGTGCCCGGACGGGGCGTCGCGGGGAGTCGCCGGCGGGCTGCTGCGGTGCGGACACGACGTCGAGCGTAGGCGGGAGCCGCTCAGTCCAGCGGCTGACCGAGGCCCTCGAGCACCTCGGCACCGGGCAGCGCGGCCAGCACCGACCCCGGGACGGCCAGCTTGCTGCCGCGGGTGCCGGAGCCGACCACGAGCAGCTCGCCGGCGGCCACCGCCGCGTCGACCAGCACCGGCCAGGACGCCGGCAGCCCGACCGGGGTGATCCCGCCGTAGGCCATCCCGCTCTCGGCGACCGCGACGTCCTGCGGGGCGAAGGACGCCTTGCGCGCGCCCAGGTGGCGGCGCACCAGGCCGTTGACGTCGGCGCGGGTGGTGGCCAGCACCAGGCACGCGGCCAGCGTGGTCTCCCCGCCCCGGCGCGCAGCGACGACCACGCAGTTGGCCGAGGCCGCCAGCGGCACCTCGTAGGTGTCGGTGAAGGCTGCGGTGTCGGCGGCCGTGTCGTCGATCTCGGCCACCCACGCCGGTCCGGACAACCCCGCCAGCGCGGCGGCCACGGGCGCGCCGAGCAGGTGACGGTGCTCGTGCGCCGGCAGCCAGGTGAGCGTGCCGAGCTGGGGTGCGGACTCCGGTGCGGCCATGCGCTGATCGTGCGACACGGCCGCACCGGGGCCTCGCCCGGGGTACCGTCCTCCGCTGTCGCCGGCGACCGGCTGCGGCGAAGATGGCCGCATGATCGGTCAGCTGCACTCCATCGTCATCGACGCCCCCGACGCCCACGCCCTGGCGTGCTTCTACGCCGAGGTGCTCGGGATGGAGGTGAAGGGCTCCCCCGGCGACGACTGGGTGGTCGTCACCGGCGCCGGCTACCGGATCGCCTTCCAGCAGGCTCCCGGGCTGCAGGCCCCCGAGTGGCCCGACCCCGACCACCCCCAGCAGTTCCACCTCGACATCCGGGTGGCCGACGTCGAGGAGGCCGAGCCGAAGGTGCTCGCCCTGGGCGCCCGCCGGCTGCCCGGCGGTGGCGGGGACTTCCGCGTCTACGCCGACCCGGTCGGCCACCCGTTCTGCTTCGTCTGGGACGCCGTGTGACCCGGCGGGCGGTCGCCGCGGCGGTCGCGGTCGCCCGGGCGCACGGCCTGGGCGTCGACGACCCGGTGGTGCTCGCCGACGGCATCAACCTGGTCGTCCACCTGCGACCGGCGCCGGTGGTGGCCCGGGTCGCGACGTACCTCCCGCTGGTGCGCCCCGACCCCGCGCGGGCCCAGCGCCGCGACCTGCTGCTGGCCGCCGCGCTGACCTCGGCGGGCGCCCCGGTGCTGCGGCCCACGGACCTGCTGCCGCCGGGCCCGCACCCGCACGACGGGTTCAGCACCGCGTTCTGGCAGTGGGTCGAGGTGCTCCCCGAGCAGCCGACCGCCGACGTCGCCGGGCGCACCCTCGCCGACCTGCTCGCGGTGCTCGGCACCGTCGACCCCGGCTGGTCCGGGGGGCCGCTGGACACCCCGTTCGACGACCTGGCCGGCTTCGTCGAGCACGGCGTCGGGCTCGGGGCGCCGACCGACCTCGTCACCCGGACCGCCGAGCTCACCGCGCGGCTGCGCCCGCTGGTGACCGGAGACGTCCAGCCGCTGCACGGCGACGCCCACCCGGGCAACCTGCTCCGGACGCCGGCAGGCTGGGTCTGGGCCGACCTGGAGGACACCGCGCTGGGCCCCCGCGCCTGGGACGTCGCCTGCCTGCGGCACACCCGGCGACTGGACGGCCGGGCGGCGGTGGACGCCATGCCCGACCCGATGACCGACGAGGAGCTCCGGCCCTTCCTCCTGCTGCGGCGGCTGCACACCACCGCCTGGTGGTTCCCGCACGCGGCGCGGGTGCCGGCGGACCTGCCCCTGGCCCACACCCGGCTGGCCGAGGCGGTCGCGGAGGTCGGCGCCGCCCTGGGCTGACCCGCACCACCGGAGGTGGAGCCGTGCCGTGGCGCGGCTCCACCTCCGGTGGTGCGGCTCGACCCGGGCGACGGCTCAGCGCAGTCCGGGCGGGACGGCGTCCGGGTCGAGGGTGATCCGGAACAGCGCCCGGGGGTCCTGCAGGGTCGCCGGCGGACGGGCCGCCGAGCGGGGCACGACCGCCTCGAACCGGGCCGGACGGCGGTGCGGCAGCAGCTCGCGGCCGTGGAAGGAGTAGTCGCCCACCACCTGCCCGAGCAGCAGCCCGGCGCCCACCTCGATCGGCAGCCCGACCAGGTCACCGGGCGCGACCTCGTCGAGGAAGGCCGACAGCTGGCGCAGGTCCTTGGCCGGGCGCTTGCCGGACAGCTCCTTCGACAGCGCCCGCAGCTCGGCCGGCGACTGCCCGGTGGCGTCGACGTCGATGCCCGACTGGGTGCCCAGCCCGACGATCCCGCCGAACAGCGCAGCGCCCAGCTCGTTGTGCGCCCGCGGCCGCACCACCCACACCGGCACGCCCTCAGGTGCGGGGGCGGGCGGGACGTCGTCGGCGCCGGGCCACTTGTAGGGCAGGTCGTCGGGGTCCTCGGGGAACCGGGAGCGGTAGAACTCCGGGTCCTTGGCCACCAGGTTCGACCGGTGCGACAGGTGCAGCTCCTCGTCGCCGACCCAGCTGGGCAGCAGTCCGGCCGCGGCCGCCTCGGCCTGGGTCATCCCCGCGGCGTCGGGGGCGAACTCGGAGATCAGCGACTCGGTGGAGTCGGCGAAGCCGCGCTCCTTCCAGACCCGCACCATCGCCAGGGAGTACACGACCAGGCCGGCGGTGTACCCGCGCCACATGATCACGACCGGGTGGTTGGCCCAGCCGTAGTCGGGCAGCTCCAGGGCGCGCAGCACCTGCAGGCACTCGACGCGCTGCTTGCCGAGCCGGGGGTTGTCGAGGAGGCGGGCTGACTCGGTGAAGTCGGCGACCGGCAGGAAGGTCTGCATCGCAGCACTCCCTGCCCGGGCCGGCCGACGATCAACCCCCGGCCCCCAGGGAGGGCCGAAGTCGCGACTTCGGCCCCTCTGGCCAGGGCGGGTCAGGACTCGAGTTCGCGGAGGGCGGACTCCCAGCGGGCCTGCCGCTCGGCGTCGTCCTGCTCCCACCAGGCGGTGCCGCGCTCCCCCAGCCCGGTCTTGGCCAGCTGCACCCGCGCGCGGGCGGCGGCGACCGCGGCGTCGTCGCCCCGGGCCGCACGCACGCCGGAGCGGCCCACGCCCAGGTGGTGCAGCAGCCGGGCGCGGACGTCGTCGGGCAGCGCGGGGTCCGCCGTCCGCCAGCGGCGTCCGTCGACGACGATCCAGCGGCCGTCCTCGGTGTGCTCGACCTCCCGGGTCACGCCAGCCGGCCGGCCAGCTCGGGCAGCACGAGGCCCAGCGGGGCGTCGACCCGGTGGGTGGCCTTGGCGTCGCCGCGGGTGGGCCCGGAGTTGACGACGGCGACCGGGATGCCGCGCTTGGCCGCGGCGATGACGAACCGGTAGCCGCTCATCACGGTCAACGACGAGCCCAGGACCAGCAGCGACCGCGCCTCGGCGACGAGGGCGAAGCACCGGTCGACCCGGTCCCGGGGCACCGTCTCGCCGAAGAAGACGACGTCGGGCTTGAGCGGGCCGCCCCCGCAGGCCAGGCAGTCGACCATCACGAACCCGTCGAGGGCCTCCTCGGGCAGCTCGACGTCGCCGTCGGGGTTGACCTCGTCGGTCGCCTCCGGGCGGAAGCCGGGGTTCACCGCCCGCAGCCGGACGTCGAGGTCGGCGCGGGAGGCGACGTCGCCGCAGGCCAGGCAGACGGTGCGGTCGAGCCCGCCGTGCAGCTCGAGGACGTCGCGCGCGCCGCCGGCCTGGTGCAGCCCGTCGACGTTCTGGGTGATCACCGGGCCCACGCAGCCGGCCTGCTGCAGCGCGGCGACGGCGCGGTGCCCGGCGTTGGGCCGGGCGTCGCCGATCTGCCGCCAGCCGACGAAGCTGCGCGCCCAGTAGCGGTGCCGGCCGCGCGGGTCGCGGGTGAAGGTCTGGTAGGTCATCGGCGTGTGCCGGCGCAGCGACCCGGTGGCGCCGCGGTAGTCGGGGATGCCGGAGTCGGTCGAGAGCCCCGCGCCGGAGAGCACCAGGGCCCCGCCGTCGGCGAGGAGGTCGGTGAGCTCGGCGACGCCGGCGAGCGTGGCGGGTGCGGTCACGCCCCCATCGTCCCCGCCGGCGGGCTGTCGTGCCTCAGCCCGCGCTGACCGCGTGCTCCAGCTGCTCCAGCAGCGCGCCGTGGATGCGGGCCAGGCCCTTGGGCGCGAAGGTGCGCTCGAAGAACCCGCCGATGCCGGTCGCCCCGGTCCAGGTGGTGCGCGCCCGCACGGTGCTCACCCCGGCGTCGGCGGGGTGCACGGTCCAGGTGGTCACCATCGAGGAGTTGGTGTCGCTCTCCACCAGCGCGCCGTCGGGGCCCGCGGTGACGACGACGTCCTGCACGCGCACGCGCTTGGAGGTCGCCTGCAGCTTCCAGTGCACCCGGGTGCCGGCGCCGGTGCCGCCGGCGTCCACGCGGTACTCGCTGTACTGCTCGGGCAGCACCGCGGGGCGGGTGGTGGTGTAGTCGGCGAGCGCCGCGCGGACGACGTCCGCCGGTGCCCGCACGACCCGTTCGGCTGTGGCGACGACCTGACCCATGCCGCTCATCCTGCTCCCCGGGGCTCAGCCGGGCAGCAGCGCCCCCGCGAGCAGCAGCGCGGTCGCCTCGTCGGCGGGGACCGGCCGGGAGAACAGGTAGCCCTGCGCGGTGCGGCAGCCCAGTGACCGCAGGCAGTCGCGCTGCGCCTCGGTCTCCACGCCTTCCGCGACGACGTCCAGGCCGGCCGCCTCCGACAGCGCCAGGACCGCCCGCACGATGCCCACGCCGATGCCCTGGCGCCGGTCGCCGGTCGAGTCCCCCAGCCCGGCGACGAAGGAGCGGTCGATCTTCAGCGCGTCGACCGGGAGGTCCTTGAGGTGGGCGAGGTTGGAGTAGGAGACCCCGAAGTCGTCGACGACCAGGCTGATGCCGGCGCGGCTGAGCGCGTCGAGCAGGGCCAGCTGGCGGTGCGTCTTCTCCATGTTCTCGGTGACCTCCAGCCGCAGGTGCCGGGGCGCCACCTGCTCCCGGGCCAGCGTCGTGAGCACCCGGGTGACCAGGTCGTCGTCGTCGAGCTGGGCGGCCGACAGGTTGACCGAGACGGTCAGGTCCTGGTGCCCGGGCAGCCGGTGCCACGCGGCGAGCTGGCGGCAGGCCTGGGCGACCACCCAGTCGCCGATCGCGCCGATCGCGCCGGTCTCCTCGGCCAGCGGGACGAACACGTCGGGCCGGACGTCGCCGTACACCGGGTGCCGCCACCGCAGCAGCGCCTCCAGGCCCAGCACACCACCGGTCTGCAGGTCGACGATCGGCTGGTAGTGCACGGCGAGCTCGTCGCGGTGCAGCGCGCCCTGCACCTCCTGGCGCAGCGAGAGCCGCTCGACCGACTGCTGGGCGGCCAGCGCGTCGAAGACCTGCACCCGGCCGCGGCCGGCGCGCTTGGCCTCGTACATGGCCGCGTCGGCGTCGCGCAGCAGGTCGGTGACCGCGACGGCGCCGCGGGCGCCGAGCACGCCGCCGATGCTGGCGCCGATCCGCACGGTCTCCGGGCCCAGGTCGAAGGGCCGGCGCAGCGCGGCCAGGACCCGCTCGCCGACCGCGGCGACGGTCGCCTGGCCCTCGACCTCGGGCAGCACGACGACGAACTCGTCGCCGCCGAGGCGGGCGAGCAGGTCCCCGGGGCGCAGGCCGGCGCGCAGCCGGTCGGCGACCTGGCACAGCAGGTCGTCGCCGGCCTCGTGGCCGAGCCGGTCGTTGACCGCCTTGAACTCGTCGAGGTCGCAGAACAGCACGCCCACCGGGCCGGGCCGGTCGGCCGCGAGCTCGACCTCCAGCTGCCGGCGCACCAGGGCCCGGTTGGCCAGGCCGGTCAGCGAGTCGTGCGTGGCCTGGCGCCGCAGCTCGGCCTCCAGCCGCCGCCGCTCCCCCACGAACCGGGACGACAGCACGGCATGGCCGGCCGCGTCGGGGGTGACCGCCAGGCTGGTCTCGACCCAGCCCCAGGTGCCGTCACCGCGGCGCAGCCGGTGCTCGACGCTGCGCACCTCGGGGCAGCGCGCCAGCGCCGACCGCACGGCCGGACGGTCGTCGGGGTGGACGGCGTCGGTCCAGTCCTGGCCGACCAGGCCGGCCGGGTCCACCCCGAGTCCGCGGCCGTAGGACGGCGAGGCCCACCGCACGGCGCCGCTGGGGTCGAGGACGGCGACCATGTCGCTGATCGCGTCGGTGAGCACCCGCAGCCGCGACTCACTGGCCGACAGGGCGTCGTAGAGCCGGCCGTTGACCAGCGCCGCGGCGACGTAGCCGGCGAGCAGTCCCGCGGCGTCGAGCGCGGCCGAGGTGAAGGCGGCCGGACGCGGGTGCATGGCGTAGAGCAGCGCGACGGGCCGGCCGTCGACGTGCACCGGGGCGCACAGCAACGACCGGACGTCGCCGCGCAGGTCGGCGGAGATGGCGTCGGGACCGGAGGCGACGTCGTGGGCGTTGAAGACCTCGCCGCGCACGGCCGAGGGCCAGGCCCGCAGCGCCGACAGCGGGCGGGGCCAGCGGCCGGCGTCCTCCTGCGGCCACGGGCCGGTGGTGTCGAGCAGGGCGTGGTCGCCGTCGACGGTGACCACGCTGGTCCAGGCAGCGCCGGTGACCTCGCCGAGGATGCGCACGGCCTCGGTGAACAGCGGCGCACTGTCCAGGTGGCGGGCCAGCCGGGGGCCGGCGGTGGCCAGCCGTTCCACGCTGCCGCGCCGTTCGGCGTCCTCCATCGAGGAGCGCAGCCGCTTCGCGACCGACCGCAGCATCGGCAGGTCGGAGGGGTCGAACGCGGCGTCCTCGGCCATGAGCAGCACGAGGGCGCCCTGCTGCGGGTCGACCGGGCAGACCGGCACGTGCACGACCGAGCCCACCGCGATGCCGGCCACCACCGGCGGCGTCGTCCCGGGCGGGCAGGACCAGACGCCGGGGACCGGGCGGGTGAGTACGTCGGCGTCCGCGGGCAGCTCGGGCAGCCGGGGCTCGTGCGCGTCGCCGAAGCCGCAGGAGGCGACGACGTCGACCTCGGCACCCCAGACGCGCACCCAGAGCACGAGGTCGGCGGAGAAGACCTCCGACACGGCCTCCAGCGCGCGGTCGGCGAGCTCGTCGGCGGAGCCGCCCTGGCCGATGACCTCGAGCAGCCGGATGAGCCCGGCGGTGGTGCGGTAGGCGTCGCGGGCCGAGGACCGGGCGTCGGCGAGCAGCACCCGGAGGTCCTCGGAGGCGACCGGGACGGCCTCGGCGGAGGCACCGACGGCCCAGGACGGGCGGGCGGCGCTCACAGCGCGAGGGCGGTCAGGGTGGCGTTGTGCACGCCGCCGGCGCCGCGGGACCGGGCGAACTCGCCGTAGGTGTAGAAGCCGAAGCAGGTGGCGGCGCCGGCGGCGGTCTGCAACCGGTCGACCTCCTCGCCGATGGAGTCGCCGAGGATGGTCTGTCGCGCGGCGCAGTCGAAGGTCAGCAGCACCGTCTCCTCGCCCGTGGTCAGCGCGGCCCGGGCGACGTCGTCGACGACCCGGAGCAGAGCGGGGCGGTCGGCGCTCATCAGCTGGACGGCGGAGAAGGTCGCCACCGGCTCGAAGCTCTTGAGCGAGCCGTCGGGGCCGACGTAGATGGCCCGGACCAGGTGCGAGCCGTCGGGCTCGATGACGCCCAGCGCGTAGGAGCTCTCCTCGACGGCCTCGCCGTGGCTGACGCCGCGCCGGGCGGCCTCCTGCACGTCGACGGCCCCGGCGTAGACGTCCGTCGCCGGCCGGCCGCCGATCTCGTGGATCGACGTCCCTTCGGCGCGGGTGACCAGCTGCGGCGGCCCGACCGGGGTCCAGCCGTGTGCGCTGACCACGCGCAGCGGGCGTGGGGAGGCGATCCAGACCCCGACGGCGGCGTCGGTGAGGGCCCGGTCGCCCAGCAGGACGCTGGTGCTGCTCAGCCGCCAGTCGTCGCCGGCCACCCCACCGACGATCGGCACGCTGGCCCCAGCGGCGCGGTGGGCCCCGGCGACGACCTGCTGCTGGCCACCGACGAGCCCGTCGGCCAGGAGCAGCAGCGCGGCGTGCGGCAGGTCGTGCTCTCCTGCGGCGGCGCGGGCGGTGCGCACCACCTCGGCACCGACCTCGGCCGGCCGGGTGCTCATGCCGTGGGCAGCGGCGACGCCGAAGCGGTACCCGCCCCCGGCCAGCGCGAGGACGACGACGCCGGTCCCCGGGGCGCTGAGCTCGCGCCCCACGAAGTGCCCGCTGCTGGTCGCCCCGACCACGGGCGCGCCGCCGGTGACCGCGGCGACGCCGGCGAGCAGCTCGGGCAGGTCGTAGCGGACCGAGGCGTAGACGACGACGAGCGCCGGCTCGGCCCCGGCCAGGCCGGCCAGCGCGGCGGTCGCCGCGGCGCGTCCGGCCTCACCCGAGCCGGCGACGTCGCTGGTGCCGGTGCCGTGCAGCAGTGCGCTCATGACAGAAGGGACGACAGCTCCGGCGCCGTCCTGCAGTCCTCGGAAGGGTGACTTCCCGTTCCGGTACTCCGTCGGACCGGGTGGGCCGGGTCAGCGGTGGGCGGTCTCCGGCACGACGACGGCGGCGACCCGCCGGTCGATGTGGGCGCGGGTGGCGGCGTCGAAGGACCGCGCGAAGCGGGCCCGCGGGGCGTACTCCAGCGGGCCGACGTTGGCGCCCTTCCATGTCTCGAAGTCCTTGATCAGGCCGCGGGCGGCCTCGGCCCGGCCGGCCACCATCGCCGGGTCGTAGGGCAGTCCGACGGCGGTGCAGATCGCCCGCAGGGTGTCCTCGGGGTGCTGGGCGAGGTCGGCGTAACCGACGAGGTGGTGGCCCGGGCGTCCGCGGTGGGCCTCGCTGACGGCGATGCACTCGCTCCACAGGTCCAGCGCCTGGTCGACGGTGTAGGTGCTCCCCCAGCCCGCGGCGTTGGCGCAGAGGCTGGTGACCACGTCGGCGCCGTCGCGGAGGATGTGCACGAACCGGGCGCCGGGGACGAGGGCCTCGATCAGGTCGATGGCGTAGAGGTTGGCCGGGGTCTTCTCCACCCAGGCGGTGGCGCCCGCGGCGGCGGTCACCGCGTCGGCGGTGGCCAGGAACGTGTCGACGGCGGCGCCGACGGTGGGCTGCGACGGCCAGCAGGTGTCGGGGCGCCCGAGGAAGCCGGCGACCTGCGGGAGGTCGGCGACCAGGTCGGGGCCGACCGGGGCGCTCGCTGCGGCGGGCAGCCGGTAGAAGAAGTGCGTCTCCGGGAAGGAGTGGACGGCCGGGTGCGCGGCCAGGAAGGACTGCAGCAGCGTCGTCCCCGAGCGGGGGCACCCGACCACGAAGAGCCGCTGCGGCTCGGCGGCGTTCGGCACCGGGGCAACGTAGCGCCGCTCCGGGAGCCCGGCTCACCGACGTGGAGACCGGCGGGGCCCGCGGTGGTCAGCGGGCCCCGCCGGACGAGGGTCAGGCGTCGGCCGGGGCGGCGGCGGGCGCGCTGGTGGGGGTGGCGGTGAGGGCGTGCACGCTGCAGGTGCAGGCGCCGGGGTTGCGGGCGGAGAGCACCAGGGAGACCGCGTGCGCCCGGTCGCGGGCACCGAGCTTGCGCAGGATGGCCTTGACATGGGACTTGACGGTGTCCTCGGAGATGAAGAGGTTCTTGCCGATCACCCGGTTGGACTGACCCTGGATCAGCTCGTCGAGGACGTCGGACTCGCGGCGGGTCAGCGGCACCTCGAGGGTGAGCTCGCGGGACACCGGCTCGGCCGAGCCCTCGCCGCGGCGGATCTGCGGGTCGACGACGGTGCGCCCGGCGCGGGCGGCCAGCACGGCCCAGCCCAGCAGGGTCGGCGAGGTGTTCATGAGCAGGTAGCCGCGGACCCCGGCGGCCAGCGCCTCGTTGACCACGCCCGGGTCCTCGGAGGTCGCCAGCGCCACGATGGCGATCTGGGGGAAACGGCGGCGCAGGTCGCGGCAGGCGTTGAGGGTGGCGGCCCGGCCGGTGCCCAGCTCGACGATGACGGCGTCGGGGTGGGCGGTCTCGGCCAGCGTCAGTGCCCGGCGCGGCTCCCCGGGGGTGCCCACCGCCTGCAGACCGGCGGTCTCGTTGACCATGCCGATCAGGCCACGGCGCAGGACCGGTGCGTCGGCGAGGATGAGCACGCGGGTGACGCTGCGGCTGGCGCTGACCAGGGGGGTGGACACTGTGGGACTCCGCTCACGTTCGGTGACTGCTGACAACCAGTAGATCGACCGGGTGATGAGGGTCCTTGAGGACTTTTCTGTGAGATGCGCAGGTCAGCTCAGGGGCGGGGGTCGGTGCGGGTCCAGCGGCGCTCGTCACGGCGTGCACCCAGCCCCGCCGCGCAGCGCCGGCAGACCGCCTGCACCTCCTCCGCGTGGCGGCCGGACTCGGGCTGCACGTCGGCCCAGCTGACGTGCGGGAACCGGGTCAGCCCGGACCGCGACAGCGAGAGCCCGCAGACGGTCTCGTTGTGGCCCTGCACCCAGCCGTGCACCTCCCCCGCCGGGTAGCGGATGCCGTCGTCGGGGTCGGTCCACTGGTCGGCGGCCGCGACCGCCGCGCTGCGCACTGTCATGCGCCGTCCGGTACCCGGGAACGGGCGGTTCAGCGCCGGTAGCGGGCCGGACGGCGGACGGTGTCCTCGCGCGCCCAGGCGGTGGGGCCCCAGGTGACCCGTGCGGGGTCCGGGACGGGCAGCGGGTCGCCGTACGAGGTGACGTCCAGCCGGGCCAGCCGGCCGTCCTCGACGAACAGCAGGACGCCGCCGGTGGGGCGGCCGTCGGGGCCGGTGACGGTGCCCTCGACCGGCGCCGGGCCGGCGACCCCGGCGCTCGGGGCGGTGGCCGGCACGTGCAGGTCGATCGTGCCGCAGCCGCAGGTGCAGCCCGGCGTCGCGGTGGCCTCGTCCAGCTGGGCACGCAGCAGGTCGGCGCCGGTGAAGTCGTGCGCGAGCAGCGCGTCCAACAGGGCGCGCTCGGTGGTGGTGAGGGGTCGGTCGGCGGAGGGAGCTGCCATGCCCCCAGTGTCGTCGACGGCCCGGGCCGCCCTCACGGCCGGTCGAGCAGTCCGGCCCTCATGCCGGCCACGACGAGCCGGGCCCGGTCGGACACCTGCAGCTTGCGCATGGCCCGGTTGACGTGGGTCTTCACCGTCAGCGAGGACAGGAACAGGTGCGCGGCGATCTCGTCGTTGGTCAGCCCGCGCACGGCCAGCGCGACGACCTCCCGCTCGCGGGCGGTGAGCTCCGCCAGCCGGCTCATCTCCTCGGCGGAGGCCTGGTCCCGAGCGGTGACCTGCCCGGCGGTCCGAGCCAGGTGGCTGACGACGGCGGTGGTCGCGGCGGACGACAGCGAGGACTCCCCCGCCGCGACGGCACGGACGGCGGCCATCAGCTCGTCGTGACCGGCCGACTTCCCCAGGAACCCGTTGGCGCCCGACTGCAGCGCGACCAGGACGTTGTCGTCCTTCTCGAACGTGGTCAGCACGAGCACCGGCGTCGCGGCGATCGACTCGTCGGCCCGGATCGCCCGGATCGCCTGGACGCCGTCGACGCCGGGCATCTGCAGGTCCATCAGCACGACATCGGGCCGCAGCGCCCGCGCCATGCTTACCGCGTGCCGGCCGTCGGCGGCCTCACCGACGACGACCATGCCCTCGGCGAGCTCGAGGAGCCCGCGGATCCCGGACCGGATCATGGCCTGGTCGTCGACGAGCAGGACCCGCACCTCAGTCACCGGACGCACTCCTCGTCGCCTGGCCGGTGAGCTCGGGGACGGCCACCGGCACCCGGGCCACGACCACGAACTCGCCGTCTCGGGCCCCGGCCTGCACCTGACCACCGAGATCGGCGACCCGCTCGCGCATGCCGGTGAGCCCCCGGCCACCTCCGATGGCCACGGCGGAGGGGGCGATCGCGTTGCGGACGGTCAGGACGACGTCCCCGCCGTCACGGGTGAACGTGGCGCTCGCGGACCCGTCGCCGTAGCGGTGGGCGTTGGTGAGCGCCTCCTGCAGGACGCGGTACACGCCGGCGCGCGCCGGCGCGGGGAGCAGGGCGAAGACCTCGGTGCCGGCGGACTCGACGTCCAAACCGGTGCGCCGGTAGCTCGCCACGAGGTCGTCGACGTCCTCGGCCTCGACGTCGGGGAGCGCGGCGTCCGGCTCCTCACGCAGCACGCCCAGCAGGAGTTGCAGCTCCTCCAGCGCGCTGCGGGCTGCGGCCTGCACGTCCTGCAGCGCGCGGTCGGCCGCGGGCGGGGACACGGCCAGCTGCGCGCGGGCGAGGTTGGTCTGGATGCTGACGACGGCGAAGTGGTGGGCGACGCTGTCGTGCAGGTCCCGCGAGATGCGCAGCCGCTCCTCGGCCACGTGCCGGGTGACCTCCTGCCGGCGGCGTTCGGCCTCCTCCTGCCGGCGGCCGAGCTCGGCGGCCATGTAGCGCCGCTGCGCCTGCACCCACTGCCCGATGCCCACCGCTGCGGCGGCCAGGGTCATCAGGCCGAAGGGGCCACCGCCCAGGACCCCGTCGGTCCAGGGCAGGTCGGCCAGGGCGGCGGCGACCGCGAAGACGACGCCGGCGGCGACGGCGTCCAGCCGGGGACGGCGGAGGGAGAACAGCAGCAGCAGTCCGCCGGCCACGGCCCAGGTGGCGCTGGGCGCGGGGTCGCGGACCTCGGCGGCCACCAGCACGGCCGCGACCACCGGGGTGAGCCAGTTGTCCCGGACTGCGGTCAGCAGGCCCACCACGCCGAGCGCCAGGACGGCGATCAGCTCGTCGCGGTCACCGGCGCCGTACTTGAGAATGCTCGCCAGCCCGGCGACGAGGGCGAGGGCGACCAGGCCGGTCGCGGCGAGCGTCCACGGGTCGGCTCGGTGCAGCAGCGCCGGCAGGCCCCGGGACTGCCGGGCGGGCGTCGGACGTACGGGCGGGGCGGACATGGCGGCTGCGCTCTTCTCGTGGTGGTGGCGAGCTGGAATCTAGGGACCCGCCCGACCGGCGTCCATCGCCTGGCCACCCGGGCGGGGCGGACGCCGACCGGCGGTGAGCCCGTGGAGGGGCTCACCGCCGGTCGGTCGGGGTCGCGGGGTCAGCCGACGAGCTCCGGCTGCCTGACGACGGGGGCCGGCGCGGCGTCGTCGTCCTCGGTGAGGCCGTGGCCCTCGACGTCCAGGTCGGGCAGGACCCGGTCCAGCCAGCGCGGGATCCACCAGCTGGCCTCGCCCATCAGCTCGAGTGCGGCCGGGACCAGCACCATCCGGACCAGGAGGGCGTCGACCAGGACACCGACCGCCAGGGCCAGCCCGATCGAGGAGACCATCGGGTCGCCGCCGCTGAGGGCGAATCCGGCGAAGACTGCGGCCATGATCGTCGCTGCGGCCAGCACCACCGGAGAGGCCTGACCGAAGCCGGCCACCACGGCCTGCCGGGTGGTGAGCCCTCGGCGGTGCGCCTCGTGGATCCGGGAGACCAGGAAGACCTGGTAGTCCATCGCCAGGCCGAAGAGCACCCCGACCACGATGATCGGCACCAGGCTGGCGATCGGCCGGGACTCCTCCAGGCCGAAGACCCCGCCGGCGAACCCGTTCTGGAAGACCAGGGTGGTGACGCCGAGCCCGGCGGCCAGCGACATCAGGAAGCCCACGGTGGCCAGCAGCGGGATGGCGATGGAGCGGAAGACCACCATCAGCAGCAGGATCGAGAAGGCGCTGACCGCGATCAGGTAGAGCACCAGCCCGGAGGCGAGCTGGTCGTTCACGTCGACGTCGACCGCGGTCTGGCCGGTGACCGAGGCGGTGGCGCCGTCGAGGGTCTGGAGCTGACTGCGCAGGTCCTCGACCAGGGTGCCGGTGCGGGCGTCGGTCGGCCCGAACTCGCTGGTGACGGCGAGGAAGGCGACGTCGCCGCTGTCGGCGACCTGCGGCGGGCTGACGTCGACCACGCTGGCGGTGCCGGCGATGGTGGCCGTGGCGGCCTCCGCGGCACCGACCGGGTCGGCGCCCTCGAAGAGCACGATCAGCGGGTCCTGTTCACCGGCGCCGAAGGCGTCGCTGACGATCGTGTAGGCGGCGCGCTGCGAGCTGGCCGGGTCGATGCCGCCGGGCGGCTCGAGCTCGGTGGCCATGCCCAGGGCGGGGGCGGCCAGCGCGGCGACGACCGCGGTGCCGGCGACCAGGAAGACGACCGGCCGGCGGACCACACCGTGGACCCACGAGGAGAGCGCGGTGGTCGCCCGGCTGTCCTTGCGCGGTGCAGCCCCGTCCCGCTCCCGCTTGGGCAGCGCCTTGCGGCCCATGCCCATCAGTACGGCGGGGACGGCGGTGAGGGAGAGCAGGACCGCGACGACCACACCGAACGCGGCGCCCATGCCCATCTCGGTGATGAAGGGGATGCGGACCAGGGCCAGCCCGGCCAGCGCGATGACCACGGTGGCACCGGCGACCACGACCGAGGAGCCGGCCGTCCCGGTGGCCCGGGCGATCGCGGCCTTGGTGTCCAGTCCGGCCCGCAGCTCGTCGCGGAACCGGGACAGGATGAAGAGCGTGTAGTCGATGCCGACCGCGAGGCCCAGCATCACCGCGAGCACCAGGGTCGTGGACTGGATGCCCTCACCGGTGGCCGACCACCCGAGGACCCCGAGGACACCGACGACGACCCCGGCCAGGGCCATGAGCATGTTGGCGCCAGCGGCGGCCAGCGACCCGAAGGTGATGAGCAGGACGACGAAGGCCACGACGGCGCCGACGGCCTCTGTCGGGCCGAGAATCTCCGGCGGGCCGTCCTCGAGCGCCCCGCCCACCTCGAGCCGGAAGCCGGCATCGGTCAGGTCGGCGGCGGCGGCGCGCAGGTCGGCCTCCACCTTCGCCTGGTCGACCTCGACACCGTCGACCTCGAGGGCGACGGCGAGAGTGGACACCGCGACCGTCCCGTCCTCGGAGACGAAGGGCCGCTGCTCGTCGTAGGGGTCGGTGGCGCCGACCACGGCGGGCACGTCCTGGGCCCGGGTGACCAGATCACCCACCAGTGCCGCCGACGCCGGGTCGGTGACCGTGGCGCCATCGGCGGCCTGGACGACCAGGAGCAGCTCGCCCTCGTTCGCCACGACCCGCTCGGGGAACTCGCGCTCCATGGTCGCCAGCGCCGTCGTCGACTCGGCGCCGGCGATGGAGAAGGCGGAGTCGGAGAACCTCGCGCCGGTGACGGTGAGGACGGCGAACACGGCGGTGACGAGCACCCACCCGAGCGCCACCACCCCCCGGTGGCCGGCGCTGTAGGCGCCGACCCGGGATAGGAACCTGGACATCGGACTCCCCTTCGCTGACGTGGCCCGCGATGCGGACCTGATGGGGAGGACCCTCCGGCGCGGCATGGGTCGCGGTCGTCGTCCCGATGCGGTCTCCGCACTACTGCGTCCGCGGTACGCCCGGGCCTCCGGGTGGACGACGACGCCCGGCCCCGGGACGGCGAGCCTCGTCCCCGTGCCCGGACCCGCCGGGCGGCCCGCGGAGGACGACGTGCTCGACAGCCTGCTGGACACCGTGACCTCGGTGATGTCCTCACCGTGGGTGTACCTGCTCATCGCCCTGGTGGCGGCCGCCGACGCGCTCGTGCCGGTGGCGCCTAGCGAGACGGTCGTCATCACCGCCGGGGTGTTCGCCGCCTCCGGCAGCACGGAGGTCCCCCTGGTGGTCGCCACTGCTGCGGCCGGGGCGCTGGCCGGTGACCACCTGTCCTACCTGCTCGGCCGGCTGACCTCAGGCCGCGCGCGCTCGAGGCGCCTGACACGGGTGCTGGCCCTGGCGGACTCGTTGCTGGGCGGGCGCCGCGGCACCGCGCTCGTGGTCGCCCGGTACGTGCCGGGCGGGCGAACGGCGGTGACGCTGGGGATGGGCGTGCTGCGGCACCCGCTGGGCCACTTCGCGCGCTGGGACGCGGTCGCGGCGCTGTCGTGGGCGGCGTACTGCACCGGGGTCGGCGTGCTGGGCGGCGCCGCGTTCGCGGAGGACCCGCTGCCGGCCGTCCTCCTGGGCATGGCGGTCGCGGTGGGCGTCGCCGGGCTCACCGAACTGGTGCGCCACCGGCGCCGGGCGTCCCTGACCACAGCGTCGGGCCTGCCGGCGGCCGGACCTGTCAGCTCGAGCCGTTGAGGAGGGCGTACGCCCCGAGCAGCGCCGACGCGGTGGCCAGCGTCCCGACGGTGGCCACCGCCATCGGCAGCGGGCCGCGCAGCCGTCGCCGTCCCAGGACCACCAGCACGGCCAGCCCGGCGAGGACCGACCCGCTCCAGTAGACCGGGCTGGTGGTATCGGCGATCACCGTCAGGCCGTACACGCCCTCGCCCACCAGCAGCCCGGCCAGACCCGCGATCCCGACGGCAGCGAGGACGTCCGCCCGGCCGCGCGCCCAGGCGGCCCCGAGGCCCACCAGCGGCCCGGCGAGGAGGCCCGCGGCGACCCAGAAGTTGGTCGGTGACAGCGACCAGGTGTGGCCACGCGCCGCCGACGCGAGGGCGTAACCGACGTTGAGCGAGCAGAACGCCACCACGCCCAGCGCGGCACCCACCGCCGGGCGGCTGCGAGTCCACCAGACGAGGCCGAAGGCCACCAGCGACCAGGCGCCCGCGGAGTTGGTCAGCGAGGTGAGGGCCGACGGCAGGAGCAGCTGGCCCCACGATGTCGCCGCACCCGAGGCCACGGCCACGACGGCGGTGGTCGCCAGCGCCGGCAGGAGTGCGACCGGCGGCCGTGCCGACGTCCCTGCCCGCACCGGCTCCGTCACCGGTGCGGTCGTCGACGCTGCGCTCATCTGCTGCCCCCTGTCTCGGCGCCGGCCTGTCGACCGTGCCCGACAAGGGTGGCGGACGGCCACGGTCGTGGTCGTCGGCCTCGGGGATGATCTGCCGTCGTCCCAGGGGTGGAGAGGCCGGGACGCCGACCTCCGCGACCTGCTGGTGCCCCCGGCAGGATTCGAACCTGCGGCACACGGTTTAGGAAACCGATGCTCTATCCCCTGAGCTACGGGGGCTCGTCGGGCGCGCGAGCAGCGTGCCCGACCGGGGTGTGCGGGGACGAGGCTAGCGGGCCGCCACGCGGGAGCGGGGAACCTCCCCAGGAGTGAACGCGTCGGAACAGATGCGGGCGACAACGTGTCGCAACGGTTACCTTGTCCAACACGCACACGCCCCGGCAACGACGCCGGAGCCGCGGGAGGTGGAGAGCCCAGATGGAGATCACGGTGGTCGACGTCCCCGAACGGGGCCGGTTCGAGATCCGGGACGACGACCGCGTCGTCGGCTTCGCGACGTACCACGTCGACGACGAGCTGATGACCCTCCCGCACACCGAGATCGACCAGGCGATGGGCGGTCGCGGTCTGGGCACGCAGCTGGTCGCCGGCGTGCTGACCTCCGCCCGCGAGCGCCACCTGCACGTGCTCCCCTACTGCTCGTTCATCCGCAAGTACCTGCTCGACCACCCGGCCGACCTGGACCTGGTCACCGAGGCCGACCGGCCGACGTTCGGGCTGGTCCCCGCCGCCAGCTGATCTGCGGTGCGCAACCTGGTTGCCTAGGCTCGCCAGGTGCCCACCGCGCTCCTCTGGTTCCGCCGCGACCTCCGGCTGACCGACCACCCGGCACTGCTGGCCGCGATCGAGGCCGCCGGTCCCGACGGCGGCGTGCTGCCCGTGTTCGTCTTCGACGACCGCCTGTACGGGCCGTCGGGCGACCCGCGCCGGACCTTCCTGCTCGACTGCCTCGCCGACCTGCGCGAGCAGACCGGCGGCGCGCTGGTGTTCCGCAACGGCGACCCCGCGCAGGTGCTCCCCCGCCTGGTCGAGGAGCTGGGCGCGGTGTCGGTGCACGTCACCGCCGACGCCGGCCCCTACGGCCGCCGACGCGACACCGCGGTGGAGCAGGCGCTGGGCGACGTCCCGCTCGTGCGCACCGGCTCCCCGTACCTGGTCGCCCCCGGTCGGGTGGTGAAGAACGACGGCACCCCCTTCAAGGTGTTCACCCCGTTCTCCCGGGCCTGGCGCGAGCACGGCTGGCACGAGCCGGCACCGCGCCCGGACGACGTCCCGTGGGCCACCGACGTGCCCTCGGAGGACCCGCCGCCGCGGCCCGACCTGGACGGCGTCCTGCTGCCCCCCGCCGGGGAGGCCGCCGGGCTGGACGCCTGGAGCCGTTTCCGCGACGAGCGGCTGCTCGGGTACGCCGAGGGCCGCAACACCCCGGGCACCAACGGGACCAGCCGGATGTCGGCCTACCTGAAGTACGGCTGCGTGCACCCGCGCACGCTCGTCGCCGACCTGGCCGCGCACGACGAGGGCGGGGAGTCGGTGCGCCGCTACACCGACGAGCTGGCCTGGCGCGACTTCTACGCCGACGTCCTCTGGCACCGGCCCGACTCCGCCCGCGCCTACCTCAAGCCCGAGCTGCAGGCGATGGCCTACGACTCCGGCCCGCACGCCGACGAGCTGCTGCACGCCTGGGAGACCGGCCGCACCGGCTTCCCGATCGTCGACGCCGGCATGCGGCAGATGCTCGGCGAGGCCTACGTGCACAACCGGGTGCGCATGATCGTCGCGTCGTTCCTGGTCAAGGACCTGCACCAGGAGTGGACCGTGGGCGCCCGGGTCTTCATGCAGCACCTCGTCGACGGTGACCTGGCCAGCAACCAGCACGGCTGGCAGTGGGTGGCCGGCACCGGCACCGACTCCTCGCCGTACTACCGGGTGTTCAACCCGATCACCCAGGGCAAGAAGTTCGACCCCGACGGCACCTACGTCAAGCAGTGGGTCCCCGAGCTGCGCGACCTGGACCCGGAGTACGTGCACGAGCCCTGGACGGCGCCCGGCGGCATCCCCGAGGGCTACCCGGCGCCGATCGTCGACCACGCGCACGAGCGGCTGGTCTCCCTCGAGCGCTACAACGCCGTCCGTGACCGCTGAGCAAGGACCCGCCTGCCCCCCACTGCTCGCAGGCTCGCAGCGGGCCCCTGCAGGCGGGCCGACAAGACGGCGACGCGCACTGTCGCCTCGATCACCCGCTCCGTCGTGGCAGTGCGGGACGACGCCGGGAAAGCTGGACGGGGTGATCGACCGTGCCTGAGGGCCACACCCTGTTCCGGCTGGCCCGCGAGCAGCAGGCCGCGTTCGCCGGCCGCGAGGTGCACGTCACCAGCCCGCAGGGCCGCTTCACCGGCCAGGCCGAGCTGCTCGACGGCCGCGTGCTCGACGACGTCACCTCCTGGGGCAAGCACCTGTTCGCGTACTTCGGGCCGGACGTCGTCCACGTGCACCTCGGCCTGTACGGGAAGTTCACCTCCGGCACCGGGCTGCCGCCCGAGCCGCGCGGCGCGCTGCGGATGCGCTGGGAGGGCCCGGGCGAGGACGGCGAGGGCGTCTGGACCGACCTGCGCGGCGCCACCGCCTGCGACCTGATCACCGACGGCGAGGTGCAGCTGATCCTCGACCGGCTGGGTCCGGACCCGCTGCGCCGGAAGTCCGACCCGGCGAAGGCGTTCGCCCGGATCAGCCGCAGCAGGGTGTCGATCGGCGCGCTGCTGATGGACCAGGCCGTGCTCGCCGGGGTCGGCAACGTCTACCGCGCCGAGATCCTGTTCCGGCAGCGGATGAGCCCCTTCCGCCCCGGCCGGGACGTCACCGCGGGCGAGTGGGACGCGATGTGGGCCGACCTGGTCGTCCTCATGCGGGCCGGGGTCAAGGCGGGACGGATCGTCACCACCGAGCGCGCGGACCGGGAGCGCCGCCGCGGCCCGGCGCTGCGCGAGGACGCGCACTACGTCTACCGCCGCCAGGGCCTGCCCTGCCGGATCTGCGGCACCGAGGTGCGCACCGAGGTCATGGTCGGCCGCAACCTCTTCTGGTGCCCCACCTGCCAGGCCGTCTGAGCGGAGTGGATCCGTCGAGCTGACGCCGCCGGATCCACTCCCTCAGCTCAGAGCTGGCCCTTGGCGGGGTCGCCGGCCGGCAGCGGGGAGAGGATGCGGACCCCGGGCGGGCCGGCCAGGTCGTCGCCGACCGCGGCCATCATCTCGGTGAACGCCGCGCCCTTCTCGTGCGTGGCCATGGCCTCCTCGCTCTCCCAGCGCTCGAGGAAGACGAAGCCCTCCTCGTCCTCCTGCACCGAGTAGCGCTCGCAGCCGGGCTCGGCGTGCACCTGCGGGACGGCGGCGAGGAAGGCGGCGCGCAGGGCGTCCCGGCGTCCGGGCTTGGGGGTGAAGCTGGCGACGATGATGTGGGACACGGGCGCTCCTGCGGGTCCGGGGCCGCCGAACTGGCAGCCGCACTTCTCTGGCGCGTACCCCTGGTGAGGACGACGATGCGGGACGTGGCCGAGACCGCACGACCCCTGCGGGTGGCGGTGGTCGGCGCCGGTCCGGCCGGCATCTACGCCGCCGACGCGCTGGCCTCCCAGGACGACGTCCCGGTGTCGGTCGACCTGGTCGACCGGCTGCCCACGCCGTTCGGTCTGGTCCGGTACGGCATCGCCCCCGACCACCTCAAGATGCGGGCGCTGCGCGAGACGCTGCACCACGTGCTGGACCACGAGCGGGTGCGCTTCGTGGGCAACGTGGAGATCGGCGCGGACCTCGGTGTCGACGAGCTGCGCGCGCACGTGGACGCCGTCGTCTACACCTACGGCGCCGCCGGCGACCGCGCGCTGGGCGTCCCCGGCGAGGAACTGCCCGGCAGCCTGGCCGCCACCGACCTCGTCGCCTGGTACTGCGGCCACCCCGACGCCGACCGCGGACGGGTCGAGCAGCAGGTGGCCCGCGCGCGGGACGTCGTGGTGGTCGGGGTGGGCAACGTGGCGCTGGACGTCGCCCGGGTGCTGGCCCGCTCCCCCGGCGAGCTGCACCCCACCGACATGCCGCAGCACGTGCTCGACGCCCTGGCCGCGGCACCCGTCGAGCGGATCACCGTGCTCGGCCGCCGCGGCCCCGCGCAGGCCAGCTTCACCACCCAGGAGCTGCGCGAGCTCGGGCACCTGGCCGCGGCCACCGTGCTCGTCGACCCCGCCGACCTCACCGACCCCGGGGACGGCGCACTGGCCGCCGAGGACCGGCACGTGGCCCGCAACCTCGCCGCGCTGGCCGACTACGCCGGGCACGAGCCGGTGCCGGGCACCGTGAGCGTCCGGCTGCGGTTCCACGCCCGGCCGGTGCGGCTGCTGGGCACCGACCGGGTCACCGGCGTGGAGGTCGAGCGGACGACGGTCGACGCCGACGGCCGCGCGGTGGGCACCGACCAGCTCGACGTCGTCCCGGCCGACCTGGTGGTGCGCTCGGTCGGCTACCGCGGGCACCCGCTGCCCGGGCTGCCGCTGGAGGGCGGCACCGTGCCCAACCAGGCGGGCCGGGTGCTGCGCGACGGGCTGCCCAGCCGCGGTGAGTACGTGGCCGGGTGGATCAAGCGCGGGCCGACCGGGGTGGTGGGCACCAACAAGCACGACGCCCGCGAGACGGTGGCCTCGCTGCTGGCCGACGTCGCCGCCGGCACGCTGGCCCCCCGCGGGGACGACGACTGGATCGACACCCTGCGCGCCCGCGGCGGGCGGCCGGTGCTGCTGTCGGACTGGCGGGCCATCGACGCCGCCGAGGTCGCCCTCGGCGCGACCCGCGGCCGGGCCCGCACGACGATCCACGACCGGGCCGAGCTGCTGGCCGCCGTCCGCGTCGCCGCCGAGCGCGTGGAGGGCTGAGCCGCCCGGGCGCGCGTGCGGCAGACTCGACACCGTGACCGGTTCAGCCCAGACCAGCCCGGCGACCACGATGATCTCCTTCGCCCGCGGCGCCCCCTCCACCGACATCGTCGACGTCGAGGGCCTCAAGCAGGCCGCCGTCGCCGCGTTCGACAACGACCCGGCCGGCACCACCGGCTACGGGACGGCGGTCGGCTACGTCCCGCTGCGGATGTGGATCGCCGACAAGCACGGCGTCCCGGTCGACCACGTGCTGGTCACCAACGGCTCGATGCAGGCCGACGCCTTCCTCTTCGACGAGCTCGCCACCCCCGGCGCGGCCGTGATCACCGAGCGCCCCACCTACGACCGCACCCTGCTGGGGCTGCGCGGCCGGGGCGCCGACGTGCACCTGGTGACGCTCGAGGAGGACGGGATCGCCGTCGACGAGGTCGCCGCGCTGCTCGACGGCGGGCTCACGCCGACGATGGCCCACGTCATCCCGAACTTCCAGAACCCGGCGGGCTACACGCTGTCGCTGGCCAAGCGGCAGCGGCTGCTGGAGCTGGCCCGCGAGCACGGCTTCGTGCTCTTCGAGGACGACCCCTACGTCGACATCCGGTTCAGCGGCGAGCCGCTGCCGCGGATGCTGGAGCTCGACGGGGGCGCGGACAGTGAGCACGTCGTCTACGCGTCCTCGTTCTCCAAGACCGTCTGCCCCGGCGTGCGGGTCGGCTACCTGGTCGGGCCGCCGGCGATCATCGAGCGGATCCGGGTGCGGGCCACCAACACCTACATCGCGCCGAACATGGTCGCCCAGGCGATGGTCTACGAGTTCATGCGCGGCGACCGGTTCCCCGCCGCGCTGGAGACGGTGAAGACCGCACTCGCCGAGCGGGTCGGGCTGCTGGACACCGCGCTGCGCACGCACCTGCCGCAGGCCACGTTCCGCCGTCCCGAGGGCGGCTACTTCCTGTGGGTGTCGCTGCCCGAGGACGAGGGACACGACGTCGCCCGGATCACCGCCGAGGCCGCCGCCCGCGGGGTGGCGATCGTGCCGGGCACGGACTTCCTGCTCGAGGGCGGGGAGAACTCCTTCCGGCTGGCCTACTCGGCCGTGCAGCCCGCCGACGTCGACGAGGGCGTCCGCCGGCTGGCCGCCGCCATCGAGGCCGCCCGCTGACGGCCCCCTCGCAGGGCCCCGACCCGAGCTTGCTCGGGTCGAGGGGCGAGGGGGTCCTTCGTCAGCCGGAGTTGCGCAGGGCGGTGGCGACGCCGTTGATGGTCAGCTGGATGCAGCGGCGGACCAGCTCGTCGTCGTCCCCGGCCCGGCGGCGGCGCAGCATCTCCACCTGCAGGTGGTGCAGCGGCTCCAGGTAGGGGAACCGGTTGCGGATCGACCGGCGCAGCGACGGGTTGTCGGCCAGCAGCTGGTCGTCGCCGGTGACCGCCAGCAGCATGCGCACGCTGCGCTCGTGCTCGGCGGTGATCTGGCTGAACACCCGGTCGCGCAGGTCGGCGTCGGGCACCAGCGAGGCGTAGCGGGCGGCCAGGTCCAGGTCGGTCTTGGCCAGCACCATGCCCATGTTCGACAGCACGGTGCGGAAGAACGGCCAGCGCCGGTGCAGGTCCTGCAGCCGCGCCAGCCGGTCGGCGTCCCCGTCGACCCAGGACTCCAGCGCCGAGCCGGTGCCGAACCAGCCGGGCAGCATGATCCGGGCCTGCGACCAGCTGAACACCCACGGGATGGCCCGCAGGTCGGAGATGTTGTCCCCGGCCTTGCGCGACGGCGGGCGGCTGCCGATGTTCAGCTCCGCCAGCTCCCGGATCGGGGTCGCCGCGCGGAACCACTCGACGAAGCCCGGCGTCTCGTGCACCAGCGCGCGGTAGGCGCCCTGCGCCCGGGCGGCCAGGTCGTCGAAGAGCGCGTAAACGTCCTCGGCGTCCTCGCCCAGACCCTCGATGTCCAGCAGCGTCGACTCCAGGGTGGCCGCGACCAGCGCCTCGAGGTTGCGGCGGGCCGAGTCCGGTGAGCCGTACTTGGCCGCGATGACCTCGCCCTGCTCGGTGATCCGCAGCGCCCCGGCCACCGAGCCCGGCGGCTGCGCCCGGATCGCCTCGTAGCTGGGGCCACCACCCCGACCGACGGTGCCGCCGCGGCCGTGGAACAGCCGCAGCCGGATGCCGTGGGCCCGGGCGACCTCGACCAGCGCCAGCTCGGCCCGGTACAGCGCCCACTGCGCGGCCAGGTAGCCGCCGTCCTTGTTGGAGTCGGAGTAGCCGAGCATGACCTCCTGGGCGTCACCGCGGTTGGCCACCAGCGCCCGGTAGAGCGGCTGCTCCAGCATCGCCGTCAGGATCGCGCCGGAGGCCTGCAGGTCGCCGATCGTCTCGAACAGCGGCGAGATGCCCACCGAGCAGGTCGGCCCGCCCTCGGCGCCAGGGTCGAGCAGCCCGACCTCCTTGAGCAGGACGGCGACCTCGAGGACGTCGCTGACCGACTCGCACATGCTGATCACGTAGTTCGGGATGGTGCGCGGGCCGATCTGCGCGACCTGTTCGGCGGCGGCGACCAGCAGGTCGAGCTCGCCGCGGGCCAGCTCGGACAGCTCGGCGTCGGCACGCACCAGCGGACGGCGCAGCGTGAGCTCGGAGGTCAGCAGCTCGACCCGGGCCGCCTCGTCGAGGGCGGTGTAGTCCTCGCACACCCCGGCCCAGGCCAGCAGCTCGCCGAGCACCTCCTCGTGGACCGAGGAGTTCTGCCGCATGTCCAGCCCGCACAGGTGGAAGCCGAAGACCTCGACCGCGTCCCGCAGCCGGGCGAGACGGTCGTCGGCCAGCGCACCGGCGCCGTGGCTGCGCAGCGAGGCGTCGACGGTCTCGAGGTCGGCGAGCAGCTCCTCGGGCAGGGCGTAGGGCGTCAGGACGACGTCCGGCCCGGTCCCGGGCACGGAGCCCAGCACCCGCAGCGCGGTGGCGGCCAGCCGGTCGTGGATGCCGCGGATCGCCCGGCGGTAGGGCTCGTCGGCGCGGAACGGGGAGTCGTCCTGGGCCATGTCGGCCAGGGCGTAGAGCGCGTCGGTCGGGATGACCAGGCGGTCGCTCATCGACAGCTCCGAGCCGAGCGCGTCGAGCTCTGCCAGGTGGTGCCGCAGCGCGGTCTCGGCCTGGCTGGTGGTGGCCCGGCGGACGGCGTCGGCGGTGACGAACGGGTTGCCGTCGCGGTCGCCGCCGATCCACGAGCCCGGCTGCAGCATCGGGGTGGGCAGCAGGTCGGCGTCCGGCCAGCGCTGCCGCAGGGCCTGGCGCAGCTCGGTGTTCAGCGCCGGCATCACCTCGAACAGCGACAGCTCGTAGTAGCGCAGCGCCTCCTCGATCTCGTCGGCCAGCCGCAGCCGGCTCAGCCGCAGCAGCGCCGTCTGCCAGAGGGTGAGGACCTCGCGCCACAGGTGGGCGGCCCAGGCCTTCTCGTCGATGCCGTCGGGGCCGGCGTTGTCGCGCTGCCGGATCAGCTCGCTGACCTGCGTCTGCACCGCGGTGATGGTGCGCCGGCGGGTCTCGGTCGGGTGCGCGGTGACGACCGGGACGACGAGCGCGCCGGCCAGCTCGCGGGCCACGACGTCGCCGTCCAGGTGCGCGGCGTCCAGCAGCTCGACCGAGGCGGCCAGGCTGCCCTTCTGCGGCGGCGACCCCTCGCGACGGTGGTGCCGGCGACGCCGCTCGTGGTGCACGTCCTCGGCGATGTTGGCCAGCAGCGAGAAGTGGCTGAACGCGCGGATGACGTGGTTGGCCGCCTTCGGGTCGAGCGCGGCGAGCCGCTCGGCCAGCTCGGACCGGTCGACCTCGGAGCGGCGGATGCGGAAGGCCTCGACCCGGGTCTGCTCGACCAGGTCCAGGACGTCGGCACCGGCCTGCTCGCCGATCACCTCGCCGAGGACCCGGCCCAGCAGTCGGATGTCGGCGCGCAACGGGTCGTCGGTGCGCTCATCGGGCTCGGCTCCGCCCGGGATGCGGAGGTCGGCGACGTCGACGGTGGCTTCTGACACACGCGCAGTATCGGGGGTGCGTGTGACGGAGCGGTTGCCTGGGGACCATGGGCGCGTGATGCGACTGCGAGCGACCCCGGCCAGCGCCTCTCCCGCCGAGCACGGGGAGGGCCCGATCTGGGACGCCGCCCGCTCCGAGCTGGTGTGGGTGGACATCACCGCCGGGCAGGTCCGCCGCGGTCGCGTGGAGGGCGACGACGTCGTCGACGTGGCCGCCCACCGCGGCGGCGACACCGTCGGGTTCGCCGTCCCGGCGGCCGCGGGCGGGTGGCTGCTCGGCGCCGGAGCGGGCGTCAGCCGGCTCACCGAGGACGGCGAGGCGCACGTGCTGGTCGAGCTGACCGACGAGGGCGGCTCGGAGTCCGAGGGCGGCACCCGGATGAACGACGGCGCCTGCGACCGGGCCGGCCGCTTCTTCGGCGGCACGATGGCCTTCGACGAGCGGACCGGCGGCGGCACGCTGTACCGGCTCGACCTCGACGGCACCGTGCGCACGGCGCTCGACGGGCTCACCGTCTCCAACGGGATCGGCTGGTCGCCCGACGACCGCACCATGTACCTGTCGGACTCCGGCGCGGCCAGCGTCTGGGCGTTCGACTACGACCTCGACTCCGGCGCGATGACCGACCGCCGGGTGCTGCTCGACTTCTCCGAGGACCCGGACGGCGTCGCCGACGGCCTGACCGTGGACGACGAGGGCTGCCTCTGGACCGCGCTCTGGGGCGGGGCGCAGGTGCGGCGGTACTCCCCCGCCGGCGAGCTGCTGGCCGTCGTCGACGTCGACGCGCAGAACACCACCAGCTGCGCGTTCAGCGGCGACCTGCTGGTGATCAGCACCTCGGTGCACGGCATGAGCGACGAGGCGCGGGCCGCCCAGCCCGACGCCGGGAAGCTGTTCACCGTGCGGACCGGCGTCACCGGCCCCGGCGCCCACCCCTACCGCGGCCCGCTCGGGGCGCTGTCGCAGGTGTAGCCGCCGGCCCCTGCTGCCGACACCGGCGACCGGGTCCGCATGGGACGTCGTCCGGGCTCACCCGGGTTGCTCCTGGCTCACCGTGGAGCGTGAGCCAGGAGCAACGACGATCAGGTGACCTGATCCCGGCCGGTCAGCCCTCGGCGCGCAGGGCGTCGCGGAGCTTGACCTTGCCGCCGGTGCGCAGCAGCGCGCCGGCGTAGATCCGCCCACCGACCCGCACGATCACCGCGATCGAGACCAGCATCAGCAGCACGGCCACCGCGACCTCCCAGACCGCGGCCTCGCCGGCGGCCTGCCGCACCGCCATCACCATCGGCGACAGCCCCGGGATGAACGAGGTGACCGTCGCCGTGGTGCTGGTGGGGTCCTGGGCGGCCTGCAGCGCGATGACCAGCCCGACCACCGGCAGCAGGGTGGCCGGGGTGAGGACGCTGCCCAGGTCCTCCTGCCGGCTGACCAGCGACGCGGCGGCGGCGAAGATCGCCGCGTAGAACGCGTAGCCGAGCACGAACCAGGCCACGACCGTCAGCACGGTGCCGATGAGCCGGCCGGGCAGGTCGACGACGTCGAAGGCGAGCGCCCCGGCCACCCCGATCACCGCGATGACCAGCATCTGCGCCAGCCCCAGCAGCCCGAGCCCGATGATCTTCCCGGACAGCAGCTGCCAGGGCTTCATCGTCGCCAGCAGCAGCTCGACGACCCGGCTGGACTTCTCCTCGACCACGCCCTGGGCCACGAACTGGCCGAACAGCAGCAGCAGGCTGTAGAGCACCACCACGCCGACCAGCGCCACGATCGCCGCCTCGAGGTCGGCGTCGGCGTCGGGGTCCAGCGCGACGACCTCGACCTCCGGCGGCGCGTCCAGCGTCACCCCGGCCTGCGCCAGCTGCTGGTCCACCGCGAGGCCCTGGACGGCGCCGGTCACCAGGTTCTCCACCTGGCCGCCGCCGCTCTCGACGAGCAGCTCGGGCTGGACGGAGGACGGGCTGAGCAGGGCGCCCTCCACGTCGCCGTCCTGGACCGCGGTGCGGGCGGCGGCCTCGTCGGTGTAGTCGACGACCTCGACCTCGGTGCCCAGCGCGTCGCCCTGCGCGCGCAGCGCCTCGCCGACCGCGGCGTCGCCGCCGACGACGCCGACCCGGGTGGTGTCGGTGCCGCTGTTGATGGCCACCTGGAAGACGAGCATGCCCAGGATCAGCAGCACCAGGACGGCGGAGCCGATCAGGAAGCCCTTGTCGCGGATGCGGGTGGAGATCTCCCGCCCGGCGACCAGCCGGACCATCCGGGCCGGGCTGTTGGGCGTCACGTCGGAGTGCGCGGGGGCGGGGGCGCTCACGCCGCCACCTCCGGGGTGGCCATGACGGCGTCGCGGAAGAGCTCGACGAGCGTGGGCTCGCGCCACGCGAAGTGGGCCACCCGGCCCGTGGCCAGCGCGGCGGCGAGCACCTGCTGGTCGTCGGCGCCCCGGTCGAGCTCGAGCACCGTGTCGCCACGCTGCTCGGACACGACCCGGACACCGGGCAGGGCCGCGGCCCAGTGGTCCGGGGCGTCGGGGACGACGACCCGCAGCTGCCGGCCGACCGCGCCCGAGCGCAGCTCGTCGACGGTGCCGCTGGCCACGATCGACCCGCGGGCCAGGATGCCGACGGCGTCGCAGAGCCGCTCGACCAGGTCGAGCTGGTGGCTGGAGAACACGACCGGCACGCCGCGGCGGCACTGGTCGAGCAGCGCCTCGGCGAGGGAGTCGACGCCGACCGGGTCGAGCCCGGAGAACGGCTCGTCGAGGATCAGCACGTCGGGCTCGCTGACCAGCGCGGCCGCCAGCTGCACGCGCTGCTGGTTGCCCAGCGACAGCTTCTCGACCTTGTCCCCGCGCCGCTCCCCCAGGCCCAGGCGCTCGGCCCAGTGCTCGGCGGCGCGGGCGGCGGGTGCGGCGTCCATGCCGTGCAGCCGGGCGAAGTAGGTGAGCTGCTCGCCGACCTTCATCTTCGGGTAGAGCCCGCGCTCCTCGGGCATGTAGCCGATCCGGCGGCGGACGGACTCGTCGACCGGACGGCCGGTCCAGCGCACCTCCCCGGCGTCGGCGCGGGCCAGGCCCATGGCGATGCGCATCGTGGTGGTCTTCCCGGCGCCGTTGGAGCCGCAGAAGCCGAACATCTGCCCGGGCGCGACGGAGAAGCTCACCCCCTTGAGCACCTGGTTGCTCCCGTAGGCCTTGACCAGGCCGTCGATCTCGAGCACTGCTCCTCCGGTTCGTCGCCGTGCGGACCCCGCTTCGAGCCCTGAGACTGTCGCATCACTTTCCAAGTCGTCAAGTGACCACGCCCGCCGGTTCACGCTGCGGAGCCGAGCGACGTCGGGTGTCATCGACCCATGAGCACCGAGAACCACCCGGCCCAGCCGCCCACCGGTGTCGGTCTGGCCGGCCTCCGCGAGGCCGCGGCCGGCTGCCGGGCCTGCGAGCTGTGGGAGCCGGCCACCCAGACCGTGTTCGGCGAGGGGCCCGAGACCGCCCGCATCGTCTTCGTCGGCGAGCAGCCCGGTGACCAGGAGGACCGCGCCGGGGAGCCCTTCGTCGGCCCGGCCGGCAAGCTGCTGGACCGCGCGCTGGCCGACGCCGCCATCGACCGCCGCGACGCCTACGTCACCAACTCGGTCAAGCACTTTGCATTCAGCATGCGTGGCAAGCGTCGGATTCACGAAACACCTCGGCCTGAGCACATCCGCGCCTGCCAGCCTTGGCTGGAAGCCGAACTACAAGTGCTACAGCCTGAGATCGTCGTCTGCCTAGGCGCGACCGCAGCCAAAGCGCTGATCTCCCCGACGTTCAAAATCACGAAGGATCGCGGTCGCCTTCTACCTTGGACCCGCCCGGGCGCTGAACTCGTCCTACTGTCCGAGCCCGATGCCGACGGCGCGGAGCCCGAGGAGGAGACCCCGGCGCAGACATGGATCCTGGCCACCCCGCACCCCTCGGCCATCTTGCGCACTCCTGACGCGAACCGACAGGCCGCCTACGATGGGCTCGTAGCGGACCTGAAGCTCGTGGCGGCAGTCCTCGCTTGAAGCGACGGAGCATCGACACTGACGGGTGATCGCAGGACTCACTGAAGTTTCATAGAAGTTGCCATGAGCTCATGGAAGTGCTTCCATGAGCCTCGTGCCTCTGTCTCAGACCGACCTCGCCGTTCTCGTGGAGAGGCTGCGTAGCCACGGAACCGACAGCCTCGACATCGAAGCCAAAGCAAGTACTCGCGCCCTCCCCAAGTCAGTGCGCGAGACGCTCAGCTCCTTCTCTAACGAGTCTGGAGGAACGATCCTTCTCGGACTGGCAGAGGACGAAGGGTTCGCTGCAGTCGGCGTCGATGACGCTGGGAAGGTCCGAGACGACCTTGCCTCACTTTGCGCAGACGGGATGGAGCCGCCGGTCCGCGCTGAGATCGAGATAGTGACCTTCGAAGGTGCCCAGCTAGTCGTAGCAGTCGTGCCAGAGATGCCTCGTAATCAAAAGCCTTGCTACGTCAAGGAACAAGGCCTGTATCTGGGCTCATACACGCGATCCGGTGACGGCGATCGCCACCTCACCCAGTATGAAGTTGGCGTCCTGCTAGCCAATCGAGGGCAGCCTCGCGATGACGCCGAAGGCGTGCCCGAAGCGGACATTACAGACCTTGACGCAGCAGCTATAGACCGACTTCTCACTCGAGTACGCTTGCGTCAGCCCATCGCTTTCGGTTCAGTTTCAGACGAAGTGGCATTGACGCGCCTGCGAGTTCTTGTGCGGAGTGGCGATCGTCTAGTTCCCTCCATCGGAGGCCTCCTCGCACTGGGCAGTTACCCGCAACAGTTCTTCCCCCAGCTTCACGTCACTTTCGTGTCGATTCCCGCCAAGTCCAAGGACCAAGTACCTGCGGGCGGCCCTCGCTTCCTCGACAACCAGACGATCGCCGGCAGCATCCCAGTGATGGTCGCAGAGACGCTCCGAATCATCACTAGAAACATGTCGACCCGCGTAAGCGTCACTGGCGCTGGCCGCCGAGACACCTTTGAGTATCCGCTTGAAGCTCTGCGCGAGGCAGTCGTCAATGCCCTACTGCACCGCGACTACTCGGCCGGCGCGCGCGGGACTCAGGTGCAGATCGAGATGTATCAGGACCGACTGATGATACGCAATCCCGGCGGTCTGTTCGGCACCGTGACGGAGAACGACTTGGGCGAGGAGGGCATCTCGTCCTCCAGGAACAGCTACCTCTCCACACTACTCATGGACACATACATGCCGGGCGGAGAACTATTAGTCGCAGAGAACCGGGGCAGCGGCATCCCTGCCATGCTGGCGACTCTCCGGCAAGCCGGCATGACAACACCTGTCTTCACAAGCCGGATCAGCGGATTCACCGTCGTCTTCCCCAAGCACTCCCTCCTAGACGCCGAGACCGTGACGTGGCTCCACAGCCTCGGAACCGGGCTCACGGAAGCGCAGTGCATGGCACTCGCCTTGATGCGAGAAGGCCGAACCGTCACTAACTCGTCTCTTCGGCAGCTTGGCTTGGACAGTCGCGAGGCGACCACAACCTTGGTTGACCTCGTGGAGAGAGGCCTGGCTCGTACGTGGGGAGGCCGCAGGTATGCGCAGTACGCCCTGACGGAGACAAGCAGTCGCGAAGTCACTGATCCAGACGCTGGCCCTCTTCTGGACCCAGTCGCTGACGAACCCATTGTGTCCACTCGCCGAGACGGTCGACTGTCTCTTGCTGCCAGACTTGAGCAAGTTCGCCGCCTCTTCAAGCCAGGTATTGAGCTGTCGGCCGCTGAGGTAGCAGTCGCCCTCGGAGACGTTGGGGAGCGAAGCGCAATCACTTACCTGCGAGAGCTCATCACCGCGGGAACGATTGAAGCGACCGCTCCTCCTAAGAGCACCCTGCGCCGTTACCGACTTCGCGATGAAAAGCCCCACGATTGATGGTGCACGCTTACTAAGACTTGCTCGGTCAAGCACTTCCGCTTCACCCCGACGCCCAAGCGCCGCATCCACCAGTCGCCGGGCGCCGAGCACATCCGCGCGTGCAGGCCCTGGCTGGAGGCGGAGTTCTCCGTGCTGCAGCCGGAGGTCGTCGTCTGCCTGGGCGCCGTCGCCGCCAAGGCGCTCATCTCGCCGTCGTTCAAGATCACCAAGGAGCGTGGGCAGCTGCTGCCCTGGACGCCGCCGGGCCGCCAGCTCACCCTGCTGACCGAGCCCGACGCCGACGGCGCCGAGCCCGAGGAGGAGGTGCCGGCGCAGACCTGGATGCTCGCGACCGCGCACCCCTCGGCCGTCCTCCGGACCCCGGACGACGCCCGCGCCGCCGCCTACGACGCCCTGGTGGCCGACCTCACGGTGGTCGCCGGCGCCCTCGCCTGACCCCGGCTGGGGGCGGAAGTGGCGACTTCCGCCCCCCGGGGTGGATCAGCGCTCGGGTTCGGGGAGGCGGGTACCGGGGGTCAGGGTGCTGCCGGCCTCGACCTCGGCCTCGCGGCCGACCAGGGTGATGTCGCCGTCGCCGCCCACGGTCGCGCCCTCGCCGACCACCACGTTGTCGTCGAGCACCGCGCGGGTCACCGTCGCACCGGCCCGCACCCGCACGCCGGGCAGCAGCACCGAGTCGGTGACGGTGGCCCCAGCCTCCACGACCACGCCGGGTGAGAGCACCGAACCCCGGACGTTCCCGGAGACGCGGGTCCCGCCGGAGAGCAGGCTGTTCTCGATCTGCCCGTCCTCCAGCACGCGGGCGGCGCTGTGCCGGCCGCCGCGGGTGTGCACCGGCCAGCCGGCCTCGTCCAGGTCCAGCGGCGGCTCCGCGGACAGGAAGTCCCGGTTCGCCTGCCAGTAGGACTCGATCGTGCCCAGGTCCCGCCAGTAGCCGTCGAACCGGTGGGCGCGGGCCTTGCCGTCCTTGGTCTGCGCGGGCAGCAGGTGGGTGCCGAGGTCCTCGAGGCCGTCCTCGCCCACCTCGGTGGCGAGCTGCTCGAGGCGGTCGAGCGTGGGCCCCGGGGAGAAGACGAAGACCTCGTTGGTGGCGGTGGTCGTCGCCGGCTCGTCGGGCTTGTAGGCGTAGTCGGTGACCCGCTCGCCGTCGACCTGCACGATCCCGTAGCGGCTGGCGTCGTCCGGGTCGACCTCCGTGGTGACCATGGTGACCTCGGCGTCGGAGGCCAGGTGACCCTCGGCGACCTCGCGGTAGTCGAGCTTGTAGACGGCGTCGGAGCTGACCACCACCAGCGCGTCGGGGGCGAACTGGCGGATCAGCTCGGCCTGCCGCCACAACCCGTCGGCGGTGCCGGAGGTGAAGCCGCCGCGCTCGCTGCCGGACTGGAACGGCGGCAGCATCATCAGGCCGCCGGTGGTGCGGTCGAGGTCCCACGGGCGGCCGTTGGCCAGGTGCTCGTTGACCGACTGCGGCTGGTACTGCACCGACACCCAGACGTCGGCGATGCCCGAGTGCTCGCAGTTGGACAGCGGGAAGTCGATGAGCCGGTAGACGCCGGCGAACGGGACGGCGGGCTTGGCCCGCGTCTCGGTGAGCAGCTGCATGCGGCTGCCCTTCCCGCCGGCGAGCACGAGCACGAGGATCTTCGGGAGGGCCATCACCCGGCGCTACCCGGTCACCCCGGGTGCAAGCACCAACGGACCACTCAGCCCTCGGCCATCCTGCGGCGGGCGGCCTCGGCGAGCTCGTCGGCCTGCGAGGCGCGGAAGAGCCAGAACGACGGCACGAGGACCGCGACCGCCACCATCGCCACCACGATCACGATGCCGCCGGACCACATGGCCGCGCTGACGCCGACGCTG
The DNA here is from genome assembly GCF_046635825.1 of Modestobacter sp. SSW1-42. Lineage (NCBI taxonomy): Bacteria > Bacillati > Actinomycetota > Actinomycetes > Geodermatophilales > Geodermatophilaceae > Modestobacter > Modestobacter sp. SSW1-42. Next base: position 514,502 of record NZ_JBISCA010000004.1, on the reverse strand, counting down.
CTGGCCATCACCCCGGCGCGCAGGTCGCCCAGCCGCGGGCCGCCGGCGACGACCACGATGAACACGCCCTGCATCCGGCCGCGCATCTCGTCGGGGGCGGCGGTCTGCAGCATCGACGACCGCAGCACCGCGCTGACCATGTCGCCGGCACCGGCCACGGCCAGGCACAGCACCGCCAGCCACAGCGTCGAGGACAGGCCGAAGCCGATGATCGCCACGCCCCACACGGCGATCGCGGCCAGCACCACCGCACCCTGCCGGTCGACCCGGCTGACCCAGCCCGAGGTCAGGCCCATCAGCAGGGAGCCGATCGACACCCCGGCGAACAGCCAGCCCAGGCTGTTGGCGTTGCCGGCGTAGGCGGTCTCCGACAGCTCGGGGAACACCGCCTGCGGCCAGGCGAACAGCATCGCGATGACGTCGACGACGAAGGTCATCAGCAGCACCGGCTGGGTGCGCAGGAACGCGAACCCCTCACCCACCCCGCGGACGGCGGCCCCCAGCCGCAGCGGTCCGGACACCCCGGCCGGCGGCAGCGCCGGCAGCCCGCGCAGCAGCAGGACGGCGAGCACGAAGCCGATCGCGTCGACGGTGTAGAGCACCGACAGGTCGCCGACGCCGATCAGCAGACCGGCCAGCAGCGGCCCGACGATCACCCCGCCCGAGCGCACGGTCATCGACAGGGCGTTGGCCGCCGCGACGTCGTCCGGCCCGACGATCGCCGGGATCACCGCGCTGCGGGCCGGCTGGTTGACCGCGGCGAACGCCGACACCGCAGCAGCCAGCAGCCACAGGACGGCGATGTCCCCGTCGCCGGGCAGCAGCGCCTGGACGGCGAGCAGCGCGCTGGTGACCGCGGCGCCGACCGAGGTGATGATCATGAGCCGGCGACGGTCCATGGCGTCGGCGATCGCCCCGCCGAGCAGGCCGAACACGACCAGCGGCACCAGGGCGACCACCGAGGTCAGCCCGACCATCAGCGAGGAGCCGGTCAGGTCGTAGACCTGGTACGGGACGGCGACCAGCGTCATCTGCTGGCCGAGCATGGTGACCGCGACCCCGCCGAAGACGCGGCGGAAGGCGCGGTTGCGCAGCGGGGTGGTGTCCAGCGCCCAGCCGCGGCGGCGCACCGGCTGCGGCTCCTCGACCGGCCCGCCGGGCTCGACCGGGCTCACCGGGGGGCCGAAGTTGCGACCATGGCCCTCCGTCGGGCCGAAGTCGCGATCTTGGCCCTCCGGGGAGCCGAAGACGCGCTCTCGGCCCTTCGGGGGGTCTTGCGGGGTCGTCATGGGGCGAGGCGCTGCACGAACCAGCCGCCGCCTTCTTCGTCGTCCCGCACGAACACCAGCCGGTCGTGCAGGCGGTCGTGACCGCCCTGCCAGAACTCCACCTTGTCGGGCACCACGCGGTAGCCGCCCCAGTTCGCCGGGCGCGGCAGCTGCCCGGGCGGGGTCTGGGCGTCGAGCTCGCGGAACCGCTGCACCAGCTCGTCGCGGGACTCCACGACGGTCGACTGCAACGAGGCCGCGGCGGCCAGCTGGGCCCCGCGCGGCCGGGGGTCCCACAGCGCGTCGGAGGCGGCGTCACCCACCCGCTCGACGGTGCCGGTGATGCGCACCTGCCGCTGGAGGGCGTGCCACGGGAAGACCAGCGCCGCGTGCGGGTTCACCGCCAGCTCGGCGCCCTTGGCCGAGGCGTAGTTGCTGACGAACACCAGGCCCGCGGCGTCGTAGCCCTTCATCAGCACGATCCGGGCGTCGGGCACGCCGTCGGCGTCGGCGGTGGCCACGACCATCGCGTTCGGCTCGGGCAGCTCGGCGGCCACGGCGTCGGCGAACCAGCGGTCGAACTGCTCGACCCACGTGGGCGCCAGGCCGGCCTCGGTGAAGCTGCCGTCGTCGTAGTCCCTGCGCATGCGGATCAGGTCGGGCACGACTCCATGCTGTCACCGTTGCCCCGTGCACCGCTGGGTGACCGGCTGACCGCCTGGTCACATCCCTCCACGCACCCCCTAGGTTGGGCCGGACGCCCGCCCGCGCACGTGGAGGACCCCATGGACATCACCATCCCCACCGATCTGCTCCCGAAGGACGGCCGGTTCGGGTGCGGGCCCTCCAAGGTCCGGCCCGAGGCGCTGGCCGCGCTGGCCACCACCGGTGCCGGCGTGATGGGCACCTCGCACCGCCAGGCGCCGGTGAAGGCGCTGGTCGGCCGCATCCGCGAGGGCCTGGCCCAGCTGTTCGACCTGCCCGACGGCCACGAGGTCGTACTGGGCAACGGCGGCTCGACGGCCTTCTGGGACGTCGCCACGTTCGGCCTGATCCGGCAGCGCAGCGCGCACGGCAGCTTCGGCGAGTTCTCCGCCAAGTTCGCCTCCGGGGTCGCCGAGGCGCCGTTCCTCGACGCGCCGGTCATCACCAAGGCCCCGGCCGGCTCGCTGGCGCTGCCCACCGCCGAGGCCGGTGTGGACGCCTACGCCTGGGCGCACAACGAGACCTCCACCGGCGTGATGGCCCCCGTCGTCCGGCCCGAGGGCATCGACGCCGACGCACTCGTGCTCATCGACGCCACCTCCGGCGCCGGCGGCCTGCCGGTCGACGTCGGCCAGACCGACGTCTACTACTTCGCCCCGCAGAAGTCCTTCGCCAGCGACGGCGGGCTGTGGATCGCGCTGATGTCCCCGACCGCACTGGCCCGGGTGGCCGAGATCAAGGCGTCGGGCCGTTGGGTCCCCGGCTTCCTGGACCTGTCGATCGCCGTCGACAACAGCTCCAAGGACCAGACGTACAACACCCCCGCCGTCGCCACGCTGTTCCTGCTGGCCGACCAGATCGACTGGATGCTCGGCCTCGGCGGGCTGTCCGGCGCGGTCGCCCGCAGCCAGGAGTCCGCGGACCGGCTCTACGGGTGGGCCGAGCGCACCAGCTACACCTCGCCGTTCGTCGCCGGACCGGCGCAGCGCTCGCTCGTCGTCGGCACCATCGACTTCGACGACCAGGTCGACGCCGCGCTGATCGCGAAGACCCTGCGCGCCTCGGGCGTGGTCGACGTGGAGCCCTACCGGAAGCTCGGCCGCAACCAGCTGCGCGTGGGCATGTTCCCCGCCGTCGACCCCGACGACGTCACCGCGCTGACCGCCTGCATCGAGCACGTCGTCGGCCGGCTCTGAGCCCCGCCGCGGTGCGAGCGTGAGCTGGCTGGTCACCGGCGGGGCCGGCTACCTCGGCGCGCACGTGGTGCACGCCCTGGCCGGTTCCGGTGGACAGGTCGTCGTGCTCGACGACCTGTCCACCGGCGACGCCGGCCGGCTGGACCGGCTGCCCGCGGTGCCCCTGGTCGTCGGCTCGGTCCGCGACCGGGGCCTGGTGCGCCGGGTGCTGCGTGAGCACGCCGTCCGGGGGGTCGTGCACCTGGCAGCGCGGGAGCAGGCCGAGGAGACGGGAGCCGACCCCCTGGCCGCCTGGACGGCCAACGTCGAGGGCACGGTCGCGCTGCTGGAGAGCTGCCGGGCCAAGGGCGTGGGCCGGTTCGTGTTCGCCAGCAGCACCGCCGTGTACGGCGACCCGGACGCCGGCCCGCTGACCGAGGACGCCCCCTGCCGGCCGCTGTCGCCGTACGGGCGGACCAAGCTGGCCGGCGAGTGGCTGCTGCGCGACTGCGCCGCCGCGTACGGGCTGGCCGCCGTCTCGCTGCGCCTGCCCGACGTCGCCGGCGCGGCCGACCCCCGGCTCGGGGACACCAACGCCGCCCACCTCCTGCCCCGGGTCTTCGCCGCCCTGGACGCCGGCACCGCACCGGTGGTCGCCGGCGGCACCGTCGTGCGCGACCACGTGCACGTCGCGGACGTCGCCGACGCCCACCTGGCGGCGGTCCGGGCGCTGGAGGCCGGTGCACCGGGCGGCACGTACAACGTGGGCACCGGCCGGGGCAGCAGCGTGCTCGACGTCCTGCGGGTGGTCGCGGAGGTCACCGGCGGGGACACGACGCCCGAGCTGGTCGACCGCCGTCCCGAGGAGCCGGCGAGCGTCGTCCCCGACGTGGGCCGGGCCGGGCGCGAGCTGGGCGTCCGCGCCCGCCACGACCTGCACGACGTGGTCACCAGCGCCTGGACCGCCTGGCGCCGGCTGCAGCCGCTGTGAGGGGAGTGGGTCCGTCGCGGTGATGCCGACGGACCCACTCCACTCAGGCCGGCAGGACCCAGGTGTCCTTGCTGCCGCCGCCCTGGCTGGAGTTGACCAGCAGCGAGCCCTCGCCGAGCGCGACCCGGGTGAGCGGCGCGGGCAGCGCCCGGGTGGTGCTGCCCGCGACGGCGAACACGCGCAGGTCGGCCCGCCGGGGCGCGACCAGCCCGTCGACGACGGTGGGCACGGTGGAGAAGTCGACCGGCTCCTGCGCCACGAACCGGTGCGGTGAGGCGAGCACCTCCGCGGTCAGCTCGGCCAGCTCGACCGCCGAGCACTCCGGGCCGAACACCACACCCTGCCCGCCGAAGCCGTCGACCGGCTTGACCACCAGCTCGTGCAGCCGGTCGCGCACCGCGGCCAGGTCGTCGTCCTCGGCCAGCAGCCAGGTGGGCACGGTGTCCAGCACCGGGCGTTCGCCCAGGTAGAACTCGATCATCTCCGGCACGTACCGGTAGGTGGCCTTGTCGTCGGCGACGCCGTTGCCCGGCACGTTGGCCACGGCCAGCTTCCCGGCGCGCACCGCCTCGCCGAGCAGGACGTCGACCGGGATGCCGGTGGGCGTGAGGTGCCCGGCCAGGTCGGCCTCGTCGAACCGCCGGTAGAGGACGTCGACCGGCACGCGCTCGGCCCCGGCCTGGACCGCCACTCCCCCGGACGGCGTGGGCCACAGCCGGTCGGGGGTGGCCACGGGTGCGTCCATCGCCTCGGCCAGCAGCCGGTGCTCGAACCAGGCGGTGTTCTCGCGGCCGTCGGTGAGCAGCCCCAGCCGCGGGACGCCGTCGCAGCCGGGGGGCGCCGCATCGGCCAGCGCCGCGCGCAGCAGGGCCACCGCCTCGGTCGGGTCGACCAGCCCGGCGGCCTCGCCCGCGGCGTAGAGGTCGGGCAGCGCCGCGCGGCCGCTGTCGCGGTTGCTGAGCGCGTAACCGATCCCCGACGGCACCCGCAGGTTGTCCTCCAGCACGACCCAGCCCCCGGGCCCGCGCAACAGGTCCAGGCCGGAGACGGTGACCCGCTGCTGCCCGGGGCACGCCCAGCCGACCGCGGCCGGCCGGTACCCGGGGCTGGCGGTGACGACCCACCCGGGCACGACCCCGGCGCGCACGACCTCCGGCTCGCGGTCGGCGTCGGTGCGCCGTCGTCCGCCGGGCCGGTAGACGTCGGCGAGGAAGGCGTTGAGCGCACGGTGCCGCTGCTCGACGCCGCGGGCGAGGTGCGCCCAGTCGGCGGCGGGGAGCACCCGCGGCACCGGGCAGATCGGGAACGGCCGCTCCTGCAGCCGGCCGTCGACGTAGCTGCCGAAGACGACGCCGCGCATGCGCCGCTCCTGGGCCATCGCGCCCACGACCGCCGTCAGCCCGACTCCGCCGAGCTGCTCGAGGGCCCCGGCGACCGGCCCGTACGCAGGACGCAGTGCGCCGTCGGGACCGACCGCCTCGTCGCGGGCCGCGCCGGGGTAGCGGGCGAAGACGCTCGGGCCGCCGGTCACAGCCACCGATCGAACCACTCGGCGACCCGCTCCGACAGGTGCAACTGGTTCTCCCGCCCGACGATCGTGTGCCCCTCGCCGCGCAGCAGCAGCAGCTCGGCCGGTGCGCCCAGCGCGGTGAGCTCCTGGTGGGCCTGCACCGACTCGAGCACCGGCACGTTGGTGTCGCGGTCGCCGTGGGCCAGCAGCACCGGGGCGGTGAGCCGGTGCAGCGAGGTCATCGGCGACAGCGCGGCCAGCAGCTCGCGGTCGGCCACCGGGTCGCCGTACTCGGTCACCGACGCCGCGGCCATCCACGGCTCGGTGCCGGCGAAGAAGGTGCGCAGGTCGCTCATGCCGGCCAGCGTGGCGCCGGCGGCGAAGAGGTCCGGCCACCGGGTGAGCGCCACCAGGGTCAGGTAGCCGCCGTAGGACCAGCCGTGCGCACCCAGCCGTCCGGGCAGCGCGATCCCGGCGCCGACCAGGTGGTCGACGGTGGCCGGGACGTCGGCGAAGGACCCCTCGCGTGCGGCGAGGTCGTCGGCGGCCATGAAGGCCCGGCCGTGTCCCCCCGAGCCGCGCACGTTCGGCGCGAACACGGTCAGCCCCGCGGCGACCAGCGACTGCGCGACCGGGGAGAAGTCCGGCCGCTCCTGGCCCTCGGGGCCGCCGTGGAAGCTGACCACCGTGCGGTTGGGGCCGGTCACCCCCGGCGGGGTGTAGAGCCAGCCGTCGAGCTCGGTGCCGTCGGCCGCGGGGTAGCGCAGCCGCACCGGCGTCACCAGCAGGTGCCGGTCGGGGTGGCGCGGCGTCGAGGGCAGCGGCGCCCCGGGCGCCGGGCCGTCGACCGGCACCGACCACAGCGACCGCGGGCAGCCCGGGCCGGTCAGCTCGGCCAGCAGGGTGCTGCCGTCGGCCGACAGCGACCAGCCGGGCATCACCGGCTGCGGCAGCGGGACGGCGTGGCGCAGCTGTCCGGTGAGGTCGCGGACCTCGAGCTCGGTGACGCCGTCGGCGTTCCAGACGCAGAGCACGGTGCCGTCGGCGCGCACGGCGTAGGCGTCGAGGTCGGCGTCCGGGCGGCTGATCAGCACCTCTCCGGGGCCGGGCACGCGCCCCTCGCCCAGCGGCACCCGCACCAGGCCGGTGCGGTCGCTGCGCGGCACGTCCGGCGCGCCGGGCAGCCCGGCGCGCAGGTAGACCGCGCGGCCGTCGGGGGCGAACCGACCGTCCTCGGACGCCTGCCCGCCGGGTGCCCCGAGCGGCAGCACCCGCCGCTGCACACCGGTGGCGACGTCGACGAGCACGACGTGCCGGTGCCCCCGCGGGCCGCGGCGGGCCAGCACGGTGCGCTCGTCGGCCGCCACCGCGGTCACCGACAGGAAGCCGCCGGCGGCCAGGGTGCGGCGGGCACCGCTGACCACGTCGACCAGGACGACGTCGGCGTCCGGGCCGTCGCCGGGGGCGATCGAGCAGACGTAGTGGCCGGGTGCGGCGGTCCAGCCGCCGGCGAAGACGGTGGCCCGCGGGTCATCCCCCGCGACCAGGTGCCGGTCGGAGCCGTCGGGGCGCACCGCCCACAGCTGGGCGCAGATCGAGCCACCGGGGCTGACCAGGTAGGCCAGCCAGGCGCCGTCGGGCGACCAGGCGACGGAGACGACCTCCTCGTCGGCGCCGGACAGCACCGCCGGCGGGGTCTGCTGGTCCAGGGCCGCGACCTCGAGGCGGGGCAGCCCGGAGCGGTCGCTGACGTAGGCCACCCGGTCACCGGTGGGCGCCAGGCTCGGGCACCAGGCGCCGGAGGTCCCGGCGATCTCGGCGATGGCGAGGCGGACCTCGGTGGGCAGTCCGGCGCTGGGTCGGACGGCGGGGTGGAGCACGTCGGTCATGGCACCTCCTCGGGGCAACGGGTCGCCGCAGCGCCGGTCAGGAGATGCCGTGCCGCTGCAGCCAGAGCTCCAGCAGGCCGATCTGCCACAGCTGGTTGGACCCCAGTGTGGTGCGGTGGGCGTTGGGCTCGGCGAGCAGGCGGTCGACGTACCCGGGGCGGAACAGGCCGCGCTCCCGCGCCACCGGGGCGGTCAGCGCCGCGCGCACGGTCTCCAGGTGGTCCCCCTGCAGCTCGATGATCGCCGGCACCGGGAAGTAGCCCTTGGGCCGGTCGATCACCGCGGCGGGCACGACCTTGCGGGCGGCGTCCTTGAGCAGGCCCTTGCCGCCGTGCATCAGCTTGAGCTCCGGCGGGACGGCGGCGACCAGCTCGGCGAACTCGTGGTCGAGGAAGGGCACCCGGGCCTCCAGGCCCCAGGCCATGGTCATGTTGTCGACCCGCTTCACCGGGTCGTCGACGAGCATGATCGTGGAGTCCAGCCGCAGCGCCCGGTCCAGCGTGGTGTCCGCCCCCGGGCGGGCGAAGTGCTCGGCGATGAACGCGCGGCTGACGTCGCCGGTCGTCGCCCACTGCTCACCCAGGATCCGCGTCAGCCGGTCGTGCGGGCGGTCGACGAACACCCGGCTGTAGGCGTCGACGGCGTCGGCGGCCGGGACGCCGTCCAGCGGCGGGTACCAGTCGTAGCCGGCCAGCACCTCGTCGGCGCCCTGCCCGCTCTGCACCACCTTCACGTGCTGGCTCACCTGCTGGCTCAGCAGGTAGAAGGCGACCGCGTCGTGGCTGGTCTGCGGCTCGCTCATCGCCGCGATCGCGCCGTCGAGCCCGGCGTGCACGTCGGCGGTCGGGACCATCAGCCGGTGGTGGTCGGTGCCGAAGGTCTCGGCGACGACGTCGGAGTAGACGAACTCGTCACCGGAGCGCCCGCCCACCGCCTCGAAGCCGATGGAGAAGGTGGCCAGGTCGCGCTGCCCCTCCTCGGCGAGCAGGCCGACGATCAGGCTGGAGTCGATGCCGCCGGACAGCAGCACCCCGACCGGGACGTCGGAGACCATCCGCCGCCGGACGGCGACCCGCAGCTGCTCGAGCACCCGCTCCTGCCACTCGACCGGGTGCAGGTCGGCGAGCTCGGGCCGGCGCTCGTGCACCGGGCGCCAGTACTCCCGGTCGGACTCCCGGCCGTCGGGCTCGTAGGTGCGCACCGTGGCCGGCGGCAGCTTCCCGACCCCGGCCAGGATCGTCCGCGGGGCGGGCACCACGGCGTGGAAGGACATGTAGTGGTGCAGCGCGACCGGGTCGATGGCCGTGTCGACGCCGCCGGCGCGCAGCAGGGCCGGCAGCGAGGAGGCGAACCGCACCCGGCCCGGACCGCGCGCGATGTACAGCGGCTTGATGCCGAAGCGGTCGCGGGCCATCACCACCCGGCCGGTGTCGCGCTCCACCACCACGAAGGCGAACATCCCGAGGAAGCGCTCGACGCAGGCCGCGCCCCACCGGTGGTAGGCCTTGAGCACCACCTCGGTGTCGGAGGTGGAGAAGAACCGGTACCCGGCGGCCTGCAGCTCGGCGCGCAGCTCCGGGTAGTTGTAGACGATCCCGTTGAAGACCAGCGTGAGCCCGAGCTCGGCGTCGACCATCGGCTGCGCGCCGGCGTCGGTCAGGTCGATGATCTTCAGCCGGCGGTGCCCCAGCGCCACCGGACCGGACTGCCAGCCGCCGGAGCCGTCGGGCCCGCGCCGCTGCAGCTGGTCGCACATGGCCGCGACCGCCGCCATGTCGGCCACGCCGCCGTCGAACCGGACCTCACCCGAGATGCCGCACACGTGCGCCTCCGCTCCGTCCCGGTCCGACACGCCCCTGTGTCCCTGCCACCGTCCCCGCGCGGTGTTCCACGCAGATGACGGTGGTGGACCATTCTCGGGGCAGGACCACCGGACTGCGACCGCGCCCTCACCACGTGCAGCCCCCGCTGTCGAGCCGACGCGCCGCACCGGGCGTGTCGGCAGGTGCCGGTTCCGGGCGCGCGGATAGCGTGGCGCTGGTCCGCTCCTCGTGGACCGCACCGAACCCCTGCTGGAGGTCGCCCCCATGCGCTCCTTGCGCCTCGTGGCGCTCTCCGACGACGGCGAGCACCTGGTCCTCGTCGCGGACGAGCCCGACTCGACCGACGGTGCCGAGGGCTTCGAGCTGCCGCTGGACGAGCGCCTGCGCGAGGTGCTGCGCGCCGAGGCCGCCAAGCCGGCGCCCGCCCCGGCCGACGACCTGCCCCCGCGGGTCATCCAGGCCCGCATCCGCGCCGGCGAGACCCCCGAGCAGGTCGCGGAGTCCTCCGGCACCCGGGTCGAGCGGATCATGCGCTTCGCCCACCCCGTCCTGCAGGAGCGCGAGCGGGTCGCCGAGCAGGCCCGGGACGCCCGCGTCCGGCTCAGCGAGGGCACCCCGAGCCTGCCGCTGGAGCAGTTCATGGCCGAGCGGCTGCGGCTGCTGGGCGCCGACCTGGACGCCGTCAGCTGGGACGCCCACCGCACCGAGGACGGCACCTGGCAGGTGCGCGCCGCCTGGCGGGCCGGCCACAAGTCCGGCACCACGCGCTGGAGCTACGACATCCCGGCCCGCACCGTCACCCCGGTCGACGCGACCACCATGGACTTCGCCGAGGGCACCCGGCTGGTGCGCGTCGTGCCCGACGTCCCGCACGGCCTGCCGGCCGCTCCCGTCACCCGCCGGTCGATCGCCGTGGTGCCCTCGGCCGGGCCGACCGAGGACGAGGAGCTCGACGCCGACGACCGGTCCGACGACGAGGCCGTGCGCAACGTCGTCCCCGCCGACGGCACGCCCGCCGACGACCCCGGCGAGGACGACGACCGGGACGGCGCCGAGCCGTCCGCGGGCGCGGACGCCCGCAGCCCCTACGACGACGAGATCGACCCCGACACCCAGGAGACCGTCGTCCTGGGCGACCTCATGGACGGCGAGACCGAGGACCCACGGGCCCGGATCCCGGCCTGGGAGGACATCGTGTTCGGCGTCCGCCGCCGCCGGTGACGAGCCGCAGCGTGCGATCCGAGACGTCTTCGGCGTAAACCGGTCGAACATGTCGGTGGCGCGGCATAGCCTCAGCCGGCCATGACGAGCCCTGCCGAGCACCCCGCCGACGACGAGCAGGGCCGGCTGTCCTCGCTGCTGCGGCTGCTGCCCTTCGCCCGCCCGTACCGGGGCCTGATCGCCCTCACCTTCACCGGCGCGCTGCTGGCCACCCTCGCCCAGCTGGCCGTGCCCCTGCTCACCCGGCGCATCGTCGACGGCCCCATCGCCGACGGCGACCGCGGCGCCCTCGTGCCGCTGCTGGCCCTGGCGCTGGTGTTCGGCACCGCGGAGGCGGCGCTGTTCTTCCTGCGCCGCTGGGCGATGGGCAACAGCAGCCTGCAGATCGAGCGCGACCTGCGCGACACCCTCTACCAGCGGCTGCAGCGGCTGCCGGTGAGCTTCCACGAGGGCTGGTCGTCGGGGCAGCTGCTGTCCCGGGCCACCTCCGACGTCGCCACCGTGCGCCGGTTCATCGGCTTCGGCGCCGTCTTCCTCGTGGTCAACCTGGTCACCTGCGTCGTGGTCGGCGTCCTGCTGCTGGTCACCTACTGGCCGCTGGGGGTGGCGGTGCTGGTCACCAGCGTGCCGCTGGTCGTGTTCGGGCTGAGCTTCGAGAAGCGGTACAACGCCCAGTCCCGCGCGGTGCAGGACGAGCAGGGCGAGCTCACCACCGACGTCGAGGAGGCCGTGCAGGGCATCCGGGTCGTGCGCTCGCTGGGCCGCAGCGGCCTGGTCTTCGGCCGCTACGACCGCAAGGCGCTGCGGCTGCGCGAGCTGCAGCTGACCAAGGTCCGCACGCTGGCCCTCATCTGGTGCATCTTCGAGTTCCACCCGCAGATCACCCTCGCCGTCATCCTGGTCGGCGGCGCCCTGGCGGTGGAGACCGGTGCGCTGACCGTCGGCGGGCTGGTGGGCTTCGTCGCGCTGTTCACCGTGCTGCTGTGGCCGATCCTGTCCCTGGGCTTCCTGCTGGCCCACGCCCAGGAGACGGCCAGCGCCTGCGACCGGATCGGTGAGCTGCTCGACGCCCCGCTGACGGTCACCGACTCCCCCGGCGTCCGGCCCGCCGACGTCGCCCGGCCGGCCCGGCTGCGGTTCGAGGGCGTCGGCTTCCGGTTCCCCGGCGCCGGCGGGCCGGTGCTCGACGGGGTCGACCTGGACGTCGCCCCGGGCGAGACCGTCGCGCTGGTCGGCGCCACCGGGTCGGGCAAGACGACCCTCACCGCCCTGGTCCCCCGGCTGCTGGACGTCACCCGCGGCCGGGTCACCCTCGACGGGCACGACGTCCGCGACCTGCCGCTGGCCCAGGTGCGCAGCGTGGTGGCCACCGCCTTCGAGGAGGCGACGCTGTTCTCGATGAGCGTCCGGGAGAACGTCACCCTGGGCCGCCCGGGAGCCACCGACGCCGACGTCGAGGAGGCGCTGCGGGTCGCCCAGGCCGACTTCGTGCACGACCTGCCCTGGGGCCTGGACACCCGCATCGGCGAGCAGGGGCTGTCGCTGTCCGGTGGTCAGCGGCAGCGGCTGGCGCTGGCCCGGGCGGTGCTGGGCCGCCCCTCGGTCCTGGTGCTCGACGACCCGCTGTCGGCGCTGGACGTGCACACCGAGGCGCTCGTCGAGCGCGCGCTGCGCGAGGTGCTGGCCTCCACGACCGCACTGGTGGTCGCCCACCGGGCCTCCACCGTGCTGCTGGCCGACCGGGTGGCGCTGCTCCAGGACGGGCGGATCACCGCGATCGGCCGGCACAGCGACCTGCTCGCCGAGGTGCCCGCCTACCGCGAGCTGCTGTCCAGCGAGGCCGAGCTGACCGGCGCCGTCGAGGGCGGTGCCCGGTGACCACCCCCGGCACGGGGGCTGCGGCCGCCACCTCACCCGGCGGTGCGCCCGCCGACGCGCACGCCGACTGGCGGGGCGTGGCCACCGAGGAGGACGACGCCCTCAGCACCTCGGCCAGCACCTTCCTGCGCGGGCGCTCCCGGCGGCTGCTCGGCGAGCTGCTGCGCCCGCACCGGCGTGCGCTGTGGCGGTTGCTGGCGGTCATCGTCGTCCAGAACGCGGCCTGGCTGGCCGGGCCCGTGCTCATCGGCGTCGGCATCGACACCGCCGTCCCGGCGCTGCTCGACGGCGACGCCGGGCCGCTGGTCTGGACGACGCTCGCGCTGGTCGCCGCCGCGCTCGTCGACGCCGGCTTCCGCTACCTGTTCCTCACCGGCTCGGGCCGGGTCGGGCAGGAGGTGCTGCTGACGCTGCGCCGGCGGGTGTTCGCCCACGTGCAGCAGCTGCCGCTGTCGTTCCACGAGCGCTACACGTCGGGCAAGACGATCAGCCGGCTGACCAGCGACGTCGAGGCGCTGGCCGAGCTGCTCGACGAGGGCCTCGACGGGCTGCTCACCGCCCTGTTCAGCATCACCACGATCGGGGTGGTGCTGCTGTTCCTCGACCTGCCGCTGGGCCTGGTCACGCTGCTGGGCTTCCCGCTGCTGTACCTGGTCGGCCGCTGGTTCCAGCGCCAGACCACGGTCGCCTACCGGCGCACCCGGCAGACGATCGCGGCGCTGATCGTGCAGTTCACCGAGACCTTCGGCGGCATCCGGGCGGTGCAGGCGTTCCGCCGCGAGCCCCGCAACGACGCGCTGCACGCCCGGCTCAACGAGGAGAACCGGCAGGCCAACCACCGGGCGTTCTGGCTGATCGCGGTGTTCGTGCCCGCGGTGACGATGATCGGCAACGTCATCACCGTGGCCGTCCTCGGCTACGGCGCCCTGCGGGTGATGGACGGCGACGTCCAGGTCGGCGTCCTGACCGCGTTCCTGCTGTACCTGCGCCGGTTCTTCGACCCGCTGCAGGACATCGCGATGTTCTACAACAGCTACCAGTCGGCGACCGCGGCGCTGGAGAAGCTGTCGGGCGTGCTCGAGGAGCGCTCCACCGTCCCCGAGCCCGCCGACCCGCAGCCGCTGCCCTCGCCGCCGGCCGGGGAGGTCGTCTTCAACGGCGTCCGGTTCGGGTACGACGCGGCCACGGTGCTACCCGGCCTCGACCTGACGATCCCCGCCGGGAGGACCGTCGCCCTGGTGGGCGCGACCGGCGCCGGCAAGTCGACGCTGGCCCGGCTGGCGGCCCGGTTCTACGACCCCGGCGAGGGCGAGGTGCGGCTGGACGGCGTGCCGCTCCCCCACCTCGCCGACGCCGACCTGCGGCGCGCGGTGGTCATGGTGACCCAGGAGAGCTTCCTGTTCTCCGGGTCGATCGCCGACAACATCTCCTTCGGCCGGCCCGACGCCGACCGGGCTGAGGTCGAGGCGGCGGCGCGGGCGATCGGTGCCGACGCGTTCATCCGCGCCCTGCCCGAGGGCTACGACACCGACGTCCGCAAGCGCGGCGGACGGCTGTCGGCCGGTCAGCGACAGCTGGTCAGCTTCGCCCGCGCCTTCCTCGCCGACCCCGCGGTGCTGGTGCTCGACGAGGCCACCAGCTCCCTCGACGTGCCCAGCGAGCGGCTGGTGCAGCAGGCGCTGCGCACGCTGCTGGCCGACCGGACGGCGCTGATCATCGCCCACCGGCTGTCCACCGTGGAGTTCGCCGACCGGGTCCTGGTGATGGAGGGCGGGCGGATCGTCGAGGACGGCGCGCCGGCCGAGCTGGTCGGCGGCACCGGCCGGTTCGCCGACCTGCACCGCGCCTGGGCCGACAGCCTGGTGTAGCGCGGCACCGGGCTGGGGTCCTGCTGGGAGTCCGGGCTCACGGGGAACAGGGTGTCCCCGAAGATCGTCTCGGGTAGTGAGCCGGTCGTCGTCCTGGTGGACACGAGTGGTGCCCGGATCGTCCAGGCGCCGCCAGCAGGCCGGCCCGGAACGGAGATCGTGATGTCAGCTTCTGTGTCCATGCCGCTCGGCGGCGTGCAGGTGGGTTCCTTCGACGACTACCTGCAGGCCCAGCGGGCGGTGGACTTCCTCTCCGACGAGAAGTTCCCCGTGGAGAACGTGACGATCATCGGCAGCGACCTGCGCATGATCGAGCGGGTCACCGGCCGGCTCAGCTGGGGCCGGGCGATCGCCGCCGGCGCGGCCAGCGGTGCCTGGTTCGGCTTCTTCGTCGGCCTCCTGCTGAGCATCTTCGCCGAGGACGGCAGCGCCTGGTTCGGCTCGATCCTCACCGGCCTGCTGATCGGCCTGGTGTTCGGCGCGGTGTTCGGCGCGGTCGGCTACGCGGCCTCGCAGGGGCGGCGCGACTTCACCAGCACCAGCAAGGTGGTGGCCAGCCGCTACGACGTCATGTGCAACCCGCAGTTCGCCGAGCAGGCGCGCGCCGAGCTCGCCCGCCTCTCGCTGCGGGGCTGAACCGTCCGGGACGGCGCCTCGCGCGGCGCCGTCCCGGTCGGCCGCCACCCCGCGCGCGTCTCCGCAGCGCGGGGACCGGCGGGGCGTGCGGGTCAGCGCAGCACGGCGAAGGTGATCGCGGCGGCCGCGGCCACGCCGAGGGAGTCCACGCCCGGCCGCATCGGGATGCGGGCGCGGACGTCGACCGCGGCCTGCGCCTGCGGGGTGAGCCCGGGTCCCTCGGCGCCGAGCAGCACGGCCGTGCGCGGGTGCGCCCGGGTGTCGATCCCGGCCAGGTCGACCGCGTCGGCGGCCGGGGTCAGCGCGACCGTCTCGTAGCCGGCGGCGCGCACCTTCTCCAGGTCACCGGGCCAGTCGGCGAGGACCGCGATCGGCAGCGACAGCACGTGCCCCATCGACACCCGCACGCACCGGCGGTACAGCGGGTCGGCGCAGGTGGGGTCCAGCAGCAGCCCGTCGATGCCCAGCGCCACCGCCGAGCGCGCGATCGACCCGATGTTCTCGTGGTCGTTGAGCCCCTCCAGCACGGCCAGCCGCCGGGGCGCGGTCGGGTCGGGGCCGGCCAGCAGCTCGTCGAGGTCCGCCGGGGGGAGCCGGTCGGCCGAGGCCAGCACCCCGCGGGTCAGCCGGAAGCCGATCACCTCCGACAGCACCCACCGGTCGGCCTCGAAGGCGGGCACGTCGTCGGGCAGCTGGAGGTCGGCGACCCGGCCGGGGATGCCGAACACGCTGCGCACCGGGTAGGGCGAGGCCAGCAGCCGCTGCACCGCCGGCACCCCCTCGACGATCACCGGCCCGGTACCGCGCTCCGTGCCCGGCTTCCGGTCCCCCGCCACCAGGTCGCGGAAGTCGGCGACCCGCTCGTCGGCCGGGTCGGTGATCAGCACGGGCGGAGTGGACACGCCGACGATCATCCCCGCCGCCGTCCGGGCCGGGATCAGGTGACCTGATCGTCGGTGCTCCTGGCTCAGCTCACAGGGTGAGCCAGGAGCACGGGAGCTGAGCCAGGACCGGTCGCTGTCCACAGATCAGCGAGGTGCGGACCCGCGGTCCACAGATCGGTGACGAGGCCACCGCAGGCCACCGCCGTCCCCCAGGGTCGATGCCGTGCACCCGGTCCTCCGAGACGCTGCCCTCCGCCAGTGGGGCGCCTTCACCGCCTCCGACGTCGCGCACGCCGGGCTGGCCCCCACCGACGTCCAGTCGGCGCTGCGCCGCCGGGAGTGGTCCCGCCTCAGACGCGGCGTCTACGTCGAGCGCGACGTCCTCGAGGACGCCATCCGGCGGGGCGATGCCGCCAGCCACCGCCTCCGGTGCGCCGCCGTGCTGCTGTGCCTGGGTGGGCGGCCGGCGGTCAGCCACGCCTCGGCGGCCAGGCTCGCCGGCCTCCTGGCGCCCCGGGGTGCTGAGGCCGACCACGTGTCGTTGACCGACGAGCAGCAGTGGCGCACCGGCCGCGGCTACGCCGTGATGCGGGCCGCACTGCCCGCCCACCACGTCCGCGTGGACGGCCGGTTCCGGACCACCGGCCCCGCCCGGACGCTGGTCGACTGCGCGCGATCCTGGTCCCTCGAGGACGCCGTCATCGCGATGGACGCCGCCCTGCACAGCGAGGAGGTGACCGAGGCGGAGCTGCGCACGGCTGTCCTCGAGCAGACCCACTGGGCGGGGATCGGTGCAGCGGCACGAGCGGCCGGCCTGGCCGACGGCAGAGCGGAGTCACCTCTCGAGACGCTCGGCCGCCTGCGCATGCTCGGCAGCGGCCTGCCCGCGCCCGAGCTGCAGATGGACCTGCACGGCCCGCGGGGCTTCGTCGGCCGGGTCGATGCCTGGTGGGAGGACGCCGCCGTCGCCGTGGAGTTCGACGGCCTGGTCAAGTACACCGACCCGTTCGACGGCCGGTCAGCCGCTCAGGTCCTGTGGGAGGAGAAACGGCGTGAGGACGAGCTCCGCGATCTCGGCGTGCGGGTGCTGCGCATCGTCTCCGCCGACCTGGGCGAGGCCTGGCCGGTGAAGGTCGCGCGGCTCAGGAGCCTGTTGGCGACCAGGTCCCCGATGACCCCGCGGGTGCGAGCCACCCCGGCCCAGCGCCGACGCCGTCCGACGGCCTGACCGTCCGAGCTCACCACGCTTGCTCCTGGCTCATCCCACACCGTGAGCCAGGAGCGAGCACGATCAGGTCACCTGATCCCGGACGGCAGGTTCGACGGGCGCGATCCCGTGGTGCACCGCAAGATCGACGGCGTGAGCAGCCAGGGCACCACGGTCATCGGCGGCGGCATCTCCGGGATCGCCTGCGCCCGCGCGCTGGCCGACCGGGGCAGGACGGTCCAGGTGCTCGACCGGGGCCGCCGGCTCGGCGGCCGGATGGGCGGCCGCACCCTGCACGGCCGCGTCGTCGACCTGGGCGCCTCCTACCTGACCGTCGGCGAGGACTCCCCCTTCGCCCCGGTGGTCGCCGACTGGGTCGACCGCGGCCTGGCCCGGCCGTGGACCGACACCTTCGCCGTCGCCGGGCCCGACGGCGTCGAGCAGACCAAGACCGGCCCGGTGCGCTACGGCACCGCCGGGGGTCTCCGCACGCTGGTCGAGGACCTCGCCACCGGGCTCGACGTCCGGCTGGAGCGCAGCGTGCAGGCGGTCACCGGGAACGGGCGGCCCTCGGTCGACGGGGAGCCCGTGGACGCCGTCGTCCTGGCCATGCCCGACCCGCAGGCCGCGCGGCTGGTGGGCTCCGCCGAGGTCCCGGACGCCGACTGGCAGCCCACCCTGTCGGTCGCCCTCGGCTGGGCGACCCGGCGCTGGGCCGCCGACCTGCACGGCGCCTTCGTGCACGACTCCCCGGTGCTGGACTGGCTGGCCGACGACGGCGACCGGCGCGGTGACGGCGCACCCGTGCTCGTCGCGCACAGCACGCCGGCGTTCGCCGCCGCCCACCTCGACCACCCCGACGCCGCGGCTCCGGCGATGGCGGCCGCCGTGCGCGCGGCGCTGGGCATCGCCGAGGAGCCGGAGTGGAGCCACGTGCACCGCTGGAGCTTCGCCAAGCCGGCCGCCGCCCGCGACGCGCCGTTCGGCCTCA
This sequence comes from Modestobacter sp. SSW1-42, assembly GCF_046635825.1. Lineage (NCBI taxonomy): Bacteria > Bacillati > Actinomycetota > Actinomycetes > Geodermatophilales > Geodermatophilaceae > Modestobacter > Modestobacter sp. SSW1-42. The sequence goes on along the minus strand of NZ_JBISCA010000004.1, from coordinate 496,456 downwards.
CAGGCGGCCTGGGGCTGTGCGGCGACGGCTGGTCGGCGCCGTCGAAGGTCGAGAGCGCCTGGCGGTCCGGGAACGCCCTGGGCCGCGCCCTGGCCGACACGCTCCCCGCCTGACCCGGGGACCGGACGCGTGCCCGGAGGTTTCGCACCACCCCCCGGCCCGGCGGTGGCCGGCGCCGAGATCGAGCGGTCGGAGGGGTCGGTCCCCAAGGCCGTGCTGCGCGCGATCGGCGTCCCCGCCCTGGTGGCCACCGTCATCGGGCTGGCGTTCGTCGTGGTCTTCCTCGACGCGTTCCACGCCGCCCAGCCGCACGACCTGCCGGTCGGGGTGGTCGGCGACGCGGCCCAGGTCGACCAGGTGCGGTCGGCGCTCGAGCAGGCGACGCCCGGGCACTTCGCCGTCCAGGGCGTGGCCGACGAGGCCGCCGCCCGCGCCGCGGTGCTGCAGCACGACCTGTACGGCGTCTACCTGCCCGGGACGCCGGCCCGGCTGCTGACCGCCGGGGCGAACGGACAGGGCGTCAGCATGACGCTCACCCAGGCGTTCACCCCGCTCGCGCAGCAGGCCGGCGGGTCCCTGCAGCCCGAGGACCTGGTGCCGCTGGCGCCGGGCGACTCCCGTGGCCTGGGCATCTTCTACGCCGCGTTCGGCGTGGTGCTCGGCGGCTTCCTGTTCGGCATCCAGACCTACTCGGCCGCCCCGAAGCTGCCGCTGCGCTGGCGGGTCGTGAGCATCCTGCTGTTCGCGGTGGTGTCCGGCCTGCTGGTCGCCTGGGCGGCCGACGTCCTCTTCGCCGCCGTCCCGGCCGGGTTCGGCACCGTGGCGCTGCTGGTCGGGCTGCTCGCGCTCGCCGTGGCGGCCCCGGCCGCGCTGGTGCTGCGGGCGATCGGCTCGGCCGGCACGTTCGTCACCTCGCTGGCGCTGGTCATCCTCGGCAACGCCAGCAGCACCGGCAACCTCCCCGACGCCTACCTCCCACCGTGGCTGGCGCCGCTGGCGGGGATCCTGCCGCCGGGGGTGGCCGTGCGCGCGCTGCGCGGGGCGACCTACTTCGCCGACGACGGCGTGACCCGCGCGTACTGGGTGCTGGGGCTGTGGGCGGTGGTCCCGCTGCTGCTCATCGCGGGACTCGACGCGTTCCGCCGCCGCACGGCCCGCTGATCCGGCTACGGTGACGGCCGCGCATCCCCCGTCGGGGGTGCCCTCGTCACAGGGGGTCCAGCTGGCGACCGCAGCGGCCGAAGAGGTGGGCATGCAGCCGACCGACCGGGAGGACCCAGGACCGGGGCGCCGTGCTGCCTTCTCCCGCCTGGCCGTCGGGATGGCGGTCCTCGGCCTCGCCGTCGGCGCCGTCTTCCCGTTCTTCGCGGTGCTGCTGGGGGTGCCGGCCGTCTACGCCGGGACGCCGGACTTCCGCGCGGCCTGCCTCGCGGCGGGGCTGGTGCTCGGTGCGGCGAACTGGCTGCTCGCCCGGCACGTGATCGGCACCCGCCTGCAGGTCCTCGCCGGCCGGCTGGGCGACGTGGCGGCGATCGCCGGTGACCCCGCCGCCCTCGCGTCGCGCACGACGCCCCCGGTGACCGACCTGGCGATCCCCGTGCACTCCACCGACTCCCTCGGGGTCGCCGCGACCGCGTTCAACGCCCTGCTGACCGCCCTCGAGCGCGAGCGCCGCTTCCGCTCGGTGGTGCACGCCACCAACGACGTCCTCGCGCTGCTCACCGACGACGGCCGGATCTCCTTCGTCTCCGACTCGGTCACCACCGTGCTCGGCTGGGCGCCCGGTCAGTTGATCGGCCGGCACGCCTCCGGCCTGCTCTTCGCCGAGGACGACCACCTGTTCACCGACATCGGCGCGCCGATCAGCCACGACGGGCAGCCCTCCCAGGTGTTCCTGGTGCGGGTGCGGCACGCCGACGGCGGGTGGCGCCACCTCGAGGTGAGCTCCTCCGACCGGCGTGACGACCCCACCATCGCCGCTCTGCTGATCACCGCGCGCGACGTCACCGAGCGGCTGGAGCTGCAGCGCCGGCTGGCGCACCAGGCCACCCACGACGACCTGACCGGCCTGCCCAACCGCGCCGCGCTGCTCGCCCGCGGGAGCGAGCTGCTCGCCGGCCCGGTCCGGCTGGCCGTGCTGCTCATGGACCTCGACCGCTTCAAGGAGGTCAACGACACCCTCGGCCACAGCTACGGTGACCGGCTGCTGGCCCAGATCGGTCCCCGGCTGACCCCGCTGCTGCGCGAGGTCGACCTGGTGGCACGGCTGGGCGGCGACGAGTTCGCCGTCCTGCTGCCCGAGGTGACGCCGCAGGAGGCGTGCGCCGCGGCGACCCGGCTGCGCACCGCGCTGACCGCCCCGTTCCCCGTCGACGGGATCACCCTGGACGTCGACGTGAGCATCGGCGTGGCCGTCGGTGCCGGGCCCGAGGAGATCGGCGCGCTGCTGCGCCAGGCCGACGTGGCGATGTACCTGGCCAAGGAGGGACGCACGCGCGTGGAGCTCTACGACCCGGCCGCGGAGGACCACGACCGCCGCCGGCGTCTGCTGATGCGGGCGCAGCTGGACTGACGACCTCCCCGTTGACCCGGCGGGAGGATTTCATCTACCGTTGAGTTCATCACTCGATGAGTTCTCCTCGGAGGCCGACGTGAACGCTGTCGACATCGCCGACCTGGTCGTGCACCGCGGGGCGCGACCGGTCCTCCACCAGGTGTCCTGTGCGGTGCCGCGCGGACAGGTCACCGGCCTGCTGGGCCCGAGCGGCGGCGGCAAGAGCACGCTCCTGCGCACGATCGTCGGGGTGCAGCGCACCACCGCAGGCACCGTGCAGGTCCTCGGGGAGCCTGCCGGCTCCGCCGCCCTGCGCTCCCGCGTCGGCTACGTCACCCAGGCGCCGAGCGTCTACCCCGACCTGACCGTCCGGCAGAACGTCCGGTACTTCGCCGCGCTCTCCGGCCGGCGGGCGGCCGCCGCCGACGCGGCCGTCGCCGACGTGGGGCTGCGGGCAGCCGCCGGGCAGATGGTCGGCGACCTCTCCGGCGGGCAGCGCAGCCGCGTGTCGCTCGCCTGCGCGCTGGTCGGCCGGCCGGACCTGCTGGTGCTGGACGAGCCGACCGTGGGGCTCGACCCGGTGTTGCGGGTGGAGCTGTGGAGCCAGTTCCACGCGCTCGCCGCCGCGGGGACGACGCTGATCGTCTCGAGCCACGTGATGGACGAGGCCGGCCGGTGCGACCGGCTGCTGCTCCTGCGCGAGGGCCGACTGCTCAGCGACTCGACGCCGGCCGAGCTGCGCACCGTCGCCGGGACCGACGACCTGGAGGAGGCGTTCCTCTCCCTGGTGCGCGCCGTGGAGGTCGCGGCATGACCACGCTCGAACTGCACACGACCGACTCCCCCCGCCGGCCGCGGGCCTGGTCGCCCCGGCTCAGCGGGGCCACCGCGAGCCGCGTGCTGAGCCAGCTGCGCCACGACCACCGCACCGTCGCCATGCTGCTGGTGCTGCCGAGCGCGCTGCTGGGTCTGCTGTACCTGATCTGGTCCGAGGTGCCCACCGCCCCGGGGCAGCCCAGCACCTTCGACCGGGTGGGGCTGGTCATGCTCGGCGTCCTCCCGTTCGTCGTGATGTTCCTGGTCACCAGCATCGCGATGCTGCGCGAGCGGACCTCGGGGACGCTGGAGCGACTGCTGACCACCCCGCTGTCCCGGCCGGACCTGTTGCTCGGCTACGGCGCGGCCTTCGGGCTGGCCGCCACCGGGCAGGCGCTGGTGACCGCCACGGTCGCCGTCACGGTCTACGACCTGGACGTCGCCGGCCCGCTCGGCCTCGTCGTGCTCATCGCCGTGGTCGACGCGGTGCTCGGGGTGGCCCTGGGCCTGCTGGCCAGCGCGTTCGCCCGCACCGAGTTCCAGGCGGTGCAGCTCATGCCCGTGGTCGTGCTCCCCCAGTTCTTCCTCTGCGGTCTGCTGGCCCCGCGGGGCCAGCTGCCCGGCTGGCTGCAGACGGCGGGCGACCTGCTGCCGCTGACCCACGCGGTCGAGGCGCTGGCCGAGGTCGGCAGCTCGACGGCGGCGACCGGCAGGATGTGGGCGGACGTCGGCATCGTGGCCGGCACCGCGATGCTGTCCCTGGGGCTCGCGGCGGCCACCCTGCGGAGGAGGACCAGCTGAGCGACCCGGCGGCACGACCACGGCGCACCCGCCCCACCGGACGTCGTCCGGGCACCCCGGGCACCCGGGACGCCGTGCTGGCCGCGGCCCGCGCCACCTTCGCCGAACGCGGCTTCGACGGCGCGTCGATCCGGGTGATCGCCACAGCGGCCGGCGTCGACCCGGCTCTCGTGCACCACTACTTCGGCAGCAAGGACAAGCTCTTCCTCGCCGCGGTCGAGGCACCGGCCGACCCCGAGGACCTGCTGCCCGAGGTCCTGGCCGGCGGCACCGCCGACCTGGGCGCGAACGTCGTCCGGCTGCTGTTGCGGGTCTGGGACGGACCGGCGCGGGCCGGCGGCCTGGCGTTGATCCGCTCCGCGGTGAGCAACGAGTGGACCGCCCGCCTGCTGCGGGAGTTCCTCGTCGCCCGGGTGCTGCGCCGCGTGGTCGGCACGCTGGACCTACCGCCGGCCGAGGCCGAGGCCCGCGGGGCGCTCGTCGCCTCGCAGCTGATCGGGGTGGTGATGACCCGGTACGTGCTGCGGGTGGAACCGCTGGCGTCCGCCTCGACCGAGGAGCTGGTGGCGGCCGTCGGGCCGACCGTGCAGCGTTACCTCACCGGGGACGTCGACCTCCCCGGGTCGGTCACCCCGCCCCCCTAGGCTCTCGGCTCGATGAGCGACGACGAGGGCTCCCGGTTCGCCGCCGACCCGCTGACCGACCCCGTCTTCGCCGCCGCCCCTCCCACGACCGCGGCGGCGGTCTGCCGCGGGGTGGGCAAGACCTACCGGACGGCGACCGAGTCGGTCACCGCCCTCGACGACGTCACGCTGTCGATCCCCCGGGCGCAGGTGACCGTGGTGGTCGGGCCGTCGGGGTCGGGCAAGTCCTCGCTGCTGCGGCTGCTGGCCTGCATCGACTCCCCCGACACCGGCGAGGTGCACGTCGCCGGGCAGCGGGTCGACCGGCTGGGTGCCCGGCGCCGCCGCCGGCTGCGGCAACGGCAGGTGGCCTACCTGTTCCAGCGCCCGGGCGAGAACCTGCTCCCCTACCTCGACGCCGTCGCCCAGGTGCGGCTGGCCGCCTCGCTGCGCGGCGCCCCGGTCGGCGCGGACGACGCCCGGGCGCTGCTGGCCCGGCTCGGGCTGGCCGACCGCGCCGACCACACCCCGGCGCAACTGTCCGGCGGTGAGCAGCAGCGCCTCGCGGTGGCCTGCGGCGTGGTGGGCGGGCCCGCGCTGGTGGTGGCCGACGAGCCGACGGCCGAGCTGGACACCGCGGCCGCCGAGCGGGTGCTGGCCGCGATGGAGGACCTCGCGGCGGCCGGCGTCGCGTTCGTCCTGTCCTCCCACGACCCGCGGGTGATGGCCATCGCCGACGGCTTCGTCCGGCTCGACCACGGCCGGCTGGTGGGCGCGTGAGCGCCGGCGGGTTCACCGGCGCCGGGCTGGTGAAGCGGTTCTCCCGCGGCGCGGAGACCGTCACCGCCTTGGCCGGGGTCGACCTGCACGTGGACGCCGGCGAGCTCGTGGCGCTGGTGGGCCCCTCGGGCTCGGGCAAGAGCACCCTGCTGGCGCTGCTGTGCGGCTGGGAGACCGCCGACTCCGGCGAGCTGACGTACCGCGGCCCGCTGGCCGACCGCCCGCCGGTCGCGCTGGGCTGGCCGGAGCTGGCGCTGGTTCCCCAGGCGCTGGGGCTGGTCGCCGACCTCAGCCTCGCCGACAACGTGCTGCTGCCGGCCCGGCTGCGCGGCACCACCGCCGCCGAGGAGACCCGGGCCGCCGGGCTCCTGACCGACTTCCGCGTCGACCACCTGGCCGACCGGTACCCGCACCAGGCCTCGCTCGGCGAGCAGCAGCGGGTCGCCGTGGCGCGCGCCCTCCTGCTGCGCCCGGCGGTCCTGCTGGCCGACGAGCCCACCGCCCACCAGGACCGCGACAACGCCGACCGGCTGCTCGACGCCGTCGGTGCGGCCGCCCGGGCGGGCGCGGCGGTGCTGATCGCCACCCACGACGAGCTCGCCTGGGCCCGCGCCGACCGGGTGCTCTCGATGCGCGACGGGCACCTCACCGACGGGCCCCCGGCATGAGCCGTCCCCCGCTCTGGCGGCTGGCACCGTGGACCCGGGCACCGCTGCTGGGCCTGCGCCAGCCGGCCGCCGTCCTGGCCGTGCTGGTGACCTCGGCGATCCTGGCCTGCGCGGTCGCCTCGGCCCCGCTGTTCCTCTCCTCCGCCCGGTCCGGGGCGCTGCAGCAGCAGCTCGCGCCGCAGTGCGCGGAGGCCGGCTGGGGTCAGACCGGCGCCTTCGTCCTGCAGTTCGACCAGAACGGCCGGCCCACCGGCCAGCGGTTCGACGGCCCGGCGCTCGACGGCGCGCTCGAGCGGGGGTGGCGGGAGACAGGGCACGAGAGCGTCCCGGTCATGGCCACCGGCGCCATCGGCACCACCGACACCGGACCGGTGGCCGGGCTCGTCCGGGACGCGGCCGGCGCGGCGCTGGCCGTCCCGGGCACCGTGTTCTACCGCCCCGGTGCGGTGGACGACGTCGAACGGGTCGACCCCGGCGGCGGCGACGGGGTGTGGGTGCCGCGCAGCTGGGCCGACCAGGCGGGCATCGCGGCCGGCGACACGATCACCGTCGCCGACTCCCCCGTTCCCGTGGCCGGGCGTTACACCGACCTGTTCGCCACCACTCCGTCGTCGGTGTTCTGCGACTACCGGCAGCTCTACGCCAACGACACCAGCGCCAACACCCCGCCGCCGGCCCTGCTGCTGGCCACCGACCCGACGACCTTCGCCCGGCTGGCAACGGGGTTCGGTGGCGTGTCGACGCTGCGCCAGGTGCACACCGACCCCGCCGCGCTCTCGGTCTCCGACGCCCGCGCGCTGCTGACCGACCAGGCGAGCGCCCAGGCCGCCGCCGCCGTCGGCGCCCGGGTGCAGGGCCCGCTGCCCGGCACCCGGCTGGCCGACGCCGCCGACCGGGCCGGGCTGATCGAGCGCGGGCTGCGCGGACCCGTCGTGCCGGTGGCGGTCGCCGGCGGGCTGCTGGCGCTGGTGCTCGTCGCCGCGGCCGGCAGCTTCTGGGCCGACCGCCGGGCCACCGAGGTGCGGCTGCTGGCCGCCCGCGGGGTGGGCCCGTTGCCCCTGGCCGGCAAGGCGGCGCTCGAGCTCGAGCTGCCCGCGCTCGCCGGGGCCGCGCTGGGCTGGGCGGCGTCCCGGGCGCTCGTCGCCGGACTGGGCCCCGCCGACGACCTCGACCCCTCGGCCAGCACGGCCGCGGTGCGGGCCGGCGTCGGCGCGTTCGTCGTCGGGCTGGGCGCCGCCGCGCTGGTGGCCGGGCTGCGCGCGCGCAGCACCGCCGAGCGGCCGATGGGCGCCGCTCCCCGCTGGCCCGCGCGGGTGCCGTGGGAGCTGGCCCTGCTGGGCGCCGCCGGCTGGTGCTGGGCGCTGCTGCAGGACCGTGACGCCGTGGTCAGCGAGGCCAACGTCGCCCAGGTCAACGGGCTGCTGGTGGCCTTCCCGCTGCTGGCGATCGCCGGTGCCGCCGTCCTGCTGGGCCGGCTGGTGACCGCCCTGCTGCCCCGTCTGCGCCGCTGGGCCCGGCGCCGTCCTCCCGCGGTCTTCCTGGCGGTCAACCGGCTCGGCGCCGCCCGGCTGGCGACCGGCACGCTCCTGGTCGCCGTCACGCTGCCGGTCGCCGTCCTGGGCTACACGGCCACCCTCACGGCCAGCGCGCAGACGACGCTGGACGCCAAGGTCGGCGTGCAGATCGGCGCCGCGCGGGCGGTCGTGGCGGTGGCCCGGTTCGCCCCCACCCCGGCGGTCGACGCGGTCGGCACCTTCGTCGTGCGCTACGACGGCAGCGCCGAGGTGCCCGACCGTCGAGGTGGCGCCCCGGACCGCGGCGACGTGCAGGTGCTCGCCGTCGACCCCGACGACCTCGCCGGCACCGCCTTCTGGGACGACTCGTTCGCCGACTCCTCGCTGCCCGCGCTGATGGCCGCCCTGGACGGCCCGGAGGTCGACGGCCGGCTGCCCGTGGTCGCCACCGACCTGGCCCTCGGCGACGCCGACCTGCGGGTGGGCAGCACCCCGGTCGGGGCCGAGGTCGTCGACGTGGCCCGGGTGCTGCCCGGCCGGCGCAGCAACGCCCCGCTGGTGCTCGTCGCCGCCGACCGGTTGCCGGAGATCCCGCGCAGCGCCGGCGCCGCCCGGGTCGGCGAGGTGTGGACGAACGGCCCGATCGAGCCGGCGCTGGACGCCGTCCTCGACGCCGGGGCCACCGCGACCCGCCTGATCGAGCCGGGCCAGGTGCAGCAGCGGGCCAACTTCCTGGGCATCACCTGGACCTTCGGTTACCTGTCCGCGCTGGCCGTCTTCGTCGGGGTCATCGCCGTGGGCGGGCTGCTGCTGTACCTGGAGGCGCGCTCGCGCACCCGGGTGTCGGGCTACGTGATGGCCCGGCGGCTCGGGCTGACCCGGGCCGCGCACCTGCGCTCGCTGCTCGTCGAGCTGGCCGGGGTCGCGGTCGTGGGCTCCGTGCTGGGCGGCGTGCTGGCCGCCGGCGCCGTCGCGCTGGTGTACCGCCGGCTGGACGTCGACCGGCTGCGGCCGCCGACCCCGCTGCTCGACGTCCCGTGGCCGGCGCTGGCCGGCAGCGTGGTCGTCGTCCTGGTCGTGGCCGGGCTCGCCGCGCTGTACGCCCAGCGGGCCGCCGACCGGGCCGACCCGGCGTCGGTGCTGCGCGAGGACGCCTGAGGGCGCCGGACGTCGTCCTGCCTCACCGCACGTGCTCCTGGCTCACCTCCTGCCGCGAGCCAGGAGCAGCCACGATCAGGTGACCTGATCCCGGCGGGGCGAGAGCGGCCAGCCGGTGAGCCGCTCGTAGCGGGGGGCGGAACCCAGGTGGCTGCGCCACAGCACCGCCTCCGAGGCGGTCCAGACCGGGCCGCGGTGGCCGGCCAGCCGTTCGGGCAGCGCGGCGTCGGCGTCCTGCCCGGGGCGCCAGCGGCCCACGGTCAGGTGCGGCCGGAACGGCCGGTCCTCCACGGGCAGGCCCACGGCGCGGGCCGCATCGGCCAGCCGCCCGGCCAGCGCGGTCAGCGGGACGACGTCCCCGGCCAGCCCCGCCCAGCAGACGGCGGGCCGGCGCCGGGAGCCGAACCGTCCGGCTCCGGCCAGCTGCAGCGACAGCGGCGGCGTCCCGGCCACCGCCGCGCCCACGGCGGCGGTCAGCGGCGCGAGCAGCGGCGCCGGCACGTCGCCGAGGAAGACCAGGGTGAGGTGCCAGCGCTCGGGCGCCGTCCAGCGCGGCGCCCCGGGTGCGGCCCGCAGCGGGGCCAGCGCGGCATCGAGGTCGGCGATCGCGGCCGGGGGCGGGTCGACGGCGAGGAACAGCCGGCCGGCGGTGCCGGGGACCGGCTCGCTCAGCCCGACACCACCAGGCCCGCGGCCTCGAGCTCGCTGAGCAGCCGCAGCCGCTCCAGCTCCCGGGTCGCCGGCGGCTCGGTGCGCAGCCGGTGCGGCACCTGCAGCAGGTCGGCGGCCTCCATCAGCACGTCGTCGTAGGCGGCGAGCAGGTCGCGGCGGCGCTCGCCGGACAGCCCGCCGGGGACCATCGACAGCTCACCGGTCAGCCGGCGCAGGTCGGCGGCGACCGCCTGCAGCGGCCGGCGCGGGCCGGTGACGGCCCGCTGCGCCCCGGTGCCGGGGCTGCGGCGGCCGACCGGGTGGTGGCCGGCGGCGGCCGGCCGTGGGGTGGCCGGCCCGGCGACCCGGGGTGGCGCCGGAGCGGGAGGCGGCGGGGGCGGCTCCGCCGCGGCGGCCGACCGGCTCATCCGGACCAGCAGGCGGACCAGCAGCGCGAGCAGGAGTGCGCCCACGGCGACCAGCGAGGCGAGGCCGCCGAGTTGCAGCAGCGACGCCCCGGCATCTGCGGAGACCGACCCTGGGAGGGGCACCCAGCGACGGTATCGCCGTCAGCGCCGAGTCACAACGCCGACGCTCAGGGCGACGGTCATCGAGCCGGGTCGCGCGCCACCTGGTCGTCGGGGACGGCCTCGGCGGGCATGCCGCCGTCGGCCTCCTCGGCCAGCACCGCGACCTGGTTCGGCGGCGCCGTGGCCGCCACGTGCAGCTGCAGGCTCGGCGGCAGGACGTGCATCTCCAGCCGCACCCGGCGCCCGCGGGCCAGCAGCGCACCGGCGACGACGGAGACGACGACGCAGACCAGGCCGCCGCTGATGAGGCCCCAGGGGGCACCCAGCCGCTCGGAGATCCAGCCGATCAGCGGGGCCCCGATCGGCGTCCCGCCCAGGAAGGCCATGAAGTACAGCGCCAGCACCCGGCCGCGCCACTGCGGCTCGACGCCCAGCTGCACGAAGCTGTTGCAGGCCACGCTGAACACCAGCGCCGCCGCACCCGTGGGGACAAGCAGCACGGCGAAGGCCCAGTAGCTGCGCATCAGCCCGCTGACCACGAGCAGGACGCCGAAGGCGACGGCGGAGACGATGAGGAACCGCTGCAGCGGCCGGGTGCTGCGCCGCGTCGAGAGCAGCGCGCCCGACAGCGAGCCCACGGCGTAGGCGGTCGACAGCAGCCCGAAGGCGCCGGCACCCAGCCCGAACACCTCGCGGGCCATCAGCGCGATGGTGATCTGGGAGTTGAAGCCGAACGTGCCCAGGGTGAAGGCCAGGCTCATCGCCAGCAGCAGGTCGGGGTGCCCGCGGGTGTAGGCCAGCGTCTGCCGCAGCTGCCCGCGGGAGCGCGGGGCGGGTGGGCTCGGGTCGAGCTCGTCGGCGCGCATGAGCAGCAGCGCGGCGATCGTGGTGGCGAAGCTGGCGGCGTTGACCAGGAACGCCGGGGCGGTGTTGCCGCCGGAGACCGCGATCAGCCCGCCGGCCACCGCCGGGCCCACCAGCCGGGCGGCGTTGAACACGGTGGAGTTCAGGCTGACCGCGTTGGCCAGCAGGTCGGGGCCCACCATCTCCGAGACGAACGCCTGCCGCACGGGGGTGTCCATCGCCGAGACCACGCCGACCAGCAGCGCCAGCAGGTAGACGTGCCACAGCACGGCGGCGTCGGTGGCCACCAGCAGCCCCAGGCCGAGGGCGAGCACGCCCATCACCGCCTGGGTGACCATCAGCAGCCGGCGCTTGTCGAACCGGTCGGCCAGCACGCCGCCGTAGAAGCTGAAGAACAGGCTGGGGCCGAACTGCAGGGCCGTGGTGATCCCGAGCGCGACCCCGCTGTCGCCGGACAGCTGCAGCACCAGCCAGTCCTGGCCGATGCGCTGCATCCAGGTCCCGGTCTGGCTGACCAGGTTGGCCGACACGTACAGCCGGAAGTTGTGCGCGCGCAGCGCCCGGAACGAGCCGGGGCGGGGTGCGGGGTCAGCAGCCGTCGAGGTCACCCACTGGCGAGCTTGTCCATGATGACCGCGGCCTCGCGCAGTGTGGCGCGCTCCTCGGCGGTGAGCTCCTGCAGCTGCCCGGACAACCACGCCTCGCGGGCCCGGACCTCCTCGGTCAGCAGGTCCTCCGCGGCCTGGGTCAGGCCGATGACCACCTGCCGGCCGTCGGTGGGGTGCGGGGTGCGGGTGACCAGGCCCTGTGCCTCGAGGGCGACGACGACCCGGGTCATCGACGGGGGCTGCACCCGCTCGTGCGCGGCCAGTTCGCCCGGGCTCATCGGACCGTTGCGCTTGAGCGTCGACAGCGCGGCCAGGTGCGTGAGCGTGACCGTGGTGTCGACGCGCTGGTTGCGCAGCCGCCGGGAGAAGCGCATGACAGCCAGGCGCAGGTCGTGGGCGAGCGCCGCGGTGTCCAGCGTCGTCCGTGCCACGGGGCCCACCTTAGTCGAAGTCCGAAGCACGTCTAACCATCTCGGCTACAGGAGCTGCTGGATCGGGTCGAGCGCGAAGTAGACGACGAAGACGGCGGCCACCACCCACATCAGTGGGTGGACCTGGCGGCCGCGGCCGGTGGCGACCCGCAGCAGCACGTAGCTGACCACCCCGGCGCCGATGCCGTTGGTGATCGAGTAGGTGAACGGCATCAGCGCGATGGTCAGGAACGCCGGGATGACCAGGGACATGTCGCCCCACTCCAGGTCGCGGATCTGGCTGATCATCATCGCCCCGACGATCACCAGCACGGGGGCGGCCGCCTCGGAGGGCACGACCTGCACCAGCGGGGTGAAGAAGGTGGCGGCCAGGAACAGCACGCCGGTGACCACGCTGGCCAGCCCGGTGCGGGCGCCGTCGCCGACACCGGCCGCGCTCTCGATGTACGTGGTGTTCGACGAGACGCTCGCCGCACCACCGGCCGCGGCGGCCAGCGAGTCGACCAGCAGCACCGGCTGCGAGCGCGGCAGGTTGCGGTCCTCGTCGAGCAGGTCACCCTCCGCACCGACGGCGGTGACCGTGCCGACGGTGTCGAAGAAGTCGGCGATCATGATCGAGAAGACGATGAGGACGGCGGCGAGCAGGCCGATCCGGTCGAAGCCGCCGAACAGCGAGACGTTGCCGATCAGCGACAGGTCCGGGAGGTCGAAGACCTGGCCGGGCCAGGTGGGCACCTGCAGCGCCCAGCCGTGCGCGTCGGCCACGGCGCCGTCGGGGCCGGTGCGCGGGCCGACGTCGGCGATCGCCTCGACGACGATGGCGAACACGGTGGTGACGACGATGCCGATCAGCAGCGCCCCGCGGACCTTGCGCACCACCAGGACGCTGGTGAGCAGCAGGCCGGCGACGAAGGTGAGCATCGGCCAGCCGGCCAGCGCCCCGTTGACGCCGAAGCTGATCAGCGGGTTGCCCGGCCGGATGATGCCGGCGTCGGCCAGCCCGATGATGGTGAGGAAGAAGCCGATGCCCACGGCGATGGCGATCTTCAGCTGGGCCGGGATGGCGGTGAACACCGCCCGGCGGAACCCGGTCAGCACCAGCACGGTGATGAGCAGGCCCTCGAGCACGACCAGCCCCATGACCTCCGGCCAGGACAGCTGGGTCGCGGCGTAGACCCCGACGATCGCGTTGATGCCCAGCCCGGTGGCCAGCGCCAGCGGGTAGCGCCCGACGATGCCCATGGCGACGGTGAGGACGCCGGCGACCAGCGCGGTCACCGCGGCGACGGAGGCGAACGGCAGCGTCGTGCCGTTGATGTCGGCGCCGGACAGGATGATCGGGTTGAGCACCACGATGTAGGCCATCGTGAAGAAGGTGGTCGCGCCGCCCCGCACCTCGCGCCCGAACGTCGAGCGGCGCGCGGTGACCTCGAAGTACCGGTCGACGCCGTTCTTCGGCCGCATCGTCGGGCCGGCGCTGCGCCGGGGCCCGTCGCCCGCCGGCTTCTGCTCCCCCGCGGCCCCCACCGCCGTGCTGCCGGTGCGTGCGGGCATGCGGACGGGACGCGACCTGCTGGGCATGAGGGACCCCTTGGTACGGCGCCGGCGAACGGTCGCGCGAGGTGGCTCCCCGGCGGTACCGCCCGGCGTGGGTGGCTGCGAGCGGCGACAGCGTGCCACACGCGGCGCCCCGGGTGGGTTCCGTCGGGGTAACGGCCCGCCGTCCAGGCCCTAGGGTCGGGGCGTGCCCGCGCCCACCCGCCCGTCCCCGCCGCCCCTGCAGGTCGACACCGTGCGCGTCGTCCTGGCCGGCACCGCGTTGTGGGCGGTCGCCCTGGTCGTGCTGCTGGTCCTGGGCGACGCCGTCGACCGGGTGTGGACCTGGACCTGCGTCGCCGGCGTCGTCCTCCCGGGCCTGGGCCTGGCCCTCATGCGCCGGCAGGGCCAGCGCTAGGCAGGAGGGAGTGCAGCCGCCGCGATCAGAGCAGTGGCGGACGTGGGCGAGCAGGACGACGAAGGCCGGGGACGGGACACCGCACGCGCCAGCGTGCTCGGTGATCAGGTCGCGGGGCCGGAGGCTCCCGACCTGATCACCGGGAGCGGCTCAACGGCACCGGGGCACGGCACCTGGCCGCGCTGCGACCCGGCAGGGTCGCCGTGTCACCGCGCTGCGACCCGGCAGGGTCGCCGTGTCACAGCACGTCGAAGTCCGCGGTGTCGTAGCGCGCGGTCGGGACGAACTCGGCCGGCTCGCCGCCGGTGCGCTCGAGGCTGGCCTGGCTGTGCGCGCCGCAGCCGTAGTCGGCGGTGACCACGCGGCCGTCGGCCGGGGAGAACCCGTTGCTGCAGGCGCCCAGCGACAGCCGCAGGGAGCCGGCCAGCGGCAGGTAGAAGCCGCAGGTCGCGCACGGGCCGGGCGCGTGCCGGGCCATGGCCGACCGGGGGCCGAACTCGCTCTCCCGCCAGCGCTCGGCGGCCTCGTTGCGCCCCTCGACCGACAGCACCCGTTCGCGGCCGATGCCGATCTCCTCGGCGACCACGCGGCCGGCCGGGTCGTCGGCGGAGTCGTCGTCGGCGAGGTAGGAGGGCACCAGGCGGGGGTCGTCCTCGGTGGAGGGCAGGACGTCGCCCACCGACAGGTCGCCCGGGCGCAGCCGCTCGTGCCACGGCACCCAGGCCGGGGCGAGCAGCGCGGAGTCGCCGGGCAGCAGCACGACCTCGTCGAGGGTGGGCTGCTCGTCGCCCGGGACGACGGCGAGCGTGACCGCCCAGTGCCAGCCCCGGTAGCCCGACAGCCCGGCGGCGAAGGAGTGCGTGAGCACCACGCCCAGGGCCGGGTCGGCGTCCTCCGCGACCGGCTCGGCGTGGGTGCCGAGGTGCTCGCCGACGACCGCCGGGTCGCCGGCGACGTCGACGGCGGCGGCGCGGGCCAGATCGACCGCGGCGGCCAGCACCTCTTCCGGCGCGGGTCCAGGGGCGGCGGCGGAGGCAGCGGAGTCGGACACACCGCCATTGTCGCGGATGGCAGCAAGCACGTGGCGGGCGCGCTCCCCGGTCCGTCGTCCGGGCGCCGCGGGCGGGCCCGGACCGGGACACAGCGGGCTGCGGCACGATGTGGCCGTGCCCGACTCCCCGCTCCCCCGCGCGCGGCTGCGGCGGCGGACGGCGCGGCGGCAGCCCGAGCCCGGGGTGGAGACCTCGCCGCTGGGCATCCGGCGCCAGCAGACCCGGCCGCTGCCGGTCGTCGGCGCCCCGGACGACGCCACCACCCGCCCGGCCGCCGTCCCGCCGGTGGGCACGCCGGGTGTGGACACGACGCCGCACGCCGTCGCACCCCAGCCCGCGGGACCGCAGGGGACGGCGCCGGGACTCGGGGCCCGGCCGCCACGGCTGACCGTCACCCGGGTGGCCGCCGCCCGGTCGCGCGAGCTCAGCGGGGCGGCCGTGCGGCGGGTGCGGGCGGCCAGCCGGGCCGACGGGGCCGGCGACAGCGGGCTGTCCGGGCTGCTCGGCGTCAACGCGCTGCACGTCGCCGGCGACGCGATGATCGCCGTCTCGCTGGCCGGCACGCTGTTCTTCGCCGCCGCGGCCGACGCCCAGCGCGGCAACGTGGCCCTCTACCTGCTGGTGACGATGGCGCCGTTCGCGGTCGTCGCCCCGGTGATCGGCCCGGCCCTGGACCGGCTGCAGCGTGGGCGGCGCTGGGCGCTGTCGGGCAGCCTGGCCGCCCGGGCGGTGCTGGCCCTGGTGATGGCCGCCCACCACGACGACCTGGCGCTGTACCCGGCCGCCCTCGGCGTGCTGGTGCTCAGCAAGGGTTTCAACGTGCTGCGGGCCGCGGTGGTCCCCCGCGTGCTGCCGCCGGCGTTGTCGCTGACCTCGGCGAACGCCCGGATGTCGGTGTTCGGGCTCGCTGCCGGCGGGGTCGCCGGCGGGCTCGGGGCGGGCCTCGCCTGGCTGCTGGGGTTCGGCTGGGAGCTGGGTGCGACCGCCGCGGTGTTCGCCCTCGCCGCCGTCCTGGCGGTGCGGCTGCCCGCGCACGTCGACGTCCCGGCCGGGGAGGACCCCGCCGACGTGCTGCGCACGACGCCGATCGAGCTGCCCGGCCGGCGCCGGGCCACGACGCCGCACGTGGTGACGGCGCTGCGGGCCACCGCCGCGCTGCGCGGGCTCAGCGGCTTCCTCACCATCTTCGCCGCGTTCCTGGTGCAGGCCACCGTGGACGACGGCTGGCCGGCCACCCTCGCGCTGGGGTCGCTCGCGACCGCCGCCGGGCTGGGCAGCTTCCTGGGCACGGCCGCCGGGTCGCGGCTGCGCACCGCGAGCCCGGACCGGGTGGTGCTCGCCGCCGCGGGCGTCGCCGCCGGGATCACCGTGCTGGCCGCGGTGTTCTACAGCCTGCCCATGGCCGCGCTCGTCGCGTTCGTCGCCGCGGTGACCAACGCGCTGGGCAAGGCCGCGCTCGACGCGATCGTCCAGCGGGAGGTGCCCGACCGGCTGCGGGCGTCGGCGTTCGCCCGCTCCGAGACCTGGCTGCAGCTGGCCTGGGTCGTGGGCGGCGCGCTGGCGATCGCGGTGCCCACCACCGGCTGGATCGGCTTCACCGTCGCGGCCGCGCTGCTGGTGCTCGCCGTCGGCCTCACCCTCTGGAGCCTGCGCAGCCGCCGGGTCACCCACACCACCGACCAGGAGGCACGGACGTGAGCAGCGCAGCACGGGCAGCGACGGGGGTGGTGCTGCTGGGCGGGCTGGTGGCGCTCACCGGGTGCGGGGCGGGCGGGCAGGGCCGGGCCACCGCCGTCCCGACGCTCACCGTGCAGGCCGGTGGCGACCCGGTCACGGTGCAGCCGACGCAGTACTGCCGGGGCGGGGAGGGCGAGCGCTACCAGGTCTCCCCACCGGTCATCGAGGTCGCGCCGGACACGACCGTCGTCCTCACGGTGGCCGACGAGGTGGCCGGGTTCGGCTGGGGCGTGCAGGTGTTCGACGAGCAGCTGCAGGAGCGGATCGGCGAGGTGGAGGTCGAGGACGGCACCACCGTCTTCGACGGGATCAACACCTCCGACGTCGTCCCGGCGACCTACTACCTGGTGGTCGTGCAGGACAGCGACCCGGAGGCCTGCAACGGGCTGTCCGGCGCGTGGCCGGTCGGCTTCATTCGGGCCGGTGGCGGCACGCCGGCCACCAGCCCCTCCGCGTCCCCCACCGGCTGAACGGCGGGTCCCGCGTCAGCCCTCGAGGTCGGTGGCGACGGCGCGGAGGACGGCGGCGACCTTGCGGGCCGCGGGCTTGTCGGGGTGCCGGCCGTGCCGCAGGCCCTCGGAGACGCCGTCGAGCAGCCGGATGAGGTCCTCGATGATCGGCACCAGGTCGTCGGGCTTCTTGCGGGTGCCGGCGACGGCGGAGGGCAGCGGGTCGAGCACCTGGACCTGCAGCGCCTGGTCGCCGCGGCGGCCCTGGACGATGCCGAACTCCACGCGCTGGCCGGGCTTGAGCTCGGTGGTGCCGGCGGGCAGCGCGTCCTTGTGCACGAACACGTCGGGCCCGTCGGGGTGGGCCAGGAAGCCGAACCCCTTCTCCGCGTTGAACCACTTCACCTTGCCGCTGGGCACGTCGATCCCTCGGTCACTCGTTCCGGTCCCGGCCGGCGTGGCCGGGGACGCAGCCGCTCACGGCTGCTCCGCCCCAGGTTAACCGCGCGCGGGAGGCCTCCGCCGCCGCTTCCCGGGGCGGTCCGGCCCGCCCCTACGCTGGCCGCCGTGTCGACTCCCGACGGCCCGCCGGCCCCCGCGCCGCACCCGGACTACCGGTTCAGCCTGGCCAACGAGCGCACCCTGCTCGCCTGGCTGCGCACCGCGCTGGCGCTGGTGGCGGGCGGGGTGGCGATGACCCAGTTCGTGCCGGAGCTGGGCTTCCCCGCGGGCGGCCCGGCGGTCTCGGTGGCCCTGGTGCTGGCCGGCGGGGTCACCGCCCTGGCCGGGCACCGGCGGTACCGGAGCAACGAGCGGGCGATCGCCGCCGACGCCCCGCTCCCGGTGAGCACGGCCGCGGCCTGGGTCACCGGGCTGGTCGCGCTGCTGGCCGTGGCGCTGCTGGTGCTGGTCGCCGTCGAGATCGGCCGGGCGTGAGCGGGGGCGAGACCCAGCCGGCGCGCACGGTGCTGGCCTGGCAGCGGACCGGGCTGGGGGTGCTGGCGGTGGCGGGGCTGCTGCTGCGCTCGGCGGCGGTGCACGACCGGCCGGCGGTGCTCGTGCTCGCGGCGGTGGTGGCCGCGGCGGGGCTGCTCGTGCTGGGCGTGCTCACCCGGCGGCGGGCCGGGACCGCCCAGCAGGCGGCGGGACGGTCCGGTGACGGCCGGGCGCCGCGGCTGGCGGCCGGGGCCACCGGGCTGGTGGTGCTGTGCGCGGCGTGCGCGCTCGCGGCGGACCTGGTGGTCCGCGTCGGCTGAGCCGGCCCGCACTGCCGCCCGGGCGGGCGGCAGCGCGGCGCAGGTCAGTCGCGCCCGCGACCCGAGGGGTTGGGGCGGTCGGTGGGGTGCGCGTACCGCAGCCGCTCCGGCGGCAGCGGGAAGGCGTGGTCCTCACCGAACGGCGAGAGGCCACCGGCCATCTCGCTCATCAGCTCGGTGACGGGCGGGCCGTCGCCCTCCGACTTGCCCCAGGTCGGCTCGACCAGGTGGGCGTGCTTGTCCTTGCGCTTGGACACGGTGCCTCCATCTGCGGTGCGGCCCGGGTCAGCTCCCCGGGTGCCTCGGTGCCATCCTCCCGGATCGAGCTGCGGGCGCGCAGCCGCACTCCCTGCCGTGTCGCTGGGAGGGGTCAGCGGCGGCGGGCCGGGCGGGCGCCGTAGACCGTGCCCGCGCCGTCGGCGGACAGCACCCACTCCTGCGGGGCGACCTGCGCCCAGCGCACCTCGGCGCCGGCCAGGCGCTGCACCTCGCGGGTGCGCCAGACCGCGGTCGACATCAGCCGCAGCCGCAGCGGCTCGTCGACGTCGTCGGACTCGACGTGCAGCATCGCCGGTCCGGCGATGCGCAGGATCCCCGAGCGCCACGGCTCGCGGGCCAGCCCGGCGGTCCACCGGCGCGCGCGCAGCAGCGACCCGAGCCCGGCCAGGGCGGCCGCGATGCCGGCCAGGACCAGCCCGACGACCAGCAGGCCGGCCCCCGGCGGGCGGGCGCCGCCGTCCTCGGTGACCCGGACGACGGCCGCGCCGGCCACGCAGCCCAGGACGACGGCCAGCAGCCCACCGCCCAGCCAGCGCAGCGCCCCCGCCCGGAGCGCGGCGAGGTCGGTGCGGGTCTGCGGGTCGTCGAGGGCGGGCACGGCCGCGATGCTCCCAGACCCGCCGGCGCCCTCCGCCGGACCGAGCGGCGTGCGGTGGGTGCCCGTTCCCGGAGCGGAGTGGGCGCCCACCGCACACCGCCCGCCGCCCGGCGGTCCCGCCCACGGGTCAGCCGGTCGGGTGAGCGGCAGCGGCCGCCGCAGCGGCGGCACCCCCGGCCGACGTAGCGTGGAGCGGATGTCCCCGGACCAGCCCGCCACGCTCGCCGCCTGGTTGCGCACCCGCACCGACGAGCAGCTGGGCGCCCTCCTGGTCGCCCGGCCCGACGTCGCGCGCCCCGCACCCTCCGACATCGTGGGGCTGGCCACCCGGCTCGCGGTCCCCGTCTCGGTCGACCGGGCGCTGGACGAGCTGGACGCCGCCACGCTGCAGGTGCTCGACGCCGTCCTGCTCTCCACCACCGACGGCGTCGCCCGCACCGAGCTGCCCGGCCTGCTGCCCGGCGTCCCCGCGGACGTCGTCGAGGCCGCCGTGGAGACGCTGACCACCCGCGCCCTGCTGTGGGGCGACGCCGAGCTGCACGCCCCCGAGCCGGTGCGGCGCGCGGTCCGCTACCCGGCGGGCCTGGGCCGACGGGCCACCGACCTGCGGGTGCCGCTCCCCCGCGACCTGCCCGCGACGCTGGCCGAGCTCGCCCCCGACGAGCGCACGGTGCTCGAGCGGCTGGCCGGCGACCGCCCGGTCGGCCACCTGCCCGACTCCTCCGCCGGCTCCCTCACCCCCGCCCGGCGGCTGCTGCAGGCCGGCCTGCTGGCCCGCATCGACGCGATCAACGTCGAGCTGCCCCGGGAGATCGGACTGGCCCTGCGCGGCGACTCCCCGCTCGGCCCGCCGCGGCTGCGCCCCGAGCCCGAGGTCAGCCGCCGCGACCCGGCCGTGGTGGACCAGCAGGCCGCCGGGTCCGCCCTCGAGGTGCTCAGCCGGGTCACCGACGTCCTCACCGCCCTGGAGGAGGAGCCGGCCGGGCTGCTGCGCAGCGGCGGGCTGGGCGTGCGGGACACCAAGCGGCTGGCCAAGGAGCTCAAGGTCGGCGAGCGCGACATCGCGTTCCTGGTCGAGGTCGCCCACGCCGCCGGGCTGCTGGACGTCGGGGGTGCGCACCGGGACGAGTGGCTGCCCACCCGCGGCTACGACGCCTGGCGCGAGCAGGACCTCACCGACCGCTGGGCGGTGCTCGCCGACGGCTGGCTGACCAGTCCGCGGCTGATCTCCCTGGTCGGCGAGCGCGACGTCGCGGGCAAGGCGGTCAACGTGCTCTCGCCCGACGTCGTCCGGCAGACCGCGCCGGCGCTGCGCCGCTCGGCGCTGGCGGTGCTGGCCGAGTTCCCGCCCGGTCAGGGGCTGGCCCCGGGCGAGCTGGTGTCGCTGCTGCGCTGGCGCACCCCGCGGCGGGCCGACCGGCTGTCGCCGGTGCCGGACCTGCTGGCCGAGGCCGAGCGGCTGGGCATCGCGGTCGGCGGGGTGCTCGGCTCCGGGGGCCGCGGCCTGCTGGCCGACGGCGAGGACGGCGCCGCCGAGGGCATGCGCGGGCTGCTGCCGGCGCCGGTCGACCACGTGCTGGCCCAGCCCGACCTCTCCCTCATCGCGCCCGGGCCGCTGCTGGCCGACCTGGCCGGCACGCTGGCCGTCGTCGCCGACGTCGAGTCCTCCGGCGGCGCGACGGTCTACCGGGTGTCGGAGGCGAGCATCCGGCGGGCGCTGGACCAGGGCTGGTCGGCCGGCGACCTGCACGACTTCTTCACCCGCGCCTCCCGCACGCCGGTGCCGCAGGCCCTCGAGTACCTGGTCGACGACGTCGCCCGCCAGCACGGCCGGCTGCGGGTCGGCGCCATCGAGTGCTACGTCCGCTCCGACGACCACGGGCTGGTCTCCCAGGTGCTCAGCGACCGGCGCACCGCGAACGCCGAGCTGCGCCGGCTGGCTCCCGGCGTCCTGGTCAGCGGGCTGGGCGCCGACGAGGTGCTCACCGTGCTGCGCGCCGCCGGCTACGCCCCGGCCGGCGAGTCCTCCGGGGGTGCGGTGCTCACCCGGCCGAGCGCGCCGGCGCGGGCCGCCGGACGTCGCCCGGGCGCGGCGGCGGCCGCCGGTCCCCGGCCGCTGCGACCCGAGGACGTCGAGGCGACGGTCCGCGAGGTGCGCGCCGGCGACGCCGCGCTGGCCGCCCGCCGCGCCGAGCCGGTGCGCCAGATCCCGGGCGTCACCACGGCCAGCACGCTGGAGCTGCTGTCCCGCGCGGTCAGCGAGGGGCTGCCGGTCTGGCTGGGGTACGTCGACGCCCAGGGCAGCGGCAGCCAGCGGGTCGTGCAGCCGGTGTCGCTGTCCGGCGGGTTCCTGCAGGGCTTCGACGAGGGCCGCGGCGAGACCCGCACCTTCGCCGTCCACCGGATCACCTCGGTCGCGCTGGTCGAGTCCCAGGACACCTCCGCGCCGTCCTGAGACCTGTTCCCCCGATCCGGGGAACTCGGGATGATCAAGCCCCCGCCCGGCGTTGCGCGGAGGAAGTTGGTGAGGGCAACCAGCGACTGGGCAGACCGTCCCGGACCTCCGCTGGCTCTGCCGCAGGCAGGAGTGGTGGACATGACGAGCAGGACGACGGTCGCCGACCGGCTGGCCGAGGCGCTGGGTGCGGTGCTCGGCACGAGCGAGCTGCCGGTGCGGCTGCGCGGCTGGGACGGGTCGGTCAGCGGCCCGGCCGGCGCCCCGGTGGTGGCGGTGCACTCGCGGCGGGCGCTGCGCCGGATGGTCTGGGCCCCGGGCCAGCTCGGCCTGGGCCGGGCCTACGTGGCCGGTGAGATCGACATGGAGGACGACGTCTTCGCGACGTTCGCCGCGCTGCGCACCGCCGGCCGGCTGAACCAGGAGGGGCCGGCGCCGGAGACCACGTGGCGCGAGCGGCTGTCGCTGCTCGGGACGGCGCTGCGGCTGGGGGCCCTCGGCCCGGAGCCGGCCCCGCCGGCCGAGGAGGCGACGGTCGAGAAGGGCGGCCTGCGGCACTCCCGCAGCCGGGACGCCGCGGCGATCAGCCACCACTACGACGTGGGCAACGACTTCTACGAGCTGGTCCTGGGCCCGTCGATGGTCTACTCCTGCGCCGTCTGGGCGACCCCGGACACCGGGCTGGACGCCGCCCAGGAGGCCAAGCTCGACCTGGTGTGCCGCAAGCTCGGCCTCACCGAGGGCGCCCGGCTGCTGGACGTCGGCTGCGGCTGGGGGTCGATGGCGATCCACGCCGCGCAGCGGTACGGCGCCACGGTCGTGGGCATCACGCTGTCGGAGGAGCAGGCCCGGCTGGCCCGCAAGCGGGTGGCCGAGGCGGGGCTCACCGACAGGGTCGAGATCCGGGTGCAGGACTACCGGACCGTCGACGACGGGCCCTTCGACGCGATCAGCTCGATCGGCATGGCCGAGCACGTGGGCCGGGCGCAGATGCCCGGCTACGCCGCCCAGCTCACCCGGCTGCTGCGCCCCGGCGGCCGGCTGCTCAACCACGCGATCGCCTGGAACGCCGGGCGCTCCACGGTGAAGCCGGACAGCTTCATCGGCCGCTACGTCTTCCCGGACGGCGAGCTGCTGAACCTGGGCGAGACCGTCGGCTTCCTGGAGAGCGCGGACATGGAGGTCCTCGACGTCGAGGCGCTGCGCCAGCACTACGCCCTCACGTTGCGCGCCTGGGTCGAGCGGCTGGAGCGCCACTGGGACGCCGCCGTCGCCGCCACCAGCGAGGGCCGGGCGCGGGTCTGGCGGCTGTACATGGCCGCCAGCGCGCTGACCTTCGAGTCCGGCGAGATGGGCGTGGACCAGGTGCTGCTGCAGAAGCGCGGCGGCGAGCAGCGACCGCCGCTGCGCCGCACCGCCTGGGTCTGACCGACCCCCGACGGCACCCCGGGGGCGGGAGTGGCCACTTCCGCCCCCGCGGTGAGGTCGTGCGCACACGGTCGCCCGGAAGGCGGGGTCGCCGGACGGCGTTACCGTGGACAGTCCGCGCGCAGCCCGCGCGGAGCCCCGAGCAGAGGATGCCCACGCGTGCCTGACGGCCCCCTGATCGTCCAGTCCGACAAGACGCTCCTGCTGGAGGTCGACCACCCGCAGTCCAAGGAGTGCCGGGCGGCGATCGCCCCGTTCGCGGAGCTGGAGCGCTCCCCCGAGCACGTGCACACCTACCGGGTCACCCCGCTCGCGCTGTGGAACGCCCGCGCCGCCGGCCACGACGCCGAGCAGGTCGTCGACGCCCTCGTCCGGTTCAGCCGCTACCCCGTGCCGCACGCCCTGCTGGTCGACATCGCCGACACCATGGACCGCTACGGCCGGCTCACCCTGGCCAACAACCCGGTGCACGGGCTGACCCTGACCAGCAGCGACAAGGCCGTGCTCGAGGAGGTCGTCCGCAGCAAGCGGGTGGCCCCGATGCTGGGCGCCCGGATCGACGCCGACACCGTGGTCGTGCACGCCGCCGAGCGCGGCCGGCTCAAGCAGGCGCTGTTGAAGATCGGCTGGCCGGCCGAGGACCTCGCCGGCTACGTCGACGGCGCGGCCCACCCGATCGAGCTGGCGCAGGACGGCTGGCACCTGCGCGACTACCAGCAGGAGGCCGTCGACGGCTTCTGGGCCGGTGGCTCGGGCGTCGTCGTCCTGCCCTGCGGTGCGGGCAAGACGCTGGTGGGTGCGGCGGCGATGGCCGAGGCCAAGGCGACCACGCTGATCCTGGTGACCAACACCGTCTCCGGGCGGCAGTGGAAGCGCGAGCTCATCGCCCGCACCTCGCTGACCGAGGACGAGATCGGCGAGTACTCCGGCGAGCGCAAGGAGATCCGGCCGGTCACCATCGCGACCTACCAGGTGATCACCACCCGCCGGAAGGGCGAGTACCGGCACCTGGACCTGTTCGACGCCCAGGACTGGGGCCTGATCGTGTACGACGAGGTCCACCTGCTGCCCGCGCCGATCTTCCGGCTCACCGCCGACCTGCAGTCCCGCCGCCGGCTGGGGCTCACCGCGACGCTGGTGCGCGAGGACGGCCGCGAGGACGACGTCTTCTCCCTGATCGGGCCCAAGCGGTACGACGCCCCGTGGCGCGACATCGAGGCGCAGGGCTACATCGCCCCGGCCGAGTGCATCGAGGTGCGGGTCAGCCTGGACGACGAGGAGCGGATGACCTACGCGGTCGCCGAGCCCGAGGAGCGCTACAAGATCGCCGCGACCGCGCAGTCCAAGCTGCCGGTGATCCGCCGGGTCCTGGAGCGGCACCCCGAGGAGCAGAAGCTCGTCATCGGCGCCTACCTCGACCAGCTCGACGAGCTCGGGACGGCGCTGGACGCACCCGTGATCCAGGGGTCGACGACCAACAAGGAGCGCGAGCGGCTGTTCCAGGCGTTCCGCACCGGCGAGATCAAGACCCTCGTCGTCTCCAAGGTCGCGAACTTCTCCATCGACCTGCCCGAGGCCGCGGTCGCGGTGCAGGTGTCGGGCACGTTCGGGTCCCGGCAGGAGGAGGCCCAGCGCCTCGGCCGGGTGCTCCGCCCCAAGGCCGACGGCCGGCAGGCGCACTTCTACACGGTGGTCAGCCGCGACACCCTCGACAGCGAGTACGCCGCCCACCGGCAGCGCTTCCTCGCCGAGCAGGGCTACGCGTACACGATCGTCGACGCCGCCGACCTGGCCGGTCCCGGCGAGGTCAACGGTCCCGACTGGGTCGACGAGGGCGCCTGAGCAGGCGATGGAGTCCCAGGGCGCCGGAAACGCGCCCCTGGGACTCCATCAGCGCAGGGGCAGGGCCATCAGGACCTCGTCGCGGCGGTCGTCGGGGGTGACCGCCACACCGCTGGGCCAGGCGCCGACGACCTGCCAGCCGAACTGCTCGTAGAACGGCTCCAACCCCGCTCCGCCGCGCACCTCGATGCGCAGCCAGTCCAGCCCGAGGTCGTCGCGGGCGGCGCGGGCGACCTCGGTCATCAGGGCGCGGGCCACCCCGCTGCCCCGGTGCGTCACCGAGGTCTGCACCCGCTTCACCCACGCCCAGTGGGCGAACACCGGCTCGGCGTTCGTGGAGAGCACGAGCCAGCCGGCCACCGCGCCGTCCGCCCGGGCCACCAGCAGCCGCGCGCCGGGCGCCTCGACGGTCGCGTCGAGCACCGGACGGACGACGGCGTCGGTGACCGGCAGCTGCTGGGCGAACCCGACCGCTCCCCCGGCGTTGACGACGTCGCGCCAGCAGGTGGTCAGCTCGGCGCGCAGGTCGGCGCCGACCTCGTCCGGTGCGGTCAGCCAGGTGAGCGACGGGGTCACCGGCGCAGTCTGTCAAGGGGCGGGGGGCAGCTGGGGACGGCGGGACCGGCGGTGGTGACGGGACGGTCCGGCACGCGCCATGAGAAGTCCCACACCCCGCCGTCCGGTGGCGAGAAACCGCAGGTCAGGCCAGGGGTGGCTCCGCCCCATACGCGCTGGACGGGGAGGCGCGCCGGAGGCACCCGGTTGGGCGTGTCGACCCCGCGCCGACCAGAATGACCCTCGACATGGCGACTGCGACACAGGCGGCGGCGCGAGCCCCGCAGACGAACAGCCGACCGCTCCGGGTCTGGCAGACCGCGGCCCTCGGCAAGTACGAGGAGTCCTCCCCCAAGGACTTCCTGGTCACCGCCACCCCGGGCGCCGGGAAGACCACCTTCGCCCTGACCCTGGCCACCCGGCTGCTCGCCAAGCGCGAGGTCGCCCGGGTGATCGTCGTCTGCCCCACCGACCACCTGCGCATGCAGTGGGCCGACGCCGCCCACGCGATGGGCATCGTGCTCGACCCGAACCTGACCAACGCCATCGGCCCGGTCCGCGCCGGCACCCAGGGGTACGTCACCACCTACGCCCAGGTCGCGGGCAAGCCGATGCTGCACGCCGCGCGCGCGACCAGCGTCAAGACGCTGGTGATCCTCGACGAGGTGCACCACGCCGGCGACGGCCTGTCCTGGGGCGAGGCGGTCGAGGAGGCCTACGGCCGCGCCGCCCGCCGGCTCTGCCTGACCGGGACGCCGTTCCGCACCAAGGCCGACGAGCGCATCCCGTTCGTCCGCTACGTCGAGGACGGGTTCGAGGGCCAGGGCGGCCTCATGTCGATGGCCGACTTCACCTACGGCTACAAGGAGGCGCTCGCCGACAACGTCGTCCGGCCCGTCGTCTTCGCCGCCTACACCGGCACCTCGCGCTGGCGGAACTCCGCCGGCGAGGTCGTCGCCGCCTCGCTCACCGAGGCCGGCACCAAGTCGGTGGAGATGCAGGCCTGGCGCACCGCGCTGGACCCCAAGGGCCAGTGGGTGCCGCACGTCATCGCCGCGATGGACGACCGGATCACCCACCTGCGCGAGTCCGGCATGCCCGACGCCGCCGGGCTGGTGCTGGCCAGCGACCAGGACGACGCCCGCGAGTACGCCAAGATCGTCCGCCGGGTCACCGGGAAGGCGCCGGAGCTGATCCTCTCCGACGACCCGAAGGCCTCCAAGAAGATCGAGAAGTTCAACGCCGGCGGTGCGCGCATCGCCGTCTGCGTGCGCATGGTCTCCGAGGGCGTCGACGTCCCGCGCGCCGCCGTCCTGGCCTGGATGACCTCCTACCGGACGCCGCTGTTCTTCGCCCAGGCCGTCGGCCGCGTGGTGCGCGCCCGGGCGCCGCACGAGTCGGCGACGGTGTTCCTCCCCGCGGTGCGGCCGCTGCTCAGCCTGGCCGCGTCGATGGAGGAGCAGCGCAACCACGTCATGCCCCCGCCGAAGTCCCAGCCCGACGAGGAGCTCGAGGCGCTCGACCTGCCGCCGCGCGAGCCCCGTGAGGGCGAGATGAAGCAGTGGGAGGCGCTGGAGGCCGACGCCCGCTTCGCCCACGTCCTGCACAGCGGGACGGCGCACACCGGCGAGGGCAGCCCCGCCGTGGTCGCGCTCGGCGACGAGGAGGAGGAGTACCTCGGCATCCCCGGGCTGCTCACCCCGGCCCAGACCGCCGAGCTGCTGGCCAAGCGGGACGACGAGCTGCGCATCCGGATCGCCGCCTCGCACGCCCGGGGCGACGACGACGGCTTCATGGTCGTCGAGGACCACCCGGAGGAGGACGCGGTCAGCAACGGCTGGCGCGACGTCGCCGAGCTGCGCCGGGAGATCAACCGGCTGGTCAACCGGATCGCGGCGAAGACGTCGCAGCCGCAGGCCGTGGTGCACACCCAGCTGCGGCAGTCGGTGCCCGGCCCGCCGTCGGCGTCCGCGTCGGTCGAGGTCCTGCGCGCCCGCCGCGAGCGCCTGCGCACGATGCTCTGAGAGTGCTCCGCACGACTCCCTGACCGTGCCGGGCGATCGACCATCGGCGAGTGGCTGCGCGCCGCGCCGGTGGGCACAGCCACGCCCATGATCATCGGGCGGGTCGCGGAAGAAAACCCCGCCCAGCGGTGTCTCACCTGGGGACGCGCTCCCCTGAGGGGTGAGCACTTCCCCGTGTGGGCAGACTGACGCCCACGAAGGCCGTGCAGCGCCGCACGGGCCGATGACCTCCGACCTCCGGTTCCCACGGAGGCCGGCCGTGCCCGAGAGGATCAACGTGCCCGACACCGGGACGACCCCAGACCTGTCCCCCACCGTCTTCGTGCTCTACGGCGCCACCGGTGACCTGGCCCGCCGCATGGTGCTGCCGGCGTTCTACCAGCTGGCCCAGCACGGCCTGCTCCCCGCGGACTGGCGCCTGATCGGCAGCGGCCGCGGTGAGCGCAGCGACGAGGACTTCGTCGACCACGTCCAGGGCGCGCTGGAGGAGTTCGCCTCCGGCACCGACGACGGCCCGTGGGAGGAGTTCAGCCAGCGGCTGCGCTTCGCCGGCGGCGGGTTCACCGAGGAGGACCCGGGCCAGCTGATCGACGCCGTCGCCACCGCCCGCAAGGAGCTCGGTGACGAGGCCCAGCTGGTGCACTACCTGTCGCTGCCGCCGAAGGCCTTCACCGGCTACACCCGCGCGATCGGCACCCACGGCCTCGCCGAGGGCGCCCGGATCGTCTACGAGAAGCCGTTCGGCGCCTCGCCCGAGGGCTTCCGCGAGCTCGACGACCTGGTCCACTCGGTGTTCGACGAGGAGCAGGTCTTCCGCATCGACCACTTCCTGGGCAAGGAGGGCACGCAGGACCTGCACGCCCTGCGCTTCGCCAACGGGCTGTTCGAGCACATCTGGAGCCGCGAGCACATCGCGCAGGTGCAGATCGACGTCCCCGAGGACCTCGACGTCGCCGACCGCGCCGAGTTCTACGACGCCACCGGCGCGACCCTCGACATGCTCGTGACCCACCTGTTCCAGGTCGCCGCCGAGGTGGCCATGGAGCCCCCGGTCAGCTTCAAGGCCGACGACATCCTCGCCGCCCGCGAGTCGGTGCTGTCGAAGTTCCGCCCGCTGCAGCCCGAGGACGTCGTCCTGGGCCAGTTCGACGGCTACCGCCAGCTCGACGGCGTCCCGGACGACAGCGACACCGACACGTTCGTCGCCGCCCGGCTGTGCATCGACTCCGGCCGCTGGCGGGGTGTGCCGTTCCTGCTGCGCACCGGCAAGCGGATGGCGGCCAAGCAGCAGCGGGTCAGCCTCATCCTGCACCGCCCCAAGGGGCCGGTGGACGACGTCCCGGCCAACGGCAACGTCGTCTCCCTGTCGCTGGCCGGCGCGGGCTCGGTGGACATCGACGTGATGGCCAAGAAGCCGGGCCCCGACCTGGCGATGGCCCCGGCCCGGGTCTCACTGGACTTGTCGAAGATCCCCGGCGGCAGCCCGCTGCCGCCCTACGTCTCGCTGATCCACGACGTCCTCGTCGGTGACCGGTCGCTGTTCACCACCAGCGAGGGCCTGGCCCAGACCTGGCGGGCACTGCAGCCGGTGCTCGACGCCCGGCCCGAGGTGCACTCCTACGCGCCCGGCTCGTGGGGCCCGGCGGAGGCGAACGAGCTGGCCGGCGAGCACGGCTGGCTGCTGGGCCAGACCGAGCAGTAGAAGGACCCCCGCGCCCCCCACCACACACACGCTCGCGGCGGGGGCCGGACACGCGAACGGCCCCCGACCGGATGGTCGGGGGCCGTTCTGCGTCGGGGTCCGGACCGGACGCTGGTCGCCTCGCGGCGGTTTGCACATCCGCAGCTCCAGCCCCCGACCGAGGTCGGGGCGGTGTTCCGCGGCGGCAGTTATCTAGTGGAGCCCGGGGACACAGGTCGCCCGGCCCGGACGTCCCCAGTCTACCCGCGCAACGACCCGCGGCACCCCGCCGTGCCAGACTCCCGTCGTGACCGGTGTCGCCTTCGAGGACTGGGCCGCCCTCGCCGGCGACTCGCCCACCTCCCGCACCGAGTGGGCCGCGGTCGTCGGCGCGTGGTCCGAGCCGCACCGCCGGTACCACGACCTGGCCCACCTGGCCGCGGTCCTCGGCATCGTCGACGAGCTGGTCGACCACGCGAGCGACCCCACCGCCGTCCGGCTGGCCGCCTGGTACCACGACGTCGCCTACGACCCGCAGCGCCGCGACAACGAGCAGGTCAGCGCCGACCGGGCACGGATCGGGCTGCTCGGCCTGGTCGACCCCGGCCGGGTCGCCGAGGTGGAGCGCCTGGTGCTGCTGACCGCCGGGCACGACCCCGCGCCGGACGACGCGAACGGCGCCGTCCTGTGCGACGCCGACCTGGCCGTGCTGGCCAGCCCACCGCAGGCCTACGTGGCCTACGCCACCGCGGTCCGGGCGGAGTACGCGCACGTCCCCGACGCCGCCTTCGCCGCCGGACGGTCCGCCGTGCTCGAGCAGCTGCTGGCCCTGCCCGCGCTCTTCCGGACCCCGACCGGCCAGGCGTGGACCGCCCCCGCCCGCGCCAACCTGGCCGCCGAGCTCAGTCTGCTGCGCGCCCGGTCCTGACCCGGGGCGCCGCTCCTCAGGGCCGTGGCTTCTTGCGGCGGAGGCCGGCACCCATCAGCCGCTGCAGCAGCTCCCGGCTGCCCACCGGCTCGGCGCCGGCTCCCACCGCGACCGCGTACAGCTCCTCGGGGACGTCGTAGTGGTCGCCCTGGAAGGCCCGGCGCGGCATGCCCAGGTGCGCGGCCACGAAGGCGTGCAGCTCGTCGTGGTCGACGTCGCTGACCAGG
The DNA here is from genome assembly GCF_046635825.1 of Modestobacter sp. SSW1-42. Classification (NCBI taxonomy): domain Bacteria; kingdom Bacillati; phylum Actinomycetota; class Actinomycetes; order Geodermatophilales; family Geodermatophilaceae; genus Modestobacter; species Modestobacter sp. SSW1-42. The sequence continues at coordinate 465,993 of NZ_JBISCA010000004.1, read as the reverse complement.
TGCGACCACTTGCGCCCCCGCCACGGCCAGACGGGGTTGTCGATCAGCAGTGCCACCGGGTCAGTCTGCCTCCCGTAGCGTCTGGGGACATGAGCGAGATCCGTTGGGGCGTCGTCGGGCCGGGCCGCATCGCGGAGAAGGTGGTGGCCGACTTCGCCGCCGTGGACGGCGCCCGCGCGGTCGCCGTCGCCTCCCGCTCCGCCGACCGGGCCCGGGACTTCGCCGACCGGCACGGCGTCGAGCGGGCGCACGGCTCCTACGCCGCGATCCTGGCCGACCCGGACGTCGACGTCCTCTACGTCGCCACCCCGCACCCGCAGCACCACGCCATCGCCCTGGGCGCCATCGCCGCGGGCAAGGCGCTGCTGGTGGAGAAGGCGTTCACCGCCACCGTCGCCGGGGCCCGCGAGGTCGTCGACGCCGCCCGCGCCGCCGACGTCTTCGTCATGGAGGCGATGTGGACCCGCTTCCAGCCCGCCGTCGTCCGGCTGCGCGAGCTGATCGCCGACGGCGCGATCGGTGAGGTGCGCTCGGTGCAGGCCGACCTCGGCGTCCAGCGCGAGTTCGACCTCACCGACCGGCTGTTCGCGCGTGAGCTCGGCGGCGGCGCCCTCCTCGACCTGGGCGTCTACGTCGTCTCCTTCGCCCAGATGCTGCTCGGCGACCCCGACACCGTCACCGCCACCGGGTCGCTGTTCGACAACGGCGTCGAGGCCGAGGCCTCGCTGCTGCTCGGGTACGCCGACGGCCGCTCGGCGACGCTGATGACCTCGCTGCACAACGCGCTGCCCGGGCAGGCCCGCGTGTTCGGCACCGCAGGCTGGATCGACGTCCTCCCCCGCTTCCACCACCCGGCCACGATCGTGCTGCACCGGGTCGGTGCGGAGGCCGAGGAGATCACCCTCCCGGCGCTGGCCGCCGGCTACTCGCACGAGCTGATCGAGGTGACCGAGTGCCTGCGGGCCGGCCGCACCGAGAGCGCCGTGATGCCGCTGGCCGACACCCTCGCGGTACAGGACGCGCTCGAGCAGGCCGCCGGTCAGCTGGGCGTGACGTTCGCCGAGGACCCCGCCGTCCTCTGACGGGCGGGCGGCCACGCGGTCCCGTCCGCCTCGGCCATCGCGGGCACCCGGGTGTGCTGCCCGCCCGTCGCCCGGACGGCCCCGGCGAAGGTGACCGCGTCGACCGTGGCCGCACCGCCGGGGTCGTTGTTGAAGTACACGAGGACGTCGTCGGCGCCGTAGGTGTCGGCGAGCCGCTGGGCCCACAGCTGCAGCGTCTCCGGCCGGTAGCCCCACCCCTCGGCGCCGGTGTGCAGCCGCAGGTAGCCCCACTCCGCCGTCCGCCACAGCGGGGCGACCGGCTGCTCGCCGCGGTCGGCCCAGCACAGCGCCGCCGAGTACCGCTCCAGCAGCGCCCGGACGTCGTCGGTCCACCAGCTCTCGTGCCGCGGCTCGACGGCCACCCGGGTGCCGGTCGGGAACTGGGCGAGGCACTCGCTGAGCAGGTCGACGTCGGCCCGCAGCGTCGGGGGCAGCTGCAGCAGGACGACGTCCAGCCGGTCCCCGAGGCCGGCCACCCGGTCCATCAGCCGGGCGACCGGCTCGGCGGGGTCCCGCAGCCGCTTCATGTGGGTGAGGAAGCGGCTGGCCTTGACCGCCCAGCGGTAGTCGGGTGGCGTGCGGTCCCGCCACGCCTGGAACGTCGCCCGCTCCGGCAGCCGGTAGAAGGCGTTGTTGCTCTCGACGGTGGCGAAGTGGGCCGCGTGGTGCTCCAGCCACAGCCGCTGCGCCAGGGCCGGCGGGTAGAAGCGGCCACGCCAGTCGCGGTACTGCCACCCCGACGTCCCGATGACCACCGTCACCCGCCGCGCCTACCCGCTGCCGCCGGTGGCCACGCCCCCGACGCCGAACCGTTGATCATGGGGTCGTTGCGCCACGGCACGCCGTCCACCGGTGTGTCGACGGCGAGACCTCCATGATCGACGCGGTGAGCGGCCCAGGAACGCCGACAGGGGCGGCCCGCGCGATGCGCGGACCGCCCCTGCCGGGCAGTGCTGGTGGTGCTGTGCTCAGCTGGCGCCGAGTGGCGGACTCAGAAGTCCATGCCGCCCATGCCGCCACCCTCGCCGCCGCCGACCGGCGGGCCGTTCTTCTCCGGCTTGTCGGCGATGACGGCCTCGGTGGTCAGGAAGAGCGCCGCGATGGAGGCGGCGTTCTGCAGGGCCGAGCGGGTGACCTTGGCCGGGTCGATGATGCCGGCCGCGATCAGGTCCACGTACTCGCCGGAAGCGGCGTTGAGGCCCCAACCGATCTCGGAGTTGCGGACCTTCTCCGCCACGACGCCACCCTCGAGGCCGGCGTTGACGGCGATCTGCTTCAGCGGGGCCTCGAGCGCGACGCGCACGATGTTGGCACCGGTCGCCTCGTCACCCTCGAGCTCGAGCTTGTCGAACGCGACCGTGACGGCCTGCGCCAGGGCGACGCCACCACCGGCGACGATGCCCTCCTCGACGGCGGCCTTGGCGTTGCGCACCGCGTCCTCGATGCGGTGCTTGCGCTCCCGCAGCTCGACCTCGGTGGCGGCACCGGCCTTGATCACCGCGACGCCGCCGGCCAGCTTGGCCAGCCGCTCCTGCAGCTTCTCGCGGTCGTAGTCGGAGTCCGACTTCTCGATCTCGGCACGGATCTGGTTGACGCGACCCTGGATCTGGTCGGCGTCACCGGCGCCCTCGATGATCGTGGTCTCGTCCTTGGTGGTGACGAACTTGCGCGCGCGGCCCAGCAGGGACAGGTCGGCGGTGTCGAGCTTGAGGCCGACCTCCTCGCTGATGACCTGGCCACCGGTGAGGATGGCGATGTCGGCGAGCATGGCCTTGCGGCGGTCACCGAAGCCGGGGGCCTTGACGGCGACCGACTTGAAGGTGCCACGGATCTTGTTGACGACCAGGGTCGCGAGGGCCTCGCCCTCGACGTCCTCGGCGATGATCGCCAGCGGCTTGCCGGACTGCATGACCTTCTCCAGCAGCGGGAGGAGGTCCTTGACCGTGGAGATCTTCGAGTTGACGACCAGGATGTACGGGTCGTCGAGCACGGTCTCCATGCGGTCGGTGTCGGTCACGAAGTAGGCCGACAGGTGACCCTTGTCGAAGCGCATGCCCTCGGTGAGCTCGAGCTCGAGCCCGAAGGTGTTGCTCTCCTCGACGGTGATGACGCCTTCCTTGCCGACCTTGTCCATCGCCTCGGCGATGAGCTCGCCGATGGCCGGGTCCGCGGCGGAGATCGAGGCGGTGGCCGCGATCTGCTCCTTGGTCTCGACGTCCTTGGCGGTCGACAGGAGGTACTCGGAGACCGAGGCGACGGCCTTCTCGATGCCCTTCTTCAGGGCCATCGGGTTGGCGCCGGCGGCGACGTTGCGCAGCCCCTCGCGGACGAGGGCCTGGGCGAGCACGGTGGCGGTGGTGGTGCCGTCACCCGCGACGTCGTCGGTCTTCTTGGCGACCTCCTTGACGAGCTCGGCCCCGATCTTCTCCCACGGGTCCTCGAGCTCGATCTCCTTGGCGATGCTCACACCGTCGTTGGTGATGGTGGGGGCGCCCCACTTCTTCTCCAGCACGACGTTGCGGCCACGGGGGCCGAGCGTCACCTTGACGGCGTCGGCGAGCTGGTTCATGCCCCGCTCGAGGCCGCGGCGGGCCTCTTCGTTGAACGCGATCATCTTGGCCATGTGGTGATGTCCTCCGAGCGTGGATCGCTGCACGGCCGGGTCCGGCGCCCGCGACGGACGGCACCGGCGCCGTGGACGCTCCTGCGGCCCACGTTCCGGTACCTCACCGTTCCGACCTGGTTGGCACTCGGGTGCTCCGAGTGCCAGTGCAAAGTCTGGCACTCGACCCCGGCGAGTGCAAGAACGGGGGGTCCTGGGACGCAGCGAGGCCCGGTCCCCGAGCGGGGACCGGGCCTCGTGGCGGGGCAGCGGTCAGACGGCCTGGACGGCGTCGGCCTGCGGACCCTTCGCGCCCTGGACGACCTCGAAGCTGACCCGCTGGCCCTCCTCGAGGCTCTTGTACCCGTCCATCTGGATCGACGAGTAGTGGACGAAGACGTCCTGACCGCCGTCGACGGCGATGAAGCCGAAGCCCTTCTCGGCGTTGAACCACTTGACGGTGCCCTGTGCCACGTGTGCTCCCACGTTCGTGCGTGCGGACGGCCCCTTGGAGTCGCGGGGCCGGGTGTCGCGCTTCCGCCCGTGATCACGAACGTCGGACGCTGACCGCGCGGAACGGTACAGCAGCAGGGTGTCCGAGGTCACCCTGCTGCCGCGCGACTCCTCCGGTCGTGGTACTCGCCCACGACCGGAGGAGCCGGCCGTTCAGGAGATGAGGCCGGCCTCGCGCAGCGACTTCAGCGAGGGCTGCACGTGGTGGGACGGGCCGATCACCGGCAGCAGCGGGTCGAGGGTCTTGAGGCCCTCGCCGGTGTTGAGGACGACGGTCTCCTGCGCCGGGTCGAGCAGGCCGCGCTCGACCAGCTGGCGCAGCACCGCGACGGTGACGCCGCCGGCGGTCTCGGCGAAGACCCCGGTGGTGCGGGCCAGGTCGCGGATGCCGGCGATGATCTCGGCGTCACCGACCCGGCCGACCGAGCCGCCGGTGCGCCGGATGGCGTCCAGCGCGTAGGGGCCGTCGGCGGGGTTGCCGATGTTCAGCGACTTGGCGATCCCGGTGGGCTTGACCGGCTTCACGACGTCCCAGCCGTTGTCGAACGCGGTGGCGATCGGGTCGCAGCCGGCCGACTGGGCGCCGAAGATCTTCCACTCGGTGTCCTCGACGATGCCGGCGGCGACCAGCTCGCGCCAGGCCTTGTCGACCTTGGTCAGCAGCGAGCCCGACGCCATCGGGATGACCACCTGGGCCGGGATGCGCCAGCCCAGCTGCTCGGCGATCTCGTAGCCCATCGTCTTCGAGCCCTCGGCGTAGTACGGCCGGACGTTCTGGTTGACGAAGGCGGTGTCCTCGAACTCGTCGGTCTCGGCGAGCTCGCTGGTCAGCCGGTTGACGTCGTCGTAGTTGCCGTCGACGGCGACCAGCGCCTGCCCGTAGACCGCGGACTGGGTGATCTTCCCGGGCTCGAGGTCGCTGGGCACGAACACGAACGAGGGGAGCCCCATCCGGGCGGCGTGCGCGGCCACCGAGTTGGCCAGGTTGCCGGTCGAGGCGCAGGCGATCTTGGCGTAGCCGAAGGTCTTCGCGGCTGTGGCGGCCAGGCTGACCACCCGGTCCTTGAAGGAGTGCGTGGGGTTGGCCGAGTCGTCCTTGACCCACAGCCCGCCGGTGAGGCCGAGCTCGGCGGCGAGCCGGTCGGCCTGCACGAGCGGCGTCATGCCCGGGTCGAGGGTGACCCGGTCGGCGGGGTTGTGGCCCACCGGCAGCAGCGCCACGTAGCGCCAGATGTTCTGCGGGCCGGCCTCGATCTGCTGGCGGGTGACCGCCCGCATGAGGTCCTTGTCGTAGTCGACCTCGAGCGGGCCGAAGCACTCGGCGCAGGCGTGCTCGGCGATCAGGCCGAAGGTGGCGCCACAGTTGCGACAGACGAGCCCGCGGGCGGGGTTCGGCGGGACCGGCCCACCCTCGGTGACGTCAGCCTGGGCGGAGCCGGGAGCGGTCATGGTCATGCGACGACTACCTCCTCATCTTCCCCGCGCCGGGCCGTCGAGCCGCGCGAGACGGAATTGGCACCTTCCGTCGCGGGAGTGCGACGGCGGTTGCCGGGGCTTCATCGGGCCGTGTCCCTCTGCCCCTCTGGATGAGTGGAACGACACGGACTCTACCCGCGCCCACCGCCGGTCCTCGGCACCGACAGGATGGGCCGGTGGCCACCCGCATCGTCTACACCGATCTCGACGGCACGATGGTGGGCCCGCACGGGTCCTTCTGGACGGCGGCGGGCGGTGGGTGGACCTCCGCGGCGGCCGACGCGCTGCTGCAGCTGCACCGGTCCGGCGTCCCGCTCGTGCTGGTCAGCGGCCGCACCGCCACCCAGCTGATGGAGACCGCCCGGGTCTTCGCCGCCGACGGCGCGATCGCCGAGCTGGGCTCGCTGGTCACCTGGGACGGCGGCACGCGCAGCCGGCTGCTCACCGGTGCCCTGCCGGAGCAGTACGCCGGCCGCGAGCCGGTCGACGTGCTGGCCGAGCTCGGCGTCGTCGAGGAGCTGATGGCCGACCACCCGGGCCGGGTCGAGTGGCACGCGCCCTGGCACGCCACCCACTCCGCCGACGCGCTGCTGCGCGGACGGGTGGACGCCGCGGCGGTCGACGCCTGGCTGGCCGAGCGCGGCTGGGGCTGGCTGACGATGAACGACAACGGCGAGGTGCCGGTCACCCCGGACATGACCCTGGCCGACGGGGCGCTGCCGCCGCACGTCTACCACCTGATGCCGCGCGGGATCAGCAAGGGCGAGGCGATCCGCTGGGACCTCGCCCGCCGCGGGCTCACCGCCGAGGACGCCGTCGCGGTGGGCGACAGCGTCAGCGACCTGGAGATGGCCGCCGCGGTGGGGCGGCTGTTCATCACCGCCAACGGGGCCGCGGTACGCGGCATGGCCGAGCGGATCGCCGCCCTGGCCAACGTCTCGGTGACCGAGGCGCACATGGGCGAGGGCTGGGCCCAGGCCGTCCGCGCCTCGCTCTGACCCCGGAGTTGGATCAGGTCACCTGATCAGAGACTGTCCTACCGCACCAACGCTGGTGAGGTAGGACAGACGGTGATCAGGTGACCTGATCACCGTCTGTGCATCAGCTCGTGACGTCCTTGCGGGCGAAGTGGCGGAAGGCGAGGGCGGTGAACAGCGCCGACCACGCCAGCCCCTGGACGACGCCGCGGAACAGGTCGCCGGAGTCGACCGGGGTCTGCAGCAGGTCGGTCCAGGCGAACCCGAACGCCGTCGGGAACCAGTCACGGATGGCGCCGAGCTGCTCCACCGCCTCGAGCACCGCGAACACCACGGTGGTGAACACCGCGCCGCCGACCGCCGCCAGCGGGGCGTCGGTGAGGGTCGAGATCCAGAACGCCAGCGTCCCGACGATCAGCAGGTGGACGACGAGGAAGCCGACCATCCCGGCCAACCGCACCAGCCCGGTCCGCTGGTCGAGCGCGACGCCGACCGGGGTCTGGACGGCATCGAAGCCGTAGGCGATGCCGCCGGCGACCAGGGCGACGAGGACCAGCGTCAGCATCGCGCCGACCGACATGACCAGCGCGGCCAGCCACTTCTGCCGCAGCAGCCGGGCCCGCGGCACCGGGGTGGCCAGCGCGTAGCGCAGCGACCCCCAGGACGCCTCGCTGGCCACGGTGTCGCCGAAGAACAGCGCGAACACCACGACCAGGAAGAACCCGCTGGTGGCGAAGAGGGTGAACAGGGTCAGGTTCAGCCCGCTCGCGGTCGCGACGTCGACCAGGTTGACCCGGGCGTTCTCCTCGGCCTCCTCGGCACCGCCCAGGGCCAGCGCGCCGATCAGGATCAGCGGCAGCGCGGCCATCAGCGCGAACACCCCGATGGTCCGGCGGCGCTTGAACTGCCGGCGCAGCTCGACCCCCAGCCGGAGGGTGCGCTCGGGTCGGAAACCGGCGGCCGCCCCGGAGGCCTGGGGGGCCGAAGTCGCGACTTCGGCCCTTGATGCGTGGCTCATGACTCCCCCACCAGTGACAGGAACGCGTCCTCGAGCCGGCGGCGCGGGGTGAGCTGGTCGACGGCGATGCCCGCCCCGACCAGCGCGGTCAGGGCGGTGGCGCGGCCGGTCGGGCCGAGGTCGACCACCAGCCCCTCGCTCGTCCGCTCCACCTGCCCGGCCCCCGGCAGCCCCTCGAGCAGCGCGACGGCCCGGTCGGTGTCGGCGGGGTCGGCCAGCCCGACCAGGACCGAGCCACCGGCGCCGATGATCTCCTCGACGGTGCCCTGCACGATCTTCTGCCCCTTGGCCATCACGACCACGTGGCTGCAGGTCTGCTCGATCTCGCTGAGCAGGTGGCTGGAGACGATGACGGTGCGGCCGGTGCGGGCGTAGGACTGCAGGACCTCGCGCATGGCGTGGATCTGCGGCGGGTCGAGGCCGTTGGTCGGCTCGTCGAGCACCAGCAGGTCGGGCAGGCCGAGCATCGCCTGGGCGATGGCCACCCGCTGCCGCATGCCCTGGCTGTAGCTGCGCACCCGCTTGTCCAGCGCCTTGCCCAGGCCGGCGACCTCGATGGCCTCCTCCATGTGCGCGTCGGCCAGCGGCCGGCCGGTGGCGGCCCAGTAGAGCGTGAGGTTGTCGCGGCCGGACAGGTGCGGCTGCAGCCCGGTGCCCTCGACGAAGGAGCCCAGCCGGGACAGCACCGGGGCGCCGGGGCCGGCGGCGTGGCCGAAGATCGAGATGCGCCCCTCGGTGGGCCGGATCAGCCCCATCAACATGCGCAGCGACGTGGTCTTGCCCGCGCCGTTGGGCCCGAGCAGCCCGAGCACCTGGCCGCGGCGCACCTCGAAGGACAGGTCCCGCACGGCGACGAAGCCGTCCTTGTAGGCCTTGCTCACGTGCTCGAAGCGCAGCGGCACGTCCTCGCCGTCGGGCTCGACCACCGACAGCCGGCGGGCCCGGCGGCGGCCGAGCAGGACGGCGGCCAGCCAGCCGAGCAGCCCGAGCAGGACGACGGCACCGAGCAGCACCCACCAGCGGGTGGCCCCGGCGGCGGCCTGCACCGACCCGGGGACCTCGGGCACCGACAGCGTCGTCCCGTCGGCCAGCGCCACGGAGGCGACCGACGGCTGGGCGGGCAGGGAGAACGCCTGGTCGGTGCTGGAGACCAGCACGCGCAGCGTGTGGCCGACCTCGAAGCGGTGCACGATCGCCGGCAGGGTGACCGCGACCTCGGTGGGCGCGGCGGGGTCGGTGGACACCCCGGTCAGCGCCAGCGGCGCCACCAGCCCGCCGGGCAGCGTCGTCGCGCCGTCGGGGCCGACGTCGTAGAGCTTGGCGAACATCGTCGCGGTGCCACCGGGGGCGGACACGGCCAGCCGCACCGTCGAGGCGCCGACCACGTCGAGCGCGGTGGTCAGCGGCTCGCTGTCGAAGGCGGCGTACTGGCCGGGGATCTCCAGCGTCGTGCCGCCGAGGGCGGAGCTGACCGAGCCCAGGCCCGGCACGATCGTCAGCGCGGCGGGGCTGCCGCCGGCGGGGGTGACCACCGGCTGGGTCGGGCCGCTCACCGCGACGTCCTGGCGCTGCACCGGGTCGCCGCCGTCCAGGCCGGGGTAGGCGGGGGCGGAGACGGTCTGCGCGCCGCCCTGCACCTGGCCGATGCCCGAGCCCAGGCCGGTGGGTGCGGGGTAGCTGAAGCCCCCGCCGGTGCCGGTGCCGGAGTCGCGCAGGTACCGGTCGAACCAGCCGGCGACCTCGTCGCGCAGGTCGGCGGTGACACCCGCCGACGCCGGGCTGTCGTGGCCCCCGGCGTACCAGACCACCCGGACGTCGGTGCCGTTGGCGGCGATCCCGCGGGCGTTGGCGTCGGCCTGGCCGAGCCCGAACAGCGAGTCCTGGGTGCCCTGCACGAGCAGGGTGGGCGCGGTGATCCGGTCGAGCACGCCGGCCGGGCTGCTGCGGTCGAGGACGGCGGCGATCTCCGGGGTGAGCGTGCCGGTGGACGCCGCCGACTGGTACGCGGCGCAGACGTCGGCCCGGAAGCGGCCGCAGGTGAGCGCCTGGGGGTCGACGCCGGACAGGTCCGGGACGGCGGCCGCGCTGCCCCCGCCACCGGCCGGCCCGCCGAGCAGGCCGTCACCGGTGGGCACCGAGCCGACGCCGAAGAACAGGCCGGCCCACAGCCGCTTGAACACCCCGGCGTCGTCGGTGCCGGGGGTGGCGGCCGGGGTGCCGGCGCCGGTGACCTCGGCGGCCTGGTCGGGGAAGAACGCGCTGGTGAGGGAGTTCCAGGTGATCTGCGGGGCGATCGCGTCGACCCGGTCGTCGTAGGCGGCGGCCAGCAGCGAGAGCGCCCCGCCGTAGGAGCCGCCGGCCACGCCCACCCGCGGGTCGCCGGGGGCGTCGCGGACGATGTCGTCCCGGGCGGCGAGCAGGTCGATCAGCGTGCTGACGTCGGCGACCTCGTAGCGCGGGTCGTCGAGCCCGATCTGCCCGGTGCTGGCGCCGAAGCCGCGGGCCGACCAGGCCAGGACGACGTAGCCGCGGCCGGCGAGGTCGCGGGCGTCGGCGTCCACGGAGGCCTTGCTGCCGCCGAACCCGTGGGCCAGCAGGACCGCCGGGGCCGGCGTGCCGGCGGTGGCCGAGGCCGGCCGGTAGAGCGTGGTGTCGAGCTCGACGGCGTCGGCGCCCGAGCCGGAGGGCACCCGGGCGTCCTCGGTGGTCACGTCCTCGGCGGCCCGGGCCGGCGGCGCCGTGCCGACGAGCACGGCGGAGAGGACGGGGAGCAGGAGCAGGAGGGCGAGCAGGGCGGACGGCACCGGCCGGGCGCCGGGGCGCGAGCCGATCCGCGCCGGCCCGGGAGCGGTGCGCACGCACCGCGCAACGCACGACACCCCGCCGGCGTTCCGGCCGGCGGGCAGCCGGTTCAGGGCTTCCAGTTCCCGGTGGCGACGACGACGATGCCGGGGTCGGCCACGCCCTCGACGTCGAAGAAGCGCTCGACCGGCCCGGTGACGTCGGCACCGAACTGCTCGACCAGCTGCAGGGCGGCCTGCTGCTGCTCGGTGTCGCCCGCGGTGAAGAAGACGGTCGTGGCAGCGATGTCGTCACCGGGGTAGGCGCCGGTGTCGAGCACCTCCCAGCCGCCGGCGGTGAACGCGTCGCCGATCCGGGCGGCCAGCCCGGTGATGTTCGTGCTGTTGAGGACGGTGATCGGGGCCTTGACCGGCGCCGGCGGCACCGGCGCCTCGGTGGTGACCGGGGCCAGCGACGGCAGGGGCGGCGGCGGCAGGGCCGACAGCGCGGGCGCCGACGTCACCGGCGTCTGCGCGGCGATCTCGGAGGTGCGGGGCGAGGTGAACGACCAGACGCCGAGCACGACCAGGGCGACGACGACCACGGCGAGCACGCCCTGCACGGCCCGGCGCGGGGCGCCCGGCGCAGCGGCGTCGTCCTCGCGGCCGGGACCACGCCCGCCGGCGGGCGCCGCCGGGGGGGCGGTGCGCCGTCCGCCGGCCTTGCGCGCGGCGGCCTCGGCGGCCTGCCGCTCGAGCCGGGCGGCGGCGCGGCCACCCACGGGGACGTCGACGGGGCGGCGGGCCGGGGACTCGCCGTCCACGACCGACACGAGGGCGGTCTCGTCGGTGCGCATCCGCTCGTCGTCCCGGCGCTCGGCGCCGGGGCGATCGGCGGCCGGACGATCGACCAGCGGACGGGCCGGCGCAGCGGACCCGGCCGGGGCCGCGCGGTCGGCGGCGCGCGGGGCGATCTGCGGGGAGCGGGGCGGGGCCGACCGGGGGGCCGCCACCGGCGCCTCGGCGGCCATCGCACCCCAGGCCGACTCGGCCGGGGCCGCGCCGGAGACGCGCTGGGTCACGTCGGGGGTCGCCGGGGCGGCGGACCAGGCGCTCGCCCCGGAGGGTCGCGGCGGCACCGTGGTGGGCTCGGGCCGGTCGCCGTCCGGACGCCGCGCGGCGGGGCCGGCCGCGGGCGTCGGTCGCGGTGGCACCGGACGGGCGGAGGCCCGCGGCGGCACGGTGGAGGCCGGCGTGGCGGCGGTCATCGGCCCGGAGACGGGCGGCACCGCTCGCGGGGCCGGTGCCGACCCGGCGGCGGGGCCGGCGTCGCGGCCGGCGAGCACCGGGCCGGTGTCCCGGGCGGGGGTCAGGGGGCCGGCGTCGGAGCGGCGGCGGCCACCGCCCGGCGGCGGGCCGCTGGGCCGGCGCAGCAGCGGGTCCTCGCTCTGTGGCAGCAGGCCGTCGCGGCGGCGCTCGGCGCGGCTCGGGCGGGAGGCGCCGAGCACGTCCGCACCGGGCGTCCGGGGCGCCGCGGCACCGCGCAGGTCGGCGTCGCGCAGGTGCGGGTTCAGCACGGCGTCCGGAGCGGTGCGCGGACGAGGGTCGTGGGGGCGACCCGTGCCCGCAGGCTCGCTGGACGAGCTGCCGTCACCGACCGGATCGAGATGCCTCCCCACGGTGAGAGAGGCTAGTCCCGTCCGCGGTCGCTGCCCAGGACCCGATCGGAGCGCTGCCGCTGCCGCGCGGCCCGCATCCGGCGCAGCCGGCGCACCAGCAGCGGGTCGGCCACGAGGGCCTCCGGACGGTCGATCAGGGCGTTGAGCACCTGGTAGTAGCGGGTCGCCGACATCCCGAAGGTCTCCCGGATGGCCGCCTCCTTGGCCCCGGCGAAGCGCCACCACTGCCGCTCGAAGGCCAGGACGGCGCGGTCACGGGCCGACAGACCGGCTCGCGTGTCGTCCCCGGGCGCCCCATCCGTCACAGCAGCACCGGCTACCGGTGCCGTCGCGGGGTCGGGAGCGGCCGGCGACGGGACGCCCGGCGCGGGTTCGCTGCTCATGGGGTGCCTCCGGTGGGTGGGTGCCGGGGCGTGCGCGACGAGGCGGCGCCGTGGGGAAGCCGGCACCCTCGACGGTAGTCGCCGCACCGACGGTCCGGGGCACCGGAGCGCGCGTCAGGCCGCGGCCGGGACGGTGTCCGCCGCCGCGCGCCGGGTGCTGCGGGCCTGCCGCAGGCTGTCGGCGGAGAAGACGACCAGGGCCAGCCAGACGACGGCGAAGCCGACCACCCGGGCCGGGGGCATCGGCTCGCTGAACACGAAGACCCCGATGGCCAGCTGGATGAGCGGGTTGACGTACTGCAGCAGGCCCACCGTCGACAGCGGGATCCGGCGGGCCGCAGCCGCGAAGAGCAGCAGCGGGACCGCCGTGGCCACCCCGGCGAAGGCCATCAGCAGCGCGTTGCCGGCGCCCTCGTGGGCGAAGGCGGCCGAGCCCCGGGCCTGCAGCACGGCGATCACCGCGAGCGCCGGCAGGAACGCCACCGCCGTCTCGACGAACAGGCCGGGCACGGCGTCGACCCGCACGAGCTTCTTCATCAGGCCGTAGAGACCGAAGGAGCCGGCCAGCGCCAGCGCGATCCACGGCGGGTGGCCGTAGTCGACGGTGAGCACGACCACGGCCACCGCGGCCAGGCCGACCGCCACCCACTGCAGCCGCCGCAGCCGCTCGCCGAAGACCACGACCCCGAGCAGGACGCTGAACAGCGGCTGGACGAAGTACCCCAGCGAGCTCTCGACCACGTGCCCGGCGTTCACCGCGTAGACGTAGACGGTCCAGTTGACGACGATCAGCAGCGACGCGGCGCTGAGCACCAGCCGGGTGCGCCGGTCGGCGACGGCGGCCCGCACCTGCGACCAGCCCCGCCGCACGGTCAGCAGCAGGCCGACGAACAGCAGCGACCACACGATCCGGTGGGCCACGATCTCCAGGCCGGCGGCGGGCTCCAGCAGCGGGAAGTACAGCGGGAACAGGCCCCACAGCAGGTAGGCCGACAGGCCCGCCAGCACCCCGGTGCGTCGTTCGTCCACCGGCGCACCGTACGCGCGCCGTCCCGGGTGCCCGCGCGTCAGCGCCGGCGGCGCAGCACCGCCAGCCCGGCGAGCCCGGCCGCACCGGCCGCGGCGAGGACGCCGTGGTGCCGGCTGGCCCAAATCTGCGGGTCGCGGGTCCACTGCTGGTCGCTGAACCGGCCCTCGGCGCCGAAGTCGCGCCCGTCGGGCCCGTCGGCCGGCTCCCACAGGTTCGACGGGTCGTCGGGGCTCGCGTCGGCCCCGGTGAGCTGGCCGTCCTTGCCGGTGCGGGCCAGGTACCAGTCCATGAACTGCGGCCAGACCTCGTTGCCCAGCACCGTGTAGACCGTGGGCAGGCCCACCCACCACGCCCGCCGGGTCGGGTGCTCGGCGGCGTGCACGAGCGCTGCGGCCATCAGCTCCGGCGCGTAGATGGGCGCCACCGGCTGCGGCTTCTTCGGCATCTTGTTCAGCACCCAGTCGAACTGCGGGGTGTTCACGCCGGGCAGGTCGACCCGGGTGACGTGCACGCCGCTGCCCTGGCCCTTCAGCTCGGTGTGCAGCGCCTCGGTGAAGCCCTTCACCGCGTGCTTGGCCCCGCAGTAGGCGCTCTGCAGCGGCACGCCCCGGCGGCCCAGCGCCGAGCCGGTCTGCACGATGACGCCGCGGTCGCGCGGCCGCATGCGCGCCAGCGCGGCCATGGTGCCGTGGACGACGCCCAGGTAGGTGACCTCGGTGACCCGGGCGTACTCGGCGGCGGTGATGTCGGCGAACGGGGCGAAGACGGCCGTGAACGCGACGTTGACCCAGACGTCGATCGGGCCGAGCTCGGCCTCCACCCGCTCGGCGGCGGCGTCGACCGCCGTGGCGTCGGCGACGTCGACCGGCACGACCAGCGCCGTCCCCCCGGCCGCCCGCACCTCGGCGGCGGCGGCGTCCAGGCCCTTCTCCCCCCGGGCCAGCAGGGCGACCCGGTCGCCCCGGCGGGCGAAGGCCACCGCGGTGGCCCGGCCGATCCCGCCGCTGGCCCCGGTGACGACGACGACCTGACCGCTCACGTGACATCCACCTCTTCCGCAGGCGGCCCGCCCTGGGCCGTTCCCGGCCCCCGTTCTGCTCGGTCGGCGGTGGGCAGCAAACATGGGCACCACACAGCTCCGACCCGCGACCGCGGGGTGGAGGGTCGTGAGGGGTGGCGCGTGCACGGAGCGGAACTGCTGGGACTGGCGCTCGCCGCGGTGGCGGTGACCGCACTGGCCCGGCGGATGGGGTGGCAGGCCCCGCTCCTGCTGGTCGTCGTCGGCCTGGCTGCCAGCTTCGTCCCGGGGGTGCCGGAGTTCGCCATCGACGGCGAGCTGCTGCTGGCCCTCGTCCTGCCGCCGCTGCTCTACTCGGCGGCGCTGGGCGTCAGCTACGCCGGTTTCCGCTCGCTGCTGCACCCGATCGTGCAGCTGGGCGTGGTGCTGGTGTTCGTGACCGCGGTGGTCGTGGCCCTGCTCGCGCGGCTGGTGGTGCCCGGGCTGCC
Organism: Modestobacter sp. SSW1-42; assembly: GCF_046635825.1. Classification (NCBI taxonomy): domain Bacteria; kingdom Bacillati; phylum Actinomycetota; class Actinomycetes; order Geodermatophilales; family Geodermatophilaceae; genus Modestobacter; species Modestobacter sp. SSW1-42. The sequence goes on along the minus strand of NZ_JBISCA010000004.1, from coordinate 450,926 downwards.
GATGCCGGTCGCCCTGGTGCTCGGCGCGATCGTCGCGCCGCCGGACGCGGTCTCGGCCGCGGCGGTCGGCCGCCGGCTGGGGCTCCCCCGGCCGATGATGACCGTGCTGTCGGGGGAGAGCCTCATCAACGACGCGGCGGCCCTGACCTTCTACAAGGTGGCCCTGGCCGCGGTGTTCGGCGCCGGCGGCGGGCTGCTCGGGCTGGACTGGGGGTCCGCGGCGGGCACCTTCGGGCTGGCCGTGGGCGTGGGCGTGGGGCTCGGCCTGGTCCTGGGCGTGGTCGTGCACGTCGTCCGGATGCGCCTGGACGACCCGGTGGTGGAGTCGGTGCTCGGGCTGATCGTGCCCTTCGCCGCCTACCTGCTGGCCGAGGAGCTGTCCGGCTCCGGCGTCCTGGCCGTCGTCGCCGCCGGCCTCTACCTGGGCCACCGCGGCCCCGAGGCCGGTTACGCCACCCGGCTGCAGGAGGGGCCGCTGTGGTCGTCGCTGGACCTGCTGCTCCAGGCGGTGGTGTTCGCGCTGATCGGGCTGCAGCTGCGCGCGGTGGTGGGCGAGGTCGCCGACTCCGAGCGCTCCACCGGCCAGCTGCTGGTGGCGGCCGCGGTGGTGCTGGCCACCGTCATCGTCGTCCGGGCGGTGTTCGTCTTCGGGCTCGAGCTGGTCCGCCGCACGCCCCGGCCGGTGCCCGGCGGGCACTGGGTCTCCCCCGCCCGGCCGCCGTGGACCTACCAGGCGGTGATCTCCTGGACCGGCATGCGCGGCGTGGTCACCCTCGCGGTCGCCGCGGCCCTGCCCGAGGAGGTCAACGGCGCCCCGTTCGCCGACCGCGGCGCCGTGCAGTTCCTGGCCTACGCGGTCACGATCGGCACCCTGCTGCTGCAGGGCCTCACCCTGCCGGCGCTGATCCGGCGGCTGGCCGTCCGCGACCCCGACCAGGACCAGCGGGACGCCGAGAGCGAGCTGCGGCTGCAGGAGCGCACCACCGCCGCCGCCCTGCAGCGCGCCGAGGAGCTCATCGCGCAGGCCCGGCCCAAGGTCGGCGACGAGCGGGCCGACCAGTGGGAGCAGCGCATCCGCGGCCCGCTCCAGGCGCGCACCCGGACGATGGCGCAGACCGTCCGGGCCGACCAGGAGGAGGAGCAGCAGCGCGGCCGCCGGCGGGCCGAGGGTTTCCGGCACCTGCGCCAGCAGGTCGTGCAGGCCCAGCGCCGCGCGCTCATGGCCGAACGCGACCGCGGCACCGTCGACGACGAGGTCGTGCGCGGCGTCCTGCAGGAGCTGGACTACGAGGAGGCGGCCAGCGCGCACAGCTGGACCACCCGGCTCTGAGCCGTCCCCGACGCGCGGCCGCTGCGGCGCCTACCGTGGCTGTGTGCACGCTGGACGACCCAACCCGGCCCAGTGGCTGTGGTACGCCTACGGCGGTGGGCTGCCCCGCTCGCTGTCGGACTGGGTGCTCGACGACACCACGCGGCGCAGCTGGGTGCTGCGGCACCTGGGCCGTGCGCTGGCCCAGCTCGCCCCGGTCGTGCTGCTCTGCCTGCTGGTCCCGCCGGTGCCCTTCGGCATCCGGGCCACCGCGGCCGGCGGCGGGCTGGTCATCGGCCTGCTCTTCTCGCTGGCCTACATGACCGAGACGACCGAGCACCGCGCGGTCAAGGCCGGCTGGCCGCCCGGGACGACGGCGCACCGCCGGGCCCAGCGCGCCGAGCGCGACCGCATCGAGCGCCACGCCCGCTACCGCTCCGACGGAGCCGGCAGCTTCGACTGACGAAGGACCCCCTCGCCGCCCGTCACTCGCAGGCTCGCGCCGGGGCCCGACGAGGGGGGCCTGCCTCCCTGGGACCATGCCGGCATGGACCCCTGCCTCTCCCGCCGGTCGCTGCTCGTCGCCGGGGGTGCCGGGCTCGGGGCCGTGGCGCTGAGTGCCTGCGGCGGCATCCCCGTCCCCGAGGTGGACGGCGTGGCACCCGGCGGCCGCATCGCCGCCCTGGCCGACGTCCCGGTCGGCGGGGCGTACCAGCTGGCGGTCGACGGACGCCGGGTGCTGATCGCCCAGCCGACCGCCGGCACCGTCGTCGGCTACGACGCCACCTGCCCGCACCAGGGCTGCACGGTGCGGGCCGGAGAGGACGGCGCCCTGGTCTGCCCCTGCCACGGGTCGGCGTTCGACCTGGCCACCGGCGACGTGCTGCAGGGGCCGGCCGTCGAACCGCTGGCCCCCTTCGCGGTCACCGTCTCCGGCGCCGACGTCCTCCTGGCCTGACGGCCCCCGTCCCGGTCCCGTCGGCCCCTCTGCAGGGGCCCGCCGCGAGCTCGCGAGCGGTGGGGGGCAGGGGGCCTCCAGCTACTCGCCGTCCTCGACCCGGAAGCCGATCTTCATGGTGACCTGGAAGTGGGCGACGTCGCCGTCGACGACCTGGCCGCGGATCTCGCTGGTCTGGAACCACTCGATGTGGCGGACGGTCTCCGACGCCTTCTTCACGGCGGTGCGGATGGCGTCGTCGACGCTGGTGGTGGAGCTGCCGACGATCTCGCTCAGCCGGTACACGTGGTCGCTCATCGGTCCTCCTCCTCGATTGCCGCCCGGCGGGCGGCGACTGCCCGACCCTGGCACACCGGGCGGCTGCCCGCCCGGCCTGCGGTCAGCGCGGGCCGCTCCGGACGACCCGGCGCACCTCGTCGACGTCGAGCCGGTAGGGGCCCAGCCGGGTCAGCACCCAGGTGGCGCCGGCGGCCTCCCACGGGGCCGGGTCGGCGTCAGCGGGCAGCTCGACCACGACGTCGAAGCCGGTCAGGTCACCGCCCCGGGCGTCGGCGACCGTCTGCCGCACCCCGGCCAGGTCGCCGGGGCCGGACAGTGAGATGACGAAGGCGCCGTCGTGCCGGGCGGCTCGGCGCAGCGGTGCTGCGTTGGGCCAGCGGCCACCGATCCAGAACGGGATCCCGCCGGGCCGGGTCGCCGCCGGGAGGAAGCGGACGTCGCGGGCGGTGAGGTGCTCGCCGTCGTGGTCGACCTGCTCCCCGGCCAGCAGCCGGCGCAGCAGCCCGAGCCCCTCGTCCAGCCGCGCGGCGCGGACCCGGGCGTCGAGCTCCTCGCCGAAGCGGGACAGCTCCCCCACCCCGCCGTCGTCGCCGAGGCCGAAGCCGAGCACCAGCCGCCCGCCGGACAGCCGGTCGAGGGTGGCCGCCTGCCGGGCCAGCACCTGGGGACGCCGCCGGGTCAGCGGCGTCACCATCGGGCCGAACTGCAGCCGCGTGGTGCGCACGGCGATCGCGGCGCAGCAGGTCCACGGATCGGCGATCTCGGTGACCGGCGCGGCGTACAGCAGGTGGTCCCACAGGAAGACGCCGTCCCAGCCGGCCTCCTCGGCCTCCACCGCGAGGTCGGCGAGCAGCACCGGGTCGGCCAGCGCGTCGAACGGCGGCAGGAACAGCCCGCGCCGGCTCATCGTGCCGCCGCCCGCACGAGGTCCATCGCCTCGGCGACCGGCAGCGAGGAGTCCAGCGCCGTGTGCCGCGGCGCCTCCACCCCGGCCAGGACGGCCCCGACGTGGCGCAGGGCCGCGGTGAACGAGTGCTGGTCGCGGGTGGGCCGCTCGACCACGGCCCCCGCCCCCGGACGACGCAGCTCGAGGGTGCTGCCCGGACGCGGGTGGTACGGGTCCTCGAGGCGGATCGTGCCCTCGGTGCCGCTGAGCACCGTCGTGGTGTCCGCGCCGCGCCGGAAGCCGCAGGACAGCAGCAGCCGCCGGTCGTCGGGGTAGCCGACCAGGGCGGCGAGCTCGGTCTCGACCTCGGCGCCGCGCACGGCGGACGCCGCGGCGGTGAGCGCCGGGGCGTCGAAGAGCTCGGCGGCCAGCCGCAGCGGGTAGCAGCCGACGTCGGCCAGCGCGCCGCCGGCCGTGGCGGCGGACAGCCGGATGTCCTCGGTGCGGCGGAGCAGGAAGTGGAACGCGCCGGAGATCTCCCGCAGCTCGCCGATCGCGCCCTCGGCCAGCAGCTCGACCAGCCGCCGGTGCTGGTCGGTGAAGGGGAAGACGAACGCCTCCCACAGCGGCAGCGCGGCCCGCCCGGCCACCGCCAGCACCCGGCGGGCCTGGTCGGCGTCGACGCACAGCGGCTTCTCGCAGAGCACCGCCTTGCCGGCCTCCAGCGCCGCGACCGCCCACTCGGCGTGCAGCGGGTTGGGCAGCGGCACGTAGACCGCCTGCACGGCCGGGTCGGCGAGCACCGCCTCGTAGCCGGCGACGCCGCGGGCGGCACCGTGCGCCTGCGCGAAGTCGGCGGCCCGGACGCCGTCCCGGCTGCCCACGACCACCGCCTCGCCCCCGGCCTCGGCCAGCGCGGGGAGGAAGCGGGACCGGGCGATGCCGGCGGTGCCGAGCACGCCCCAGCGGGTCGTGGGCGCGGGCATCAGCGGGCGGCCGGGTTCTGCACGGGAACATCCTGCCCTGCGCCGGGGCCGCGGGTGGAGCCCCATGTCCGGATTGAACGGACGACCTTCCGCTTACAAGGCGGGTGCTCTACCACTGAGCTAATGGGGCGGGTCGGACTGCACAGCAGGTTACCGGCCGGGGAGGGCCCGGGCTGCCGCCTCCCGGTGTCCGGGTGAGGATCAGGGCATGAGCAACTCGACGGTGGCGGTCCTGGGCACGGGGACTATGGGCGCCGGGATGGTCCGGTCGCTGCGGCGTGAGGGCATCCCGGTGCGGATGTGGAACCGCGACGGCAGCAAGGCCGCCGCGCTGACCGACACCGGCGCGGAGGCCTTCGGCACCGCCGCGGAGGCCGTCGCCGGCGCCGACGTCGTCCTCACCATGCTGTTCGACGCCGACTCGGCGATCGAGGTGGTCCGACAGGCCGACGTCCCGGCCGGCACGGTGTGGCTGCAGACGTCCACCGTGGGCGTCGAGGGCATCGAGCGGGTCGCCGAGGTCGCCCGCGAGCTGGGCCTCGTGCTCGTCGACTGCCCGGTGCTGGGCACGAAGGCCCCCGCCGAGCAGGGCCAGCTGGTGATGCTGGCCTCCGGCCCGGAGGAGCAGCGCACGGCGCTCGCCCCGGTGTTCGACGCGCTGGGCCGCAAGACGGTGTGGGCCGGCGAGGCGGGCGCCGGCAGCCGGCTGAAGATGGCCTGCAACGCCTGGCTGGTGTCGATCAGCGTGGGCACCGCCCAGTCGGTCGCGCTGGCCCGCGGGCTGGGGCTGGACCCGCAGCTGTTCCTCGACGCGGTCGACAGCGGCCCGATGGACACCCCCTACGCGAAGATGAAGGCGAAGAACATGATCACCGGCGAGCACCCGGTGAGCTTCGGGCTGACCGGGGCCACCAAGGACGCCGTGCTGATCCAGGCCGCGCTGAGGACCGCCGGGGTCTCCGACCGGTTCGACGCGGCCGCGGTCGAGACGATGCAGCTGGCGATCGACCGGCTGCCCGACCCGGGCGCGGTCGACCTGAGCGCGCTCATCGTCGGGCTCGAGCTGCGCGACTGACGCCCGGCCGCCCGGCCCGCGCGGCTGGGCGGCTCCCGGGCTCAGGCGGTCTCGGATCCTGCGGCGGGGTCGCCGGAGACGTACTCGGCCGGGTCGCTGTCGACCGTCGCGCCACCCTCGAGCCAGCGCACGAAGCCGGCCGGGTCACGCCGCTCGAGCTCGTCGAGCGCCTCCTGCCGGCGGCGGACCAGCCCCTGCCGGGTGAACGGGTCCCGGGCCCGGGCCAGCTCGGCCGAGCTGCGCACCCACTCACGTCCCAGGTCCTGCACCGACAGCCCCCGGACCCAGCGCCCGTCACCGGCGAGCGACGTCCCGGTCACCACGGCCTGCCGTTCGGCCCGGGCCGAGCGCAGCGCCCACCGGGCGAGCAGCACCCCGAGCACCGCCGCCACCGTCAGCGCGGTGACCGCGCCCCCGGCGAGCACGACACCCCCGCTGAGCAGCAGCAGGGCCGCGACGGTGCCGACGGCGGCGCGCCACGCGGCGTCGAGTGCCGCACGGCGTGGGTCCGGGGCGTCGCTCTCCCGGGCGACCCCGGCACCGATGCTGGCCGCGACCACGGCGGCGAGCGCAACGGCCACCAGGCCGTCGCCGCCGAGCGAGACCCCGCCGGCCGCGGCCAGCACCGCACCGAGGAGCACCAGCAGGGTGAGCCCGCAACGGGCGAGGAGCGGGCGCACGGGCACCGGGGCCTCCAGGGGTCGGGACGGCAGGCGCGGCGGGGCGGTTCCCCCCGCAGCTGGCCGTCCCTGCCCAGGACGGGGCAAGATCACCCTCCGCACGCGCGTCGACACGCCGGGCATGAGCGCGCGCGTCCAGGGAACTCACAGCGCACCACCAGTTCCGGACCAGTCCCGGGACCCACAGTGGACGCAGCACGGCAGGGAGGTCCTGCGGTGAGTGGGAGGGACGACCCGTGAGTGAGCACAACCGCCCGGCCGACGAGCAGGGGCACGGCACGGACCCGCACGCCGGGGGCAGCTCCGCGTGGGCACCGCGACCGGACGGCGGGCCCACGCACGACGGCCGCCCCACCTACGACGCCCCGGCCACGTACCGCCCCGAGGGCAACCCGTACGGGGCCCAGGCCCCGTACGGCGCGCAGGCCCCCACGCAGCAGTTCCCGCCGACCGGCGGCGCGCCGCAGCAGGGGCACCCCGGCCAGCACCCCCAGCAGTTCGCCACCCCGGCGGCCGCGCAGCCCTGGCCGCCGGCCGGCTACGGCACCCCCGGCTACCACCAGGCGACCACCCAGCCCGGCGGCCTCCCGCCGGCCTTCTCCCCCGCCGCCCCCGCACCGGCGAAGCCGGCCCGCGGCGGCCGGTGGCGGCTCGGGGCGATCGGCCTGGTCGCCGCGGGCGCGCTCGTCGGCGGCGGGGTGGGCGCCGGCGTCGTGGCCCTCAGCGACGATGGAGCCCTGGGCACCGCCGCGGCGCCGAGCGCGCAGACCGTCGTCATCAACGACCCGGAGACGGCCACCACCGCCACCGCGGCGGCCGGCAAGGCCTCGCCCAGCGTGGTGACCATCTACGTCAGCTCCGGCTCCGGGTCGGGCTCGGGGTCCGGCGTCATCATGACCGCCGACGGCTACGTGGTGACCAACAACCACGTCGTCTCGCTGGACAGCACCACCGACCAGGTGGCCGTGCAGGTGCGCACCGCCGACGGCACGCTCTACGACGCCACCGTGGTCGGCACCGACCCGACGTCCGACCTGGCCGTGGTGAAGCTGACCGACGCCTCCGGGCTCACGCCGGCCACGTTCGCCGACTCCGACGCGGTGCAGGTCGGCGACGCGGCGGTGGCCATCGGGGCGCCGCTGGGGCTGTCCAACACGGTCACCGACGGCATCATCAGCGCCACCAACCGCGCGGTGCAGACCGGCTCGACGCAGGACGACAGCACGGTGATCGACGCGCTCCAGACCGACGCGGCCATCAACCCGGGCAACTCCGGTGGCGCGCTGGTCAACGGCGCCGGCGAGGTGGTCGGCATCAACACCGCGATCGCCACGGTCGCCTCCGGCACCGGCCAGGACTCCGGCCAGGGCGGCAACATCGGCGTCGGCTTCGCCATCCCGGCCAACAGCGCCCAGCGGATCGCCCAGGAGATCATCGACACCGGCTCGGCCAGCCACGCCCTGCTCGGGGTCAGCGCGAGCACCGCGTCGTCCGCCGGTTCGGCCGTGGGCAGCGGCGCGCAACTGGCCTCGGTCTCGGACGGGTCCCCGGCCGCGGACGCCGGCCTGCAGGTGGGCGACGTCATCACCGCGGTCGACGACCGGGTGGTCACCACCTCCACCGAGCTGACCGCCGCCGTCCGCAGCTCCAGCCCCGGCGACACGGTCACCCTGACCGTTCGCCGTGGCGGGAGCAGCACCACGGTCGACGTCACCCTCGACGCCGCCACCGACTGAGCAAGGACCCCGTTGCCCCCCACCCCTCGCACGCTCGGGGCGGGACCCGGCCCCGGGGGCGGGGGGGGCG
>NZ_JBISCA010000004.1:401627-442937 GCF_046635825.1 Modestobacter sp. SSW1-42 | reverse complement strand
CCGCCCCCCCCCCCCCCCCCCCCCCGGACCGACGACCCCGGAGCCGACCCCCTGCGGCCCCGGGGTCGTCGTCCGTCCGCACCACCTACGCTCGACCGGGTGCCGGCTCCCCTCCCGAACGTCCCGCTCACCGGCTCGCTGGACGACCCGGCCCGGGCCCGCGACCTGGCCCGGATGAAGCGCCTGGCGACCGGCCTGTTCGTGCTCGCCGCAGCGGTGTTCCTCGCCTGCGTGCTGTTCGGCGGCGACCGCACCTGGGTCGGCTACGTGCGGGCCACCGCCGAGGCGTCGATGGTCGGGGCACTGGCCGACTGGTTTGCCGTGACGGCGCTGTTCCGGCACCCGCTCGGGGTGCCGATCCCGCACACGGCGGTCATCCCGCGCAAGAAGGACCAGATCGGCACCAGCCTGGGCACCTTCGTGCAGGAGAACTTCCTCACCCGCGCGGTGGTCGAGGAGCGGCTCGACGGCGTCGACGTCCCCGGCCGGCTGGGCGCCTTCCTGGCCTCCCCCGGCCGGGCCGAGCGGCTGGCCGGGGACGCCGGCAAGGCGCTGGGCGCCCTGACCGACCTCATCGAGGACGACGAGGTGCAGCAGGCGGTCTCGTCGTTCGTCGACCGCAAGCTCCGCGAGACGCCGGCCGCCCCGGGGCTGGCCCGGGTGCTGGAGCTGGCCGTCGACGGCGACCGCCACCAGGAGGTGCTCTCGGCCGGGCTCTCCGGGCTGGCGGAGTTCCTGGCCGACAACCGGCTGGTGTTCCGCGCCCGGCTGGGCGCCGCCTCCCCCGCCTGGGTGCCCGACTGGGTCGACGACCGGGTGTTCGACCGGGTCTTCGAGCTGCTGCGCGGCTTCCTGGCCGAGGTGGGCGCCGACGCCGACCACCCGGTGCGGGCGGTCTACGACCGGCGGCTGCGCGCGTACGTGCACGCGCTGCGCACCGACCCCGACGCCGCCGCCCGGGTCGAGCAGTTCAAGGCCGAGGTGCTCGACCACCCGGCGGTGCGCACCTGGTCGGGCTCGCTGTGGTCGACGGCGAAGAACGGCGTGGTCACCGCCGCGGCCGACCCGGACTCCGAGCTGCGGGCGCGGGTGGTGCGACTGATCCACGCCGGCGCCGGGCTGCTGCAGACCGACCCGACGATCCGCGAGCTGGTGCAGCGGCAGTTCCGCCGGGGCGCGGGCTGGGCCGTCGAGCGCTTCGCCGGCGACGCCGCCGACCTGGTGGGCACCACCGTCGCCCGCTGGGACACCGAGGAGACCAGCCGGCGGATCGAGCTGCAGGTGGGCCGGGACCTGCAGTGGATCCGGGTCAACGGCACCGTCGTCGGCGGCCTGGCCGGGCTGGTCATCTACACCGTGGCGCAGCTGCTGTCCTGAGTGGTCAGGACACCAGCTTGAGCCCGGCCACGCAGCCGACGATGCCCAGCAGCAGCGCGATGCGCACCACCGACGCCTGCTCCTGACCCGAGACCATGGCGTACCCCGCGGTCAGCGCGGCGCCGATGCCGACCCAGACCGCGTAGGCGGTGCCGACGGGCAGGCCGCGCAGCGCGTACGCCAGCCCGGCCATGCTCCCGGCCAGCGCGACCAGGAACACCACGACCGGGACCGGGCGGGTGAAGTTTTCGGAGCGGTCGAGGGCGTTGGCCCAGACGGCCTCGAGGGCACCGGACAGGACGAGGACGAACCAGTACACGGGGACTCCCACGGTCGCCGTCTTGTCGCTGTCCGGGTACGGCGCCGCTCGTCCGGGAGACCCGCTCGCCGGGCTCCCCTCCAGGGTCGCACGTCGCGGCCGGCGCGACACCTGCGCTCCCGTGGTCCTCCGGTCCCCGACGCCACGGGACCGCAGAGCGCGCGGCGCCCGGCCGCCCCGCAGCGGGGCGGCCGGGACGGGGCGCTACAGCGAACGGCGGGCGGAGGCCGCGGCGAACAGGGCGATGCCGGCCGCGACGCTGACGTTCAGCGACTCGGTGTCCTTGGTGATCGGGATCGACAGCACGACGTCGCAGCGCTCGCGCACCAGCCGGGACAGCCCGGCGCCCTCAGCCCCGACGACCAGCGCGATCGGGTCGGCGAAGCCGTCGTACTCGTGGATGCCCATCTCGCCGTCGGCGGCCAGGCCCACGGTCTGCAGGCCGGCGTCCTGGTAGGACGCCAGCGCCCGGGACAGGTTGACCGCCCGGGCCACCCGCAGCCGGGCCGCGGCACCGGCGCTGGTGCGCCAGGCCGAGCCGGTCATGCCCACCGCGCGGCGCTCGGGGACGACGAGGCCGTGCGCGTCGAAAGCCGCGGCCGAGCGGATGATCGCGCCCAGGTTGCGCGGGTCGGTCACGCCGTCCAGCGCCACGATCAGCGGCGGGCGGCCGGCGTCGCGGGCGATGTCGAGCAGGTCGTCGGGGTGCGCGTAGTCGTACGGCGGCACCATCAGGCCGATGCCCTGGTGCAGCGCGTGGTCGCTCATCCGGTCGAACTCGGACTTGCCCACCTCGAGCAGCGGCAGCCCGCGGTCGGCGGCCAGCTGCACCGACTCCGCGATCCGCTCGTCGGTGCCGCCGCGGGTGGTGTCGCCGGTGACCACGTAGAGCGCGGTCGCCGGGATGTTCGCGCGCAGCGCCTCCAGCACCGGGTTGCGGCCGAGCAGCAGCTCGGGGGCCTCGGCGTTGCGCCGCTGCACCCGCTGCCGGTTGTCCTGGCGCGCGGCTGCGGCCTTCGCCGCCTTGTACGCCGGGTGGTGCGGCCGGTCGGTGGCCTTGGGGGTCGCGCCGCGACCCGCCAGGGAGCGGCGGTTCTTGCCGCCGGTCCCGGCGGTGGCGGTCTTCTTGCCCGCACCCGCCGAGCGGCCGCGTCGTTGGCTGTTGCCGGCCATCAGGTCAGCTCCCATCGTGTGCCCTGGGGGGTGTCCTCGACCTGCACGCCCAGGGCGCCGAGCTGGTCACGGATGGCATCGGCGGCCGCGTAGTCCTTGCGGGCGCGCGCCGCGGCACGCTGGTCGAGCGCGAGCTGGACCAGGCCGTCGGTGGCCTGCGCCAGGCGGCGGTCGCCACCGGCGTCGGCCCACTGCGGGTCGAGCGGGTCGAGCCCGAGGACACCGAGCATGGCCCGGACGGCGCCCAGCGCCGCGGCCAGGCCCTCGGTGTCGTCGGCGGCCAGGGCGGTGTTGCCCCGGGTCACGACCTCGTGCACGACCGCGACGGCGGCCGGGGTGCTGAGGTCGTCGTCCAGCGCGGCGGTGAAGGCGGCGGGCAGCTCGGGTGCGCCGGCGTCGGCCCCCACCACCTCGGCGGCCCGGCGCACGAAGGACTCCAGCCGCTGGTAGGCGGTGGCGGCCTCGGCGAGCGCGGGCTCGCTGAACTCGATCATGGAGCGGTAGTGCGGCGCGGCGAGGTAGTAGCGCAGCTCGACCGGGCGCACCCGCTGGACGACCTCGTCGACCAGCAGCGTGTTGCCCAGCGACTTGCTCATCTTCTCGCCGCCCATGGTCACCCAGGCGTTGTGCAGCCAGTACCGGGCGAACCCGTGCCCGGCGGCCTGGGACTGGGCCCGCTCGTTCTCGTGGTGCGGGAAGCGCAGGTCCAGCCCACCGCCGTGCAGGTCGAACTCCGGCCCGAGGTACTTCTCGGCCATCGCCGAGCACTCCAGGTGCCAGCCCGGGCGGCCGCGGCCCCACGGGGTGGCCCAGGAGGCGGTCGCCGGCTCGCCGTCCTTGAGGCCCTTCCACAGCGCGAAGTCGCGCGGGTCGTGCTTGCGCTCGTCGGTCTCGGTGTCGGCGGCCGCCTGCAGCTCGCCCAGCTTCTGGCCGGACAGCTCGCCGTACGCCGGGAACGACCGGACGTCGAAGTACACGTCGCCGTCGACGGCGTAGGCGTGCCCGCGGTCGACGAGCTGGGCGATGAGCTCGATCATCTCCGGCACGTGCCCGGTCGCCCGCGGCTCGTAGGTGGGCGGCAGCGTGCCCAGGACGTCGTAGGCGCGGGTGGCGGCGCGCTCGTTCTCGTACGCCCAGGCCCACCACGGCTCACCGGCCGCGGCGGACTTGGCCAGGATCTTGTCGTCGACGTCGGTGACGTTGCGGACGTAGGTGACCTCGTGGCCGGTGTGCGTGAGCCAGCGGCGCAGGACGTCGAAGGCGATGGCGAACCGCACGTGCCCGATGTGCGGGGGCCCCTGCACGGTCAGGCCACAGACGTACATGGAGACCTGTCCTGCACGCAGGGGCGTGAAGTCACGCACGGCACGCGCGGCCGTGTCGTACAGGCGGAGGCTCACGGCCGCGATCCTACGGTCGTGATCGGACCGCTCTCGACCACGAGCGCGGTCGCCAGCGCCGCCCGCCCCTCCCCACGGCCGGTCAGCCCGAGCCCGTCGGTGGTGGTGGCGGTGACCGACACCGGCGCGCCCAGCGCCGCGGACAGCGCGGCCTCGGCCTCGGCCCGCCGCGGCGCCAGCTTGGGGCTGTTGCCCACCAGCTGGACGACGGCGTTGCCGACCTGCCAGCCGGCGGCGGCGAGCACCTCGCGCACGTGCTCGAGGACGGCGACGCCCCGGGCGCCGGCCCAGCGCGGGTCGTCGGTGCCCAGCAGCCCGCCGATGTCGCCCAGGCCGGCGGCGGACAGCACCGCGTCGGTCAGCGCGTGCGCGACGACGTCGCCGTCGGAGTGCCCGGCGCAGCCGTCGACGCCCGGCCACTGGAGGCCGGCCAGCCAGCAGGCCCGGCCCGGCTCGATCGGGTGCACGTCGGTGCCCAGCCCGACCCGGGGCAGCGGCGCGGTCACACGACCCTCTGCGCCCGGGCGACCTGCAGCTCGGCCAGCGCGAGGTCGTGGGCCACGGTGATCTTGGCGGCGCGCTCGTCGCCGACGACGGTGTGCACGGGGACGCCGGCCGCCCGCACGACGGAGGCGTCGTCGGTGAACTCGGCGGCGGCGCCGTGCGCGCGCCCGTAGGCCTCGACGAGGGTGGCCCGGTCGAAGCCCTGCGGGGTCTGCACCCGGCGCAGCGTCGACCGCGGGACGTCGGCGGTGACCACCCCGTCGGCGTCCACCACGACGGTGGTGTCGACGACCGGCAGCACCGGCACGACCGCGCGGGCCCCACCGGCCAGCGCCTCGAGCACCCGGGCGACCACGGCGGGCGGGGTCAGCGGCCGGGCGGCGTCGTGCACGAGCACGACGTCGGCCTGCTCGCGGGCGGCCGCCAGCGCCGCCCGGACCGAGGCGGTGCGGGTGTCACCGCCCACCACGACGTGCACGTCGGCGGGCAGGACGGCGGTGAACGCCGCCCGCTGCGGCGCGGGGACCGCCACGACGACCTCGGCCACCCCGCCGGCGCGCAGCGCATGCACCGCCCAGACGACCAGCGGCCGGCCGTCGAGGGGCACGAGCGCCTTCGGCAGTTCCGCCCCCAGACGCAGACCACTCCCGGCCGCTGCGACGATGCCGACAGCGTGCACGGGAGTGGTCTGGGGAGCGCCGGCGGGAAGACCGGCGCCCTGGTGCTCGGTGCTCAGGAAGCCAGGACCTCGTCGAGCAGGACCTCGGCCTTGTCCTCGTTGGTGCCCTCGGCGAGCGCGAGCTCGCTGACCAGAATCTGACGCGCCTTGGAAAGCATGCGCTTCTCGCCGGCGGACAGGCCGCGGTCCTTGTCGCGGCGCCAGAGGTCGCGCACGACCTCGGCGACCTTGTTCACGTCGCCGGAGGCCAGCTTCTCGAGGTTGGCCTTGTACCGACGCGACCAGTTGGTCGGCTCCTCGGTGTGGGGGGCACGCAGGACCTCGAAGACCTTGTTCAGCCCGTCCTGGCCGACGACGTCGCGGACGCCCACGATCTCGGCGTTGTCGGCGGGGACCCGCACGGTCAGGTCGCCCTGGGCGACCTTCAGCACGAGGTAGGACTTCTCGACGCCCTTGATGGTGCGCTGCTCGATCGCCTCGATGAGCGCCGCGCCGTGGTGCGGGTAGACAACGGTCTCGCCAACAGTGAAGCCCATGTGTATGTGACCCCTTTCGCTCACCCCAGGTTACCACGGCACAATGCCGTCCGGCTCGTCAGAGTCCGACAAAAGTGCTGGTCAGCGGCGTGGCCGAGGTCAGTCGGGGGTTGACAGGAGCGTGGTCGGTGTGCAGTTGCGCAGCGGAACGGGGCCTCCGGGACGACCCCGGACGGCCCTCGCGCTCGCCCGCGCCACCCACCTCGAGCCCACCCTGGCGGTCACCGCCGTCGCGGTGCTGCTCGCCGTGGCCGCCGGCGTCCCGGCCGGGCGCACGGTGCTCGTCGGGGTGGCCGTCGGTGCTGGTCAGGCTGCCATCGGCTGGTGCAACGACTGGCTGGACGCCGACCGCGACCGCGCCGTGGGCCGGTCCGACAAACCGGTCGTGCAGGGCACCGTCAGCCCCGCCCAGCTGCGCACCGGCACGGCCGTGGCCGTCGTCACCACGGTCGTCGCCTCGCTCGCGCTGGGCGTCGTCCCGGGGCTGCTGCTGCTCGTCCTGGTCGCCAGCGGGCTGGCCTACGACGCCGGCCTCAAGCGCACCGCGCTGTCCCCGCTGCCCTACCTGACCGGCTTCGGTGCGCTGCCGGCCGGCGTGGTCGCCGCCGCCCCGGGCACGCCGGGTGCGCCGTGGTGGCTGGTCGCCGCCGGCGCCGCCCTGGGCGGGGCGGCGCACGTGGCCAACGTGGCCCCCGACGTCGCCGACGACCTGGCCACCGGCGTGCGCGGGCTGCCGCACCGGGTCGGCCCGGTGCCCTCGGCGGTCGCCGGCGCCCTGCTGCTGGGCACCTCGGCGCTGCTGCTGGTGTTCGGCCCCGACGGCGACCCGGGGGTGCGCGGCTGGCTGGCCTGCGTGGTCGCCGCGCCCGCGGTCGCCGTCGCGGCGCTGGCCGGCAGCCCCCGCGGCCGACGGCTGGCCTTCCCCGCCGTCCTGGTGCTGACCGTGCTCGACGTCGTGCTGCTGCTGTCGGGCGGGGCGGCGCTCACCTAGGGGGCGTCGGTGCCGCGACGCCGCTCCTGGTCGACGACGACCTCGAGGTCCTTGAGCCGGGTCAGCCCGTTCAGCGGCTGGCGCATCCGGGAGTTGCCCGCCAGCCGCTCGCGGTTGCGCTCGAGGAACGACCAGTAGCCGGCGGTGAACGGGCAGGCGTCCTCCCCCACCCGCTTCCTCGGGTCGTACCGGCAGCCGCCGCAGTAGTCGCTCATCCGGTCGATGTAGGCGCCGCCGGCGGCGTAGGGCTTGGTGGCCAGCACCCCGCCGTCGGCGTGCTGGCTCATGCCGACGACGTTGGCGACCATCACCCAGTCGTAGCCGTCGACGAACATGCGGTGGAACCAGTCGGTCATCGCGAGCGGCTCGATCCCCCGCTGCAGGGCGTAGTTGCCCAGCACCATCAGCCGCGGGATGTGGTGCACCCAGCCGCGCTCGCGGACGTCGGAGAGCACCGAGGACAGGCAGTTCGCGCCGACCGCCTCGGCCTCCAGCTCGCCCATCCAGCCCGGGACCTCCTCGTGCGCCTCGAGCGCGTTGCCGTGCCGGTACTCGCGGCCCAGCTGCCAGTACAGGTGCCAGATCCAGTCGCGCCAGCCCATGACCTGGCGGACGAACCCCTCGACGGAGTTCAGCGGCAGCGGGTCGCCCGCGGCGACCGACTCCCGCCAGGCGGCGTCGGCGCGGTGCACGACGTCCGCGGGGTCGACCAGGCCGAGGTTCAACGACGCCGAGAGCATCGAGTGCGCCAGCCACGGGTCGCCGGTGAGCATGGCGTCCTCGTGCGGCCCGAAGGCGCGCAGCCGGTGGGTGAGGAAGTCCGCCAGCCGCTCCTCGGTCTCGGCGGTGGTGACCGGGAACAGCCGCGGGCCGTCGTCGCCGACGAAGGAGACGTCGCCGGCGGCCTCCCAGGCGTCGAGGTCGGCGCGGACCCGGGCGTCGATCTCGTCCTCCACCGGCCACCACGGCGGCGGGGCGTCGACCCGGCCGTCGGCCGGCGGGGGCTGCCGGTTGTCGTGGTCGAGGTTCCAGGTGCCACCGGCGGGCTCCGCGCCGTCCATGAGGACGTCGTGCACGCGGCGGGCCACCCGGTAGAAGTCGTCCATCAGCAGCCGCTGGCGTCCCCGGCCACCGGCCCAGCGGCGGAAGTCGGCCTGCCGGGTGACGAACCCGCGCGCCTCCAGCACCGTCACGCCGGGACGGCGGAGGACGAAGTCGCGGGCCGGCCAGGTGGTGGGCGCGCACACCGACAGCGGCTCGTCGACCTGGTCGAGGGCCTCGGCGTAGCTGTCGGTCTGCAGGAACACCGCCTGGTCGCCCAGCTCGGCGGCCCGGTGTCGCAGCGCCGACAGCAGCAGGTGTGCCTTCTGCCGGTGGAAGCGCCGCCGGCGGAAGACCCCCCTGGACTCCACCAGCAGGACGGGCTGGTCCGGCGCGTCGAGGAAGTGGGGCCCGAGCTGGTCGGCGAAGCACCAGCGCCGCGTGCCGGGCGCCTGAGCTGCGAACTCCCCCAGCGCGGGGTCGCCGTCACCCGGCATGCCGTCGTCGGTCCGTACCGCCATGTCCCTCACCTCCCAGCGGACATCCTGGGTGGACCGTTACGATCTGCGCGACTCGTGCCGCTCCCACCCGGACCGGCCGGTACGTCTCTGGAGGTCGACGCTGTGAACCGCGCACTGCGCGCTGCTGCGATGGGTGCCCTGCTGCTCTCCCCGGTGGTGCTGTCCGCCTGCAGCGCCGGCCAGGTGACGCAGACGAACACCCAGGAGCAGAACTTCGGCGGCCAGACCGACTTCGGCCCGCTCGCCCTGCGCGCCCTCGAGCTGCCCTACCCGACCGGCGGCATCTACCCCAGCGGCAGCGAGGCCCGCCTGCTGGGCGCCGTGGTCAGCACCGCCGACACCGAGGACACCCTCGTGGGGATCAGCGGCGAGGCCTTCGAGGACGTCGAGGTGGTCGTCCCCGACGCCGAGGAGCCGGCCGAGGGCGCTCCCGCGGGCATCTCGCTGCCCGTCCCCGCCGACGGGACCCTGTACTTCAGCAACGGCCAGGGCCCTGCGGTCACCCTCGTCGGGCTCTCCGAGGAGCTGAGCGTCGGCGACTACGTCGACGTGACGTTCTCCTTCTCCGAGTCCGGCGACGTCACGGTGCCCGTGCCCGTCGGCGTGTCCCAGCGCGACCTGCCCCGCGGCGAGGCCTTCGACTTCCACCCGGAGGAGGAAGAGGATCAGCAGGGCGGCGGCAGCGCCCCGTGACCTCCGGGGCGACCTCGTCGCCTCGCCGGGAACCGTCGTACCCCGCTGCCACCATGGTGGCGTGCCCGCTCCCGGTGTGAAGTCCCGCCCCGCCCACCGCTGCACCGAGTGCGGCTACTCCTCCGCGAAGTGGGTCGGCCGCTGTCCCGAGTGCCAGGCCTGGGGCAGCGTCCAGGAGGTCGGCGCCGTCGGCTCGTCCCCGCTGCGCGCGGTGGCCGCCGGTCCGGTCAGCTCGCGGGCCGTGCCCATCGGCCAGGTCGAGCTCGCCGGCGCCCGGGCGGTCCCCACCGGGATCCCCGAGTTCGACCGCGTGCTGGGCGGTGGCCTGGTGCCCGGCGCGGTGCTCCTCGTCGCCGGGGAGCCCGGCGTCGGCAAGTCCACGCTGCTGCTGGAGGTCGCCCACCGGGTGGCCGCCGCGAACGGGCCCACGCTGGTCGTCTCCGGCGAGGAGTCCGCGGCCCAGGTGCGGCTGCGGGCCGAGCGCATCGGCGCCCTGCACGACGAGCTGTACCTCGCCGCGGAGACCGAGCTGTCCGCCGTCCTCTCCCACGTCGAGGACGTGGACCCGACGCTGCTGGTGCTCGACAGCGTGCAGACCGTCCGCTCCCCTGCCGTCGACGGCACCGACGGCGGCGCCACCCAGGTGCGCGCGGTCGCCAGCGCGCTCAGCGGGGTGGCCAAGGCCCGCGGCATGACCACGATCCTGGTCGGCCACGTCACCAAGGACGGCGCGATCGCCGGTCCGCGGGCGCTCGAGCACCTGGTCGACGTGGTCATCTCCTTCGACGGCGAGCGGCACTCGACGCTGCGGCTGGTGCGGGCCACCAAGAACCGTTTCGGCCCCGCCGACGAGATCGGCTGCTTCGAGATCGGTGACGGCGGCGTGGTCGGTGTGCCCGACCCGTCCCACCTGTTCGTCTCCCGCCGCGCGGCGCCGGTGCCCGGCAGCTGCGTCACCGTGACCATGGAGGGCAGCCGGCCGCTGCTGGCCGAGGTCCAGGCGCTGGTCGCCACCTCGGGCGGCGGCGGGTCGCCGCGGCGGGCGGTGAGCGGGCTGGACTCGCAGCGGGTGGCCATGGTCAACGCCGTCGTCGAGCGGCGCGGCGGGGTCAAGCTGGCCGACGCCGACGTCTTCGCCGCCTCCGTGGGCGGCGTCCGCATCCTGGAGCCGGCTGCCGACCTGGCGCTGGCGCTGGCGATCGCCTCCGCGGCCAAGGACCGGCCGCTGCCCGCCGGCCTGGTCGCCATCGGCGAGGTCGGCCTCTCCGGCGAGATCCGCCGGGTCGGTGGCACCGCGCGGCGGCTGGCCGAGGCGGCCCGCCAGGGCTACACCGCGGCGCTCGTGCCGGTCGACTCCGGCCCCACCCCGCAGGGCATCCGGCTGATCGAGGTGGCCGACCTGGCCGGCGCGATCCACCGGCTGTGGTGAGCCCGGTCGCCCGCTGACGCCCCCCCCCCCCCCGGGCGGCCGGCGGCGACCTGCGGTGACCGCCTGTCCACCCCGGACCCGTAGAATCGGCCTCTGTACCGCCCGACCGTCAGGAGCGCTCGTGCCCCCCGCTGTGGACCCTGAGGCCGCGCTGCGGGAACTGCTCGGTCGGATCGCCCCCGGCACCGCCCTCCGGGACGGTCTCGAGCGGATCCTCGCCGGCCGGACCGGTGCGCTGATCGTGCTCGGCTACGACCGCGTCGTCGAGTCGCTGTGCACCGGCGGCTTCGCCCTCGACGTGGCCTTGTCGGCCACCCGGCTCCGCGAGCTCGCCAAGATGGACGGCGCGGTGATCGTGTCCTACGACGGCAGCCGCATCGTGCGCGCCGGCGTGCACCTCATGCCCGACCCGACGATCCCCACCGAGGAGTCAGGCACCCGGCACCGCACCGCCGAACGGGTCGCGCTGCAGACCGACTTCCCGGTGATCTCGGTCAGCCAGTCGATGCACATCATCTCGGTCTACGTGGCCGGGCGCCGCTACACCCTCGAGCACCCCACCACGATCCTGGCCCGCGCCAACCAGGCGCTCGCCGCCCTGGAGCGCTACAAGCTCCGGCTCGACGAGGTCGCCAGCACCCTCTCGGCGCTGGAGATCGAGGACCTGGTGACGGTCCGCGACGCGATGAGCGTCAGCCAGCGGCTGGAGATGGTGCGGCGCATCGCTGACGAGATCGAGGGCTTCGTCGTCGAGCTGGGCACCGACGGGCGACTGCTCGCCCTGCAGCTCGACGAGATGCTCGCCGGGGTCGAGGAGGACCGCAGCCTGCTGGTCCGCGACTACCTGCCCAGCGCGGGCCGCCGCCGCACCGGCGAGGAGGTGCTCACCGACCTCCGCGCGCTGACCGCCACCGAGCTGCTCGACCTCTCCGCGGTCGCCCGCTGCTACGGCCTGCCCACCTCGCCCGACGCGCTCGACTCCCCGGTCAGCCCGCGGGGCTACCGGCTGCTCGCCCGGGTGCCCCGGCTGCCGGCCAGCATCATCGACCGCCTGGTCACCCACTTCGGCGGGCTGCAGAAGCTGCTGGCCGCCACCATCGAGGACCTCCTGGCCGTCGAGGGCGTCGGCGAGGCCCGCGCCCGCGGCATCCGCGAGGGCCTCTCCCGGCTGGCCGAGACCTCCATCCTCGACCGCTACAGCTGAGGGCCCCCTCGCAGGGCCCCGCCGCGAGCCTGCGAGTCGTGCAGGGCGAGGCCCGGGCCCCCTCGGGGGTCCCGCCGCGAGGTACGAGCGGCGGGAGGACCTCCATCAGGTCAGGGTGAAGGTCGCGTCCGGGCTGACGTCGGTGTCCAGCCGGCCACGCAGCACGTAGGTGCCGGCAGGCGGGGTGGTGCGGTCGGCGGCGCACCCCGGGGCGCTGCTCAGCCCGCTCCACGGCACCGGGAACCCCACGCTCTCCCCCGCCTGGAGCGTGCGCTGCCCGGTGGTGGTCTCCGGGAAGCAGTCGTTGCTGCCCCAGACGCGCTCTCCGGCGTCGTCGATCAGGATGATTTCCTGCAGCGCGGCGTCCACGGTCCGCACGCAGGCGACCGTCGAGGTGTTGGTGACCACCAGCTCGAACGTCGGCTTGCTGCCCACCGGGGTGCTGGCCGGGTCGGGCCGCACCTCGACGGCGATCATGTCGTCGGTGCACGGGCCGCCCGGGGTGGGGCCGGCGGGCGCACTGGACGCCGGCGCTTGCGGCTCGGCAGCCGGTGGCGGTGACGGTGCGGCCGTGGGCACCTGCACCGCGGCCAGGGACGGCACCACCTGCTCCAGGCCCGGCGTCGGGCGCGGGGCGCCGCCGGGGGGTGCAGCGACGGTCGGTGCGTCGTCCGGTCCTCCGGTGGCGACGGCGGCACCCAGCCAGCCGCCACCGCCCAGCACGCCCACGGCGCAGCCGAGCACCAGCAGCCGCCGCCGCCAGTAGACGGCAGCGGGCAGGGGGCCCACCGGGTGCAGCACCCCGCGACGCTAACCGGCGCTCCGCCGCGCTCGGCGACCGCCACGCCTGACTGCGCCCGGTGCGCCGCCTCACCGCGCACACCGGCCGCACCCGTGCGGCGAGGCGTCACCCTGAGTGCCGGAGCGCACCAACGGAGCACCCCCGACGGCTCGGGTGCGCGCCGGGCACACTGGACGCTCGTGAGCACCCTTTCCGCCCCGCCCACCGGCTCGCAGGGTGAACCGGTCGGCGAGGTGATCGTCGACTGGTACGCCGGTGCCGCGCGGGACCTCCCCTGGCGCGCGCCCGGCACCGACCCGTGGGCGGTGCTGGTCAGCGAGGTGATGCTCCAGCAGACCCCGGTGGCCCGGGTGGAGCCCGTCTGGCGCGAGTGGCTGGCCCGGTGGCCGACCCCGGCCGCGATGGCGCAGGCCAGCCCGGCCGAGGTCATCCGCGCCTGGGGGAAGCTCGGCTACCCCCGCCGCGCCCTGCGGCTGCGTGAGGCGGCCGTGGCCGTCACCGAGCGGCACGGCGGCCTGGTGCCGGCCGGGGTCGACGAGCTGGAGGCGCTGCCGGGCGTCGGCACGTACACGGCGCGGGCGGTGTCCTGCTTCGGCCACCACCGCCGTCAGCCGGTGGTGGACACCAACGTGCGGCGGGTCGTCGCCCGGCTGGTGCACGGGCGGGCCGAGGCGGCCCCGGCGCGCGCCGCCGACCTCACCGACATCGCCGCCCTGGCGCCGGACGACCACGACCGCGCGGTGCGCTTCTCGGTCGCCGTGATGGAGCTCGGCGCCCTGGTCTGCGTCGCCGGGACACCGCGCTGCCCCGCGTGCCCGGTCCGCGATCGCTGCGCCTGGCGGCTGGCGGGGTCACCGGCGTACGACGGGCCGCCGAAGAAGGTGCAGGGGTACGCCGGCACCGACCGGCAGGCGCGCGGCCGGTTGCTGGACGTGCTGCGGGCGGCGTCCGGGCCGGTGCCGGCCGAGGCCCTCATGCCGGCGTGGGACGACGCCGTGCAGCGCTCCCGCTGCCTGGACTCCCTGCTGGTCGACGGCCTGGTCGCGCAGACCGAGGACGGCCGCTTCACCCTCCCCGACTGAGCCAGCGACTGGTCAGCCGCGAGGCCGGCGCGGCAGCGTCCGGTCTCGCAGGGTGAGCAGTACCCCGACCAGCATCGCCACCCCGGCGACCACCAGGACGACGGTCTCTGCCCACCCCGGCCACGTGTCGCGCCGACCGGCGGCCAGGGCCCCGCCGACCATCGCCACCGCCACCAGCAGCCCTCCGTAGAGCGGCGTCCGCATCGGGTGGTCTCCGCGCGCCATGGGTCCTCCTGTCCTGGCTCACCGTGCATGTTCCTGGCTCAGCGTCCACGGTGAGCCAGGAGCACGCACGATCAGCTCTCCTGATCCCGGACGGACCCCGGGGACGACGGAGGCCGCCCCTGCTCCGGAGAGCGGGGGCGGCCTCGTCATGACCTGCTGAGGAGCTACTCGGCGGCGAGGGCCTGGGGGCCGTCGTCGTCGCCGTCGGCGGCCGCGAGGGCCACCGGCGGAGTGTCCGGGAGGTCGACCGGCTTGGTCTCCGACCGGAAGGTGAACGTCGACTTGGTGGTGTCGGCGTTCTCCTCGACGTCCACCACGATGATCTCGCCGGAGGCGATCTCGCCGTAGAGGATCTTCTCGCTCAGCGCGTCCTCGATCTCGCGCTGGATCGTGCGGCGCAGCGGCCGCGCACCCAGCACCGGGTCGAACCCGCGGGCCGCCAGGAGCTTCTTGGCCGCCGGGGTGACCTCGAGCGACATGTCCTTGTTCGCCAGCTGGCTCTCGACCCGGCCGAGCATCAGGTCGACGATGTGGACGATCTCGTCCTCGGTCAGCTGGTGGAACACGACGATGTCGTCGATGCGGTTGAGGAACTCGGGCCGGAAGTGGCCCTTCAGCTCCTCGTTGACCTTGAGCTTCATCCGCTCGTAGTTGCTGGTGTTGTCGTTCCCGGACTGGAAGCCCAGGCCGACGGCCTTGGAGATGTCCCGCGTACCGAGGTTCGTGGTCAGGATCAGGATCGTGTTCTTGAAGTCCACGATCCGGCCCTGGCCGTCGGTCAGCCGGCCGTCCTCCAGCACCTGCAGCAGCGTGTTGAAGACATCGGCGTGCGCCTTCTCGATCTCGTCGAAGAGGACCACCGAGAACGGCTTGCGCCGCACCTTCTCGGTCAGCTGGCCACCCTCGTCGTAGCCGACGTAGCCGGGAGGGGCACCGACGAGCCGCGACACGGTGAACTTGTCGTGGAACTCGCCCATGTCGATCTGGATGAGGGCGTCGTCCTCGCCGAAGAGGAACTGCGCGAGCGCCTTGGCCAGCTCGGTCTTACCGACACCCGAGGGGCCGGCGAAGATGAACGAGCCACCGGGACGACGGGGGTCCTTGAGGCCCGCCCGCGTGCGCCGGATCGCCTGGCTGACGCTCTTGATGGCCTCTTCCTGGCCGATGATCCGCTTGTGGAGCTCGTCCTCCATGCGGAGCAGACGAGTGGTCTCCTCCTCGGTCAGCTTGAAGACCGGGATGCCGGTCCAGTTGGCCAGGACCTCGGCGATCTGCTCGTCGTCGACCTCGGCCACGACGTCCATGTCGCCGGCCTTCCAGGCCTTCTCGCGCTCGGACTTCTCGCCGAGCAGCTGCTTCTCCTTGTCGCGCAGGGAGGCGGCCTTCTCGAAGTCCTGGGCGTCGATCGCCGACTCCTTCTCCCGGCGGATGCCGGAGATCCGGTCGTCGAACTCGCGCAGGTCCGGCGGGGCGGTCATCCGCTTGATCCGCATCCGGGCGCCGGCCTCGTCGATCAGGTCGATCGCCTTGTCGGGCAGGAAGCGGTCGGAGATGTACCGGTCGGCCAGCGTCGCGGCAGCCACGAGCGCGCTGTCGGTGATGCTGATCCGGTGGTGCGCCTCGTAGCGGTCGCGCAGGCCCTTGAGGATCTCGATCGTGTGGGCCAGCGTCGGCTCGCTCACCTGGATCGGCTGGAAGCGGCGCTCGAGAGCGGCGTCCTTCTCCAGGTGCTTGCGGTACTCGTCGAGCGTGGTGGCGCCGATGGTCTGCAGCTCGCCGCGGGCCAGCATCGGCTTGAGGATGCTCGCCGCGTCGATCGCGCCCTCGGCGGCACCGGCACCGACGAGGGTGTGGATCTCGTCGATGAACAGGATGATGTCGCCGCGGGTGCGGATCTCCTTGAGGACCTTCTTGAGCCGCTCCTCGAAGTCACCGCGGTAGCGGGAACCGGCGACGAGGGCACCGAGGTCGAGGGTGTAGAGCTGCTTGTCCTTCAGCGTCTCGGGCACCTCGCCCTTGACGATGGCCTGGGCCAGGCCCTCGACCGCGGCGGTCTTGCCGACGCCGGGCTCGCCGATGAGGACGGGGTTGTTCTTGGTGCGGCGGGACAGCACCTGCATGACCCGCTCGATCTCCTTGGCCCGGCCGATGACCGGGTCGAGCTTGCCGTCGCGGGCGGCCTGGGTGAGGTTGCGGCCGAACTGGTCGAGGACCAGCGAGGTCGACGGGGTGCCCTCGGCGGGGCCGCCGGCAGCGGCGGGCTCCTTGCCCTGGTAGCCGCTCAGCAGCTGGATGACCTGCTGGCGGACGCGGTTGAGGTCGGCGCCCAGCTTCACCAGGACCTGGGCGGCGACGCCCTCGCCCTCGCGGATCAGGCCGAGCAGGATGTGCTCGGTGCCGATGTAGTTGTGGCCGAGCTGCAGCGCCTCGCGCAGCGACAGCTCCAGGACCTTCTTGGCACGCGGGGTGAAGGGGATGTGGCCGGACGGCGCCTGCTGGCCCTGCCCGATGATCTCCTCGACCTGCTGACGCACGCCCTCCAGCGAGATGCCGAGGGACTCCAGCGCCTTGGCAGCGACGCCCTCACCCTCGTGGATCAAGCCCAGGAGGATGTGCTCGGTGCCGATGTAGTTGTGGTTGAGCATCCGGGCTTCTTCTTGAGCCAGGACGACCACCCGACGGGCTCGGTCGGTGAACCGTTCGAACATCTGCTGCTTCTCCTCTGACCGGCTGGACCTGCTGTGCTCGTGTCCCCCTGCGGGGACGGTGGACACCCGACGTGCGTCGGCGCGCTGGGCACCGGTCGCTCCACTGTAGTTCGCACCACCGGCTCACCGTCCAGACGAGGCCGTCGGGCTGTGGTCGGGGGCTCGATGGAGACAACTGTCGTCCCACTGGGGGTGTTCCGCCGCTCCCGCGCCGTCATTACGCCGACAGCGGACGCCACGCCGGGCCCCGGACGCACGACGACCCGGCCCCCCGTGCAGGGAGCCGGGTCGTGGAACGTGTCCCGCCGTCCGGCAGTTCAGCCGGTACGGCCCCGCGAGGGGTGCTGCGTCAGTGCGCGGCCTCGTAGGCCTCGACGACGCTGCCGGGGATGCGGCCGCGGTCGCTGACCTCGTGGCCGTTCTTGCGGGCCCAGTCGCGGATCGCGCCGGCCTGCTCACGGTCCATGCGGCCGCCGCCGTTGCCGCCACCGCCGGTGGCACCGCCGGTGGCGCGCGAGCGGCCGGCGCCCGACGCGCGGGTGCCGCGGCTGCTCACCTTGCGGGCGGCGTCGACGTACTTCCCGAAGACCTCACGCATCTCCGAGGCGTTCTTGTCCGACAGGTCGATCTCGTACGTCGTCCCGTCGAGCGCGAAGGTGACCGTCTCGTCAGCGGGGATGCTGTCGTCGAGGTCGTCGCTCAGGATCACCTGGACCTTGCGTGCCATTTTCCACCCACTCCTGTTGCCGTGCGTTCGTGCACCGGTGCGATTGGCCCCCGTGTTCGCCGGGCCATTGCACCACGTTGATCACCGAACACACCAATCCCTGTTCACACTTCCGGGGAATTCTCCCCGGAAGTGCAGGTCATTGGTGGAGCGGACGGACCAACGGGAACAGGATCGTCTCCCGGATGCCGAGTCCGGTGAGCGTCATCATGAGCCGGTCGATGCCCATTCCGACACCGGCCGTGGGCGGCATGCCGTACTCGAGGGCCTCCAGGAAGTCCTCGTCCAGCGCCATCGCCTCGGGGTCACCGGCCGCGCCGAGGAGCGCCTGCTGGGTGAGCCGCTCGCGCTGCACCACCGGGTCGACGAGCTCGGAGTAGCCGGTACCGCGCTCGATGCCGCCGATGTAGAGGTCCCACTTCTCGGCCACGCCGGGGTCGGTGCGGTGCGCGCGGGTCAGCGGCGAGGTGTCGACCGGGTAGTCGATGACGAAGGTCGGGGACTGCAGCGTGTGCTGCACCAGCGCCTCGAACAGCTCCTCGACCAGCTTGCCGGGCAGCCAGGCGGGGTCGACGCCGATCTCGTGCGCCTCGGCGAGCTCGCGCAGCCGCTCGACGGGCGTGGCCGGGGTGACCTCCTCGCCGACGGCTTCCGAGACCACCGAGTACAGCTTGACCTGCGGCCATTCTCCGGAGAGGTCGAGTTCGGTGCCGTCGTGGTGCCGGGCGACCTGGTCACCGAACAGCGCCTCACAGCATTCCTGGATCAGTTCCCGGGTGATGCGGGCGCCGTCCTGATAATCGCCGTAGGCGGCGTAGAACTCGAGCATCGCGAACTCGGGAGAGTGCGAGGAGTCCGCGCCCTCGTTCCGGAAGTTCCGGTTTATCTCGAAGACCCGGTCGAGCCCGCCGACGATGCACCGCTTCAGGAACAGCTCGGGGGCGATGCGCAGGTAGAGGTCGAGGTCGAATGCGTTCATGTGCGTGCGGAAGGGCCGGGCGGCGGCACCGCCGTGCACGGTCTGCAGCATCGGGGTCTCGACCTCGAGGAAGTCGCGGGCGGCGAGCCCGGCGCGCAGCGCGGTCATCACCGCGGCGCGCTGCCGGACGGTGCGGCGCGCCTCGTCGCGGACGATGAGGTCGACGTAGCGACGGCGGACCCGCAGCTCCTCGCTCATCGGCTTGTGCGCCACCGGCAGCGGGCGCAGGGCCTTGGCCGTCATCTCCCAGGCGTCGGCGAAGACCGACAGCTCGCCGCGCCGCGACGTCCCGACCTCGCCGGTGACGAGCACGTGGTCACCGAGGTCGACGTCGGCCTTCCAGGCGGCCAGCAGCTCGGGGCCCACCCGGTCGACGGAGAGCATGACCTGCAGCTCGGTGTCGCCCTCGCGCAGCGTCGCGAAGCACAGCTTGCCGGTGTTGCGGGAGAAGATGACCCGGCCGGTGACGCCGACCCGCTCACCGGTCAGGGTGTCGGGTCCCAGGTCCGGGTGCGCGGCGCGCACGTCGGCCAGCGAGGTGGTGCGGGCGACGGCGACCGGGTAGGGGTCGATGCCCGACTCGCGGATCCGGTCCAGCTTGGCCCGCCGGACCCGCAGCTGCTCGGGGAGTTCGTCGTCCGGGGTGCCAGGCTGTTCGTCACTCACGGCCACGAGACTACGGGCGCCGGGACGCCGTCCCGCCACCGCTGGCCTGATCGCGGTCGAACGCCAGGCGCAGCCCGTGCACGGTGAGATCGGGCTCACGCACCCCGATCGTCCGGCAGCTGCCGGCCACCAGCGGGTGCAGGCCGCCGGTGGCGACGACGACCGGCTCGGTACCGAACTGGGCGACCAGTTCCGTGGCGATCCGGCCCACGAGCCCGTCGACGAGCCCGGCGAACCCGAGCACGAGCCCGGACTGGAGCGCGGCGACGGTGTTCTTGCCGATGGCCTGCGGCGGCACCCGCAGCTCCACCGAACGCAGCTGGGCGGCGCGGGCGGCCAGCGCGTCGAGGCTGACCTCCACCCCGGGGGCCAGCGCGCCGCCGAGGAACTGCCCGTCGGGCCCGACGGCGTCGACGTTGGTCGAGGTGCCGAAGTCCACGACCACCACCGGACGCCCGTGCCCGTCGGGCGCGGTGCCGAACAGCTCGTGCGCGGCCAGCGCGGTCACCACCCGGTCGGCGCCGACCTCGCGCGGGTTGTCGACGTGCAGCGGCACCCCGGTGCGCACCCCGGGCCCGATCAGGGTCACCGGGACGGCGAGGGAGCCCAGCAGCTCGCGCAGCGCCGGCAGCAGCGCCGGCACCGTGGAGCAGGCCGCGACCCCGGTCAGCTCCGTGCCGGCCAGCAGCCCGCGCCACAGCAGTCGCAGCTCGTCGGCGGTGGCGCGGGCGTGCGTGGTGACCCGCCAGCCGCCGACCCGCCGGTCGCCGTCGAAGGTGGCCAGCACGGTCTGGCTGTTGCCGACGTCGACGGCGAGCAGCACCGCTCAGCCCACCCGCAGGTCGAGGGCGAGGTCCAGGATCGGCGAGGAGTGGGTCAGCCCGCCCACGGACAGGAAGTCGACGCCGGTCTCGGCGTACTCGCGGGCCACCGCGAGGGTGAGCCCGCCGGTGGCCTCGAGCTCGACGTCGCGGTCGCCCACGAGCGCGACGGCCTGGCGCAGCCGGTCGGGGGTCATGTTGTCGAGCAGGAGGAAGTCCGCACCCGCCGCGACCGCCTCGACGACCTGCTCGACGGTGTCGCACTCGACCTGCACCGGCACCCGCGGCGCCCGCTCGCGGACCAGGGCCACGGCGGCGGCGACCGAACCGGCCGCCGTGACGTGGTTGTCCTTGACCATCGCCACGTCGTAGAGGCCCATCCGCTTGTTCGCCCCGCCACCGCAGCGCACCGCGTACTTCTCCAGCGGGCGCAGGCCGGGGGTGGTCTTGCGGGTGTCGAGCACCGTGGCGCCCGTGCCGGCGATCGCGTCGGCCCAGGCGCGGGTGTGGGTGGCGATGCCGCTGGCCCGGCTGGCGATGTTGAGCGCGCTGCGCTCGGCGGCCAGCAGCGCCCGCACCGGCCCGCGCACGGTCAGCAGCACGTCGCCGCGGCGCACCCGGTCGCCGTCGGTGGCCGAGGCGGTGAGGGTCGCGCCGGGGGCCAGCCGGGTGAACACCCGCGCGGCCACCGGCAGGCCGGCGACGACGCCGTCGGCGCGAGCCACCAGGTCGGCGGTCCCGAACTGCGTCCCGGGGACGGTGGCGGCGCTGGTGACGTCGTAGCCCACCGCGACGTCGGGGGCGCTGGGCAGCGGCGGGCCGCCGGTGAGGTCCTCGGTGAGCGTGCGCTCGACCAGCTCGTCGACCCAGGCCGCGCTCAGCCCGGTGCCGGTCAGGTCGGTGGGGTGGCTGGTCACGGCCTCCATCCTGCCGGTCCCCGCCACCCCGTTCCCGCCGGTCACGCCGCCGTCCTGCCGGTCACCACGACACCGTGACCGGCTCGCCGACCGGGCGGCGGGACAGGGTGACCCGGCCCTCGTCGTCCAGCCGCACGTCCAGGTGCACCCGCCACGCGTCGGCGGCGTCGGGGTGGTCCTCCCGCCAGTGGCAGCCGCGGGTCTCCTCGCGGGCGCCGGCCGCGGCGGTGACCGCGGTGGCCACGGTCAGCAGGTCGGTGGCCTCCCAGCCGGGCACACCGGGGACGGCGGTGGTGCGCTCCCCCAGCCCGGCCAGTTCCTCCGCGGCCAGCGCCAGCCCCGGTCCGGTGCGCAGCGCGCCGACCCGGGCCGACATCGTGGCCGTCAGCGGTCCGCGGGCGGCGGCGTCGACCAGCCCCTGCGGGCGCGGGTCGACCGGCGCGGGGGCGGCGGGCACCGGCAGCTCCCGGGCGAGCACCTCACCGATGCGGCCGGCGAACACCAGCCCCTCGAGCAGCGAGTTCGACGCGAGCCGGTTGGCCCCGTGGACGCCGGTGCAGGCCACCTCGCCGCAGGCGTAGAGCCCGGGCACGGTGGTGCGCCCGTGCAGGTCGGTGGCCAGCCCGCCGGAGGCGTAGTGCGCGGCCGGGGTGACCGGCACCAGGTCGGTGACCGGGTCGACGCCGGCCTCCCGGCAGCGGGCGACGATGGTCGGGAACCGCTCGGCCAGGCCGGGGATGCCGCGGGCGTCGAGCCAGACGTGATCGACGCCGTCGCGCAGCTGCACGCGGGTGATGGCCTTGGCCACCACGTCGCGGGGCGCGAGCTCGGCCAGCTCGTGCGCGCCGACCATGAACCGCTCCCCGGCGCCGTCGAGGAGCACCGCGCCCTCGCCGCGCAGCGCCTCGGAGACCAGCGGCTGCTGCCCCTGCGCGTCCGGCCCCAGGTAGAGCGCGGTGGGGTGGAACTGGACGAACTCCAGGTCGGTGGCGACCGCCCCGGCCCGCAGGCCCAGCGCGACGCCGTCCCCGGTGGAGACCGACGGGTTGGTGGTGGCGGCGTAGACCTGCCCCATGCCACCGGTGGCCAGCACGACGGCCCGGGCGCGCACGGCGCCCACGCCGTCGGCGCTGCCCTCGCCGAGCACGTGCAGGGTGACCCCGGCGGCGCGGCCGTCGACGTCGGTGATCAGGTCCAGCACCATCGCGTGCTCGACCAGGGTGGTGCCGGGGTCGGCTGCGACGGCGTCGCGCAGCGCCCGCTGGACCTCCGCGCCGGTGGCGTCCCCGCCGGCGTGCACGATCCGGTCGGTCGAGTGCCCGCCCTCGCGGGTCAGCAGCAGCCGGCCGCCGGGGTCGCGGTCGAACGCCGCGCCCCAGCTGATCAGCTGGTGCAGCCGCTGCGGCCCCTCGGTGACCAGCGCCCGGACGGCGTCGGCGTCGCAGAGCCCGACGCCGGCGACCTCGGTGTCCCGGGCGTGCGCGGCGGGGGTGTCGGTGGCGGACAGGACGGCGGCGATCCCGCCCTGCGCCCAGCGGGTCGAGCCGTCGTCCACCTCGACCTTGGTGACCACGGCGACCGACAGCCCGGCGGCGCGGGCGTGCAGCGCGACGCAGAGGCCGGCGACGCCGGAGCCCACGACGCAGACGTCGGCGGTGAGCTCCCAGCCGGGCGCGGGGGCGCACAGGCGGGACGGGAGCCCGGTCACCGGACCGGTACGCCCTGGGGGCTCCGCTGCTGGTCGTCGGCGCCCGGCACCGGCGCCGAGGGGTCCGCGCCCAGCTCGACGACGCGGTTGGCGGCGTCGACGTGCACGACCCTCGGCAGGTACGACTTGGCCTCGGTCTCGTCCATCAGGCCGTAGGTGATGAGGATGACCAGGTCGCCGGGGTGCACCAGGTGCGCGGCGGCACCGTTGATGCCCAGCACGCCGCTGCCGCGCTCGCCGGGGATCACGTAGGTCTCCAGCCGCGCGCCGTTGGTGACGTCGACGATGGCCACCTGCTCACCGGCCAGCAGGTCGGCGGCGTCCATCAGGTCCTCGTCGACGGTCACCGACCCGACGTAGTGCAGGTCGGCCTGGGTCACCGTGGCGCGGTGGACCTTGCTCTTGAGCATCGTGCGCATCATCGGGGGCTCCCCAGGGTCACAGCGGTGTTGTCGATCAGTCGGGTGCTGCCGGCGCGGGCCGCGACCAGCAGGCGGGCGGGGCCGCCGGCAGCGGGCGGCCCCAGCTCCGGCGAGGTGAGCTCCAGGTAGTCCGGGACGAGCCCGGGCGCCCCGGCCAGCACCGCCCGGGCGGCGGTCAGGACGGCGTCGGCGCCGTGCGGCCCGGCGTCCGCCCCGGCGCGCAGCGCCGCGGACAACGCCGCGGCGGTGGCCCGCTGTTCCGCGGACAGGTAGCGGTTGCGGCTGGACAGCGCCAGGCCGTCCTCCTCCCGCACGGTGGGGACGCCGACGACGTCGACGCCCAGCGCGAGCTCGCGGGCCATCGCCCGGATCAGGGTCAGCTGCTGGTAGTCCTTCTCGCCGAAGACGGCCACGTCGGGACGCACCAGGCCGAACAGCTTCGCCACCACGGTCAGCACGCCGGCGAAGTGACCGGGCCGGACGGCGCCCTCGAGCACGTCGCCCAGCGGGCCGGGCTGCACGGAGACCCCGGCCGCCCCCGGCGGGTACACCTCGTCGACCGGCGGGTGGAACACCACGTCGGCGCCCTCGGCGGCCAGCGCGGCGAGGTCGTCGTCCCAGGTGCGCGGGTAACGGTCGAAGTCCTCCCCCGGCCCGAACTGCGTCGGGTTGACGAACACCGAGACGACGACGCTGCCACCGCGCTCGCGGGCGGCGCGCACCAGCGTGCGGTGCCCCTCGTGCAGCGCGCCCATGGTGGGCACGAGCACGACCGGACCGGGCAGGGCAGCCCGCGAGCGGCGCAGCTCGGCGGTGGTCTCGGCGACGGCCGGGTGGCGCGACGGCCCGCTCATCGGGTGACCTCCTCGGCCGGGTGGTGCAGCAGCTCCAGCAGCGGGGCGCCCTCGTGCTGCCGGAGCCGGCCGGCGGCCAGCGCGCGCTCGGTGGTGCGCCGGGCCAGCGCGACGTAGGCGTCGACCGCCCCCGGCGCCCGCTCGCCCAGCGTGTGCAGGTGGGCGGCGACGGTGCCCACGTCACCGCGGCTGACCGGGCCGGTGAGGGCGCGGTCGCCCCGGCGCAGGGCGCCCTCGAGCGCGGCGGTCAGCAGCGGGGTGAGCAGCCGGGCGGGCTCGTCGACGCCGGCGGTGCGCAGCAGGTCGGCGGCCTCGGCCACCAGCGTGACCAGGTGGTTGGCGCTGCTGGCCAGGGCGGCGTGGTAGAGCCCGCGGTCGGCCTCGGCGACCCACCAGGGCTCCCCGCCCATCTCCAGCACGAGCGCCTCGGCGACCGGCCGGTGCTCGGGCCGGCTGGTGACGCCGAACGGCGCCGCGACCAGCCGGTGCACGTCCTCGGGGGCGCCGGAGAAGGTCATCACCGGGTGCAGGGCCAGCGGCAGCACGCCGGCCTCCTCGGCCGGGGCGAGCACGGCCAGCCCGACCGCGCCGGAGGTGTGGAACACGAGCTGGCCGCGGCGCCAGGCACCGGTCTCGGCGAGGCCGGCGACCAGCCCGGCCAGGGTGTCGTCGGGCACGGCCAGCACGACGAGGTCGCTGGCGGCCACGACCTCGTCGGCGCGCAGCAGCGGCACCCCGGGCAGCAGCCGGGCGGCGCGCTCGGCGGAGGCCGCGGACAGGCCGGAGGCGGCGACCACGTCGTGGCCGGCGGCGGTGAGCGCAGCGCCCAGGACGGCGCCCACCCGGCCGGCGCCGATCACGCCGACGCGCAGGCGGGCGGGGGCCTCGGCGGCCGGGGGCAGCCCGGCGGCGGGTACGGCGGCACGCGCAGCGGCGGCCGCGCGGGGACGGTCGGGCATCCCGGTGCACCTCTCGTTCCAGTCCCGTGCGGGTACCGGACTCAGGTCGCGTCGGCCTCCGTCGCCGGAGACCGCTGGGTGGTGCGGGTCGAGCGGGTGCTCGTCGAGCGACGGGGACACCTGCTGCAACCACCCGGCGTGGGTGTGTCACACACGTGATCCGTCAGTGGCGAGTGTGTTACCGGGCGGGGTGCCGCGGCAACGTCCGGCCGCTGTGTGCTGGGTCACCGGCCGGGGTCAGTCCCGGCGGAGCACCCGGGCCAGCACGTCGTCCGCCTCGTCCTGGCCCTCCTCGCGGTAGCGCCGACGGCGCGACCGGGCACCGCTGGGCGCCGCGACGCCGCTCTCGGCGAGGATCTGCTCCAGCCGGGCGTGGCCGGCGCGCTGCGGCGCCGCCGGCTCGGGGGCGCGGCGGATCTCGTCGTCCGGCTCCTCGGCCGGGGTCCAGACGGTGCTGCCGGTGGCCGCCCCGGCGTCCGTGGTGCCCCGGTCGAGCCAGGACGGCGGCTCGTACGCCGCGCCCTCGTCGGACGGCTCCTCGCCGGAGGACGGGTCGTGGGACGCGCTCACGTACGACGCGACCTCGGACGACGCGACCTCGGACGACGGCGACTCGTCCGGGGTCGTCCCGCGCAGCCGGTCGGCCCAGGGGGCGGGCTCGTCGGGCTCGGCGGCCCGGCGGTGGCGTCGCGGGGGCTCCGGCGCCGGCGACCACGCGGTGGTGGCGGGGCCGACGCCCTCGCCGGCGAGCGGGAGCCCACCGGTCGGGTCGCCCGTGCCGACCTGCGACCGCTCGTCCAGCCACGCGCGCGGCGACCTCGGCACCGCGGCCGGGCCGGGCGCCGGCCGCGGCTCGCCCTGCAGCCACTCGACCGGCGAGGGCGGCCGGTGCCGGGACCCCTGCTCCTCGTCGACCACGGCGGAGGTGCGGGTCGGGTCGGTGGGCGGGGGGTCGAGCGGCCGCGGCGCGGGCTCGGCGTCGTCCGTGGCCGCGCCTCCCTCGACCCGGGTGGTCCAGGAGTCGACCTCCCAGCCTCCGGTGCGCAGCGGCGGCTCCGCCGGCCAGTCGGGCGTGCCGTCCAGCGTCCGGCCGCCGAAGGTGTCGGGGCCCTGCGCGGGGCCGCGCACCGACTGGGCGCGCATCACCGTCCGCTCGACCAGCACCTCACCCGAGAGCTGCTCGGTGCCGTCGGTGCGCAGCCGCCCGATCTCGGTCCGCAGCTCGCCGACGCCGGTGAGCTGGGACCGCAGCTGGGTGAGCCCGGCGAGCTCACCGCGCAGCTCGGTCAGCTCGGTGAGCTGGGCGGACAGCTGCGCGAGAGCGTCGAGGTCGCCGCGCAGCCGGCCGACCGCGGCGAGGTCGTCCTGCAGCCGGTCCAGGGCGGAGAGCTGGGTGCGCAGCTGCTGCAGCTCCCCGCGCATCGCCTCCTCGGCCTCCCGCCGCAGCCGGTCCTGCAGCGCGGCCTCCTCGGCGTGCCGGGCGGAGGCCTCGCGCTCGCGCTCCAGCTCGCGGGCGGCGCGCTGCTCGGCCTCCCGGGCGGCGGCGGCGATCCGGTCGCTGTCGCGGCTGCCGCCGAGGAAGGCGGCGACCACGAAGGCCCAGCAGACCCCCAGCAGCACGATCCGCAGCACCAGCGGGTTGTCGGTGAGCACGACCGCGGCGGTCGCGACGGCGGCCAGCACCAGCCCGACGGCGAGCCAGGCGCGACGGGCGGAGCTCCCGCGCTCCTCGTCGCGGGGACGCACCGGGACAGGCCGCTCGGCCGCGGCCGGCTCGGCCGGCGGCGGGACCGGTCGGGGGCGCGGCGCCGGCGGGCGCGGGGGCACCGCGGGCAAGGCGTTGCGGGCAGGACCGTCGTCGTCCCGGCGACCTCCCATGCCGTCACTCTACGGGCTGGAGGGGCTCCGGCGAGTGGTTGTCGGGGGATCCGTGCACCGCCGGGCCCGCGGTCGGTGACAGGGTGGGGCGGTGACGCTCACCCTGCTCGACTGGCGCCGACGCGTCGCTGCCCTGTACGCCGACGTGCGCGCCGCCGACGACCCCGAGGCCGGCTGGCAGCTCTGGCGGACCGGCCGCGACGCCCTGCTCGGCACGCACCCGGACTCCCCGCTGGACGCCGCGGTCCGGCCCGCGTTCACCGGGGTGCCGATGGCCCCCTACGACCCGGCGCTGCGCTTCGACGCCGCCGTGGACACCGACGTCGAGCCGCTGCAGCTGGGGGTGCCCACCGGTGAGGGCGGTCTGGTGCTCCACCGGATCGGCCGGGTCACCCTCGGCGACGTCGGCCGGCTCGACGTGTGGTGGACGGGCGGGTACGGCGGTGGGGTCTTCCTGCCACTGCGCGACGGCAGCGCCGGGACGACGACCTACGGCGGCGGCCGCTACCTGCTCGACACTGTCAAGAGCGCCGACCTGGGCGGGACCGGCGACCGGCTCGTGGTCGACCTTAACTTCGCCTACCACCCGTCGTGCACCTACGACCCGCAGTGGACCTGCCCGCTGGCCCCCGAGGGCAACCGCGTGCCCACCGTGGTCACCGCCGGCGAGCAACTGCCCCCCGGCGGCTGGTACTAGGAGGACCCCCTTGCCCCCCACCGTGCGCAGGCTCACGGCGGGACCCGGCAAGGGGGCCGGATGCCGAGCGGCGGGCACCCCGGGAGGTGCCCGCCGCTGCGGTGGTCCTGGGGCTCAGCCCTGGGCGAGGGCGCCGTCGGAGCTGAAGACCAGGCCCATGGAGACGTCACCCTGCTGGATGGCGGCCTTGGTCAGCGGGCCGCCGGCGTCGTACTCGCTGAAGCCGGCGAAGGTGAGGCCGTAGGTCTCCTCCAGGCCGAGCTGGCACTGCGGCCGGGTCGGGCACTCGCCCGGGCCGCCGAGGGTCAGCGAGCCGTCGCCGCACTTCTCGGCCAGCTCGGTGAGGGTGGTGACCCCGAGGGCGTCGGCGAACGCGGTGGTGACGGCGAAGGCGTTCTGGTCGGTCGCCTCGGCGGGCGTGCCGAACACCAGCCCGTACTGCTCGGCGACCGGCTCGAGCGCGGCGAGCGTCTCGTCGGCGTCGCTGGTGGCGATCGGCTCGGCGCCCGGGGAGACGTTCTCGTTGATGATGTCGGCGACGGTGGCCAGGTACTCCGGGAAGACCTGGATCTCACCGCTCTTGAGCGCCGGCAGGTACAGCTCGCGGTTGCCGACGGTCTGCACGGTGGCCTGGAAGCCGGCCGCGTTCAGCGCCTGGGCGTAGACGTTGGCCAGCACCTGGGACTCGCTGAAGTCCGCGGCACCGACGACGATCGGGCCGCTGCCGCCGGTGACGCCCGAGCCCAGGTCGTTCTCCTGCGCGTAGGCGGCGGCGACGTCGGTCGCGGTCTGCCGGTCGATGTCGACGGCCTTGTTCATCGCGATCAGGTCGTCGCCGGTCAGCGCGGCCGAGACCGTGTCGAGCGCCTGGACGACGGCCGGGTTGGCCGCGGCGGCCGCGGCGTTGACCGCGGGGACGACGTTGTCGGCGTTCTGCAGGCCCTTGTCGTCCTCGAGGACGACGAGCTGGTCACCGGCGACCGGCGCGCAGGCGTCGCCCGAGGCGGACCCGGTGGCGGCGGCCTGGCCGCCGGTGCCCGAGGAACCGGACTCACCGCACGCGGCGGTGGCGAGGACGGCCGCGACGGCGGCGATGGGGAGGATGGTCTGGAAACGGGGACGCGTGCGCATCAGCTCCGCCTTCTGTGTCCCGTGGGGCCCTCTGCTGGACGTCCACGCGTGTCTGGCGGGGGGTGCCCCGCGTCGGACACTCAACCCCCCGGGGCCGCTCGAGGGCAAGTCCGTCGTGCCCGACCGTTATCCGGCGGTGACCTCGTCCACCCGGTCAGGGGGTGGCGGCCACCGCCCCGGCGCCCACCTGCCGGGTGCGCACCCGGCCGAACGCGAGCCGCCGCGGGCCGGGGGTGACCGCCCAGGACACCAGCGCCAGGAGCACCTCGGTGGCCACCGCGAGCAGCGCGACGAGCAGGGCGCCGGCCAGCACGGCGCCGTAGTCCTGCTGGCGGAAGCCGAGGGTGATGATCCGGCCCAGACCGCCGCCGGCGACCAGCGCGGCCAGGGTGGCGGTGGCCACGACCTGCACCGCGGCCGTGCGGACCCCGGTCATCAGCAGCGGGACCGCGAGCGGGAGCTCGGCGCGCAGCAGCACCTGCCGCTCGCTCATCCCCATGGCGCGGGAGGCCTCGACGACGTCCCGGTCGACGCCCCGGAACCCGACGTAGGTGTTCGTCAGGACCGGGGGCAGCGCGAACAGCGCGAGCGCGATGGTGGTCGCGGTGGGCCCGAAGCCGATCGGGGTGACGGCGAACACGGTCAGCAGGGCCAGCGTCGGGACGGCACGGGAGACGTTGGACAGCGCGACGGTGAAGGCACCGCCCCGGCCGGTGTGGCCGAGCAGCGCACCGACCGGGATGCCGATCGCCATGGCGACCGCGATGGCCACGACGGAGATGCGCAGGTGCTGCACCAGCAGGTCGAGGATCCCGTTGGTGCGCGTCCAGTTGAGCGGGTCGTTGAGGTAGCGGAGGGCCGCCTGGAGCTGGTTCATGCCCGCGCCCGCCGGGTCCACGGGGTCAGCGCGCGCTCGGCGCCGGCCAGCAGCAGGTCGGCGACCAGCGCCAGCAGCACGCAGCCGACCGCGCCGGTGACGATCTGCGCCCGGTAGAAGTTCGCGTTGAACCCGCCGGTGATCAGCTGGCCCAGCCCGCCGTGGCCGACGATCACCCCCACGGTGACCAGGGCGACGGTGGAGACCGTGGCGACCCGGATGCCTGCCATGAACGACGGCAGCGCCAGCGGCAGCTCGACCTGCCAGAACATCCGGACCGGCCCGTAGCCCATGCCCCGGGCCGCCTCCTGGACGTCGGCCGGGACCGACTGCAGGCCGGCCAGGAAGTTGCGCACGAGGACCACCAGCGAGTAGAGCACCAGGCCGATCAGCACGGTGGTCGCGGACAGCCCGGTGATCGGTGCGACGAAGGCGAACATCGCCAGCGACGGGATCGTGTAGACGAGCGTCGACAGGCCGAGCACGGGCCCGGCCAGCCACCGGCTGCGCCGGGCGAGCAGGGCCAGCGGCAGCGCGATCAACGCGCCGAGCAGCACCGCCGCGACCGTGAGCCGCACGTGCTCGCCCAGGTAGGCGAGGATGGTGCCCCAGTTCGACGTCACGTAGGAGGGGTCGAACCAGGGGTTCGGCGCCGCATCGGCAGCGAGCACCGCACCGCTCGACGCGCTCAGCACCGGGCGCCCGTCAGGAAGGCCACTCGTGGACGTTAGCGCTCCCCAGCCCCAGACCACAGCCTCCCCCGCCCAGGCCATCCGGCTGGAGGGGGTCAGCAAGACCTATCCCGACGGCAGCGTCGGGGTGCGGGAGCTGGACCTCACCTTCGCCGCGGGCGAGCTGACCGTGCTGGTCGGGCCGTCGGGCTGCGGCAAGACGACCACGATGAAGATGATCAACCGGATCATCGAGCCGACCACCGGCCGGATCCTGCTCGGCGACGACGACGTCACCCGGGTCGACCCGGTGGAGCTGCGCCGCCGGATCGGCTACGTCATCCAGAACGTCGGGCTCTTCCCGCACCAGACCGTCCGCCGCAACGTCGGCACCGTCCCCCGGCTGCTGGGCTGGGACAAGCGCCGCACCGCCGACCGGGTGGAGGAGCTGCTCGACCTGGTGGGCCTGGACCCGGCCGCCTTCGGCGACCGCTACCCGCACCAGCTCTCCGGCGGGCAGCGGCAGCGGGCCGGGGTGGCGCGGGCCCTGGCCGCCGACCCCGCCGTCCTGCTCATGGACGAGCCGTTCTCCGCCGTCGACCCCATCGTGCGGGAGCGGCTGCAGACGGAGTTCCTGCGGCTGCAGGACACCGTCCGCAAGACCATCGTCTTCGTCACCCACGACATCGAGGAGGCCGTGCGCCTCGGTGACCGGATCGCGGTGATGAGCACCGGCGGCAAGGTCGAGCAGTTCGCCGCCCCCGCCGAGCTGCTCGGCTCCCCCGCCACCCCGTTCGTCGCCGACTTCGTGGGCGCCGACCGCGGGCTCAAGCGGCTGGCGGTCACCGGCATCGACATGGCCGACCTGGAGCAGCCGCCCGTGGTGCACGTCGACGACAGCCTGGCCGACGCGCGCGCCGCCCTGCAGCGGGCCGGCGCCCGGTGGGCCGTGGTGCTCGACGACCACCAGGCGCTGCACGGCTGGCTCTCCGCCGAGCGCGCCACCGGCGCGGGCACGGTGCGCGGGGCGGGCAAGAGGATGGAGGCCTGGGTGCCGATCGACGCCACCTTGAAGACGGCGTTCTCCACCATGCTGCAACTGGAGGCCGGCTGGGTCGCCGTGCTCGACGGCGACCGGTTCTGCGGGGTGCTCACCCCCGAGTCGCTGCACGCCGCGCTGCGCCGTTCCGTCGAGGGCACCGTCCCCGAGACCGCCGGCGCCGTCTAGGCGCGCACACCGCCCGGCGGCTCGTCGTCCTCGTCCCGGGGCAGCCTGCAGACGTGCTCCAGCCACAGCGCCGCCCCGGTGAGCGCGACGGCGAGGACCACGCCGATCACCCCGGTGGTGGTGTCGCCGCGGGCCGCGGTGAGCCGGCCCAGCGCGGGCGCGGTGTGCAGCAGGAGGCCGGCCCAGCAGCCGGCGAGCACCGCGCCCACGTAGGCGCTGGCCTGGGCGAGCACCGCCAGCCGGGCGGCCAGCAGCGGCTCGACCGGCCCGGAGCCCGGCAGCGGACGCCGGTCGCGCTGGGCCCGCAGCCGGGCGCGGACGCTGCGGGCGGCGCCGGCCTCGGCGAGGGCGAGCAGCCCGACGGGCACCGGCAGCCACCACCGCAGCGCCGGCAGCTCGCCGTAGGCGGCCCGGACGACGATCCAGCTGGCGAGCGTCAGCCCCAGGGCGAGGACCACCAGGTCGCGGCGGCTGACCGGGGTCACGCCGGGACCACGGCGGCCACGTCCGCGGGCGGGAGCGCCGCCACCAGGTCGGCGACCGGGCCGTGCCCGGGCAGCATCGCCGCCGGGTCGAGCGCCAGCCACGGCACCAGCACGAACGCCCGCTCGGCGGCGCGCGGGTGCGGCAGCAGCAGCTCCGGGTCGTCGGAGCGCACCGGCGTGCCGTCGTCCGCGGTGACGGTGACGACGTCGACGTCCAGGGTGCGGGCGCCCCAGCGCACCTCCCGGGTGCGGCCGGCGGCCTGCTCGAGCTCGTGCGCGAGCGCCAGCCAGCCGGCGGCGTCCCGGTCAGCGGTCAGGACGGCGACCGCGTTGAGGTACGGCGGCTGCTCGACCGGCCCCCACGGCGGGGTCTCGTACAGGCCCGAGGCAGCGACCAGGCCCTGCTCCGCGAGCGCCCTCAGCGCCGCGCGCAGCGTCGCCTCCCGGTCGCCCAGGTTGCCGCCGAGGGAGAGGACGGCGGTGGTCACCGGCGGGTGCGGCGGATCGCCACCGTCACGTCGTCGGCGGGCACACCCAGGTCGGCGTCGGGCTTGTGCACGGTGATCTCGACGGCGTCGACCAGCGGGTCGGCCAGGCAGCGGTCGGCCAGCCGCTGCGCCAGGGTCTCCAGCAGGTCGACCGGCTCGCCGACCAGCACCGCGTGCAGCGCCTGGGCGAGCTCGGCGTAGTTGACGGTGCGGGCCAGGTCGTCGGTGGCCGCGGCCGGCGCGGTGTCCAGCTCCAGCACGGCGTCGACCCGGAAGGTCTGACCGTGCTGGCGCTCGGCGGGGTAGACGCCGTGGAAGCCGTGGCCGGTGAGCCCGTGCACGGTGATCCGGTCGGGGACGGCCCCGTCCCGGGGCACGCCCCGGGCCTGCGAGGGGCGGGGTCCTGCATCAGCCACGGGTTCCTCCAGCGGTTCGGGCGGCGCGCACGGCGTCCACGGTGGCGATGGCGTCCAGCGACTGCCGCGGGTCGTGCACGCGCACGCCCCAGGCCCCGGCCTGCGCGGCGAGCACCGAGATCGCCAGGGTGGCGGCCTCGCGGCCCTCGACCGGGCGCACGGTGCCGTCGGGGGCGGCGAGCAGCCGGCCGAGGAAGGTCTTGCGGGAGGCCCCCACGAGCACCGGCAGCCCGAGCCCGACCAGCCGGTCCAGCCCGGCCAGCAGCGCCCAGTTGTGCTCGGCGTTCTTGGCGAAGCCCAGCCCCGGGTCCAGCACCAGCTGCGCGGGGTCGACCCCGGCGGCCACCACGTCCTCGACCCGGGCGGTGAGCTCGGCGGCCACCTCGGTGACCACGTCGCCGTAGCGGGCCGCGGCCTGCATCTCGCGGCTGTGGCCGCGCCAGTGCATGAGCACCCACGGGACGCCGGCCTCGGCGACCAGCCGGGCCATGCCCTCGTCGGCGAGCCCGCCGCTGACGTCGTTGACCAGCGTCGCACCGGCCTCCAGCGCCGCCGCGGCGACCTCGGCGCGGGTGGTGTCGACGCTGACCCGCACGCCGGCGGCCGCCAGTTCGCGGACCACCGGCACGACCCGGCGGCACTCCTCGTCGGCGTCGACCCGGTCGGCGCCGGGGCGGGTCGACTCCCCGCCCACGTCGACGTAGTCGGCGCCGTCGGCGTGCATCCGCAGCCCGTGCTCGACGGCGACGGCCGGGTCGGCGAACGTGCCACCGTCGGAGAACGAGTCCGGGGTGACGTTGAGGACGCCCATCACCAGGCAGCGCTGCGGGCGCGGCAGCGGGAGGAGCGTGGTCACCGGCCCAGGATGAGGCTCATCGCCTCACCACGGGTGACCGCGTTGTCGCGGAAGGCCCCGCGCACCGCCGACGTCACCGTGGTCGTCCCGGCCTTGCGCACCCCGCGCATCGCCATGCACAGGTGCTCGGCCTCGATCACGACGATGACGCCCCGGGGCGCGAGGACCTCGAACAGGGCGTCGGCGACCTGTCGGGTCATCCGCTCCTGCACCTGCGGGCGGCGGGCGTAGACCTCGACCAGCCGGGCCAGCTTCGACAGCCCGGTCACCCGCCCGTCGGGGCCGGGGATGTAGCCGACGTGCGCCCGGCCGTGGAAGGGCACCAGGTGGTGCTCGCAGGTCGAGTACATCGGGATGTCGCGGACCAGCACCAGCTCGTCGTGGCCCTCGTCGAAGGTCGTGGCGAGCACCTCGCGGGGGTCCTGGGAGAGGCCGGCGAAGGTCTCCCCGTACGCCCGGGCGACCCGGGCGGGGGTGTCGACCAGCCCCGGACGGTCGGGGTCCTCACCGATCGCGAGCAGGATCTCGCGGACGGCGGCCTCGATCCGGGGCGCGTCGATGCGGCCCGCGGCCAGGTCGGCGACCGGGTCACCGGTCACCGGGTCCTGGCCGAGGCCGTCGACCTGCGGCGTCGCGCCCTGACCTGCTCCCCCGGGTCCGGCGGTCACCGGCCGGGAGCCGGGGTGCCGACGTCCCCGGTCGGGGCACCGTGGCCGTTGGCGGACGCGGCCGTCGCACCGTTGAGACCGGCCAGCTCGGCCGGGGTGAGCACCGGCGGGCGCTGCGACGGGGTGCGCTTGCCGAAGCCGTTGTAGGGGGCCATCGACGGGCGCTTGACCACCCCGGCGCAGATCCGGTCCATGTCCTCGCGGGACAGCGTCTCCTTCTCCAGCAGCTCGAGCACCAGCCGGTCGAGGGTGTCGCGGTACTCGACCAGGATCTCCCAGGCCTCGTCGTGCGCGGTCTCGATGAGCGCGCGCACCTCGCCGTCGATGTCGGCGGCGACGGCGTCGGAGTAGTCCGGCCGCGAGCCCATGTCCCGGCCCAGGAACGGCTCGGAGTCGGTGCTGCCGTACTTCACCGCACCGAGCTTGGCGCTCATGCCGTACTGGGTGACCATCGCCTTGGCCACCGAGGTGGCCTTCTCGATGTCGTTGCCGGCACCGGTGGTGGGCTCGTGGAAGACGAGCTCCTCGGCGGCGCGGCCACCGAGCATGTAGGCCAGCTGGTCGATCATCTCCGAGCGCGTCTGGGTGTACTTGTCCTCGGTGGGCAGCACCAGGGTGTGCCCGAGCGAGCGGCCGCGCGGCAGGATCGTCACCTTGTGCACCGGGTCGGTGTTCGGCAGTGCGTGCGCCACCAGGGCGTGGCCGCCCTCGTGGTACGCGGTGACCTTCTTCTCCTTCTCGCTCATCGCCCGGGTCTTGCGCTCCGGCCCGGAGAGCACGCGGTCGATCGCCTCCTCGAGGGTGGCGTCGGTGATCTGCGTGCCACCGTTGCGGGCGGTGAGCAGCGCGGCCTCGTTGAGCACGTTGGCCAGGTCGGCACCGGTGAAACCGGGGGT
The DNA here is from genome assembly GCF_046635825.1 of Modestobacter sp. SSW1-42. NCBI lineage: Bacteria > Bacillati > Actinomycetota > Actinomycetes > Geodermatophilales > Geodermatophilaceae > Modestobacter > Modestobacter sp. SSW1-42. The sequence continues at coordinate 407,909 of NZ_JBISCA010000004.1, read as the reverse complement.
GCGGCGGGCGAGCGTGGTCAGGTCGACGTCGCTGGCCAGCGGCTTGCCGGTGGCGTGCACCTTGAGCACCGCGACCCGGCCCTGCAGGTCGGGGCGGTCGACGGCGATCTGCCGGTCGAAGCGGCCCGGGCGCAGCAGCGCCGGGTCCAGGACGTCGGGCCGGTTGGTGGCGGCGATCATGATGACGCCGCCCTTGACGTCGAAGCCGTCCATCTCGACCAGCATCTGGTTCAGCGTCTGCTCGCGCTCGTCGTGCCCACCGCCCATGCCGGCGCCGCGCTGCCGGCCGACGGCGTCGATCTCGTCGATGAAGATGATCGCCGGGGCGTTCTCCTTGGCCTGGGTGAACAGGTCACGGACCCGGCTGGCGCCGACACCGACGAACATCTCGACGAAGTCCGAGCCGGAGATCGAGTAGAACGGCACGCCGGCCTCGCCGGCGACGGCGCGGGCCAGCAGCGTCTTGCCGGTCCCGGGCGGGCCGAACAGCAGCACGCCCTTGGGGATCTTCGCGCCGATGGCCTGGTACTTGACCGGGTTCTGCAGGAAGTCCTTGATCTCGTGCAGCTCCTCGATGGCCTCGTCCGCGCCGGCGACGTCGGCGAACGTGGTCTTCGGGGTGTCCTTGCTGACCATCTTGGCCTTGGACTTGCCGAAGGCCGCGACGCCCCGGCCGCCGCCCTGCATGGAGTTGAACAGCCAGAACAGCAGCAGGAGCAGCAGGACGAAGGGCAGGAAGCTCACCAGCAGGCTGACCAGGAGGTTGTCCTGGCTGACCTCGGTGTCGAAGTCGAGCGGTCCGTCGCCGTCGGAGGCCTCGCGGACGGCGGTGAAGACGTCGTCGGAGGCCTCGGCCGGGTAGGAGGCGACGACCTCGGAGCTGTCGTTGACCGGGTTGCGGAGCTCGAGCTCGAGCGTCTGCTCCCGGTCGTTGATCGTCGCCTTGGCGACGTTGCCCTCGGCGAGCTGGGTCAGCGCAGTGGAGGTGGGGACCTCGGTGAACCCACCGTTGCCGCGGAAGAAGCTGGAGCCGACGAGGGCCAGCAGGAGCACGATGGCGATCCAGAACCAGGGGCTCCGGACGATCTTCTTACGTTCCATACACCGTGTCCGGGCACCGGGCGAGCCCGGCCTTGCCCGTCGACCCTCCTGATCGTCGCAGGACGCGGCCCACGACCCCGGGTGGCACCCCGCGGCAGGGCGACGTCGTTGGGTCGACGGTACACCGCGTGACCTGTGAGACAGCTGCGTGCGCGCCGTCCCCCGCCCGCGGGACGCCTCCGCTAGCTGGAGTAGACCTCGGGCTTGAGCGTGGCGATGTAGGGCAGGTCGCGGTACCGCTCGGCGTAGTCGAGCCCGTAGCCGACGACGAACTCGTTGGGGATGTCGAAGCCGACGTAGCGGACCGGGACGTCGACCTTCACCGCGTCGGGCTTGCGCAGCAGCGTGCAGACCTCCAGGCTCGCCGGCCGCCGGCTGCCCAGGTTCTTCAGCAGCCAGGACAGGGTCAGCCCCGAGTCGATGATGTCCTCGAGCACCAGCACGTGCTTGTCGGCGATGTCCCGGTCGAGGTCCTTGAGGATCCGGACGACGCCGGAGGAGCTCGTCGAGCTGCCGTAGGAGGAGACCGCCATGAACTCCATCTGCGTGGGCAGCTGCAGCGTGCGGGCGAAGTCGGACATGAAGAGCACCGCGCCCTTGAGGACGCCGACCAGCAGCACCTCGCGGCCGGCGTAGTCGACGGCCACCTGCGCGGCGAGCTCGGAGATCTTCTCCTGGATCTGCGCCTCGCTGAGCAGGACGTGGTCGATGTCGGGCCCGTAGCCGTGGTCGTGGCCCAGTGGTCCGGCGGCCTGCGCGGCAGTGGTGGCGGGCTCGGTCACGGGCTCAGTGCTCCTCAGGGGGGACGACGGCGGGGGCGGGGCGCGCGGTGCGCCGTCCGGTCCGGGGACCGGGAGCGGCGCCGCGCTGCACCTCCAGCCTGCCAGACGCCCGGACCACCCCCCTACCGCCCGGCAGGTCCGCCCGGCCCTGCCCCCTCCAGCGGGTGAGCAGTGCGTCGACGGCGGCCAGGTGCACCGCCTGCAGGTCCCGCACCCCGGCCCGGTGCAGCCAGCCGCGCAGCACCCGCCGGCGCAGGGCGGGGGGCAGCTCGGCCAGCGGCCCGGCCGGCAGCGCGCCGTCCGCGGCCTGCAGGGCGTCGAGCTCGGTGGCGGCCAGGGCGTCCAGCGCGTCGAGGTCCTCACGCAGCATGGCCGCGGTGCGACCCAGCGCCAGGGCCACCCCGCCGCCGAGGACCTCCTCCAGCAGCGGCAGCACCGCGGTGCGCAGCCGCACGCGGGTGTAGGCCGGGTCGGCGTTCCACGGGTCGTCCCAGACCGGCAGCTGCTGGGCGGCGCACGCGGCGCGGGTGGTCTCCCGGCGCACGCCCAGCAGCGGGCGCCAGAACGGCGGCCGGTGCTCGACCATGCCGGCCACCGACCGGGGCCCGGAGCCGCGGGCGAGCCCGAGCAGCACCGTCTCGGCCTGGTCGTCGAGGGTGTGGCCGAGCGCGACGGTCGCCGCGTGGTCCCGCGCGGCCGCCGACAGCGCGGCGGCCCGCGCGTCCCGGGCAGCGCCCTCCGGGCCGCCCGCGGCGCCGACGGTCACCGGCAGCACGAGCACCGGGTCCAGCCGCAACGACCGGAGCAGCTCGGCGGTGCGGCGCGCCTGCTCGGCCGAGCCGGCCTGCAGCCCGTGGTCGACGGTCACCGCACCGACCCGGCGCCCGGCGCGGGGCGCCTCGAAGGCCAGCGCCGCGGCCAGCGCGACGGAGTCCGCTCCCCCGCTGCAGGCCACCAGCACCGGGCCGGTGGTCGCGGCGAGGCCGGGTCGCACGGCGCTGCGCAGCGCGGCGACGGCGGGGTCGGGTCCGACCATGGCGGGCGGTGCGGTCAGCCGGGGAAGGCCGGCCGGGTCTCCAGCACGCGGGTCACCCAGCGGGCGGGGTCGGTGAGCTCGTCGCGGTACGGGAGGTTCTCCGGCCCGGCCCAGACCTGGTTGAACCCGTCCATCCCGACCAGGTCGACGACGCCGGCCACGAACACCCGGCCGTCGGCGTACTGCTGCATCTTCTGCTCCAGCCCGAGCAGCCGGCGCAGCACGCGGTCCAGCGGGCTGCGGCCCTTGCGGCGCTGGGCGAACCGCTGGCGCAGTACGCGCACCGACGGGACAACGTCCGGCCCGACGCCGTCCATGACGTACTCGGCGTGCCCCTCGACCAGGCTCATCACCGCGGTGACCCGGTCGAGCACGGCCCGCTGCTCGGGGTGGGTGACCAGCGCCATCAGCCCCTGCGGGCCGTCGCCGGTCCCGCCACCGCGGACGGCGCCGACGAGGCTGCGCAGGAGCTCCTGCACCCGGTCGAGCAGGACGTCGGAGTCCAGGTCCGTGGCCTCGGCGAAGAGCGTCATCTGCTCCTCGAGGTAGCTGCGCAGCCAGGGGACGGCGGTGAACTGCAGCTGGTGGGTGACCTCGTGCAGGCAGACCCAGAGCCGGAAGTCGGCGGGGTCGACGCCGAGCCGGCGCTCGGTCTCGACGATGTTGGGCGCCACCAGCAGCAGCCGGCCGCCGCTGCCGAACACCTCGTACTGCCCCAGCACGCGGGAGCAGAGGAAGGCCAGGACGGCGCCGGCCTGGGCGCCGGTGACCCGCGAGCCGACGGCGGTGGCCAGCGCGCCGGGGGTCTTGCCGGTCGCGGCCTGGATGCCGGCGGCCAGCGGGTCGAGCAGGGCGCTCATGCCCGCGGTGTTGGCGTCGACCCAGCCGGGCCGGTCGACCACGGCGACGGTCGGCACGGGCCCACCGGGCAGCGGGCGCAGCCCGGTGAGCCCCTCGACGTGCGCGACGGCGGTGGCGGCGGCGCGGTGCAGCTCGGCGACGACGGCGGCGGCCTCCTCGCGCGAGGTGGGCGGACCGGGCTTCACCAGGCGCCGGGCGGTGCGGCCGGCGAGGGCCCAGTCGACCAGGGACGAGGGGCGGCTCATGTCCCGACCGTACTCATCGGCCCGGGCCCCGGCCCCTCGTCAGCGGCAGCCGCAGCCGGCCAGGGCGGCCGCCACCCGGTCCAGCGCCGCCTCGCTGGCGACCAGGCCACCGGTGGTGCCGTCGGCGAGGACGGCGAAGGCGAGGAGGCGGCCGTCGGCGGTGAGCACGGTGCCGGCGAGGTCGTTGACGCCGCCGAGGGTGCCGGTCTTGGCGCGCACGGCGGCGGGCACCCCGCTCCCGTCGGCGGAGCGCTCGGCCAGGGTGCCGTCGTAGCCGGCGACCGGGAGCCCGGAGAGGACGGCGTCGGCGCCGTCGATGCTGCCGTCGGCGGCCCCGCGGAGCACGGCGACGAGCAACCGGGCCGGCACCCGGTCGTCACCGGAGAGCCCGCTGCCGTCGGCGAGCGAGACCCCGGTCGTGTCCAGGCCGGCCTCGGCGAGCGCGGCGGTGACGGCCTGGGCGCCGCCCTCGAAGCTGCCCGGCAGACCGCGGGCCAGGGCCACCTGGCGGGCCAGCGTCTCGGCGAGCAGGTTGTCCGAGGCGGTCAGCGCCTGCTCCACCAGCCGCGCGACCGGCGCCGACTCCACCCGGCCCAGCGTGCGGGCGCCGGCCGGGGCGACGCCGGGCTCGACGGGGACGCCGGGCGCGCCGAGGGCCGCGGCCAGGGCGGCGCCGGCGTCGGTGTCCGGCTGCCCGCTGCGCGGGTCGCGGCCCGGCCGGACGCGCCCGCCGTCGACGGCGACCGCGGTGACCGGCGCGGCGTAGGTGGAGGGCGCGTCACCCGGGCCCCAGCCCGGCGCGGTCTGCGGCCCGGTGAACAGCGAGCCGTCGACCACGACCCGGGTGAGCGGGGTGCCGCCCAGGGCGGACCGGACCTGGTCGGCGAGGTCGGCGACGGTGGCCGCGCCCGGGTAGTCGGTCGAGGGGGCGGTGGTCGACAGGGTCGGGTCACCGCCTCCGACCAGCACGACCTCACCGGGGGCGCTGCCGGCCACCACCGTGGTGGGCAGGGTGGCGGTCGGGTCGAGGGTGGTCAGCACGGCCACCGAGGTGAGCAGCTTGTTCGTCGAGGCCGGGGTGCCGGGGTCGGCGGCGTCGCGGTCGAGCAGCACCTGGCCGGTGGCGACGTCGACGACCTGGGCGGAGAGCCCGCTGCCCAGCGCCGGAGCGTCGAGCAGCGGCGCGAGCGTGGCGGCCAGGACGCCCGGGTCGGGCACCGGCGCGGTGGTGGCGAGGCCGGCGAGGACCGGCTGCGGTCCGGTGAGCTCGGGCAGGACCGCGTCGGCCACCGGCTCGGCCTCCGGCGTCGCGGGGTCACCACCCCGGCCGCCGGTGAGGTCGAGCGCCAGCACCACGCCGGCCGCCACGAGGACCAGGGCGAGCAGCGAGGCGACGAGGACCCTCACCCGCCGCCTGCCCCGGCCCGCCGCGGCCCGGCGACGACCCCGGGCGGGAGCCGCAGTGGCCCCGGACGCGGGTCGGGCCGCCTCCTGCGCCCGGCGGGTGGCGGCCAGCTCGACTGCCGCCCGGTCGGCCGATGCCTGCTCGGCTGCCGCCTGCTCTGCCGCCGCCTGCTCTGCCGCCTGCTGGTCGGCGGCGGCGCGCTCGGCGGCCATCCGGTCGGCGGCCTGCTGGGCGACGGCTGCCCGCTCGGCGGCCACCCGGGCGGCTGCGGCAGCGCGCTCGGACTCCGCCTGCACCTCGGCGGCACGCTCGGCGGCCAGCCGCGCGGTCTCGGCGCGCTCGCTCTCGGCGCTCTCGCTCTCGGCGCGCTCGGCGGCCGCCCGGTCGGCGGCGGCCTGCTCCTCGGCCGCCCGCTGGGCGGCCCACTCGCGGACGGCGGCCAGGTCGGCGGCGGCCTGCGCGGCGGCGAGCCGTGCGACCTCGGCCTCGTCCGGGACCGCCTGGTCGGCCGCGGCCTGCTCCTCGGCCGCGGCCTGCTCCTCGGCGGCCTGCGCTGCGGCTCGCTGGGCCGCCCACTCCTTGATCGTGGCCAGGTCGGCGGCGGCCTGGGCAGCGGCGGCGGCGCGGCGGGCGGCCGCCTCGGGGTCCTCCGGCGGGACGTCGTCCGCCGGGACGTCGTCCGCCGGGGACGGGAGCTCCGGCGCCGCGGCCCCGTCCAGCCACGCGGCCTCCACCGGGCCGGCGTGGGACGGCGCGGCGTCAGACGGATCGATCGCCGACGACTCGACCGCGGGGGCCTCGACGTCCGACGGCCCGACGTCCGACGGTCCGACCTCGGGCAGCTCGACCAGC